>NZ_VIGB01000003.1:5892500-7095070 GCF_006636205.1 Kitasatospora acidiphila | reverse complement strand
GCGGCGCAGGTCGCCCGCACCCGCTGCCGGGGTGACAACCACACCATGGCGGCCGCAGCCCGCACCCGCGACGGCCGGATCGTCACCGCGGTGAACGCCTACCACTTCACCGGAGGCCCCTGCGCGGAGCTGGTCGTCATCGGCACCGCAGCCGCCCAGGGCGCCTACGAGTTGGACACCATCGTCGCCGTGGGCGACCGCGAGCGCGGGGTCGTGCCACCGTGCGGCCGCTGCCGTCAGGTTCTGCTCGACTACTTCCCCACCATCAACGTCATCGTCGGCGCACCCGACCGCCTCCGTGCCGTCCCCATCATCGACTTGCTGCCCGAGAGCTACGTCTGGGCCGACCACCAGCTCGACGCCGACTGAACCCGCGCGGCTCGGCCCGCCAGCGGCAGCCGGGCCATCTGCTCAAGCCGAGATGACGTAGTGTGCAGCCGGTGAACGAGCTGATCTTCCGAGGCAGAGACCGCCTTCGACCGTCCTGGCGGAACGCTGCGATATTGAGCGTCCTGTTCGCCCTCCAAGGAATCCTCGTCGCTCCCCGGCTCGGTCTGACGGGCGCCTGCTGGGTGCTCGGCGGCACCGTCGCGCTCGTCGTTGCCAGCGTCTACGTCTCGTCCCGGAGTTGGACCACGGTCGGAGCCGCCGGCATAACCATCTGCTGGGGCTTCGGGTCCGGCAAGACCTACTCCTGGGACGAGATCCGCTGGATCGACGTGCGCGAGACCGGCAGCCAGTCCGGAACGACGTATGCGCCTCGGATCTTCCTCCAGAACGGGCGGCGCCGCTCCCTGCCCGGGCTCGCCCACAACGCCCTCTACCCGTACCCCGACTTCGAGACGGACTTCCAGCGGGTCGTCAACTGGTGGGAGCTGAGCGCGGGGCAGGAAGCCCGCACCCCGCCGCCGAAGCAGCTCCGCGATCGGGTCAGCCCGGGAGTGCTCGGGGTCGTTCTCGGGCTCGTCATCACCGTCGTCGTCATCGCGGCCGTCTTCGCGCAGGGTTAGGGCACTACCGGTACGGCACCTCACCCCGGCAGGGCGTCCTCAAGCCGCGCCAGCTCCTCCGCGCTCAGCTCGAGCTCCGCGGCCCTGGCCGAGTCGGTGATGGAGACCGGACGGCTGGCTCCCGGTACCGGGATCACCGCCGGGGAGCGGGCGAGCAGCCAGGCCAAGGCGATCTGCTGCGGGCTGACGCCGTGGTCGGCCGCGATGCGGTGGAACGCGGTGCCGACGGAGGTGGGGCCGGACGGGCCGTCGAGGGAGCTGTGCGAGATGCCACCCAGCGGGCTCCAGGGCAGGAAGGCCAGCCCCAGCCGGGTGCTCAGCCGCAGCTCCGCCTCACTGTCGCGCACGGCCGGCGAGTACTGGTTCTGCACGGAGGCGAGTCCGTCCCCCAGGATCGCGTGTGCCTCGCGGATCTGGGCGGTGGTGACGTTGGAGATCCCGGCAGCGCGGATCGTGCCGGCGTCGAGCAGCTCGCGCAGCGCGCCGACGGACTCCGCCCAGGGCACGGCGGGGTCCGGCTTGTGCAGCTGGTAGAGGCCGATCGCGTCGACGCCAAGGCGCTTGGCGGAGGCCTCGGCGGCTTGCTTGAGGTGTTCCGGGGTGCCGGTGACGGTCCAACTGCCGTCGCCGGGGCGACCGCGGCCGCCCTTGGTGGCGACCAGGATGCCGGAGGTGTCGCCGCCGTAGCGGGCCAGGGCGCGGGCGATCAGCAGTTCGTTGTGGCCGACCTCGCCGGCGTGCCAGTGGTAGCTGTCGGCGGTGTCGATGAGCGTGACACCCGCGTCCAGGGCGGCGTGGACGGTGGCGATGGCCCGTGTCTCGTCCGGACGGTGCTCGATGGACAGCGGCATCGCGCCCAGGCCGATGGCGCTGACGACGGTGTCCGCGATGGTGCGGTACTGCATGGTCGCTCCGTTCCTCAGGCGTTGGGTGACGGTTCGTCGGTGAGGGCTTCGGCGACGGCGCCGGGCAGCCAGTCGGTGGTGCGGGAGAACGAGAAGCCCAGCTCCGTGGCGCGGGCGTTGCTCATCGCGTAGTGGCGGTCGAAGGAGAACGGCGACGCCTCCTCGCCCGCCTGGACGGTCCGGACGACGGGCGCCCGGCCGACCTGCGCGGCGATGATCGCGGCGAGGCCGTGTACGTCGAGCGGGCCGTGGGAGCAGGCGTTGAGCGGACCGGTGAAGTCGGTGGCGGTGGCCGCCCACCGCAGCAGCTCCGCCAGCTCCTCGTAGTGGATGAACACCGTGGGCAGCGCCTTCGCGTGCACGGCGATCTCCTCGCCCCGGGCGATGCGCTCGGCGTAGTGCGCGAGTCGGCCGGTGAACTCCTGCGGGCCGCCTCCCAGCACGTGCGCGCTGCGCACCGAGGCGAACTCGAAGCCGCCGGCGCGGGTGAGGACGGCCTCCGCCTGGCGCTTGCCCTCGGCGTAGTGCGCCTCCAGGTACGCCTCGTCGTGCCAGGGAAGGTCCGCGGCCACCAGCCAGTCGGCCGGATCCACGAGCTCCTCCGGCACCGGCGCGCCCGGCGGGAGCGCCGGCAGCGCGGCGCTCGCCGGGTCGTAGACCTCGATCGTGGACGTCATGACGTAGCGCCGGGTACGGCCGGCGAAGGCACGGGCGGCGATGGCGGCCTGCACCGGGGTGTAGCAGACCTGGTCGACGACCACGTCGAAGCTGCGGGAGCCGAGCGCGGCCATCAGGGCGGCCTCGTCATCGCGGTCGACGACGAGGTGCTCGACTCCGGCGGGCGGCGGGGCGGAGCCGCGGTTGATCACAGTGACCTGGTGGCCCGCCGCCTGAAGGCGCTTCACCAGGAGCTTCCCAAAGTACCGGCTTCCGCCGATGACGCAGATCGCTTGCATGCCCCCCATCCTGGAGAGCTATGGTCATCAGCAGAAGTACTGACTTGCTGGAAACGTATTAAGGCAGACTGTTGATCGATGTGCAGCGGCTCCGCGTCCTGCGGGCGGTGGCGGAGCACGGCAGCTTCAACCAGGCGGCCGCCGCGCTGCGCCTCACCCCCTCGGCCGTCTCCCAGCACGTGGCCGCCCTGGAGCGCAGCCTCGGCGCCCAGGTCGTCGCCCGCAGCACCCGCGGCGTCACCCTGACCCAGGCCGGCCGGATCATGGTCGGCGCCGCCGAATCCGTCGCCGCCGAGCTCGAGCACGCGAAGCAGCAGGTCGACCGGCTCAGCACGGGCCGCGTACAGCTCACCGTCGCCACCTTCACCAGCGGCGGCCGGCTCCTGCTGCCCGGCGCCCTCACCCGGCTGATGGCGGCCCACCCCCGCGCCGTGCTGCACGTCAGGGAGAGCGAGCCGGAGGACGCCCTGCCGCTCGTCCGCCAGGGCGCCGTGGACGTCGCGCTCGCCTACCACTTCGACGGTCCGCTGCCCCTCGGACCGGGCCCCAACTCCAGCCTGGAGTGGACCCCGCTCCTGGAAGACCCCCTGCACGTCGTCCTACCCCGGGGGCACCGGCTGGCCGGCAGCGATGTGCTCGACCTCGCCGAGCTGGCGGCCGAGCCCTGGGTGCTCGGCTGCCTGAAGACCGAGGCGTACCTGCGCCGCTACGCCGAGCGCGCCGGCTTCGCTCCGGACGTGCGCGGGACCACCACCGACTACTTCTTCGCCCGCTCGCTCGTCGCCGCGGGCATGGGCGTCTCCCTGATCCCCTTCATCGCGCTCAGCCCCGAGATCCCCGGCCTTCGCACCGTCCCGGTCAAGCCGCCGGGACCGGTCCGGCACATCGGTGTCGCCGCGATCGGCCGCAGTGACCGGCCCCATGTGACGACGCTCGTCGAAGCCCTCCGCGAGCAGGCCTCGCGGCAGCACCGGCAGGGAAGTTGATCCCGCATCGGGCTGCCCTCCCCCGCGTCACACCGTGCGACTACCGTGGTACGCGTTCCGCCCCACCAGCAGCGTCCCGCCTCGAAAGGGCCTCCCATGAGCCTCTACGACATCCCCCTGCGCACCCTGTCCGGCGAGCCCACCTCGCTGGCCGCCTACAAGGGCAAGGCCGTGCTCATCGTCAACGTCGCCTCCAAGTGCGGCCTCACCCCGCAGTACGCCGGCCTGGAGCGGCTGCAGGAGCAGTACGGCAGCCGCGGGCTCACGGTGCTCGGCGTGCCGTGCAACCAGTTCGCCGGCCAGGAGCCGGGCAGCGCCGAGGAGATCCAGACCTTCTGCTCCACCACCTACGGCGTCACCTTCCCGCTCCTGGAGAAGACCGACGTCAACGGCGACCAGCGCCACCCGCTCTACGTCGAGCTCACCCGGTTCGCCGACGCCGAGGGCAACGCCGGTGACGTGACCTGGAACTTCGAGAAGTTCCTGGTCTCCGCCGAGGGCGACGTGGTCGGCCGGTTCCGCCCGCGCACCGAGCCCGAGGACGCCACCGTCGTCGCGGCCATCGAGGCGCAGCTCCCGGCCTGACGCCACACCGGCCGGCCCGCCCTCGCCGTCCATGACGGCCGAGGGCGGGCCGGCCACCCCAGGCGCCGCCGATAACCTCGACCACATGCTGCTTGCCGCCATCCCGTCCCCGCCCACCAACGGGTTCCATCTCGGGCCGCTCTTCATCCACTTCTACGCCCTGAGCTACATCGTGGGCATCGGCCTCGCCGTGGCCCTCGGCCGGCACCGCTGGCGGGTGGCGGGCGGCGACCCGGCGCTGGTGGACGACGTCGCCCTGTGGTGCGTGCCGGCCGGAATCATCGGCGGCCGGCTCTACTTCGACCTGACCACGCCCAAGTACATTCCGCCGCACTGGTGGGGCCCGTTCGCCGTCTGGGAGGGCGGGCTCGGCATCTGGGGCGGGGTCGCGCTGGCCACCGCCGTCGGCATCTGGCGGGTGCGCCGGGCCGGCGCCAGTGTGCCCGGCATGATGGACGCGCTGGCGCCGTGCCTGCTGATCGCCCAGGCCATCGGCCGGATCGGCAACTACTTCAACCAGGAGCTCTTCGGCGGCCCCACCAACCTCCCCTGGGCCCTGAAGATCGACCCCGGTTACCGGCCCCCCGGCTACCTCCAGGACCCGACCTTCCACCCCACCTTCCTCTACGAGCTCATCTGGGACCTGGCGCTGGCCGCGCTGCTGATCTGGCTCGGCAACCGCAAGCGGCTCCAACCGGGCAGCCTGATGGCCCTCTATGTGATGGGGTACTCGGCGTTCCGCATCTTCGAGGAGTCGATCCGCGTCGACCCCTCGCAGTACTTCCTCGGTCTGCGGCTGAACTTCTACGTGGCGTCGGGCCTGGCGCTGTTCGGGCTGGTCTGGTTCATCGTCCTCCAGCGACGCAAGCGGGACTGACTGCCCCACGAGGCCCCCGGGAAGGCGGGTTGACCCCGCCAGGAAAGCGGGTTTGACCCTCCAGCGGCAGGAGACCGGACAGTGGTGGACATGCCCGACGACACCCCCCTCCTCACCATCGGCGAACTGGCCCGGCTGACCGGACTGACGGTCAAGACGATCCGGTACTGGTCCGACGAGGGGCTGGTGCCGCCGGCCGACCGAACCCCCGCCGGCTACCGGCTCTACGGTCCCGACGCACTGCTGCGCCTGGGCCTGGTCCGTACGCTGCGCGACCTCGACGTGGACCTCGCCACCGTGCACAAGGTGCTGGCAAGCGAGTTGACCCTCGCCGAGGTCGCCGAGGCACACGCGGCCGCCCTGGACACCCGGATCCGCGCGATGCAGCTGCACCGGGCCGTGCTGCGGACGGTGGCCGAGCGGGGCACCACCACACCCGAGGAGATCGCACTCATGCACAAGCTCGCCCGGCTCTCCGATGCCGAACGACGCAACCTGATCAACGACTTCATCGACGACACCTTCCGCGACCTCGATCTGGCCCCCGACTTCCTGCCGATGCTGCGGGGCGCGATGCCCGAACTGCCCGCCGACCCGAGCCAGCAGCAGACCGACGCCTGGGTGGAGCTCGCCGAGCTGGTGCAGGACCAGGACTTCCGGGCCGGCCTGCGGCGGGCCGCCACCGCCCAGGCGCACTCGGCAGCGGAGGTGGGTACGCCGCCGGGCGACGCCTCCCGGGGCATGGCGGCGCTGCTGACCGACCGGGTCGCCGCCGCCGTGGCAGCCGGCATCGCCCCCGACTCACCCGACGCCCGGCCCGTGCTGGACGAGTTGGTCGGGGCGTACGCCGAACTGGTCGGCCGCACCGGCGACGCCGAGTTCCGCCGCTGGCTGCTGGCCACCCTGGAGGCGACCACCGACTCGCGGTACGAGCGGTACTGGCAGCTGCTCGGCATCATCAACGGCTGGCCGACGGCCGACGGTGCGCCGTCGGACACCGCAGGTGCCGCCGCCTGGCTGATCCAGGCACTGCGGGCCGGCTGACGGAACACCACGGCGGGACGGGCCCGGCCGGGACGTCACGATGCCGGTGCCCGCCCCGCCGAAGCCCCCGCCGGCCGCCCCTGTCGCGCGCTCTACGCTGGCCCGATGGCACAGGTCACCGAAGCCGCGGCACACTGCGCACCGCTGTCCGTCCTGGTCGTCGAGGACGACCAGGACATCGCCGCCTTGCTCGGGCGGGGGCTCGGCCGGGAGGGGTACGCGGTCCGGCACGCCGGGACGGGGGCCGAGGCGCTCAGGGCGCGACCGGTGCCCGACGTGGTGCTGCTCGACCTGGGGCTGCCCGACCTGGACGGTGTGGAGGTCTGCCGCCGGCTGCGCCGGGAGTCGGATGCCGCGATCATCGTGGTGACCGCCCGCGGGGAGGAGGCCGACCGGGTCGCGGCACTCGACGAGGGCGCCGACGACTACCTGGTCAAGCCGTTCGGGCTGGCGGAGCTGCTGGCCCGGCTGCGCGCGGTGCTGCGGCGGACCCGTCCGACCGGCAGCGAACTGCTGGTGCACGGCCCGCTGACGGTGGACCCGCGCACCCGCCGGGTCAGCGTGCACGGCCAGGAAGTCGCGCTGACGCCAAAGGAGTTCGACATCCTGCACTGCCTGGCCGTCGATCCGGGGCGGGTCGTGACCCGTCAGGTGATCCTGGAGCGGGCCTGGGACGCGCACTGGTACGGACCGACCAAGGTGCTGGACGTCCACATGGCGGCGCTGCGTCGCAAACTGGCCGTCGACGGGCTGATCGAGACGGTCTACGGCCGGGGCTTCCGGCTCGGCGATCCCGCCGCCCTCGGCGGCCCGGCCACCGCTACTGCCCCGGCCACCGCTACCGCCGCTGCTCCGGCCACCGCTACCGCCACCGCCGCTGCTCGGGATTCCGCGCCGTGACCCGGCGCATCGCGCTGAGCGTGCTGGCCCTGGTGACAGCGCTGCTGGTGCTGGCCGTGGTGCCGCTCGGCATCTCGATGAGCGACCGGGAGCGCGACTCGTTCCGGGGGCAGACGGCGGCCACGGCCCGCGCCATCGCCGCGGCGGCCGAGGAGCACCTGTCCGACCACCGCTCCGACGCCGATGCCGCCGAGCAGCTCTCGGCCGCCGCCGCTCGCGGCGAGTGCGCCCAGGTGTTCGATGCGCACGGGGTCGAGGTGCTGTCCACGCCGTGCCGGGCGGTGCTGCCGCCGGGCGTGCTCGCCCAGGCGCTGGGCGGCGGCCGGCAGCAGTCCGTGCCGCGGGACGGCCGGCTGACCCTCGCCGTGCCCATCGGGGACAGCGTGCCGCCCGCCGGGGCGCTGGCGTTCTCCCGATCGACCGACGATCTGAACGACCGGCTGATCACGATCTGGAGCTGGCTGGGCCTGTGCGGGTTGGGTGCCCTCGGCGCGTCCGTGCTGGTCGCCGTCCGGCTGGCCCGCTGGGTCGGGCGCCCGCTGGCCGACCTCGACACGGCCGCCGGGCGCTTGGGCGAGGGAGACCTGGAAGCCCGCGCGGCGGTGTCGCAGGGCCCGCCGGAGGTGCGCCGCCTGGCCGCCACCTTCAACGCCATGGCCGCCCGCACCGAGAACCTGGTGCACGGCCACCGCGCGGTCATCGCCGATGTCTCGCACCAGTTGCGCACCCCGCTGACCGCGCTGCGGCTGCGCCTGGACCTGCTGTCGGCCGATGCCGGGGACGACACCACCGCCCAGGAACTCGCCCGGGCGCAGCACGAGGTGGCCCGGCTGTCCCGGTTGGTGGACGGCCTGCTCGCCGTCGCCCGGGCGGAGAACGCGGTGCCCCGGCCGGCTCCGGTCGCCGTCGACGAGGTCATCGCCGACCGCATCGGCGCCTGGCAGCCGGTGGCCGAGGAGCGCGGTGTGCGGCTCACGGCGGGCGGCCCGGGCCGGCTTACTGCGCACTTGGCGGCCGGGGACCTGGAACAGGTGCTGGACAACCTGCTCGCCAACGCGCTGGAGGCCGTGCCGGACGGCGGGCTGGTTGCGATCGAGACCGGCCGGCAGCCGGAGCAGGGCGAGGTGCTGCTGTCCGTCGTGGACAACGGCCCCGGGATGGACGGCGCCGCCCGGGAGCGCGCGTTCCGCCGCTTCGACGCCGGGCGCCCGAACGGGACCGGCCTGGGGCTGGCCATCGTGCACCGGCTGGTCACCGCCAACGGGGGGCGGGTCGCGCTGGAGCCCACCCCGGGCGGCGGACTGACCGCCCTGCTCCGCCTGCCCGCCGGGTCGGCGGCCTCCCGGGGCTCGCGCCGCGAACGGCGGGCGCCGCGGGCCGGCGCGGCTCCCTCCGGCTGAGCCAGGGGCCGCTGACGACCGGCGCGCCCGGCTCGCTCAGCCCGGCCCGGCCCGGTCCCGGTCAGCGCAGCCCAGCCCGGCCCGCTCAGCCCAGCTGCCAGGCGCTCGCGAGGTGCTCGCCCGCGAAGGCGAGGGCCGTACCGACGGCCAGGGCCACCGCCACCACCGCCCAGCGGCGGCCGACACCCGGAATCCGGAGCGCCTGGCCGGCCAGACGGCGCCGGGTGGCGGCGAACAGCCGGGGCAGGTGCAGCAGGACGTGCAGCGAGGTGACGCTGATCCAGCCGAGGAACATGAGCTTGTGCAGCAACAGCACCGGGACCGGCCCGGCGGTGTCCTGGCCGACCAGCGCCAGGGTCAGCCCGGTGGCGAGCAGGCCGACCGTGCTGGCCGCCACCAGCGGGCCGAGCAGCCGCCGCACCAGTGGTGGCGCACCCTGGCGGCGGTAGGACCGGGCGCCCAGGTAGTAGCGGACGATGCGGTAGCCGGTGCTCGCGAGTTTCAGGCACGCCGGGCCGAGCAGCAGCAGCCCGACGAACACATGGACCGCCACCAGGCGGCTGATCGACAGGATGGTCCAGCCCTGGACGGCGAGCAGCGGCACCAGCAGCACACCTGTGACGGTGGTGAGCCGGGTATTGCCCCCGGGCCCACTCTCGTCATCGGCGCCCACGCCGTCCACCTGCGGAGCATCGTTCGTGAGGGTCACCAGACCGTCCTCATACTGATCCGGGCGCGCCTCGCCGACCGCGCCGCGATCCGGCGCGCTGCCGGGCCGTCAGCAGTGTGCCTGACGGGTGGTTAAGAACTGGTTCAGCTACCCGGCCCCGGCCCCCTCGCGCAGCTGAATGCTCATGAATACCGCAGCTCAGACCGCCCGCCACAGCTCGGCCGTGATCTCAGCGGCCGGCCCCGGACGGGCGCTGCGGAACGCCGTACCCGCCCACAGGTGCATCGACTGCACATCCCCGGCCCGGGAGGCGGCCTGGCGCAGCGGGGCGGTGAGGTGGTGCACCTCCGGGTAGGCGTAGGGTGCCCGGCCGGCGTGCCGGTCGATGAACGAGTTCCGCAGCCCGCGCGCCGCCCGCCCGGTGAACGCCCTGGTGATGGCGGTCTCCGTGAACTCCGGTGACCGCAGGGCCGCCCGGTGCCCGGCAGCGGTGCCGGCCTCGTCGGCGAGCAGGTAGGCGGTGCCGAGTTGGACGGCTGCGGCGCCGGCGGTCAGGGCGGCCGCGATCGCGGGCCCGTCGCCGATCCCGCCGGCCGCGATGATCGGCAGGCCGACGGCCGCCCGCACCTCGGCGAGCAGCGTGAGCAGCGGCTCGGTGCCGGGCGCGGCCGCCACGCTGTGGGTGCCGCGGTGGCCCCCGGCCTCCGGCCCCTGCACGGCGAGCGCGGACATCCCCAGTTCCGCCGCGGCCCTGGCCTCGGCCACGCTGGTGACGGTGGCGACCTGGGCAGTGCCGACCGCGGCCAGCGCCTCGGCCTCGGCGGGGGTCGGCAGCCCGAAGGTGTACGAGACCACTGGCACCGGGTCGGCGAGCAGGGCGGCGATCTTGGCGGCCCAGTCCTCGTCATCGGCCGGGATCTCCTCGGGCAACCGGGCGCCCAGCCGTTCCGCGTCCGGCCGCAGCTCCTCCCGGTAAGCGGGCAGCCCCGCCAGCACGGCCGGGTCGCTGGCCGCCGGGACGAAGAGATTGACGCCGAACGGACGGTCGGTCAACTTCCGTGTGGCGGCGATCTGTTCACTCATCGCCGTGGCTGTCCGATAGCCCGCGGCCAGGCTGCCGAAGCCGCCGGCAGCGGCCACGGCCGCCACCAGTTCCGGGGTGGAGGCACCGCCGGCCATGGGCGCGGCGAGGATGGGGAGCGCGACGTCCTGGAGGGTGAACATGTCCTTACTCTACGAACCGTCAGCACCGGCGGGCGGGCAGCCGGGCATCGCTAGCTCGCCGGGGTCGGGCGCCCGGGGGCTCACATGCTCGGGGGGACCGCCTTGCTCGGAGCACTCGCCCGTCTCAGAGCGATCGCGCGCCCGGAGGACTCGCCCACTCGAAAGGTTCGCCCCGCTCGAAGGGGTCGCCTGCTCGGAGCGCCCGTTCAGAGCGATCACGCGCCCTGAGGGCTTGCGTGATCGGAGGGATCGTCCACTCGCAGGGATCGGGATCGCCCACTTGCAGCGTTGGCCCACTCGAAAGGTTCGCCCCGCTCGAAGGGGTCGCCCGCTCGAAGTCTTCGCCCGCTCGAAGTGTTCGCCCGCTCGAAGTGTTCGCCCGCTCAGAGGGCGAGTGCGGCCGCTCGGAGCAGGGCCAGGTGCTCGGCCGGGCAGCCGTAGTCGGAGGCGAGCCGTACGGCGGCGTCCGCTGCTGCGGCGGGCACCTCGGCGGCGTCCTGCTCGCTGCACCCGCGCGCCACCGCGACCGCCCCCTCGACCAGGCCAAGCACCAGTTCGCCGCGCAGCCGCAGCTCCGCCTCGGGCAGCGGCTGCAGCGGGGAGATCAGCTCGCGATAGGCCGCGGCGAGGCGGCAGCGGGTCTGGCGGAACCCGGCGAACCGCTCACCGCGCACCTCCGGCAGCTGGTAGAGCGCGCCGAGGTTGGACAGGCCGCCGAGCAGCAGCTCCGTGTTGAACCGGACCAGCGCCCACAAGCGCGCGCCGGGCACCGCTTCGGCGGTGGTCAGCAGCCGCTCCGCGTAGGCGGCGGTGGGGGCGACGGTGCCTTCGAGCAGCGTCGCCAGGATGTCGTCCTTGTTGGCGAAGTGGTGGTAGAGCGTCGACTGCCGGATGCCGGCCCGTTCGGCGACGGCCCGGGTGGTGGTGGCCGCATAGCCGTCGCGGGTGAACAGCTCGGCCGCCGCGGCGAGCACCTGAGCTCGCCCGCCACGGGTGACGGCGGGCGGCGAGAGGTCGTGTGAGGGCATTGCGCGATCCTCCCACACCTGCGCAGGCCACCGGGCGGAGTAACTGCGCAGAGCGATCCGCCCTGCCGCTGCGTAGTTTCGCAAGCGAACGACGACGTTCATCTCAGCATCTCCTCGGAGTTCGTCCCCTCGGAGTTCCCCCATGCGGATCCCCGCTCTACTCGCGGCGGCCGTGCTGCTGCCGCTCCCGCTCACCCAGGCCGCGCAGGCGGCCGCACCACCTGCCACACCTACGCAATCCACGCAGCCCGCGCAGGCCGGGCAGGCCGTGCAAGCCGGTCAGGCCACGCAAGACG
Source organism: Kitasatospora acidiphila (assembly GCF_006636205.1). Lineage (NCBI taxonomy): Bacteria > Bacillati > Actinomycetota > Actinomycetes > Kitasatosporales > Streptomycetaceae > Kitasatospora > Kitasatospora acidiphila. The sequence goes on along the minus strand of NZ_VIGB01000003.1, from coordinate 7,083,189 downwards.
CTCAGACCGCTCAGGCCACGCAGCCTGGTCAATCGGCTCCCGGCAGTCAGGCTCCTCAGCCCAGCGGGGCGGACCAGGCCGACCACCTCACCGGCCTCTACGTACTGCCCCCCACCGTCGGCACCGCGCCGCGCAAGCTGGTCGGCCCCGCACTGCGTTCCGGTGCGGGCGCCCGCCGGTCCGCGTACAGCAAGGACCTCAGCGTCAGCGTCAGTCCGCCCTCGCCCCCGACCGCCCCGGGCGCCGTCGGGACCGTCCAGGTGACCGTGTGCAACAACGGCACCGAGACGCCGACGTCGGCGACCCTGGTGGTCAACGGCCCCGGCGACCCCGGCCTGACCCTGACCACCAGCCACAGCGGCCCGGTGGACGGGGGCTGGAACTGGATCCGCTTCCCGGTCGCCAAGAGTCTCGCACCCGGCGGCTGCGAGACCTCGCAGATCTTCGCCAAGACGATCAGCACCACACCCGGCCCGCGCAGCTACTCGGGCGGCACGGCCGTGGTCACCTGGAACTCGACGCAGAACCCGGATGACAACTCCGCGACTTGGAGCTTCGACACCTCAGCCCCCGTCACCAACGCGGCACTTGAGCTGTGGCGGCCGCCCAAGCCGGCTGCACCCGGCAACCCGGCAGACTTCGAGATCGTGGAGCGCAACCTCGGCCCGTCCACCGACTACCCGTGGCGCGGCAGCCTGACCGCCACGCTGCCGGCCGGCTCCAAGTGGCTGAGCAGCACCCCGAGTTACAACCCGTGCACCATTTCGCCGGACGGGACCACCGCGACCTGCAACGACATCGTCAACAACACCTGGTCCCAGTACAACCGAGGTTTCGCGCTCCAGGTCGACCCGGACGCCCAGCCCGGCACCAGCATTCCAGTGACGATCACCCAGGAGGCACCGGCCGACCCGGACCCGCACCGGTTCACGCTGACGGTGACGATCCCCGTCTGCTGAAGCGACTCCCACCGCCCCCAACTCCCCTATCTGGCGGGCTGCATCAGATTCTGCTGATGCAGCCCGCTTTGTCAGCACAAAGTCCCGTTCCCTTGTGTCGCGTCAGTAAAATCTGTCGTCTTGTCATGTCTTAGGTATAGACGCCTTCCCGGGCGAACTGGTTGGGTTGCGGCTGCACCACACGCACCCCCATCTTTCGCGTGTCCTGCACCGCGCCCTCACTCCGGGAGGACTCCCCCATGTCCATTCGCCCACTTGCCTCCGCCAGCCGCGCGCTCGCCGTCCTCGGCACCGCCGCCCTCGCCGTCGCCGGCTTCGCGGGCAGCAGCCCGGCTTCGGCCAGCCCCACCCACTTCGGGGTCAAGCCGCTGCACGGGCACACCACCGCGGCTGCCACAGCAACCAGCGGCAGCACCCTGAGCGTGGGCTCCAGCGCCAGCCAGGGTGTCGTGTCTCCCACCCCGAAGGTCTACCTGGTCTTCTGGGGCTCCCAATGGAAGAACGACCCGGCCGGGGTCGCCCCCGACATGCAGGCCATGTTCAAGGGCCTCTACGGCACCCAGGACACCTGGGGCACCATCCTCGACCAGTACTGTGAGGGCGTCGCCAAGGGCACCGTGACCTGCGGCAGCAAGGGCACCCACGTCCAGCACCCCACCAGCTCCCCGCTGGCCGGCGTCTGGTTCGACAACGCCGCCGCCGCGCCGGGCAGCGCCACCGCGGCCCAGATCGGGGCCGAGGCGGTCAAGGCGGCCGGGCACTTCGGCAACAAGACCCAGGCGCCCAACCTGAACGCCCAGTACGTGGTGCTCTCCGCCACCGGCACCCACCCCGACGGCTTCCCGAACAGCGGCTTCTGCGCCTGGCACGACAAGACCAGCTCGTCCTACGGCACGCTGGCCTACACCAACATGCCCTACGTCCCCGACACCGGCATCGACGGCTGCACCACGCTGACCGACGGCCGCGCGCTCTCCGGCATCGAGTCCACCGAGACCCACGAGTACGCGGAGACGGTCACCGACTTCTGGCCCAGCATCGGCTGGAACGGTGGCAACGGCGAGATCGGCGACGCCTGCGTCAACATGGACTCGTTCGTCAAGCTCTCCACCGGTAGCTTCGACCTCCAGGGTCTCTGGTCCAACGCGGCGAACAACTGCGTGACCAAGGGCTGACACCCGGTCGGTGCCCCCTCGGCGCCGCCCGACGGTGCTGAGCTGCCCCTTGCCTGACCCGACCCGCACCCCGCTTCGCTCGCGGCTGACGCAGCGTGAGGCCGCCGCCTCACCGCTGACGCCGCGAGCGAAGCTGTGCCGCAACTGGCGACGTATCGTGCCGTAGCGAGCGGGTGACCTTGGCAGCGCCAAGCCTCGTCCGAGCGAGCACGGTGGCGAAGCCGCAGGGGCGAGCTGCCGGGGTCGGCGGGCGCGGCGGGCGGCTGGCGGCGGGCGGCTGGCGGCTGGCGGCTGGCGGCTGGCGGCTGGCGGTCAACCGCTAGCCAAGGAACGGACGCAGCGGCCAGCGAAGGCGTGGGAGCCACCGGCCACCGGCGCTGACGGCAAGCAGGCCGACGTGAACCGACACGCACCACCCGCGGGCCACGCACCGCTGGCACGCTGCCCCGCACGCCCAACCCCGGGCCCGCGACGGCCCGTTGGCCGGTCGCCGGCCAGCCGCCCAGCGGGCCGAGTGCCCGGGCACCGCAGCTGCCGCCTACGCCGCCCAGCACTGCCCGCCGCGGTGCGCCGGGCCACCAGTGCTGTGCCCGCCGCGGCCCACCAAGCCTGCCGGCACGGTGCACTGCGCGGGCCCCAGAGCCGCCCAGTGCGGTGCACCAGGCCGGCCACCCCCCGAGCGTCCGGCCGACCCCGCTTGACTTCGAGTCAGGTCAGGTCGGCCGGATCAACCCTGCTGCCAACCCTGCGGCAATGGCCGCCGTACGGCTGTCCACGTCGAGCTTCTCGAAGATGTGCACCAGGTGCGTCTTCACCGTGGCCTCGCTGATGAAGAGCCGCTTGGAGATCTGCCGGTTCGGCAGACCTTCGGCGACCAGCTGCAGGATCTCCGCCTCCCGTGGCGACAGCGTCGGCCTCCCGTCACGAACTCGACCAAGCAACCGGGCCGCGACCGGTGGCGCCAGCACCGTCTCCCCTCTGGCTGCGGCCTGCACGGCCGCCACCAGCTCGTCCGGCGGGGTGTCCTTGAGCATGTAACCGGTGGCACCGGCCTCGACCGCGGTGAGAATGTCGGCGTCGGTGCTGTAGGTCGTCAGGATCAGCACGGCCGGTGGGTCCGGCAGCGCGGTGATCCGTCTGGTGGCCTCGACGCCGTGCATGCCGCCCGTCATCTGAAGGTCCATCAGCACCACGTCCGGCCGCGGTTGGCCGCTCTCCGCCAGCTCCGCCAGCAGGCTCAGCGCCTCGGCACCGTCTGCCGCCTCGCCGACGGCGGACAACTCGGGCAGTTCGTCCACCATCGCGCGCAGCCCGCGCCGGACCACCGGGTGGTCATCCACCAGCAGGACCCGGATCACGAGTGACTCCGCTCGCGGATCAGCATGCCTCGGAGTCGCCGACGCGGTACCAAGCGGCCGATGATCAGCCTGGTGACGATGGGCGGGGTGGGTTTGAGTCGCCTCGCATCGCGGCGGTGGTGGTCGTCATGTCGTGCGCCTGGCTCGGAGCCCGTAACCGCGTGCTCCCCATCAGCGTGCGGCGCGGGCGCCGGTCCCTGGACCACCCCGTCCAGGTCGACCCCACCGCCGAAGCCCAGGGCCTCCGCGGCAAGATCACCGACTGTCCAGTCAGCGGTGGCCGGCACGGCGCCGCTAGCCGTCAGCTCCCCACGGTCTGCTGCCCCACCACGCGGCGGCTCCTGCCCGCCGGACCACTCCCCGTCGAGCGTCGGGGCCTTGTCGCTGGGCCGACTCCCGACCCGTACCGTGCCCGCAGGCTCACTGCTCTCTTGCTCGCCACCCGGCAGGTCGACCGCCGGGATCGGTATGGCGGCCGCCACCGCCGTGCCCTCGCCGGGGGCCGACTCGACTGTCAGCAGACCGCCGAGCGCCACCATTCGTTCACGCATCCCGTGCAGGCCGAAGCCGCTCTGCTCTCCGGTGCGGTGTGCATGCGGGTCGAAGCCCACCCCGTCGTCGAAGACGTCCAGCGTGACCTCGTCATCCAAGTAGCTCAGGGTGACCGCGATCCGGGTGGCCTGGGCGTGCTGCACCGCATTGGCCAGTGCCTGCTGGGTCAACCGCAGCAGCGCCACCTCCGCTTCCACCGGCAGCGGACAGGGCTCGCCCTCCAGATGGAAGTCGGCGCCCCGACGTTCGGCCAAGCGCCGCAGTGCCTCGCTCAGGCTGGCCTCCTCCAGAGCCGGCGGGGTGAGCTCCCGGACGAACCGGCGGGCCTCGGCGAGGTTCTCCGCCGCCGTACGCCCGAGCTCGCCGATCCGCTCCGCGGCGGTGGACGGATCCGCGGGCAGCGCCGACTCGGCCGAGCGGGCCAGCAGCACGATGCTGGACAGGCCCTGCGCCAAGGTGTCGTGGATCTCGGCCGCCAAGCGCTGGCGCTCGGCCAGCCGGCCGGCGGCGCGCTGGCTCTCGGCCAGCTCATTGCGGGTCTCGGTCACCTCCTGAACCATGCGCATCGCGACGTCCACCGCGCGGGCCCGGGCACGGCTCTCCCGGTAGAGCGCCGCATAGCCGGCGGCGGTGAGGACCGCGACTGCCAGCCCGGCCAGCGGGCCGACCACCTTGGCCGCCGTCAGCCCACCGGCGGTCTGCGCCTGGGCCGCCACCACTATCCCGGTGACCCCCAGCACGGCCGGAACCGCCAGCACGACGGACAGCAGGTGCAGCAGCACGAAGTAGAGGGGGAATGCGAGGTAGCTGAACTCCGGGTGCACCACCGTGAGCCCGGTCCAGAGCACCAGCACCCCGACCAGCCAGGCGCCGGCCAACCGGCGGTCGGCCCGGATCCGCTGGCCCACCCCACCGAGGCCGTAGAGCGAACCGAGCGTGATCGCGGTCAGCAGACTGGTCTGCCCGAGCCCGCCGGTGACCAGCCCGCGCACCACGAGCACCACGAGCAGGGTGAAGAACAGCCCGTGCAGGGCGAGGTTCATCATCCGCAGGGCGGGCGTGCTCGCCGCGTGCCCGGTGGGCACCGGGGCGGCGGGAGCGGAGTGGTCGAAGCGGTTCACGGATCCGAGGGTACGGCCTGGCCTGCGACGATCCACGCGCCACAGCATCAATCGTTTGATGGATTCGAGGCTCCATCAAACGATGGGGCTCCATACAAACCTTCTCATCGATACCGGGGCAGCCGGTCGAACGGAAGAGTGGATGCAGTCCAATCGACCGCCTCGATCCGGGGAGAGCACCCATGTTCGTCGCCCTGCGTGACATCCAATTCGCCAGGGGCCGGTTCGCCCTGATGGGCACCGTGGTGGCCCTGATCACCACGCTGGTGGTCTTCCTCTACGGGCTGACCGGCGGTCTTGCATCGGCCGCCTCCTCGACCGTCGCCCGGTTGCCGGCCGACCGGATCGTCTTCGGCTCGCCTCCGGGGGCCACCCCCACCGTCTCGTTCAGTTCCAGCACGGTGGCCCCTGAACAACAGGCCGGGTGGGCAGCGGCGCCCGGGGTGCGCTCGGCGGCCGGGATCGGCCTGGCGATGACGCGCCTCACCGGTACCAGCTCGGCCACCTCGGTGAGCGTGCTCGGTGCACCGTCCGCCCTGCTGCCGCCGCTCACCTCCGGCACCGCCCCGACCGACGGGCAGGTCGCGGTCGGCTCCGGCATCGCCGCGTCCAGCCACCTGACGGTGGGCGAACAGGTGCGGGTGGGCGCGCGTACCTTGACCATCGCCGCGATCACGGCCGACCGCTCCTACGCCCATGCGCCGACCGTCTGGACCACGCTGGCCACCTGGCAGGCGGTGACCGGTCAGGGCCAGCCCACCGCCCTGGCGGTCTCGCTGGCGCCCGGGGCTGATCCGAGCGCCGTCGACCGGGCCCAGAACACCAAGGCCGTCACGCTGGACGACGCGGTGACCGGGATCGACGGGTACTCGGCCGAGCAGGGCAGCCTGCAGCTGATCCAGGGCTTCCTGTTCGCGGTCAGCGCCTTGGTCGTGGGGGCGTTCTTCACCGTCTGGACGGTCCAGCGCAAGCCGGACATCGCGATCCTCAAGGCGGTCGGAGCCGGCAGTGGCTACCTCGTTCGGGACGCACTGGCCCAGGCGGCCGCCGTCCTGCTGGGCGGGGCGCTGCTGGGCGGGGCCGCCGGCGCTGTCGGCGGGGTCGTCGCCACGGCCGCCGTGCCCTTCGATCTGAGCGCGGTCAGCGTGGCCGTTCCCGTGGCCGTGATGGTGCTGCTCGGCCTGCTCGGCGCTGCCTTGGCCGTCCGCCGCATCACCGCCGTCGACCCGCTCACCGCCCTCGGGGCCAGCCGATGAGCACCAGCCTCGCGTTCCCGACCTCCAGCCTCGCCGACTCCGCCTCCCCGATGCCCACCGTCACCAACCCCATCCTCGTCACCCCCTCCGTGGGGTCAGCCAGAGAAAGGGTCCAGCCGTGACCTCCCTCACCGCCCCGGCCACCGTGGCCACCCGTACCGGACTCGCCCTGCGCGGCGTCACCCTCACCTACCCCGACGGCGAGCAGCGCCTGACCGCGTTGGACGACGTCGAACTTCGGGTCGCCCCCGGCGAGTTCGTCGCGGTGGCCGGCCCGTCCGGCTCCGGCAAGTCCAGCCTGCTGGCGGTGGCCGCCACCCTCCTCACTCCCGACCGCGGCCAGGTGCTGATCGACGATCAGGACGCGGGTGCCCTCAGCCCTGCCGCCCGCACGGCGCTGCGCAGGGAGCGGCTCGGCATCGTCTTCCAGCAGTCCAACCTGCTGGCCTCGCTGACCGCCGTCGAGCAACTGCTGGTCGTCGCCCACCTACGAGGGAAACGCCCAGCCACCGCGCGGGCCCGCGCGGAGTCGCTCCTCGCCTCCGTCGGTCTCACCGGACCGAAGCAGCAACGCCGCCCGCATCAGCTGTCCGGCGGCGAGCGCCAACGGGTGAACATCGCCAGAGCACTGTTCGGCGATCCCTCGGTGCTCCTGGTGGACGAGCCGACCTCCGCCCTGGACCACGAGCGCGGCCGTCAGATCGTGGAGCTCCTGGCCGAGGTCACCGAGCAGCACCGGACCGCCACCGTCATGGTCACCCATGACCACGATTTGCTGGGCCGCACCCACCGCGTCCTGGAGATGCACGACGGGAGGCTGACGGGATGAGGAGGCGACGGCGGCCAGCGGGGGTCCTGGCTGGCTCCACCCACAACCGGCCCCCGGCACCGGGCCGGGGCACCTGGCACCTGGCACCTGGCCGGGGCACCTGGCTCACAGCCGAAGGAGTCAGGCGCCCCCGGGTGCTGCCGCGAACTCGCAGCGTGCGGCCCGCCGTTCGGCCGTCGACAGCCCGTGTCGCGGATCTCCGCAGCCGATAGGCCGGACCTCCCACGGTGTCCGTTACGTCGACCGGTAGCCGGTGCCTCCACGTCGGCCACCAGCCGTCGCCGCAGCACTCACGTAACCGATTGAGTTCCGGATACCGCCCTGCGATACTCGCGCAGCGATCGGCGTCACTTGCGTAGCGATCGGCGCCCGCCCGGGCGCGGTATCAGGGGGAGCAGAGATGAGAACCGCCGCACCCGGCCCGAGCGCCGGCCGGAGTTGGACGCCGCTGACAGTCGCCAACGCGGGACTCGCATTCGCCCTGGAAATGGGCTTGTTGGCCGCACTCTGCTACTGGGGCTTCAAGACCGGTCGCAGCACCCCCGCGCGCATTCTGCTCGGCATCGGCGCCCCGGCGTTGGCGGGGCTGACCTGGGGTCTGTTCCTGGCCGCAGGCGGGCCGAAGTTCACGCTACCGCTGGTAGCTCAAGTCGTCATCAAAATAGCGGTGTTCGCGGTCGCCGCGCTGGCCCTGCGCGCCACCGGACACCCTACCCTCGCGCTGGCCTTCGGTGGCCTCGCTGTGCTCAGCGTCGCCGTGGAGTACGCAACGCGCTAGCGCGGCACCATCGAGCCAGGGGGCCGAAGGGCGTAGAGCTACGAACTCGCACGGCGGTTGAGCCAGGACTTCTCAAGCTCCGACAGCGGCAGTTCAGGTACCGGACCGGTCTCGTCGTAGACGGCGATCGGGTCACCCGGCTGCGACCACGAGCCGACCGCCCATAGCCGGTAGCCGAATTCACCGCCCTCCGGCAGCGGAACCGTGAGGCTCACTGGCGCCGGCGGGCCGGGCACGCATCGGCCGATGTCTTCACCGTATGGGCCGCCGTTGAAGACGGCATGCATCCAACCCTGCGGCGGAGCTCCGCTCAGATCGAAGACGTCCGCATGCCCACCCACCGCAAGTCCCTGCCACCGCTGCCACGACACCACTGCCACGATGGGGGCCTTCCTGGTTCCTGGCGCCCACACCCTCGTCCCGCCCGCTGTCGCCTCCTCCTCATCGCTCATGGCAGCCCTAGGAGGAGGGCGTCAGCTCGGGCTCGACCTGCCAGGACCTACCGCGTGCCGAGGCGCAGCGCCGGCTTCTCCGGGTCGGGCCCGGCGGCGGAGTCGGCCACCGGGTCGGCCCAGAGGGAGCGGACGTGGCCGAGGTGGCGGGACATGCAGGCCTCGGCGGCGGCCGCGTCGCCGGAAAGCATCAGGTCGAGCAGCTCCAGGTGCTCCTCGGCGGAGGAGACCAGTTCACCGCGCTGGTCGAGGCGGGTGAGGCCATAGAGGCGGGAGCGCTTGCGCAGGTCGCCGACGACCTCGACCAGGCGGGCGTTGCCGGCCAGGCCCAGCAGGGTGAGGTGGAACTGGCGGTCCGCCTCCAGGTAGCCGATCAGGTCGTGCTTGCGCGCAGCGGCCACAATCTCCTCGGCCACCGGGCGCAGTGCCTCCAGCTGCTCGCTGCTGGCGGTGCTGGTGACCCGGCCGACGGTCGGGACCTCGATCAGTGCGCGGATCCCGGTGTAGTCGTCGAGGTCGCGCTCGGTCATCTCGGTGACCCGGAAGCCCTTGTTGCGGACCGCTTCGACCAGGCCTTCGCGGGCGAGGTCGAGCATCGCCTCACGCACGGGGGTGGCCGAGACCCCGAAGTCGGCGGCCAGCGCAGGCGCTGAGTAGACCACGCCGGGGCGCAGCTCACCCGAGATGAGCGCAGCCCGCAGGGCGTGCGCGACCTGGTCGCGCAGGCGTTCCTGGACGGAGATGAGGGGGCGGGGCTTTGACTCGGTCACTGCGGTCCTCCGGATGGTGCGGAGCACCAGTGTACAATGTCACGTTTCTTCGGGCGCTCACGGTCGATCCATCATGCCGCTTGACGAGCCATCAGGGAACGCCGGGGCCACCACCGACCGTCCAGGACGCCTGGTCCGCACGCCCACCCCACTCGCGGTACGCCGCTGCGGCCACCGCCAGATCCTGCCAGGCCATCCCCACACTCTTGAAGAAGCGCGGCCGGTCCATCGGCACCGACATCGCGCCGTCGTACGCCGCGCCCTCGTGCGCCCCGCCGCCGTGCGCCCCGCCGCCCCCAGCAGCGCCGCCCCCTGTGCAGGCGACCAGTTCGGCCAGGTTCATCCACCCCCGCGCGGCCTGCTCCCGAGCCGCCGGCACCGCCGCGACCTCGGGCGGCAGCGCGAGCAGCAGGTCTCCCGCCTCGCGCAGCGCCACCGCGCGCGCCTCCACGTAGCAGGCGGATCGCCGCACCAGCACGGTGTCGACCTCGCGCCCGGTCGGGGAGTGCGAGCCTACTGCGGCGACGGCGGCGTGGTCGGGGACCAGCGCACCGTCGAAGAGCGGCTCGGTGGCGGTGGTGCAGCAGACCACCAGGTCGGCGTCGGCGACCGCGTCCGGCGTACCGCGCACGGCCACCAATCCGAGCCGCTCGGCGTGGTCCAGCAGCTCGGCCACCGGACCGTGGCGCCGCCCGACGACGGTGACCCGCTCCAGTCGACGTACGGCACGCAGCGCGTCCAGGTGCCCGTAGGCCTGCGGACCGGTCCCGAAGAGCACCAGGTGTGCGGCCCGGGGTGCGGCAAGGCGGTCGAGGGCCACCGCGGTGACGGCCGGGGTGCGCAGTGCGGTGAGCGCCGCGCCGTCCAGCAGTGCCAGCGGCAGCAGGGTCGTTCCGTCCAGCAGCAGGTAGCTGCCGGTGATCCGGGGCAGGCCCCGCTCGGGGTTCTGCGGTGCCACACCGGCGATCTTCACACCGGCGTACTCGGCGGTCGCGGCCGGCATCAGCAGCAGTTCCCCGGCCGGCACCGGCACCCCGAGCCGGGCCGGGCAGGCCTCCGGATCGAGGCCGCCCCGCAGCACCTCGGTGAGCGCCACAACAGCGTCGGCCGGACTCAGACGCACCGGCACCCCAGGCACCCCAGGCACCCCAGGCACCCCAGGCACCCCAGCCGAGTCTCCGGCCCTGCCGGTGGCCCTGCCGATGGCCCCGCCAACTCCCCCGGGAACGGACCGCGTCACAGCAGGAACCCCGTCCCCAACTCGTCCCGCCCATCGAGCACGAACCGGTGTTCGCCGGTGCGGTGCGCGAGGCCGGTCACCTCGGTCAGGTACGCCCGGTCGCGCTCACCGACCACCCGCCCGGTGAACACGCTGCCGATCACCGACTCGTGCCGCAGCTCCTGTCCGGGCCGCAGCGCACCCTCGTCGGCGAGCAGCGCCAGCCGGGCCGAGGTGCCCGAACCGCACGGCGAGCGGTCGATCTGGCCGTCCGCGAAGACGGTGACGTTGCGCTGCACCAGACCTGACGGACCGTCGGCCAACTCCTGGTGGAAGATCACCCCGTACAGCTCGTAGCGGTCGAGCAGTGCACCACGGATCTCACGCCCGAGCGCGGTCAGCTCCGGCAGTGTGCTCAGTGACACCTCCGGCACCCGCACGGAGGCGTACACCGCCCCCGAGTCCGCCAGGTCGACCAGCACCGACCCACCCGACAGCCCGCTCACCCGCACCCCCCGCGCCAGCACCCGGGTGGGCACGTTGCGGAAGGTCACCGCCGTGGTCCGCCCGGCAGCCCGGTGCACCACGGCGGTCACCCGGCCGGACGGCACGTCGATCCGGACCTGCGCCCGCCCGTCGTCCGGCGCGGCCACCAGCCCGCTGTCCACCGCCCAGGCGCCGAGCGCGATGGTGCCGTGCCCGCAGGCGGTGGAGTAGCCGTCCTTGTGGAAGAAGAGCACGCCGAGGTGCGCCTCGTCGTCGTCAGGTGGCACCAGGAAACCGCCGTACATCCCCACGTGTCCGCGCGGTTCCCTGGTGAGCAGTTGGCGCACTGTGTCCAGCGCGCTGGGCCGCGGGTCGGTCGGCTCGCCGCCGGCACCGATGGCGATGGCCCGGCGCTCGGCCACGGTGTCCCCGGCGATGGGCGGCAGCCCGGCCGACACGATCCGAAAGGGCTCCCCGGCCGTGTGGTAGTCGACGGTCTCGACAACCAACCGGCCACTCACCGGCCCGCCACTGACCGGACCACCACTCACCGACCCGCCATCACCCAGGCCGCCACCGCCGCCCAGGCCACCGCCCCCACCCATCAGGCAGTCCCCGCCGGCAGCAGCGAGACGGTGCGGCTGGCGGTGTAGAACTCCAGCGCCGCCTGCCCCTGTTCCTTGGCCCCGTACGAGGCCGCCCCGGAGCCGCCGAACGGCAGGTGGAAGTCGACCCCGCTGGACGGCGCGTTGATCCGCACCATGCCGGCCGCGAGTCGGTCGGCGGCGGCCAGCGCCGCATCCAGGTCGGCGGTGTGCACGGACGCGGAGAGGCTGTGCCGGTTGCCGTTGGCGAGGGCGACGGCCTCGTCCAGGTCGGCGGCGGGCAGCAGCACGGCCAGCGGCCCGAAGAACTCCTCGCCCAGCAGCGGGTGCCCCTGCGGCACCCCCTCCAGCAGCGTGGGCTCGATGAACCAGCCCGCTCGGTCCGGCACTTGGCAACCCGTCACGGCGAGCGCCCCGCCGGCCAGCGCCGAGCCGATCGCACCGACCAGCCGGTCCCGCGCGGCCTCGGAGATCACCGGGCCGCTCTCCACCGCGGGCAGCGCCTTCCCGAGTGCCTCGCGCAGCGGCTGGTAGGTGTCGCCGACCGCGATCACCCGGCTGGTGGCGGTGCACTTCTGGCCAGCGTAGCCGGCGATGGCGTACGCCAGGTGCGCGGCGGCCTGCTCGACGTCGGCGCCGGGCAGCACGATGGCCGCGTTGACGCCGCCCATCTCGGCCTGCACCGGCACGCCGCGCTCCGCGCTGGTGCGCACCACCGAGCCGCCGACCGCCGTGGAGCCGGTGAACGACACCACGTCGGCCGCCGCGACCAGGGCGCTGCCTTCCACCGCGCCGCCGGGCACCACGGTGAGGACGTCCGCCGGCAGGTCCAGCAGTTCGGCCAGTCGCAGCGCGCAGGCGGTGGCCTCAGGCGCGGGCTTGAGCACCACGGTGTTGCCCACGGCCAGCGCGGGGGCGAGCTTCCAGACCGGGATCGCCAGCGGGAAGTTCCACGGCGTGACCAGACCGGCCACCCCGTGCGGTCGCCGCTTGGTGAAGAGCAGCCCGGCGCCGGCCGCCGTCTCGTGTACGGCACCGGTGGCGGCGTAGGGCGCCTGCGCGTAGTAGCGCAGGATGGCCACGGTCCTGGCCACCTCGCCGCGTGCTTCGGAGAGCGGCTTGCCGACCTCGCGAAGCACCAGCTCGGCCAGTTCGCCGGCGTGCCCGGCGATCGCGTCGGCGGCCCGGTCGAGCGCGGCGGAACGGGCCGCGGCCCCGGCGCCGAGCCAGCCCGGCTGCGCGGCCCGGGCCCGCTCGACGGCGGCCGCCACGCCATCGGCGCCGGCGGCCGGGACCTCGACCACCAGGTCGGTCGGATCCGCGGGGTTGTACGACGGAACACTCACACGAGCGGTCGCAGCGGTGGCAACGGTCTCGGCGGTCACAGCAGGAATCCTCCGGGGAACGGGTCGGTCGGGTCGAGGAAGTACTGCGCGGTGCCGGTGACCCAGGCCCGCCCGGTCACGGTGGGGATCACCGCGGGCAGGCCGGCCACCTCGGTCTCCTCGACCAGTCGGCCGATGAACCGGGTGCCGATGAAGGACTCGTTCAAGAAGTCCTGCTCCAGCGGGAGTTGGCCGCGCGCATGCAGCTGGGCCATCCGGGCCGAGGTGCCGGTGCCGCACGGCGAGCGGTCGAACCAGCCGGGGTGGATGGCCATGGCGTGCCGCGAGTGCGCCGCGTCCGAGCCGGGAGCGGCCAGGTAGACGTGGTGCACGCTGTGGAAGGACGGTTCCAGCGGGTGCACCGGGCGCTGCTCGGAGGTGTTGATCGCCTCCATCAGAGCGAGCCCGGCCTGCAGGATCTCCTGCTTGCGTGCCCGCTCGAACGGCAGCCCGAACTCGGCCAGCGGCAGGATCGCGTAGAAGTTGCCGCCGAACGCCAGGTCGTACCCGACACTCCCCCAGCCGGGCACCTCGATCTTGCTGTCCAGTTCGACCGAGTACGAGGCCACGTTGCGGATGGTGACCGCGGTGGCGGCACCGTTCTCCACCTGCACCTCGGCGGTTACCAGGCCGGCGGGGGTGTCCAGGCGCACGGTGGTGACCGGCTCGACCACCGGCACCATGCCGGTCTCCACCAGCACGGTGGCGACGCCGATGGTGCCGTGCCCGCACATCGGCAGCAGCCCGGAGACCTCGATGAACAGCACCCCGTAGTCCGCGTCGGGGCGGGTCGGCGGCTGCAGGATCGCACCGCTCATCGAGGCGTGGCCGCGCGGCTCGTACATCAGCAGGGTGCGGAACTGGTCCATGTGCTGCTGGAAGTGGACCCGGCGCTCGGCCATCGTGGCGCCGGGGATCACCCCGAACCCGCCGGTGATCACCCGGGTGGGCATGCCCTCGGTGTGCGAGTCGACGGCGTGGAAGACATGGCGAGTACGCATGCTGACCCTTCGTCGGAGAACTCAGAGAACTCGGGTAACTCGGAGAACTGGACTAACTCAGGTACCTCAGGTACCTCGGATACCTCAGGTACCCAGAGCGGTCAGCGCAGCCCGTCGGCCAGCGCCTTCTCGGTGGCCGCGCGGACCGCCGTCTCGATGTCCCCGGTCAGCGGCACGCGCGGTGCCCGGACCGGACCGCCGACGCGGCCCGCGATGTCCATCGAGAGCTTGATCGCCTGGACGAACTCGGTCTTGGAGTCCCACCGCAGCAGCGAGTGCAGCGACTTGTAGAGGGGCAGCGCGGTGTCCAGGTCCTTGGCGACGGCGGCGCGGTAGAGCGCCGCGGTGGCCTGCGGCAGCGCGTTGGGGTAGCCGGCGATCCAGCCGACCGCGCCGGCCAGCGCCAGCTCCAGCAGCACGTCGTCGGCGCCGATCAGCAGGTCCAGGCCGGGGGCGAGTTCGGCGAGCTCGTACGCCCGGCGGACGTCGCCGCTGAACTCCTTGACGGCGACGATGCTGCCCTCGGCGTGCAGCTGAGCGAGCAGCGAGGGCACCAGGTCGACCTTGGTGTCGATCGGGTTGTTGTAGGCCACGATCGGCACGCCGGCCTTGGCCACCTCGGCGTAGTGGGCGCGCACCGCGGTGGCGTCGGCCCGGTAGGCGTTGGGCGGCAGCAGCAGCACCGAGCCGGCGCCGGCCTCGGCGGCCTGCTCGGCCCAGCGGCGGGACTCGGCACTGCCGTAGGCGGCGACGCCGGGCATCACCCTGGCGCCGTCACCGGCGGCCTCGACGGCGGTGGTGACGACGCGGGCGCGCTCCTCGGCGGTGAGGGTCTGGTACTCGCCGAGTGAGCCGTTGGGGACGACGCCGTCGCAGCCGTTGTCGATCAGCCAGCGGACGTGCTCGGCGTAGGCGTCGTAGTCGACGGACAGGTCCTCGCGCAGCGGCAGTGCGGTGGCGACCATGATGCCGCGCCAGGGGCGGGTGCGGTCGTGTGTGGGGTTGGTCACGAGAGCATCTCCTTGATGAGGTGTGACATTTTATAGAGTTGCCAGAACGCGCACAAGAGGGCACGTGGGGGCCTGGCGGATCCTGACGGACGGACGCCCGACTGGAGCCCGGATCGAAGCAGAGCCCGGATCAGTCCTCCGGCAGCGCCGCGAGGTCGCCGAGCAGGACCGGGCAGGAGAGTGGACGGGAGTCGGCGACCGGCTCGGCCGTACCGGCCAGGCAAGCCACCGCTGGGGAGCACATCCGGCCCTGGCACCAGCCCATGCCGGCCCGGGTGAGGAGCTTGACGGTCCGGGCGTCGGTGGCGCCGAGCCGCTCGACCGCCTCGCCGATGGCCCCGGCGGTCACCTCCTCGCAGCGGCAGACCTCGGTCTCCGGGCGCAGCCAGTCGGACCAGCCGGGCCCCGGCCGATGGGCGGCGGCCATCAGCTCGGCGAACGCGCGCAGTCGGCGGCGCTGGGAGAGCAGGGTGGTCGCCGGCGCTCGGCCGGCGATCGCCAGTGCGGCCAACTCGCCTTCCGCCAGCGCCAGTTCGGCACCACCGACGCCGCAGGTCTCGCCGGCCGCCCAGAGCCCGGGCACGCTGGTGAGCTGGCGGGCGTCGACCCGCAGCGCCACGGTGCCGTCCGGCACCACGCGGGTGGCGGCGCCCAGTTCGGCGGCGAGCTCCAGCTGCGGCACCAGGCCGTGACCGATCGCCAGCGCGTCGCAGTCGATCCGCCGCTCGGTGCCGGGCAGCGGCCGCCAGTCGGCGTCCAGCCGGGCCACGGTCACCGCCTCCACCCTCTCGCCCCCGTGCGCCTCGACCACGGCACTGGCGCGGCGCAGCCGCACCCGGTGCCGGGCCAGCGCCGCACCATGGGTGACGCCCTCCAGCAGCTTGGCGGGGGTGGCGGCGAGCACCCCGGGGCGGCGGGCGTAGCCGAGGTAGGTGGAGGCCTCGACGATCGCCGGCACCTCGGCCCCGGCCGCGGTGAGCGAGGCCGCGGCGGCCAGCAGCAGCGGGCCGCTGCCCGCCACCACGATCCGCCGCCCGGGCAGCACCAGGCCGGCCTTGAGCATCGCCTGCGCACCGCCGGCGGTGACCACCCCGGGCAGCGTCCAGCCGGGGAACGGCAGTTGGCGCTCATAGGCGCCGGTGGCCAGCAGCACGGCGGTGGCCCGCAGGGTGGCCCTGCCGCTTCCGTCGGCGCCGGTGGCGGCGTGCAGGCGCCAGGGCTCGCGCCGCTCCAGCAGGTGGACGTGGTGGTGCGCCAGGTAGTCGATCCGACCCGCCTCGCGGTGGGCGGCGAGGCGCTCGGCGAGGTCGGCGAAGACCGGCCAGTGGTGGTGCAGCCGGTCGGGGCGGGCGGCCCGCAGGCCCGGGGCCGGGTGCCGGTAGTACTGGCCGCCGGGTCGGGCTCCGGCGTCGAGCAGCACGCAGCGCAGGCCCTGGTCGGCGGCGGCCACCGCGCCCGCGAGTCCGGCCGGCCCGGCGCCGATCACGGCCAGGTCGTACGGGTCTGCGAGGCCGGCATCAGACGGCGAGGTCGGCATGGCCGTGGCCCTCCTGGGTGGTGACGATGTCGCCGGGCTCCGCCGGGAGCAGGCAAGTGCGCTGGTTGGGGCGGCCGTTGACGGTGGCCAGGCAGTCGAAGCAGGCGCCGATCCCGCAGAACGCGCCGCGCGGCCGCCCGGTGCTCCGGGTGCGGCGCCAGGCCACGATGCCCTCGGCCCAGAGTGCGGCGGCGATGGTCTGCCCGGGCAGGGCGGGGATCGGGCGGCCGTCGAACTCGATGGTGTGGGCGGGCTCGGGCTCGGCGGCGGCCAGCCTGGCGGGGGTTCGGCGCATGACGTCCTCGGGATCAGGCGAAGCGGTCGGGACGGAACGGGGCGGTGTCCACCGGGTCGGCGGTTGACAGGCGGCGGCCGGTCAGCTGCTCGGCGATCAGCAGGCCGGTGGCGGGGGCCAGCCCGATGCCGGCGCCCTCGTGACCGCAGGCGTGCAGCAGCCCGGGCGCCCGGGGGTCGGCGCCGATCGCCGGCTTGTGGTCCGGCAGGTAGGGCCGGAAGCCCCGGTAGGCGCGCAGCACCCGGACGTCGGTCAGGAACGGGAAGAGCGCCGCCGCCTGCCGGGCCAGCCGACCCACGGCCGGAACCGAGAGGGTGCGGTCGAAGCCGACCCGCTCCCGGCTGGCGCCGATCAGCACGGTGCCGGACGGGGTGCCCTCGACCACGCCGGAGCTCTGCAGCGCGGCCGAGCCGCTCGCCACGTCGGCCACGTAGTCCGCGGCGTAGACCTTGTGCCGCACCACCTTGGGCAGCGGCTCGGTGACCAGCACGAAACCGCGCCTGGGCAGCACCGGCAGCTCGACGCCGGCCAGCCGGGCGATCTGCCCGCCCCAGGTGCCGGCCGCGTTGACCACCGCGCCGGCGGCCAGCTCGCGGCGCTCGGTGCGCACCCCGCGCACCGTGCCGCCGGGCCCGGTGAGCAGGGCGGTGACCTGCTCGTCCAGGTGCAGGGCGGCGCCTGCCCGGACGGCGGCGCGCAGCAGGTGGGCGGCGGCCAGGGCCGGCTGCACCTGGGCGTCCTCGGGGTAGTGGAAGCCGCCGGCCATGCCGGGGGCCAGGTGCGGTTCGTAGTCGGGCAGGCGGTCGGCGGTGACCTCGTGGGCGGTCACTCCGGCGGCGCGCTGCTTGGCGGCGAAGGCGGCCAGGGCCTGCTGCCCGGCCGGGTCGGCGGCCACCACCAGCCCGCCCTTGGGCTCGTACTCGAAGGCCTCGCCCAGTTCGGCGGCGAGCTCGAGCCAGAGCAGCGCGGAGAGCTTGGCGAGCTCCAGCTCCGGGCCGGGCTCCTTGTCGGAGAGCAGCAGATTGCCCTCCCCCGCCCCGGTGGTCCCCCTGCCACCGGGCCGCGGTCGACGACGGCGACCGAGAGCCCGGCACGGGCGGCGTAGAACGCGCAGGCGGCACCGACGACACCGGCGCCGATCACCACGACGTCGTGGGTTGGTCTTGTGGGCACGTCAGTAATATGTCACATGGTGGAGCGCCTGCCAAGACCCTGCCAAGACACCCTCCCCAGACATCCCCGGGGCGGCGCAGGTTCCCCGCACAGACAGCGGTGCCCCGGCCGCCGCAGCGACCGGGGCACCGTCAGACACCGCCGACATCTCAGGTGACGTCGTCGTCCACATGCCCCCAGGCCTCCGCCGGACGGGCGGGCGCCGCCGAGGCCAGCGGAGCCGACGAGGCGAGCTCAGGGGCGGAGGCGCCGACCGACTCGGCACCCGCCACCGCCGCCACCGACAGGTCCACGTGCGAGGCCTCCTCGTCGGACAGCTCGGCATCCGGGTTGTTGCGGCGCCGACGCCGGTCGTTGAGCAGCGAGAAGCCGACCGCCACGAAGTACAGCACCCAGATCGGCGAGGCCAGGGCCAGCATGCTGACCGGGTCGGCGCTCGGCGTGGCGACGGCCGCGAAGACCGTGATGGCCATCACCATGCCGCGCCACCAGCCCAGCATCCGCTTGCCGGAGAGCACCCCGGCCAGGTTGAGCATCACCAGCAGCAGCGGGAACTCGAAGGCCAGGCCGAAGACCAGCAGCATCCGGGTGGCGATGTTGAGGTAGTTCTCCACCGGCATGATCTGCTGAGCCCCGATCGGGGTGAACGAGCCGAGCACCTCCAAGGTGGTCGGCATCAGCAGGTAGGCGCAGGTCACGCCGCCGAGGAAGAGCGGCGTGCCGAGCCCCAGGAAGGTCAGCGAGTAGCGCTTCTCGTGCTTGTGCAGGCCCGGCGCCACGAACGCCCAGACCTGGTAGAGCCAGATCGGCACCGCCGCCACCAGGCCCGCCAGCAGGCAGACCTTGAGGGTGAGGTTGAACGGCTGGGTGACACCGATCACCGCCACCTGCGCGCAGTGCTTCATCCCCGGTTTGGGCTGCCCGTTCGGCAGGCAGGCGGGCAGCGGGTTCATCAGGAAGTGCAGCAGCCGGTCCTTGAAGAACGCCGCCGCGATGGTGCAGACCACCACCGCGAGCACCGCCTTGACCAGCCGGTTCCGCAGTTCGCGCAGATGATCGCCGAGGGACATCCGTCCGTCGGCGGTCTTCGGCGGCTTGGGAGACTTGCTCAACCCCGATCCTCAGAACTCGTTGCGGCGCGGCCCGCCGGTCGGCGGCCACGGGACCATCGGTTGAGCGCGGTCATCGCTCGCCGCCGACGGACGGCTCGGCGACCGGCCGGGCGGTGGCGGTGTCACCGGGCGCGGCCTTGACGATCCGGGCCGGCTCGGTGTCCGCGGTGGGGCTCGCCTCCCGGGTGTACTCCTCGCGCAGCGCCGCGGTCTCGGCCTTGAGGATGCGCATGGACCGCCCGGCGGACCGGGCGAGGTCGGGCAGCCGCTTGGCACCGAAGAAGATCGCCGCCATCGCGATGATGATGAGGAATCCCAGGACCCTGCCCATACGCGACTACCTACTTCCGGACGAGAGCTGCACCGAGGCCACAGGAGAGCCTAACCCGCGCGCCACGGCGGCAGGAGACCCCCGGTGGCCACCAGCAGGTGAAGTCATGGGTTTCCCGGCTGCCGTCACCGCGTGCCGGCGGCCGCCGAGACCTCCTCGGCCGCGCCGGCCAGCGCCCGCGAGGCCGTGTCGACCTGCCGGGCCAACCCCCGCACGTCCACCCACACCCGCATCGCGAGCACTCCCAGCACCAGCAGCCCAGCGGTGGCCAGGCCGACCACCGCCAGCAGGACCCAGGTCATGTTCCGTCACCTCTCGATCGGCACGAGCCGCATCGTCGACACTCCGGCGCCGGTCAGCGCCTCGACGATCTTCTCGCCGGCCGTCTTGCGCACCGCTGCGCCGCACTCCGGACAGGTGAAGCTGTAGAAGGTGCGCTCCTTGGTGGCGCCCAGCGCCAGCCGGAACGCGGCCGCCGGCAGCTCCACCTTCTCCCGGCACTGCGAGCAGTAGACCTTGAACCGGGTGGCTGGTTCGCCCGCCTCGTCGTCCTCGGTCACTCGGCGGCCTCGTAGCCCGCCAGCGCCGCCCGGGCCGCCGCACGCGCCTGCTCGGCCAGCGGCGCGGGCAGCACGATCCGCCCGTCCGCGCCGAGCCGCAGCGCCAGGGTGCGCAGGCCGGACGGGTCGGAGCTGCGCAGGGTGATCCGCAGCCCGCCGTCGGGGAGCTCCTCGGCCAGGTCGTGGGTGTAGTACTCGGCCACCCAGCGCCCGCCGGGGCCGACCTCCACCACCACCTCGGGGTCGTCCGCGGCCGGGTTCACCAGGCCCTGGGAGAGGTCGCGCGGCTCCAGCCGGGGCGGGTCGGCGGGCTCGTCCAGCACCTTGATCTCGGCCACCCGGTCCAGCCGGAACAGCCGGCGGTCCTCCGAGGTGCGGCACCAGCCGTCCAGGTAGGTGTGGCCCTCGGTGAGCAGCCGGATCGGGTCCACCTCGCGCTCGGTCATGCCGCCGCGCCCGTGCGAGTAGTAGCGCAGCCAGATCCGCCGGCCCTCGCTGAGCGCCCGGTCGATGTCGGCGAAGACCTGGCCCTCGGCCTCGAAGGTCACCCCGACCCGGGCGCTGCCCTCGGCGCTCTCCCCCGCCGCGTTCTCGATCTTGGCGACCGCGCGGGTGAGCGCCTGCCGGTCGCGGTCCCGCAGGCCGGGCAGCGAGGCCACGGCGCGGGCGGCGACCAGCAGCGCGGTGGCCTCGTCGGCGGCCAGCCGCAGCGGCTGGGCCACGTCGTCGACGTTGTGCCACCAGATCCGCTCGCCGTCGGTGTCGATGTCCAGCAGGTCGCCGCCGCGGAAGCTGGTGCCGCACATCGGCAGCACATTGAGGTCGGCGATCAGCTCACGCTCGCTGATCCCGAACGCCCGGGCCACCTCCGCGACTTCGGCACCCGGCCGCTCGCGCAGATAGGTGACCAGCGAGAGCATCCGCCGGGTCTGGTCGATCGCGTTGCTCATGCCCGCTCCCCCTCCACTGCGAATCCCTCAACGGCGAGTCCGGCCACCGCGCGCAGCCGCTCGATCAGCTCGGCGCGCAGCTCCTGCGGCGCCAGCACCACCACATCCGGACCATACTCGGACAGGTCGGCGGCCAGCCCGCGCCCGTACGGAATCTCCAACTCGTCCCAGTCGGCGTCGACTTGACGCTCCGCCAGGGCCTTGGCGCGCAGCGGGTAGGCGGACCCGCGGCGCAGCTTCACGGTGGCCGTGGCGGTCGCGCCCTCACCGGCGAACCGGGCCACGGTGGCGCGCACGTCCACGTGCTCGGGCACCGGCGCGGTGAACGCGCCCTGCCGCGAGCGCACCTTGCCCGCGATCCGGCTCAGCCGGAACACCCGGGAGGCACCGCGGTCCCGGTCCCAGCCGGCCAGGTACCAGTGGCCGCGCCAGCACTCCAGCGCCCAGGGCTCCACCGAGCGCGGCTCCACCACCGCGGCGCCCGCCTTGCGGTAGTCGAAGCTCACCGGCCGCCGGTCCCGGGCCGCCAGCAGCAGCGGCTCGAACGCGGCCTCCCGCACCGGGATGTAGGGCTCCAGCGCGGTGCCCGCCGACGCCTCGGTGAACGGCACTCCGGCGGCCCGCAGCTTCTGCAGCGCGCCACTGGCCGCGCCGGACAGCCGGGCCTGCTGCCAGACCCTGGCGGCCAGGCTCAGCGCGGCCGCCTCCTCGGCGTCCAGTGCGATCTCCGGCAGCCGGTTGCGGTCCGGGCGGGCGAGGTAGCCGGCCTCGCCGTCCAGGGTGTTCTCGTCGACATCGATCACCAGCCCGAGCTCGCGCAGGTCGTCCTTGTCCCGCTCGAACATGCGGTTGAAGGCGTCCTCGCTGCCCTGCGCCCAGGCCTCCCGGTAGGCCTCGATGGACTCCCGCAGCTCCCGCTTGGAGAGCGGACGTCTGGTGTTCATCAGGCACAGGGCGAGGTTCATCAGCCGCTCTGCCTTGGCGATCGCCATCGCTGACCCTTCATAGTCGTCCCATACCGGGTGAGCCCGGCGGCCTCGACCGTACCGGTAGCGGGACCCGCGGCGAAAGCCGAGGCGGCGGCGCCGGGCTCGCACCCGTCACCGCCGCCCCTGGACCGGTCAGCAACCGGTCGGATCGTCAGACCGGAATGGTCAGACGTTGATCAGGTCGACCACGAAGATCAGGGTCGAACCCGCCGGGATCGCCGGGCTCGGCGACTGGTTGCCGTAGGCCTTGTGGGCCGGGATGACCAGCTTGCGGCGGCCACCGACCTTCATGCCGACGACGCCCTCGTCCCAGCCCTTGATGACCCGGCCGGCGCCCAGCGGGAACTTGAAGGTCGAGCCGCGGTTCCAGGAGGCGTCGAACTCCTCACCGGTCTCGAAGGTCACGCCGGCGTAGTGCACCTCGACCATCATGCCGGGCTTGGCCTCGGCACCGGTGCCCACCTCGATGTCGGTGATCTCCAGGTCTGCCGGGGCCGCGCCCTCGGGGAAGTCGATCTCCGGCTTCGTCTTCTGGCTCACAACTGCCTCATCTCATCGTCTCAGCAACAACAGGACGGCGGACCGCCGCAGGTAAGGCTCCCTCGGGAACCACCGTACGGCTGTCCGCCGCCCACGTTGATCAGGCCCGGCCACGGGTCGCCCCGAACGGCCGGTCAGCCCCTATCTTGTCACCCCTGGGCCGGCTGGCCGATCCCGGCGTCCAGGATGTCCACCACGAACACCAGCGAGGCGTTGGCCGGGATGTTGCTGCCCTGCGGCGGGTTCGCGCCGTAGGCCTGGGCTGCCGGGATCTCCAACTCGATCCGGCTGCCGACGTTCTGGCCCGCCACGCCCTTGTCCCAGCCCTGGATCACGTTGCCGCCGCCGACCACGAAGCTGAAGGCGGTCTTCTTGTCCAGCGAGGAGTCGAACTCCTTGCCGTCCTTCAGGGTCACGCCGGTGTACTGCACGACCGCCAGCTCGCCGTTCTCCACCTTGGGGCCCTTGCCCTGGATCAGCACCGAGGTCTTCAGGTCGCTCGGGTCGGCCGGGTTCGCCGGCGGGGTGATGGTGTCGGCCTTGCCGTCGCCGTTCACCTTGACCGCGGCGAAGTCGGCCGGCGGCGGCGTCACGTCGCCGCTCACCCGGGCACCCGGCGCGTTGGCCCGCTGGATGTCGACGACGATCACCATGTCGTCCTTGGGCCCCACGCCCATCTTCTGGTTGCCCTGGTCGCCGAAGCCCGCCGCCGGCGGGGCCACCACCAGCACCCGGGTGCCCGCCTTCTGGCCCACCACTGCGGAGTCCAGCGCCGGGATCAGGTTGCCCAGGCCCGCCTGGAACAGCTGAGGCTTGCCCTGGTCCTGGTCGTAGGAGCCCGGGATGTCCTTGCCGGTCGTCCAGTCCTTGGCGGTGTAGGTGGCCGAGACCCAGTCGCCCTTGCCCACCTTGGCGCCGTCGCCCTGGATCAGCGGCTTCACCACGAAGGAGCCGTCCGAGTGCTGCGACGGCAGCGCGATGTCCGCCTTCTTGCCGAAGTCACCGGAGACCTGCGGGAGCACCTTGGCGTCCGTCTTGACCGGCGGCACCGGGGTCTTGGACGGGGTCTGGGACGGCTGGCTGGTCGCGCTGTCCGCGGCCGTGCTCTTGCTGTCACTGCCGCTGTTCACCACGTAGAGGCCGATGCCGCTGCCGACCAGCAGCACGGCCAGCACCACGCCCAGCACCACACCCAGCTTGCCACCGCTGCCCACGTTCTCGTAGTCGGCCTCGGAGGTCTGCTGCTTGCGCACCGTTGACGCGAAGACCTGCGGCTCGGCCGACTTCGGGGCCGCTGGGCCCGGCACGTCCGTTCCCGGCTCCGACCAGCCCGCCTGCTGGGCGAGAATCGCCGGCGGAACCACGATCGACTCTCGCCCCGCGGTCGATGTCCCCGGGCCGGAGACCACCGGGTCGGCGAGCGGCCCGCTCGCGCTGTCGGCCTCGGTCGGGTCCGACGGATTCTCAGCCATTTCTCCCCATCCTCGCCTTTTGGATCACTGGACGCTGTGCGAATCGCCAGCAGTATGGCAGCTTGCCATGAAGGCGGGCACTCACCAGGTGTTCATGACACACCAGGAGTACCCGCCCGCGTGACAGCTAGCGCACCACGGTGGACGTCCCGCGGCTACACAGCTTCCAGGATGTCGATCACGAAGACCAGGGTCGAGTTCGCAGGGATACCGTTCTGTGCCTGTCCGCCGTAACCCTGCGACGGCGGAATCACCAGTTCCACCCGGCTGCCCACCGGCTGGCCCACCAGGCCCTTGTCCCACCCGGCGATCACACTGCCGGTGCCGATCTGCAGCACCTGCGCCCCGCCGTGACTCCACGAGGAGTCGAACTGCTGGCCGTTGCTCCACAGCACCCCGGTGTACTGCAGCACCAGCGACTGGCCCGCCTGCACCGGCTTGCCGTCACCCTTGATCAGCACATTGGTCTGCAGATCCGACGGCGCCGGCGTGTTCGGCGGAATCGTGATCGTGGGCGCGGCCTTGCCGTTGTCCTTCACCTGCGGCTGGTTCGCCGGCGGCTGGGTCATCGTCCCCGACACCACCGAGTCCTGCGGCACCGCCTGCAGGATGTCCAGCGCGAACACCACGGTGTCGTCCTTGCCCACCCCCAGCTGCTGGTTGGTGGAGCTGCCGAACGCGGCCGACGGCGGCGCCACCACCAGCACCCGGCTGCCCACCTTCTTGCCCACCACGGTCTGGTCGAACGCCGGCACCAGCTGGCCGATCCCGGCCTGGTACAGCTGCGGCTTCGCCCCGGCGTCATAGGAGCCCTGCACGTCCTTGCCCGACGTCCAGTCCTTCGCCGTGTAGCTGACCGTCACCCAGTCGCCCCGGTTCACCGTCGGCCCGTCGCCCTCGATCGCGGTGGTCACCACGAACTGGCCGGTCGGCTGCCCGGGCGGCAGTGTGATCGTCGCCTTGCTGCCCACCGGCCCGCTCACCGTCGGCATCGGGGACGCCGACCCCACCGGAGTCGGCACCGACGGCGCCGATGACGTCGGCACCGGCGACGGCCCGCTCTTCACGGGCGAACTGCTGCTGCACGCGGCCAGCAGCAGCATCGGCAGGAGAACGAGCAACCCGGCTCTGCGGCGCACGGCGACCTCACTGTCAGTCACATTTACGGATCAGTAAACGTGACCAGACTAGAGCCGGCGCGCCCCGACCTCAGGGAGGACGGGGCACGCCGGCCGGAGAAAGGGCTCACATTCCCGCGATCAGCTTCTCCACCCGCTCGTCCACCGACCGGAACGGGTCCTTGCACAGCACCGTCCGCTGCGCCTGGTCGTTGAGCTTCAGGTGAACCCAGTCCACCGTGAAGTCACGGCGCTGCTCCTGCGCCCGGCGGATGAAGTCCCCGCGCAGCCGGGCCCGGGTGGTCTGCGGCGGCACCGACTTCGCCTCGAAGACCTTCAGATCGGTGGTCACCCGCTTGGCCTGGCCCTTGTTCTGCATCAGGTAGAAGAGCCCGCGGCGGCGGTGGATGTCGTGGTAGGCCAGATCGATCTGCGCGATCCGCGGGTTCGACATGCTCATCTGGTGCTTCTCCCGGTACCGCTCGATCAGCTGGTACTTCATGATCCAGTCGATCTCGGTCCCGGCCTTGGACAGGTCCTCGGTGCGCACCGCCTCCAGCGTGCGGCCCCACAGCTCCAGCACCCGGCCCACCGTGCCCTCGTTCAGGCCCTTGCGGTCGGCGAACTCCAGCGCCTTCGCGTAGTACTCCTCCTGGATCTCCAGCGCGCTCGCCTCCCGGCCGTTGGCCAGGCGCACCTGGTGACGGCCCGTCAGGTCGTGGCTCACCTCGCGGATCGCCCGGATCGGGTTCTCCAGCGTCAGATCGCGCATCACCACGCCGGCCTCGATCAGCCGCAGCACCAGGTCGGTCGCGCCCACCTTCAGCAGCGTGGTGGTCTCCGACATGTTGGAGTCACCGACGATCACGTGCAGCCGGCGGTAGCGCTCGGCATCCGCGTGCGGCTCGTCCCTGGTGTTGATGATCGGACGGGACCGGGTGGTCGCCGAGCTGACGCCCTCCCAGATGTGCTCCGCCCGCTGGCTCACGCAGAACACCGCGCCACGCGGGGTCTGCAGCACCTTGCCCGCGCCGCAGATCAGCTGGCGGGTCACCAGGAACGGAATCAGCACGTCCGCCAGCCGGGAGAACTCGCCGTGCCGCGCCACCAGGTAGTTCTCGTGGCAGCCGTAGGAGTTGCCGGCCGAGTCGGTGTTGTTCTTGAACAGGTAGACGTCCCCGGCGATGCCCTCCTCGTGCAGCCGCCGCTCGGCATCCACCAGCAGACCCTCGAGGATCCGCTCGCCGGCCTTGTCGTGCGTCACCAGCTCGACGACGTCATCACACTCCGGAGTGGCGTACTCGGGGTGCGAACCGACGTCCAGATACAGGCGAGCGCCATTGCGCAGGAACACATTGCTGCTGCGGCCCCAGGAAACTACGCGGCGGAAGAGGTACCTGGCCACCTCGTCCGGAGACAGACGCCGTTGTCCCCGGAACGTACACGTGACGCCGTACTCGTTCTCCAGCCCGAAAATTCGGCGGTCCATGCAGGGACTTTACGCTTCCGAAGGCCTTCTGAAACCGTTTCCGCCACGCCAATCGAATCACGATCCGACGGATGCCGAAATCAGTCGAACAAACGGGCGCGGCGGTGGGGTGCGGCACGCTCGGCGCCGCACCCCACCGCCGCCCGGGCCGCCTACTCGTCCTCGGACGACTCCGGCTCCGCCTGGTCGGCCGCCGCTGCGTCGCCCGGGTCCTGGCTCAGCAGCCGGCCCAGCTGCGGGCCCAGGATCCGCTTGAACTTGCGCTGCTGCGGGCGCACCCGGTCCAGCACCGCGACCTCCAGCTGCTCCGGGGTCAGCGACCTCGGCGTGCCGCCGTTCGGGTCCCGGGCCAGCGACTCCACGGCCAGCTTCAGCGCCTCGGCCAGGCTCATGCCCACCTGGTGGCGCTGCCCCAGGTAGTTCCCGATCGAGTCGGCGTTGCCGCCGACCACCACCGAGTTCTGCTCGTCCACCACCGAGCCGTCCGGGGTGAGGCGGTAGATCTGGTCGTCGTCGGCACTCTGGCCGACCTCGGCGACGATCAGCTCCACCTCGTACGGCTTCTCACCGACCGAGGAGAAGATGGTGCCCAGCGTCTGGGCGTAGACGTTGGCCAGGCCACGGGCCGTCACATCGGCCCGGTCGTAGGAGTATCCGCGCAGGTCGGCGTAGCGCACCCCGCCGATCCGCAGGTTCTCGAACTCGTTGTAGCGGCCGACCGCCGCGAACGCGATCTTGTCGTAGATCTCGGACACCTTGTGCAGCGCCCGGGAGGTGTTCTCGGCCACGAAGGCGATGCCGTCGGCGTAGGTGAGCACCACCACGCTGCGGCCGCGCGCGATGCCCTTGCGGGCGTACTCCGCGCGATCCGCCATGGCCTGCTGGGGCGAGACGTAGAACGGTGTGGACACCGGCGGTCGTCCCTTCTGGTTCGGGCTCCCTCACCCTGCTGCGGGCGCCGGGGAGCGGTGGCGGATTACTGGAGCGGGGCCTGCGGGCCGTCGGGGCGGGTGCGGCGCTCATCGGTGACCGACACCGCGATCCGCGCCACCTCCTCCTCGGAGAGCCTGCGCAGGCCCTCGCCGGTGATCACGTAGACGATCGGGAAGATCTTGCGGGCCAGGTCCGGGCCGCCGGTGGCGGAGTCGTCGTCGGCCGCGTCGTAGAGCGCCTGGATCACCAGGACGCCGGCCTGATCGGCCGTCAGTTCCGGGCTGTAGAGCTTCTTCAGCGAGCCGCGGGCGAAGACCGAGCCCGAGCCGGTGGCGGCGAAACCGCGCTCCTCGGAGCGGCCGCCGGTGACGTCGTAGGTGAAGATCCGGCCGCGCCCGAGGTCCAGGTCGTAGCCGGCGAACATCGGCACCACGGCCAGGCCCTGCATCGCCATGCCCAGGTTGCCCCGGATCATCGTGGTCAGCCGGTTGGCCTTGCCCTCCAGGGAGAGGGTGGTGCCCTCGATCTTCTCGTAGTGCTCCAGCTCCAACTGGAACAGGCGCACCATCTCGACGGCCAGGCCCGCGGTGCCGGCGATGCCGACCGCGCTGTACTCGTCGGCCGGGAACACCTTCTCGATGTCGCGCTGGGCGATCACATTGCCCATGGTGGCCCGGCGGTCACCGGCGATCACCACGCCGCCGTCGAAGACCGCGGCGACGATGGTGGTGCCGTGCGGCGCCTCCAGGGTCAGCCCCTCGGGGAGCTTGCGCCGCCCGGGGAGGAGCTCGGGCGAGTGCTCAGCCAGGAACTCCATGAAGGAGGAATGTCCGGGGGTGAGGAAGGCAGCCGGTAGACGCCCGGTGCCACGAATGTTGGCTTCCACACGATTCCTTCCAGGTAGTCGGCAGCCCGCCGGAGCGCGTCGGGCCGATCCCTCATCTGCCCCGGCGCCGCGTTGCACGCGAAACAGAGGATGCCACGGACCCTACCCGTTTCGTGGTCGTGATCCACATGCTCGGCTCGACTGTCCTGACAGATCGGACAGAGGTGGCACTGATCCCGGAGCATTGCCTGAAGGTGCGCCTCGGAGCGGCCGTGATTCCTTGCGAAATGCCTGCACCGGTTGTCGACCCCCGGCAGGCCTAGCAGTAGGCGGCACAGCCGGCGCAGGCCGTAACAGCCCGCGCTGCAGGCGCGCGACAGCACGCCTGCAGCCCGTTCCATCGGGGCCGATTCCTCGCGGAATCAGCGGCGGGCAGTGTCCGCTTGCATTTCGGACAATGCGCCTCGGAATGCAGTTCGGATGCTAATTACTCTCCGCCCTTTTGAACGAAGCCCCGGACGAAGTCCTCTGCGTTCGACTCGAGTACTTCGTCGATTTCGTCGAGTACCGCGTCCACGTCGTCGCTCAGCTTGTCCTGGCGCTCCTGGAGCTCGTCGGACTGCTGGACGTCTGCGGCCTGCTCTTCGGTGTCCTCGGTGGCGCGGTTGGCCCGCTGCTGACCGCCGCCGGTGTCCTTGGTCGCCATGCCCCTCACCCCTTTGCATCGTCGGTCGGTAGTACTGGTGGAACGCCTGGGCCCCACCAGGATGATTCCCCGTCAGCCGATATTTCACTCAAGGTAGCGGATCACTCACCCACCGGAGAGGACCCGGACCAGGTCCTCGGCGGTGCGGCAGCGGTCCAGCAGGTCCTTGACGTGGGCACGGGTGCCGCGCAGTGGCTCCAGGGTGGGCACGCGCTGCAGCGAGTCACGGCCGGGCAGGTCGAAGATCACGGAGTCCCAGGAGGCCGCCGCGACGTGCTCCGCGTACTGCTCCAGGCAGCGGCCGCGGAAGTAGGCCCGGGTGTCGTCCGGCGGCTCGTGGACGGCCCGCAGCACCTCGTCCTCGGTCACCAGGCGCTCGAACCGGCCGCGTGCGACGAGCCGGTTGTAGAGCCCCTTCTCCGGCCGTACGTCGCTGTACTGCAGGTCGACCAGGTGCAGCCGGGGGTTGTCCCAGTCCAGCCCGTCGCGCTGCCGGTAGCCCTCCAGCAGCTCCCGCTTGGCGATCCAGTCGAGTTGCTTGGACAGGCTCATCGGGTCGCGCTCCAGCCGGGAGAGCACGTCCTCCCAGCGGATCAGCACGTCCTTGGTCTGCTCGTCGGCGTCGTGGCCGTAGCGGTCCTCGACGAACTTGCGGGCCAGCTCGTAGTACTCCATCTGGAGCTGGACGGCGGTGAGCTTGCGGCCGTTGCGCAGCGTGATGAGGTGCTGCAGCGAGGGGTCGTGGGAGACCCGGTGCAGGGTGCGGACCGGCTGGTCGACGGCGAGGTCGACCGCGATGAAGCCGGCCTCGATCATGGCGAGCACCAGCGAGGTGGTGCCGAGTTTGAGGTAGGTGGAGATTTCCGAGAGGTTGGCGTCGCCGATGATGACGTGCAGCCGGCGGTATTTCTCGGCGTCGGCGTGCGGCTCGTCGCGGGTGTTGATGATGGGCCGCTTGAGGGTGGTTTCGAGGCCCACCTCGACCTCGAAGTAGTCGGCGCGCTGGCTGATCTGGAAGCCGTGGGCGGCGCCGTCCTGGCCGATGCCGACCCGGCCCGCGCCGGTGACGACCTGGCGCGAGACGAAGAACGGGGTGAGGTGGCGGACGATGTCGGCGAACGGGGTGGCCCGCTGCATCAGGTAGTTCTCGTGGGTGCCGTAGGAGGCGCCCTTGTTGTCGGTGTTGTTCTTGTAGAGGTGGATGGTCTGCCCGTTGGGCAGTTCCAGGGCGCGGGCAGCCGCCTCGGCCATGATCCGCTCGCCGGCCTTGTCCCAGAGCACTGCGTCGCGCGGGTTGGTGACCTCGGGCGAGCTGTACTCGGGGTGGGCGTGGTCGACGTAGAAGCGGGCGCCGTTGGTGAGGATGATGTTGGCGAGGCCGATGTCCTCGTCGGTGAGCTGGCTGGCGTCCGCGACCTCGCGGGCGAGGTCGAATCCGCGTGCGTCGCGCAGCGGGTTCTCCTCCTCGAAGTCCCAGCGGGCGCGGCGCGCCCGGTGCATCGCCGCCGCGTAGGCGTTGACGATCTGGGACGAGGTGAGCATGGCGTTGGCATTGGGGTGGCCGGGTACGGAGATGCCGTACTCGGTCTCGATGCCCATCACGCGCCTTACGGTCATCCGGCCCTCCTTGCCCGGTGCTGCCCGTCGCCCCGCCGGGTGGCGGGGCTCCGACGTCCCTGGGGTGGCACCGCGGCTGACGGAGCGTCGGGGCCGTCAGCCGCGGTTGGTGCGGGCGGCGGGTTAGAGGTACTGCCCGGTGTTCGCCACGGTGTCGATGGAACGGCCGGACTCGGCGCCCTGCTTGCCGGTGACCAGGGTGCGGATGAAGACGATCCGCTCGCCCTTCTTGCCGGAGATCCGGGCCCAGTCGTCCGGGTTGGTGGTGTTGGGCAGGTCCTCGTTCTCCTTGAACTCGTCCACGCAGGCGGCGAGCAGGTGGGAGACGCGCAGGCCGCGCTGCCCGTGGTCGAGGAAGTCCTTGATCGCCATCTTCTTGGCCCGGTCCACGATGTTCTGGATCATGGCGCCGGAGTTGAAGTCCTTGAAGTAGAGGACTTCCTTGTCACCGTTGGCGTAGGTGACCTCCAGGAAGCGGTTCTCCTCGGTCTCGCCGTACATCCGCTCGACCACCGACTGGATCATGGCGGCGACGGTGGCGTCCAGCGAGCCGTCGTGCTCCTTGAGGTCGTCGGGGTGGAACGGCAGCGAGTTCTTCAGGTACTTGGAGAAGATGTCCTTGGCGGCCTCGGCGTCCGGGCGCTCGATCTTGATCTTGACGTCGAGACGTCCGGGCCGCAGGATCGCCGGGTCGATCATGTCCTCGCGGTTGGAGGCGCCGATCACGATGACGTTCTCCAGGCCCTCGACACCGTCGATCTCGGCGAGCAGCTGGGGGACGATGGTGTTCTCCACGTCCGAGCTGACGCCGGAGCCGCGGGTGCGGAAGAGCGACTCCATCTCGTCGAAGAAGACGATGACCGGGGTGCCCTCGCTGGCCTTCTCGCGCGCCCGCTGGAAGACCAGGCGGATCTGCCGCTCGGTCTCGCCGACGTACTTGTTGAGCAGCTCGGGGCCCTTGATATTGAGGAAGTAGCTCTTGCCCTGCGGCTGCCCGGTGACCTCGGCGACCTTCTTGGCGAGCGAGTTGGCCACCGCCTTGGCGATCAGCGTCTTGCCGCAGCCGGGCGGACCGTAGAGCAGCACGCCCTTGGGCGGGCGCAGCTCGTACTCCTTGAAGAGGTCGGCGTGCAGGTAGGGCAGCTCGACCGCGTCGCGGATCTGCTCGATCTGGGTGCCGAGGCCGCCGATCTGCCGGTAGTCGATGTCCGGGACCTCTTCGAGGACGAGCTCCTCGACCTCGGCCTTGGGCACGACCTCGTAGACGTGGCCGGAGCGCGGCTCCATCAGCAGGGCGTCGCCGGGGCGCAGCGTGATCCCGCGCAGCGGCTCGGCGAGCCGCACCACCCGCTCCTCGTCGGTGTGCCCGGTGACCAGCGCGCGTTCGCCGTCCTCCAGTACCTCCTTGAGGGTGACCAGCTCGCCGACGGATTCGAACTCGAAGGCGTCGACGACGTTCAGCGCCTCGTTGAGCAGCACTTCCTGGCCGCGCTGGAGGTCGTCCAGCTCGATGGTGGGGCTGACGTTGACGCGGAGCTTGCGGCCCCCGGTGAAGATGTCGGCGGTACCGTCCTCGTTCTTGGTGAGGAAGGTGCCGAATCCGGCGGGGGGCTGGGCGAGCCGGTCGACTTCCTCCTTGAGGGCCACGATCTGGTCGCGGGCCTCGCGCAGGGTGGCGACGAGCCGCTCGTTCTGGGCGGTCACGCCGGCCAGGTTGGTCTGGAGCTCGACGATGCGGTCCTCGAGGACCCTCGAAGAGCGCGGGGCTTCGGCCAGCTTGCGACGCAGCACGGCGATCTCCTGCTCCAGGTACGAGAGCTGTGCGGCCTCGTCGGAACCACGGGCGGGCTTTCCGGCACTGCGGTTGTAGTCGTCATCGTGGGCTGCCACGGTCCTCACCTCCTCCGGGGAGCGGGATGCTTCCAGACCCTACCTGTACCAGGGGTCGTGTAAACCCCTAGATCAAGAAAGACGGAAGGGGTGTGTCCGATCTTCACCCGAGTGTGCTTCCCCTCTGGCAGGTGGATACCCACCGCACACGCTCGGAAAGCGGCCGGGAGGTAGGGTCGAGCGAGTCAATACCCGATCGTGACCGTTGTGTAGGCAGGAACCGATGTCAGTGACCAGTGGGGCGGATGCCGCCGAGCCGCTTGAGGTGTGGATCGATCAGGACCTGTGCACCGGTGACGGTATCTGTGTGCAGTACGCGCCCGAGGTCTTCGAGCTGGACATCGACGGGCTCGCCTATGTGAAGGGCGAGGACGACGAGTTGCGCCAGCAGCCGGGCGAGACGGCGCCGGTCCCGCTGACGCTGCTTCAGGACATCGTGGACTCGGCGCGGGAGTGCCCGGGCGACTGCATCCACGTGCGGCGGGTGTCCGACCGGGTGGAGGTGTACGGCCCGGACGCCGACTAGCGTCCGGCGCCGTTCGACTGCTGACTGATCGTCAGGACTGCGTCAGGTGGTGGTGGACGGGACGCTGTGCTCGGTGCGGGTGAAGCCGGCGCCGTGCCGGGCCCAGTCGAGTTCCACTCCGAGGTCCGGGCAGCAGCGCGGTACGTCGGCGCTGGAGTAGCCGCGGGCCTGGGCGGTGATGGTGCCGTCGGCGCGCAGGGCGAGCCGGGTGACGGTGTAGCCCTGGTGCCAGTCGAGCAGGACGTCGTGCACCTGGAGGGTGCCGCCGGGGCCGGCGGTGATGGCGAAGACGCCGTCGGGGGCGGCACCGGCGCCGGCCGCGCAGTGGGCGGCCGCGATGGTGGCGGGGGTGCCGTCGCCGAGGTCGGCGGCGAAGCTGAGGGTGACGGTGGTGGGCAGCGGTCCGCAGTCGAGCGGCAGGGCGGCCTTGGCGGCGTCGGGGGCGGCGGCCGCGGGCAGCGCCGTGGGGGTGCCGTTGCCGGCGGCGGGGCCGGGCGCCGCGGCGCCCAGGTGCGCGCTGGGGGCGGCGGCCATGGTGCCGGTCACCAGGGCGGCGCAGCCGGCCGCGACCGCGAGCCAGCGCCAGGAACCCGAGCGGGCCGCCGGCCCGGACTGGGAGGTGTGGCTCACGACGTCCGCTGCGTTGGGCAAAAGAGGTCCCCTCCACCGGCCGGGGTGTCTGCGTGTGGGGAGCATCGTCGCACATCAGTGGCAGTGCGTACGAATGCGACTCGCACAGACCCGGACACGCTGAAGGCCCATCGGATTCCGATGGGCCTTCAGGTGAACCGGCGGGGTTCAGTCCTGGTCGATGACCGGAGTGGCGGCCTTGGCGGCGGCCCGGGCGGCGGCGCGCTCGGCCAGGCTGAGCTTCGGCTTGTCGTTGTCGAAGTCCTCGCCGTAGGCGCCCTTGGCGGGGCGGCGCTGGCGCATCGGCGGCTCGACGCCGTCGGCGAGCCGGCGGGCGGTGAGCAGGAAGCCGGTGTGGCCGATCATGCGGTGGTCGGGCCGGACCGCGAGGCCTTCGAGGTGCCAGGTGCGGACCATGGTCTCCCAGGCCTGCGGCTCGTTGAAGGCGCCGTGCTCGCGCAGGGCCTCGACGGTGCGCGACAGCTGCGTGGTGGTGGCCACGTAGCAGCAGATCAGACCGCCGGGGACGAGCGCCTTGGCGGCGACGTCGAGGCACTCCCAGGGGGCCAGCATGTCGAGGATGACCCGGTCGACGTCGGTCTCGACCAGGTTGTCCTGGAGGTCACCGACGGTGAGCTTCCAGGCCGGGTGCGGGCCGCCGAAGTAGCGCTCGACGTTGCCCCGGGCGATGTCCGCGAAGTCCTGGCGGCGCTCGTAGGAGGCGAGCAGGCCGGTGTCGCCGACGGCGCGCAGCAGGTAGGTCGAGAGCGCGCCGGAGCCGACGCCGGCCTCGACCACCCGGGCGCCGGCGAAGATGTCGGCCATGGCCAGGATCTGCCCCGCGTCCTTGGGGTAGATGACGGCCGCACCGCGCGGCATGGACAGGACGTAGTCGGGGAGCAGGGGTCGCAGCGCGAGGTAGGGCACGTTTCCCGTGGTGCGAACGACGGTGCCCTCGGGGGCGCCGATCAGTTCGTCGTGCGGGAACGCACCCTTGTGGGTGTGGTAGTTCTTCCCGGCTTCGAGCGTGAACGTGTAGTGACGGCCCTTGGGGTCGGTCAGCTGAACCTGGTCCCCGACCTTGAATGGCCCCCGCCTGCGGGTGGCACCGGTCGGTTCGGACATGCGGACAATCCTATAGCGAACCGGGTGCCGTCCCGGACCACTGCCATGGTCAGTGGCGGCTGAGCACGGCGCTGAGCCGGCGCTCCACGTCGGCGACGGCCAGCACCCCGTAGACGCCGCCGTCCGGGTTGACCACCAGGTACTCGCTGGCGGGGGTGGTCCGCAGGGCGGCGAGCAGTTGTTCGCCGTCCAGGTCGACGGCGAGCCGCAGGCCGGGTTCCAGGGTGCGGGCCAGGGCGCCGGCGGCCACCCAGGGGCGGCGGTGTTCCGGCACCTGGAGCACGGCCGCCTCCTTGACCAGGGCGATCGGGTCGCCGTGGCCGTCGCTGATCACCACGGCGCCGGCCTGGGCCTCGCGGGCGCGGCGCAGCGCCTCGCCGAGCGGGGTGTCGGCGGTGACCTGCACGGCGCGCCGGGTGAGGTCGCGCACGCCCAGCCGGGGCAGCGCCTCCTTGAGCCGGGCGTTGCGGACGGCGGTGCCGGCGCCGCTCCAGATCACCACCGCGAGGACCGCGGCCAGGCTGGTGTTCAGCAGTGACTCGCCGGTGCCGGGCCGGCTGCCGTGCTGGGCGTTGCCCCAGAGCGGCAGGCCGAAGAGCACCACCAGGGCGAGGACCCGGCCGCTCCAGGCGGCGGCGACGGTGCCGGTCATCGGCCGCCCGGTGACGCCCCACACCACGGCGCGCAGCATCCGGCCGCCGTCCAGCGGCAGGCCGGGCAGCAGGTTGAAGACGGCGACCACCAGGTTGGCCACGGTGAGGCCGGCGAGCAGCACCCCCGGCACGGTGTCGAACCGGACCAGGCCGGTGAGCAGCCAGCAGATGCCGCCGATGGCCAGCGAGAGCAGCGGGCCGACGAAGGCGAGCCAGAACTCCCGGCCGGGGGTCTCGGCCTCCTTCTCGATCTCGGAGACGCCGCCGAAGAACTGCAGCTGGATCCTGCGGACGCCGAGCCGGTAGCGCAGGGCGACCAGGGTGTGGGCGAGCTCGTGGATCAGCACGGAGCCGTAGAAGGCGACGGCGAAGGAGAAGGCGATCAGGTAGCGGGTGTAGCCGAGGTCGGGGAGGACGTCGGCGAGCTGCCGGCCGAACAGCCAGGTGATCAGCGCGGCGATCAGGAACCAGGACGGGCCGACGTAGATCGGCACGCCGAACGGCCGGCCCATCAGGATGCCGCCACCGGGCCGGTGGCCGTGTCCGGGGCCGCCGGGGCCGCTCGGGCCACCGGGCCGGTGGTCGTGTCCGGGGCCGCCGGGCTGCGGCGGTGGCTCCTGGGAGGTCTGCTGCCCCGTGGTGTCGCTCACCATGGCCCCTTCACCGGTCGTGTGGTCCCCGCTGGGTTCCGTCTTGTCGGCCACTCTGCTCCCGAACGCTACGTGCCGTACTCGAACGCTACGTGATGGCGTCCAGGGATGTCGGAGACCCCCTGCCGAAGTCCTACCCAGTTCCGGCGTCGGCCTCGCTGTGAGCGGGCTGTGAGCCGGATGGCAGCCGGACCCCATAGGGTCGGGGCATGCAGCAGACCGACACCGCCCGTCCGGCCCTCCCGCCGAGCGGGCTGTCCCCGTCGCGTGCCGGGGACTTCCTGACCTGCCCGCTGCTCTACCGGCTGCGGGTGATCGACCGCCTGCCGGAGCCGCCGAGCGCGGCGGCGACGCGCGGGACCTTGGTGCACGCCGTGCTGGAGCGGCTCTTCGACCACCCGGCGGTGGAGCGCACCCCGGACCGGGCGCTGTCGCTGCTGCGCCCGCAGTGGGAACGCCTGCTGGGTGAACGTCCGGAGCTGGCCGGGCTGTTCCCGGCGGCCGCGGCGAACGCCGAGGGTCTGGACGGCGAGGGCCCGGACGCCGAGGCGCTGGATGCCGAGGGTCTGGACGGCGAGGCGCTGGCCCGCTGGCTGGGGGACGCCGAGAAGCTGCTGGGCCACTGGTTCCGGCTGGAGGACCCGACCCGGCTGGAGCCGGTGGAGCGGGAGCTCTACGTGGAGACCGTGCTGGACTCGGGGCTGAAGCTGCGCGGCTACATCGACCGGGTGGACGTGGCGCCCACCGGTGAGGTGCGGCTGGTGGACTACAAGACCGGCCGGGCGCCCTCGCGGGACTTCGAGGGCAAGGCGATGTTCCAGATGAAGTTCTACGCCCTGGTGGTGTGGCGCTGGAAGGGCGTGATCCCCAAGCGGCTGCAGCTGGTGTACCTGGGCGGTGCCGGGGAGGTGGTGACCTACGACCCGGACGAGGCGGATCTGCGCTCGGTGGAGCGCAAGCTGCTGGCACTGTGGGAGGCGATCTGCCGGGCGGTGGCCACCGGCGAGTTCCCGGCCACCCGCAACCGGCTGTGCGACTGGTGCGACCATCAGAAGAGCTGCCCGGAGTTCGGGGGGACTCCGCCGCCGTACCCGCTCCCCCTGCAGAAGACCGTGACGAGCATGTCGAGCAAGGAGTCTTAGGTGACGATCCGAGTGCTGCTGGTCGACGACCAGCCGCTGCTGCGCACCGGTTTCCGGATGATCCTGGAGGCGGAGAGCGATCTGGTGGTGGTGGGCGAGGCCGGCGACGGCCAGCAGGCGCTGGAGCAGGTGCGGGCGCTGCAGCCGGACGTGGTGCTGATGGACATCCGGATGCCGCGGATGGACGGCGTGGAGGCGACCCGCCGGATCGCCGGCCCGGGGCGGGACGGTCCGGTGAAGGTGCTGGTGCTGACCACCTTCGACCTGGACGAGTACGTGGTGGA
Source organism: Kitasatospora acidiphila (assembly GCF_006636205.1). Classification (NCBI taxonomy): domain Bacteria; kingdom Bacillati; phylum Actinomycetota; class Actinomycetes; order Kitasatosporales; family Streptomycetaceae; genus Kitasatospora; species Kitasatospora acidiphila. The sequence continues at coordinate 7,045,685 of NZ_VIGB01000003.1, read as the reverse complement.
GGCGCTGCGGGCCGGAGCCAGCGGCTTCCTGCTGAAGGACGTACCGGCCGAGGAGCTGGTGCAGGCGATCCGGGTGGTGGCGGACGGCGCGGCGATGCTGGCGCCGTCGATCACCCGCCGGCTGCTGGACATGTACGCCACCAGACTGCCGTCCGGGGACGAGGCGCCCTCCCCCGCGCTCGGCGCGCTGACCGAGCGGGAGATGGAGGTGCTGCGGCTGGTCGCCAAGGGGCTGTCCAACGCGGAGATCGCCGCCGAGCTGTTCGTCTCCGAGACCACGGTGAAGACCCATGTCGGGCACGTGCTCACCAAGTTGGGGCTGCGTGACCGGGTGCAGGCGGCGGTGTTCGCCTATGAGAGCGGGCTGGTGCGGCCGGGCGCGATGTGATCCCGTAAAGCCGCGTCGAGGGTCCGTCCGGGCATCCGGACGGACCCTCTTGCTACCGGCCTTGTGACCGGCGCAGTGTCAGTGGCGGCCGATCTCGCCGAACCGGAAGACGCCGGTGGAGTCCGTGGTGTTCTCCACGCCGGTGATGTTGGCGTGGTAGGCGAAGAACGACTTCTCCTGGAAGAGCGGCACCATCGGCACCTGGACGGCCAGCTCGGTCTGGATCGCGCCGAAGGTGGTGGCGGCCTGCGAGCGGTCGGTCTCGTGCAGCGTCTCGGGCACCAGCTTCTGGTCGATCTGCTGGTCGTCGAAGCCGTTGTGGAAGGCGCCGCCGCTGGTTACCAGCGGCACCACGAAGTCGTCCGGGTCCGGGTAGTCGGCGCTCCAGCCGACCGTGTAGGCCTGGTAACTGCCGTCCGCCCAGCCCTTCTTGAAGTTGCTCCAGTCCGACTCCTCGTTGACCGTCACCTGGAACAGGCCGCTGGCCTCCAGCTGCTTCTTGAGCTCGGCGCCCTCGGCGCCCTGGGCGCGGGCACGGGACCAGGTGAGGCTGAACTTGACCGGCGTCGGGATCTTGGCGGCCGCCAGGAGTTGCTTGGCCTTGGTGACGTCGGGGTCGTTGTACTTGTCGAAGAAGGCGGTGTTGTGGCCGGCGATGCCGGCCGGGACCACCGAGTAGAGCGGCTGCACGGTGTGCGCGTAGACGTCGCGGGCGAGCGCCTGGCGGTCGATCAGCTGGGCGACCGCCTGCCGGACGGCCTGCTGGCCGACGGTCTGGTCCTTGGTGTTGAACACCAGGAACCGGGTGTCGCTGCTGTCGGTCTGGGTGACGTGGATGTCGCCCTTGCCGCCGCTCTGCTGGTTGGTGAGCAGCTGGGCGGAGACGTTGGGGTCCAGGCTGTTGTCGGTGAGGTCGACGTCGCCCTTGTCCAGGGCGGTCTTCAGTTGGTCGGGCTTGCCGTAGAAGCGGACGTCGAACTTCTTGTTCTGGACCGTCTGGTCGCCCTTGTACTTGGCGTTGGCGGAGAGGCTGATCTTGCTGATCTCCTTGACCCCGCCGTTGCCTGATGCCTCGTCGACCGAGTCGATGGCGAAGGGGCCGGAGCCGATCAGCTGGCTGTTGGGCAGCTCGTGGTCGGCCGGGAAGACCTGGTGGTCGACGATCGAACCGGCCGCGCTGGCCAGCTTGTCCGGGAGCACCGCGTCGGCCTCGGAGAGGTGGAAGACCACCTCGCTGTCGCTCTTGGCCTCGACCGACTTCACGCTGTCGAAGAGCGAGGACGGCCCGTTCACGTCCTTGATCTGCTTCATCCGGTTGATCGAGAACACCACGTCGGCGGCGGTCAGCGGGTGCCCGTTGGAGAACGTCAGGCCCTGGCGCAGCACGCAGTCGTAGGTCATCGCGTCGGCGCCGGTGAACTGGCAGGACTGCGCCGCGTCCGGGACCGGGGTGGTGGCGCCGGCCGGGAACCGCAGCAGGCCCTGGAAGGTGTTCTCCAGGATCATCCAGGAGCCCAGGTCGTAGGCACCGGCCGGGTCGAGGACGGCGATGCTGTCGGTGGTGCCCAGGGTGATCGGGCCGGAACTGCTACTGCCGCTGCCGGTGATCGAGTTGACGGAGCCGCAGCCGGCCAGGGTGGTGGCCACCAGGGCCGCACAGCCCAGGGTCGCGAGTCGGCCGGGGGCGCGTCGTATGGCTGAAGTCATGCGTTCCTTCTCCGTGCGGTGGCCGGCCGAGGGCTGCCGGTGGGCAGCCGAGGGCCGGGGCCGCGGGTGGAGGCCGGTCGGCGGGCTGCCATGGCGTTCAGGACAGACCGCAGCAGCCTGCCACATCGTGGGCGAGCGGCCGACCGGTCAGCGGACACGCTTTCGCATCAAAGATCACCGCAGTCGACGAGTTGCCAGCTCTGTCCTGTTTTGCCGGGTACGGCAGAGAGCTGACGTCCCGTCCAGGGGATCGCAACGAGACGAGCATCACACCTGTGCCGGGACCAGTGAGCGCAGCAGCTCCAGGTCCAGCTCGGCGAGCGAGCCCAGCACCACCCGGCCGGGCGCCGCCGGCACCGGGGCCACCGAGGGCACCGCGATCACCGGGCAGCCGGCCGCCTCGCCGGCCTGCACGCCGAGCGGGGCGTCCTCGATCACCACGCAGCGCGCCGGGTCGGCGCCGAACCGGGCGGCGGCCACCAGGTACGGGTCCGGGTTGGGCTTGGTCCTGGCCACCTCGTCGCCGGCCACCGAGAAGGCGAACGGGTGGTCGCCGAGGTTCTTCAGCACCAGGTCGATGATCCGCCGGTGCGAGGCGGAGACCAGCGCGGCCGGGATGGCGTGCTCGCGCAGCAGGGCGAGCAGCTCGGCCGCGCCGGGCATCAGCGGCGCGCCGCCGTCCAGCAGCTCGACGAACCGGCCGTTGATCCGGTCGGCCAGCTCCGCCGGGCTGATCTCCAGCCCGGTGAGGCCGAGCAGGTAGTCGATCACCCGGGTCATCGGGCCGCCGACCAGCTGGGCCCGGTGGGTGTCGTCGAGCGGGTGGCCGAGTTCGGCGAAGAGCGTGGACTCCGCCTGCCACCAGTAGTCCTCGGTGTCCACCAGGGTGCCGTCCATGTCGACCAGCACCGCCTGCAACCCGCTGGGGCCGCCCTCGCCGAGGGCCGTGGTGGTGGTGTCGACCGTGGTCATGCGGCACTCCCCTTCGCGCTGGGCCCCCGCCCGGGAAGACGGGGGCCATACAGCATACGCGCAGTTCAGCGAAGGGGACGTGATGAGCGGGTTACCGCGCGTTGAAGTACTTCGCCTCAGGGTGGTGGATGACGATGGCGTCGGTGGACTGCTCGGGGTGCAGCTGGAACTCCTCGGAGAGCACCACGCCGATCCGCTCGGGCCGCAGCAGCTCGGCGATCTTGGCGCGGTCCTCCAGCTCGGGGCAGGCGCCGTAGCCGAGCGAGAAGCGGGCGCCGCGGTACTTGAGGGCGAACATGTCGCGCACGTCCTGCGGGTCCTCGTCGCCGAAGCCGAGCTCGAAGCGCACCCGGGCGTGCCAGAACTCGGCCAGGGCTTCGGCGAGTTGCACCGACAGGCCGTGCAGCTCCAGGTAGTCGCGGTAGGCGTTGCCCTGGAACAGCTCGTTGGCGGCCTCGGAGACCCTGTTGCCCATGGTGACCACCTGGAGGCCGACCACGTCGCGCTCGCCGGACTCCTCGGGGCGGAAGAAGTCGGCCAGGCAGAGCCGCCGCCCGCGGCGCTGGCGCGGGAAGGTGAAGCGGGTGCGCTCGGTGCTGCCGTCCTCGCCGTAGACGATCAGGTCGTCGCCCTTGGAGGCGGCCGGGAAGTAGCCGTAGACCACGGCCGGCTCCAGCAGGCCCTCGGTCTGGAGGCGGTCCAGCCACATCCGCAGCCGCGGGCGGCCCTCGGTCTCCACCAGCTCCTCGTAGGACGGCCCCTCGCCGGTGCGGGCCGCCTTCAGCCCCCATTGGCCCTTGAACAGCGCGTCCTCGTCCAGCCAGGAGGCGTAGTCGGCGAACGGGATGCCCTTGACGATCCGGTCGCCCCAGAACGGCGGGGTCGGCACCCGGTTGTCGACGGCCACGTCGGAGCGGATCTGGCCGAGGTTGACCTCCTCCGGCTCCGCCACCTCGACCCGGGCGTGCCGGCGCTGGCGCAGCTCGGGCAGGGCGGCGCCGGGCACGCCGCGCTTGACCGCGATCAGCGCGTCCATCAGCCGCAGGCCCTCGAAGGCGTCCCGGGCGTAGCGGACCTCGCCCTGGTAGACCTCGTGCAGGTCCTGCTCGACGTAGGCGCGGGTGAGGGCGGCGCCGCCGAGGATCACCGGGAAGCGGGCGGCCAGCTTGCGCTGGTTGAGCTCCTCCAGGTTCTCCTTCATGATCACGGTGGACTTGACCAGCAGGCCCGACATGCCGATCACGTCGGCGTTGTGCTCCTGCGCGGCGTCCAGGATCGCCGAGACCGGCTGCTTGATGCCCAGGTTGACCACGGTGTAGCCGTTGTTGGACAGGATGATGTCGACCAGGTTCTTGCCGATGTCGTGGACGTCGCCCTTGACGGTGGCCAGCACGATGGTGCCCTTGCCCTCATCGTCGGACTTCTCCATGTGCGGCTCCAGGTAGGCGACCGCGCTCTTCATCACCTCGGCGGACTGCAGCACGAACGGCAGCTGCATCTGGCCGGAGCCGAACAGCTCGCCGACCACCTTCATGCCGTCCAGCAGCGTCTCGTTGACGATCTCCAGGGCCGGGCGCTGCGCCAGGGCCTCGTCCAGGTCGGCCTCCAGGCCCTTGCGCTCACCGTCGATGATCCGCCGCTTGAGGCGCTCGTCCAGCGGGAGGGCGGCCAGCTCCTCGGCCTTGGAGGCCTTGACGGAGGCCGAGCTGACGCCCTCGAAGAGGGCCAGCAGGTGCTGCAGCGGGTCGTAGCCGTCGCGGCGGCGGTCGTAGACCAGGTCGAGGGCGGCCTCGCGCTGCTCCTCGGGGATCCGGGCGATCGGCAGGATCTTGGAGGCGTGCACGATCGCCGAGTCCAAGCCGGCCTGCACGCACTCGTGCAGGAATACCGAGTTGAGCACCTGGCGGGCGGCCGGGGAGAGGCCGAAGGAGATGTTGGACAGGCCCAGGGTGGTCTGCACGTCGGGGTGGCGGCGCTTGAGTTCGCGGATCGCCTCGATGGTCTCCAGGCCGTCGCGGCGGGACTCCTCCTGACCGGTGGCCAGGGTGAAGGCCAGGCAGTCGATCAGGATGTCCTGCTCGGCGATGCCGTATTCGCGGCCGAGTTGCTCGATCAGCCGCTCGGCGATCGCCACCTTGGTCTCGGCGGTGCGGGCCTGGCCGCTCTCGTCGATGGTGAGCGCGATCAGGGCGGCGCCGTGCTCGCGGGCGAGTTGAGCGATCCTGCCGAACCGGGTGTCGGGGCCGTCGCCGTCCTCGTAGTTGACCGAGTTGAGCACCGCGCGCCCGCCGAGCATCTCCAACCCGGCCTTCAGCACGGCCGGTTCGGTGGAGTCCAGGACGATCGGCAGGGTGGAGGCGGTGGCGAGGCGGCCGGCGACCTCGCGCATGTCGGCGACGCCGTCGCGGCCGACGTAGTCCACGCACAGGTCCAGCAGGTGCGAGCCGTCGCGGATCTGGTCGCGGGCGATCTCCACGCAGGCCTGCCAGTCGCCGGCCAGCATCGCCTCGCGGAACTTCTTGGAGCCGTTGGCGTTGGTCCGCTCGCCGATCGCCAGGTACGAGGTGTCCTGGCGGAACGGCACCGGCTGGTAGAGCGAGGCGGCGGACGGCTCGGGCTTGGGGTCGCGGGCGGTGATCGGGCGGCCCTGGACCCGCTCGACGACCTGGCGCAGGTGTTCGGGGGTGGTGCCGCAGCAGCCGCCGACCAGCGACAGCCCGTACTCGCGGACGAAGGTCTCCTGGGCGTCGGCCAGTTCGACCGGCGAGAGCGGGTAGTGCGCGCCGTCCTTCCCCAGCACCGGCAGGCCCGCGTTGGGCATGCAGGACAGGCCGATCCGGGCGTTCTTCGACAGGTAGCGCAGGTGCTCGCTGTACTGCTCGGGGCCGGTGGCGCAGTTCAGGCCGATGTAGTCGATGCCCAGCGGCTCCAACGCGGTGAGCGCCGCGCCGATCTCGGAGCCGAGCAGCATGGTGCCGGTGGTCTCCACGGTCACCTGGACCACCAGCGGCAGGTCCACCCCGGCCCCGGCCATCGCCTGCTTGCAGCCCAGCACGGCGGCCTTGGTCTGCAGCAGGTCCTGGCTGGTCTCCACCAGCAGCGCGTCGGCGCCGCCGGCGATCAGGCCGGCCGCGTTCTGCCGGAAGCCCTCGCGCACGGTCTCGAAGGAGATGTGGCCCAGGGTCGGCAGCTTGGTGCCGGGGCCGATCGAGCCCAGCACCCAGCGGGTGCGCCCGTCGTCGTACGAGTCGGCGACCTCGCGCGCGATCCGGGCGCCGGCCTCGGACAGCTCGTGGATCCGGTCGGCGATGTCGTACTCGCCCAGCGCCGCGAAGTTCGCCCCGAAGGTGTTGGTCTCGACGCAGTCCACGCCCACCTCGAAGTACGCCTCGTGGACCGAGCGCACGATGTCGGGACGGGTCACGTTGAGGACTTCGTTGCAGCCTTCCAGCTCCTGGAAGTCCGCCAGCGTCGGATTCTGCGCCTGCAGCATGGTGCCCATGGCACCGTCGGCGACGACCACTCGACTGGCGAGGGCGGCTCGCAGGGCGTCCGCTCGGGACTGCTGGGCGGAAATGGGGACACTGGTGGCCATGGGGCATCTCCCTGGGTGCGACGGCTGTCGGCTATGCGGTCCCCCCGAACGGGGACGCACCCGGCCAGGGTATCCGGCTCAGCGGCCGGCGTCGTAGAGCGTCCCGCATGGTGGGCCGTTCGAGTGAGGGGGGATGGATGTTCGTGCCGGTATTGCGGCAGGTCCGCGCGTGGATTGCGCGGCGTCGACGGCGCCTGGCGGTGGTCGCGGCGGTGCTGGCCGCGCTACTGGTGCTGCCGGTCGCGGCGGCCGGTCTGGCGCTGCGCCGGGCCGACAGCGGCACCCCGGCCGCGCAGGCCCGCAGCCGGGGCCGGGACGCCGCCTGGCTGGGGCACGCCTGGGTGGACGGGCGCAAGGGGCCGGCCGATCTGGCGGGCCTGCCGCAGCTGCTGCGCGGCGGCATCCGGGACGTCTTCGTGCACGCCGGGCCGCTGTCGGACGACGGCTCGCTGCCGGCCGAGCGGTATCCGCAGGCGCGGCAGCTGGTGGACGCGGTGCACCGGGAGCTGCCCGGGGTGCGGGTGCAGGCCTGGCTCGGTGACGTGGTGGCCCCGAGAAGCCGGCCGGGCTGCACCTGGACGACCCGGCGGTGCGGGAGCGGATCACCGGTGCGGCCAGGCAGGTGCTGGACGCCGGCTTCGACGGGGTGCACTTCGACCTGGAGCCGGTGCAGTCCGGCTCACCCGGCTTCCTGACGCTGCTCGACCAGGTGCACGCGGTGACGGCGGCCCGCGGCGCACCGCTCTCGGTGGCGGCCCCGCAGATCGACCCCCTCCCCCAACTGCACGCCGCGGCAGGGTCGTTGACCGGCCACCCGAAGTGGTGGTCGCAGGACTACTTCGGGCAGGTGACCCGCAGGGTGGAGCAGGTCGCGGTGATGTCCTACGACACCGCGATGCCACTGCCCTCGCTGTACGGCGGCTATGTCGCCCAGCAGACCGAGCTGGCGCTCCAAGTCACTCCGGAATCAGTGGACTTGCTGATGGGCCTGCCCGCCTACTACGCCGACGAGTGGGGGCACCGCGGCTCGGCGGAGACCGTGCCGGCGGCGATACGCGGGGTGCGGCTGGGGCTGAGCCGGCAGTCGCCGGGCCGGCAGGCCTTCGGAGTGGCCGTCTACGCGGACTTCTCGGCCAGCGAACAGGATTGGGCGTCCTACCGGCAGGACTGGTGCCTGAGTTGATCTACGCTGCTGCGCATGACTGACGACCTCTCGATGGTGACGCCGCGTCAGACCGACGACGGCGGACAGGTGTACGAGGGCCTGGCGTACGCCGAGTTGCGGGGCTTCCGGCCGCTACTGCTCGACCTGCGCGTTCCCCCGGGCCCCGGGCCCGCGCCGGTGGTGGCCTGGGTGCACGGCGGCGGGTTCCAGTGGGGCGACCGGCGCTACCCGTCCGAGGCGTTGACGCCGGACGCGTTCTGGCGGGCCGCGACCCGGGCCGGGCTGGCGGTGGCCACCATCGACTACCGGCTCTCCGGTGAGGCCCGGTTCCCGGCCCAACTGGAGGATGCCCAGGCGGCGTTGGCGTTCCTGCGGCGCAACGCCGGGCAACTCGGCCTGGACGCCGGGCGGATCGGCTTCTGGGGCGAGTCGGCGGGCGGCGCGATCGCCGCGCTGGCCGCCTTCGCGGACGGCGCGGTGCGGGCGGTGGCCGGCTGGTGCCCGATCACCGACATGGCGGTGCGCCACCCGGAGCAGGCCGACTCCTCGGAGGGCCGACTGCTCGGCGGCCGCCCGGTCGACCTGCCCGAACTCGTCGCCCTGGCAAGCCCGGTGGCCCAAGTGCCGGCCGATCCGCCGCCGTTCCTGCTGCTGCACGGCACGGCCGACACCATCGTCGCGCCGGCCCACAGCGAGCGGCTGCACCAGGCGCTGCTGGCCGCCGGCGGGCGGTCCGAGCTGGTGCCGGTGCCCGGCGCGGAGCACGCCTTCGAGGGCTACCCCGAGGTGCCGGCCCTGGTGGAGCGCACGGTGGCCTTCCTCGCCGCGGAGCTGGCCGGCTGACGCGCGACGGGCCCGGCGGCACGCACGCCGCCGGGCCTTCCCAGCAGGGGTTCAGCTGAAGTCGAGGTCCCCGGTGCGGGTCCGCTTCATCTCGAAGAACTTCGGGTAGCTCGCCAGCAGGCGGGCGCCGTCGAAGAGCTTGACGGCCTCCTCGCCGCGCGGGATCGCGGTGAGCACCGGGCCGAAGAACGCCACCCCGTCGATGTGGATGGTCGGGGTGCCGACGTCCTCGCCGACCGGGTCCATGCCCTCGTGGTGGCTGCGCTTGAGCGCCTCGTCCCAGTCGGTGCCGTCGGCCGCCGCCGCCAGCTCGGCCGGCAGGCCGACCTCGGCGAGGGCCTCCTTGATCACCACCTGGTAGTCCTTGTTGTCCCCGTTGTGGATCCGGGTGCCGAGCGCGGTGTAGAGGTCGCGCAGCACCCCGACGCCGTGCTGCTCGGCCGCGGCGATGCAGACCCGCACCGGGCCCCAGCCGCGCTGCAGCAGGTCGCGGTACTGCTCGGGCAGGTCGTCACGCCCGGAGTTGAGCACCGACAGGCTCATCACCTTGAAGGTCAGGTCGAGGTCGCGCTCCTTCTCGACCTCCAGGATCCAGCGGGAGGTGATCCAGGCGAAGGGGCAGATCGGGTCGAAGTAGAAGTCGACCTTGGTCGGGCCGTTCTGAGTCGTGGCAGTCTGGTCGGAAGTCGTCATGCGGCCACGATAGTTCGATTCTCGTCGAATTTCGATGTCATCGCCGGATCGGCATCACGGGATCCAGCAGCCTGTTGGTCGTCGGGCAAAGCCGCGGCTCGCCAGCGCGCCGTCGGGGGCGGCGGTGGCCGCGGTGCGCGATGATCGGGGCTGGGGGGCCGCGGTGAGGGGCGGCCATCGGGGATCGGAGGGGCCATGGAACGCGAGCTGCTGGTGCTGTGGGACATCGACCACACCTTGATCGACGGCGGCACGGTGGCCAGGCGCGCCGTCGCCGCCGCCTTCCAGCGCGCCACCGGGCTGCCGCTGACCCGTAGTTGGAGCTACTACGGCCGCACCGAGACGGCCGCCGCCACCGAGCTGCTGCGGGCGCACGACCTGGATCCGGGCGACGGGCTGCTGGCCGGCTACCTGGACCTGCTGGTGGCGGAGATGCAGGACCGGGCCGCCGATCTGGCCGACGAGGGCCATGCGCTGCCCGGCGCCCGCGAGGCGCTGCGCGCGCTGGCCACCCACGGCGGAGTGCGGCAGTCGGTGCTGACCGGGAACCTCCTGGTGCTGGCCGAACTGAAGCTGGCCGCCTTCGACTTGACGGAACACCTGGACCTGCGGCTGGGCGCCTACGGCGACGACGCCTATGAGCGCACCGACCTGCCCGCCCATGCCTGGGCACGGGCCGAGCGGGTGCTGGGCCGCCGGTTCCGGGGCAGCGAGACGGTGATCATCGGGGACACGGTGCGCGATGTGACGACCGCCCAGGCGGTGGGCGCCCGGGCGGTCGCGGTGGCCACCGGGATGGTGTCGGCCGCGGAGCTGGCGGCCGCAGGCGCCGATGTGGTGCTGCCCGACCTGCGGGACACCGCGGCGGTGCTGGCGGCCGTCATCGGGGTCTGACCCGCGCGCGGGCCCGCGGAAATCCGGTTGCCGCGCCGACCGGCAGGTGTTGGGGTGCGGGCATGGACGAGCAGCAGGTGATGGACAAGCAGCGGGTGCTGGAGCAGTACGACCGCGAGCTGCGCCGCGAGGTGGCGCCGGACGGTGTGGGGGCGGTGGTCGACCGGGCCGGCGGGGTGGTCCGGCAGGACGGCGGCGAGCTCGGCTGGTCGGCGGTGCTCTGGTCCGGCCTGGACGAGGCCGGGGCGGACGCCGCGATCGCCGAGCAGCTGCGCTACTTCGGCGAGCGCGGCCGGGCCTTCGAGTGGAAGCACTACAGCCACGACCGACCGGCCGACCTGGCCGACCGGCTGCGCGCGGCCGGCCTGGTCGCCGAGGAGCCGGAGACCCTGATGGTGGCCGAGAGCGCCGCCCAGGCCGTGCCGGTGGTGCTGCCGGAGGGGGTGTGGCTGCGCACCGAGACCGACGAGGCCGGCATCCGGCTGCTCGGCGAGGCCCAGGCGCGGGCCTTCGGCGAGCCGGACCGGGCCGCGGGGATGGCGGACCAGCTGCTGGCCCGGCTGGCCGAGGCGCCGCAGACACTCAGCGTGGTGGTGGCGATGGCCGGGGACGAGCCGATCAGCGGGGCCCGGATGGAGACCCTGCCGGGCGTCTCGTTCGCCGGCCTGTGGGGCGGCGGCACGGTGCCCGCCTGGCGCGGGCGCGGCATCTACCGGGCCCTGGTCGCACACCGTGCGACGCAGGCGGTTGCCCGCGGTTACCGCTATCTGCAGGTGGACGCCCGCGAGACCAGCCGGCCGATCCTGGAGCGGCTCGGTTTCACCGCACTGAGCGTCACCACCCCGTTCCAGTACGAGCCCTGACGGGGGCGGCCGGCGCAGTTGCCGAAGCCGGAACCCGAGGGGCATCAAAGCCCGTAGGCTGGGCAGGTAGGGTCCGTGGAACGAGGCGTTCCACGCGCGGAGGGAGACGCTGGGTGATCGAGCTGGAAGATGTTCCCGAGTTGATCGACCCGGTCATGGTCTGTGCCTTCGAGGGCTGGAACGACGCGGGCGATGCCGCCTCCACGGCGGTGGGTCATCTGGACGAGACCTGGGGCGGCAAGGTGTTCACCGCCCTTGATGCCGAGGACTATTACGACTTCCAGGTCAACCGGCCGACGATCTGGATGGACGGCAAGGTGCGGCGGATCACCTGGCCGACCACCCGGCTGTCGGTGGTCCGGGTGACCGAGCCGACCACCCGGGATCTGGTGCTGGTGCGCGGGATCGAGCCCAGCATGCGGTGGCGGTCGTTCTGCAACGAGCTGCTCGGCCTGGCGCACGAGCTGGGCATCGAGCTGGTGGTGATCCTGGGTGCGCTGCTCGGCGACACCCCGCACACCCGTCCGGTGCCGGTCAGCGGGGTCACCTCGGACGCCGCGCTGGCCCGTCGGCTGGATCTGGAGGAGAGCCGCTACGAGGGCCCGACCGGGATCGTCGGGGTGCTGCAGGAGGCGTTCGCGCACGCGGGCGTGCCGGCCGTGACGCTCTGGGCCGCGGTGCCGCACTACGTGGCGCAGCCGCCCAACCCCAAGGCCAGCCTGGCGCTGCTGAACAAGCTGGAGGACTTGCTGGATCTGCGGATCCCGCCGGGCGAGCTGCCCGAGGATGCCCGGGCCTGGCAGCTGGGCGTGGACCAACTGGCCGCCGAGGACAGCGAGGTGGCCGAGTACGTGCAGCAGCTGGAGGAGGCCCAGGACACCGCGGAGCTGCCGGAGGCCAGCGGCGAGGCGATCGCCCGCGAGTTCGAGCGCTATCTGCGGCGGCGGGACAACCAGGGGCCGGGCGGCGAGAAGCCGAGCGGCGGCCGGGCCAGCACCGGGCGGTCGGGGGACGCGTCCGCTCCCGGCGACGGGTCGGCCGAGGACGACGGCGAGGACGAGGACGAGGACGGCGAGACCGACGGCGAGGACCGCGAGGACCATGACGCCGACGGCAAGGGTGACTCCTCGCGCGACTGACACGGCGTGACGCGGCGTCAATTCCCTTGTAGGGGACGGCCGATGACCGGCGCCGGGCAGCCGCCGGCCATCGGCCCGGACCAGTGCACCGGTCCAGACCGTATCCTGTCAAGGGTCTAGACCACTACCGGGCCGCGGCAGCCTGTCGAGGGCCCGCCTTCGGGGGCCCGCATCGGCCCGCCACCGGACTTACCCTGGAAGTCCGGTAACCGGGAGTGGCCGAGGTGACGCCATGGTGGTCCTGGATGTGGTCGTCGGAGTGCTGGTCGCAGTGGTCGTGCTCAGCGCGTTGGTGGCCTCGACGAGTGTGCGCGTGGTCCAGCAGTGGCAGCGCGGGGTGGTGTTCCGGTTCGGCAAGGTCCGCGAGCAGCTCCGCCCGCCGGGCCTGGTGATGCTGATGCCGGTGGCCGACCGGCTGCGCCGGGTGAACGTGCAGATCGTCACCATGCCGGTGCCGGCCCAGGAGGGCATCACCAGGGACAACGTGACGGTCCGGGTCGACGCGGTGGTGTACTTCAAGGTGGTCGACCCGGTGAAGGCCACCGTCAATGTGCAGGACTACCAGTTCGCCATCTCCCAGGTCGCCCAGACCTCGCTGCGGTCGATCATCGGCAAGAGCGAGCTGGACGACCTGCTGGCCAACCGTGAGCCGATCAACCAGGGTCTGGAGCTGATGTTGGACAGTCCGGCGCTGGGTTGGGGCATCGAGATCGACCGCGTGGAGATCAAGGACGTCGCGCTGCCCGAGTCGATGAAGCGCTCGATGGCCCGGCAGGCCGAGGCCGACCGTGAGCGGCGGGCCCGGATCATCACCGCGGACGGCGAGTTCCAGGCCAGCAAGCAGCTCTCCGCGGCGGCCGACATCATGAGCGCCACCCCGGCCGCGCTCCAGCTGCGACTGCTGCAGACGGTGGTGGAGGTGGCCGCCGAGAAGAACTCCACGCTGGTGCTGCCGTTCCCGGTCGAGCTGCTGCGGTTCCTGGACAGCGCGACCCAGGCCCAGGTGGAGAAGGCCCGGGCCCGGATCGCGCAAGCCCGGGATCAGGTCGAGGAGGCCGCCCCGCCCGCGCCGCCCGCGCCGCCCGTCGAGGAGGCCGCACCGCCCGCCCCGGTCGAGGCACCGCCGCCGGACACCCCGTCGCTGGACACCGCGTCGCTGGACACCCCCTTGCCGGACACCCCGCCACTGGACGCCGCCAAGCCCGGACCGCGCCGGTAGTAGGCGCTCCCTGCGATCCAGTACCAGGCCATCGGCAGCAGTCCGACGGCCAGCGCGCCCAGCCCGATGGCCAGCTGGGTGCCCGGCAGGCTGCGGCAGTTCTCCACGAAGAGGAAGGCCATGAAGAGCGCCCCGGCCAGCGGCCAGACCCCGATGAACACCGCGTTGGCCACCGAGCGCAGGATGAGCCTGCGGTAGGCGATCACCACCGCCAGCCCGGCCAGCGCGTAGTAGACGGAGATCTGCAGGCCGATCGCGGCCACCGCGTCGGTGAGGATCTTGCTCACCGAGCCCAGCGCGTTGGAGCCCACGAAGAGCCCCAGCGACACCACGACCACCACCGCCAGCGCCACCCAGGGCGTCTGCCAGCGCCGGTGGGCCAGCCCGAAGACTGCGGGCACGGTGCGGTCCCGGCCCATCGCGAAGAGCGAGCGGGTCACCTGGATCAGGGTGGTCTCCAGGGTGGCGATGGTGGAGAGCATCACCGCCAGCACCATGATCTTGCCGCCGGCCCCCGGCCAGACCGTGTCGCCCAGGGTGGTGAGGAACGGCGGGGCGTCCTTGGCCGTCAGATCCTGCTGGCTGATGATCAGATTGACCGCGATGGTGACGATCTCGAAGAGCGCGAACACCCCGAGCACCCCGATCAGCCCGCCGATTCCGGAGTTCCGGCGGCTGTCGGTGGTCTCCTCGCTGAGGTTGGCCGTGACGTCCCAGCCCCAGAAGTAGAAGGCCGCCACCAGCGCGGCCGCCGCGAACCCCTTGACCCCGCCGAAGTGCCCGAAGCCCCACAGCCAGCTCCAGGAGAACCGGGCCGCGTGCCCGCCGTGCACCAGCGCCGCGATGCCGAAGACGGCCAGGATCGCGACCTCCACCCCCGTCATGATCCACTGCGCCCGGGCGGTGATCCGGGCGCCGAGCAGCACCAGGCCGGCCATCACCAGGAAGCAGCCGGCCCCGACCCCGGTGGCCGCCCAGGTGTTGCGCGACAGCGAGTCGGAGAACAGCGACAGGGTGTACTGCCCGGCCGGCAGCGAGCCGGCCACCATGAAGATGGTCGCCGAGACCACCAGCGACCAGCCGGCCAGGAAGCCCAGCGCCGGGTGCAGCGCCCGGCCGACCCAGGAGTAGCTGGCGCCGGCGTTGACGTCGAGGCGGCCCAGGTAGTTGAAGGCCCAGGCGATGCCGAGCATCGGGATGGCGCACCAGAGCAGCGCGGCCGGGCCGATCAGCCCGGCGGTGCCGGCCAGTACGGCGGTCGTGGAGGCCAGTGAGTAGGCGGGCGCGCTGCCGGCCACCGCCATCACGACGGTGTCGGCGGCGCCGAGGACATCGGCCTTCAGGCCAGGGTTCTTTGGTGCTTGCGGCACGAGGACCACCCTCCGGATCAAGGAGCGGCGAAAGTGGCCCATATGCTGGCGGCTGCCGTGCGGTGAAGGCAATGCCCGCGACGGAACCAATCCGTCCGGACGATCGATCGCACGCATTCCGCGCCCAAGACCCGTTTCGGCCGCGAAATCCGCAGGTCAACGGCGAGGGGCCGCCGATCCGGTGTCGGATCGGCGGCCCCTCGCCTGACAAGCTGTCAGTTGCCCTTACAGCGCGACACCCAGTAGGGCGTCCACGGTGCGCGAGACCAGGCCCGGCGCGCCGGTGTCGCTGCCGCCCTCGGCGGCCTGGAGCGCTGCCCAGCGGTCCACGGCGGCCAGCGCGGCGGGCGCGTCCAGGTCGTCGGCGAGCGCGGCGCGCACCTCGGCGAGCAGCACCTCGGCCGACGGGCCGTCCGGGCGGGAGACCGCGGCCCGCCAGCGGGCCAGCCGCTCGACGGCCGCGTCCAGGACCTCCTTGGTCCACTCCCAGTCGCTGCGGTAGTGCCGGGAGAGCAGCGCCAGGCGGATCGCCGCCGGGTCCACGCCCTCGCGGCGCAGCGCCGAGACGAAGACCAGGTTGCCGCGGGACTTGGACATCTTGTGCCCGTCCAGGCCGACCATCCCGGCGTGCACATAGGCCCGCGCGAACGGGTGGGTGCCGGTGGCGGTCTGGGCGTGCGCGGCGCCCATCTCGTGGTGCGGGAACGACAGGTCGCTGCCGCCGCCCTGGATGTCGAAGCCCATGTCCAGGTATTCCAGCGCGATGGCCACGCACTCGATGTGCCAGCCGGGGCGGCCGTGGCCGAGCTCGGTGTCCCAGGCGGGCTCGCCCGGGCGGGCCGAGAGCCAGAGCAGCGCGTCCAGCGGGTGGCGCTTGCCCGGGCGGTCCGGGTCGCCGCCGCGCTCGGCGAAGATCGGCAGCATCTGCTCCCGGGTCAGGCCGGAGACCTCGCCGAAGTGCGGGTCGGCCTCGATGGAGAAGTAGATGTCGCCGTCCAGCTCGTAGGCGGCGCCGGACGCGAGCAGCTTCTTGACCAGCGGGACGATCCACGGGATCGACTCGACCGCGCCGATGTACTGGGCGGGCGGCAGGATCCGCAGGGCGGTCATGTCCTCGCGGAACAGTGCCGTCTCACGCTCGGCCAGCTTCGTCCAGTCCTGACCGGTGGCGACCGCGCGCTCCAGCAGCGGGTCGTCGACATCGGTCACGTTCTGCACGTAGTGGACGCGGTAGCCCGCGTCCCGCCAGACCCGCTGAGCCAGGTCGAAGGCGTTGTAGGTGGCGGCGTGGCCCAGGTGGGTGGCGTCGTACGGGGTGATGCCGCAGACGTAGATCCGGGCGGTGTCACCCTCGGGCACCAGCTCCCGGACGGTTCCGGTGGCGGTGTCGTGGATACGGAGCGGGAGTCCCTGACCGGGTAGGGCGGGAACCTCGGAAGCGGGCCAGGCATGCATGGAAAGGACTCTAACCTTCCGATCATTTAAGGGGCTAACCAGTCAGCAGAAACGGCTGAAACGAGCAGCCTCGATCATGAAGGTCGCAAGGCCGGGAATAATTCCCGGCCGACCGCCACGGTGACTCAGACCGGTGGCCAGGGGATCGACGGCCACTCCTGTGAAGGCACCGGATGCCTGCGGCTGCGCAGCAGTTCGGCGGTCCGCTCCCGAGCGGCCGTCAGCTCAACGGCCGTCAGGTGCTCGGCCAGCCGGGCCCCCAGCGCGCCGTCCAGCTCGGCGGCCAGCCGGCCGAGCATCTCCACCGCCTCCTCGGTCAGCGGCTGCTCCGCCCACCCCCACAGCAGGGTGCGCAGCTTGCCGCTGGTGGCGAAGGTCACCCCGTGGTCGATGCCGTAGATCCGGCCATCGGCGGCCGGCAGCAGATGGCCGCCCTTGCGGTCGGCGTTGTTGAGCACCGCGTCCACCACGGCCAGCCGGCGCAGCCGCTCGTCGTCGGCGTGCACCAGCAGCGCCCGGCGGCCCTCCCCCACCTCGGCCTCGACGACCGGCAGCCAGCCCGGCTCGGGGCCGCTCGGGTCCTGCAGAGCCAGCAGCGGGGCCGCCTGCTGGTCCGGCTCCACCCAGATCTGCACCATCCCCGGGCCGAACGGCCCGTCCCGCAGCACGGTCGGCGGGATCAGCGGCCAGCCGGTGGCCGCCGCCAGCTCGTAGGCCGCCACCTCGCGGCCGGCCAGCGTGCCGTCCGGGAAGTCCCAGAGCGGGCGCTCACCGCGGACCGGCTTGTAGACGCACAGCGCGGACACGCCGTTCAACGTGCTGGAGCAGTAGAGGACGGCGTTGGAGGCGTCGGTGAGCTGCCCGTGCACCGTCAGCTCACCGGAGCGCAGCAGCTCCAGGGCGGCCGGCACGTCGGCGGCCAGCGCGGCGGCGGCCACCGGGTCGGCGTCGGGTATCTCGGCCGCGGGCTCCTCGGCCTCGGCTTCGGGGCTGTCCTGGTTGGTGTTCAGCGCTTGTAACCGTTCTGGCGCGGGCACAGGTGGCCCTCGGGGTCGAGCGGCAGGTTGCAGAACGGGCAGGGCTTGCGGCCGGCCGCCACCAAGTCCAGCGCGCGCTTGGCGAACACCCGGGCCATCGCCCCGCTCAGCCGCACCCGCAGCAGGTCGGGACCGTTCTCCTCGTCGTCGAAGGCCAGTTCGGCGGCCTCGTCGTCCTCCGCGTCCTCCAGCACCGCCTGCGCCTCGACGACCAGGATGCCGTCGGTGGCGTCCCAGGCCAGCGCCATGGTGCCGACCCGGAACTCCTGCTCCAGCGGCAGGTCCAGCGGCGCGGTGTCGATCAGCTCGGACGGCGCGATCGCCGGGATCGGAGCCTGGCCGGCACTGCGCCGCAGCGCCTCGTCCAGCACCTCGTCGACCCGCTCGGCGAGCGCCGCCACCTGCGTCTTCTCCAGCAGCACACTGGTGATCCGGCCGCGCGCACTGGCCTGCAGGAAGAACGCCCGCGAGCCGGGTTGGCCGACGGTGCCGGCCACGAACCGCTCGGGCTGGTCGTAGAAGAAGACCTGTCGGGGCACTCTCTCGCTCCGGTGGTGTGAAGAACGGTGTCTTGAGAACGGGCTACGGGTGCGCTTTCACCCTACGGCGTCCGCACCTGTGGAGCCGCCGACCATGGCATCGCCGGTGCTCGCGCCGGACGGCTTGGGGCGCAGGCCGGAGAGGTCTCCGGTGTCGCCCATCCGCAGCACGAACGGCCGCAGCGGGGTGTAGCGGATCGCGGTGATCGAGGCGGGATCCACGTTGATCCGCTGGAAGTGGTCCAGGTGCAGGCCGAGCGCATCGGCCACGATCGCCTTGATCACGTCGCCGTGGGTGCAGGCGATCCACACCGCGTCCGGCCCGTGCTCGGCGGCGATCTTCTCGTCCCACTCCCGGGCCGCCGCCACCGTGCGGTGGCTCAGCGCCCGCAGCGACTCCCCGCCCGGAAAGGCCGCGGCCGACGCGTGGTCCTGCACGGTGCGCCAGAGCGGCTCGGTGGCCAACTCGCGCAGCGGGCGCCCGGTCCAGTCCCCGTAGTGGCACTCGCCCAGCCGGTCGTCCACGGTCGGCTCGCCCAGCTCGGGCCGGTCCGCCAGCAGCGGCCCCAGGGTCTGCCGGCAGCGCTCCAGCGGGCTGCTGACCGCGAGCGCCAGCGGCACCCCGGCCAGCCGCTCCACCAGCTTGGCGGCCTGCGCCCGGCCGGTCTCGTCCAGATCCACGCCCGGGGTCCAACCCGCGAGGATCCCGGCGGAGTTCGCGGTCGACCGGCCATGGCGTACCAGCAGCAGTGTGGGCATGCCCCAAGCCTAGACGGTGGCCGCGAGCCGCTCCGGGCCCCGGGCGGTACCGGCCGTCAGAATGGGAGCCGTGATCGTGGACTCGGCGCGCTACCGGGACGGCCGTCGCCTGGCCGGCCCCGGCACCGCCGCGCCGGACGACGGCTTCCTCTGGATCGGCCTGGCGGAGCCGGGCGAGGCGGAGTTCGCGCAGGTGGGAGCGGTCGCCGGGCTGCCGGCCGCGCTGGTGGCGCAGGCCCTGCGAACGCCCCGGGCCGCTGGGGTGACCCGCTATCCGCAGGCGCTGCTGGTGGTGCTGCCCACAGTCGAACGGCCTGCGGGGCGGCAGCACGCACTGACGACCGGTCAGCTGCTGGTGCTGGTCGGGGAGTCCTTCGTGCTGACGGTCCGCCATGGCCCGAGCGGACCGATGAGGGGCCTGCGGGCCCGCCTGGAGCGGCAGCCGCGCCTGCTCGCCGGCGGACCCACCGCCGTTCTCCACGAGGTCTGCGCCGCCACCGTCGACGGCTGCCTGACGGCGCTCGCGGCCGACCCCGGCTCCCGGGTGCTGCGCGCGGCGGCCCGGCAGGCGCTGGCGCCGCTGCGCGAGCTCGCCGCGGGGCCGCTGCCCGGCCTGCGGGCGGGCGCGGAGCAGCTGGCGGCCGAATGCGGGGCGGGTGCCGCACCGCAGCCCGGGCGGGCACCGCAGCCCGTGCAAGCAGCGGGATCCGAGCAGGTGCCGCACGCCGAGCGGGCACCCCGACCCGAGCAGGTGCCGCACGCCGAGCAGGAACCGAGACCCGGGCGGGCGCCGCACGCCGAGCAGGAACCGGGGCCCGCCCGGGCACCGCACGACGAGCCGCCGCACGCCGAGCCGCCGAGCGGCGAACTGCCACACGCCGAGCCGCCGAGTGGCGAACCGCCACACGCCGAGCTGCCGAGCGGTGAGCTGCGCCGGCTGGGCGCCTGGGTGGCGCTGGCCGTCCCCCCGCTGCTGCTGAGCGGGTACGCGCTCGCCGGCCAGGCCTCCGCCGGGCCGTACGGCTACCCGCTGGCGATCGGCGCCACCGCCCTGGTCTGCGGCATCCTGCACCGGCTGTTCAAGCGCGGCGGCTGGCTGTGACCGGGCGCCGTCAGGCCAGCCCCGCCAGCTCCATGGCGTCCACCGCGGTGCGCAGCGCGGCCACCCGCTCGTCCAGGGTCCAGCCGGTCGGGGCCAGGGTCAGGGTGGTCACCCCGGCGTCGGCGTAGGCGCGCAGCCGGTCGGCGATCCGCTCCTTGGTGCCGAGCAGGGCGAAGGCGTCGATCAGGTCGTGCGGCACGGCTGCGGCCGCGCCCTGCTTGTCGCCGGCCAGGTAGCGCTGCTGGATCTCGGCAGCGGCCTCCTCGTAGCCCATCCGGCAGGCCAGCTGGTTGTAGAAGTTCTTCTCCTTGCTGCCCATCCCGCCGATGTAGAGCGCCGCGTGGTCGCGCAGCGAGTCGGCGGCCGCCGCGACGTCCTCGCCGACCGCGATGCTGACGGTGGGGCAGAGGTCGAAGCCGTCGAGGGTCAGCCCGGCCTTGGCCCGGCCGGCCCGCAGCGGGGCGAGCGAGAGCTCGGCGTGCTCGGGCGAGAAGAAGATGCCCAGCCAGCCGTCGGCGATCTCGCCGGTCTGCTCCAGGTTCTTCGGGCCGATCGCGGCGATGTAGAGCGGGATGTGCTCGCGCACCGGATGCACCGTCAGCTTCAGCGGCTTGCCCGGGCCGCCGGGCAGCGGCAGCGTCCAGTTGGCGCCCTGGTGGGTCAGCCGCTCGCGGGACATCGCCTTGCGGATGATCTCCACGTACTCCCGGGTGCGCCCGAGCGGCTTGTCGAACCTGACGCCGTACCAGCCCTCCGACACCTGCGGGCCGGAGACCCCGAGGCCGAGCCGGAACCGGCCGCCGGAGAGCGCGTCCAGGGTGGCCGCCGTCATCGCGGTCATCGCCGGGGTCCGGGCCGGGATCTGGAAGATCGCCGAGCCCACGTCGATCCGCTCGGTCCTGGCGGCGACGAAGGCGAGCACCGTGGCGGCGTCCGAGCCGTACGCCTCCGCGGCCCAGCAGACCGCGTAGCCGAGCCGGTCGGCCTCCTGGGCGACCGCGATGTTGTCGGCGTCCATGCCGAGTCCCCAGTAGCCGAGGTTGATGCCGAGTCGCATGACGTGCACGCCTTTCCCGAGGGGCCGTTGCGGGCCACGGTAGCCGTGGCCCCGGCGGTCTTGCTACCGACGGGTAGGCGTGGCGAGCGTCACATTGCTGCGAGCGACGGTTACGATCATGGTCACCAAGAGTGAGGGGGTCCTGCGCCCATGGAACGACGCAATCTGGGCCGCACCGGCCTGCGGGTCTCCCGACTGGGGCTGGGCACCATGACCTGGACCCGGGACACCGACGAAGCCGAGGCCGCCGAGCAGCTCAAGACCTTCGTGGACGCCGGCGGGACCCTGGTGGACACCGCCGACCTCTACGGCGACGGCGCCGCCGAGCACCTGCTCGCCCGGCTGATGGACGGTCTGGTCCCGCGCTCCGAACTGGTGATCGCCACCCGGGCCGGCGCGTCGACCGGGCCCGGCACCCGAGGTGCCGCGGCCGCCGGCGGCTCCTCGCGCAGCGCCCTGCTGGCCGCCCTGGACGCCTCGCTGCGCCGGCTCGGCACGGACCACGTGGACCTCTGGCAGGTGCCCGCCTTCGACCCGGCCACCCCGACCGAGGAGACCATGCACGCGCTGGACCTGGCGGTCGCCTCCGGCCGGGCCCGCTACGCCGGGGTGGCCGGCTACTGCGGCTGGCAGCTGGCCAAGGCCGCCACCTGGCAGCTGGCCGCGCCCGGGCGGGTGCCGCTGGCCGCGACCCAGCTGGAGTACTCGCTGCTGCAGCGCGGCGCCGAACGCGAGGCGCTGCCCGCCGCGCTGGACGCCGGGATCGGCCTGCTCGCCTCCTCACCGCTGGGGCGCGGGGTGCTGACCGGCAAGTACCGCCACGGCATTCCGCAGGACTCCCGGGGCAGCTCGCCGCACCTCGCCGGGTATGTGCAGCCCTATCTCGGCGAGCGGTCCCGGCGGATCGTGGACGCGCTCTCCACCGCCGCCGACGGCCTGGCCAGCAGCTCGCTGGCGGTGGCGCTCTCCTGGGTCCGGGACCGGCCAGGGGTGGCGGCCGCGATCGTGGGTGCGCGCACCGCCACCCAGCTGCACACGGCGCTGTCGGTGGAGGCGCTTACGCTTCCGGATGAGATCCGCGGTGCGCTCGACGACATCTCGGCGCCGGTGCGTCGCTACCCTGATCAGGACTGGAACGAACTGTGAGTCAGCAACTGTGAGTCAGACGGACGAACCGGCGGCCGACGGCCCGGAGCCGGACGCGGGGGGCGCGCAGGCTCCCTCGGAGGAGGCGGCCGCCGCTGCCGAGACGCCGGTGCCCGAGCCCCGAGCCGCCGACGAGCGGCCGGCGGGCGGCCAGGGCCCCGCGGCGGGCGTCACCGGCTTCACACCCCGGACCGTGGACCCGGCGCGCCGCGCCGCCGAGCTGGCCGCGCTGACCGAGGCCGTGCGGGCCGTGGAGCGGCGCACCCCCGACGCACCGTCACGCCCCGCGCCGGCGAAGCCCGGCTCCCCGGCCGACGCCCCCGCCGCTCCCGACGCCCCGGCCACCGCGGCGCCCGCGCCCGAGCCGGCGGCCGCGCCCCGGCTGGAGCTCCCGGCCGACGCACTGCGCGCCACCGTGCAGCTGCTCACCCACGGCGGAGCGCCCGCTGCGGCCGCCGACCAGCTGGCGCACGCCGCCCTGACCACGCTCGGCGAACAGGCGCCCGACACCCTCCAGCAGGACCCGTGGGCCCTGCTGGCGCTGCCCGGGGTGCGCCCCGAGCAGGCCGACGGCTTCGCCAAGGCGCTGCTCGGCCCCGCTGCCGGCCCCGACGACCCGCGCCGCGGCCGGGCGCTGGCCATCTGGCTGCTGGAGCAGGCCGCGCTGCGCGGCCACTCCGCGCTGACCGCCGACGAGCTGCGCGCCGGGCTGGAGAAGCTCGGCCTGCCCGACCCGGAGCAGGCGGTGCAGGCCGCCGTCGAGGACGGCCGGGTGCTGCCGTTCCAGGAGGAGGAGACCGGTCCGGGCGCCCGCGAGGTCGGCGAGGACGAGGAGCCGCCGATGCGGCTGCTGCTGGCGCTGGACCGGCTGGCACAGGCCGAGGAGGAGGCCGCCGAGGGCCTGGCCCGGCTGCTCTCCACCTTCGGGACACCGGTCGAGGAATCGCCGACGCCGGTCGAGGCTTCCGCCCCCGAGGGCGAGCCGGGTGCTCCCGGCGAGGCCGACTGGGAGGCGGCCGCCGGCGCGGCCGGCTCCGCCTCGGCCGCCGCGCTGATCCGCGCCGTCGCCACCGGCCCGCTGGTGCTGCACACCGGGGACGCCGCCTCGCGCGGTGAGCTCGCCGCCCTGCTGCGCGCCGCCCGCGCGCTCGGCCTGCGGGCCCGGGCCGCCGCCTGGACCGAGTACGGCCGCGACGCCCTGGGCGAGCCCGAGTCGCTGACCCTCGCCGAGCTGCTGCGCCCCGGCACCGTCGAGCGCACCGAGGAGGGCGCCCTGGCGCTGGACCTGCTGATCGTCCAGGACGCCCCGCTGCTCGACCTGGAGCAGGCCGCCACCCTGGTCGAGGCGCTGGCCGACGGCACCCGGCTGGTGCTCAGCGGCGACCCGGGCCAGCTCTGGTCGGCCGGCCCCGGGCGGCTGTTCGCCGACCTGCTGGCCGCCAAGGTGTGCCCGCAGGTGGCCTCCCGCACCCCCGACCTCGGCCCGATCGGCGAGCTGGTCTCCGGCATCGGCGTCGGCGAGCTGACCACCGTGGAGGCGCCGGACAAGGAGGTGGTGATCGTCACCGCCCGCGAGTCCGCCGAAGCGGTGCACCGGGCCGTGCAACTGCTCACCGAGTCGATTCCGCGTGCGCTGGGCATCCCCGCCGAGCAGACGGTGCTGCTGACCCCCGGCCACGGCGGCCCGGCCGGCACCCGGGCGCTCAACGCCGCCGTCAAGGCCCGGCTGAACCCCGGCCCCGGGCGGTTCGGCGGCTTCGACCCGGGCGACCGGGTGGTCTACTCGCCGCTGCCCGGGATCAACCATCCGGGGCGGGTACTGGGCGGCGACCGGGACGGCCTGCGGCTGGCCCTGGCCGACGGCAGCGAGCTGGTGCTGCCGCCCGCCCAGGTCGACCGGCTGCGGCACGGCTGGTCGCTGACGGTCCATCAGGCGGCCGGGCGGCGCTGGCCGGCGGCCGTCGTGGTGCTGCCCGAGGAGGCGGGCCCCGGGCTGACCCGGCAGTGGGTCTACACCGCCTTCGGGCGGGCCGAGCGGCACCTCTCGGTGGTGCACGCGGCCGGTCCCGCACTGGCCCAGGCCGTGGCCGAGCGCCCCGCCACGCCGCGCACCACCCGGCTGCGCGCCCTGCTGACCGAGAACGCCCCGCAGGGCTGACACACGGGGCTGACGCATCGTCAGAAGTGTTTGGGGCGGCTCCCGGTCACGATCGCGGGAGCCGCCCCGACGTCTTGCGTCCTCGGTCAGCCGAGGCCGTCCTCCTCGTCGTACACCTCGCTGACGTCGAAGCGGCAGAGCAGCAGGTGCGGGTCCGGACTGTCGAACGGCTCGGCGAGCCACTCCCCGGGTCGGTCGGATCGGTGGCCGCCACCCAGATCGTGGCGTCGCCCTCCTCCAGGCCGAACTCCTCGGCCCGGGCGGCGATCTCGTCCGGCTCGTACTCGCCGAAGACCGCGCCGACCGCGGCCGCCGTCACCCCCTGGCCGCCGCGCTCGGCCGATTCGAGCGAGGAGTCCACCCGCTCGGCCTGCGCGCGCAGCCGGCGCGGGTCGGCGATCCGGTAGTCGCGGCGGATCAGCACGCTGATCGCCTCGGGCTCCTCCGGGCCCTGGTAGCTGCCCGGGCCGCCGTCGCCGGGGACCTCGAACGGGGTCACCTCGTCATAGACCTCGTAGAGCAGTTGGTCGTAGTGGATGGCCGCCGCAGCCAACTCCTCGTAGGCGGCGAAGACCGCGGGATCGTCTGCGGTGGTGGTGCTGGACACCGCTTCCAAATGGCGGTCGATGGCGGCCTTGACCGCCTCGGCGGCTTCGCGTACCTCGGTCCGGTTGAGCTGCGCGGCATCAGACATGGGACAGACGCTATCCGCACCCGGGCCCGTGGTGCACAGGGGCTACCGTCTCAGTTTGCGAAAGCCCGGCAACTTGACCCGCGATGTCCGAAGCGTGCGCTTCTGTGCCCGCCACGGCGTTTCCTGGTTCCGCCCTCGGGAATTGATTACGCATCAGTTCGCCGAACCGGGAGAATGGCGCGTGACCGGTCAGGACGGTGCCCCGGGTGGGCGTGTCGCGCCCTGGCGGCGGTCGGCCCCGGGTCGGCTCCCGCAGGCCCGGCGCGGCTCCCGCGGGCTTGCCGCAGGGCCGGTGTCACTGTCACTGGCAAGTCGTAGGCTTGCCCGCAGACAGCACTGAGCAGACATACCGAACAGACAGACCGAGCAGACAAAGCCGAGCACAGAACGCAGCAGGCAACGCTGAGGAGGCGACGTTGACCCCACCGAAGCTGGTCCGGCAGCCCGAGTACGAGTACCAGTCGCTGCGCATGCCGCGCGGCACCACGCGCAATGCGGCCCGACAGCTGCTGACCGAGCACGCCGAGTACGGGCACTGGGAGCTGGACCGGCTGCGGCTCTATCCGGACGGCAGCCGCACGGTCCGGCTGCGGCGTCGGATCATCCGGCAGGTCCGCAGCTGGTGACCGCCGGCCGCCGGCGGTAGCCGTCGGCCGCCGGGGAGTGCGTGCCTGGTTGCCCTCGCGGGCGAGGCCCGGTTGCGGGCGGGTAGGCACGCACTCCCCGCCCCCGGGAGCCCCGTCAGGAGGCCCTGCGCCCCTTGCGGTAGAGCACGCCGCCGGCCAGCAGCAGGCCCAGGCCCGCCGGAGCCAGTACGTCCAGGCCGCTGACCCCGGTGTAGGCCAACTTGGTGGCGGCCGGTGCGGACTCGGCCGACACCTGGGTGGTCCCGGGTGCGGCCGACCGCGCGATCGGCGTTCCGTGGGTGTCGGACACCGAGGTGCCCGGCGGCACGTTCGAAGCGGGCGGCACGTTCGCAGCGGGCGGCGCCGGCGGCGGAGTGTCGCAGCCGCCGGTGCACTGCTGCGGGGTCGGGGCCGGCGGCGGGGTGTGGACACCCTGGCTGACGGAGGTGTTGGCACACTCATTGCCGAACGCCGGGTTGAGCGCACCGATCACGTCGACCGAGTCGCCGCAGGCGTTGACCGGCACGTCGACCGGGACCTGGGCGTTGTTGCCGGAGCCGACGCCCGGTGACCCCTTGGCGACGCCGGAGGCCGAGCTGCCGGCCACCGAACCGCCGGTGCTGCCGTGACCGCCGGGGCCGTTCTGGTCCCCACCGTGGTGGTGACCCGACGAGCTGGTGTTGGCGCACTGGTTCCCGAACGCCGGGTTGAGCGCGCCGACCACGTCGATCGTGTCGCCGCAGACGTTGATCGGAACCTCGATCGGCACCTGGACGCTGTTCCCGGAGGCGACGCCCGGCGAGCCGGCCGCCGCACCCGAAGCGCCGGCCGCCGCATAGGCGTAGCCCCCTGCGGACGCCAGCACGGTACCGGTGGCTACCGCCGTGAGGATCCCTTTTTTGGCCACCTGTCGCATACATACCCCTGTCATGTGACGGTCGGAAATTCCGACGAATGCTTTTGCCGCCCACAATTCAACGAGCCATGCTCGAAAAGGTTGAGCCATCCGGAGGCACATCACCCGATCGGGTGGATTGAAATGAGAAGTGGGGCGATCCCGAAGCGGGACCGCCCCACAGCAATCGCCGGGCCTACTGGTTGACGCAGGTGTTGCCGAACGCCGGGTTCAGCAGGCCGATCACGTTGATCGTGTCGCCGCAGACGTTGACCGGGATGTGCACCGGCACCTGGACCACATTGCCGGACAGCACGCCGGGCGAGCCCACCGCGGCGCCCTCCGCGCCGGCACCCCCGGCCGCGGCGGCGGCACCGGCGGCCCCAGCATCAGGCCACCGGCGGCGACGGTCACGGCAGCGATCTTCTTGACGTTCATCCATTCCTCCTGATCATCCGAGCGGCTCGGTCACCCGTGCCGCCAAATGAGTGAACGAGCCACCGCCGAACGGGGGACGGTGGCCGTTGGTTTCTCACTCATGCCGGTGATAACCAGCTCAGGAGATTGACGGAACATCAGAGGAGATCATGGTCGGCTCCCGGCGCGGGAACCCCTGCTCAGCAGGCGTCGATGAACCGGTCGAGCACCCGGACGCCGAACTTCAGACCCTCCACCGGCACCCGCTCGTCCACGCCGTGGAACATCCCCGCGAAGTCCAGCTCCGGCGGCAGCTGCAGCGGCGCGAAGCCGAAGCAGCGGATGCCGAGGTCGGTGAACGACTTGGCGTCGGTGCCGCCGGAGAGGCAGTACGGCACGGCCCGGGCGATCGGGTCCTCCGCCCGCAGCGCCTGCTGCATGGCGTCCACCAGCGCGCCGTCGAAGCTGGTCTCGATGGCCTTGTCCGAGTGCAGGCTCTCCCGCTTCACGCGCGGGCCGAGCACCCGGTCGAGCTCGGCGAGGAACTCCTCCTCGTACCCGGGCAGGAACCGCCCGTCCACGTGCGCGGTGGCCTGCCCGGGGATCACGTTGACCTTGTACCCCGCGCCCAGCATGGTCGGCTGCGCGGTGTTGCGCAGCGTGGTGCCGATCATCTTGGCGATGCCGCCGAGGATCCGCAGCGTCTCGTCCATGTTCTCCGGGTCGAGCGGCACGCCCAGCGCGTCCGACAGCTCGTCCAGGAAGGAGCGGACGGTCTTGGTGATCCGCAGCGGGAACTCGTGCCGCCCCAGCCGGGCCACCGCCTCGCACAGCTCGGTGATGGCGTTGTCGTCGTTCATCATCGAGCCGTGCCCGGCCCGGCCCTCGACCGTCAGGCGCATCCAGTGCATGCCCTTCTCGGCCGTCTCGACCAGGTAGAGCCGCGCCTTGTCGTTGACCGTGAAGGAGAAGCCGCCGACCTCGCCGATCGCCTCGGTCACGCCTTCGAAGAGCCCCGGGTGCTTGTCCACCAGGAACCGCGCGCCGTAGCTGCCGCCGGCCTCCTCGTCCGCCAGGAACGCCAGCACCAGGTCGCGCGGGGGCTTGCGCCCGGTGCGCAGCCGGTCGCGGACCACGGCCAGGGTCATCGCGTCCATGTCCTTCATGTCCACGGCCCCGCGGCCCCAGACGCAGCCGTCCGCGATCTCGCCGGAGAACGGGTGGTGCGTCCAGTCGTCGGCGTTGGCCGGAACCACATCGGTGTGCCCGTGGATCAGCAGCCCGGGCCGCGACCGGTCCTCGCCCTCGATCCGCACCACCAGCGAGGCCCGCCCTTGGCCGACTCGATGATCGTGGGCTCCACGCCGAACTCGGCCAGCTGCTCGGCGACGTACTCGGCCGCCGCCCGTTCGCCGGGCCCGGAGTTGTCGCCGTAGTTGCTGGTGTCGATCCGGATCAGGTCACGGCAGATATCGGCGACCTCCGACTCGCCGTTCACCCGGGCCCCACCCGCCACCGTCGACTCGCTCATGCGCCCTCCTCGTCCACCGGCCGCTCTGACCGCGCTTCCGGCCATCCTCTCCCAGTCACCCCGCCACCCCAAGGGCATCTCGCGCCGAACCTCCCCGATCCCAGCCGTCCACCCCCAGCCACCCCACTCCCCCAGGCTTTTGGGACCCCGCACCGTTCTTTGCTACAGTTATCCATGTCAGCGCGGCCGACGAGCGGTAACCGAAACGGGTACTACTCAGGCCGAGCGGACCACCTAGTCCGGGTGGCGGAATGGCAGACGCGCTAGCTTGAGGTGCTAGTGCCCTTTATCGGGCGTGGGGGTTCAAGTCCCCCCTCGGACACAAGTCAGATGACCTGATTAGCTTGCTAATCAGGTCATCTGTGTTTTCCATGGCTATGGCGCCGACTACGCCGGGGCCGAGCGGCCGCCGTCGGGGTAGGCCGCCAGCAGGGCGAGCCAGAGGTGGAAGCGGTCCTGCAGGGACTGCAGGGAGCGGCCGGTGAGGCGCTCGATCTGGTCCAGCCAGTAGCGGACGGTGTTCCGGTGGACGTAGAGCTGGTCGGCGACCGCCTGGACCGAGCAGTCCGCGGCCAGGTAGGCGCGCAGCGTCAGGACCAGGTCACCGTGGCGGTCGTCGTCGAACTCGGTGAGCGGGCGCAGCACCTCCGCGCCGAGCTGCTTGAGCGGCAGATCGGGGTGGGCGAGCAGCAGGCGCGGCAGGTCGAGCGGATCGCCGCCGTGGATTCCGGGGCCCTTGGCCAGGGCGGCCTGGGCCTCGAACCAGCTCCAGCGCAGGCCGTCGACGCCTCGGTAGCAGCCGCCGATGCCGACCGAGGCGCGGGCATCGAGGGCGGACAGCGCGGTGCCGATCCGCCGGGCCGGCTCGTCGACTGGGGTGGTCTGCGGGAGCACGGCGACGAGGTACCGGTTGACCACGGCGGTGAGCACCGGCTCGGGGGATCCGGGGCGGCCCGTGGTGGTCCAGGGCAGCCGGGCCAACCGCCGGCCCTCCTCCGACCCGGGGGCGTCGGCCGCCAGGCAGCCCAGCACCACCCGGTGGGCGGCTTTGACGTCGAGCCCCAGCGCGGCGAGCCGGCGCTCGGCGGCCGCGGGTGCGATCACGTCCCGCACGACGTCTTCGAGCACCTGGCCGACCAGTTCGCGCCGCCCGGCCAGCCGGGCCTGACGGCGTGCCAGCTCCAGGCCGATCAGTCGCACCGCGTACGGCAGGACGTCCGCCGCGTCGCCGGCCGCCCGCAGGCAGAGGAACCCGGTGACGGCTCCGTCGACCAGCACCGGCAGGCACAGCGGGCCGCCGCGCCCCGGGTCGCCCGCGGGCTCAAGGCCGGCCGCCCGCACCTCCTCGACCAGCGCATCGGCACGCTCCGGGGCGGCGGCGAGGACCGTCCCGTGGCGGTCGATGACGGCGGCCTCGGCGCCGGAGCAGCGCCGCAGGATCCGCAGCAGCGCAGTCAGGCCCCCGCCGGACAGCAGCGCTTGGACCAGCAGGTCGTGCTGGTCCACCAGCCGCCGTTGGGCGCTGTGGTCCTCGGCCGCGAGCCGTTCGGCGACCAGGCGGCTGATCGCGATGAACGGCGTCTCGTACGGGACTTCGAGTACGGCCAGGCCCTGCCGCTCGGCCTCGGCCACCGTCGCCCTCGGCACCGCGGTGTGGCTCAGGCCGGTGCCGAATCCGATCCCGGAGGCGCCGGCGGCGGCCACGCGCTGGACGAAGGCGGTCTGCGCCGCGGTGGTCCGCTGGCGCAGGCCGGTGGTGAGGATCAGTTCGCCACCCGTCATCCACGGTGTCGGATCGGCGAGTTCGGTCACCGCCACCCAGCGGACGATGCGGTCGGCACCGGCGGCGCCGGTGCGCAGCCGCAGGCCGAGGCCGTTGTCCTGAAGCAGACCGCGCAACGACATCGGCATGCGCGGGACTTTGACTTCCGCTCCCCGCCTTAAAGGGCGGGGATTCCTACCACGGTGGTCTGACCGTCTCGGTGGGTTCCTGCTTCAACGCGCTGCGCCGGTACGAGTACCGGTCTTACCTGCGCTCCACAGGCTGTCACCGCCAGTCCGGCGGCCTTGGCGACGTTGACCGCCGCGTTGATGTCCCGGTCGAGGACCGCCCCGCACGCCCCACAGGTCCACTCCCGGATGTGGAGGGGCTTGGGGCCGTCCTGGACACTGCAGTTGGAGCAGACCTGCGAGGTCGGCTCGAAACGGCCTACGCGGTGGAAGGCGCGCCCGTACCGGGCGGCCTTGTACTCCAGCATCGTCACGAACGCCGACCATCCGGCATCGTGGACGGACTTGGCCAGACGAGTGCGGGCGAGTCCCTTCACCGCCAGGTCTTCCACGGCGACCGCTTGGTTATCGCGGATCAATTCGGTGGAGAGCTGGTGGTGGAACTCGCGCCGCGCATCGGCTACCCGGGCGTGTGCGCGGGCGACCTTGATACGGGCCTTGTCCCGGTTCTTCGACCCTTTCGCCTTGCGGCTCAGGGCCTGCTGCGCCCGCTTGAGCTTCTTCTCCGCGCGGCGCAGGAACTTCGGGCTGTCGATCTTCCGGCCGTCCGAAAGGACGGCGAAGTGGGTGAGCCCCAGGTCGATGCCGACCACGGCGTCCGTCTCCGGCATCCGGGTCAGGTCGTCAGCCGGGTCGGTCTCCACCACGAACGAGCAGAAGTACCGCCCTGAGGCGTCCTTGACCACGGTCACCGTGGACGGCACCGACGGCAGTCGCCGGGACCACTTCACCCGCACGTCGCCGATCTTCGGCAACGACAGGTCACCGCCCGGCGTGATCGACCAGCGGGCATTGGCGGTGAACCGGATGGCCTGCCGGTTGTCCTTGCGGGACTTGAACCGGGGTGCGCCCATGCGCGGGCGTTTGCCCTTGAGGCCGTCGAAGAAGTTCCGGTAGGCGGCGTCCAGGTCCCGCAGCGACTGTTGCAGCACCACCGCCGATACCTCACCGAGCCAGGAACGGGCCTCGGTCTTCTTCGCCTCTGTCAGGGCCTTCGACAGCACCGCGGACGGGACGAACGGCAGCCCCGACGCACGCGCGTCCTCGCGGGTACGCAAGGCATCGTTGTACGCCACCCGCGCGCACCCGAACGCTCGGGCCAGTGCGGAACGCTGAGGCCCGTTCGGGTAGAGACGGAAGGAGTACCGAAGCTGCACGGTGAGCAACCTAGCGGAGGGTACTGACAACAGCACGGACCGTGCTCGCGCGCGGGTCAAAGCACCACTCAGAATCGCTCCACCGGGCTGAAGCCCGGTGGAGCGATTAGTTCCGGTAGCACCGCAGAACCCCACGGCAAAAGACCGTGCGCGCGTCGACTGGGTCCACCCCTTCGAGCAGCAGACCGGCTGCAAGGTCAACACCAAGATCGCGGGGACCTCGGACGAGATGGTCTCGCTGATGAAGACCGGCCAGTACGACGCGGTCTCGGCGTCCGGCGACGCGACGCTCCGGCTGATCGCGGCGGGCGACGTCGCGCCCGTCAACACCGGCCTGGTCCCGAACTACGCAGACATCTACCCCGGCCTCAAGAACCAGCCGTGGAACTCGGTCGACGGCCGGATGTACGGCATCCCGCACGGCCGGGGCGCCAACCTGCTGATGTACCGCACGGACAAGGTCTCGCCGGCGCCGGACTCGTGGAGCGTGGTCTTCGACGGCGCCTCCGCCTACTCCGGGCACGTCACCGCCTACGATTCGCCGATCTACATCGCCGACGCGGCCCTGTACCTGATGAAGACCAGGCCGGAGCTCGGCATCAAGAACCCCTACGCCCTCGACGACGCCCAACTCAAGGCAGCGGTCGATCTGTTGAAGACCCAGCACCAGGCGATCGGCGAATACTGGAGCGACTACCAGAAGTCGGAGAACTCGTTCAAGACCGGTGACACCGTCGTCGGCACCACCTGGCAGGTGATCGCCAACATGGCGCAGACCGACCAGGCTCCCGTCCAGGCGGTGCTGCCGAAGGAGGGCGCGACCGGCTGGTCGGACACCTGGATGGTGTCGTCCAAGGCCGCCCACCCCGACTGCGCCTACCAGTGGATGAACTGGATCGTCTCGCCGAAGGTCAACGCCCAGGTCGCCCAGTGGTTCGGCGAGGCGCCGTCCAACGCCAAGGCCTGCGACCAGACCACGGACAAGAACTTCTGCACCACCTTCCACGCCGCCGATGACGCGTACTGGAAGAACGTCTACTACTGGACCACCCCGATCAAGAACTGCCTCGACGGCCGCGGCGCGACCTGCACCGACTACGCCGCCTGGACCGCCGCGTGGACCGAGATCAAGGGCTGATCGATGGCGACCGACGTGGCCGCCCCTCCCGTGCGGCGGGGCGTCGTGCGACGGGCGGCCGCCGTCCTGCACCGGCACGCCGGACTGCGGCTGACGCTGCTGCTGGCGGCGCCGATGGCCTGGCTGGTGCTCGCCTACCTGGGCTCGCTGGCCGTCCTGTTCCTCTCGGCCTTCTGGACGGTCGACGACTTCACCTACAACATCGTGCGGGTCTGGAACACCGCGAACTTCAGCACCGTGTTCACCGAACCGGTCTACCGGACGATCGCGCTGCGGACGCTCGGCATCGCCGCCGCCGTCACGGTGGTCGACGCCGTGGTGGCGTTCCCGATGGCCTTCTACATGGCCCGGATCGCCCGGCCGCGCACCCGCAAGCTCCTCGTGGTCGCCGTGCTGACGCCGCTGTGGGCCAGCTACCTGGTCAAGGCCTACGCCTGGCGGGTCATCCTCAGCCAGGGCGGCGTCCTCGACTGGCTCGGCAAGCCGGTCGGGATCAGCAGCCCCGGGTACGGCACGGCGGCGGTCGTCATCGTGCTGGCGTACCTGTGGCTGCCCTACATGATCCTGCCGATCTACGCGGGACTCGAGAACCTGCCGGCCAACCTGCTCGACGCCTCGGCCGACCTGGGGGCCGGGGCCGGGCGGACCTTCCGCTCGGTCGTGCTGCCGCTGGTGCTGCCCTCGGTGTTCGCGGGGTCGGTCTTCACCTTCTCGCTGAGCCTGGGCGACTACATCGCCGTCCAGATCGTCGGTGGCAAGACGCAGATGCTGGGCACCGCGATCGCCGACAACGTGACGCTCGATCTGCCGCTGGCCGCCGCCCTGTCCTGTGTGCCGGTGGCGATGATCATCGGCTATCTGCTCGCCGTGCGCCGGACCGGCGCCCTGGACTCGCTGTAGGAGGCGGA
Source organism: Kitasatospora acidiphila (assembly GCF_006636205.1). NCBI lineage: Bacteria > Bacillati > Actinomycetota > Actinomycetes > Kitasatosporales > Streptomycetaceae > Kitasatospora > Kitasatospora acidiphila. The sequence goes on along the minus strand of NZ_VIGB01000003.1, from coordinate 7,012,208 downwards.
CACCAGTGATCTTCTCGCGCTGGACCCGGATCGCGCTGCGTGCGGCCATGGCCGCCGGGCTCGCCGTCATCTACCTGCCGCTGCTGCTGGTGCTCATCAACTCGCTGAACAGGGACCGTTCTTTCGCCTGGCCGCCCACCGGGCTCACCACCGAGTGGTGGGCGCGGGCCTGGCAGTCCGAGGGCGCCCGCAGCGCGCTCCTCACCTCGTTGCGAGCCGGCGCGGGGGCAACACTGGTGGCACTGGTCCTCGGGACGATGACCGCCTTCGCCGTCCAGCGGTACCGCTTCTTCGGCCGGCACGCGGTGTCGTTCGTGGTGATCCTGCCGATCGCGCTGCCCGGCATCGTCTCCGGCATCGCGCTCAACGCCGCGTTCCGCACCGTGCTCGGCCCGGCCGGCATCGGCTTCGGGCTGCTCACCGTCGTCATCGGGCACGCCACCTTCTGCATCGTCGTGGTCTTCAACAATGTGATCGCCCGGCTGCGCCGGCTGTCGCCCTCGGCGGAGGAGGCCTCGGCCGACCTCGGCGCGGACTCCTTCCAGACCTTTCGATACGTCACCCTCCCCGCCGTGCGGGCGGCGCTGCTGGCGGGCGGACTGCTCGCGTTCGCGCTCTCCTTCGACGAGATCGTGGTGACCACCTTCACCGCCGGGCCCGGGGTCCAGACGCTCCCGCTCTGGATCTACGCCAACCTCGCCCGGCCCAACCAGGCCCCGGTGGTCAATGTGGTCGCCGCGGTGCTGGTCCTGCTCTCCGTCATCCCGGTGTACCTGGCGCAGCGGCTGTCCGCCGACACCGCCGGAGGACGGCTGTAGTCGGCCCGGTTCGGTCGTTCGGACCTTCCAAGGGCCGAGATGCGGTGGCGCGCGGGGCGGGCGCATGCTGGAAGAGGCCCGGCGGCCGACGGCACGACCTGCTCACCGGTCGCAACGCGTTCTGGACCCGAAAGGGGTACGACGTGATCCGGGATGCCGAACCGGCCCCTGCACCGGCCCCTGAACCGGCCCGCGAACCGGCCTACAGGGTACCGCCGGAGCTGGTGGCGAAGCAGCCGGTCGAAGCCCTCGGCGGCGCCCGCAGTGACGCGCGGATGGTCGTGGTGGACCGCCGGGACGGCACGGTCCAGCACCGGCGGTTCTTCGAGATCGCCGGGGTGCTGGGGCCGGGCGACGTCCTGGTGCTCAACAACTCGCGCGTCCTGCCGTCCGTGCTGCGCGGCACGGACGATCGCGGGCGCCAGGCCGTGGTGCAGGTGTACTCGCCGATGGAGGACGGCAGTTGGCACGCCCAGGTGGTGGCCGCGGAGCCGGACCGGCGCCCCGGTGAGGAGTTCTCGTTCGAAGGCTCCGACGGTTGCGAAGGTTCCGGCGGTGAGCGGCTGTCCGGGCGCCTCATCCGCGAGGAGACGCCCGGCGAATGGCGCATCATGCTGACGCCGCCCGGGCCCGAGGCCCTGGAGAGGACCGCCGCGCTCTTCTACCCGCACTACCTGGGCTCGGAGCCCCGCCCCGAGTACTACCAGAACGTCTATGCGACCCGCCCCGGCGGCATCATGCTGCCCTCGGCCGGGCGGCACTTCACCCCGGAGCTGTTACGGCGCCTGACCGAACTCGGCGTCGCGGTGGCCGAGGTGACGCTGGACATCGGCGTCAAATGGGGCGTCGTGCGGCTCGCCACCTGGCTTCGCGAGACCGCGGGCGTCACCGAGCCGCTCCTACCGGAGGGCACCGCGCGCACGCCGGCCGACGAACGCGGCAACTTCCCCGGCGCGGAGCACTATGACGTGCCGATCGAGACCGCCGACACGATAAACGCCCGGCGCCGGGCCGGCGGACGAGTGGTCGTCTGCGGCACCACCGTGATGCGGACCCTGGAGACGGTGACCGACGACACCGGGCGGGTCTGGCCGGGGCACGGCTGGACCGGTCTGATCATCGAGCCCGACCACCGGTTCCGCTCCTGCGACGCCTTCATGACCAACCTGCACATGCCGACGAGCTCCGAATTGCAGCTGACCGCGAGCCTGGTCGGCGGCGACCGATTGCCGGAGATCTACCGGACGGAGATCATCCCGCGCGGCTACCGCTTCTACGAGTTCGGCGACTCGATGGTGATCGTCTGACTTGGTGAGTCAGAGAACCGACCGGCCGACGAGCCGGTGACCAATGAGCCAGTGAGAGAAGGCACGAGAGAGGAGCGTCATCATGTCGGAGCTGAACAAGGCGGACCTGTACGGAGCCAGCCTGACCGGCCTCGCCTGGCACAAGAGCAGCTACAGCAAGGACAGCAAGGACTGCGTCGAGATCGCCGAGCTGACCGGCGGAGCCGTCGTGGTCCGCGACTCCAAGAACCCGCAGCTGACCGCCCTGCGGTTCACCGCCACCGAGTGGGGGGCGTTCCTCAAGGGCGTGCACAAGGGCGAGTTCGGCGCCTGACCGCCGACCACCGACGACCGCCGGACGGCGGGCTCGTCACCCCTCGGGTGGCGGGCCCGCCGCGGCGTGCCGCTCGGACCCTTGACTTGCGGTGGTACAGCTGGATTACTTGTCCTTGCCGCATACAGACCGAATGGTCGGTCGGTAGCCAGGGCGGAAATCGGCTCGGAAGTCAGCTCGGAAGTCAGCTCGGAAGCCGGCTCGGAACTCGGGCCGGAAGGCGGGTCAGAAGTCAGGCGGTGGTCAGGGTGGCGGTCGGCGTGAACCCCGTGGAAGCCATGCTCGGCGCTGACGAGGCGTCGACCCGGCTCGGGATCGAGCTGCTGGAGCACGGCACGGGGAGCGCGGTGCTGCGGATGACCGTGACGCCCGCGATGGTCAACGGACACCGGATCGCGCACGGCGGCTACCTCTTCCTGTTCGCCGACTCCGCGTTCGCCTGCGCCTGCAACAGCCACGGGCCGGTCACCGTGGCGGCCGGCGCGGAGATCACCTTCGTCGCACCGGTGCACCAGGGCGACGTGCTGGTGGCCACCGCCGAGGAGCGGGTCCGGTTCGGCCGCAGCGGGATCTACGACGTGACCGTGCGGCGCGAAGGCGAGGTGGTCGCGGAGTTCCGCGGGCGCAGCCGGAGCATCCCGAACCGGCGCACCGGCGACGGACAGCACGCCGAACGGGGCGAGCAGCACTGAGAGTCGGCACGTCGGCATTGTCGGCGGGTCGACACGTCGGCGCCTCGGCACGTCGGCATGGAGAAAGGCAGCGCGATGAGCACTGAGCAGCCCACCCGCCTCGGCGAACCCCTCCCCGCCGAGTTGCTCGACGACGCCGAGCGGATCTCGCGGGAGGAGCTGGGGGAGCTCCAACTCACCCGCCTCCAGGCCACGTTGCGGCACGCCTACGACAACGTCGAGCTGTACCGCCGGAAGTTCGACAAGGCCGGGGTGACTCCCGCCGACTGCCGCACCCTTGAGGATCTGGCCCGCTTCCCGTTCACCACCAAGGCGGACCTGCGCGAGACCTACCCGTTCGGCATGTTCGCCGTCCCCATGGACCAGGTCCGGCGGTTGCACGCCTCCAGCGGCACCACGGGCCGTCCGGTGGTGGTCGGTTACACCGAAGGCGACCTGTCGAGGTGGGCCGATCTGATGGCCCGGTCCATCCGCGCCGCCGGCGGCCGTCCCGGGCACAAGGTGCACATCAGCTACGGCTACGGGCTGTTCACCGGGGGCCTGGGCGCCCACTACGGCGCCGAGCGGGCCGGCTGCACGGTGATCCCCGCCTCGGGCGGCATGACGGCCCGCCAGGTGCAGCTCATCCAGGACTTCAAGCCCGAGATCATCATGGTCACCCCGTCCTATCTGCTCACCCTGCTGGACGAGTTCGAGCGCCAGGGCGTCGACCCGCGCTCAACGTCCCTGCGGGTGGGCATCTTCGGTGCCGAGCCGTGGACGGAGGAGATGCGCCGCGAGATCGAGGAGCGGATGGACATCCATGCCGTCGACATCTACGGCCTGTCGGAGGTGATCGGGCCGGGCGTCGCCCAGGAGTGCGTGGAGACCAAGGACGGACTGCACGTCTGGGAGGACCACTTCTACCCGGAGGTCGTCGATCCCCTCACGGACGAGGTGATGCCCGACGGTACGAGCGGCGAACTGGTCCTGACCTCGCTGACCAAGGAGGCGCTGCCGGTGATCCGCTACCGCAGCCGCGACCTGACCCGGCTGCTGCCCGGCACCGCCCGGCCCGCGTTCCGCCGGATCGAGAAGATCACCGGCCGCTGCGACGACATGATCATCCTGCGCGGGGTCAACCTCTTCCCCAGCCAGATCGAGGAGATCGTGCTGCGCACCCCCGATGTCGCCCCGCACTTCCAGCTCCTGCTGACCCGACGCGGCAGGATGGACCACCTGACCGTCCAGGTCGAGGCCCGCTCTCCCGGCGTCGGCCCCGAGCGGCGTGCGGCCGCCGCCCGGGCGATCACCCAAGGGGTCAAGGACGGCATCGGCGTCTCCGTCGAGGCGGCGGTCGTCGACCCCGAGACCCTGGAGCGCTCGGTCGGCAAGATCCGCCGCGTCCGGGACCTGCGCGAGCAGTGATGCGCCGGCTCGGCGCCTTCCGCTAGCGCGGTCCGTCGGGCGCGCGCCCTGCGCGGGTGTCCCTTGCGCGGGTGCCGCCCTGCGCGGGCCCCCCTTGCTCGGGGGCGCCCGAGCGCCGTCCCCCGGTCACCGCCATCCGGGCGAACCCGGCCGTGTCCCGGGTGCGCCGCCGCGCCGCCCGTCCCGACAATGCACGTGTAGTCCGTTGTCGAACGGTTCGCGGGCACGGCGCCGATGGCCGGGATGGGCCAGTGCGCCACCGCGCAGCACGTCTGCCACGGTGAGGGCGCCTGCCGCGGCCGGGGCGGCTGCGGCTACGCCGGCTCGGACTTCGAGCAGGCCCACCCCGGTGAGCAGGCCTGCCGCTGGAACGGCAGTTGCGCCAGCCCGATCAACGTCAGCCGGGTCTTCGCCGGCGGGCCGTACAAGGGCAAGAGCGTCTGGAAGACCGCCCGCAAGCTCTTCGAGGCCCGGATGTACGACGCGCAGCTGGCCTTCGGCCCGTCCCCGGGCGAGGGCTACCCGGACTACCTGGTGCCCGAGTACGACCGCACCAGTGCCTGAGGCCGTCCCCGTCCCTGAGGTCGCCCCGGTCGACACCCGGCGGCTCGGCTTCGGGGTCGGCTTACGCAGCCCCCATCTGCGGCACATCCGCACCCACTGGCCCGAGGTGGACTTCTTCGAGGCGCTGACCGAGAACTTCCTCAAGATCACCTGGAACAAGGCCGGCGCGAACCGCCAGTACCAGCGGGGCTACTGGAACCAGAACGGCGGCGGCAAGACCGTGGTGGTGACCGATCTGAAGAGCGCACTGAAGGCCCTCAACGAGATCATCGACCAGGGTGAGGGCAGCCCCAAGTCGGGCGGCACGGTGCCGCGCAACCCGATCAGCCCACGGGACGGCCTGGAGGAGTACTCCCACTACGTCAAGTTCGAGCGGATCTACAACCGGGTGGAAGGCATCGGGATCGGCGACGGCGAACCGGAGAAGGAGGTCGACATCGACAGCCCGCTCGCGGTCGCGATGCTCGCCAAGAACCCCAAAGTGGCCGACTACGCCCGCAAGGACCAGAACAAGCCCTGGCCGACCGAGCCGCTCTGGGACCTGATGACGCTCTTCAACGCCGCCTTCACCTACACCATGCACCTGCTGGACACGCTCTACGCCCACCCGACCGACGACATGCAGGACAACGGCCACAGCGCCCGCTACCACCTGGAGCGGCTCTTCGTCGCCGCCATGCAGGGCATCCTCTACCCCGTCGCCGACCTGCTCACCCGCACCCCGACCGGCCGCCGGCACACCGTGCACGGCCAGAAGTGGGACGAGTACGCCGGACCATCCTTCGAGTACCACCCCTTCGGCACCGGCCCCTACGCCGCCATGAACCGCGAGGCCGAACTCGCCGCCCTCTGCACCCGCGACGCCCGCCACTTCCCCGAACTCGGCGGCGACGACGGCGTCCAGCGCCAGATCTCGCTGCTCACACCCGTCATGCCGACGTGACGCCGCGGTCTGGTCCGCGCTGGCCATCCCGGCCCGATCCGCGCCAACCCTGCGCCTACCACCCGTCGCTGATCTACAGTGCTCAGCAGTACGTGTCCCTTTGTTGAGCCAGGAGGAAGCGCCGGTCATGGCGACTGAGACGTTCGAGTTCCAGGTGGAAGCGCGGCAACTGCTGCAGATGGTGATCCACTCGATCTACTCGAACAAGGACGTGTTCCTGCGCGAGCTGATCTCCAACGCCTCGGATGCGCTGGACAAGTTGCGGCTCGCGGCACTGCGGGACGAGGCGGCGGGTGCCGATGTGTCGGACCTGCACATCGAGTTGGTGACCGACCCCGAGTCCCGGACGCTGACCGTTCGGGACAACGGGATCGGCATGTCGTACGACGAGGTGATCCACCTCATCGGCACCATCGCCAACTCGGGCACCGCGAAGTTCGTCAAGGAGCTGCAGGAGGCCAAGGACGCCGGGGCGGCGGAGGGGCTGATCGGGCAGTTCGGGGTCGGGTTCTACTCCAGCTTCATGGTGGCCGACGAGGTCGTGCTGGTGACCAGGCGGGCCGGGGAGACCGAGGGCACCCGGTGGTCGTCGACCGGCGAGGGCAGCTACACGCTGGAGCGGCTCGACGAGGCGCCGCAGGGCACCTCGGTGACGCTGAAGCTGCGGCCCGCCGACACCGAGGACCAGCTGCACGACTACGCGGCGCCGTGGCAGATCCGGCAGATCGTCAAGAAGTACTCGGACTTCATCACCTGGCCGATCCGGATGGCCGTCCCGGCCGGGGGCGAGGAGCAGGCCGAGGGCGGCGAGCAGGCGGAGCCGGAGACCCTCAACTCCATGAAGGCGCTGTGGGCCCGCTCCCGTGACGAGGTGTCGGACGAGGAGTACCACGAGCTCTACAAGCACCTCAGCCACGACTGGACCGAGCCGCTGGAGACCATCCGGCTGCAGGCCGAGGGCACCTTCGAGTACCAGGCGCTGCTGTTCGTGCCGTCGCGCGCGCCGCACGACATGTTCACGAGGGACTACCAGCGCGGCATCCAGCTCTATGTGAAGCGCGTCTTCGTGATGGACGACTGCGAGGCGCTGATGCCGCCGTACCTGCGGTTCGTCAAGGGTGTGGTGGACGCGGCGGACCTGTCGCTCAACGTCTCCCGCGAGATCCTCCAGCAGGACCGGCAGATCCAGCTGATGCGCCGCCGGCTGGCCAAGAAGGTGCTCTCCACCGTCAAGGACCTGATGGCGGGCGATGCCGACAAGTACGCCGTCTTCTGGCGGGAGTTCGGCCGGGTGCTCAAGGAGGGCCTGCTCAGCGACGGCGAGAACCGCGAGACCATCCTCGCCGTCTCCTCCTTCGCCTCCACTCACGACGATGAGAAGCCGACCACGCTGCGCGAGTACATGGAGCGGATGAAGGAGGGCCAGGAGCACGTCTACTACCTCACCGGCGACTCCCGGCAGGCCATCGAGAACTCCCCGCACATGGAGGCGTTCCGGGCCAAGGGCATCGAGGTGCTGCTGCTCACCGACCCGGTGGACGAGCTGTGGGTGGAGGCCGTCCCGGAGTTCGACGGCAAGCAGCTGCGCTCGGTCGCCAAGGGCGAGATCGACCTGGACGGCTCGGACGACCAGACGCCGGAGGCCGAGGGCGAACGCGAGAAGCGGCAGCAGGAGTTCGCTGGGCTGCTCGGCTGGATGACCGAGCAGCTCGGGGAGGAGGTCAAGGAGGTCCGCCTCTCCACCCGCCTGACCGTGTCGCCGGCCTGCGTGGTCTCGGACACCTTCGACGCGACCCCGGCGCTGCAGGCCATGTACAAGGCGATGGGCCAGGAACTCCCGCGCGCCAAGCGGATCCTGGAGCTCAACCCGGGCCACCCGCTGGTCACCGGCCTCAACCAGGCGCACACCGAGCGCGCGGACGACCCGGGGCTGCCCGAGACCGCCGAGCTGCTCTACGGCATGGCACTGCTCGCCGAGGGCGGTCAGCCCAGTGACCCGTCGCGGTTCATCAAGCTGATGGCGGACCGGCTGGCCCGCACCGTCTGACGCCTAGCGGGGTGGGCGGTGCCGGCCGCCCACCCCCTGCTACGCGGATCAACTGGCGGCAGCACCGAACCACTTCGCCAGAGTGTCAAGCAGCTCCCCCTGGTCCTCGCCCACCCACACCACGTGGCCGTCCGGCCGCAGCAGCACGGCGGGGGCGTCCAGTTCCTCGCTGACGTCGACGACGTGGTCCACCCGGTCCGCCCAGCCCGCCGCCGAGAGCCGGCCGGTCTGGTCGAGCAGCAGGCCGCGGCCGCCGTGCATCAGCCCGTACAGGCGCCCCTGCTTCAGCTGCACGTCACGCTGGCGGCGGCCGAGCAGTTCATGACCGTCGTCCTCGCCGAGGTCGTAGCGGACGTCGACCGCGGTGATCATCCCGGTCACGTACCGGTTCACCTCATCGAAGTCCATCAGCTTCGAGAACAGCTCCCGCAGCGCGACCGCGCCCGGCTCGGTCCCCAGCAGCGTCATCTGCGCGCGGGTGTTGTCCAGTACGCGGGCGCCCACCGGGTGCCGTTCGGCGTGGTAGCTGTCGAGCAGTCCCTCCGGTGCCCAGCCGTTGACCGTGGCGGACAACTTCCAGCCCAGGTTGAACGCGTCCTGGATGCCGAGGTTGAGGCCCTGGCCGCCGGTCGGCGGGTGGATGTGCGCCGCGTCGCCCGCCAGCAGTACCCGGCCCGCCCGGTAGCGGTCGGCCTGCCGGGTGGCGTCGGTGAACCGGGACAGCCAACGCGGCGAGTGCACACCGAAGTCGGTGCCCGCGACGGCCCGCAGCTGCTGCTTGAACTCCTCGAAGGTCGTCGGAGCCGTGCGGTCCTCGGTCACTCCCGCGGCGGGCACGATGACGCGGTGCACGCCGTCCCCCTCGTCGATGATGCCGAACCGCAACTGGGTCTTGCGGACCTCCGCGACGACGGCGGCCACCGTCTCCGGATCCTCGGCCAGCTCCATGGTGCCGAGCAGCGTCTCGACCGTGGCCGGCTCGCCGGGGAAGCCGATGCCGACCAGCTTGCGCACCGCGCTGCGGCCACCGTCGCACCCGACCAGGTACCGCGCGCTCAGCCGCGTGCCGTCCGCCAGCTCGACGGTCACCCCGTCCTCGTCCTGGCTCACCCCGACCACTTCGCAGCCCCGCCGGATCTCGGCACCGAGTTCCAGGGCGTGCTCGGTGAGCATCCGCTCGGTGGCCGGCTGCGGCATGGCCAGACCGTACGGATGAGCCGTGTCGATCCCCTCCGGCCACGCCTTGTGGACGCCGCCGAACATTCCGCCGATCTGGAACTTCTCACTGACCGCCAGGCACTGCTCCAGCAGGCCGCGCTGGTCCATCAGCTCCACGCTGCGCGCGTGCAGGCCGCGGCCACGGGTCTCCGGAGTCGGCTCGGCCAACTTCTCCAGCACCACGACGTGCACCCCGTGCAGCCGCAGCTCCGCGGCCAGCATCATGCCGGTCGGTCCGGCGCCGACAACGATCACGTCGATCAGGTCAGTCAAGGGGTCCCCCATGTCCGCAGGTGGTGGCTTCGAGCGGAGATTCTGCGGCATGACCAGGGCCTTGCCGCAAGGCCCCCGGTGCGCTATAAGTTGAGAGTGGCAAGGAGTGCTGATCTCCTTGCCTTCGTTCATTCCGGGCTCCGCTCGCACACGCGGCGGTTCGAGCCCGCCACACTCGTGGATCCCGACCGCTCCGCCCACACTGACGCCGCCGCGCCACGGGACGGGCTCGCGCGCTCAACTACCATGTTGCCGCGTTCGTGTCATTTGCCCTGCCGCGCACGTGTGCGCCGCGCTACGCTCAGTCTCGGGACAGCTTCTATCAGAGGGAGCAGTAGTGCCTGAGATTGACGCCTTGCTCGGCCAGATCGTGCCAGCCATCTCAGCGGCGGTCGGGGCCTACGGTACCGGTGTGTTGACCAGGGCCGAGGACGCAGCGGCCGATGAGACCATCCGGTTGGGCCAGCGCCTGCTCGACCGCATCCTGCGGCGGCGCCCTGAGCCGGTGCCGGTGCGCAATGCGGTGTCCGACCTTGCGGAGGCCGGCGGTGATCCCGACGCGCTCGCCGCACTGCGTTTCCAGATCAGGCAGGTACTCGTCGGTGACCAGCAATTCGCCGCCGAGTTGGCCGAGTTGCTGCCCCCGGGTGCCACCGTGCACGCGGCCGGTGATCGGAGTGTCGCGGTAGGCGGAACGAACTCCGGCATCATCTCCACTGGTGACCAAGCAGTGAATGTGCAGCGCCGATGAGCACCGACCCGATGAACCCGGTCCCAGTCCCTGAGCACCAGTCAGGGCGGCATGGTTCGCCGAGCGAAAACGACGGTGCCGCCAGCTCGGTCGTGGTCCAGGGCGACCAACGGGGCATCGTCAGCATCGGGCACTACACGACGAACGTCATCTACGTGGAAGGCGGGTTCGTCGCCACACCCAGCGTGCTGGAGCTGCCGGTGCGCCGGCTCCCGGAGCTGACCCCACCGGCCCGGGCCGAACTGTTCGGCCGGGACGAGCTCGTGACGCAAGTGGTCGACCAACTGACCGTCCAGCACAGCGTCCAGCTGTACGGCCGCCCGAGCACTGGCAAGCAGGCGATCGCTCTGGCCGTGAACGGGCGCCTGGCGCAACGCGGCATCCGGGGTACCGTGCTGGTGCCGCAGACCGGGCAGCAGGAGACCCTTGCCGACCTGTACGACCGTCTGGCCAGACTGCTCTACGGCCAGCTCTTCCTCCGCCAGGTCGATGAAGCTGAGCTACGTGCCGCTGTCCGTGAGCTGTCGGCGCACATCACACTGATCGACTGCACACTCAGCACCGAGAGCCTCTCCCGGCTCCTGGAGACGTTCCCCAAGTGCACCTTCCTCATCACCTCCCAGTACGAGACCCTGCCTGACCGCGAGGCAGCTCATCTCGTCCAACCGCTGACCCGCGCAGCCGCAGCCGAACTCCTCAGCGCTGAACTCGGCTTACGACTCGGCCCGATCGGCTTGCGCAACCTTCAGTTCGACCAGGCCTACGCCATGGCCGAGGGCCTACCGCAACGCCTTCTCCAGTACGCCGCGTTCATTCGAAGCTCCGACGGCTGGCGCGCCAGAACCAGCGAGGAGCCCTTCGAGCAGCCCGGTCCGACCGATCCTGCAACCGTCAGCCCAGCGGAGCAGGCCGAGATCCTCGCCGTGGCACTGAGCGAACCCGCCCGGCAGGTCCTGGTCGCACTCGAGACCTTCGGCACACCCCTGTCACCGCACTGGTTCGCCCCCGTCACCGGCAACCTGCAGACCAGCGGGGTCGATCGGGAACTGTACGACCGGCGCCTGGTCACCTCCCAGGGTGATTGCTACCAGATCACCGCGGATGCCGCCGAAGCCGTACGGTCCCAAGGCTGGGGCCCGGCCTCGCCCACGACGGCCGCAGGCGGCATCCTGGAAGCGCTCTCCCGCCCAGGATCGACCACCCAGGCTGCCTCGGGCGGCCCCCAGCCGCTCCTGTCGCCGCCCGATCCACACCTGTTGCTGGCCATCACAGACCGGCTCAACGACGCCCAACAGTGGGCCACCGCGTCCCGGTTCGTTCGCGCGAGTGCACCACTGGCCCTCCAGACCGGCCATCGGCAGGCAGCCCTCAAGCTCTACACACTGGGCCAACTCGCAGCTACTCGGGCGGGAGCCCAGGCCGATGTCGAGTTCTACCTCCACACCGGAGAACAGACCCGCAGACTGCTGGACGGCGACGCCATCACTGCGGCCGCCGCCCTGGCGATCCTGGCGTCCGGCCCCGGCCAGAACATCGTGGCCGCCGCAACCGGCCACACGCCGGCCTCCACTGGCCACCTCACCCAACGCATCGCGCGCTTCGGCCGCCACGCGCTCAAACTGGCCCAAGCCAAACCCGCCCTGGCAGTCGCAACCGCCATCGTCGTGGCCGGCGGCGCGGCCGGCATCACCGTGGCAGCAACCAGCGGCGACGGCGGTTCCGGCAAACCCGCCGGCTGCAACAGCGCAATTGGCGTCGTTGATCCCAAGAACAAGACGGATGCACGGACACCGATGGACCTCGTCCCCTACTACCACCAGCGGGCAACCGGCCTGAGCGGCGCCGCCGCTGAAGCGACCGATCCGAAGGTGAAGTCCGCGCTGCAGAACCGGGCCGACGCGCTGAACAGCTTGGCTGATGCCCAGCAGAGTGCCGGAAACGGCACCCTTATCGGATGGAACTCCAGCGTGAGCGACTTCAGCACCGACGGGGTACACCCGGACGTCGTCGCAGCCCAGGTCGCCACTACCCAGCTTGGAGCCGGCATTGAGGACCTCCAGGCGGTGAACAGCGTCTGCGGCTTGAACTGACGCCTTGGAAGGGGAGTCGATCGTGCTGGTCACGGCCACTCCTGGAGGGCCGTGACCAGCGTGGCGGCCGAACTGCGGCTGCCTCCGCTACTCCGCCTCGCCATCGCCCTCTCCATCGGGCGGCTGGATCGGGCGCAGGGCCGCCCAGAGGCCCATCACCGCCGCGAACCCCAGCATCGCCAGGCCCACCCACAGGTTGACGTTCCAGCCGCCCGTCTTCGCCCGGTCGGCCTCCGTGGTGCCCGCAGCGCCCAGAGCCGTCAACACGGCGCCGTAGCAGGCGAACAGGAACGCGATGATCAGGCGCAGATCGAAGAACATCCCAAGCCTCCCTCACCAGAAGACGATGCTCAGTGCCGTGGCCAGCGCCAGCACCCCGCCCGCCAGCAGCCCCGGCGAGCGGTACCAGGCATCGGGCTTGCTCCGCACCCGAGGCGTCAACGCCCAGACCAGCCCGCCCAGTTCACTGTCCGGCTTGGGCTGAGTCGCCAGCGAGAGCGGCACGCTCACCGCGATGTCCATCACGAACGCCGCGCTCGCCGCCACGAAGCTCGGACCCTGCCCGGACATGTGCAGCACGTGGTGCCGGTTCAGCTGGTCGATGGTCACCGCCGACGCCGTACCCACCAACAGCCCCACCCCGCCCGCCACCGGGCTGGTGCGGCGCCAGAACATGCCCAAAACGAATGTGGCGAACAACGGCGCGTTGAAGAACGAAAAGAGCGTCTGGAGGTAGTCCATGATGTTGTTGTAGTCACTGGCGATGAAGGCGGTGCCGACCGCGATCGCACAGCCCGCAACGGTCGCAAGCCGCCCCACTCGCAGGTAGTACTGGTCGGGGCGGTCCCGCACCACGTAGGACTGCCAAATGTCGTATGTGAAAACGGTGTTGAACGAGCTGACGTTGGCCGCCATGCCCGCCATGAACGCCGCCAGCAGCCCGGTGATCGCCACCCCCAGCATCCCGCTCGGCAGCAGGTCGCGGATCAGCAGCTCGATCGCGTTGTTGTAGGTGACCCCGTTGTTCAACGTGCCTCCGCTCGCCTTGTACGCCGCCAACTCCGGTGACAGCACGGCGGCGAGCATGCCCGGGATCACGATCACCAGCACGATCAGCGCCTTGGGGTAGGCCCCGATCAGCGGGGTGCGCCGCGCCGCCGACATGTCCTGGGCGGCCAACGCCCTTTGCACCTCGGCGAAGTTGGTGGTCCAGTAGCCGAACGAGAGCACGAAGCCGAGGCCGAAGACGATGCCCAGCACCGAGAGGGTGGCGTTCTCGATCCCGGTCAGATTGGTGCCCGGCCAGGAGTGCAGCTGGAGCTCCGCGTCGGCGTTCACGGCGCGGATCCGGTGCGTGAGCCCGTCCCAGCCGCCGACCCTGTGCAGCCCGACCAGGGTGATCGGCACCAGCATCGCCACGATCACGAAGAACTGCAGCACCTCGTTGTAGACGGCCGCCGAGAGCCCGCCCAGCGTGGTGTAGGCCAGCACGATCGCCGCCGCCGCCAGCACCGACACCCAGAGCGGCCAGCCCAGCAGCAGGTTGACCACGGTGGCCAGGGCGTACAGGTTCACGCCGGCGATCAGCACCTGGGCGAGGGCGAAGCTCAATCCGTTGACCAGGTGGGCGAATCGGCCGAACCGGCGCAGCAGGAACTCGGGCACGCTGCGCACCTTGGAGCCGTAGTAGAAGGGCATCATCACCAGGCCGAGGAAGACCATGGCCGGGATGGCGCCGATCCAGTAGTAGTGCACGGTCGGGATGCCGAACTGGGCGCCGTTGGCGGTCATGCCGAAGATCTCGACGGCGCCCAGGTTGGCCGAGATGAAGGCCAGGCCGGTGACCCAGGCGGGCAGCGCCCGGCCGGCCAGGAAGAAGTCCAGGCTGGCGGAGACCGAGCGGCGGGCCATGGTGCCGATGCCCAGCACCAGCGCGAAGTAGAGGGCAAGCAGGGCGTAGTCGACGGGCTGGGCGTCAAGGCGCAGCTGGGTGGCGGCGAGTGGCGTCATGGCACCCCCGGTGGAGTGGCAGGCCCTGTGGGCAGTGGCGGCCCACGGTAGGCGTCCACCGGCCCCGCCGCTCGCCAGGCGCGCTCGCCGCACCGCCGAACGGGGCACCGGCCGCCCGGTCGAGCCGCCGAACGGACGCACCGCCGCCCGGCCACCGGCGTGGTCCGTTGCCGCGGCTCGTCTCAAGCTGCTGGGCTGACAGGGCGTCAGAATCCGAAGAGCGAAAGAGGGCGGGCGTGGCGGAGAACGAGCGCGGCCGGTGCTGCGGATCCGCCCGGGTCGCCCTGCTGCGCAGGCGGGACCGGTGGCGGGCCCGGCTGGTCGAGGGCGGCGTCGGCTGGTGCGTCGCCGCCCGGCACCGGCTGGCCGACTGGCGCCGGGCCGGGCCCGGCCTGCGGGTGGTCCCGGCGGGGCTCGGGGAGCTCGGCTGCCGCCTGGCGGAGGCGGCCTGCGGTCTCGCCGGCTGGCTGCTCTACTGGGCGCTGACCGGCGCCTCCTGGCTGCTGCCCGGCCGGCTCCAAGGCACCGTCTCGGAGCGGATCCAGCACGTCTTCGTCCTGGTCCTGGAGAACCGCTCGTTCGACCACATGCTCGGCGCCGCCACCGGGGCCGTCAGCCCGGACGGCGAGCTGCGCCCGGGCATCGGCATCGACCCGGTGACCGGTGCGGCCACCACCGTGGACGGCCCGGGCGAGCAGCGCAACAGCCACGCGGGTACGGACTACCGGATCAGGCTCGGCGCGCCGTTCGTACTGCCGGTCGACCCGCCGCACGAGTTCTGCGACGTCCAACTCCAGCTGGCCGGTACGCCGATCAGCGGCAGCCCGCACGACGACCGCTGCACGTACAGCGGCGAGTACCCGCCGATCGACCTCAGCGGCTTCGTCCAGAACTACGCCAACGAGGCTGCCGTCAAGCACAGTTCCGCCGACCTGGGGGCCGTGATGGCGTGCTTCACGGACCGGCAGGTGCCCGTACTCGCCATGCTGGCCCGGGAGTTCGCGCTCTGCGACCGCTGGTTCTCCGCGCTGCCCGGCCCCACCTGGCCCAACCGGTTCTTCCTGCACGCGGCCAGCTCGGCGGGCCTGGACCGCAGCCCGGACCCGCTGGAGACGATCGGCTCCAAGCTGGCCGGCTACCACTTCGAGCACGGCACCATCTACGAGGCCCTGGACGCCAAGGGCCTGCCCTGGCGGGTGTACTCCGGCGACGCGCTGCCGCAGGTCTCGGCGCTGGCCGGGATGGACCTGCCCGTCCTGCTCACCCGCTACCACCACGTCGCCGACCTGGCCGGCCATCTGAGCCGCCGCCGCTATGACGCCGCCTACACCTTCATCGAGCCCTCCTACGGCCATGTGCTCACCCATGGCGCCGACTTCCAGGGCGGCAGCAGCCAGCACCCACTGGACGACGTGACCCGCGGCGAGGCGCTGATCAAGCAGGTCTACGAGGCGATCCGGCAGTCCCCGCACTGGGAGTCCAGCGTGCTGGTGATCACCTATGACGAGCACGGCGGCTTCTACGACCACGTGCCGCCACCGACCGCGGTGCCGCCCGGTGACGTCATCGACCCGGAGAACAACGCGCACGGCTTCCGGTTCGACCGGCAGGGCGTGCGGGTGCCGGCGGTGGTGGTCTCGCCCTGGGTGCCCGATCTGCGCTCGCCGGGGGTGCCGGGCCAGAACTGCAACCTGGTCGACCACACCCAGTACGACCACGGCTCGCTGCTGGCCACCGTGGAGCAGTTGTTCGGGCTGGAGCCGCTGACCCAGCGGGACCGGCACGCCAACCACTTCACCCACCTGCTGTCCGCCCGCGCGCCCCGCCCGGCCCCGCGCACCCTGCCGGACCCGGCCGACTCGAGCCCCCAGATGGACGACAGCCGGATGGACGACGACCGGCTGGCCGCGGTGGCCGATCCCGCCGTCGCCGAGCGGCCGTTGACCGCCACGATGCGGGGCTTCGTGGAGACCGCGGCGATCCTGCACGCCCGGCTGCACCCGGACCAGCACGAGCAGGTGCGGCATCGGATCGGGGCGATCACCACGGTCGGCGAGGCTGCGCGGTACCTGGTCGAGGTGCGCGGCCGGCTGGCCGAGCGTGGTGTGCGCACCGCCCGCCAGGGAGGGGCGGGCGGCACATGACCGAGCGGTGGGGGTCCCCCCGGCCGGAGGCTGGGGGAGGGGTCATCATCAAGAGGCGCGCGTACTGCGAAGCGTTCGCCGAGCCCTGCGAGGTGGGCGCATGAGCAGTCCGACCCGGGGCAGCGGCGCCCCGACCGGCGGCGCCCCGGCGTGGCCCACCGTGGTGACCCGGGTGGCCCCGTCACTGCTGGTCGGGGCCTACCTCCTGCTGATGGTCTTCCTGGTGCTGCTCTCGCTGGACACCCGCGCCCAGCTGACCAACGTCAACTTGGTGCTGCCCGTGCTGGTTTCGGGGCTGTTGGGGCTGGTGACCAATCCGCAGACGCCGACCCACCCCTGGCTCTGGGTGCTGATGGCGGGCGCCGCACTGGTCGCCGGGGTCGTGGCGGGCGTGGAGATGCTGCTCTACCCCGCACACAGCGGCGCGATGCCCGCGCTGATCGCGGCGGTGGCCGCGCTGGGTGCGCTCTTCGTGGACACCACCTCGAACACCCATCCCACCAGTCGCAGCTGACCACATGTCAGGCAGGATCTTCACATGATCCGAACCCGGCTCGTCCTGCCTCTGCTGACCACCCTGCTCGCCCTGACCGCCTGCGGGCACCAGCGGGCCGACGGCGATCCGAGCCAGGCCCTGCCCGCGACCACCTCCCCGACCACCTCCCCGAGCCCCACCCCGAGCCCCACCCCGCAGCAGCTCTGCCCCGGCGAGTCACCGTCGCCCACCCCCTCGGCCATACCGACGAGTACCTGGCCGGTGGACCCCAGCGGCTCCCCCACCCCGCCGCCCACCGACGGCCCGGGCGACGCGCCGCCGAATTACGCGGACAACCACCGCTTCCAGGACCAGCTCCCGCTGCAGGGCGCCGAGCGCTGCCAGGGCCTGGCCGAGGCGGCGAAGGTCCGGGCCGCCCTGGAGCCGCTGCGCACCCAGCCGGACATCACCCCCGCCTCGGTGCGGGCCCGGCTGAGCGCGCTCGGCTACGCCCCGGCGACGGTGCAGCTCAGCACGATGGGTCAGGACGACGTGTATTTCACCATCGACCACGCGCCGATCTGCCTGGACGGCCAGCTGAACCCGCGCAGCGACTCCGTGGACGCCTACGCCGGCTACGCGGACGGCACCGGCTGCCAGCGCCCCAAGGGCGGCCACTGAGGCCTAGGCGTCCGCCACCTCCGGCGCGGGAGCGCTAGGCGTCCGCCACCTCCGGACCGGTGAGCCCGGTGCGCTCGGCCAGCACGCCGCCCTGGAACCGGCTCTCCGCGCCGAGCGCCAGCATCGCGTCGGCGATGTGCCGGCGGCAGGTCCGCAGCGACATGCCGAGTCGGCGGGCGATCACCTCGTCCTTGGCACCCTCGGCGAGCATCCCGAGCAGGGCTCGCCGCAGATCGTCGCCGACCGCACGGTAGGCCGCCTCGGATCCGCCGGTGAACGGGGTGGCGGTGGCCCAGAGCTGGTCGAAGACCCGGCAGAGGTAGGCGACGATGTCCGGGTCGCGGACCAGCACGGCGCCGTCCCCGGAGCCGCCCTCGGCGCGCGCCGGCAGGAAGGCCACCGCCCGGTCGAAGACCACCGCCCGGTCGGGCAGCTCGGCGGCGGTGCGGTACTCGGCGCCGGCGGTGGTGAGGGTCTCGACGTAGCCCTGGGTGGCCAGGTTGCTGCGTGCCGAGTGCTGGTAGAGGGTGCGCATCCGGATGCCGCGGTCCAGCATCGCCAGGTCCCGGTTGACGGCCTCGGCGAGCCGGCCGGGCTGCCGGCCGCCGCCCGGCTGAATGGTGAAGACCTCCTTCTGGCAGCGGGCGGACTCCTCGCCGAGCATCGCCGAGACGGTCGGCAGGTCCGGCAGCCGGTCGCCGCCCGCCTGCCGGCCGCGCTCGCGCAGCGCGGACCGGTACTTCGGCATCAGCGCCTGCAACTGGTCGCGGGTGGCCTGGGCCCGGGTGCTGGCCGCCGCGATCCGCGCCTCCAGCGGGCCGACCGCCTCGGCCGCCGCGGCCTCCGGGCTGGTCGGTATCAGCAGGTCGGGCCGCCCGGGCGCGGGACGGAGCAACCGCAGTGCGAGCAGCACCTCGGTGGCGTGGTCGAGCTGTACCCGGCTCAGGCCCGCGACCGGCGCGGTGCCGGCCGCCGCCTGCCGGTCGAGCCCCCCGCTGGCCAGCACCTGGTCGAAGAGCCGCAGTGACACCTCGTCAAGCACTGGTAGTTGACCGAAGTCTGTCCCGTTCTGCACTATTCACCCCTGTATGCGACCCCCGTCTTAACCTGCCATGCACGCTATTGCCATTGATCACCTCTGGACCACCGGCCACTCGGCGGGGTGGACTAGTCGATATCCGGACGGGGTGTCAATGGTCCCGCCGTCCGGACATCGCCCCGCAGGCACCGGTCCGGCGGGCGATCGTGTGACGTTCTCGAACTATCAGGAGCTGGCCCATGGCCTCGAACTCCCGCCGCGGGTTGGCGCTGCTGCTGCTCGTCGGCACGCTGCTGACCGGCGCCACCGCCACCGCCCAGGCCGCCACCCACCACGGCGGCACCACCCGGGCCGGCGGCACGGACAGCGTCCAGTGCCCCACCCCCATCGTGATCAAGGACACCAGCTGGGGCGACTGGTACTGCCCGCCGCCCAACATCAAGTAGCCCCCCGACCGTCCGGACCCTCAGGAGGAGATCGCGATGACCACCGCGACCATCCCGCACCGCCGCCGCGTGGACGAGAACAGCTGGCTCACCCCGCAGCAGGCGGCGCGCTGACGGAGCCCGCACCAGAGCACGGTCGGACGGCCGGTCCGGCCCCGTACAGGGGCCGGGTCCCATGTGGGAGGGACAAGCCGACCGCCCGACCGGACACCCTGGCCGTCGGGGGCCGAACCACCCGACCCGCCCGGGCCCGAGCAGCCTTCACCCCGCTGCCTCGGGTCCGCCGGCGCGGTCCGGTGGGCGGCCCTCGGCGGCCGGCGTCATTCGTCCCGAGCCGTGAAGCCACTCGAGCGAGCTACGAAGCCACTCAGGCCATGAAGCACCCGAGTCATCATGCCCGGGCACGGCCCGATCAGTAGACCAGGTACCCGGGCCGGTGGCCCTCGTCCTGGATCTCGCCCGACGCCTGCGCCCGCAGCTTGTGCGAGAGGTCGTCCAACGCGCGCCAGGCGGCCACCTCCTCGCCGATCCTGGCCAGCGGCCGGTCCTCGGCGCTGCGGACCGCGTCGCCGTGGCCGTGCAGGGACGGCGCCCTGGTTCCGACCAGCCGGGCGTCACAGTGCGTGTTCACGCCGTCTTCCTCGAAGCTGAGCTCGACATCCCATTGGTTGCGCATGGTGTGCCTCCTACCTCATCCACCAGCGTGAACCCGCCGGGCCGCCGCCGCAAGCGTCCCGGTGATCACGGGCGGGCCTTGCCGAAGCGGGCCCCGGACAGCAGGATGTGACGGACCGTCCGAGCCGAGCGGAGGCCCCGCATGCCGATCCTGCCCGAGCCACCAGAGCTGCCCGAGCCGCCGGAGCTGCCGGAGCTCGGCGAGCCGCCGGACATCCCGCGGCTGCCCCACCTCACCGACCTTCCCCACCTCAGGGATCTACCGCATCCCACCGAGCTGCCCGAGCCACCGGAGCTCCCGCAGGAGCCCGACCTCCCGCCCGCCCCGAGCTGCCCGAGCCGCCCGACCTCCCGGACGACCCCGAGTCGCCCGCTCCCCCGACCGGCACGCTCAACGGCACCTACTGACGATCCATCAGGCCGCCCGGGCCCGCTGCCGCACCTCGGCCACCAGCCGCGAGCCGGCGAAGGCCGCGGCGACCTGGAGCAGCCAGGCCGCCTCGGCGGCCACCGTGCCGGGCACCGGCTGCGGCACCCAGCCCGGCCCCGCCGGTTCGCCGCCCGGCCGGCCCGCCCGCCGGGCCTCCAGGGCGGCCGCCAGCGCCGCCGCCTCCAGCACCGCGCCGTCCGGCTCCCCGCCGGGCTCGACGGCCGCCAGCCACTCGGGCAGCTGCGGCTGCAGGTACGGGCGCAGCGCGAGCTGGCCGTCCCGGATCTCGATGATCCGCCGGTAGAGCGCGAACTCGGCGGTCCGCAGCGGCGGCCGCCGGCCCGGTCGGGGCGCCAGGGCGATGCCGGGCACGGCGGTGTGCAGGGCGGACCAGAGCGGCTCCAGCGCCCGGTAGCGGCGGCGGGCCCGGAGCCAGCGGGCCGGTGCGGTGATCCGGGCGCCCCAGCGGGTGGCGCCCCAGACGGTGACGGTGGCGCCGCTCACCGCGAACACGGCGCAGATCGCGCCCAGCACGTCGGAGGGGATGTCCTCGCCGTTGTCCTGGCGGCCGCGCAGCAGCACCGGGATCAGGTCGTCGAGGGTCCACAGGCTCCAGGCCACGCCGACCACGGCTGCGCCCGTCATCAGCCACAGGCCGGTGCGCAGCAGCCCGGCGTCGGCGCGCCGGATCTGCCGGGCCAGCACGGTGCTCAGCACGGCCAGGCAGCACACCGCGTAGCCGCCGAACACCGCGTCGTAGCCGGCCAGCAGCCAGCGGCCGGTGCCGTGGACCACCAGGCTGTCGCCGCGCACGGCGGGATGGGCGGCGTAGAGCAGCAGCACGAGCAGCACCGACACGGTGACGGCGGCGGCGCCGTGCCGGCGGATCAGGCGGCGCGTCCGCAGCCGGCTCTCCGGCTCGCCCCGGACCCGCAGTGCCAGCGCGAGCAGCACCAGGAGGCCGCCGGCGGCGGTCTTGAGGAGGTCGCCGGCCAGTGCCCCCGGATACGGGCCACCGCCGAGCCGGCCGAGGGCGGTCAGGGTGGCGGGGGCACGCGCGACCAGCCCGCCGCCCATGCAGAGGGCGAAGCCGATCGCGTAGCGCTTGGCCTGCTCGTCGGGCTGGGTGCGGGCGGCCGCGATCCACTGGCCGGCGAGCAGCAGGAAGACCGCGGCGGAGAGGTAGGCGGCCAGGTCGGCCGGGCCGGGGTCAGACATGGCGCCGCGGCGGGGCGTCGGAGAGGCCGAACACCGAGTCGGTCCAGGAGAGTTGGCTCGGCGTCACCGGCGGCCAGGCGTCCTGGCGCTGGACCCGGTGCAGGATCAGCGAGGCGACCAGCTCGGCCTCCTGCTCCTGCGGTTCGGCGTAGACGGTGCGGCCGAGCACCCGGGTGACCAGCGCGCCGGAGAGGCTGGGCAGCAGGGCCTGGGCGGCGCCGAGTCGGGCCTCGGCGTTCTCGTGGTGGCCGCAGAGCAGGTGGGCGGCCTCGTGCAGCAGGATGTGCTGCTGGTGCAGCGGGGTGGTGTCGGCCAGGTAGACGATGCAGTCGGCCCGGTCGGTGGTGATCAGCAGTCCGCAGGGCAGGGTGGGGCGCGCGGTGACCGGGATCAGCTCGATCGGCCTGCCGCGCCGGACGGCGAGCAGCCGGACGAACGCCACCGCGTCGAAGGGATCGGGTAACTCCAGGTCTGCCACCCGCTGTTGACATCGCCGCCAGAGCCGGCGGCGCTGCCGCAAGCGCACCAAGTCCACCCCGAACCGCACCGCAGTCCCTCCCCCGCCCCGGTCGCGCTACTTGCCGCCGCCCGAGCCCTCCCGACGGGCGATCACGTCGATCAGGTCGCTGATGGTGCCCACCCCCTCCGGCGAGAGGTTGACGGCACGCAGTGCCACGCTGCGCACCCCGGCGTCGCGCAGCGCGCCGAGCAGTTCCAGCTCCTGGGCGATGGCCGCGCCCTGCTCGTCGTCGAAGAAGTAGGCCACCGGGACCTGGAAGAACTGGGCCAGCGCCTCCAGGTGGCGCTTGGTCGGGTTGTCCCGCCGGCCGGTGCGCAGCTGCCACAGGTAGGTGGCGGAGAAGGTCTCGCCGGTGGCCTCCCGGCAGGCCTTGGCGACCTCCTCGTGGCTGTACTGCTCACGGTTGGGACGACGCACCACCCGGAACAGGCCGTCGATCTTCTCGGCCAGCGTCGTTCCCCGCGCCTCGGACTCCGACATCCCTCACCTCCAGGGCCGCCCCCGCACCACTTCAGCACGCGCGGACGCAGTGATCGATGCTGTTCATCCTAGTTCAGCAGGTGACTCGCTGTCAGCGCCGCGGGGCGCGATCGCCGCACTGTACGCCGTCGCCGGGCGCCCGGCCAGGCCTTGCCTCGGACCGGGGATGGGAGTTTCATGACCGGTACGGGACGTTCCGCACCGTTGGCCCGCACCGCGGCCGCCCCGGGCCCTAGGAGCACCGCCATGATCACCGAACTGGCTGTGGAACACGTCGAGTTCACCTGCGGACACTGCTGGCACCAGTGGGCCGCCGACTACGACGTCATGCACTACCGCGACGAGGACGGGGCTGACTGGGAGGCCTTCTCCAAAGCCGGCATCCCGGCTGCCTCCCCGTACTCGACGGGCGGCGGCGCCGCCTGCCCGGAGTGCCACCGGCATTGGGTGGGGCACCTGGGCTCCCGCCATCTGCTGCCGCTGCCGGGTGCCGGCGGGTGACCGTCCCGGCGGCTCAGGCACCGGGCCGGCCACCCGCCGGCACCCGGCTCGACGGCCGGGCGCGGTCGTCTCAGACGCCGACCGCCTCCTCCATCTCCTCCTCGGCCCCGTCGACCACCGCCAGGGCCGGCCGAGCCGCGGCCCGCTGCGCCGCGAGCCGCGCCCGCCGCTCGTACCAGCCGCCGGCGGCCACCAGCGCCAGGCCGGCCACCAGCCAGAGCGCCAGCGAGAGCACCCGCCCGCCGAGGCCGACGCCGCCGTCGAAGTAGAGGATCGACCGGGTGCCCTCGACGAACCCGGCGCCGTCGTAGAAGCGGTGCAGCCAGCCGAACAGGCCGGGCTGCAGCGCGGGCTGGAACACCCCGCCGGAGCTGGTGAAGTTGAGCATCACGAAGAGCACCATCAGGGTCAGCGTGGTCCAGCGCTTCAGGAAGCTGTGCAGCCCGGTGCCGATCATGACGATGCCGGCCGAGTAGAGCCAGGCGAGCGCCCAGACCGCCACCTGGTGGTGGTCCACGATGTGGTAGACCGGCCCGGCGACGACGATCCCGATCACGCTGACCGCCAGCGAGACGGCCAGGCCGACCAGCGCCCGGCCGCGCATCGACAGCGCGGCCCCTGCCGCCCCGATCACCGCGACGCTGCCGTAGGCACCGACGCTCAGCGCCACCAGCAGGAAGAAGATGCCCTGCCCGGTCGGGTCGCCGCTGGAGGTCGGCACCAGGTCGGTGGTCTTCATCGGCACCCCCTGGGCGTCGGCGACCTGCGTGAACACCTCCTGGACGGCGGTCTTGGAGGAGTCCGAGTTGGCCGTGGCGACCAGCAGTTCGGGATTCCTGGGGTCCGGCACGAAAGCGCCGACCAGCTGCCGCTGCTCGATCTGATGGGCGCCCGCCGCCCGGTCCGGCACGGTGCTGATGTCCAGCGCGCTGCCCGCCTTCTGCTGGATCCCGGCGGCCAGCGCCTGGGACTGCGGGCTGCTGCCGACCACGGCGACCTTGAGGTGGTGCGGTGCGGGCTGGTGGAAGGCGCCCTGGTAGGCGAGCGCCATGCCCAGGCACATCAGCAGCGGGGTGAGCAGGTGGCTGACGAGGTGGGTGAGTGGGTGCCGGGTGGAGGCGGTCATGCCAGGCGCGTCCCTTCGGAGGCTTAGTTGGCTATTGCAACCGATACGGCTGAGCCAAAAGGTGTTAAGTGCAACCTTTAAGATGCACTATACAACTAGCTGCCCGAACGGCCTATTCCGCGCCTGGGTCCGGCAGCCCACTGCCGGCCATTGGGCTGCCGGCTCTACGGCACCACCGTGACCGGCCAGCGCCCGGCCCGCACCAGCCGCACCGCCAGCGAGCCGACCAGCCGGTGCCCGAGGTGCTCCGAGGCCCCGACCAGCACACCGTCCGCCCGCTCCGCGTCGGCCAGTGCGGCGATCTCGGTGAACGGATCGCCGGTACGGGTCACGAAGGTGAGCCCGACGCCGCGCTCCCGGGCCTGCCGCTCCGCCAGCTCCCGCAGCTCGGCGGCGGTCGCCTCGGCCCCCTCGCGGGCCGCCTGCACGGCGAGCGCACTCATCCCGGCCAGCGCCCCGACGGTCTGCACGTACACCGCGATCAGCCTGCTGCCCTGCCGGCGGGCCAGCCCCGCCGCATAGGCCCCGGCGCGCATCGAGGTGACCGAGCCGTCCAGCGCCACCAGCAGGGTGCGCGGGCCGTCGGTACCCAGTTCGAAGTTCATCCCGGTCTCCATGCGGCCCAGCCTGCCACCGCCGTCCGCCCATGCCCCGCCCGCCCCACCGGTGGGAAAATGGGGTGGCCAACCCGGGAGGCCCCTTCGAACGGCGGCAACCATGGACGCAGTCGGGCAGGAGAGCGGCAACGACGGCCGCCGCGATGCGGCGGACGGCGCCCCGGCTCGTGCCGGGGGCCTGCAGATGGTGCCGATCGCCACCGCGCTGATCCGGCAGGACGGGCGGATCCTGCACTGGAGCGAGGACGCCGAGGCGCTGCTCGGCCACACCGCCGCCGAGGCCGTCGGCCAGCCCGCCGCCCGGTTGCTGGCCACCGACGAGCAGCGCCCCGAGGTGCTGGCGCTGTTCCAGGAGATCCTGGCCGGGCGGCCGTGGTCCGGCGTCTTCCCGGTGCTCCACCGGGCCGGCCACTTCGTCAACCTGGAGTTCCGCACCCACCCGGTGACCGGCCCCGATGGCGAGCCGCTGGTGCTCGCGGTGGCCTCCGACGTCACCGCGCTGCGCCGGATCCAGGCCGATCTGGCGGTCCTGGACGGCTTCTTCAGCCAGGCTCCGGTGGGCATGGCGGTCTACGACAACGAGTTGCGCTTCGTCCGGCTCAACGAGGCGCTGGCCCGGATCAACGGGACGTCGGTGGCCGACCACCTGGGCCGGCGGCTCACCGAGGTGCTGCCCGGGATCAACGCCGCCGAGATAGAAGCCGTGATGCGCCATGTGCTGGACACCGGCGACGTGGTGCTGGACGCCCGCTCGCACGGCATCACCCCGGGTGACCCGACCCATGAACACGCCTGGTCGGCCTCCTACTTCCGGCTGGAGGACCCGCCGGGCAAGGTGCACGGGGTCAGCTCCACCATCGTCGACGTCACCGACCGCTACCAGGCCGAGTCGCGGGCAGCCCGGGCCCAGGAGCGGCTGGCCCTGCTGGTGGACGCCACCACCTCCATCGGCACCACCCTCGATCTGCGCACCACCGCACGGGAGTTGGCCGACGCGATGGTGCCCCGGGTGGCGGACCTGAGCGGGGTGTTCGTGCTGGACCCGCTGGTCGGCGCCGAGCCCGCACCGCCCGGCGGCGGGGTGCGGGTGCGCCGGCTGGCGCTGGCCTCCTCCGTCTCGGACTACCCGAAGGAGGGCCTGCCGATCGACGCGGTCTACGAGGTCGATCCCACCTCCCCGTACGCCCGGGCGATGACCGGCGGCCGCACCGTGGTGGTGCCCTCCTGGGACCTGCCGCCGCTGGCCACCGGCTTCAGCCAGGAGCAGCTGCGCGACTTCCTCGGCCGGCGCTCCCGCTCGGTGCGGATCACCCCGCTGGTGGCCCGCGGCACGGTGCTCGGCATCGTGGTCTACTCCCGGCGCGGTGAGCGCGAGTCGTTCGCCGCCGAGGACATCACCCTCGGCGACGAGCTGGCCTCCCGGGCCGCCGTGGCGATCGACAACGCCCGTCTCTACACCCTGGAGCAGCAGGCCGCCGAGGCCCGCCAGCGCGCCCTGGACGAGGCCAATGCCGCGACCGGCCGGCTGGCCCTGCTCAACGAGGCGTCCAGCCGGATCGGCACCACCCTGGACCTGCCACGCACCGCCGAGGAGCTGGTCGAGGTGGTGATCGGGCGGTTCGCCGACTTCGTCACCGTCGACCTGCTGGAGGCGGTGCTGCTCGGCGACGAGACCCCGGCGCTGCCGGCGTCCGGCTCGGCCACCATGCGCGCGGTGGCGGTCGGCGAGCTCGACGGCGACGCGGTCCTGACCGGGGCCGCCGACCCGGTGGGCGGCAGCTCGCAGTCGGCCGCACTGTACGCGCAGAGCCTGCGCACCGGGCACTCGATCCTGGTGCCCCAGGTGACCGAGGAGAACCTGGCCACCATCGTGGCCTCCCCCGACCGGATCCAGCCGGCCCTGGACTCCGGGATCCACTCGTATCTGATGGTCCCGCTGGTGGCCCGCGGCCGGGTGCTCGGCGGCGCCGAGTTCATACGGCTGCGCAACAACCCCGAGCCGTTCGGCGCGGCCGACCAGGCACTGGCCGAGGAGTTGGTCGCCCGGGCGGCGGTGGCGATCGACAACGCCCGCCTCTACCGCCGGGAGCGGGACACCGCGCTGACCCTGCAGCGCAGCCTGCTGCCGCAGCAGGTGCACGACTCGCCCGGCCTGGAGGTCGCCTACCGGTACCTGCCGGCCAGTCAGCTCAGCGAGGTCGGCGGCGACTGGTTCGACGTGGTCCCGCTGGCCTGCGGCCGGGTGGCGCTGGTGGTCGGCGACGTCACCGGGCACGGCCTGCGGGCCGCCGCGACCATGGGCCAACTCCGCACTGCGGCACGGACGTTGATCACCCTTGACATGGACCCGGCGCGGGTGCTGCGCAGGCTCGACGATGCGGCCGCCACCGCCACCGAGGGGGCCGGCGAGGGCCAGTACGCGACCTGCGTCTGCGTGGTGCTCGACCCGGTGGACCGGATCTGCACCGCCGCCTGCGCCGGCCATGTGCCGCCGGTCGTCACGGCGCTGGACGGCTCGGTCCAGTTGCTCGACCTGCCGACGGGCGCTCCGCTCGGGGTGGGCGGGGTGCCGTTCGAGAGCATGGAGTTCAGGCTGCCGCCGGACGGCCTGCTGGTGCTCTGCACCGACGGCCTGATCGAGCGCCGGGACCGCGACCTGGACGAGGGCCTGGAGCTGCTGCGGCGCATCGTGGCGCAGCAGCACGGCGGGCTGGAGCGCTCCTGCGACGCGGTGCTGGCGGCGCTGGTCACCGGCGACCGGGAGGACGACATCGCGGTGATCATGGCTCGGGCCCGGGTGATCGGCCCGGACCGGATCGCCACCCTGTCGCTGCGCGACGACCACGCCCAGGTGGGCCACGCCCGGCGGTTCGCCCGCCGGGTGCTCACCGACTGGGGGCTGGCCGCGCTGATCGACCAGACCGAGCTGCTGACCAGCGAGCTGATCACCAACGCCCTGGTGCACGCCGGCGCCCCCACCGAGCTGCGGCTCTTCCGCCACCAGGTGCTGACCGTGGAGGTGTCCGACGTGGACGGCCACGCGCCCCGGATGCGCCGGGCCCTGGAGGACGACGAGGGCGGGCGCGGCATGCACCTGGTGAACGAGCTGGCGCACCGCTGGGGCAGCCGCGGCACCCGGGACGGCAAGGTGGTCTGGTTCGAGCTGGAGCTGCCGCTGGGGGCTGACTAGAACGGCTGCTGGGAGCCGGTAAGTTGCTCCCGCAGCTCCCGCTTGAGCACCTTGCCGGAGGCGTTCTTGGGCAGCCCGTCGGCGAAGTGCACGGCCTTGGGCGTCTTGTGGGCGGGCAACCGCTCCCGGGCCCAGTCGATCAACTCCCCTTCGGCGACCGGGGTCCGGGCCACCACCACGGCCGTCACCGCCTCGATCCACTTCGGGTGCGGGACGCCGACCACGGCCGCCTCGGCCACCGCCGGGTGCGCGTAGAGCACGTCCTCGACCTCGCGGGAGGAGACCAGCACTCCGCCGGTGTTGATCACGTCCTTGAGGCGGTCCACGACCTGCACGTAGCCCTCGGCATCGCGCCGGACCAGGTCGCCGGAGCGGAACCAGTCGGCGTCGAAGGCGGCCGCCGTCTCCTCCGGCTTGTCCCAGTAGCCGGTGCACAACTGCGGTGAGCGGTACTGGATTTCGCCGATCTCGCCCGGCCCCGCCGGCCGGCCGTCGGGGCGGACCACCCGGGCCTCGACGAAGAGCACGGTGCGGCCGGCCGAGGTGGGCCGCGCGTCGTGCTCCTCGGGGCGCAGCACGGTGGCCAGCGGGCCGACCTCGGACTGCCCGAAGGCGTTGTAGAAGCCGGTGCCGGGCAGTGCGGTGCGCAGCCGCTCCAGCACCGGGGCGGGCATCACCGAGGCGCCGTAGTAGGCCTTCTCCAGGTGGCCCAGGTCGGCGGCGGCGAAGTCGGGGTGGGCGGTGAGCGCCGCCCAGACGGTCGGTGGGGCGAAGAACGAGGTGAGCCGCTCGGTGGTGAGCAGACGCAGCACGGTGGCCGGGTCGGGTGCCTGGATCAGCCGGTTCTCGCAGCCGAGCATCAGGCCGGGCAGCAGGAAGACGTGCAGCTGCGCCGAGTGGTAGAGCGGCAGGGCGTGCAGAAGGCGGTCGGTCTCCCGCAGGTCCAGGGCGGTGATCGCGGAGAGGTACTCGTGGAGCAGCGCCCGGTGGGTCATCATGGCGCCCTTGGGGGCGGCGGTGGTGCCGGAGGTGTAGAGCAGCTGGACCAGGTCGTGGTCGGGGGCGAAGGTGAGGAGCACGGGGACCGGCCCGTCCTGAGCCACGGTCAGCAGTTCGGTCATGGTGGCCCGGTGGCGCAGCGGGCCGCCTGCGGGCAGGGCGGCGACCAGGTCGGCGTACTCGTCGTCGTACAGCAGCGCGGCGCTGCCGGACTGCTCGGTGAAGTAGCGCAGCTCGGCGGCCGTCGCGTTGTAGTTCACCGGCACGTGGACCAGGCCGACCCGGGCGCAGGCGAGGAAGAGCAGCAGGTAGGCGTCGGAGTTGCGGCCGAGGGCGGCCACCCGGTCGCCGGGGCGCAGGCCGCGGGCGAGCAGGTGGGCGGCGGCCCGGGTGACGGCGTGGTCGAGCTCGCGGTAGGTCCAGCTGCGGTCGACGGCGGGAGCCGCTTGGGAAGTGCCGCTTGCTTGGGCAGTGAAGTGCAGCGCCCGGCGGTCGGGGGTGCGGGCGGCGGAGCGGCGCAGGGCATCCGCGACGGTGTTGCCGTGTCGGTGGTTCATCCCGAGGTCCATGTCAGGCATATTTCCGGACAGCCAAACGGTTATCCCGTGATCTTCATCAAAAGCTCACGGCGTGCCGGGATCCCGACACCCCCTCTGATCTGCAATTGTCCGTCTATCGGATAGTCAACTCCGCTCTCGGTACAGTTCCTTCTGAGGCAGCCCCTTGTCTGAAAGGGCGTGGACACGATGGAATGCGTGAGCTTGTCGGGACAGGCGTTCCAGAGGCACGCGTGCGTCCGACCCTCGCACGCGCACTTGGACGACCCTCTCCTGACGTCTTATCAGACGAAAGGACGTTCATGATCGGCTGGCGCAAACCGCAGCTCGCAGCCGTCACCCTCACCGCCGCCTCGCTCGTGCTGGCCTTCGGGACCAGCGCCAACGGCGCTCCGGCCACCCCCGCCCCGAACGCCGCCCAGGCGACCTCGGAGAGCGGTGCCCCGGCCCCGGTGATCGTGATTCTCAAGGACCAGCTCACCAACAGCCCGGCCGATGCCGGCCACCTGGACGCCCGCAAGAAGGAGGCGAACCAGGCGCAGGCTCCGCTGCTGGCCAAGGTCCGCGCCGGCGGCGGCACCAACATCAAGAGCTTCGTGGTCGGCAACGCCTTCTCGGCGACCGTCAGCCCGGCGCTGCGCGCCGCGCTGGAGGCCGACCCGGCCGTCGCCCAGGTGATCGCCGACGAGACCGTGCGGGTCACCCCGCCGGCCCCGGCCAAGCCCGGCACCGGCAAGGGCACCACACAGGCCCCAAGACCGCCACCGCCCCGTCGGTCGCCAAGGGCGACCCCCAGGACCCCAACGCGGTCTGCCCCAGCGACCCCGGCAAGCCGCTGCTGGAGCCCGAGGCGCTCTACTCGACGCACACCGAGTCCACCGCGGGTGCTCCCGGTGCGCACGAGATCGCGGACGGCACCGGCGTCAAGGTCGCCTACATCGCGGACGGCCTGGACCCCAACAACCCGGACTTCATCCGGCCGGACGGCTCGCACGTCATCACCGACTACCAGGACTTCTCCGGCCAGGGCTTCTTCGCCCCCGCCGGTGACGCCGAGGCGTTCGGGGACGCCTCCGCGATGGTCGCCCAGGGTCGGCAGAGCTACGACGTGTCGAAGTTCGTCAACGCCAGCCACCCGCTGCCCGCCGGCTGCAACATCCGGATCGAGGGCATCTCGCCGGGCGCCTCGCTGGTCGCGCTCAAGGCCGGTGGCGAGACCTTCCCGAACTCGGCGATCCTGCAGTCCATCGACTACGCGGTCACGGTCGCGCACGTCGACGTGCTCAACGAGTCGTTCGGCAGCAACGTGACGCCGGACAGCGGTGCCCACGACACCATCTCGCTCTTCAACGACATGGCGGTCAAGGCCGGTGTCACCGTCACCGTCTCCAGCGGCGACGCGGGCATCAACGGCACCGTCGGCACTCCGTCGACCGACCCCAACGTGATCTCCACGGGCGCGTCGACGGACAACCAGAACTACGCCCAGACCGGTTACGCGGCCTTCCAGTTCTCCAACGGGACCTGGGCCAACAACCGGATCTCGGCGCTCTCGTCCGGCGGTGTCACCCAGGCCGGGCGCACCGTCGACCTGGTCGCCCCCGGTGAGTCGGACTGGGCGCTCTGCTCGGCCGACGTCTCGATCTACACCGAGTGCACCGACTTCAACGGCAAGGGCAGCCCGATCCAGCCGTTCGGCGGTACCAGCCAGGCCGCCCCGCTGACCGCCGGCGCCGCCGCCGACGTCATCCAGGCCTACCGGGACAGCCACAACGGCGCCTCCCCGGCGCCCGCGCTGGTCAAGAAGCTCCTCACCGGCACCGCCGGTGACCTGGGCCTGCCGGCCGAGGAGCAGGGCGCGGGTCTGCTGAACGTCCGGGCCGCCGTCGAGGCCGCCCGCGGCTACCAGGCCCCGGCCGGTGACCAGAAGAGCAGCACCGTCGCCGTGACCACCGGTCAGATCGACGACAGCGGCCAGCCGGGCAGCACCCGCACCGCCGACGTCACCGTGGTCAACACCAGCTCCAAGCCGCAGACGGTGGCCGCGAGCACCCGCACCTTCGCCCCGCTCGGCGACGCCCAGCAGACGGTGCAGATCAACTCCAGCACCGACCCGCAGTTCCCCTACGCCACCAACGGCGCGCCGTGGGTCGCGCACAAGGTGACCTTCGACGTCCCGGCCTCCGCCGACCGGCTGGCCGCGTCGATCGCCTGGCAGGGCGCCGCGCAGAAGAACGGCAGCGCCACCGTGACCCCCGTGGTCCGGATGACCCTGCTGGACCCGTCCGGCCGCTTCGAGACCAACACCCGTCCGCAGGGCGGCCCGGTCTCGGCCAACTTCGGCATCGTGGACGTCCCGCACCCGGCGGCCGGCAAGTGGACCGCCGTGCTCTACACCCCCGCCGGCACCGCGGGCTTCACCGGCCCGGTGCTGCTGGACACCGCCACCCAGAAGGCCGTTCCGGCCGGCTCGGTGAGCCCGCAGGTCACCGACCTGAAGCCGGGTCAGTCCAAGACCCTCAAGGTGCAGCTGACCACCCCGCCGGCCGGCGGTGACGCCACCGAGTCGGTCGTGCTCTCCAACTCCAACGGCACCACCACCAGCGTCCCGGTGGTGCTGCGCAGCCTGGTGCCGCTGAACGGCAACACGGGCACCTTCACCGGCAACATCACCGGTGGCAACGCCCGCGCCGGCTCGCCCGCACAGAGCTTCGCCTGGGCCTTCGACGTGCCGAAGGGCCACCAGGACCTGCGGGTCGGCCTGACGGTCGCCAAGGACCCGAAGCTGGTCATGCAGGGCGTACTGATCAGCCCGAACGGCACCCCGATCGACGCCGAGTCCAACGCGGTCTTCGACGCCAAGGGCAACATCTCCAGCACCACCGCCGGGGTTTCGGCCACCACCGTCAACCCGGCCGCCGGCCGCTGGCGGTTCGTGCTGAACATCTTCAACCCGGTCTCCGGTGCCGAGCTGAGCCAGCCCTTCACCGGCACCGTCGGCCTCGACCAGGACAAGGCCGGCGCGCCCGGCCTGCCGAACTCGGCGGGCACCAAGCTGCCGGCCGGCAAGCCGGTCCAGGTGACGGTCAACTACACCAACAACACCGCTGCCGTGCAGCAGGTGCAGGCCGACCCGCGGCTCAACAACCGGGTGAACGTCCCGCTGGTGCCGCTCGGCGGCCCGGCCACCGTGTCGCTGCCGCTCACCGCCAGCTCCACGGTTCCGGGCTTCATGGTCCCGCCGGGTACCGACGCGCTGACCGGCGTGGCGGGCTCCACCACCCCGGCCCAGCTCGAGCTCAGCGGCCCGACCGGCTCGCCCGACCTGTTCGGTGACCTGAAGAAGGCCCAGGACGGCTCCACCGTCTCCGTGGTCAAGGACTCCGGCAGCTCGGCGCAGCCGATCGTCCCCGGCATCTGGGGCACCTACGTCCAGCAGATCGGCCCGTTCCCGGCGGCCGGCGCCCCGGCCGGCAGCTCCAACCTGACCGCCTCGGCGCACACCCTGGCGTTCGACCCGGCGCTGACCTCCAGCACCGGTGACCCGTACGCGGCCGCCTACAACGCCTCCGCTCCCGCGGTCACCCCGGTGGTCCTGCAGCCCGGCGCCAGCGGCAACCTGCAGCTCACCATCACCCCGCAGGGCAAGAAGGGCAGCGTCGTGCACGGCGTGCTGTACCTGGTGTCCGGCCCGGCCGGTGCTGCGGTCGCGAACAACACCATGGGCACCACGGGTTCCGTCCTCGCGGCGCTCCCGTACAGCTACACCGTGAGCTGACGCTCGCCGATCGCTCCAGCTACGAGGCCGTCCCCACCCGCG
Organism: Kitasatospora acidiphila; assembly: GCF_006636205.1. Taxonomy (NCBI): domain Bacteria; kingdom Bacillati; phylum Actinomycetota; class Actinomycetes; order Kitasatosporales; family Streptomycetaceae; genus Kitasatospora; species Kitasatospora acidiphila. The sequence continues at coordinate 6,978,857 of NZ_VIGB01000003.1, read as the reverse complement.
TGGGGGCGGCCTCGTCCGCATGTGGCACCCTCGGTGGGTGAACGCCGCAGCTCTCCCCCCGCTCCGCAACCCGATCGGCGCCCATGTGCCGGTGGCCGGGCGCGGCCTGGTCGGCACCGGCCTCGCCTACAACGAGCGGATCGGCGGCGAGGCGGTACAGGTCTTCGTGGCCAACCCGCGCGGCTGGGCCACCCCGGCCGGCAACCCCGCCCACGACGAGGCGTTCCGCGCCGCCTGTGCCGAGCAGGGCATCCCCGCCTACGTCCACGCGCCCTACCTGATCAACTTCGGCTCGGACAGCGCCGCCACCCGCGAGCGGTCCACCGCCTCGCTGCGCCACTCCCTGCTGCGCGGCCACGCCATCGGCGCCCTCGGCGTGGTGGTGCACACCGGCTCCTCGATCGGCGCCGACCGGCGGGCGGCCGCAATGGCCCAGGTCCGCGCCGATCTGCGGCCGCTGCTCGACGAACTTGACGCGCTGGGCGACGGCGCGCCGTGGCTGCTGCTGGAGCCCACCGCCGGGCAGGGCGCGTCGCTCTGCTCCCGGCTGGAGGAGCTCGCCGAGTACCTGGACGCCCTGGACCGGCACCCCCGGGTCGGCGTCTGCCTCGACACCTGCCACGCCTTCGCCGCCGGCCACGACCTCGCCGCCCCGGTGGCGTCGCCGCCGCCCTCGACGCCCTCACCGACGCCGCCGGCCCCGGCCGCCTGCGCCTGATCCACGCCAACGACTCCAAGGACGTCGCGGGCGCCCGCAAGGACCGGCACGCCAACATCGACGACGGCCACATCGGCGCCGCCGCCTTCCGCGACCTCCTCGCCCACCCCGCCACCGCCGGCGTCCCCTTCATCCTCGAAACCCCCGACCGCTCCGCCGCCCCCGGTTTCGGCCACCCGGCCGACGTCGCCCTGCTGAAGCGCCTGCGGGCACAGGCGGCTGAGTCCCCGGCCGGGTGAGCGCCCTCCCCCGCCACGGCCGCGCGCCTTCGCACGCTGGTCGGCTCCCGCACCACCGCCTGCGCGGCAAGGATTCGACAAGGGTCCGACACGGCTTCCACCAGGCTCCCCGGCAAACCTGGCATCGGCCGCAGCAGCGCGGCCCACTCGATGTGCCAAGGGGGATTGGTCATGTCATCGACTCAGCGGCAATCCGGTCCGGTTGAACAGCGATCCGGTCCGGTTCAACGTGATCCCGGGCAGTGGAGCACCCTGCCCGACTGCAAGAAGGTCCTGGTCGTCATCCACACCCTGGTCTACGGGCGGCGGCTGCAGGATCTGCTCCACCTGTTCCGCGCCGACCTGCGGGTCAGCGTGGTCTTCACGGTCGCCCCGCACGCGTTCAACAGCGGGGTGGAGAGCGTCCTCACCGAACTCGCCGGCTTGGTACTGCCTTGGGAGCAGGCCTGCCGCACCGGGTTCGACCTGATCCTGACCGCCGGCTCCCAGGGGATGGAGCAACTGCACGGCCCGGTCGTCCGCCTCCCCCACGGGGCGGGCCACATCAAGCTGTCCCGGCCGCAGGACACCGCCACTCGCACCGTCGGCGGCCTCGGTCGCCGCTACCTGACCTGGCAGGGCCGGGTCGTCCCGCGCGCCTTCGCCGTCGCGCACCGGGAGGAGCACGACGCCCTCGCCCAGCTCTGCCCCGAAGCGCTGCCGATCACCGAGGTGGTGGGGGACGCCAGTTATGACCGGATCGCCCTGGGGCTGGGGCAGCGGGCCGCCTACCGGCAGGCGCTCGGGCTGCGGGACGGTGAGCGGTTCGTGCTGGTCTCGTCCACCTGGGGTCTGGGGTCGGCGTTCCACCGGCTCGACGCACTGCTGCCGCGACTGCTCACCGAACTGCCGGCCGAGCGGTATCGGTTGGCCCTGCTGGTGCACCCGAACGTCCATGCCGGACACGGAAGTTGGCAAGTCAGAGCGTGGCTGGCCGCAGCCGGTGGCGACCGTCTCACCCTGCTGCCCCCGCAGTGCGACTGGCGGCCGGCGCTGATCGCCGCCGACTTCATCATCGGCGACCACGGCTCGGTCACCCTCTACGGGAGCATGACCGGCGCGCCCATCCTGATCGCGCAGTACCCGTTCCGCTCCGTCAACCGCGACTCGCCCGGGGCCCAACTCGCCCGCACCGCACCGGCGCTGTCGCTCATCCTGCGCCTTGACCAGCAACTCGACTACGCCGCCGAGCAGTACCGGCCGGAGCGGTACCGGGCGATCGCCGACCGGATCTCCTCCGAGCCAGGCGCCTTCAACTCGAACATGCGCCGACTGCTCTACCGGATCCTGGAGTTGGGCGAGCCGGCGCATCACCCCGGGACCGAACCGCTTCCGTTGCCCGAACCGCTGAGCGCCCCGAAGGGAATCCGATGATGCATCAGGTGAACGCCTTGCTCGGTTCCGATGAGACCGGCCTGCTGGTCGTGCTGGATGGGATCGGGCCGGACGGGCTGCTCGCCCATCTGACGGTGCGCGGTGGCTCCACCGTCTCGCGCCGAGCCGACGAGCACCTGGCCGCCGAAATCTCGGGCCCCCGACCGGACCTCGCCGACGTGCTCTTCAGCGAAACCGCCTGCACTCGGCGGCCCGAGGAGCTGGCCGACCGCTACCCGGGCTGCCTGGTGCTGGTCCTCCCCCAGCTGGACGGCAGCCTGCTCAGCTGGTGCCGCGGCCGGCCGCAGCGCTGGCTGCCGACTCCCGGCAGCACGGGTGTGCCGGCCGCAGTGCTCGGTTCACTGCTGCACGCCTGCCTGGTGGCGCGAGTCGTGCCCGACGCGCTGACCTCGGTCTCGTTCATCACGCCAGGCCGCCGAGGCGGCTCGGCTCAGCCCTCAGACTCGGCCAGCCGCCGCACCGCCTCGCTGAGACGATCGCGGTCGGCCGCGCCCACCTGCTGATAGCGGGCGAGGGACTCCCGGTAGCAGGCCAGCGCCTGCTCCGGGTTGTCCTTCGCCTCGGCCAACTGGCCTGACAGCTCCAGGACTCGGGCCTCCCAGTACGCTGACCCCGCCCCCCGGAAGAGCCCGGCGGCCTCCTCGAGCGCCTGCGCCGCCGCGTCGAACCGGCCCAGTGCGGTCCGCGCCTGCCCCAGGAAGGCCAGCGCCCTGGCGGCCTCGTATGGATCCTCCAGCGCCATCAAGGTGCGGTGGGCCGACTCCAGTTCGGGGACCGCCGACTCCGGTCGCCCCCTGGCCATCGCCACCTCCGCCAGCAGCAGCCGAGTCAGTTCGGCGCCACGCCGGTAGCCGATGGCCTCGCGCAGGCGCAGCGCCTCCCGGAAGCACGCCTCCGCTTGGGTCAACCGCTCGGCCGAGCGGTGGCTGCGGCCGAGTCCGTGCAGGGCCTGGGCCTGTTCCTTCAAACCGCCTTCGTCGCAGGCGAGTTCATAGGCCTGCTGGTACCAGGCGCCGGACTCCGCAGGCTTGCCGAGGTTGTCGAGGCGGCGCGCGCCATCGGTCAGCATCCGTGCCACGGCGGCTGGTTCGCCGTCCCGCCGGGCCGCGGCCAAGCCCAGGCGGTGCAGCTCGTCGCCGAGTTCCGGGGCGCGCAGGCGCAGGAAGAGCGGGTGCATGGCGTCGACGAGTTGCCAGGCCAGCTGATCCCAGTGCTGGGCCACGGCCGTTCGCACCAGCGCCGCGAGCTGGGTGCGCGTCCGGTCCAGCCAGGCCAGCGCAGCCGCTTGGTCGTCCGGGGCGAACGGCGGGGGCTGCCGCACCTCGCCGTCGTCATGACGCGGCACAGCGTGGCTGGGCGTGAGGATCCGCTCCGCGGCACCGGCGGCGGCCAGGTACCACTGGACCACTCTCCGCAGGGCGGCCTCGGCATCGGCCGCCGACTCCTGCGCGCGTGCCAGCAACGCGGCATGCAGGCGCACCAGGTCGTGGAAGCGGTACCGGTCGGCTCCCAGCTCCTCCACCAGGTTGGCTTCGACCAGCGCGTCGAGCAGCTCCTCTGCCACCAGCGGAGGTTCGTTGGTCAGCGCGGCTGCGTCATCGGCGCCGAACTCGCCGAACGGCAGCACTCCGAGGCGCCGGTAGAGCCGGGCCGGTGCGACTGCCAGGCTGGCGCACGAGGCATCCAGGGCGCTCTGCACGGCAGGTTCACCGTCCAGCCGGAGCGCGGCCAGCCGTCCGTTCTCCCGGTCGAGTGCGGCTGCCGCGGCTGCCACGGTCAGTTGCGGGCGCGCCGCGAGCCGCGCCGCCACCAGGGACACCGCGAGGGCCAGCCCCGCGCAGCGGGCCACCACCTGGCCCACCGCTGCCGGCTCGGCCTGGGCCCGCCGATGGCCGATCCGCCGCTCCAGCAGCCCGGCTGCGGCCACCTCGTCGAGCAGGCCGACCGGGAGAAACGCTGCGCCGTCAACTCCCAGTCCAGTAAGCCTGTTTCTGCTTGCCACCACGACTGACGCGTCCGCTGTCCCGGGCAGCAATGGGCGCACCTGGGCGGCGGTCACAGCGTTGTCGAGCATCAGCAGGATGCGCCTACCGGCCGTCACCGAGCGCCAGAGCGCAGCGGCCTCAGCGGCTTCCCCCGGAATCCGGTCGACCCCGAAGGCTCGCAGCAACCCGCCGAGCGTCTCCAGGGCCGAGGCGGGGCCCTCGGGGCCGTGACCACGCAGATCGGCATGGAGTTGACCGTCCGGAAACCTCTCAGTGCGACTATGCAGCCACGACAGCAGCAGCGCCGTCTTTCCCACCCCGGCCGGGCCGTTCACCACCAGCACCCGACTCTCGGCTCCCAACTGGTCCAGCGCGTCCAGCTCAGCCAGTCGGCCAGTGAACTGTGCTGGTGGTGGCGGAAGTTGGCGTGGCACCGGGATCGATGACGCGGCCGGCGCATACAGATGCACATCGCCGCGCACCTCCCCAACCTGCAGAACGTTCCCCGAGACCTGAGCGGATCCGCTGATCGCGTTGTCCACCCGGACACTCGTCGATGCCTCGAGCCACACCCACACGGCCTGCGCCGTCCTGGTGTCCGCAGCAGCCTGACGCACCGCCAGCTCGGCCAGCTCATCATCCTGGTTCACCGACTGCTCGGCCACACCGATGATCCACCCCAGCCTGGAGCGCTCGGCCGGACCAACCCGTGCGAGCGCCTGCCGCATGATGTCGATCGTCAAGGGGCCCATGAATGCCCTACCTCCAGTCGCTCTCCAATCGATCAACTTCCGTCTTTTTATGCTCCGTTCAATCGATTATCGCCAGATACTTTGCACAACCAGCGAGGCATGGTGGAGTGTTCTCTACCCCGCCTACATCTCTGCTATGTGCGGTGCGGGGTGGTGCCCGACCGATGGGAGAGATCCTTGGTAGAGCTGCGACTGCTCGGCACGGTCGACATGGTGGTGGCGGGGAACCGCAGCAAGCTCGGCCCAGAGAAGCTCCGCTGCCTGCTCGCTGCACTGGCCGTCGACATCGGGCGGCCACTCTCCCTCGACACGCTTGCAGACCGGCTCTGGGCCGACCAACTGCCCACCGACCCGGCTGCGAGCCTCTATCCGCTGATCTCGAAGCTCCGGCGCGCCCTCCGAACCGGTTCCGAGACCGAAGGACCCGCCACGCCTACCGTCTCGATCGGCAGCCATGGCCACGCCTATGTCCTCGAAAGCGATCCGCATCAGGTGGACTACCACCGGTTCCGCCGACTCGCCAACCAAGCTCGCGCCTACGCAGACCAGGGCGAAGACGAGCAGGCCATCGCGCTGATGACCGCAGCCGAAGCGCTCTGGCAAGGAGACCCACTGGCCGGCCTTCGCGGCGAGTGGGCACAAGGCGCCCGCGCCGACATGCACGCCACCCATCTCTGGGCCGCCATCACCCGGGCCACCATCAGCCTCCGGCTCGGCCGGTTCTCAGACGTGATCCCCGAACTCTCGCCCTTGGCTGCCCTCCACGACACGGATCAGGTGCTCACCGCCCGTCTGATGGCCGCCATGTACGGCGCCGGCCGCCAGTCCGAAGCCCTGGCTCTCTATCAGCGCGCCAGACGCACTCTGCAGGAACGCCTGGGTACCGACCCGGGCCGCGAGTTGACCTGGCTGCACGAGCGCATCCTGGCCGGCGTACCAGTCTCCGAGCTCCTCCCCCGGCCACCGGTCGGCCGCACGCCGGTCGCACCACCGGTCGGCCCCACGCCGGTCGCACCACCGGGCGGCGCACCCGCCGCACCCCGAACCTCCGACTCCATTGTCGCGGCGCCGATCTGGCTGGCCGCCCCGAACAACCTGCCCACTCTTCGTCCCCTGGTCGGCCGCGAGCAAGAACTGGAGCGGGCCACCGACCCCGCACTGACCGGCCCGCGCGTCATCAGCGGCCTCGGCGGCACCGGCAAGACCAGCCTCGCCGTGCATGCGGCAGTCCAACTGCGCAGCCGATACCCGGACGGGCAGATCCTGGTCGCCCTGCACGCCCACTCGGCGACCCAGCGAACGCTCACACCACAGGCCGTACTCATCGCTCTGCTGCGAGCCTTCGAGCTGCCACCACGAAGCATCCCGACCGAGCATGAGAAACGCATCGGCCTTTGGCACCAATTGCTCGCCGACCGGCAATGCGTAGTCGTCCTTGACGACGTCGCCGGCGCGGACCAGGTGCGCGAGCTACTGCCGATGGCCTGCCGGTCGCTAATCCTGCTGACCAGCCGCCGCGGACTCCACGAACTACCCAGCGCCCACCACATCGTGCTGGACGCGCTGCCCGTCAGCCAGGCGACAGAGCTCTTCCGTTCGCTGGTGGGACCGGAGCGCGCAAACGATCCCGCCCAGATCGAGGAGATCGTCCACTGCTGCCTCCGGCACCCCTATGCCGTCGAACTGGTCGCCACCCGCTTCAAAACCCGATCGAGCTGGACCCTTGAGCACCTACTGCAACGGTTGCGACACAGCACCCGACTGCTCGACGAACTCCATGACACCGGCCGCGATCTGGCACCGATCCTCGAACTGTCGTACCGCTCGCTATCCGCTGAGCATCAGGAATCGTTCCGGCTGCTAAGCCTCTATCCAGGCACCCGCTTCGACCAGTTCGCCGCCACAGCATTGCTCGGCAGGTCACTGACCGCCACTGAACGGGCCCTTGAGGAACTGATCGAAACCCATCTGCTGCAGGAGCCCGTTCCCGAGAACTACGCGTTCCACGACCTCATGGCCGAGTTCGCCGCGGGGCTGGAGCATCGGACCGACCCCGGTGCCACCGAACAGGCCGCACTGTCACGGCTGATCCGGTTCACCATCGACGCGGTCGATCGGGCCGATCGGATGCTCTACCCCCACCGACTCCGTCTGGACATCCCTCCTGAGCTCACCGCGACCGCCTGGGCCCGTTCATGGCAGGAACCGGCCGCCGTCCGCGACTGGCTGTCCAGCCGACTCAGCGAACTACTCAGCGTGCTCCGCCATGCCGCCGACAGCAGCCGGGGTCTCGTTCCGTCGGCATCAGGAGAAACGGCTGTACCGGCAGGCCGTGAAGCTGCCTGGCTCACCCATGCATTGGGGGGCTTCCTTGATGCCGAAGGATTCTGGGCAGAAGCCATCACACTCCACAGCGAGGCCGCCGAATACTGGCATACGGTGGGCGACGGCCGTGCCGAGACACGAGCGCTGCTCGACCTGGTCGCCGTTCACGGCCACTTGGCGCAGTTTCCACAGGCGGTGGCGGTCAACCCTCGAGCTCTGGCTACTGCCAGGCAGGCCGGTGATCTGGAAGGGATCGCCGAGGCCACGTCCCAAGCCGGTGTGCTGAACGGGAAGGCCGGCGACTTCCAGGCCGCCCTGAAGTCCCAGCAGGCTGCCCTGGCGATAAGCCTGAGTTACGGCAACTCCCGGCAAGCGGACCGGATCCGCAACAACATGGGCATCATCATGATCTACCTCGGTGACCACGAGTCGGCCATCGCGCTGCTGGAGGAGTCGCTGGTCGGCTTCCGTCAGATCGGCAACACCCGACTGGAAGTGACCGCGCTCAGCAATCTCGGTCACCTGCTCGTGGAGAAGGGCGAGATGGCCTCAGCGCGGGCGGTGCTGGAACGCTGTCTCACCATCGGCGCACCGATCATGCCTGCTCATGAACTGGCCGGTGCTCAAATGAACCTGATCGCAGCCCTGGATCTACCCGCTGACTGGGAGCGGGCCCACCACCTGGCGAGCACCGCACTCGACGTCTTCCGTCGTGCCGGCGACCGCTGGGCCCAACTTGAGAGCCTGATCATCATCGGTGACCTGCTCCGCCGCGCCGGGCGGCACCGGGAGGCCATCTCCTGGTACCAGGAGGCATTGCCGCTTGGTACAGCCCTCGGCGCGGACCACGGATGTGCCATGGCCGCCCGCGGACTCGGCACCGCCGAGGCGGCCGTCGGACAACTGGAAGGCGCTCGCCTCCACCTCACGGCAGCGGTGGAAGTGCTACACCGGCTTCGCCATCAGCACGAAGAGGCAGAAGCACTCCAAGCGCTCGCAGACCTGCTGACGCGGCTGGGGGAGCATGGGGAGGCTGCGAGGGCCCGGAGTTCCGCGAAAGCGATCCTTCAGGGGTGAGGATCCGGACTCTGGCCAACCGCTGATCCTGGAAGCGTGAGGTCGGGACCGTGTGCCGCCGGGCCCGCCGACCTCGCCAGATCGCCGATGCTGTCGAACGGCGCCTGAGGCTCCCGTACCGCCTGGATCTGGCTGACGGCCGCTTGGCCGCGACCGCCCTCACCTTGGCAGGCACGGTTGAGCCCGCGGGCACTGCCTCGCTGCGGCAAGCTACTGGATCAAGCAGCCGCCGGTCCAGCGAGCGGCCCTGGCTTCACGCTTTCGGGGCCCATTAGCACCATCCGCCACTCGGGCCTCGCAGGGCCTGCATGTCATCGTGACCAGCAGCAACGTGCCTGGACTGCCCCTGACTTGGTGGTGGCACTTTGAGTGCCATAGAGTGCCATGTGATCAACTGACTATCGGACATATGGCAGAGAGGCATCGGTAACCTTTAGATGTCCATGCACCACGGCGGCGACCAGAATCACCCCCGCACCAGCACAGACCCGTCGTCGCATCCGCACCAACCCGGCCGGGCCGGCGGCCACCTGTCGGCCCGACGACGCACCAAGCCCTCCCCGGGCCTTCCGACGCTGATGGTCGGCATCGCGGCGTCGGTACTCATCGCAGCTTGCTGGATCCCCGGCTGGATGTGCGGCCCTCGCACGGCACAGAATGCGGTGAGCAGTGGCCCCGGATTCGGGCTCGGTGGTCGCGCTCAAGTCGACTAGTCCGCGTGGTCGGCCGGATTACCCCCGGCCGACCACGGCCACCGGCCCCTCCTGCCCGTCGGCTCAACGGGCAGGGCTAGCCGCCCGCTTGCACGCACTCCCGCCCCGGGCTCCTCTCGCGGCCGCGACTCCAGCCCGCCAGTGCCAGGCACGCCAGCCCAGCGGCGAACTCCAGCGCCGTGCTCAGCGGGAAGGTGCCGCCGGTGGCGAAGCCGGAGGTGGCCCACCGGGTGAGGGCGACGGTGGTCAGGGCCAGGCCGAGGGTGAGGGCGGCGAGGCCGGCGGGGCCCACGGGGGCGGTGGGGCGCAGGGCGGTGTGGAGGCGGGCGAGCAGGCGGTTCAGTGGGGTGAGGGCGGCCAGGAGCAGGGGGAGCAGCGCGGCGAGCAGGAGCAGCCAGGGCAGGCGCAGCAGCCACCAGGGGCTGGAGCCGTAACTGGGTTCGGGGGCAAGGTCGGTGAGGTAGAGGGCGGCGGCGAGGGCGAGCACGGGCACCATGTGCCAGAGGTAGAGGGTCATGCTGGTGCTGCCCAGCGGCAAGACCAGGCGCCAGATCCGGTCGCGCGCCAGCAGCCGCCGGGCCGGTGGGGCCAGCAGCAGGCACAGGCCGGTCTGGGCAACTACCCAGGCGAGCATGGCGGGTGAGGGCGGGTTGGTGTTGCTCACCGCCTCCCCCGTGACCAGGATCAGGCTGACCGGGTACGGCCCGAAGCCGACCAGCAGCGCGAAGGCCGCGGCGCCCGTCGTCAGCAGTGCGGGCGCAGTCAGCCGGTGCCCGGTCAACTGCCCGTCGTGCCAGCAGAAGCCGAGCTGGTACGCGGTGCCCCAGACCAACAGGTAGTTGAGCGGGGCCAGTTGGGTGTGACCGAGGAGCAGGGAGGCCGCACCCAGGGCCACCGGCACCAGCACACCCCACCTGCGATGTGCGGCGTGCAGCAGCGGAGTTGCGGCGCTGAGCAGCAGGTAGACCGGCAGGAACCAGAACTGCATGCCGAGCGCCCAGCCGACCAGCGCCAGGGTCGGCCGGTCCACCCCGAGCGCGGTGCTGATCCCGACCGCGAGCAGGACCAGTGCCGCGTACCCGGCGGTCGGCACCAGCAGCCGCAGGGCTCGTGACCGCACCCAGCCGCCTGCGGACTGGCTCCGGCCGGCCCAGGAGCCGGCCGCCGCATGGCCACCGGCGAGGAAGAAGAGCGGCATGATCTGGAATCCGAGGGTCAGCCACTGGGTCCAGGGGATGGTCGCCAGCAGCTCCGGTGCCGTGATGGTCCCGTCGGGTGCGCGCACCAGCCCGGTGATCAGCCAGTGGCCGAGCACCACCAGGCAGATCGAGAAGGCGCGGAGGAAGTCGACGTACCGGTCTCTACCCATGGTGCGCATGCTGGCCCGCGCACCGAGCCGCGCACCGACGATTCGAACACCTGTGACTGTTCCGTGGCCGGACCGTGCACTCTCGGGCCGGGTATGCGGGGCTCAGGCGAGCCAAGGGCAAGGCAGCCGCAGCAGCTCCAGTGCCCGGTCGGCCACCGCCTGCGCATGCGGTGGCACACCGCCGTCCACCAGGCCGCGCGTCAGCTGCACATGGAGCGCCTGGAGGGTGGCGAAGATGTTGAACGCCCAGACGGGAACCGGGCCGGGCCCGCCGCCCTCCAAGGCCTTGGCCGGCACGTCGAGCCAGCCGGTCGCCTCCGCCTCGGTGAGGCCGGGCTCCAGCAGGATGCCGGCGATCGCCCGGGCCAGGCGGGCGTCCTCCAACTGGAGGTACCGCTGTTCGGCGTCGACCGCCGCGATCCGGCGGGCGCAGAGGTCGAGGATGTCGGCGCGGTGCTCGGGGAGCGCACGGGCGAAGGCGGCGGCCGCGTCGGCGCCGTGGGCGACGGCATGCAGCCAGCCGAGGCGGTCGTCCCAGCCGCGGGCGTCGGGCTCGGCCGGGTACCAGCGGGCGAAGGCGGCGTACCAGCGCTGGACGGTGGCCTGGTCGACGGCGCCGGGCATCTCCTGGCGTCGTGTCAGCACGCACCGCAGCACCAGCGGCGCGAAGCTGCGCGCCTGCACCTCGGGGTGGTCGAACCGCGCCACGGCGGCCTCGCCGAGTGCGGTCAGCTGCCCGTCGAGCCGGCCTTCGCGAACCCACTGCGCGGTGGCGGTGTAGCCGTGGTCGTCGCGCACCACCGGGTCGGGCGAGCTCAGCATGGCCGCCAGTTCGTCGATGAGCTCCCGCACGGGGGTCTCAGTGGGGAACGGGAACCCGGTGGTGGCGAGACGGGCCCAGTCAATCCGCGCATGCGGCAACGCGTCAGCCCCCCACCTGGCTACCATGACTCTTTGAGCCATGTTTGATGGAGGCTCACATAACAGTCCCTGTAGGGATTATACCGCCAGCAAGGAGATCCTGTCAATGACGGAGCTCGACCAGGAGCAACGGTTCGTCACCACCGCCTACGCCCGCCTCGACGCCCTGCGTGCGCAGACCGCCATGCGTCGTGACCAAGCGCTCGCCCAGGCCACCGGCTCCCATCAGGCCGCCGCCGAGCGGGAGAGCACCGCGGTCGAACTCGGGGCGCAGCTCGCCGCCCTGGACGCGGTGGAGCAGGGACTCTGCTTCGGCCGCCTCGACCTGACGGATGGCCAGGTGCACCACATCGGCCGGCTAGGGCTGCGCGCGGACGACGAGGACCACACCCCGCTGCTGATCGATTGGCGAGCCCCGGCCGCCCGCCCCTTCTACACCGCGACCGCCCTGCGCCGCGACGGTGTGCGCCGCCGCCGGCATCTGACCACCAGCGGCCGCCGGGTGGTCGCGCTCCATGACGAGCAACTCGACCAACACGAGCAGCTCGACCGACTCGACCTGGTGGACGCCGAGTCCGCCGTTTCCGGCGAGGCCGCCCTGCTGGCCGCCGTCACCGCTGACCGCACCGGCCGGATGGGCGAGATCGTGGCCACCATCCAGGCCGAGCAGGATGCCGTGATCCGCGCCGACCACCGCGGCGTGCTGGTGGTCCAGGGCGGTCCCGGCACCGGCAAGACCGCCGTCGCCCTGCACCGCGCGGCCTACCTGCTGTACACCCATCGCGACCGACTGGCCCGTCGGGTGGTGCTGATCGTCGGCCCCAACCCCGCGTTCCTTCGCTACATCGAGCAGGTGCTCCCGTCGCTCGGCGAGACCGGAGTGCGGCTGGCCACCATCGGCGAGCTCTACCCGGGCCTGACCGCCACCGCCGCCGAAACCGCCGAGGCAGCCGAGCTCAAGGGCCGGCCCGCGATGCTGGACGTGCTGGCGCGGGCGGTGCGCGACCGCCAGTGGGTCCCCGAGGAACCCCTGCAACTCCCCTTCGAGCGGCAGCCCCTGCCGCTGACGCCCACCGCCTGCCGCCGGGCCCGCGATCTGGCCCGGGCGAGCGGTGAACTGCACAACGCGGCACGACCGTTGCTGGAGCGGGAGATCGTGGCGGCGCTCACCGAGCAGTACGTCCGGCGGATCGGCGGCACCGGCCTGCTGGACGAAGGCGACCTCGCCGAGATCCGCCGGGACCTGCGCGCCACCCCTGAGCTCAAGCAACTCCTGGACCGGCTCTGGCCGTTGCTCACCCCGCAGCGGCTGCTCACCGAGCTGTTCGGCGACCCCGGCCGAATCGCCGCCGCCGCACCGGAGTTCACCGCCGCCGAGCGCGCCCTGCTGCACCGCGCGGCCGACCACGGCTGGACCCCGGCCGACGTCCCACTGCTCGACGAGGCCGCCGAGCTGCTCGGCGCCGACCTCGCCGAGCAGGCCTCGGCCGCTGCCCGCGAGGCGGACGAGCAGCGCCAACGCCTGGAGTACGCCCAGGAGGTGCTGGACATCGCCTACGGCTCCCGCTCGGTCGACCTGGACGGCGGCGAGGAACTGCTGTCCGCCTTCGACCTGGTGGACGCCGAACGGCTGGCCGAGCGGCACCGCACGTCGGACCTGCGCTCCCCCGCCGAGCGGGCCGCTGCCGACCGCACCTGGGTGTACGGGCACATCATCGTGGACGAGGCGCAGGAACTCTCGGCGATGGCCTGGCGGTTGCTGATGCGCCGCTGCCCGAGCCGCTCGATGACCCTGGTCGGCGACCTCGCCCAGACCGGTGACCGCGGCGGTGCATCCTCCTGGCAGCGGGCGCTGGAGCCCTATGTCGGCACCCGCTGGCGACTGGCCCCGCTCACGGTCAACTACCGCACGCCCAGCGAGATCGCGCGCCCGGCGGCCGAGGTGCTTCGACAGCTGGACAGCGCCGCGACACCGCCGCGCGCGGTGCGCGACGGCGACATCGAGCCCTGGTCCACCCTGCTGGCCGACTCGGCGGCACTGGGCGCGCTGGTCACCGCGGCGACCCGATTTCCGGGCCGCTGCGCGGTGATCGTGCCGCGGGCCCTGCGCGGGAAGCTGCGCCTGGACCCCCGGGCTGCGGTGCTGACGGTGGCCGAGGCCAAGGGCCTGGAGTTCGACACCGTGCTGACCCTGGAGCCGGCCGCCATCCTGGCCGAGTCGCCGCGCGGCCTGAGCGACCTCTACGTCGCCCTGACCCGCGCCACCAAGCGGCTCGCCATCGGCTACTTCACCGAACTGCCCGAGGTGCTGGCCGACTTGCCGGATCGCACGGCGGCTCCGCACTGGTGAATCGCGCGCGGGTAAGGCCAGCACCGCACGGGTGAGGCCAGCACCGAACCGATGAGGTCAGTACCGCATCCCCATCACCGTCAGCACCTCCCCCAGGGTGCGGTCCGCGATCTCGTTGGCACGGGCGTTGCCGCGGGCCAGGACGTCGCGCAAGTAGGCGCGGTCGGTGGCGATTTCGGCGCGGCGCTTGCGGATGGGGCGGAAGTAGTCGTTGACCGCGTCGATGACCTCGGTCTTGAGTCGGCGGGCGCCGCCGTCGCCGATGTCCTCGGCGAAGCTGCGCGGGTCGCGGCCCTGGCAGAGCGCGCCGAGCAGCAGCAGGCTGGCCACTTCGGGCCGGCCGAGCGGGTCGTAGGCGATCCGGCGGTCGGCGTCGGTCTTGGCGCCCCTCAGCAGGGTGGCGGTCTCGTCCTCGGTGGCGCCGAGGGAGACGGCGTTGCCGCGGCTCTTGCTCATCTTGCCGCCGTCGGTGCCGAGCAGTCGCGGTGCCGCCGACAGCAGGGCCTGCGGCTCCGGGAAGAGCGGCGAACCCGGTTGCGTGTAGCGGGCGTTGAAGCGGCGGGCGATGGTGCGGGTGGCCTCCAGGTGGGGCAGCTGGTCCTGGCCGACCGGGACCAGGCCGGGCTTGCAGAACAGGATGTCGGCGGCCTGGTGCACGGGGTAGGTGAGCATCAGCCCGCTGACCGCGGACTGCCGGGAGTGCGCGATCTCGTCCTTGACGGTGGGGTTCCGCTGCAACTCCGAGGCGCTGATCAGGCTGAGGAAGGGCAGCAGCAGCTGGTTGAGCGCCGGCACCGCGCTGTGGGTGAAGATCACCGCGCGTTCCGGGTCGATCCCGATGGCCAGGTAGTCGAGCACCAAGCCCTCGACGTACTCGGCGAGTCGGTCGGCCGTGTCGCGGTCGGTGAGCACCTGGTAGTCGGCGACCACGATGAAGACTTCGGCGCCCTCGGACTGCAGGCGGACCCGGTTCTGCAGGGTGCCGAAGTAGTGACCAAGGTGGAAGGGGCCGGTGGGCCGGTCGCCGGTGAGCACGCGGGGGTGGGAGTGCGGCATCGGTTTTCTCCTCGTCATCGGGTGGGCGGCCGACCGGCGGCGGCCCCGGCGAGGATCACAACGAAGGGCCGTCCGTCCGGACGACCCTGGGCATGGTGGATGCGCGGCCGTCCTAGGACGGCCACCAGCTGAGGCAGAGCAGGCGAGTGCGCATGGGCCCTACTGTAACGCGTCCCGCGCGGTTCAGGGGACCGCTGCGTGCCGTTCACTCGCCGGGAGGGTGGGACGCCCTACCGTGAGCGGTCATCGGCGACCCGGAAGCGAGGACATCCATGGACCAGCCCAGCGACGCCCCGACCGAGCAGCACCAGGGCGGCACGGTGACCCGGCGCAGCGCCCTGCGGTTGACCGCGGGCGTGGGCGGCGCCGCGCTGGCCGCCGCACCGCTGCTCGCCGCCACTCCGGCGGCTGCTGACGATGCGTCAGCCGAGGGCCAGGGCCAGGGTTCGCCGCTGCTGCTGACCCGGCCCGAGTCGCTGGGGCTCCGGCCGTGGAGGGCCTCCACCTGACCTTCGGCGCGGATCCGACCACCCAGATGACCGCCTCCTGGACCACGGACGGCCCGGTGCGCCGGCCCCGCGTTCAACTGGGCAGTCTTGAGGGCGGGTTCGGCCGCACCGTGGACGCCGAGACCCGCACCTACGTGGACGGGGTGAGTGGCCGCACCGTCTACACCCACCACGCGCGGATGCAGAACCTGCGCCCCGGCTGCTACTACACCTATGCCGCACTGCACGACGGCGGCCGCCCGGACGCGGGCACCTTCCGCACCGCGGGGCGCGGGCGGCAGGCCTTCACGTTCACCAGCTTCGGCGACCAGGCGGTGCCGATCACCACCTGGCAGCCCGACGGCAAGGGTGGCTACACCTCGGTGCCAAGCGGCATCGCCTCGCCGGCCTCGGCGGACATCGTGGCCGGCATCGAGCAGGTCGACCCGCTCTTCCACCTGCTCAACGGCGACCTCTGCTACGCCAACATCTCCCCGGACCGGCTGCGCACCTGGCAGGGCTTCTTCGCCAACAACACCCGCTCGGCCCGGTTCCGGCCGTGGATGCCCGCGGCGGGCAACCACGAGAACGAGAAGGCGAACGGGCCGATCGGCTTCTCCGCCTTCCAGACCCGGTTCGACCTGCCGGGCAACGGCGGTGACGCCGAATTCGCGGGGCTGTGGTACTCGTTCACGGTCGGCTCGGTGCACGTGGTGGTGCTGCAGAACGACGACGTGGCCTACCAGGACGCGGGCGACGCCTATGTGCACGGCTACAGCGGCGGTGCCCAGCAGGCCTGGCTGGAGAAGGACTTGGCGGCGGCCCGGGCTGACCACTCGATCGACTGGGTGGTGGTCTGCATGCACCAGGTGGTGATCAGCTCCTCCGACGCCAACGGTGCCGACCGGGGTGTCCGGGAGCACTGGGGGCCGCTCTTCGACCGGTACCAGGTGGACTTGGTGGTCTGCGGCCACGAGCACGACTACGAGCGCTCGCTGCCGGTGCGCGGCGTGGTGTCCGGTTCGGAGACGCTGACCCCGAATCCGGTGGCGACGGCGACGGATGTGATCGACACCTCGCAGGGCACGGTGCACATGGTGTTGGGCGGGGGCGGCACCTCCTCGCCGACCAACGGCAAGTTCTTCGGGCCCGGCAAGGCCAAGGTGATCACGGGAGTGGGCCCGGTCGGCGGCAACGGCAAGCGCACGCCGGTGTACGTGTACGAGGACGCGCCGTGGGTCGGGGTGCGCGATCTGGACCATTCGTACGGCTTCGCGGCCTTCACGGTGGACCCCGGCGGCCACCCGGGCGCGACCACCAGCATGCATGTGACCTACTACACGGTGGCCCAGCCGGACGGGAAGATCAGCCCGTTGGAGAACTTCGTGCTGCACCGCAAGCGCTCCGACGGTAAGTAGACCTCCTTCTTCACCGCGAGCCGCACCCGCCTTCGGGCTGGTGCGGCTCTGGTGTTTCCCGGACTGCTCGTTGACATCGCCAGCATGGAGCGACAGGCTAAGCAAGCGCTTAGTCAGTCTCACTCCCCGAGGATGCCATGACCGACAATCCCCCCGGACTCGACCTTGCGAAGCTCCAGGCGTACCTGGGCACCGGCCCGCTGCGGGCCGAGCTGATCCAGGGCGGCCGCTCCAACCTGACCTACCGGGTGACCGACGGCACCGAGCGCTGGGTACTGCGCCGCCCGCCGCTCGGGCATGTGCTGGCCACCGCCCACGACATGGGGCGCGAGTTCCGGGTGCTCAGCGCACTGCACGGCTCCCCGGTGCCGGTGCCGCGCCCGGTGCGG
The DNA here is from genome assembly GCF_006636205.1 of Kitasatospora acidiphila. Classification (NCBI taxonomy): domain Bacteria; kingdom Bacillati; phylum Actinomycetota; class Actinomycetes; order Kitasatosporales; family Streptomycetaceae; genus Kitasatospora; species Kitasatospora acidiphila. The sequence continues at coordinate 6,961,623 of NZ_VIGB01000003.1, read as the reverse complement.
CTGACCGAGGACCCGGAGGTGATCGGCGCACCCTTCTACCTGATGGAGTTCGTCGACGGCACCGCCCACCGGGACAGCGCGGCCCTGGCCGCCCTGGGCCCGCAGCGGGTCCGCGCGCTGGCCGACCGCCTGGTCGACACCCTGGTCGACCTGCACGCCATCGACCCGGCGGACGTCGGCCTGGCCGACTTCGGGCGCCCCGAAGGCTTCCTCGCCCGCCAGGTGCGGCGCTGGGGCAAGCAGCTTGACGCCTCCCGCAGCCGCGAGGTCCCCGGCATCGACGAGCTGCGCGCCCGGCTCGCCGAGACCCTGCCCGACTCCCCCGCGCCGACCCTGGTGCACGGCGACTACCGCCTGGACAACGTACTGGTGGGTCCGGACGACCGGATCGTCGCGGTGCTCGACTGGGAGATGTCCACCCTCGGCGACCCGCTCACCGACCTCGGGCTGCTGGTGATGTACACCGAGCTGGCCGAGCAGTTCGACGGCGTCATCCCCGGGGTGGCGCTGGCTCCCGGCTTCCCCGGCAGCGCGGAACTGATCGCCCGCTATGCGGCCGGTTCCGGGCGCGAGGTCTCCTCGGTGGCCTGGTACGTGGCGTTCGCCTCCTTCAAGCTCGCCGTGGTGCTGGAGGGCATCCACTTCCGGTTCCAGCAGGGCGGCACCGTCGGAGCCGACTTCGACCGGATCGGCGACCTGGTGCCCGCCTTCGTCCAGCACGGCCTGAACGCCCTCAAGGAGCACTGAGACCCATGGACTTCGCCTTCGACTCCCGCACCGAGGCGCTGCGCGAGCAGCTCACCGCCTTCCTCACCGAGCACGTCTACCCGGCCGAGTCCCGGCTGACCGTCGAGCCGGACTGGTCGACTCCGGCCGTGATCCGCGAACTCCAGCAGGAGGCCCGCGGGCAGGGCTTGTGGAATCTGTTTCTTGTAGACAAGCACAGCCTGCCTGGCGAGCGCGGTGCGGGGCTGACCAACCTGCAGTACGCGCCGCTCGCCGAACTCACTGGCCGCAGCATCCAGTTGGCACCGGCCGCGCTCAACTGCGCGGCGCCGGACACCGGCAACATGGAGGTGCTCAACGAGTTCGGCGACGAGGCGCAGCGCAAGCAGTGGTTGGAGCCGCTGCTGAGCGGTGAGATCCGCTCGGCCTTCGCCATGACCGAGCCGGAGGTGGCCTCCTCGGACGCCACCAACATCCGCACCCTGATCACCCGGGACGGCGACGACTACGTCATCAACGGGCGCAAGTGGTACATCACGGGCGCCATGAACCCCGAGTGCAGGATCTTCATCGTGATGGGCCTGACCGACCCGGAGGCGGAGGTGCACCGTCGCCAGTCGATGATCCTGGTGCCACGGGACACACCCGGGGTCACCGTCAAGCGCGCGATGACGGTGTTCGGCTACGAGGACCGCGACCACGGCGGCCACGCCGAGGTGGTCTTCGACGACGTCCGGGTGCCGGCGGGCAATCTGATCGGCGAGCCCGGCTCCGGATTCGCCATCGCCCAGGCCCGGTTGGGGCCGGGGCGGATCCACCACTGCATGCGGGCGATCGGCGTGGCGGAGCGGGCCCTTGAGTTGATGTGCCGCCGCGTCAGCGAGCGGGTGGCGTTCGGCAAGCCGCTGGCCGCACAGGGCGTGATCCAGGACTGGATCGCCGAGTCCCGGGTGCGGATCGAGCAGGCCCGGCTGCTGGTGCTCAAGGCGGCCTGGCTGATGGACACCGTGGGCAACCGCGGTGCGCACACCGAGATCCAGGCGATCAAGATCGTGGTGCCGCAGACCGTCGAGTGGATCCTCGACAAGGCGGTCCAGGCGCACGGCGCCGCCGGTGTCAGCCAGGACACCCCGCTCGCCCAGCTCTGGGCCGGCCTGCGCACCTTGCGGCTGGCGGACGGCCCGGACGAGGTGCACCGCCGCTCGCTGGCCCGCCGCGAGCTGCGCAAGTACCAGGGCTGACCCGGGCCCAACAGCGAGCGGGGAGTACCGAGTCGGTACTCCCCGCTCAACGTTTCCGGGTTCAGGGCAGGATGACGACCCGTCCCGTGGTCTTGCCCGTCAGCACCCGCTGCACCGCGTCCGCGGCCCCGGCCAGCGGCAGCCGTTCGCTGACCAGCGGGCGGATCGCCCCGGTGGCGGCCAGTGCGGACAGCTCCTCGTGGCAGGCCCGCACCGCGGCCGGGTCCTTGGTGTTGTAGAGGCCCCAATGCAGGCCGAGCAGCGTGTAGTTCTTCACCAGTGCGTGCCCGAGCGGCGGGGTGGGGATGGTCCCGCTGGCGAACCCGACCACCACGATCCGGCCCTCGAACGCGATGCACTTGGTGGAGCCGGTGTAGGCGTCCCCGCCGACCGGGTCGAAGACCACGTCCGCGCCCCGGCCGCCGGTGAGTTCACGGACCGCCGCGACGAAGTCCTCGCTGTGCCGGTCGATCACCGCGTCGGCGCCCAACTCCTTGGCCACCGCGGCCTTCTGGGCCCCGCCGACGACCGCGATCACCCGCGCGCCGGCGGCCCGGCCCAACTGCACGGCAGCGCTGCCGACTCCGCCGGCCGCCGCGTGCACCAGCAGGGTCTCGCCGGCCCGCAGCGCGGCGCGGCGGTGCAGCGCGAACCAGGCCGTCTGGTAGCCGATGTGCAGCGCGGCCGCCTCGGCGTCGTCGAGTGCCTCAGGCGCGGGGAAGATGGCTCGCCGGTCCATCAGGGCGTACTCGGCGAAGGCCCCGCTGGGTGCCACCGGGTTGCCGATCACCGGTTCCCCGCTGGGGAGTTCGCCGCAGAGCTCGACGCCGGGGATGAACGGCAGCGGCGGCTTCACCTGGTACTGGCCCAGGCACATCAGGCCGTCCGGGAAGTTCACCGCCGCCGCCCGTACCCGGACCAGCACCTGGCCGTCGGCCGGCACCGGCTCCGGCACGTCCTCGGCCAGCCGCATCACGTCCTGCGGCAGCCCCGCTGCCGTCACCTGCCAGGCCTTCACCGCTCCTCCTCCACCACGAACTTGCGCTGCAACCGGTTCATCGCGTCCAACCAGCGGTCGGTGTCCGTCGCCCGGGCCGCGTAGTAGTCGGCGACCTCGGGGTGCGGCAGGATCAGGAACCGCTCCTCGCGGATCGCCCGCAGGGTGTCCGCCGCCACCTGCTCCGGCTCCAGGGCCGTGGCACCCATCAGCGCCTGGCCCAACTCGCCCGCCGATTCCAGGATCTGGGTGCGCACACCCTGGGGGCACAGTGCGTGCACCTTGATGCCGCGGTGCCGGTAGCTTGCGGCGAGCCACTCGGCGAAGGAGAGTGCGGCGTGCTTGCTCACCGAGTACGGGGCCGAGCCGAGCATGGTGAGCAGGCCGGCCGCCGACACGGTGGCCACGAACCGCCCGCCGCCGCGCTCCAGCCACTCGGGCAGCAGCAGTTCGGCGGCCCGGACGTGGGCCATCACATTGACCTCCCAGGCGGCGGTCCAGAGCGCCTCCGGCGCCTCCGGCCCCCCGCCGGGCGCGACGCCCGCGTTGGCGCAGTAGACGTCGATGCCGCCGAGCTCGGCCCGGGCGGCGTCGATCAGCGCGGCCACGCCGTCCCGGCTCGCCGCGTCCCCGGGCACCGCGACCGCGCCGATCCGGGCGGCGGTCGCCGCGGCGGCGGTCGCGTCCAGGTCGTTGACCACCACCGACGCGCCCTCGGCCGCGAAGGCCTCGGCGAGTGCGGCACCGATTCCGCGGCCGGCGCCGGTCACCACGCAGCGCTGACCGGTCAGAGAGGTGCTCACAGGCCGCCGCCCAGGGTCACGCCGCCGTCGATCACCAGGGTCTGGCCGGTGATCCAGGACGCCTGGTCGGAGAGCAGGAAGGCGACCGCGCCGGCGATGTCCTCCGGCACGCCGAGGCGCTTCAGCGGGTACGGCGCGGCGGCCTCGTCCTCGCGGCCGACGTAGAGCGCCTCGGCGAACTTGGTCTTCACCACGGCGGGGGCCACCGCGTTGACCCGGATGTCGGGGCCGAGTTCCCCGGCCAGCTCCATGGTGAGGCGGGAGAGGGCGGCCTTGCTCACCCCGTACATGCCGATGCCGGGCGAGGTGCGCAGGCCCGCGATCGAGGAGACGTTGACCACCGAGCCGCCGTGCTCGCCCATCCAGGCCTGGTGGGCCAGCTTGGTCCAGGCCAGCGGGCCGAGCACGTTGACGGCGAGGATCTTGGCGGCGGCGGCCGGGTCGGTGTCCAGCACGGGGCCGAAGATCGGGTTGATGCCGGTGTTGTTGACCAGCATGTCGAGCCGGCCGAACGCCTCGATGGTCCGGTCGATCGCGGCCCGCTGGTGCTCGGGGTCGTCGCTCTTGCCGGCCACCGCGATGGCGTTCTCCTCGCCGCCCAGCTCCCGCACCGCGTCGGCGAGCGGCTCGGGGTTGCGCGCGGTGATGCAGACCTTGGCACCCCGGTCGACCAGCTCCCGGGCGATGCCGAGGCCGATGCCCCGGCTCGCTCCGGTGACCAGGGCCACCTGTCCCTTGAACGTCAGCGTCATGGGTCGACCTCGCTTCGAAAACTGGACCTGCACCTGGACTCGTTGTGACTCAGCGCCTGCCCGAATACCCGCCGTTCGGGGGTGACTAAGCGCTTGCTTAGCATGTTGTCCACAGGTCACACTGTCAACACCGCACCCCGGCCCGATCATGCAAGGATGTCGGCCATGACCACCGAGCAGCCTTTCGCCGATAACTGGCCTGGAGAGCGCCCTGAGGCCGCGCGGCGGCTGCTGGGCGCCGCCGTCGAATCCTTCGCCTCCCGCGGCTTCCACGCCACCACCACGCGGGACATCGCCACCGGCGCCGGGATGAGCCCGGCCGCGCTCTACATCCACTACCCGTCCAAGGCCGCCCTGCTCGCCGAGATCAGCCGCGAGGGCCACAGCGCCACGCTGGCGCTGGTCGAGGCGGCCGTGGCGAAGAGTGACCAGCCGCGCGAGCAGATGCGCCTGCTGGTCGAGGACTTCACCGCCTGGCACGCCCGCGGCCACACGGTCGGGCGGATCGTCAACTACGAGCTGCGCGCGCTGCCGGAGGAGGACTTCGCGGTCGTCGCCGAGCTGCGCCGCCGGATCGAGGACACCGTCAAGCAGGTGATCGAGGACGGCATCGCGGCCGGCGTCTTCACCGACACCCACACCCGCACCGCCGCCCGCGCCATCACCGGCCTCGGGATCGACGTGGCCCGCTGGTACAACGAGCGCAGCACCGAGACCCCGGAGCAGCTCGGCATCCGCTACGGCGAGCTGGTGCTGCGGATGCTCGGCGCGGTCTGACGCCGGGGGCGGCTCCCCGGCCGGGCGCCGGCCTGCTCAGATGCCGGCCTTCAGCGTGTTGTCCAGGTGCGGCCCGAGGTAGCCCAGGTAGACCAGCCCGCTCCGGGCGGTGTCGTCATGGAAGTGCAGTCTGGGTGCCTTGCTGTTGCCCGCGCCGATCCGCAGGTGGGCGCCCATGAAGACCTCGCCGGCCGGGTCGACCCCGGTCGGCACCGGGAAGGTCCGCTGCCGCCGCCAGACCGGCCGACCGGCGGTCTGCGCCGACTCGTCCCGCACCACCTTCCCGGGCGGGAACCGGTGCCCGCCCGGCGGGGGTTGGCGGCACCAGTGCAGGAAGTCCCGCCAGGCGGCGCCGGAGCGCCGGGCCGCCGCGTAGTCCTGCAGCGCCAGCAGCGCGTCCCAGGCGGTCGCCGCCCAGTCCTCGCCGAGCGCCTGGGCGTCCAGGCCGACGGTGATCCGCCGGTTCCCGGTGAACCGCAGTTCCGGCAGCTCGCCGAGCCGCTCCAGCAGCGCCGCGAAACCTCTCGGCCCGGCCGGCTCGGCATCGGGTGCGCGATAGGCCTCGGCCGCCTCCCCGAGCCCCGCGAGGTGCTGCTGGAGATGCCGCAACCAGCCCTCGGTGCGCCGCAGTTCATCGGCGCGCTCGGCGAGCTCCACGGCCAGCCCGAGTGCGTACTCCTCCTGGTCCCGCAGCTCCAGGCGCAGTTGGCCGATCTCCGCGCGCCGGGCCGCCTCCTCGTGCCCGGCCTCCTCCAGCAGTGCGGTCAACACCTCGCGGTCGGCGCGGAGTTGGTCCAACTCGTTGCCGGCGGTCGGGGCCGGGGCCGAAGGCTGGGGAGGGTGCGCAGCGCGGGCAGGGCGGCCAGTTCGGCGGGCAGCGGGGCGCGGGCCGCCAGCCGCCTGGGCAGCCGGGCCACGACGGCGGCGGTGTGGGCCGGGTCGGGGTGGCGGCCGTGCGGGTGCACGGCGGGGTGGCGGTAGCCGTCCACCGGGGAGGCCGGGTCGAGGCCGGGCAGATAGGTCCGCACACCGCCGCCGGCGATCCGATGGTGCGGCAGCGCCCGGTTGAACGCGGGGACGGCCTCGGCCGTCAGCCGGTAGAGCACGGCCAGGCCCACCAGCGGCTGCCACAAAGGCAGTTGGGCGACCGCTTCCGGCTCCCCGGTGTCCAGTACTCCGGCGTCCACCACGATGGGCAGGCGCCGCTCGGAGTGGCACAGCTCCGCGACCACCCGCTCGACCTCGGCGGCCGTCACCGGCGCGGGCCCGGGGCGGACGGTGGACGGCCCGTCGTGCGCGGCCAGTTCGGTGAGCAGCGCGGCGGCGAGCTCCGTCGGGTCGTCTGCGCCGGAGTTCGCCGCCGGACCCGGCAGGTGCTCGACCTCCAGGCAGATCCAGGGAGCCGCGCCGTGCTCCCGGGAGCGCAGCACCACGGTGGTCTGCCGCAGGCCGGCACCCGCCGCGGTGGACTCGCGCAACCGCCAGCGGCTGTAGGCGCCCTCGCGCCCGGCCGCCGAGTCGGCGTCCAGCAGCACCCCGGGAGCCAGCACGGTACGACCGGGGCCGAGCGCCGCGCTGTCGTAGCCGCGCTGCTCGCCGAGCCAGCGGCGCAGCAGTTCGTCGGTGCGGGCCCCGGTGTCGACGTAGTCGTACCCGCTGGCGACGATCATCCGAAAGGTGCCGCTCTCCACTGGTCCGCCTGTCTGCCGAGCCGAACCCGCCTGTCCGCTGCCTGGTTGCCCACTGCGCCGCCGCAGTCGATCCGACGGTGCGTCAGCCAGTCTCGCAGCGGCCCAGCCGGCCCCACCAGCCCCGGCCGACCGATGGCCGGGACTACGTGCCGACGCTCCCCTCGCTCACCGCGGGCCCGCGAACCCTGGGCGCGAGCCCGCGGCAGCGTGACGGCGTCACTTCGGCAGGGTGCAGCCCGCCAGCGTCAGGTCCAGCTTGTTGCCGGGCGCGAAGCACGCGGGGATCTCGTAGGTCTCCTCGGCGTAGTTGGTGCCCTGGTGCACCGTGACCTTGCCGTTGGCGTCGACCTCGCAGGGGTTGTCGACGGTGCAGCGCTCGCCGTTCTCGTTGCCGGTGTTGTTGACGGCGACCACAAGGCCGGTGTTGGTGTCGATCACCGGTGAGCCGGAGGTCCCGCCGATGGTGTTGCAGCTGGAGGTGTAGCGGACCGAGTCCTTCCAGGTCCAGCTGCCCTCCTTCAACTCGTAGACGAAGCCGCTGATGTTGCAGCTGTAGGTGGCCTGCCAGTAGCCGGAGACCACCTCGATCGGGGTGCCGGCCGTCGGGTGGTTCGCCGATATGGTCAACGGGCTGATGCCGTACTGCTGTTGGATGTCGTCGTAGCTCTCGGGGAGCTGATAGATCGTCACATCCGTGTTGGTCATGGTCGAGTAGACCACGCTGCTCGCCTGGAGGTCGCCGATCGGGTTGCCGGAGTCGTCGAGCAGGGTGAAGTCGCGGTTGGACGGCTGGTTGGTGATCACCTGACCGGGGTTCGGCATGCCGGACTCCAGGCAGTGCCCGTTGGTCATCACCAGGGCCGGGTCCGCACCTTGGGAGTTGGGCATCCTGACGATCGAACCGGAGCAGTCGTCGAGCGCCACGGTGCCGGCGAAGGTGACGTTCGCGGCATGCGGGGCATGATGGGTGGTGGAAGCGTGAGCGGTCAGCGCGCGGGCAGGTGCGGGGGCGGCCTGCGCGGGGGCCGAGACGGCCAGCGTGCCGGCGCTGGCGAGCAGGGTCACGGCCAGCGCGCCGCTGAGGGGCAGCTTCATGTGCGGGCTCCTCTGAGGTGTGGGGGTCCCGCAAATTTGTCCTGCGCATGACTACATGTCAAGAGTTCCTGCGAGAAAGCTGGGAACGCACTGGTAGCAACCCGCCTCGGCAATGCGGCGCGAACCCTCGTCAGCGCAGCCCGGACTTGGACTCCATGATCCGCTTGACGATCTCCTCGGGGCGGGACGGCCGGCCGAAGTACCAGCCCTGGGCCCGGTCGCAGCCCATCGAGCGCAGCCGCTCCGCATGGTCGGCGTTCTCCACGCCCTCCGCGGTGACGGTCAGGCCCAGGGTGTGGGCCAGCGACACCAGGCCGCCGACGATCCGCCAGCCCAGCACCTGCTCACGCCTGCTCTCCTTGAGGTCGCTGACGAACGAGCCGGCGATCTTCAGGCTGGCGACCGGCAGGTCCCGCAGGTAGGCGAGGTTCGACCAGCCCGTCCCGAAGTCGTCGATGGCCAGCGAAACCCCCATGTCCACAAGCGAGTTGAGAGCCCGGAGGGAGTCGTCCTCGGGGCCCATCACGGCGCTCTCGGTGATCTCCAGCTGCAGCCGCTTCGGGTCGAGGCCGGTGGACCGCAGCACCCGGTCGATGTCCGCGACCAGCCCGGCGTTGCGGAGCTGTCGGACCGCCAGGTTGACGTTGAGATGCGGCGCCCGGTCGCCGAACCGCTCCACCCAGTCGGCCGCTTGGCCGCAGGCCTGCTCCAGCACCCAGCGGCCGAGCGGCATGATCAGACCGGTCTCCTCGGCGGTGCCGATGAACTCGTCAGGCCCCAGCACGCCCAACTGCGGGTGCCGCCAACGGACCAGCGCCTCCACCGAGGAGAGCGAGCCGTCCTCCAGCCGGCAGAGCGGCTGGTAGTCGATGAAGAACTCGCCGCGGTCCAGCGCCACCGGCATCCGCACCGAAACGGCGTAGCGGCTGACCGAACGGGCGTTGCGCTGCGGGTCGAAGAGCGTCCAGCGGCCGCGGCCCTCCTCCTTGGCGCGGTAGAGGGTCAGGTCGGCGGCCCGGACCGCGGCCAGCGGAGTGGTCGCCGCCACCGGCCGCTCCAGCACGCCGACGCTGGCGCCGACGGCCAGCCGGTGCCCGTCGATCGGCACCGGCTTGGACAGCGCGGCCAGCACCGTCTTCGCCGCGGCCACCGCCTCCTGCTCGCCCCGGCAGTTCTCCAGCAGCACCACGAACTCGTCGCCGCCGAGCCGCGCCACCAGATGCCCGAGCGGACGCAGCGCGGACTCCAGCCGCAGCGCCACGGCGGCCAGCAGCTGGTCGCCCATCTCGTGGCCCAGGCTGTCGTTGACCACCTTGAAGCCGTCCAGGTCCACGTAGCAGAGCCCGAACCGGGCGCCGGGCTCCGGCGAGTCGAAGACCGCCTCCAGCCGCTCGAAGAACGCCGAGCGGTTGGGCAGCCCGGTCAGCGGGTCGTGGTTCGCCTGGTGGCGCAGCCGCTCCTGGAGCCGGTAGCGGTCGGTGACGTCCTCCATCATCGCGACCTGGTAGACCGGCTCGCCGTTGTCGTCACGGATCAGGGAGTTGGTCAGGTGGGTCCAGACCACCTCGCCGCCCTGGCGGTAGTACGGCTTGTCGAAGGAGATGTGCTCGCGCTTGCCGCTGACCATCTCCTCGTAGGCCTCCCAGACGCCCGGGCTGTCCTCGGGGTGCACCAGGTCGGTCACCCGGCGCCCCTGCAGCTCCTCCGCGCTCACCTTGAAGATGTCCTGCATCGCCTTGTTGACCGCCAGGATGTTGCCCGCGACGTCGGCGATGCCGATGCCGATCGCCGCCGACTCGAAGAGCGCCCGGAACCGGGCCTCCGACTCGCGCAGCGCCCGCTCGGCCTCCCGGCGGGCAGTGTCGGCGGCGAAGCGGATCGCCTCCTGCTCCTGGAGGGTGCGCTCGCGCAGCGCGCCCGCCCAGCCGGCGGCGAACGCGCCGGCCAGCTCGGCGAGCACCGGCTGCCCGGGCTCGCCCGCGTGCAGCAGGCCGATCGCCCGGGCCAGCAGGTCGGGGTCGGTGAACTGGGCCTCGACCAGCGCGGCGCCGGCCTCGGCGGCCGGCCCGGGGTCGAGCAGCGGGGCGGCCTGCGCCTCGTGCAGCAGCGCGGTGGTGCGGGTGACCAGGCGGTGCAGCGCCTCGGGGTGCATGGCCGCGCCCTGGCTGCTGCGCAGCAGGCGGGCCCACTCCTCGGAGTCGGGCACGCCTGGGTCGGCGGCGTCCGCGGGCACGGCGGGGTCGGCGGGGTCGGCGGGGTCGGCGGGGTCGGCGGGGTCGGCGGGGTCGGCGGGCACGCTGCCGGGCGGTGCGTCCGTCGCGGGCGGGTTCGCAGCGGGCACGGCCGTCGCGGGCACGCCCGTCGCGGGTGTCGCCACGCGTGCGTCCGCAGCGGGCACGCCCGTCTCGCGGGCGTCCGTCTCGGGCAGGTCCGTCCCTGGCAGGTCCGGCGAAGCAGGGCTGGTCACGGCAGCAGCCCAACGCCGACCAGGCCGACCATCCGCTCCGGGTTCTCGCCGACCTCGGCGGGCTCGTCCGGGCGCCACTGCGGCAGGTAGACCACCCCGGGCTCGACCAGCCGGAAGCCGTCGAAGAGGCCGCTGATCCGCTCCTCCGAACGCATCGTCATCGGCGTCGCGGTGCGGTCGTAGAGGGCCTGGTGGGTCTCCGCCTGGTCCGGGCGGCCCTCCAGCGAGGCGTGGCAGACGGCCATCGCGCTGCCGGCCGGGAGCGCGTCGCGCAGGGTGCGCACGATGCGCTCCGGCTCCTGCTCGTCGGTGACGAAGTGCAGCACGGCGATCAGCAGCAGCGCGACGGGCTCGCCCGGCGCCAGCAGGTCGGCCACCTCGGGCCGGGCCAGCAGGTCGGCGGGGTCGGTCAGGTCGGCTTCCACCACGGTGGAAAGCTTGTCGCCCTCCAGCAGCAGCCTGCTGTGCGCGACCGCCACCGGGTCGTTGTCCACGTAGACCACTCGGCTGTCCGGTTGGATCGCCCGGGCCACCTCGTGCACCGCGCCGAAGGTGGGGATGCCGGAGCCGATGTCCAGGAAGCGGGTGAAGCCCTGTTCGGCCAGGTAGGTGACCGCGCGGCGGAGGAAGGCCCGGTTGGCCCGCATGATCAACGGCAGGTCGGGCCACATCTCGATCGCCTTGCGTGCCATCTCACGGTCGGCCGCGAAGTTGTGCGAACCACCCAGGTAGTAGTCGTACACACGGGCCGCTGCCGGACGGTCCAGGTCCATACCCTCGGGCACCCACGATGGTCGCCGCATCAGGGACCCCTTCCGACACATGTTTAGACAAGAGGCACAAAGATCATCCTATCGACGCCGATGGCGCCGCAACCGGCCCGGCGCGCGGTAGGGGGATGAGGGCGGCCGACGCCCCTGAAGCTATCAGGGCCGTCGGCCGATCTTCGCACCGCCCGCTGGCTACTCGACGGTGACCGACTTGGCCAGGTTGCGCGGCTTGTCCACGTCCCGGGCCAGCGCCACCGCGGCGTGGTAGGCGAACAGCTGCAGCGGGATGTTCAGCAGCAGCGGGTCCAGCTCGGGCTCGTTCTTGGGCACCAGCAGGGTGTGGTTGGCGAACTTGGCGTCGGGCGCGGTGTGCGCGACGGCCAGCACCCGGCCGGCCCGGGCCCGGATCTCGCCCAGCGTGGTCAGGTTCTTGTCCAGCAGCTCGTCGTCCGGGACCAGTGCCACGGTGGGCAGTTCGGGGCTGATCAGGGCGAGCGGGCCGTGCTTCAGCTCGGAGGCCGGGTAGGCCTCGGCGTGCACGTAGCTGATCTCCTTCAGCTTCTGCGCACCCTCCCGGGCCACCGGGTAGCCGCGCACCCGGCCGATGAACATCATGCCGTCGCACTCCGCGTACTCGGCGGCCAGCTCGGCGATCTCCTGCTCCTGCGCCAGCACCTGGCGGATCTGCTCGGGCAGCGCCTTGAGACCGTCGACGATCCGGCGGCCGTCGGCGGGCGACAGGTCGTTGATCCGGCCGAAGTGCAGGGCGAGCAGCGCGAACGCGATCACGGTGGAGGTGAACGCCTTGGTCGAGGCCACCGAGATCTCCGGGCCCGCGTGCAGGTAGACGCCGCCGTCCACGGCCCGGGCGATCGCACTGCCGACCGTGTTGACCACGCCGAGCACCCGGCCGCCCTTGCGCTTGACCTCCTGCACGGCGGCCAGCGTGTCGTAGGTCTCGCCGGACTGGCTGACCGCGATGTAGAGGGTGTCCCGCTCGATCACCGGGTTGCGGTAGCGGAACTCCGAGGCCGGCTCCGAGTCGGCGGGGATCCGGGCCAGCTCCTCGATCAGCTGGGCGCCCATCTGGCCCGCGTAGTAGGCCGAGCCGCAGCCGATGATCTTGACGCGGCGGATGTCGCGCAGCTCGCGCGCGTCCATGTTGAGCCCGCCCAGGTGGGCGGTGGCGAACCGCTCGTCCAGCCGGCCGCTCAGGGTGCGCTCGACGGCGGCGGGCTGCTCGTGGATCTCCTTGATCAGGAAGTGCGCGTGCCCGGCGGTGTCGAAGGAGTCGATCTCCCAGTCCACGGTGGACGGTTGGCGGGTGGTCGGGCGGGCGTCCTCGGTGAAGGTGCGGAAGCCGTCGGCGCGGACCACGGCCAGCTCGCCGTCCTCCAGGTGCACCACCTGGCGGGTGTAGCGGACCAGGGCGGCCACGTCGGAGGCGACGAACATCTCCTTCTCGCCGACACCCAGCACGATCGGGCTGCCGTTGCGGGCCACCACCACGCGGTCGGGCTGCTCGGCGTCCAGCACCGCGATGCCGTAGGTGCCGACCACCAGGGCGAGCGCGGCGCGGACCGCGTCCTCCAGGTCGGCGCCCTCACCGCTGTGCGCGGCGACCAGGTGGACCAGCACCTCGGTGTCGGTCTCCGAGGCGAAGACCGCGCCGTCGGCGATCAGCTTGGCGCGCAGCTGGTCGGCGTTCTCGATGATGCCGTTGTGCACCACCGCGAACCGGCCGGCGTTGTCCAGGTGCGGGTGGGCGTTGGCGTCGCTGGGCTCGCCGTGGGTGGCCCAGCGGGTGTGGCCGATGCCGGTGCCGCCCTTGAACCGGGCCGGGATGGCGGCCGCCAGGTCGGCCACCCGGCCCTTGGTCTTGCGCACCTTCAGGCCGGTGCCCTTGCCGGTGACCGCGACACCGGCGGAGTCGTAGCCGCGGTACTCCAGCCGTTGCAGGCCTTCGAGCAGGAAGGGGGTGGCGTCCTTGGGACCGATGTAGGCGACGATTCCGCACATGGTGAGGGCTGGCTCCTGACGTGGGTGGAGGGACGGACGGACTACCTGACTCTGCTGCGTCGTGCTGTGCGCGGCCGACGGTGCCGGGCCGTGCTCAGCCGTAGACGATGCGCCGCAGCTGGCGTGCCGACAGCTCCGGTGCGACGACCCGACGGCCGGGCAGCTCCTCGGTGATCCGGCTGAAGATCTGCTCGTTGGTCAGCCCGCGGGCCTGCAACTCGGCGTGCCGCCGCCGCACGAAGTCCGCGGTCGTCTCGGAGAAGTACGCGAGCACCTCGGCCACCACGTGGGCGGCGTCCCGGGGCCCAAGTGCACTGGTCCGGGTGAGGTGGGCGAGCAGATCCGCGTACGGCGCTGGAGGAGGAGAGCTGGACACGGACAGTGAGCCTAGGTGGCCGATCCGAGAAAACCAAGAATCCTGCCCGATATCGGGCAGGATCCATTCGTTCAGACCTACTGGCTGAGGTGGCGAGCATGACCGAGCCGCACATCCGGGCCGCCGGGCCCGGTGATCGGGCCGTGATTGCGCGGATCCTCGCCGACTCCTGGGGCAGCACGGTGATCGTGGTGCACGGCGACCGGTACGACGCGCTGGAGCTGCCGGCCCTGCTGGCCGAGCGCGACGGCGAACCGGCCGGCCTGCTCACCTACCGGCTGTCGGCGGACGGCCTGGAGGTGGTCTCGCTCGACGCCCTGCACCGCGGCGGCGGCACGGGCAGCGCACTGCTGGCCGCCGCGATCGAGGCGGCCGGCCGCGCGGGCGCGGCCCGGCTCTGGCTGGTCACCACCAACGACAACCTGGACGCACTGCGCTTCTACCAGCGCCGTGGCCTGCGGATCACCGCCGTCAACCCGGGTGCGGTGGACCGGGCGCGCACCGTCAAACCGGCCATCCCGCTGGTCGGTGAGTACGGAATCCCGCTGCACGACAAGCTGGTGCTGGAGCTGCGGCTCCCTCAGAGCGCGGACTCATAGGCCTCCAGCCGATCGGCCAGCTCCACCGGGTGCCCGAGCATCGGGCAGTGGTCGCCCGGCATCTCGTCAGGCGTGATGCCCAGGCGCTCCCGCACCACCCGGCGCATGAAGTCGACCGGGAGGAACCGGTCGTCGCGCGCCAGCAGGACCCTGGTCGGCACGGCCGGCCAGGCCGCCAGTGGCCAGGGCTTCTGGAACGGTGTCGCCGACTGCTCGCGGCCCCGGCGCAGCAGCTCGGCGGCCACCTCCGGCGGTGTGTCGTGCAGGAAGAGCGCCGTGGTGTCGTCCGGATCCCAGTCGCCGCGCTCATCCTCGGCCTGCCGGGCCGCCGCGTGGCCGGTGTCGGCCCACCACTCCCCCGGCGTCTCGCCCGGCGCCGGCACCAGCGCCTGCAGCATCACCAGCAGGCGCACCGGCAGCCGGTCGCACACCAGCGGCGCGGTGAACCCGCCGAACGAGTGCGCCACCAGCACCAGTTCACGCCGGTCACCGACCGCCCGCACCACGGTGTCGGCGTACTCGGCGAGCCCCGCCTCGTCGTCCTCGCAGGGCAGATCGACGGCCACCACCTGCCGGCCGCGCCGGCGCAGTTCGTCCGCCAGCAGGTGCCAGGACCAGGGACCCGCGCCGGCACCGGGGATCAGTACATAAGTCGTCATGGTCAGCCGACCTCCCTCAACGATCTTCCGCTTCGTGACCCTAGTCGGCTACTCTGACACTCATGTTCGCCTCCGAACCGCACTGACAGACCGTCAGGCCGCTTGCTCCGCCAAGCGCCAGACGGTGATCTGTCGTGCCCGCGCGCGATCCGGCGACCGCCGATCGCGCTGTGTATTCGGAGAATCCCCATGTCCAGTGCGTCCTATCGTGCTGTCTTCGCGCTGCCCCGAGCGCGCGCCCTCTTCCTCACCGGCCTGCCGGCCCGGCTCTGCTACGGGCTGCTGAGCATCCCCATGCTGCTCGCGGTTCGGGCCGGCACCGGTTCCTATGCGGTGGCCGGTACCGCCGTCGGCCTGGCCGGGCTGGCCACCGCCCTGCTCGGGCCGCTCCGCGCCCGCCTGGTCGAACGCCGGCCGGGAGCGCTGCGGCCGATGGCCGGCTGCTATGCGCTGCTGCTACTCCTGTTGGCCGCCGTCTGCACCGAGCGGCAGCCGACCGCGCTGGTCGTGGCCGTCGCGGTGCTGGCCGGCGCCTGCCCGCCGCCGGTCGGGCCGCTGCTGCGCACGGCCTGGGGCCGACTCGCGGCCGACGAGGCGCAGCGGCAGTCGATGCTCAGCCTCGACACCGCCACCGAGTCGACGGTCTTCGCTCTCGGGCCGGTGCTCGCCGGGGTGTTGATCGCGGTGTCATCCGCGGCAACCGTGCTGGTGGTGTGCGCGGTGCTGGCGCTGGTGGGCTTCGGATTGCTGCCGGGCGCGTTGCGGGCGGTGCCCGGCCACGTCGAGGTGCGGCCGGGCAGGCAGCGAACTCCTTTGCTGGCAGCGGGATTTGTGCCGCTTCTCGGTCTGGTGCTGGCGGTGGCGGCGGCCCTGTCGCTGATGGAGGTGGCGATGCTGGCCGCCTGGGGCACGGTCACCACCGGGGTGCTCACCACGCTCTTCTCGATCGGCGGCGTGATCGGCGGGCTGCTGTACGGACGCCTCGGCCTGCCCGGCGAGTTGACCCGCCGCCCGCTGCTGCTGGTCGCCGCCGCCACCGCCTGCTACGCCCTCCCCGCACTGCTGCGCGGGAGCCCGGCCGCCGCACTGGGGCTGCTGCTCGCCGGGGGTGTCACGGACGTGCTGCTGATCACCGCCTACCAGCTGGTCGAGTTGCTGGTCCCCACCGGTTCCCGGACCGAGGCGGGCGCCTGGGTCAACACGGCCTACAACCTGGGTGCCGCCGCCGGCGCCTCGCTCGGCGGCCTCCTGGTCGACCGCGCCGGCCCGCTCGGCGCCCTGGCCGCACCCGCCGCACTGCTCGTCGTCGCCGTCCTCGCCACGGCCCCGGCCGTACTGCGGCGCCGCCGTACGGAGAGGAACGCAACGGCCTAACCGCCCGCCGGGGCCGACGCCCGCACCACCACCGCGCAGCTGACACCCGCACCACCACCGGGCTGACGCCCCGCTGCCCCCACCACCGGCGCCAGCGGCTTCGCCGCGGCGCCGAGCGGCGGGGCGGTGAGGCGGTGAGGCGGCGGGGGTAGCGGGGTGGCAGGCTGGCGGGGGCGAGAGATCGGGTGACCGGGAGAGCAGATGGCCAAACCCCCGGAGCTCGGGCGCTCACGCTGCTCCGGCGCCAACCCACCCCACCACCGGGAGAACCGGCGGCCGGGCTCCCGGCTGCCGGCCACCCACCCGCCATCACCGCTCACCCGGCTCCAGCACCGCCCCACCCCCACCCCGCGCCGCTTGACCTTGACGCTGGTGGCAGGGTTGGAGCATCAGCCCCATGAACACGGACACCACCCCAGCCCGCACCGTCCTCGTCACCGGCGCCGGTACCGGCATCGGCCGCGCCACCGCCCGCGCGTTCGCCGCCGAGGGAGCCCATGTGCTCGCGGTCGGCCGGCGGCCGGAGCCGCTGGCCGAGACCGCTGCCGGGCACCCGCTGATCACGCCGCTGGCCGCCGACATCACGGCGGACGGCGCGCCCGAGCAGATCGTGCGGGCGGCAGTGGAGTTGGCGGGTGGGCTGGACGTGGTCGTCAACAACGCCGGGATCGTGCGCGGCGGCGGGCTCGGCTCGCTTGACGCGGCGCTGATCCACAGCCAGCTGGCGACCAACCTGACCGCGCCCATCCTGCTCACCCAAGCCGCGCTCCCCGCAGTGGAGTTGGGAGGCGGCGGTGTGGTGGTCAACGTCAGCACCTCGGTGGGTCAGCGGGCTTGGCCGGCCCGCAGCTCGGTCTACGCGGCCGGCAAGTCGGCGCTGGAACTGCTGACTCGCAGCTGGGCGGTGGAGCTGGCGCCGCGCGGGATCCGGGTGGTCGCGGTCGCCCCGGGCGGCATCGAGACGCCGATCGGCGAGCACCAGGGGCTGACCGCCGAACAGCAGGAGGCGGTGCGGGAGTGGCAGCTGGCGCACACGCCGCTGGGGCGGATCGGGCGGCCCGAGGAGGTGGCCTGGGCGATCACGGCGCTGGCCGATCCGCGGGCGTCCTTCGTCACGGGCGTGGTGCTCCCGGTCGACGGCGGTGCGGTGGTGGCGTGACAAGCGGTGTGGCGTGATAGGCAGTAGCCATCGGTGCGGGTGAACGACGGGGCGGTGCGGGGTGCGGATCGGCGAGCTGGCGAGGGCGACCGGCACCACGGCACGCGCCCTGCGCCACTACGAGCAGGCCGGATTGATCCGCTCCGAACGGGCCGGCAACGGCTACCGCGACTACGACGGGCAGACCGCGACCAGGGTGCGGAACATCCGTCATCTCCTGGACGCCGGGCTCACGTTGGAGGACGTGAGTGCCTTCGCCGCTTGCCTCGACGGCGACTTGGCCGCCGGCACCCCCAGCGACCGCGGCCGCCGGATCGCCCTGGACCGCCTGGCCGTCCTCGACCAGCGCATCGCCCGCCAACTCGCCGCCCGCAACCGCCTGGCCGCCGCCCTGGGCCTGCGCGAGTCCACCCCGGACACCGCGAACTGAGCACCACCAAAAACGCACTGAACTGCTAATCCCCACCCGAGAGTTGTGCCGCGAAGTCCGCCACGAAGGCCGTGATCAGGCGAGCGAACGCGACCCGGTCAGCGTCCGGCCAGTCCTCCATCGCCCGCGCGAAGACCTGTCGGCGCCGCCGGTGCACCAGGTCCAACTGGCGCTGCCCCTCCCCGGACAGGGTGAGTAGGGTACGCCGGGCGTCGGCCGGGTCGACTTCACGATCCACCAGCCCGTCCGCCACCGCGCGCTGCACCAGTCGGCTGGCGCGCGGCTGGTCGACGGCGAGGCTGACCGCCACATCCGTCACCGAGCAGGCCCGGGCGCACCCCTCGATCACATCGAGCACCCCGAACAGCGTGGGGTCGATGGGCCGTTCACCCTCCGGTGGTGACTGCCGGGCCAGCGACCGGCGGGTCTGACTGCGGCGGATCGCCACCATGGCCCGCTCGACCGCGGCCACGGCCTCGTCCTGCTCCGATTGCTTGCTCTTCGACATGCATGCTAGGTTACATTCATTGTAAAAATACATGCATCAGGGGGAGCCACCATCATGACCACCACCGACACCGCCACCACCGCACACTCGCTGCCCAACGTCCGCGAGCAGCGCCCGCTCGGCTACTGGCTGCGCCACATCGACGGCGCGATCGACGCGAGCTTCCGCGCCCTGCTCGCCGAGCAGGGCCTGAACCGGCGCTCGTGGCAGGTGCTCAACACCATCGCCTGCGGCCCGCTCACCATGGCCGAGGTCGACGAGACCATGGCGGCGTTCCTCGGCTCCGCCGAGCCGACCATGCGGCCCCATGTCGACGCCTTCGCCGAGCGCGGCTGGGTGCTGACCGACGAGGGCGGGCAGATCACCCTCACGGAGGCGGGCACGGCGGCGCACCGGCGCGCCGATGCGGCGACCGGGCGGCAGCGGGCCGAGATGATGTCCTGCCTGTCGGCCGAGGAGTTCACGCAGCTGATGACGCTGCTGCAGCGCTTGGCCGGCCACCTCGACGAGTTGGCCGCGAAGGACTGAGGGCAGGGGCCTGCCCCCGCGGAGTGGGTGGCCTCCGCGGGGGCAGGTCGGGGGCCGGCTCAGGAGGTGCTGGGCCGGGTGCCGCGGCGCAGCAGGCGGCGCCGGGCGGGTTGGTTGGGCACCCAGCCGAAGGCCACGATGCTGCCGGCCAGGCCGAGCAGCAGGCCGATGAAGAACCCGCCCAGGTTGGATGTGATCCAACTGGCCAGGGTGAGCAGCACCGACAGGATCGAGTAGAAGACCCGCTGACCCGGACTGAAGATCAGCAGCACGCCGCACAGGACCATCACGGACGGCACCGCGAGGCCGGCCAGGCCCTGCATGCCGATGTGCATGATCACCGGCAGCGGCATCTTCTCGGTGAAGAGGATCTCGGCCCCGCCGAGGAGGACCAGCAACCCGCCCCAGAACGGGCGGGCGCCGCGCCACTCCTTGAAGGTGCGCCGCTGCTTGCTCGTCGGCACCTCGGCCCAGCTCCGCTCGCCCTCGGGGGCGGCGGGGCCGCCGACCGGTGCGGGCCCGTCGGCCGTGCTCGCGGCAACCGCCGCCCCGCCCGCCGAGGCGGGGCGGGGAACGGTGGCCTCCGATGCCGCGGCGGCCTGCGGGTCCGCACCGGTTCCGCCCGGCGCGGCGGTCGGCGGCGCCGCGATCCAGGCGGTCTCCTCGGATCCCCGAGCCTCCCCTGCACCCAGGATCGGCTCAGGAGCCTCCTCGGCGGTCGGTCTCGGCTCGGGTGTCGGTGTCTGCTCGGCCATTCGTCAGCAGCCCGTGTCGCTGAAGCTGAGGTGCAGGTTGGGCAGCTTGAAGGTGGCGGCGGTGGTGGCGTAGTTGTCCTGCCGCAGGTGGTTGATGGTCACCGAGTCCGCTTGCTGGCCGAAGACGCCCTCCGGGCCTTGGACGCCGGCCTTGTCGAAGGTGCTGGCGTCGCGGCCGACCTCGATGTTGTTGAACGAGGCGTCGCCGGAGAGCAGGTCGGAGTCGGTGGTCAGGCCGTCCGCGGTCACCGGTGTGCCGTTGTCGCCCGCGGTGATCTTCAGGTTGGTGCCGCCGAGGTTGACGCTCTGGCACAGGTTGGTCAGCGAGGCGGACTTGATCGCGGAGACCGCGACGATCACCTGGCCGCCGGTGTTACCGGCGTTCGGGCTGTTGGGGATCATGTTGTCCAGGCCGCCGAACTGCTCGAACCCGTTGCCCTGCAACTGGTCGGCGGTGACGGTGAAGGCCATGCCGGAGATGGCGAACTGGGCGCCGATGACGCCCTGCGCGGTCAGCGCCATCAGCACTCCACCCGCCAGGCAGGCGGGGATCCCCAGCAGGGCGGCTCGCTTCAAACGAACTCGGCCTCGACCGGATGCCGGGCTGGTTGGCTCTGCGGATTCGGGGGTCGGCTCGACGGACTCGGCCATGGCTGCTCCAGGGAGTTGGTGAAGGACCTGTGATGGACAGCGCGCGTTGCCCTGGCGCGGACAGCGCTCCCACCGTGTGATCAACCACCCTCCCTGGCAGAGGAATTGATGATCAATCAGGCGGTAAGACAGCTGCCGAGAAGTTACCTCGGGGTAAGCAGAGGGTCAAGAGTCCGTGCAGGGTAGCAGCGGTCGCCGCCAGCCGACGCCGGCCGCCTGTGCTGCGGCCACCTGCTCGGCCGCCTCCTCGGGACCGAGGAACGGAGCCATTGCCGCGAACGACAACGTCGGTAGCAGATCCGGGAGTTCGTCCTGTCGACCGGTCGCGATGTAGCGGTAGACGGTCGAGTAGGCGCCGCCGACCACGCTGTCCACCAGCAGCTCGCGCGAGATCCCGGCCGGCACCAGCGGGCAGCCGGAGAACAACCGCCTTAGCCGCACCCGCAGTTGCTCCCGTGCCAGCCGTCCAGCCGGCCCCACGGCTTCGATCTCCACCACCGCCATGGTGGCGAACGCAGGCACCTCGGCGAGGATCGCCAGCATCACCCGCAGCGCGGCGTGCACACCGGCACACCAGTCCAGCTGGGCCGCGAAGGCCTCCTCCATGCGCCGGATCACCACCGCGCAGCCATGCCGGTGAGCAGCCAGGAAGGCCTCCTCCTTGCCGCTGAACTGCTCGTAGAAGACCGGCCTGGTCACCCCGGCGGCCTGGCAGATGTCGCTCACCCGGGCCCCGGCGTAGCCGCAGGCGGCCACCGTGTGGACCACCCCGTCCAGCAGCCGCTCGCGCTGGGTGGCGGCGACCACCTCGGGCGGCACCCGGCTCGGTCCACGTCGGATCGAGCGGGCCGGATCCCGACCACTGCGAACTCCCGGAAGGATCAAGTCCCCTGATGTAACGTCTAGTTCAAGATTCTTCCGCAACTTCCGCTCCATCCCTTGACGCTGGCGTGGACCAGGTTTAAAACCTTCCCAGGTTTCCAATCGAGCCAGGGCTTCAACTAGCAAGATCTGCCTGTGAGTTGGCGGTCGAATAGCCGATGACACAGTATGGCGCAGGAAGTGCCGAAAAGCGGTGGCAGCCGCCGAACCCGATGACCGAAACCTCATCCCCCGGCTGAGTGGTCGGACCCCCGTGGCGCCGGGACGGTCCGGCTGCCGCGCCGGCCCACCCGCCGTGCCCGAGGAGCGCTGCCATGCCCCGCACCGAACTGCCGCACTCCGCACCGCACCAGCTCCGCAAACCCCACCCGACGCGCCGGCGGCTCGCCGCCGTGGTGGCGGGGCTCTCGGCCGCCCTGCTGGCCGCCACCGTCACCCCGGCCGAGGCCGCGACCCCCGGCGGCATCTACTCCGGCATGGGCAACTGCCCGATCAGCGCGCCGGCGATGCAGGACCCGAGCAACCTGCAGGTCGGCTGCGTGGTCGCGGTGACCAACGCCGGAAGCTTCACCATCGGCAGCACCACGGTGCCGCTCACCTCGCCGATCAAGCTGCAGTTCGGAGCGTACTGGGACAAGTCCGCTCCCCAGGTCAACTTCCCCGACGGCAGCACCGCCAACCAGTACACGACCGTGGCCCCGACCGGCGCCCCGCTGATGACCGCCCAGGCGGCCCAGATCACCATCCCGGGGATCATCAACTTCCTGCCGGGCATCACCAGCATCTTCGCCCAGGTCGAACCGGCGGGCCCGATAACGAACTTCACCCCGCTGGCAACCGGTGAGTCGTACCCGGTGTTCAAGATGCCGATCAAGCTGCACCTCTCCAACCTGCTCTTCGGCGACGACTGCTACATCGGCTCCAACAGCTCGCCGATCGTGCTCTCCCCCACCACCGGCACCACCGCACCGCCGGCCCCGGCCACGCCGATGACCGGCAACCCCGGCACACTGGCGCTGAACAGCGACCCCAACGGCTACAGCGCCTTCGAAGCCTCGTTCACCAATGCCGAGTTGGTGGACAACACCTTCAGCGTGCCGGGCGCCAGCGGCTGCGGACTGGGCGGCAGCCTGGACTGGATCATCGACCTGGCGATGGGGCTGCCCGCCGGCGCCGGCAAGGGTTCGGTGACCTTCGACCAGACCGACACCTCACTGGCCCTGGACACCAGTGTGTCCGACCTGTCGTCGGCGCTCAACGCGTCCGCGGCCCACTGAGACCACTCCCCCACACAGAAACACCACCCCCACCCAGAAATTGAGGTAACCCTCGTGCGAAACCACCTGGTTCTCGGCGGCGTGGCCCTGGCGGCCGCCGCCGTCACGGCCCTGACCGCGATCCCCGCCTCGGCGGCCGGTCCGGTGCTGACCTACGGCAGCCTGGGCGGCAGCGCGGTCGCCGTCGGCGACACCATGACCGCCTCGCTGCTCTCCGGCACCAACGCGACCCTCTACTCCACCACCGCGGGCGGTACCGGCCTGCAGTGTGCCAGCTCCACCTTCTCCGGCACGGTCGGCAGCAACCCGACCGCGCCCGGCACGGCCTCCGGCTCGCTCACCGGCTTCACCCTCGGCAGCTGCAAGGTGGTGAACACCCCGGGCGTCACCGGTGTGAAGAGCCTGACCCTCAGCCACCTGCCGTACAACGACAGCATGAGTGACTCCAGCGGCCTCCCCAACACCGTCTCCGCCGGCTCGTCCGGCCCGATCGGGGCGACCGTGGTGCTCAACACCCTGCTGGGCACGGTGACCTGCACCTACCAGGCGGCCGGCAACTTGTCCTCGAACGGCAACAACTCCAACTCCTCGCTCACCTTCAGCAACCAGCAGTTCAACAAGCTGACCGGCCCGAGCGCGTGTTTCTCGACGGCCTACTTCAGCGGCGTCTACGGACCGTTCGTGGACTCCAGCCAGGCCGGCAGCCCATCGATCTTCGTCAACTGACGATCGATCGCGGGTGATCCACACGGCGCCGCCGCCCTTCCTGCTCTGCGGTCAGGAAGGGCGGCGGCGCCCACGTGTCAGCTCAGACGTGCGGCACCAGCGTGAAGTAGCGCTCCAGCAGGGCCTTGTCGCCGCTGACCGCCAACTCCTCGGCGGGGCTGCGCCCCCACAGGTGGAGCAGCAAGTCGCTTGCTGTGCCTGCGAGTTCCGCCTCAGCCTCGCCCGCCGGACGAGCCAGCCGCACCTCGTTGCCGGTGAACTCCACCGACCAGCTCTCCGGGCCGTCGGTGCGCCGGAACCGGTAGCGCTCACCGGCCCCGGGCGGGGCCTGCTTCATCATCCGGCGGGCCGGCGCCATCACCTCGAAGTTCTGCGTGATCGCGTCGGTGGCGATGTCGGCCGCGATCGGGCCGCCCGGCTCGCCCAACGCCCGTTCCGCGTCCCAGCGGTGAAGCGACAGCTCGATGCACTGCACGCGCAGCCAGAAGGCGACGGTCCGGTCGTTGCCGTACGTCCACACCTCGGTGTCCAGCGGCGTGGTGGCGAACACCTCGGCCAACTCGGCCGCCCCTGCGGCGAACCAGTCGGCCAGGCCCGGCGCCACCGGACCGCGGAACGGCTGCTCGGCCGGATCCGGGGACGGCCACCCGACGGCGTCGGCCGGGATGTGGGCGGCGCGCTGGTCAGGCTGGGGCGGCACGGCCGACCGCTCGGTGATCACCTGGCTCACCAAGCGGTGCACCGCACCTAGGTGGAGCACCAGGTCGGCGGCCGACCAATCGGGGCAGGACGGCACCAGAGGCGCCGCCTCGGCCTCGGCCGACCGACGGATCGCTTGCTCGAAGGCCGCGCTCTCGCGGCGGAAGTGGCTGATCTGATCCATGCCTTCACTCTGCTGACCGATCGTCAGGTTGAGCAAACTTTGCGCACCCCGCAATCTTGCGTGACGAGCATTCTTGCGTTCCTCGCAAGAATCGTTAGAGTGGTGCCATGACGACGGATCCCGCCGCCGGCACCCCGAGCGGGCTGCGCGAGCGCAAGAAGCAGGCCACTCGTGATGCGCTGAGCTGGGCCGCCCTGCGGCTCGCCGTCGAGCGCGGCCTGGAGAACGTGCGGGTCGAGGAGATCGCCACGGCGGCCGGGGTGTCGCCGCGGACCTTCAACAACTACTTCTCCAGCAAGTACGAGGCGATCCTCTTCCGCCACCTGGACCGCACCCGGCAGGCCGCCGCCGCCCTGCGCGAGCGCCCGGCCGACGAGCCGCTCTGGGCGGCGATCACCGAGGCCGTGCTGGCGCCGTACGGTCCGCCGGACCAGGAGCCGGGCCCCGAGTGGACCGCCGGTGTCCGCCGGATGCTGGCCGAGCCCGCCCTGCAGGGCGAGTTCGCCAGGGTCGCGGTCACCGCGCGGGCCGAGCTCGCCCGGGCGATCGCCGAGCGCACCGGCACCGACGCCGACCGGGACCTCTACCCGAGCCTGACGGCGTCCGCCGTGCTCACCGCCCAGCAGGCGGCCGGCGACCAGTGGTTGCGCTGCGACCCGCCGGTGCCGATCACGGCGCTGCTGCGCGAGGCACTGGCGCTGCTCGCGGCCGGCTTGCCCGATCCGTCGTCATCCACACTGATCTGACGAAGCGTCAGCAATTCCCTGGGGGACAATTCAATGATCATCGACGTGGCCATCGCGGGCGGCGGACCGAACGGTCTGATGCTCGCCTGCGAACTCGCCCTGGCCGGCGTGCGGCCCGTGGTGCTGGAGCAACTCACCGAACCCAGCAGGGAGCCCAAGGCCAACGGGCTGGTCGGTCAGGTGGTCCGGCTGCTCGACCACCGCGGCCTCCACCAGCGGATCACCGGGTGCCCGGACGCACCGACACCGAGGCCCGGCTACATGTTCGGCGCGTTCCCGCTGGACCTCACCGGCCTCGACCCCAACCCGCTCCACATCCTGCCGGTGCAGCAGCGCGAGCTGGAAGCCCGGCTCGCCGAGCGGGCCGAGGAGCTGGGCGTCGAGGTGCGGCGCGGGCATCGGCTCGACTCCTTCGAGCAGGACGCGGAGGGAGTCGACCTTCAACTGGCAGGCCCCGACGGCCCGTACCGGCTGCGGGCCCGCTACCTGGTCGGCTGCGACGGCGGGCGCAGCACCGTGCGCAAGCTGGCGGGCATCGCCTTCCCGGGGGTGAGCGGGCCCGAGGTGGTCCACCGCGCCGCCCATGTCACGCTGCCCGCCGGCTGGGTGGACGAGCGGACCGGCGCATTGGACGTCCCGGGCCACGGCCGGATCGCACCGGCCGGCTACCACCGCACCGAGCGCGGCGTCTTCGTCTTCGCCGCCGTCGAGCCGGGCAAACCGCTGGTCGCCGTCCTGGAGTGGGAGGAGGCCCCCAAGGCCCAGCAGATTCCCGAACCACCCTTGACCTTCGAGGAGTTGAGCGAGGCCGCCGGGCGGGTGCTGGGCGCCGAACTTCCGCTCGCCGCACCGACCAGCCCGGGCCCGCACCTGCTGCGCCGCCACCGCGGCGGAAACACCCGCCTGGCCGAGCGCTACCGCAGCGGGCGGGTGCTGCTGGCCGGCGACGCCGCCCATGTGCACTCGGCGGTCGGCGGCCCCGGCCTCAACCTCGGCCTGCAGGACATCGCCAACCTCGGCTGGAAGCTGGCCGCCGAGGTGCACGGCTGGGCGCCGCCCGGCCTGCTGGACAGCTACCAGAGCGAGCGCCGCCCGGTCGGCGAGCGGGTCTTCATGCACTCCCAGGCGCAACTCGCGCTGATGGCCCCGGGCACGCCGTCACCGCGCTGCGGACGCTCTTCGGCGAACTGCTGACCGACCCGGCCAACACGCGCCGCATCGCCGAGCTGCTGGCGGGCTCCGATCTGCGCTATCCGGTCGACTGCGCACACCCGTTGGCCGGGCGGTTCGTCACCGAGCTGCCGCTGAACGGCCCACGAGTCGCCGAACTGCTGCGCAGCGCCCGGCCGTTGCTGCTCGACCTGAGCGCCGAGGGCCGGTTCGCACCGGCGGCGCACGGCTGGCGGAACCGCGTGGCGGTGCAACGGGCCGACT
The DNA here is from genome assembly GCF_006636205.1 of Kitasatospora acidiphila. Classification (NCBI taxonomy): domain Bacteria; kingdom Bacillati; phylum Actinomycetota; class Actinomycetes; order Kitasatosporales; family Streptomycetaceae; genus Kitasatospora; species Kitasatospora acidiphila. Next base: position 6,935,298 of record NZ_VIGB01000003.1, on the reverse strand, counting down.
GCCCGGGCGAGTCGACCGCGGCGCTGCTGATCCGGCCCGACGGGTACGTGGCTTGGGCAGCCGACGACCACGACGGGGACCCGAAGGCGCTTCACGAGGCGCTCACCAGCTGGTTCGGAGAGCCGCTCGCCGACTGACCCGGGGAGCGGGCCGGGCTCTCGACAGGTCCGTCACCACTGATCGGCGGACCCGTTATTTCGATGGCCCGGCCTTCCGTCCGCTCCTACAGTGGCACCCACGCCCATTCACGGAGTCGATCATGCGCACGCACTATCCCCGGACGCCCCACCTGCCCTGGTCGCCGGGCGCTTCCGGGGACGACGTCCGCACCGGTGACCTGTCCGGCCTGCGCGGCCTGGAGGTGGTGGTCACCGAGAAGCTCGACGGTGAGAACACCACCCTCTACCAGGACGGCCTGCACGCCCGTTCGCTGGACTCCGCGCACCACCCGTCCCGCACCTGGGTCAAGGCGCTGCAGGGGCGGATCGGCCCGAGCATCCCGGCCGGTTGGCGGATCTGCGGCGAGAACCTGTACGCCCGGCACTCGATCCCGTACCGCGAACTGGCCGGCTTCTTCTACGGGTTCTCCGTCTGGAACGGTCAGGACCGCTGTCTGGACTGGGATCTGACGGTTCGTTGGCTGCGCGCTCGGGGCATACCGGTGCCGCCGGTGCTGTGGCGCGGGGTGCTGGACGAACGGGCACTGCGGGCCCTGAAGCTCGACCTGGACCGCCAGGAGGGCTATGTGGTGCGCAGCGTCGCGGGGTTCGCCCGGGCCGAGTTCGGGCGGCGGGTCGCCAAGTGGGTCCGGGCCGGCCATGTGCAGACCAGCACGCACTGGATGCACGCGGCCGTGGTGCCCAACGAGCTGGGCCCGGCCGCCGCACTCTGGGCGGTCCGCTCCGGCGCGGCGGCCGAGCCGGGCCAGCTGCTGGCGGCACTCGGAGTGACCGGGGGCCTCGAACTCGGTTCGCCGGAGCGCCGGGTGGCCGCGGTCGCCGAGCGGCTCGACGTGCTGGGGTGCACGGGAGACGCCCGGCTCGCCGGCGTGCTCGCCGCGCTGCTGCACGGCACCCCTCGGAGTCGACTGGCCGGGCGGCTGGCCCCGGTCGTCGGCATGCCGCTGGCCCGGCGGGTCGCCGATCTGGTCGGGCTGCACGACCGGGTGCTGCGGCCGTACCCCGACCAGGATCGCCCGACCGGCCTGCGGCGCTTGGCGATCGCGGCCGACCTCGGAGTGCTGCACGCGGTGGCGGCGGCCGTCGCGGCAACCGATGAGGAACGCGAGCAGGTCGAGTGGTCCGCGCTGCACGCCGAGGACGCCGGGCTGCTCGGCCCCGCACCGCTGGCACCGCTGCGCACCGAGCTGCGCGCGGAGTTGGCCGGGCTGGACGCCGAGGTGGTGGACCGCTGCTGGGCGCAGGCCCGGGAGGCGTTCGCGGCCGGGCGGCTCAGCACGGCGGCGGAGGCGGTGGCCGCCACCTGGCGCTGGCGGGATGGCCGGTTCCCCCGGCTGATCCAGCTGGTCGGCCCGTCCGGCAGCGGCAAGAGCGTCTTCGCCCGGCATCTCAAGGGAGTTGACTGCTTCGTCGCACTGGACGAACTGCGGACCGACCGGGGTGACCGCGCCGACCAGCGCGCCAACGGCGAGGTGCTGCGCGACGGACTGGCCCGGCTGGACGCCGCGTTGGCGGCCGGTGGCACGGTCGTCTGGGACGCCACCTCGCTCAACCGGCACCAGCGCGCCCAGGTGCACGCGGTGGCGCAGCGCCGCGACGCGCTGACCACCCACGCGGTGCTGCTCGCCGACGAGGCCAAGCTGCGCCGCCGCAACGCCGTCCGCGAGCACCCGGTGCCCGAGAGCGTCCTCACCACCCAACTACGCCGGTTCACCCCGCCCTACCCCGGCGAGGCCCACCGCACCTGGTACATCGGGCCGGGCGGCACGGTCGAGGACACGGACGACGCGCAGATCGACGACGGGCCCCTCAGTGACGTGCGGTTCGACCACGGGTGGCCCGGCGGCGCGCGGTTCGATCACGGGTGGTCCTGCGACGGGCGGATCGGTGGCGCGCGATCCGCCGAGGCGCCGCTCGACGGTGGGCCGCTCGGCGACGCCCAGCTCACCGAGGAGTACTGATGCGCACCAGCGAGCAGATCTACCACCAGGTCCGCTGGGACCCGCGGTTCGACCCGGCCCGCTTCGTGCTCGGGGTGAGCCGGCGGCAGGCCGAGCCCAAGCGGATAGCGCTGCCGGCCTTCGTGCCGGGCGGCGACATCCCCTGGCACCGGGTGCTGTTCGTGGAGGCCGACGGGGAGTTGGTGTGGGACCGGGCGACCGGCCTCGACGTGCTGGACCGCGGCACGGCCGGCCGGGCCCGCGAACCGCGCCGACTGGGCGCGCCGTTCTTCAGCGCCCGCCCGGCCTACCGGTGGGACGACGCGGCCGGTGCCTGGCGTGCGGCCGAGGCGGCTCCCGAACTCCCAAGTGGCACAGCCGGGTTGCGTCCACGGGTGGTCACCTGGAACGTCCTGTGGGACCGCTACGACAGCAACCGGATCGCCACCGCGCAGCGCCGGCCGCTGCTGCTCGCCGCCCTCGCCGCCGCCGACGCCGATGTGATCGCCCTGCAGGAGGTCGAGCCCGCCCTGCTCGACCTCCTCCTCCGCACGCCCTGGGTGCGCGCCGACTACACGGTGAGCTGCGCCCCGGACGGTCGGGACGTCACCGAGCACGGCCTGCTGCTGTTGAGCCGACTGCCGGTGCGTGAGGCGGCGCTGCACAGCCTCGGCCCGCACAAGGCCGTCGCCGCGCTGACCGTGGAGACCGCCGCCGGCCCGCTGGTGGTCGCGGCGACCCACCTGAGCAGCGACCACTCGGACCACGGCGCGGCCAAGCGCGAGCGTGAACTAGCCGAGCTGGCCGATGGGTTGGCCGGAGCCCCGGGCGACCTGCTGCTGCTCGGCGACTTCAATGACGGCCGCGAGGGAGCTCAGGGACCAGGAGCGGCGCTGGGGATGCGCGACGCGTGGACCGAGGTGCACGGCGCGGCCTCACACACCCCGACCTTCGACCCGACCGCCAACCCGCTCGCCGCGATCTCCTCGCTGACCGGGCGGGCAGCGCGCCTGGACCGGATCCTGGTGCGCCCCGGCGGCCCGCGCGTGGTCGCCGCCGAGTTGCTCGGGCGCGTCGCCGGTCCGGACGGGCTGTTCGTGTCGGACCATTACGGTGTGGCGAGCCAACTCGATCTGGACGACCCGCCGGGCGGCGCGCTCGACATCGCGCCCACGGCGCGCACGGCGGTGGCCTGGCTCCCGCCGGACGAGTTGTGGCCCGCCATCCAGGAGGTGCGCCGCCGGCACGACCGCCAGATCCACCGCTGGCCGCCGCACGTCAACCTGCTCTTCGGCTTCGTCCCGGAGTCCGCGTTCGACCGCGCGGCACCGCTGGTCGCGGCGGCCGCCGCCGAGGTCGCGCCGTTCACGGCCCGGCTGGCGGGTGTGCACAGCTTCAAGCACCACGGCGATGCGACGGTCTGGCTCGACCCGGCGGCCGACAGCGAGGAGCCGTGGGCCGCCCTGCGGGACGAGCTGCTGCGGCGGTTCCCGCGCTGCCGGGGGCGCGCGCCGGGATTCACCCCGCATCTGAGCCTTGGGCGCAGTAGCGACCCGCAGGCCGTGATCTCTTTTGCGGATCGGCATCTTGACACCATGTGGGCTGATGTCGGCGCCGTGGTGCTGCTGTCCCGCCGGGGCGCCGGACCGATGCGTCCGCGTGCCGTGGTCGCGCTGGGCACGGGCGAGCTGCGGTGGCTGCCGGAGGCGCGGGGCGGCTGGCCGCCGTCGGGCGGGGAGCCCGATGCGGAGGCGGTCGACGCGGCGCTGGAGCTGGTGACACGGGCGCTGGCGGCAACGGGCGCCGTGCTGGAGGTCGTCGGCTCGCGCCGGATGGGGTGCGCGCTGGACGGGTCCGACCTGGACTTGGCGGCCGTGCTGCCGGGTGAGGAACGGCCTGCCGACATCGAGCAGCGCCTCACCGCCGTCCTGCCTGCGGGCACCGCCGTGCGCGAGGTGGTCGGTGCCCGGGTCCCCGGGCTGCGGTTCCGGCTGGGCGGGCTCGGCGTCGATCTGGTGCTGGTGAGTGCTGGGGCGCTGCCGCCCGCCGAGGCGGTGGACCGGCGCGCCGAGCTCGGGGAGTCGGCCGCGCTCGCGTTGAGTGCGGTGAGCGATGCGGACGCGGTGCGCGCGGCCGTCGGCGACCGCCACCCGGCGTTCGCCCGGCTGGCCCGCGAGGTGAAGGCCTGGGCCAAGGCACGCGGCCTGGACAGCGCGCCGTTCGGCGGACTGCCCGGGGTGGCCTGGGCCGTGCTGGCGGCCCGCACGGTGCTCGCGCATCCGGAGCTGGACGGCGACGCCCTGCGGTGCGCCTTCTTCGCCGACTGGGCGGCCTGGGACTGGCAGCGGCCGGTGAGCCTCGGGGCGGGGGACGGCGGTTCGTACCCGCCCGGCACCGTGCTGACGCCGTCCGAGCCGGTCCGCAGCTGCACGGGTCAGCTGCTGCCGGGCGGGCTGGAGCTGCTGGGCCAGGAGCTGTACCGCGCTTGGGAGTTGACGGAAGGCGGTGGTGATCCTGCCGACCAGCCGCTGGCCGGCCCGCCACTGCACCGCCGCCACGCGGGCTGGGCGACCGTCTCCCTGCGGGCCGCCGACCCCGAGGCGTTCGAGAAGCTGCTCGGCCGGATGCGCGGTCGGCTGCTGACCCTGCTCGCCGCCCTCGCCGAGGACTCCCCCGACCTGCACGCCTGGCCGCGCCCCTTCGAAGCCGGCCCGACGTCGGCCCGGTTCGCGATCGGCCTCGGCCAGACCCCGCCCGACCCCGCCCGCCTCGCCGAACTCGTCGCCCCCTGGGTCGCCGGCCTGCCCGGAGTCACCGTCGAGTGGCAACATGGCGGCGACGTACCCACCTTGCGTTGACCCGGACCAGCCTGGAGGACCGATGACCGTCATCACCGGCTACCTGAGCGCCGCCGAGCAAGCGGTAGCTCTCGTGGCTCACCCGGATGTTGCCGCAGCCTGGCAGCAACCAAGCGCGCTGCCGGAGATGACGGTCGGCGCCCTCGCCGGCCACCTCGCTTACCAAATCCTCAGCGTCTCGGCCTTGTTGGCCGCCCCCGAGTCCGCCGAGCCGCCGATCCCGCTGCTGGACCACTACGAGCGCGCCGCCTGGATCGGCGCCCCGCTCGACAGCGAAGCCAATGCGGGCATCCGGGCGCACGCCGAGCAGCACGGCACCGAGGGCCCGGCGCCCCTGGTTGTCCGGGCCCGCGCCGCACTTGCCGAGCAGCACGGCGAGTTGGCGAAGCGGACCGGTGCGGAGGTGCTGTTCCTGCCGCAGACGGGATGGGCGCTGCGACTTGAGGACTTCCTGGCCACCAGGCTGGTGGAACTGGTGGTGCATCAGGACGACTTGGCGGCCAGCCTCGGCTGGGCCACGCCCGAGTTCGCCGACGACGCCTACGACCCGGTGCTCGCGCTGCTGTCCCGCCTGGCCACTCGGCGCCACGGTCAGGGCGCGATGCTGCGGGCGCTGACTCGGGCGGAGCGGGCGCCGGGGGCGATCAACGTGTTCTGATCACGACGCCGGGACGCTGGAACGACGCCTCAGAAGGACGCCTTGACCGGCTCGTCCACCCGTCCCACCGACTCCTGCTGGAACCGCTGGTCGTAGTCGCGGCGGATCTCCTCGACTGCGGCGCCGGCCGTCCTCCCCTTGGAAGTCGGGTACAACAGCGTGATCACGTAAGACCGTTCATGCTCGATCACGCCGTGGCTGTCCCGGTACTGGCCGCGCGCCTGCTCGACGGTGAGGCCGTCGGGGAAGCGCGGCGTGACCTGGGAGTCGATGAAGTCCTGGAACTCCTGGTCGGTGACGGCAGTACCGCCATTGGGCCGCTCAGTGCCGAAGAACAGCTCGGTGCGGGTGTACGGGTCGCGCGGCGCGGTCGGCGCATCGGCCGCGCCGGCGACGGGGGCAAGGGTCGCCCCCGTCACCAGCACGGCGACACCCGCGAGCAGCCCGGCCCAAGTCCTGGTCTCCATGGCCTGGTTAACGGCCGACGAGGCCATGGGATGCACTGGTTCAGCCGTACGGGCGAAGACCTTTCATGCCGCAACGCGGTCAGGTCATCCGAGCAGCGTGGAGCGCCAGCGATCGGGCACCGTGTCACGGTCACCGAACTCGACGGCATCGGCGCCCGCGAACGCCGCCAGGTCCGTGAGTTCCGCGGTGATCGCCCGGCGCAGCGCCGCGGTCGGCTTGACCTCCGGCTCCAGCCACAGGCCCTCGATGGCCAGGACCCGCCGGCGCCGGTCGATCCGGGGAGCGACCCGGCCGACCAACTGGTCGCCGTGCAGCACGGGCAGCACGTAGTAGCCGAACTTCCGCTGCGCCTTGGGCACATACATCTCGTTGCGGAAGTCGAACGACCACAGTCGCCCGGTCAGCCGCCGATCGTTGATCATGTTGTCGAAGGGCGAGAGCAGCGCCGTGCGCCCCTCCCAGTCGCCGACCCGGATCGCCTCCAGCCGGCTCAGCGAGTCGGCGTGCACGTACCAGGTCTCGGACGCCGGGGCGCCCTCGATCCGCACCGGCTGGATGCGGCCCTGCTTCGTCAACTCGTCGAGAACGCCGGGCAGATCGACGTACTGATCGGGCAGGAAGTACTGCTTGACGTCCAGTGCACGGGCGAGCCCACGGGCGCGCAGCGAGTGCTCGACGGCGGCGGTCACCATCGCGCGCGGCGCCAGCGGCTCGCGGACGACGTCGGGCGGCAGGCAGGCGTCGGGGAGCCCCCACAGCCGCCGCCCGCCGGCCCGTGCCGCGATCATCACCTTGCCCTGACGCCAGAGGAACCCCAGCATCCGTTCGACGTTGCGGCCGTTCGTCCAGCCGCTCGACGGCCAGTCGACCACCGCGCAGTCCTCGAACGCGTCGGTGGGCAGGGGCTCGCCTTCGCCGAGGTGGTCCAGCACATGCCTGCGGAGCCGGTCGTTGGCCGCGATCCAGGCGTCGATCTTCTCACCGCCGCGCTGGGGGTAGGCGTCCATCACCACCCGGTGCTGGGGGTAGTCCTCGGACAGGACGATGGCCGCGGCGTGCGCCCAGTACTCGAACAGCCAGCGGTCGCGCCAGCACACCTCGTCGAAGGCGGCCACACCCTGCGCGCCGAGCCGACTCCACAGCACGAGCTCGTGGCTGCGGGCGACGACGCTGATCGGATCCAGCTGGAGGAAGCGCAGCGACCGGCACACGGCGCGCACCCCCTCGGCGCCGGCCGGCGGCCGGGCCCCGGACAGCAACTGCCGTGAGATGGCCAGCCGGCGCGCCTGCGCCTGACTGACCGCCACAACAGAGGGAGTCACTGCGCGTCGACGGAGTCGAGGAACTCGATCACGCGCTGGGTCAGGAGCGCGGAGGCGCCCGGGTCATGGGAGGGCAGCGAGCCGTCCGCGAACAGGTGCTGGTCTCCGGGGTACAGCAACAGCTCCGCGTCGGCGGCACCGGCGACGAGCGCGCGGGCGGCGTCGATGTCCTCGACGAAGAACGGATCGCCCTCCATCGCGTGCACCTGGACCGGCACACCACCGGGCCAGGCCGCGCTGAACTCGGAGACCGGGAGGCAGGCGGAGAACAGCAGCGCACCTCGGGCGCCCGGCCGGGTCTGCGCCAGCCTCTGGGCGGGGAGCACGCCGAGCGAGAAGCCTCCGTAGACGATCCCCCCGGGCAGGCCCTCGGCCGCGCGGACGCCGCGCTCGGTGATCTCGTCGAAGCCGACCTGCCGTGCGTAACCGACGCCCTCGTCAATGGAGTTGAACGTGCGCCCGTCGAACAGGTCCGGGGTGTGGGCGACGTGCCCGGCCGCCCGCAGCTGGTCGGCGAAGCCGACCACGCCGGGAGTCAGCCCCTGCGCGTGGTGAAACAAGACGATCTCTGCCATGCCCGAGTCGCTCCCGCCCCTCGATGTCGGCCTCGGTTGGCCGCACGATCGACAGGGATCCTAGAACAGACGTTCGACTCATGTCGATCGGCACGATCGGCACCCATGAGGTCGTAGTGCCCTGGGGGTCGCGCACATCCGCACCGCAGCAGAAAACCCAGGTGCCCCGCCCGCCACTCGTCCCTACGCTTCCCGCCATGGACAGCACCGGGGCCGAGCGCCTCCTGAACGTCGTGGATGTCGAAGCCACCTGCTGGGCCGGCGCCCAACCGCCGGGCGCGGTCAGCGAGATCATCGAGATCGGGCTGACCGTCGTCGACTTGACCACCGCCGAGCGCCTCGGCCGGCATCGGATCCTGGTGCGTCCCGCCCGGTCCACGGTCAGCGAGTTCTGCACCGAGTTGACCGGCCTCACGCAGCACGAGGTGGACCAAGGGGTGAGTTTCGCCGAGGCGTGCCGGCTGCTGGCGGCCGAACACCACGCCGGGTCCCGCCCGTGGGCCAGTTGGGGAGACTACGACCGCAAGCAGTTCACCCGGCAGTGCCAGGACACCCGCACGCCCTACCCCTTCGGCCGGCACCACACCAACGCCAAAGCGGCCTTCACCGAGGCATACGGGCTTCGCAAACGCCCAGGTATGGCACAGGCCTTGGAGATCGCCGGGCGGCGACTCGAAGGCCGTCACCACCGCGGCGAGGATGACGCCTGGAACATCGCCGCCCTCGTGCTCCACCTGTCCGAGCGGGGCGTCTGGCCGGATCCGTGCTGACCGAACGGTGATCGGCGCCCGTTCAAACCTCCGCGCTGTCGCCGGTGCGGCGGTTCAGGGCGGCGGCGATCCGCTTGCCGAGCTTCTGGCCGGGTATCTCGACCAGCCGGTACGTGAGTTCGCTGAACAGCAGGACCATCGCGATGAAGAACGCGGGCAGCAGCCAGCGGCCGGCGCCGTTGTCCGGGAAGTGGACGACCTTGTCCTTGAACCACCAGGTGGCCCAGAGGACCGGCAGGTGCACCAGGTACACCGAGTAGCTGATCTTGCCGAGCCAGGTCAGCACCCGGGGCCAGCGCCGGTTGCGCAGCAGCATCCCCAGCCCGAAGGTCGCCCACGCCCCCACGTAGGCGAGGGAGAAGCCCTGCCAGCTGCCGGTCCAGGTGATCTTCTGGGCATCCGGGTTGTCGTAGAAGTAGCCGACCAGGAAGCCGGTGGTCAGCACGAACGCGCAGCAGATCCAGGCCAGGCTGCGGTCGATCTGGCGCTGCTCGGCGCGGAAGATGACGGTGCCGGCGAACATCGTGGCCAGGATCGTCATGCTCTCGAAGAAGGTGGAGCGGGCGTTGATGAAGAGCAGCGCCGCGCCGAGACCGCCGAGCAGCATGGCGCCGATCCGGATCAGCTGCGGGCGGCCGAGCGTGATCAGGACCAGGCCGGTGAGCATCAGCAGCCCGGTGGCCGCGATGATGTGGTGCGTCGGGCCGGGAGCCACCCACGCCGCCTTGGGCGTGATCAACTGCGGCTTCCACCAGGCGCCGAGCAGCAGCGCGGCGCCGGCGAAGAAGAGCGAGATCGGGGCGCTCTGGCGGTGGCGGCCGTTGACGAAGAGCGCGCTGACGAAGAAGTAGAAGACCATCTCGTAGCAGAGCGTCCACATCGAGCCCAACGCGCTGGCGATGTTGGTCATTTCGTGCAGCAGCGTGAGGTTCGCCAGGTACGCCCAGAACGGGCGGTCGGTGACCTGCGACGGCACGGCCGAGTAGTCCTTGGGGAGCAGCACGGCCGCCAGCGTGACGGCGATGATGACCAGCGGGTAGATCCGGAAGATGCGGCCCACCCAGAACCCCCGGACGTCACCGCGCCGTTCCAGCGAGGCGGGCACGATGTAGCCGCTGACCAGGAAGAACAGCATCACCGGATAGAGGCCGAGATCGAAGTGCTTCTCGAAGTCCTTTCCCCCGGGGATCCAGTCCGCCAGTCCGAAGTGGTGGATCGCCACCAGCAGCGCCGCGATCCCGCGCAGGCCGTCCAGCCAGCCGAGCCGAGCGCTGTTCGGTCGGGCCGCCTTGCCGGCGGGGGGTCTCGGGGCGGTCGGTGCCGTCTCCGGCACGGAGAGAGTGCCACTCATTGTGTGTTCACCAACCAGTCAGCAGATAGCGGAAGATGACGTTGCATCAGGAACCTCGCTCGGACGCGTCCCAGTGGTTCGGGGCATCACGGGGCATGGGCGGGCACAGGAGGTTGCGCGCGCCGTCGGCGGGGACTCGTCGAGCCCTGTGAAGCAGCATACCGAGTATGCATACCTCGTATGCAAGAGGCTGATCAGCGGGATCACCCCGCCTGAGCTTGTGACACGCTCGTTACCAACAGCCGACTACCGTTGCTCCGCATGACCCACACCGAGATGGACATCACCGCGGAGTTGGTCCGGGAGCTGCTGCGCGACCAGCACCCCGACCTGGCCGACCACCCCGTGCAGCTCGGCGCGCGCGGTTGGGACAACCAGCTGTGGCGGCTCGGCGACGACCTCGCCGTGCGGCTGCCCTGGGCGACGGAGTCCGCCGATGCACTGCTGCGCAAAGAGCACGCCTGGCTGCCGGCCCTCGCTCCGCGGCTTCCGCTGCCGGTCCCCGTCCCGCAGCGCCTCGGTGAGCCCTCCGAGCGGTTTCCACGGCCCTGGATCGTCACCACCTGGGTGCAGGGCGAGCCCGCCGACCGCGCCCCCGCCACGCGCGCTGCGGAGGCGGCCGACACCTTGGCCGCCTTCCTGACGGAACTTCACCAGCCCGCTCCCACCGGGGCGCCCGCCGGTCGCTACCGGGGCGGACCGCTGGCCGAGTACGCCGAGGGGTTCGCCGCGCAGCTCGCCTCGGCCACCGAGCTGGGGCTGCTCCCCGACCCGGACGCGGTGCGCGCCGTATGGGAGGACGCCGCCGCGGCGCCCGACTGGGCCGGCCCCGCACTGTGGCTCCACGCCGACCTGCATCCGGCCAACGTCCTCACCGCGGACGGCACTTTCTGCGGCGTGATCGACTTCGGCGACCTCTGTGCGGGCGATCCCGCCTGCGACCTCGCCGCCGCGTGGCTCCTGCTGCCGGACGGCGCCGCCGACCGCTTCCACGCCGCGTACCAGCCGACCCCGGACGCGGCGACCCTGCGCCGCGCCCGCGGCTACGCGGTACTGAAGGCCCTCTCCTGCATCCTCATCGGAGACGCCGGCGACCACGGCCGCCCCGGCGGCAAGCCCACCTGGGGCCCACCCGGCCACGCTGCGCTGCGGCGCCTCATCGCAACGGCCGGGCGCTGATCGATCGGCCTTACGTGCTCGCACACCCCTGACGGGGCGTTCCATCGTTGATTCCGGAGGTCACGTTCCGCGCCAGGTAGGGTGTTCTCCGCCGGCGAGCCGATGGGTCATCAGATGGTGATCGTCCATCGAGGAGCACCGGAGCAACCAGCGCTCCAGCCCCGCGCGGGCGGGGTCTGCGTACGACCCCCACTCGGTGAGCGGCCGACCGGCGGGCTACAGGTGCTCGGCCAGCGCCCGGCGCACCCGCTGCCAGGCATCCTCGGCGCTGGCGGGGTCGTGGTCGGCGGGCCGGTCGGCACAGGCGAAGCCGTGGCGGGCGCCGGGGTAGGTGACCAGCTCGTGCGCCACCTTCGCCTCGGTCAGCCGCTGCTCGGCGGCCTGCCACTCCGCCGGCGGGAGGATGTGGTCCAGATCGCCGCAGAAGCCCAGCACGAAGACGCCGTTCCCGGCGATCCGCTCCGCGGTCTCCAGCGGCGGCACCGGACCGACCAGCGGCATCCCGGAGTTGAGCAGCCAGCCCGGGTAGAAGACGGCCGCCAGCTCGAACCGCAGCTCGGTGGCCGCCCGCACCGCGATGTGCCCGCCCATGCTCAGCCCGAGGAAGGCCACGCCGTGCCCGCCGGCCTCCGCCCGGGCGAACGCGAGTGCCTCGCCGGCGTCCGCCACCAGCTGGTCGCGGCCCAACGCGCGCATCAGCACCATGCCGGTGTCGCGCTCCTCGGCCGAGTAGCCGAGCTCGGTGCGCCGGGCGTCGCGCCAGTAGTAGTCCGGCGCGATCGCCAGGTACCCGAGCCCGGCCAGCTCGGCACAGATCCCGCGCACGTACTCGTTCACCCCGTACAACTCCGAGCAGACCACCACCGCACCCCGCGGCTCGCCCGCCGGCCGCTGGACGTACGCCTCGATGCCACCCGGTGTGTTGAGTTCCTGCCACTGACCCGTCATCAGTTCCCCCGTGGGTATTGGTCGGACGGTGATCACCGACATCGTATTGGCGCCGCGGGGTCACGGCGGCGTCGGGAGTTCTGATGAGCGTCCCGGAACGCCCGGGTGGCCGACTCCCACCGCCCACCCGGGATGCCCCCGCCTCGTGGAACTCAACGGGCGGAGTCTGTCGCGGATTTGGCGAGTTGGGGTCCGTGGTGACGTGCATGGGGGACGATTAGTCAGATTGACGATCTGTCACACAGTGGCGGCGAAGGCACCACGCTTCACGCCCAGGACGAAGGCGGCGAAGCCCTCGGGAGTGAACATCAGGGCGGGGCCATCGGGGTTCTTGGAGTCGCGGACCGGGACGGCACTGGGGAGGCTGGCGGAGACCTCTACGCACTCACCGCCATTGTTGCTGTGAGACGACTTGAACCAGGAAGCGTTGGACAGGTCAGGGATCATGGAGCAAGCTCCCTTCGAGCTTTGCGAATCAGTGCCAGGGAGGGCGCCTTGGGCAGCGCTTCCACCAGTAGCTGATCGTACTCTCTCTCCCATCCCGCTACGGTCTGGCGCCTACGCTCAAGATGACCCTGAGTCTGCGATTCGGCATACCCGATTACGGTGCCGTCCGGCAGATCGAGGAGGATCACTGGCAACGTGAACGGTAGGTTCTCAGCGAGCGAGAAGGGCGCCACCTGGATGGTGATGTTCGGTCGGGCTGCTAGCTCAGCCAGGTGGTCGAACTGCTTGCCCATCACGACTGGACCGCCAATCGGTCGCGCCAGGCAGCTCTCGTCCAACACGGCATGGACGATGGGTGGCGACTTCTGCAGCAGAAGTTGTTGGCGCGTCAGCAGGAATTCCACCCGCTGCTCAGCCGCTGCGCGCGTGATGGCACCACGTTCCACGGCAGCTAGCGCTAGCGCCCAGGCGTAGTCCGGCACTTGGAAAAGTCCCGTAACTACCGTCAGCGCCAGCGCCCGCAGCCGCCGACACCGAGCCTCGGCGTCAGCGAACTCGGCGAAGCCCTCCAGTTGAGCGGCACGCGTGTAGCGCCGCCACAGTTCGAGGAACAGGTCGCCCGTACCGAACACCTCATCAGCTTTAACAGCGAACGGCCTTGTTGGGGAACGCTGTCCTCTTTCGAGGTACGAGATGAGGGTGTTCGAGTACCCCATCCGCTTGCCGGTCTCGACCTGAGACCACCGCCTCACCAGTCGTGACCTGCCGCGCGGTTACCCAGCGATCACAGGTTCAACTCCCGTCACCGCTACGAGAAAACGGCCCGGAGCAGACTGCTCCGGGCCGCTTTTCGACTCTGTCCTTGCGCGGAAATCGCGAGGCACGCCGGGGGTCATCTCCTGTCCGCCGCTCGCGGACCACATCGGTCCGGGTGCGCGTGCGCACCACTGCGCATCACCCCGACGACCCAACCACCGCCGGGAGTTGAGATGCGTGGGCAGTGGCCCAGGACCGGTTCGGTAACGGCCCGGTGTCGTGCCGATGATGTTGGTGAACGCCGCGATGAAGCTGCTGGGGTTGGCCCATCCGCAGGCGTAGGCGGTTCGGGTGGTGTCGTGGCCGTCGGCGAGGAGCACGAGTGCGTGGTGGATGCGTAGTTGCGTGCGCCACTCGTAGAAGGTCATGCCGAGTTCGCTGCGGAACAGCCGGCTGAGGGTGCGGCTGCTGGCTCCGATCGTCTTCCCGAGTTCGGCCAGCGTGGCGTTGTCTGCCGGCGTCTCGTGCAGCATCCGGGCGATGGCTTGCAGTCGGTCGTCCCGTGGCTCCGGCAGGTGCAGTGGCTGTTCGGGTGCTTCGCGGAGTTCATCGACGAGGACGCGATGGAGGCGGGAGCGCGCGGAGCGGCTGTAGTCAGGCGCGGCATCCCCGCAAGCGCGGGGCCTGGTCAGGGCGAGCAGGACCTCGCGGGCGAGGCCGGAGGCCAGGAACACGGCGGGATGGTCCGGTATGAGCCGGGCGAGGGATGGCGCGAGGAAGACGATCCGCATATCGGTGTCGCCGTGGGCGCGGTGGTGGTGCGTGAACTCGGCGGGGGTCCAGGCGACCCGGTTGGCGGGAACGATCGACGTGCCGCGCTCGGTGTGAACTGCCAGGACGCCGCTGGCTGCGTAGACCAGGTGTCCCCGTGCGTGCGACTGCAGTGCGCTTGCTCCGCCGGACGGCCAGAGGTGGCGCCCGCCAGTCGGCCACATTTGCGACGTCACACCGGCGTTGCGGCGAGGTTGGCCGTGAACAGGCATCAGTTGGCGTCCTATCGGTAACAAGCCACACCTTGATCTGGTGACACTACTTCCATGCCGCGTGGCCTTCGGTCGCGCACAGCGCCCGACCGGATTGACCGGACCACATGGCATCGAGGCAGCGTGCCTCGATGCCGCGGCTTGCGAGAGAACCTGAGAGAGAAGGAGAAGCTCATGGCGACGTTCGTCCTTGTGCCCGGCGCTTGGAAGGGCTCCTGGTCGTTCGAGGCGGTGGTTCCGCTGCTGGAGCGTGCCGGTCACACCGTTCACGCCCTGACCCTGACCGGTCTAGGGCCCGACGACGACAACGCGACGGTCGCGACCGCCAACCTCGACACGCACGCCGACGACGTGTTGCGGCACCTCGATCGCAACCACATCACCGACGCGACCCTGGTCGGCCACAGCTACGCCGGGATGGTGGTCGCCGCCGCAGCCGATCGCGCCGGCGGCCGGATCTCACGACTGGTGCATCTCGACGCCTACGTGCCGCGCGATGGCGAGTCGTGCTGGTCGGCGACGAACGAGCACTTCCGGGAAGTGTTCGCTACCGGCGCTGCGGCCACCGGCTACGCCGTCCGACCGCCGGGCGGCGGCGATCCCCGCCGCCGCCCGCATCCCTTCGCCTCGTTCCTGCAGACGATCCGGCTCACCGGCACGCTCGCCGCGATCCCCCGTCGGGAGTTCATCTACTGTTCGGGGTGGGAGGACCGGACGCCGTTCGCTGAACTCCGCACCCGTCTCCAAGCCGATCCCGAGTGGCAGGTCCACGACCTCCCGACCGGCCACGACGCCATGCACGAGGCCCCGGAGGCGGTCGCCGCACTACTGCTCGGCGACTGAACCGCGGATGCATCGACGCATGGACGACAGGCTTGCCATCGTCCACGACAGCGGATTCAGCGCTGGCGCGGCAGCGCACAGATCACCAGGCATGACCTGAGACGGCAGCCGCGCCATCGACCTCTACAACCCCGGCAACTGCTTCACATTCCTAACTACCGCGCCCGGCAGCCCCGTTGTCGACGCAGTCCAATCCGTCGCCAGTCGCGCGCTGCCGAAGCAGGGGCTCGGCCGCGGGTGGGAGTCCTTGATCGCCGTCTGCAGCACCGCCGTTTGGAGCAGCGCGGCGATGGCCGCCACCGGCAGGACGGCGTAGAGCAGGGCGTGCCCGCCGCTGAACTGGCGCGACTTGGCCCGCATCACGGCGACCAACTGCCAGCCGCCCCAGCCGACAGCACCGATGCCCAGCACCAGACCGGCCCAGGCGAGGGGCAGGACGTAGCCCGGTGCACCAGGGCTGTTCTGGCACTTGCGCAGCAGCGCTCCTATGTCATCGTCCGCCAGCAGCGTGGGAACGGTGCATGCCCAGGCCGCAACGACCAGGGCCAGGGAGTACCGGGCCTTGAGCCACCCCGGTGTCCGATTGACATCGACGTCGATCACTGTCTCTCACCAGTCCGGATTCACGCGCACGAAGTGCAGCTTCTGGTGGCCGCGCCCCTCCTGGAAGGCGTCCATGCGACCACCGATGCTGACGTCCCGCTGGTCGCCGCTGTGCTGGGTGTAGCGGATGTCGCCGTCCGGGGTCACGGCCGTGACGACCGCCGTGTGGTGGATGACGCCCTTGCCGTCCTGCGAGTCCTGGCTGGAGTCCTCCTCGTAGTAGACGAGGTCGCCGGGCTTCACCTGGTCCGGCGGGATCTCCTGACTGCCGTGGCGCATCATGAAGTCGTGCATGTTCTGCGCACCGGCCCAGCTCTTCGAGTAGTCGGTCCGCTGGGAGAGCCAGTCGCTGCCCGGGTCGTCGCTGCGGCCCCAGGTGTCGTCACCGCGCCAGCCCCACCAGGAGTCCCACTTGGGCTTGAGGCCGCCTTGGAGCAGCGCCTCGGAGGCGAAGTCGGTGCAGTTGTCGTCGAACCTGTCGACGCTGTGGTCGTTCCAGTGGTCGAGCGCCCACTGCACCATCTTGACCCGGTCGTACTTGGCGTCGGGGCCACCGCGCAGCTGCAGCTTCACGTCGTCGGGGATGCCGGGGAGGTTGGCCAGCTCCACCGGGTTGGAGAGCATCAGCTGCTGGCGCTGGTCGTCGGGCAGGGCCTTCCACCAGTCGGCGACCAGGCGCGGGTCCTGGCCGTCGGGGATGCCGCCCTTGTACTCGTTGATCTCAACCTGGGAGGCCTCGTTCTGGAGGTCGTTCAGCGCCTTGTCCGGGTCGGTCTCGCAGGTGGCGTTGCCGAGCTTCTGGAGTTCGGCGGCCGCCTGCTGGTCGGCCTGGGTGGCCTCGCGCAGCGCCTCCTGCACCATGGCGTTGACCTCCTGGACGACGGAGTCCAGGGAGGAGTCCGCGCCGCCGGAGGCCGCGTGGACCGTTCCGGACGCCTCGTCGACGGTCAGCCCGTAGCCGTTGGCCATGGAGAGCGCGGAGTTCAGCAGCTGCTGGGCCCGGTTGATCTCGGCGCCGAGACCGTCGAGAACCATGGCGACACCGCGCATGATGTCGGCACCGGCCTCCAGGGCGCGGGCCTGCTCCTCGAGCTTCTGACCGGCGGCGGCGCCGACGCGGTCCTTCCAGTTCGCCTTGAGCGGGTCGACACCGTTGTCGTGGATGTCGTTGACGGCCTGCCAGCACTCCTTGGAGAGGGACATCCAGCCGCCGGCGGCGGCATCGACGTCACCGCTGTTGGCGGCCTTGAGAGTTGCGATGTCCACGATCAGCTCTCCGTCGAATTCAGGTCGGTCAGAGCCTCGGCGATGCGACGGTTGGCCTCCTGCTCGGCCGCGTCGTAGGACTGCGCCGAATCACGCAACTGTCCGGCATAGGTATGAAGTTGGTCGACGATCGACTTGATGTGCGTCTGCCAATTGTCCGCGCAGGCTTTGAGCGCGGGTCCGGACTGCCAGCCGGCCATGGAGGCCGCGGCGGTCGAACTGGCGTCGAGCCAGTGCCCGGCGGCCGGCCCGACCTGTCCGGCCGTGGTCTGCAGGTTGTCTGCCGAAGTCCGCAGCGTACCCGGGTGAACGCTGATGTCGCTCATGTATCCCCATGCTTTCCCCGTCGCCCTGGAGGTCGGATCTCCTCCCAGGGCCGCTGCAACCCATTGTGACAGGTCGTGGAGGGGGGCGGCGGCATTCACGAGGCGTATCCCGACCATCCAGAGGCGCATCCCGACTATCCATCCGAGACTCAAAGCCCTGCACCGCGGCCCATTTCAAAAATCAGATCGTCCGCCGTCCACGAGCAAGTCCTGTCGGGGTTGCGCCCCGGCGGCACGGCGGGCCGGCGGCACGGCGCCCCGGCAGCACGGCGCCCCGGCGGGCCCGCCGGGGCACAACCCCCGTGCTACGCCCGGCCGTCGCCGGCCTGGCGTGCCTCCGCGAGCGCCAGCCCCGTAACCGACAGCAGCAGCACCCCGGTCCCGGCCACCGTGGCCGGCGCCAGGTGCTCACCGAGCAGCGCCACGGCGATCACTGCCGCGCTCACCGGTTCGATCAACGCGATCACCGACGCCGTCGTGGCGCGGACCACGGCCATGCCCGCGAAGTACAGGCCGTAGCCGAGCGCGGTCGGCACGGCGGCGATGTAGACCAGCAGCAGCACCGTCCGGCCCAACCCCTCGGCCTGCGGCAGCAGTCCGCTGCCGGCCGCGAACGGGAGCAGCAGCACCGCGCAGACCAGGAAGGAGTAGAGCGTGCTGGCCAACGGGTCGGCGGTGACGCCGCGTTGCGCCGACCGCCGCCCGTACAGCGTCATGCAGGCGTACCCGGCGGCCGAGGCCAGCGACCAGGCGACCCCGCCCGGCCGCACCGCCCCGCTGCCCGCGCCGCCCAGCATCAGTACCGCCAGGCCGGTGACCGCCCCGGCCACCGCCGTCGCCCCGGCCAGGCCCAGCCGCTCCCGCAGCAGTACCCGGGCCCCGAGGGCCACCAGGACCGGCGCCGCGCCCAGCGTCACCACGGTGGCGACGGCAAGCCCCGTGCCGGCCACGGCCTCGAAGTAGGCGATCTGAAAGAGCGTCAATCCAAGTCCGTTGATGGATAGTTGGCTGAACGGTGGCCGCTTCGGCAGCCGCCGTCCGCGCACCGCGCAGGCGAGCAGCAGCAGTGCCACCCCGCCCGCCGAGCGCCAGAAGGTGAGCGCCACCGGGCCCAGGCCGCTGCGCCCGTAGAGCAGCGCGGCGGCGGCACCGGCGGTGCCCCAGGAGGTGGCGGAGACGAGCAGGTAGCAAACGCCGCGCCCGACGGTGAGGGTACGCGGAGCCGACAGGGGTGTCGCAGACAAGGAGGTCTCCCACAGGGACGAGAAATGGTCGCGTGCTCTCGTCTGCGGGCAGCACCGACCGCCCCGGGACACCCGGGGGTTCACGTCATCCGTGGCCTGGCCGCCCGCTCAGGCGGCTGGCGGTGGGAGGACAAGACTCGTCGGCATGCGTTCCACCCTACCCCTGCGCGCCGGCCTCGGCCGAGCCCGCTGCCGTGCTGCGGCGGCCCTTACGGCTGCGGTAGCCAGCCCACGCGAGGGCGGTGACGGTCGCGGCGAGCGCCCCCGCCTCCGGCCAGGCGCCGACCCGGTCGGCCAGGGTGAGGCCGGTCCGCAGCGGCACGCGCTCGGTGAGGGCCTGCTGCTGCCACAGCCCGGTCTGGGCGGCGACCGTGCCGTCCGGCCGGATCACCGCGCTGACACCGGTGGTGGAGACCACGGCGACCGAGCGGTTGTGCTCGACGGCGCGCAGCCTGGCCATCGCGAGTTGCTGGTCGGTCTCGTCGGGGCTGCCGTCGCGGGTGAAGGCGGCGTCGTTGGTCTGCTCGACCAGCAGGTTGGCACCGGCTCGCACGCCGTCCCGGACCAGCCCGTCGTAGCCGATCTCGTAGCAGATCACGTCGCTCAGGTGGATGTTGCCGGTGTTGAAGATGACCGTCTGGCTGCCCGGGGTGAAGTTGCGCGGGATCAGCTGCAGGTCGCCGAGGCCGCCGAACAGGCTGCGCAGCGGGATGTACTCGCCGAACGGGACCAGTTGGCGCTTGGCGTACCAGGGGCCGGGGCCGTTGAGCGGGTCCCAGAGCAGGCCGGCGTTGTAGGTCTGGTCCTGCGGGCCGTCGAGGATGGCCCCCACCAGGATCGGCCGGTTGACGGCGGCCACCGACTTGTCGATCAGGAAGCTCAGGGCCGGGTCGGTGCGCGGCTCGGAGTCGGTGGAGTTCTCCGGCCAGAGCACCAGATCCGGCTGCGGGACCTTGCCGGTGTGGATGTCCTGGGCCAGCTTCAGGGTCGCGTCGGCGTGGTTGCTCGTCACCTGCTGGATGCGGGCCTGCTCGGCGAGCGAGCGCTCACGCGGCACGTTGCCCTGCACCAGGGAGAGCACCGCAGTGGACTTGTCTGCCGCGTTCGAGTTGCCGGCCGCGGTCTTGTCCGCTGCCGTCGAACTGCCGGCGGTCGCGCTCGGCAGCGGGATCGCGGGCGACACCGCGAGAGCGACGAGGCACCAGCCGGCGGCGAACAGCCGCCGCCGGGTCGTGGGCGGCGCCAGCACCAGCCCGGCGAGCGCGGCGCCCACGAGCGCGACGACGAACGTGACGGCCGGCGCCCCGGCCACCCGGGCCCACCCCAGCGCGGGCGAGTCGGCCTGACTGAACGCCAGCCGCCCCCACGGGAACCCGCCGAGCGGCAGGCGGCTGCGCACCGCCTCGGTCGCCGTCCACCACAGGGCGATCAGCGGTACCCGGCCGCGCAGCCGCAGCAGCAGCGGCAGCGGCGCGGTCATCGCGGCCAGCAGCAGCGACTCGGCGACGCTCAGCGCCACCCAGGGCAGCAGGCCGATGTTGCCGGACAGCCAGCGGACCAGCAGGCCGAAGAAGACCAGCGAGAAGACGAGGGCGATGCCTGCGGCCGTGCGCATCCGCTGCCCCGCCACCGCCACGACCAGCAGGGCGACACCGACCGGGGCGAGCGGCCACGCGTTGATCGGGGGGAACGCGCAGAACAGCAGCGCGCCGCCGACGACGGCGGTCGCCAGCGCCCACCGGGTGCGAAGGCGGCGGTCCGGGTGCGCTCCCGCCGTAGCGGGGCCAGCCTGACGGGCATCCAAGAGCATCCGCAGAAAGTAGCATCCAAATCTTATTTACCTCCCCGTAAGGCCGGGGCCGCTCAGCAGCTCACCGGCGGTGCCGGTCCGGGACGAGGATGCGCAATGGCGCCCTCGCCGTCGCCGTGCCCGCCTAGGGTGGAACCTGATGTGCCGTTGGTTCGTCCATGTACAGACCGCGTGATCGTCGAGAGGGGAACTACCGAATGGCTGGGCGGATACGGAAGCGCGTGCTACGGGCAGCGGGGGCGGTCGTCACCTTCGCCGCAGTAGCCGCACCCACGGCACCCTTGGCCGCGGCGCCGCCGCCGCCGCTGGGTGCCGAATCCCCGGTGGGCGCGGTGGCCCTGCCACCCGGGCAGGCGCTGGACGGTGGTGCGCACCGCAGCCTGCCCCAGCCGCCGGCTCCGGCTCCGACTCCGGCCGGCAGCGCGCCGAGCCCCGGCCCGGTGCAGCCGGTGGTCCCGGTCGTGGGCGGGGCCCAACTCCCGGCGACCGTGTTCGCCGCCTACCACAAGGCCGAGGCGTCCCTCGCCCTTTCGTCCCCCGACTGCCACCTGCCCTGGCAACTGCTGGCCGGCATCGGCCAGGTGGAGTCCGGGCAGGCCGACGGCGGCCGGGTCGACGCCAACGGCACCACCTACACGCCGATCCTGGGCCCGCTGCTCGACGGCACCGGCGGCAACGCCGCGATCCCCGACAGCGACGGCGGCAAGTACGGCGAGAGCACGGTGTGGGCGCAGGCCGTCGGGCCGATGCAGTTCATCCCCTCCACCTGGGCGACCTGGGGTGCCGACGGCAACGGTGACGGTGTGGCGGACCCCAACAACATCTGGGACGCGGCGCTGGCCGCCGGCCGGTACCTGTGCGCGGACGGGCGCGACCTGGCCGTGCCGGCCCAGCTCGACCAGGCCGTCCTCGGCTACAACCACTCCGACGACTACCTTCGCACCGTCAAGTCCTGGATGACGTTCTTCCAGACGGGCGTCTCGACGAGCCCGGACAGCCCCGCGCTGCCCGGCCCGGTGCTGCTGCCGACCGGACCGGTGTCACCGGTCGTACCCGGCCCGGTGGTCGGGGCGTCGCCGTCGCCTTCCACTCCGGCGCCGACGCCGACGCCGACGGCCAGCCCTTCGCCGTTCGCCACTCCGCCGGCCACGCCCAAGCCGAAGCCCACGGCCACCGCCACCCCTTCGCCGTTCGCGAGCCCGACGGCCGCCTCGCCGTCGCCCTCCACTCCGGCGCCGACGCCGACGCCGACGCCAACCGGCTGCCCGTCGCCCACGGCGAGCACCTCGGCCACGCCGACCGGCACGCCCTCGCCGACCGGTACGCCGTCCCCGACGGCCACGCCCTCCCCGACGACCACGCCGTCCCCGTCCGCCACCCCGACCGGCACGCCGTCGCCCTCGCCCAGTGCGACCGGCCCGTCCGCGCCGCCCTCGGGCTCCCCCGCACCGGGCTGCGACTCCCCGTCGCCCAGCGGCTCGCCGGCCGCGCCGAGCCCGTCGGCGTCGCACTCCCAGGTCACGGGCTCGGCAAACCCGGCGACGCCAACTGCCAAGGAGAGCCCGTCGCTTCGTTAGGTGCTTGGTGGGATTCAGTGAAGGCGCGAACGCAATGCGTAATGGCGCCTCCGTCTTTCGTACAAGGCATTGACCTGGTCTGAACAAGTCTGGTTCTCTACCTGAGGCCAAGTGGTGCACCGCTCGTCTGATCCACCGTGAACTTCCTCAAGCACGTTTTCCCCCACGCCGGTTGGTGATCCCCCGTGCGCCTGTGACAGCCGCACGGGGGATCACGCTGGCCGACTGCGCCGACTCCCCCAGAGTCAGCGCAACGCAGAGAGGACACCATTCCATGGGTCACCCCCAGCAGCGCCGTGCGAGCCACAAGCTCCTTGCCGGAATCGCCTCGCTCACCATGATCACCGGTGCCGCCTTCATCGCGGCCCAGGCCCCGGCCTCGGCGAGCACCCCGCAGGACGCCTCGCAGGCGAGCTCGGCCGGCCAGCACACCCGGCACGGTGAGTTCCCCACGCTCGGCCACGCCAACGCGGCGAAGACGGCGACGGCGGCGACCGGTCCCAGACGCTGTCCTACGGCGGCGGCATCGACGGCATCGGCGTGCAGAGCGGCCACTCCAAGGTTTACCTGGTCTTCTACGGCAGCCAGTGGGGCACCAAGAGCACCGACTCCAACGGCAACGCCAAGTTCACCAACGACAGCAAGGGCGGAGCCGGCGCGGCCCAGCAGATGTTCAAGGGCATCGGCACCGGCGGCGAGACCTGGTCGGCCGACCTGACCCAGTGGTGTGACGGCCCGAACGTCTCGGCCGGCGCGACCAGTTGCCCGTCGAACGCCAACTTCATCCCGTACCAGTCCGGTGGCGTGCTGGCCGGCGTCTGGTACGACAACTCGGCCAAGTCGCCGTCCGCCGCTTCGGGCCACGCGCTGGGCCAGGAGGCCGTCAAGGCCGCCTCCCACTTCGGCAACACCACCGCCGCGGCCAACCGCGACGCCTACTACGTGATCATGTCGCCGCACGGCACCAACCCGGACAGCTACCAGGGCCAGTACTGCGCCTGGCACGACTACACCGGTGACACCACGCTCACCGGCGGCGCGGTCAACTCGCCCTACGGCGACATCGCGTTCAGCAACCAGCCCTACAACATGGACTCGGGCGCGGGCTGCGGCGTCGGCTTCGTCAACTCCCCCGGAACCCTTGACGGTTGGACGATGACCCTCGGCCACGAGTGGCACGAGATGATGTCCGACCAGAACCCGGCCGGTGGCTGGACCAACAACCAGAGCAGCAGCTCCTACTACGGCCAGGAGAACTCCGACGAGTGCGCCTGGCTCTCCCCCGGCACCACGGGCGGCGCCGCCAACGTCAAGTTCGGCACCTTCGGCACCTACGCCGAGCAGGCCAGCTGGTCCAACGACACCAACAGCTGCGCCATCTCGCACGCGATCCTGCACTGACCCGGCTTGGTAGCGGCCGCTAGCCGGCCGCTACCGGTCCACAACTGACAACGGCGGGGCGGGCCTTCGGGCCCGCCCCGCCGGCGTTTGGCAACGCCTTGCAGACTCGTACTGGCGCTGGAGCCAGGCACGGGCGCTGGCGCCGGCGCCGGCGCCGGCACTGGCACTGGAGCCGGCACTGGGGCTGGAGCACACGGGCGCCGGCACTGGAGCGCAGCGGCGAACTGCCGTGCGGCAGCCCGGTCTCAGGCGCGGATCAGTGAGATCAGCTGGGTGGCCAGGCCCAGCATGGGAGCGGCGGCATCGCCGATGTCGCGGGCCAGGTTGGTCAACAGGTAGAGGGTGTTGCGCCAGTGGCGGCGCTCGGCCCTGGCGGGCTGGCTGAGTACGGGCAGGGTCTCGGTCAGGCTCTGCCGGTCCTCGTCGCCGACCCGGGAGTCGGCGGCCAGCTGGGTGACCAGGGTGGCGAGTTGGGCGAACATGGCAGCGATCTCGGGCGGCATCCCCTCATCGCCGCCCCGCCCGTGGTTGTGCTGGATGCCGATGTGCTTGCTGCCACCGTGGATGCTGACCTGGTCGCCGTAGTGGACGCGCGGGCCGTCGTCGCGGTTGTCGCTGCTCATTTGATGATCCCCGTATTCCCCTGGCCGCCATAGATGTTGACGTTGTCGCCGTACTGGTACTGCCGCAGGTCCACCACGGTGTTGTGGATGAACTGCCGGAACTCCGTCTGCGGGTTCTCGATCGCGTCGATGATCGCCTGCGCCAAGTCGAACGCGGGCTCCGCCTTCTTCCAGGCGACCAGCGCGGTCGGCGGTCCCGCCGTGTCGACGGCCAGTGCGTAGAGCGTGCGTCTGAGCAGAACCGGCAACGTGTCGAGGAGGAAGTAGAGCACCAGCAGGATCAGGGACACACCGATGATCCACCCTACGGGCCGTCCCGGGTCGTCACTGGAGCGGCTCGGGCTCGCCAGGTCCACGACGGCCACCGCCGCGGCGAGGCCGAACCCGGAGAGCAGGAGGCGCCCCGCGAACTTCATGAATCGCCGCATCGCCTCGCCGTAGGCCGGCACGATCACGGTGACGCTGACCCGGGTGATTCCCGCGAGCGGGTAGGCCGCGTTCCCGATCCAGAGGATGCGCCTGGTCACCGCGACATTCAGCGTGTGCGGGGCGAACCAGGGCTTGGGCGGAATCGGCGGTGCGGCCGATGACGGGGGCCGCGGGCCAGGCGCGGCGGGCCCGTCCCCGGCCGGTTCCGACGGATCGGTCGGTTGCATCGGCGCCCCCCAAGGCTGTCGGTCACAGCTCAACCTGGCGCGGGCGCCGTGCGGCGCGGCAGGACGACGGGATTCCGGGCGCGGGCCGAGTGTGTGACGACCATTAACCAGCAGTATCCGCCGAGACGCAAGTGGGCTGCGGATCAAAGAAATCGACGAACAGAAGTGGCCCCCTAAGGGCCGCAGCCGCTGCCGATCCCGTGTTCCCTAGGGTCGCTGTGCGACTCTGAGGTGACGTCAGAATCCGCTCCCCGCCCTAGCGTTCACATCATGACTCGAATCCGTCGCACTGCCGCGACCGCCGTGATCGCGCTCCTCCTCCCGCTGCCGGTCGCCGCGGCGGGAACGGCGTTCGCCGCCGCCCCCGAGACCTCCGCTGCCACCCCCTCGACGGCCCCTGCCGGGTCCAGCGTCCAGCTGCAACTCCCCCGCCCGACGGGCCCGCACGCGGTCGGCCGCAGCACCCTGCACCTCGTCGACGAGCACCGCCAGGACCCCTGGGTACCGGCCGCGGGCCCGCGGCAGTTGATGGTGTCGATGTACTACCCCGCCCGGCCGCACAGCGGCGAACCCGCCCCCTACATGACCACCGAGGAGGCCCGGCTGTTCCTGGCCATGGAGGACATTCCCGACAGCGCCGTCCCGGCCCGGGAACTGGTCGACACCCGCACCTACGCCTACGACAACGCCCGCCCCGAGCAAGGAAAGTACCCCCTGGTCGTGCTCTCCCCCGGCTTCAAGCTGCCGCGCGCCACCCTCACCGGTCTGGCCGTGGACCTGGCCAGCCGCGGCTACGTCGTCGCCCTCGTCGACCACACCTACGAGGACTCCGGGACGACCTTCCCCGACGGGCAGACACTCGGCTGCGAGCTCTGCACCCATCCCACCAACGACCCCGCCGCGATCGAGTCGAGCCGGGCCGAGGACGTCTCGTTCGTGCTTGACCAACTGGTCGGCCGCCACCCGGCCTGGCCGTACGCGCACATGATCGACCCGAAGCGGATCGGCATGGCCGGCCACTCCATCGGCGGCGCGGCCGCCGTCCCCACCATGGTGGCCGACCAGCGGGTGCGGGCCGGGATCGACCTGGACGGGAGCATCGACACCTCGATACCGCCCACCGGCCTCAACGGTCGCCCGTTCCTGCTGCTGGGCAACCCGGTCAACCACGACGTGGGCGGCGACGAACACAGTTGGAGTGTCGCCTGGCCGCAACTGGACGGCTGGAAGCGCTGGCTGACCATCGCCGGCACCACCCACGTCAGCTTCACCGACGTACCCCTCCTCGCCACGGAGGCCGGCATCCCCGGCGCCAACGGCTCGATCTCCGCGCTCCGAGCCCTGGAGATCACCCACACCTACGTCGCGGCCTTCTTCGACCAGCAGCTGAAGGGCACCCCGCAGCCCCTGCTCGACGGACCGTCGCAGACCTACCCGGAGGTCGACTTCCAGCACCCGTGACCGCGCCGGCCGCCTGGGGGTGCGTCGACCGCCCGGCGGGCATGGTCGGCCAGGACCTACGAACGGCGGGCCAGCAGGTGGGCGTCGACGAAGCCGCGTTCGGAGGCCGGGTCGTGGAGCAGCCGGGCGAAGGGAACGAGCCCGGCGCCGGCCAGCAGTTCGGCGAGGCGGTCCACCGGCCAGCTGTAGGCAGGCGTCACCTTGTGGTCGAAGCGGACCGGTTCCGGTCCGTCGGTCCCGAAGAAGGAGACCAGGAGCAGACCGCCCGGCGCCAGGACGCGCCCCTGCTCGGCGAGCAGCTCCGGCAGTTCCCCCGGCGGGGTGTGGATCATCGAGTAGTGGGCCAGTACGCCGCCGAGCGCGCCGTCCTCGACCGGCAGGGACTCCATCCGCGCCTCCTGGAAGCGCAGCGCCGGATGGGCCCGCCGGGCGTGGTCGACCATGCCCGGGGAGAGGTCGAGTCCGAAGGCGTCCAGGCCCAGTTCGTGCAGCATGGCCGTCAGATGTCCAGGCCCGCATCCGACGTCCGCTGCCCGCGGGTTGCCCGTCGCGCGCACCAGTTCGGCGAAGGTGCCGATCATGGCCCGGCCGAACGGCTGCTTCTCCAGCCGGTCTGCGAACAGCGACGCGTACAGCTCGACGACCCCGTCATAGGCCGCCCTGGTCTCATCCTGATGATCCGCCACAGGAAGGACTCTAAGCCGGTCTGATAATTGATCTCGTGGCAGGTCGAGGCGAGGCGGCGGACGCGGCCCGGGAGCGGATTGAACCCCTGTTGCCGCAGGTGGATGGGCGCGGCCGGCGCTATTGGCCTTTCTCCGTGAGAACGGGCCGGAGCATCGACTCGATGGTGTCGGCGGTTTGGCCGCCGAATACCCGGGCGGCCAGTTTTCCGTCACGGTCCACCACGAGTGTGGTCGGGATGAACTGCGGATTGAGGCTGCCCTTGGGGAACTTGAGGATCTGGATGCCATCCGGATCGTAGATGCTCGGGAAGGTGACGCCCTTGTCCTTCTCGAATGCGACCGCGTTGGCCGGGCTGGTGTCGCGGGTGTTGATGCCGAGGAACTGGACGCCCTGGCTCCGGTACTTCTCCCACAGTGACTCCAGGCCCTTGGCCTCACCGCGGCAGGGGTCGCACCAGGAACCCCAGATGTTCAGGACGACCACCTTGCCCCGGTAATCGGCCATGCTGACCGATGGACCGTCAAGAGTGCTGCCGGATATGGCCGGGGCGTCCTTGCGTTGGCCGAGCGGGACGGTCGCGATGGCACTGCCCTTGGCGGAGACGAAGCCGCCCTGGTTTCCGCCGCCGGCGGGTGATCCGGGCGAGGAGCAGCCCGCGAGAGCACACGCGACGCCGGTGGCCGCTGCGGCGAGGAGGATCCGAGAGCGCTTCGTGCCATCCATGCGAAGAGTTTTGCACAAAGCACCCGAACGCCTGGCAGTGGGTGGGGTGTTGTGCACCTCCGCGGACATCACGCCAGCGCGGCGTCCAGTCCCAGCAGTGCGCCGAGCCGGCTGACGGTCCCCTGGTGGGGCTTGGCGGCCAGCACGGTGGTGATGCCCAGTGCCTCGGCGGGTGGGAGGTTGCCCGGATAGTCGTCGACGAAGATGCAGGCCTCGCCCGGCAGGTCGAGGCGGTCCAGGGCGAGTTGGTAGATCTCCGGGTCGGGCTTGGCCATGCCCTCGAGTTCGGAGACCACCGTGACGTCGAACAACTCCCATACGCCGCAGGCCGCGTACGGGTCGTAGGGGTCGAGGCCGAAGGAGTTGGACAGCATCGCGAGCCGGTATCCGGCCGCCCGTGCGGCCTTCGCCAAGGCGACCATGCCGGTGGAGGGCTTCACTCCGGCCCAGGCGCGGCCCATCAGGTTCTCGTGTTGGGCGACGCCGAGGATCGGCGCGGTGCGCCGGTTCCACTCGGCCTGGCTCATCGTGCCGCGCTCCAGCTGCCGGTACCAGGCGCCAACATCCGGATTCTGGCCGAGGGTTCGGCGCCAGGCCTCCTGGTCCAGCCCTTCACTGACGCACCATTCGCGGATCGCCAGGCTGGCGTTGTCGGTCAGCACACCCCCGAAGTCGAGGATGAGCGCGCGGTACTCACGGTCGGGGGTCTGCGAGGTCATGAGGGCTGTCTTCCCGCTCGGTTCGCCGCCCTACCGTGACCGGGGCGAACCGCGCGTGGCCATTGTCCGAAAATCCTGCGACGGCCACGATCAGCGCTGGGACAGTGCCCCGCGCAGGCAGCGGGCGTGACCCGGATGCTCGTCTGCTCGTCGCCTCAGACGGGCAGGAGCCGGGCGTGCAGGAGGCAGAACTCGTTGCCTTCCGGGTCGGCCAGGACGTGCCAGTTCTCGGTGCCGGTCTGGCCGACGTCGACGGGCTTGGCGCCGAGGGCGAGCAGCCGCTCCAACTCGGCGCCCTGGTCGCGGTCGGTGGCGTTGACGTCGATGTGCAGCCGCAGCTTCCCGGCCCGAGGGTCGCTGCTGGGGCTGAGGATGAGGGTGGGCTGGGGGCCGCCGAAGCCGGTGTCGGGCGGCCCGATCTCGATGCTTCCGTCGTCCTCCCGGTCGAGCTCGACGTAGCCGAGGACTTCGCTCCAGAACGCGGCGAGCCGCTCGGGGTCGGCGCAGTCGATGACCAGCTCACTGATGCGGCATGCCATGCCCGTCAGTATAGGTGGCCGGCCCGGGAGCTGATCGTCGGCCGAACTATCCCTGGCGCACGAGGAGTTCGACCCCGGCAGCGCCGTCCAGGCGCTTCAGGGTGTGTTCGAAGCCGCGGAGCAGGGCGGACAGGCCGAGTTCGAAGGTGCGGGCCTGCTGGTCGGGGGGCGGGTCGAGGAGGGGGCCGAGGCCGGGCGGCAACTCCTCGGCGGGCAGCGGGAGGTGCTGCGGTGCGGTCAGCACGGGCAGCGAGCCGATGATCAGGTTCTCGATCGAGTGCACGACCGCGAGCAGGTGGTCCTCGGGCCAGCCGGCCGCGCGCAGGGTGGCGAAGGCCTCAGCGTAGATGTGCAGGGCCGAGGGTGACCGCGCCGGCCGGGTGCGGAACAGCGGCACGGCGTGCGGGTGGGTGGCGAGGACGGCACGGTAGCGGCGCGCCCAGGTGACCAGCGCGGTGGTCCAGGGGCGGATGCTCAGATCGAGGTCCATCTCGGCGACGATGAGCTCGCTGATCCCGTCGAGGATCTCGTCGCGCCCGGAGATGTGGTTGTAGAGCGAGGGGCCCTTGACGCCGAGCCGGGCGGCGATCCGGGTGGTCGACAGGGCCTCAGGACCCTCGTCGTCGACCAGGGCGAGTGCCGTCCGCATGATCCGCTCCTTGGTCACCAGCGGTCTGGGCGGTCTGCCCATCGGCCCGTCCTCTCGTTCGGCTTCTGACTTCGTCGCCCCGTCAGATCGCGCTGTTCCCCCGGGTTTGAGCTGTGGGTTCGGGCTAGTGTACGTTCTCGCTTAGGCAAAACTACTGGCTCTAGTTTTACAACGGGCCTGGTGGCGTGTGCTTGGCGGCCGACGGCGGGTTTCGGCCACCACCAACCCCCGAGCCAGGTTGCCGAATCGGTTCTTCTTCCCTGCTTTGTTCTTACGCCGAAGGTGACCCTCCGCATGCACATGCGCACCATCGCCCTGCCCGCGCTCGCCGCATCCGTGGTGCTCTCGCTGAGCGCCTGCGACCCGACCGCGTCGACCGGCCAGCCCGCCGGCCCCACCAGCGGGGCCGCCGCCCAGGCCGCGGCCGGCTCGACCGCCACCACGCTGTCCGCCATCACCGGCCCGTCGGACGTGACCCTGGTCGACCCGACTGCCGCCACGACCACCTCGGCCGACCCGGCCACGTCGTCGCCGGCCACCCCGGCCGCGTCCACGCCGTCGGCCCCGTCCCGTGCGGTCGCCGCCGGCACGCCCGCGAAGAGCGCCTCGGCCGACCCGTCCCCTTCGGGCAAGCCCGTCGCGACGGGCGGCTCCGCGCTCAAGCTGGACGCCTACAACAAGCAGACCGGCACGGTCGTCCTCGCCGCCGTCACCAGCTCCGGCAGCACCCCGAGCCCGTCGGCCTCGGCCGCCGCCACGGCAGCGGTCAAGCCCGGCCAGATCATCGACAGCCCGCCCACGGCGGCCGCCCCGCACGGCGCGCTGCTCGCCGTCACGGACGTCAAGCCGACCGGCGACGGCAAGGTGGAGGCCGCCACCCGGCCCGCCACCATCTCCGAGCTGCTGGGCCAGGCCAAGGCCGCGATCAGCACCGCCCTCGACCCGCACCAGATCCAGGTCACCCCGCAGCTCAAGGACGTCAAGGCCTCCTACGTGCCGAAGCCCGACGGCGGCAGCGGCTCCGCCTCGGCCGTGCTGCAGCTCGACGCCAACGACAGCGTCCCGCTGCCCGGCGGCGGCTCCATCAACCTCTCGGGCTCGATCGCCCTCGACCCGAGCGTCGACTTCAGCTACCACGGCACCAACGGCATCCTCAGCACCGACCAGGCCAAGGTCGGCTTCGAGCTCGGCGCGCACGCCAACTGGCATGTCAGCGGCGCGCTCAGCGCCGCCACCGGCCCGGTGAAGATCCCGATCGCCAACCTCACCGCCACCCCCACCGTCATGGTCGGCGCGGTGCCGGTGGTGATCGTCCTCAACCTGACCGTCTACGCCGAGGTGTCCGCCGACGGCACCGTCACCGTCGACCTCGGGCAGAGCGTCGACGGCGACTGGGGCATCCACGCCGACTACGCCAAGGGCGCCGGCTGGACCTCCGCCACCGAGCCGGTCAAGACCGAAGTCTCCCCGGTCAAGGCCGCGTTCGCGGGCAACGCCAATGTCCGGGCCGGCCTGGTGGCCGACGGCTCGGTGGCGCTGTACGACACGGTGGGCGTGAAGGCGACCATCGAGCCCTACCTGCGCGCGGCGGTGAACGGCAGCGTCACCATCGACTCCAGCGCCGGCAAGCCCACCCTCACCGGCAAGGCCGGCCTCTACGCCGGACTCGACGTCAACGGGGCGGTGCTGGCCCGCATCGCCATTCTCGGCACCCCGCTCCTGGAGAAGGACCTGCCGTTCAAGGTCTACCAGAACGAGTGGCCCATCGTGACGGTCTCCACCCCGAACGCCGCGCCGACTGCCGGGCAGCACAACTGATCTGACTGCTAGTCGGTAAATGCCGTGGCCGGGCCCTGGACATCATCCAGGGCCCGGTTGTGCGTTGTCGCCTCGGTGGACCTCAGTCCTCGGTAGTCCTCAGCCCTCAGCCCTCAGCCCTCAGTCGTCAGCCCTCAGTCGTCGCAGTCCTCGAAGTCCTCCGGGTCCGGCATGGCCTCAAGGGATCCGAGGCGGCGGGAGAACCGCTCATGGGCGGCCTGCCGGCTGCAGCCGAGCGACTTGCCGATCGCCTGCCAGGAGAGGAGGTTGGCGCGGGCGAGGCGGACCGCGTCCAAGGTGCAGCGCGAACTGGCCTGCTCCATCTGGGCCGTGATCCGCAGCGCCGCCATCGACTGGCCCGCCGTGGAGAGTTGCTCGACGCGCTGCGCCAGGGTGGCGAGCAACTGCTCGACGTCGCGCGGGATCCCGCCCTCGGCCTGGTCGATGTGGTACTCCCAGTCCGCGTACGGGCCGGTGCGGCGGCCGGTCCCCTCGGTCTTCTCGTCGTTGCCGAAGTCGATCGGATGCGTGTCGGTGCCGCGCCAGCCGCAGCTGCAGGCGCCCCGGACCGCGACGGCCCGCGGACCGTCCGCACCGTTGTACAGCCACCAGGTGGTGCGCCCGTCGGCGATCGGCCCCGGCTCGCTGCCGTCCGCCAACACCGCTGCCAGATAGCCCTCATGACGGCCGGTCTCATCGCCCCAGACCACTGTGCCGCCCCCTTCCACAGTCGGAATGTGCGTCAAGGTTCCCTGACACACCTCCCGCCGTCAATGAAGCACAGGAGTTCGGGGGTGGCGGTGGATGGGCGTCCCGGCCCAGCCGAACGGCGGGCTCGGACGAGGCCGGAGGAGGCCGGTTCAGCGTCCGGTCGCCAGACTGCTGCCGCCGTTGCAGTCGATCACGATGCCCGTGATGAAGCCGTTGGCAGCCAGCATGTGGATCGCCTGGGCGACGTCCTGGGGCCGGCCGACGCGGCCGACGGGGGTGGCGGCGGCGAGCCCCTGGAAGAGCTGCTCGCGCTGCTCCTGGGGCACCCGGTCCCACCAAGGAGTGTCGATCACACCCGGGGAGACCGCGTTCACCCGCAGCGGTGCCAGCTCCACGGCCAGGGGCGGGACCATCGCGTCCAGCGCACCGTTGATCGCGGCCAGGCCGGCCGTACCGGGGAAGGCCGAGCGGGAGGAGCCCGCGGTGATGAAGGTGACGGAGCCGTCCTTGCGCAGGTGCGGCACCGCGGCCTGCAATGAGCGGATCTGCGGCCAGAACTTGCCGTCGAAGCCCCGAGCCAGCTCGGCCAGGTCGAGGTCGGCGAAGGCACCGCCGCCCGCCGAACCGCTGACCGACAGCACCAGGTGGTCCACCGCGCCCAGTTCGGCGAAGAGGGCCGCCACCGCAGCCTGGTCCACCGCGTCCACGGCCCGCCCGGTGGCACCGTGGCCGATCCGGGCCACCGCCTCCTGCAGCCGCTGCTGGTTGCGCCCGGTGATCACGACCTCGGCGCCGTCGGCGGCGAAGCCCGCTGCGGCCGCCTCCCCGATCCCGGAGCTGCCACCCATGACGACCACGCGCTGACCGGTGAAAGTGCTCATCGTGTTCCCTCCCAATTGTCGAGACCGTTGGTCCCGGCAATGATGATTGTCGAGACCTATAGTCTTGTCAAGCTGCTCGACGCCGAGCCGCCGCCATACCGAGCCACCGAGATACCGAGCCACGGCGAGCCAGCGAACAACCGAGCCACCGAGCGACCGAACAACCGAGCCACCGCAAGCCAGCGAGTCACCGAGCCACCGAGCCACCGAGCCACCGACAGAAGGGACCCACCCATGGACACACCGGAGCCCCGCCCGCACACCGGCCGCCGCCGCAACGAGGCGGCGCGCCAAGCGATCCTCGACGCGGCGCTGCGCCTGGCCGGGGCCGCCGACGGCGCCTCGGTCACCATCGACGCGATCGCCCGCGCGGCCGGCGTCGGCAAGCAGACCGTCTACCGCTGGTGGCCCTCCAAGGGCGCCGTCCTGCTGGACGCCCTGATCGACCGGGCCGGCCAGGACGTCACCGTCCCCGACGCCGGCACCCTCCACGACGAGCTGCGCTCCTTCGTCGCCACCACCTTCGAGGCCGCCCAGCAGGACCCCACCAGCGCAGTCCTGCGAGCGCTGCTGCGCGAGTCGGCCCGCGATCCGCACCTCGCGGACCTGCTGCAGCGCTACACCGCCACCCGCCGCGCCGTCCTCCATGCCCTCCTGGAGCGCGGCCGCGCCCGTGGCGAGCTGGCCACGGGCGCGGACCTCGACCTCATGGTCGATCAGGTCTACGGCCTCTTCTGGTACCGCTTCGTACTGGGCCACGGCCCGCTGGACGCCCCGACCGCCGAGCGCCTCACCGCCACCCTGCTGGCGGCCGCGGGGCAGGCCGGCCGGCTCCCTTCAGGGCCTGCGGACGCCGACTAGCGCACCCGGCGGAACAGGCCGGTCAGCAGGAAGTCCACCCCGAACAGCGGGGACTCGGCCGGCTGCTCGCGCATCGGGCGGATCTCGACCTCCTCCAGGTCGGCGAAGAGGTGGCGCAAGTCGTCTGCGGTGTAGGCGAGTCCGCCCTCCAGCCGGCCCCGGCGGTAGAACTCGGCGTCGGAGAGCTCACAGCCGTGGCCGGTGGCGAAGGCGGTGAGGGCGAAGTGGCCGCCGGGGCGAGGCGGCGGGCGAGCAGGGCCAGGTAGGAGATCCGGCGGTGCGGCGGGAGGTGGTGCAGGCAGCCGGAGTCGTAGATCAGGTCGTACTGCTCGTGCGGGAGGTCGACGGTGAAGATGTCGCCCTGGTGGAAGCGGGGCGGGGTGGCGTGGTCGGCGGCGCGGTCCTCGGCCCAGGCCAGGGCGGCTGGGGAGAGGTCGACGGCGTCCACCTCGTAGCCGTGGGCGGCCAGGTGGAGGGCGTTGCGGCCGGGCCCGCAGCCGAGGTCGAGGGCGCGGCCGCCGGTGAGCAGGCCGCGCTCCAGGTGGCCGACCAGGCTCTCGTCGGGCTTGTCGACGAAGAACGGGACGCCCCGGTCGCGGTCGGCGTAGAAGCGGTCCCACCAGTCGGCGCCCTTGGGGGTCCAGCGGTCGGCGTCGGGGGTGAAGAGGCCGTCGAGCAGAATCAGGACGTCCTCGACGGTGCGTATCTGACGGTTCATCAGCAAACTCCTCGCGATGTCGGCGCTTTGGAGCTTAGTGCTGGTCAGCGGGGGTGCCGGGGGCCGGAGTGGGGGCGCTGCGGGGCTCTGGCGGAGCCGATCGACTCCCCCTCCAGGGTCCGCTTGTACGCCCTGCCGCACCCGACTCAAGACCCCGCACGGGCTGTTTCCGGACGACGGCGGAGCCTGCCGATCAGGTGGTCCCGGAAAACTTTCCCGCCGTGCGCGCCGATCCCACCAGGGCCCGCTCGAACCGGCCTGTCGCCCCATCCGTCTCCGCTTCCGCCGCCGCCCCTGCAACCTTGGAGCCCAATGTGTCGTCACTCCATTGCAGTTGGTAACGTCGCACCCACTCGACTCCTTCATGGAATCGACACGGTTCGCCTGGGGAGGAAATCATGAATCACGGAGCTTCACGGCGCCGGACACAACTGGCTCTCGCCATCGCAATTCTCACCGCTGCCCCGATCCTGTCGCCGGCTCTCGCCGACGCGTCCCCGTCGAGTTCCCCCGCCGGAGCGACAGGGTTCACGGATGATCAGAGCGGCAGCCCCGCACGCGGAGTGACCCTGCAGGACGCTCAGCTGATGAGCAACCAGGAGAAGCTCGACAAGGTCGTCGACCAGATCACCGGCGGACGGTCCGAATCGGACCGGGCCCAGATACCGGGCTTCACCGAGGTGGAGGTCGACCCCGCCCACATGCACATTCGCCTCCACTGGAAGGGCGCGGTCCCGGCCCCGGTGGCGGCAGTTCTGGCGAAGCTCCCGACCGGCATTTCTGCGGAGGTAGTGCCGGCCAAGTACTCGAAGGCGGAACTCCACGCCGCCCGGGACAAGCTCATGCCGAACGGGAAGCAGAACGACCTGGCGTCGAAGGTGACCCCGGCCGCCACCCGAATAACCAGCATCGCCCCCGCGGTTGACGGCAGCGGGCTCGACGTGACCTATGACGAGGACCGCGGCCAGGGCAAGTTCGATGCGCGTGATGCGTTGTCCTCCGCCACACGGCAGGACAAGACGCGCGAGGTCCAGGCGACGACGGAAGGCATCACCGGTGTCGACACGCACGTCCGGTACCAGCTGCTGAGCATCGACGCCTCGGCGACCCGTGAGGCTGACGCGGCTCCGTGGCAGGGCGGCGCCGGCCTGAAGACGTTCGCCGGCACGATCTGCTCGACCGGCTTCGCGGTCACGAGGAAGTCGGACGGGAAGAAGCTCATCACCACCGCCTACCACTGCGGTGACAAGGGCAACTTCTACACCTGGGGTGGCAGCCAGGCGTTCGTCGGCACCGCCAAGAGCGAGAACGAGTCGGCCACCGACGACGTCACCGGTCTGGACCCCGGCAACAGCCCCTCCGGGAATCGCGTCTACGACGGACCGTGGAACGCCACGAACGGCTACTCGAAGCCTGTTTCGGGCTGGGGGAGCAACAACGTCGGCGACCAGGTGTGCACGTCCGGTGCCAACTCCGGCGCCCACTGCGGACTCTCCATCCGGCAGACGGACATCAGCGTGACCGGTGAGAACGGCATCACCAGGCCGGATGTGGACTTCGCCTACTCCAACGGCATAGCCGCGGGCAACGGCGACAGTGGCGGCCCGGTGTTCACGGGGTCGAACGGCTGGACCAAGGACCAGGCTCGCGGGGTGATCACCGCTCTCGACAACACCATGGACTGCGGCGGTTTCACCACGGCGGATGCCTGGCAGCGGAAGCCCTGGTGCTTCCACGGGGTCTACTACGTGCCGATCGGCATCATCCTCCACGACAAGGGCTGGACCATCAACACCGGCTGATGAAAGCCGTGGGGGCGGGTGGCTGCGCTGCTGCCACCCGCCCCCGGGCGAGGCGGAATCTGCCGATCAAGCCGTCGCGGAGACCTTTCAGGTCCGCTCGGTGCGCGCCGCCCGCTTCGCCGCCAGCCGCTGCCGGGACGCTTCGTACAGCACCGCCGTCGCCGC
The DNA here is from genome assembly GCF_006636205.1 of Kitasatospora acidiphila. Taxonomy (NCBI): domain Bacteria; kingdom Bacillati; phylum Actinomycetota; class Actinomycetes; order Kitasatosporales; family Streptomycetaceae; genus Kitasatospora; species Kitasatospora acidiphila. The sequence continues at coordinate 6,898,721 of NZ_VIGB01000003.1, read as the reverse complement.
GTTGGCCGCGTTCAGCGAGCTCGCCGACCCGCTCATCGGGATGGCCACCGTGTAGTCGCACAGCTCGCGCCAGGCGTTGCTGAGGCCGACCGTCTCATTGCCGACCAGCAGCAGGGTGGGCTGGGTGAAGTCGAAGTCGAAGACGTCGCAGTCGCCGTGCTCGTCGGTGCCGACCAGCACGATCGGGTGCCCGGCCGCACGCTCGGCGGTCACCCAGTCCATCACCTCGCGCGGCGACGGCACCCGCACGGCGGGCAGGGCGAAGAGCGAACCGGTGCTGGCCCGCACCGACTTGGTGTCGTAGACGTCGGCCGCGTGGCCGCTCACCAGCACGCCGTGGGCGCCGAAGGCATCGGCGGAGCGGATGATGCTGCCGATGTTGCCGGGGCTGGTGGGGCGGTCGAAGAGGACGCCCAGGAAGTCGTGGGAGACCGGGATCCGGGCCAGGTCGTCGGCGGGCAGCTCGACCACGGCGATCAGTTCGGGCGCGGCCTCGTTCTTCTCCCCCAGCTCGGCCATGAGATCGGGGGCCATGGCGATCCGCTCGGCCCCCGGCACGGTGCGCAGCAGGTTGGCCGCCCACTCGGAGGGCTTGCGGTCGGCGTCGTGGATCAGGGCGTGGATCGGCCAGCCGTACTCGACGGCCAGCGAGATCGGCCGCACGCCCTGGACCAGGAACTCGTGGGCGCGCTGCCGCTTGTTCCGGTTGGTCAGCAGCGACTGCCACTGCTGGAAGCGGGCATTGCGGGAGCTGATCCTCAACACGGGCAGGCACCTGGTGTTTCGCGCGGCGATAACTGTGACCTGGGCAACTATACGCAGCCCGCCATGGATTCCGGCCGGGCGATAGGCTGCCCGGGTCCACCCCCTTCGTCCTGCTGACCTGCGAGGAGTCCCGTTGAGCAGCCCCACCGCGCGCCCGCCGATCACCGTGGTCGGGATCGGCGCGGACGGCTGGCCGGGTCTGAGCACCGCGGCGCGGGAGGCGCTGCTCGCGGCCGAGGCGATCGTCGGCGGGGGCCGCCAGCTGGCCCTGCTGCCGGCCGACGTGACGGCCGAGCGGGTCGCCTGGCCGTCCCCGCTGCGACCGGCCGTGGCGGGCCTGTTCGCCGGGCTGGCCGGGCGCCGGGTGGCGGTGCTGGCCAGCGGGGACCCGATGTTCTACGGGATCGGGCGGACCCTCGCCGAGGAGCTGGGCGCCGAGCGGCTGCGGGTGCTGCCGCATCCCTCGTCCGTGTCGCTGGCCTGCGCCCGGCTCGGCTGGCCGGTGGAGGAGACCGCGGTGGTGAGCCTGGTGGGCCGCGACCCGGCGGGCCTGCTCGGTGCGCTGCACGACGGGCGGCGGCTGCTGGTGCTGAGCGCGGACGCGGACACCCCGGCGCTGGTGGCGGCGCTGCTGACCCAGCACGGCTACGGGCCCAGCCGGCTGCGGGTGCTGGAGCAGCTCGGCGCGGAGCGGGAACACCACCTGGACGGCACGGCCGCCGACTGGCCGCACCCGGCCGGCGAGAACCTCAACCTGGTGGCCGTGGACTGCCGGGCCGCCGACGGCACTTCGCGCCGCGGTCTGACCCCCGGACTTCCCGATGAACTGTTCGAACATGACGGTCAGTTGACGAAGCGTCATATTAGGGCCGTCACCCTGGCCGCACTGGCGCCGACCCCTGGCGAGCTGCTCTGGGACATCGGCGGCGGCTCCGGCAGCATCGGCATCGAATGGCTGCGGACGCACCCGAGTTGCCAGGCGGTCAGTGTGGAGAAGGACGAGACCCGGGCCGCCAGGATCGAGCGCAACGCCCGTGCCCTCGGCGTGCCGCGGCTGCGCGTGGTGACCGGCCCGGCGCCCGCCGCGCTGGCCGAACTGCCGGCGCCGGACGCGGTGTTCATCGGCGGCGGGCTGACCGCGCCGGGGCTGCTCGAGGCCTGCTGGGCGGCGCTGCCGGTGGGCGGGCGGCTGGTGGCCAACACCGTGACGCTGGAGTCGGAGGCCCTGCTGGCCGAGTGGTACCGGCGCCACGGTGGAGAGTTGGTGAAGCTGGCGGTCGCACATGCGGTGCCGGTGGGCGGGTTCACCGGGTGGCGGCAGGCGATGCCGGTCACCCAGTGGTCCGTCGTCAAGCGAGGGTCGGAGCGAGGAGAAACCCTGTGACCGTCTACTTCATCGGTGCCGGCCCCGGGGCCGCCGATCTGATCACCGTGCGCGGGGCCCGGACCCTGGCCCGCTGCCAGGTGTGCCTGTACGCGGGCAGCCTGGTCCCCGCCGAGCTGCTGGCCGAATGCCCGCCCGGCGCCCGCCTGGTGGACACCGCGAAGCTCAACCTGGACCAGATCACCGAGGAGTTGGTCGCCGCCCACCGGGCCGGCCAGGACGTGGCCCGGCTGCACTCGGGCGACCCTTCGGTGTTCAGCGCGGTCGCCGAGCAGATGCGCCGGCTGGACGCGGCGGGCGTGCCCTACGAGGTGGTGCCCGGCGTACCGGCCTTCGCGGCGGCCGCGGCAGCGCTGAAGCGGGAGTTGACCGTGCCGACGGTCGGCCAGACGGTGATCCTGACCCGGATCGCCCAGCAGGCCACCCCGATGCCGCCGGGCGAGGACCTGGCCACCCTGGGGCGCAGCGGCGCGCTGCTGGTGCTGCACCTGGCGGCCCGCTACGTGGACCGGGTGGTGGCCGAGCTGCTGCCGCACTACGGCGCCGACTGCCCGGCCGCGGTGGTGGCGATGGCCAGCCGCCCGGACGAGCTGGTACTGCGCGGCAGCCTGGCGGACATCGCGGACCAGGTGAAGGCGGCGGGGGTGCTGCGCACCGCCGTCATCATGGTGGGCCGCACGCTGGCCGCGGAGCAGTTCCAGGACAGCCACCTGTACTCCTGCGACCGCGACCGGTCCCTCCAGCCCTAGTGCGCTGCGCGGTTGGCGGCCGGTGCGCAGCGGCCCACGACGGTGCCGGCGCGGTCGATGCAGATGACGTCGACCGCGACCGGTGCCTCGCGCAGCACCTCGAGGGCGGTGGCGCGGGCCGCCTCGGCGACCAGGTCGCCGAGCGGCACCCCGGCCGCCCGGCACAACTGCACCGCCTGCAAGCCGGTGTTGGCGTCGGCCACGGCGGCCACCAGCTCTGGGTCGGCGCCGCCGATCCGGGCCAGCCCCGCGAGGTAGCCCTTGTCCACCTGGGAGCGGGCGGAGTGCAGGTCGAGGTGGCCGGCGGCGAGCTTGGAGAGCTTGGCGAAGCCGCCGGCGATGGTCAGCCGCGGCACCGGGTGGCGGCGCAGGTACTTGAGCACGGCGCCGGCGAAGTCGCCCATGTCGAGCAGCGCGTCCTCGGGCAGCCCGTACTCGGCGATCGCGACCTTCTCCGAGGTGGAGCCGGTGCAGCCGGCCACATGGGTGCGTCCGGCGGCCCGGGCCACGTCCACACCGCGCCGGATCGACTCGATCCACGCCGAGCAGGAGTACGGCACCACCACGCCGGTGGTGCCCAGCACCGAGAGCCCGCCGAGGATGCCCAGCCGCGGGTTCCAGGTGGAGCGGGCGAGTTCGGCGCCGTTGTCGATGGCGATCTCGATCTCCACATCGCCGCTGCCGCCGTGCGCGGCCGCGACCGTGGCGATCGCGGTGCGCATCATCTCGCGCGGCACGGGGTTGATCGCCGGCTCGCCGACGGCCAGCGGCAGGCCGGGCTTGGTGACCGTGCCGACGCCGTCGCCGCCCCGGAACACCACGCCGCTGCCGGGCGCGCCGTGCCGCACGGTGGAGCGCACCACGGCGCCGTGGGTGACGTCCGGGTCGTCCCCGGCGTCCTTGACCACGGCGGCCATCGCGCTGCCGTCCGCCAGTCGCTCGCCGGCCAGGGCGAAGGCGGGCTGCTGGCCCTTGGGCAGGGTGATCCGGACCGGGTCCGGGAAGGCTCCGCTGAGCAGGGCGGTGTAGGCGGCGGTGGTGGCAGCGGTGGCGCAGGCCCCGGTGGTCCACCCGGGGCGCAGTCCGCTGCTGCGCAGCTGCCCGCTGCGTCCGCCCACACCGGTACCCGTACTCTCAGCCACGCCAACCCCTTCGTTCGTCCGGGCCCGCCGCGAAGGGCCCGTCAGCAAGCCCCGAGGAGACACCCGTGAAGCACATCCTGATCCTCGGCGGCACCACCGAGGGGCGGCAGCTGGCCGCGGCACTGGCGGCCGAGCCGTCGGTGCGGGTGACCAGTTCGCTGGCGGGCCGGGTGGCCGAGCCGCGGCTGCCGGCCGGCGAGGTGCGGGTGGGCGGCTTCGGCGGGGCCGCCGGCCTCGCCGCCTGGCTGCGCGAGCAGCAGGTGCACACCCTCATCGACGCCACGCATCCCTTCGCCCAGGTGATCAGCCGGAACGCGGCCGAGGCGGCCGCCGCGACCCATACTCCCCTGCTGGCGCTGCGCCGGCCCAGCTGGGTCCCGGTCCCGGGTGATCGGTGGCATTCGGTGGATTCGCTGGCCGCCGCCGCGGCCCTGCTGCCGAGGCTGGGACGGCGGGCGCTGCTGACCACCGGGCGGCTCGGGTTGTCGGAGTTCGCTCAGGTCAGCGGCGTGCACCTGGTGGCCCGCTCGGTGGAGCCGCCCGAGCCGCCGCTCCCGGCCGACCTGACGGTGCTGCTGGAGCGCGGCCCGTTCACGCTGGACGGCGAGCGGGCGGTGTTCCGGGAGCACCGCATCGACCTGCTGGTGAGCAAGGACAGCGGCGGCGCGGCGACCGCCCCCAAGCTGGCGGTGGCCCGTGAACTGGGCCTGCCGGTGGTACTCGTACGGCGCCCCGACGCGCCCACCGGTGTCCAAGTGGTGACTGATGTGTCGGAAGCTCTAGGCGAGTTGGGGCTTTGGTGAGGTACCGTCCTGCTCGAACTACCACTCGGCCCTGAAGGGAGCCTGCGATGGCCCGTCGGACCACGCCCCAGCAAAGCGCCGGACCACGGGGGCGGAACATCGCGATCCCCGACCAGAGCGGCCGGCTGGCCGTCGTCACAGGAGCGAACAGCGGCATCGGCTACCACACCGCGCGGCTGCTGGCGCTGGCCGGCGCCGAAGTGGTGCTGGCGGTGCGCAACGGCGCCCAGGGCGAGGCGGCGGCGGACCGGATCCGCGCCAACGCCCCGACCACCGGGCCGGTCTCGGTGGCCACCGTCGACCTGGCCAACCTGGAGTCGGTCGCCTCGTTCGCCGACGTCCTGTTGGAGCGCGGCCGGCCGGTCGACCTGCTGGTCAACAACGCCGGGGTGATGGCGGTGCCGACCCGGCACACCACCAAGGACGGCTTCGAGCTCCAGTTCGGCACCAACCACCTGGGCCACTTCGCGCTCACCGGCCGACTGCTGCCGCTGCTGCGGGCCGCCACCACGCCCCGGGTGGTCACCGTGAGCAGCCTGGCCGCCCGGCTGGGCCGGATCGACCTGGGCAATCTGAACGCCGAGCACTCCTACCGCCCTTGGCCCGCCTACAACGCCTCCAAGCTGGCCAACCTGCTGTTCGCCCAGGAACTGCAGCGGCTGAGCGACCGCCAGCGCTGGGGCATCCTCAGCGCCGCCGCGCACCCGGGCCTCTCCCGGACCAATCTGGTCAACTCGGGCCCTCGGCTCGGTCGGCAGGCGAGCCCTGGTCGCCGGTCGAGCTCTGGTCGGCAGTGGAGCCTCGGTCGTCAGTCGAACAGAGCCGCCGGTCTGCTGCTGCGGCTCCCAGTGGGTTCGCAGAGCGCGGAACAGGGCGCGCTGCCCAGCCTGCTGGCGGCGACCGGTGCGCGGGTGGTCGGCGGCGGGTACTACGGGCCCGGCGGGCCGTTCGAGATCGTCGGTGCGCCGAGCACGGCGCGGCTGCCGCGAGCGGCCACCGACCTGGCGATGGCGGCCCGGCTCTGGACCGCTTCCGAGCAGCTGACCGGGGTGGGGTTCCCAGCCTGAGGGCCTGAGGGCCTGAGGGCCTGAGGGCCTGAGGGTCTACTGGAGCGGCTACCTCGGCAGCGCGGCCGCTCCACTGATCCACAGTGCCCAGGCCAGTTCGTACGCGCCGCTCCGGCCCACCGTCAACTCCCGCTGCAGCAGCCGCTCGGCGGTGCGCAGGTGGTCCAGCACGGTCTGCTGGTGCAGCCCCAGCGCGGTCTGGGTGTCGCGGGCGTTGGCCCCCGCCGCCACCCAGCCGGCCAGGGTGCGCAGCAGCGGGCGCCGGTCCTCGGCCAGCGGGGCCAGGAACGCCTGCGCCCAGGCCCGGGCCGCCTCGCTGGAGAGGATCTCGGGCAGCCCGACCCGCCGGCCGGCGCTCCGCTGGTCCGTTGCCTCGCTTGCCCCGGTTGCCTCGGTGAGCAGTTGCAGTGCCAGGTCCAGCAGCGCCCGGTCCTGGAACGATCCCCAGTCCAGGCCGAGCAGGCCGACGCCCCGTTCGATCCGACGGGCCACCGTGTTGCGGTGCACGTCCAGTATCTTGCCGGTCTGCGCATGGCTGAAGGCGAGCGCCAGGCGGGTGGTCTCGATCACCTCGTCGCGCTGGTTCCGGGGCAGCTCCAGCACCGGGCCGAGCAGCCGCTCCGCCCAGCCCGCGGCCGGTTCGCCGACCAGCTGGGCGAGTTGGGTCTGCGCTTGGTAAAGGGCGTGCCGGTGCGGCAGGTTGCGGGCCACGGTGAGCGCGTTGAACGCCTCGCGGTAGGCGTCGGCGGTCTGGGCGAGGTCCACCGTGGTGCTGCCGCCCAGGTGGTGGTCGGGGCGCGGCTCGACCACGCCGCGCAGGGCCAGCCCGGTGGGGCACCAGCCTTGCTCGTCCAGCGACGCGTCCAGCGGGAGCGGGGCGAGCACGACCAGGTGGGTGTCGTAGGCCGGGCAGCGCGCCAGGAGCGCCCGGCCGGCGAGGCTGCCGGCGAGCACCCGGGCGGTGACGTTGCGGTCGGTGGTGGTGCAGTCGACCAGGTAGACCCGGGCACGCTCGTGCACCAGGACACCGGGGAGCAGCGGCGACGCGATGCGCCGGGCCAGGGTGATCTGGCCGCCCATCAGCAACTGGAAGGCGGCGACCCGGAGGGAGGCGGACACCTGGTGCAGGGTGGCGCGCTCGGCGGCGGACTCGCGGGCGGCGAGCAGACGGGCCAGCACCGTCTCGGTGTGGGTGATCAGCCGGACGTCGAGGGCGGTGAGCGGTTCCTTCCGGCGCAGCGCCAGCACCGCGTCGGGGTGCCGGCCGCCGATCGGGAAGAGCCGCACGGTGGGGTCGGGGGTGGCGGGTGCTGCGGGGGTGGGAGGCAGCGGGGCGCCGTTCAGTAGGCGGCCCACCGCTGCGGCGGCCGGTGCGAGCCGCTCGGCGGCGCCGGCGGGTGCTGAGGCCTCGGGGGCGGGGGGTGCGGTGGCGGGGCGGGGCGGGTGGGGGTGGCAGGGGTGCCGGGGGCGCGCACGGTGAGGGTGACGTCGGCGGCCAACTGCCGGGCCAGCCAACCGACCAGCCGGGCCGGACCGTCGGGCCGGTCGGCCTGCAACCGCAGTTGGTCGAACAGGGCGTCCACCCGGTCGCTGTGGCGGGCGGCCTCCGATCCATCGTCGGGCCGGCCACTCCCCGGCCGCGGTTCGTCGGCCATGGACCTCGACCCCACGGACATCTGCGGTCCTCCTGATCCGGTCTCGGCTGCCGCCCCTTCAGGGCCCCTGGGTCCGGCGTCATCTCGGTGGTGCGGCTGTGCGGTGGGCTGTGCAGTGGTGAGCGTCCGGCGGCGGTGAGAGTGCACGGATGAGGTATCCGCAGGTGGTCACCCATCCGTACGCTCAGGGGCAGGGGGCAGATCCGGCTGCCATACAGGGGAGGGCAGCCGGGCGTCCTAGGCATGGGTTTCTACCACGCTTGGGATGCTTCCGGGCCGAGCCCGGCCGGCCCCCACCCGGCCGGGCTCGCGCCGAACGTCCGCTCAGCGCCGCGGCGATGACCAAGCGCTCAGCCACCGCCGCACCTCAACCAAGCGCTTGCTCAGCCCTCCCGCTCCGACGACGGCTCCGGGTAGCGGCGCGGTGTCCACACCACCTCGGTGCCGTTGCCGCGCTGCACCGCCTGGGTCTGCGAGGAGCCGATCAGCAGGATGGTCCGCATGTCCACCTCGGCCGGGTCCAGCTCGCCCAGCTTCACCGTCCGCACCCGCTCGGTCGGCCCGCCGACGTCCCGGGCCATCACCACGGGGGTGTCCGGGGCACGGTGCTCCAGCAGCACGTCGCGGGCCAGGCCGACCTGCGTGGTGCGGCTCTTGGAGCCCGGGTTGTACAGCGCCAGCACCAGGTCGGCGGCCGCTGCGGCCCGCAGCCGCTCGGCCACCACGGTCCACGGCTTGAGCCGGTCGGATAGCGAGACCACGGCGTAGTCGTGCCCCAGCGGCGCACCGGCCCGGGAGGCGGCGGCATGGGCGGCGGTCATGCCCGGCACGATCCGCACCGGGACCTCGCGGTACGGCTCCTGGCAGGCGACCTCCAGCACGGCCGTGGCCATCGCGAAGACGCCCGGGTCGCCGGAGGAGACCACCGCGACCCGGCGGCCGCGGCGGGCCAGGTCGAGGGCGAACTCGGCGCGCTCGGACTCCACCTTGTTGTCCGAACCGTGCCGCACCTGCCCGGGGCGGACCGGCACCCGGTCCAGGTAGGTGGTGTAGCCGACCAGGTCGGTGGCGGCGGCCAGCACCCCGCGCGCCTCGGCGGTGAGCCAGAGCGGCCCGGCCGGACCGGTGCCGACCACCACCACCTCGCCCTGCTCGGGCTCCGGTTTGGGGTGGTTGATGCGGCTGGGCAGCACGGCGACCGAGAAGTACGGCACGCCGTCCGGGTCGATCTCCGCCAGCTTGCCGGTGCGCTCGCCCGGCATGGTGGCCCGCTCGACGTACCGGGCCTCGTCCAGCCGGCCCGCCCGCTCCAGCGCCCGCCGCACGGTCGGGAAGGTGCGGCCGAGCTTCATCACCACGGCGGAGTCGGTGGCGGCCAGGCGGGCCGTCAGCTCCTCCTCGGGCAGCGTGCCCGGTATCACCGTCAGCACCTCCTCCGCCTCCACCAGCGGCTCGCCCAGTCGGGCGGCGGCCGCGCTGATCGAGGTCACCCCGGGGATCACCTCGGTCGGGTAGCGGTGCGCCAGGCGCTTGTGCATGTGCTGGTAGGAGCCGTAGAAGAGCGGGTCGCCCTCCGCCAGCACGGCGACGGTCCGGCCGGCGTCCAGGTGGACGGCCAGCCGGGCGGCGGCCTCCTCGTAGAACTCCTCCAACGCGCCCCGGTAGCCGCCCGGGTGGTCGGTGGTCTCCACGGTGATCGGGTAGACCAGCTTCTCCTCGATCTGCTCGCCGGTCAGGTGCGGCGCCGCGATCGAGCGGGCGATCGAACGGCCGTGCCGGGCGCTGTGGTAGGCGATGACGTCGGCCTTCGCGATCACCTGGGCGGCCCGCAGGGTCAGCAGGTCGGGGTCGCCGGGGCCGAGCCCGACCCCGTACAGCCTCGCCCCTTGGGGGCTTTGACGGTCCGTCACTCGACCTCACTCGCAATCGCGTTGAGGGCTGCGGCGGCGATCGCGCTGCCGCCGCGCCGACCGGTCACCACGATGTGCTCCAGGCCGGACGGGTGCTCGGCGAGCGCCTGCTTGGACTCGGCCGCGCCGACGAAGCCGACCGGCACACCGATCACCGCGGCCGGGCGGGGCGCGCCGTCCTCGATCATCTCCAGCAGGCGGAACAGCGAGGTCGGCGCATTGCCGACGGCCACCACCGAGCCCGCCAGCTTGTCCCGCCACAGTTCCATGGCGGCGGCGCTGCGGGTGGTGCCCAGTTCGGCGGCGAGTGCCGGCACGGACGGGTCGGAGAGGGTGCAGATCACCTCGTTGTCGGCGGGCAGCCGCTTGCGGGTCACCCCGCTGGCCACCATCGAGACGTCGCACAGGATCGGCGCACCGGCGCGCAGCGCGGCGCGCGCGTCGGCCACCACGTTGGGGGTCCAGAGCAGGTCCTTGACCAGGTCGGTCATGCCGCAGGCGTGGATCATGCGCACCGCGACCTGTGCCACGTCGGCCGGGAGGGCGGCGAGGTCGGCCTCGGCGCGGATGGTGGCAAAGGACTCGCGGTAGATCGCCGCACCGTCCTTCTCGTACTCGATCACGGGGTCCTCCGGGCCGCGGCGACCGCCGCTGCCATCTGTTGATTCGTCACTTCGGTTGTGCTGCCGGTCGGTTGGGAGATCAGGTAGCCGCTCGGTCCGGTGGCGAGCACGTCCACCCAGGCGCCGGCGGGGTGGCCGCAGCGGCGCGCGCAGCCGGACCAGTGGACGGGCAGGGCACCGGGCTCGTGGGTGGCCTCCAGCGCTGCGGCCGCGTCGGCGCGCACATCGGCGAGCGACTTGGCGCAGCCGGGGGCGCCGGTGCAGGCGGTGGCGCCCTCCCAGGGCGAGCGGGGGTCGGTGCGCAGGCCCCAGGCGGCGAGCCGGGGTGCCATGCCCGGGGCGACACCGGGCAGCAGGACGGTGCGCCAGGGGTGACCCGCAGCTCGTTCGCGGCCGCCGAAGCCGCGCCTGCCAGGGCTCGCCACTGGTCGGCGGTGGCCCGGCCGAACCGCAGGCCCACGCCGATCGCGCCCGCCTGGACGCCGACCACGGGCCGACGGCCGGTCAGCTCGGGCAGCGGGCGGGGCGTCAGGCCGAGCCGGGCCGCCAGCCGGGTGCCGTCCGGGTCGGCCTCGCGCACCCGCCAGGCGCCGTCGGCCAGGCCGACGAACTCCTCGGCGGCCCGCAGGGCGGCCCGTGGGCCGTCCACCGCCTCCGCGCACCAGTCGGCGCGGCCGAGCCGCAGCAGGGCGCTGCCGTCGGGGCGGGCGATCAGCGTCACGTCGGCGTCCAGCGCGGCGACGTCACCGCGCCCGTCGTCCAGGGCGAACAGGAACCGGCCGGAGAGCGCACGGGCGGTGTCGCTGGCGCAGAGCAGCGCGTCCAGCTCGCGGATCCACGGCCGCAGGTCGATGCCGCCTTCGGTGCCGCCGTCGAGGCCGGCCAGCGGGGTGGCGACGATGTTGCGCACCCGGTCGTGGCTCAGCGACGGCAGGAGGGCGGCCTCGGTCAGCCGCGCCGCCAGCTCCGCACCGGCATCCGCCGCCAGGCCGCGCAGTTGGACGTTGCCGCGCGAGGTGGTCTCCAGCGCCCCGTCGCCCAGTTCCTCGGCAGCCGTCGCCAGAGCAAGCGCTTGTTCGGCCGTCAGCAGCCCACCCGGCACCCGGATCCGCGCCAACGCCCCGTCATCCGCCGCGTGCAGTCGCAGCGCCCCGGGGCAGGCGTCGTCACGGCCCCGACCTGCGCGTTCGCGGGCAGGCTCCGGGGCGGCGAGTGAGGGTGACATGGCCGCGAGCATACCGATCATCCGACCAGACGTATGCCCTCCACCCGGCGTGATCCATATCTCCACATGCCGCCCTATCGATTTCTCATATTCCCTGTGCCGATAATCCCACCGGCGCGCGCTCCAATCGCACCTCGAGCGCCCCCAGTTCCACGTGCTGCCCCAGTTCCACGTGCTGCCTCAGCTCCACGTGCTGCCTCAGCTCCGCGCTCTGCCTACAACCCCGCGCTCTGCCCACAGCTCCACTTCGCACAGCTCCTTCCCGCAACTCCTTCGCACCACCCGTGCCCGATCGACGCAGACGTCGAGCCCACACCTCGACGCGGCTCCAGCCGAGGACCACAAGGAGAACGAACAGTGAAGCTCAAGCAATTCGCCCGCCGCTTAGCCGCGCTGGCCGCCGCCATCCTGGTGGCCGGCCTGCTCGCCTTCTTCGACTCCCCGGCCGCCACCGCGGCGGCCGGCGGCAACGCGGCCTCGCTCGCCGCCGCCAACATCGGCAAGAGCGCCGGTACGTGTGCCAACAACCCGACCTACAACAGCCTCGGCGGCTCCCAGTACGAGCACAGCTGCTCCGGCGGCTACTCGGGCGGCCCCGAGTACTGGTGCGCCGACTTCGCCATGTGGGTCTGGGAGAACTCCGGCTTCTACACGGGCGGCCTGGACGCCGCCGCCGCGAGCTTCCAGACCTACGGGTTCAACAACGGCACCCAGCACACCTCGACCACCTACAACCCGCAGCCGGGTGACGCCGTCGAGTACGGCAGCATCTACGACTCCTCGATCCACCACGTCGGCATCGTGACCGCGGCGAACTCCGACGGCTCGATCACCACCGCCAACGGCGACTGGGACGGCACCACCGGCACCGGCTCGATGGCCGGATTCGCGGTGAGCTCCCACGTGGCGTCCATCACCATATCCGCGGGCCAGAAGGCGGTCGGCGACGAACCGAGCAGCGTGGACCCCGGCGACGGCTACTACATCGTCGGCTACACCACCCCCGTCGCCAGCGGCACCGGCAACAACCCGCCGCCGGTCCCGGGCGGCAACCCGTACAGCCCGAGCACGATCTGCGGCAGCGGCTACGGCGTGATCGACTCCCACAGCCTGGGCAGCGCGGTCATCTTCCTGCTCTACAACTCCTCCACCGGCCGCAACTGCGTGACCACCCTGGCCGGCAACCCGAGCGGCGCGACCGCGATGAGCTCCACCCTCGCCGTCCAGGGCGGCCCCTCGACCAGTGACTCCGGCAACTACACCTACTACGCGGGCCCGGTGACCGAATCCGCCCCCAACTCCTGCGTCCAGTGGGGCGGTTCCTACGCGGGCAGCTCCTGGACCAGCGGCTGGTCGCACTGCGGCGGCGGCTCCGGTGCACCCGGCCCGGTGGGCAGCAACATCTACACCCCGGTCCAGGTCTGCGGCAGCGGCTACGGCGTGATCGACTCGCATGACCTCGGCAGCGCCACCACCTACCTGCTGTACAACGGCGCCACCGGCCGCAACTGCGTCACCACCCTCGCCCACAGCCCCAGCGGCAGCGCGGCGATGAGCGCCAACCTGACCGTGCAGGGCGGCAGTCCGGCCGGCGACTCCGGCAACTACACCTACTACGCGGGCCCGGTGACCGCCTACGCCCCCAACTCCTGCGTCCAGTGGGGCGGTTCCTACGCGGGCAGCTCCTGGACCAGCAGCTGGAGCCACTGCGGCACCGGCTCGCCCACCCCCTCCCCCGCCACCGGCAACCCGTACACGGCGGGCCAGGTCTGCGGCAGCGGCTACTCGGTGATCGACACCCACAGCCTGGGCGACGCCACCGTCTACCTCCTCTACAACACCTCGACCGGCACCAACTGCACCACCACCCTCGCCGCCAACCCCAGCGGCGCCGTCGCCATGAACGCCACCCTCGCCGTCCAGGGCGGCCCGTCCGCCGGCAACCCGGGCAACTTCACCTACTACGCCGGCCCGGTACGCGAGTACGCCCCGAGCACCTGCGTGGAGTGGGGCGGCTCCTACGGCAGCACCTCCTGGACCAGCGGCTGGTCCCACTGCGGCTGACACCCCCACCCCCGGGCCCTCGGAGCCTCCCCGCTCCGGGGGCCCGGTACGCTCACCCGCTCCACCCCGCGATCCAGGTCAGACGGGCGGCATCAGATCGCTCTCGCTGATGGTGTACGTCAGCAGGGGGTAGCCGAAGTCCGTTTCATGGTTCTCACGGCGCCGCAGTCGGTAGAACTCGCGCCTCTGCTCATCGTCGGCCGACATGAGGCGCGCACCCTGCGGGAGGTATGCGTGTCCGTCGCGAAACCGAACGAAGGTTTTTGACGTTCGAAAAGTCACACCCAGCCATTGGTTGTCCGCCGCCTGGGCGGGCGCGTCCAATACGATCTTGTGCCTGAGTCGCCGATTCGAGTCGACGGAAAAGGCGACGACACTGTTGTGGGCGAGGGGGACCTCGAACTTCTCGCCACCGGACCCCTTTGATTCGAAGATCAGCTTCCTCGGCGGGCCCGCTTCGGGATGCCGGTAGCAGGAGAAGACGGCGATGAACGACTCGTCGGCCAGATCGAGGGCTTGGTCGGAATGGCTGCCCATGGTCGTGTAGGCGTTCGTGTAGCTCTCGATGAGAGCGTTGTTGAAGCCGACCGGGAGCGCCGCACGCTCTTGAACCCGTTGCGCCAGCCGCTCGTGCACCGCCTGGAAACGCTGCGTCGGGCTGCCGTACCGAGTGGTCGTACGTACGAGAGGCACACCACCCGCCTCGTCGGTCCTGGTGAGCACGGCGCCTCGCCGGCCCTTTCCCACGTCTTCCAAACGAGCCGACGCCGACAGCTCCGCAAAGAGATCATCCTCGGCCGGCAAGGTGCACGAGAGGATCTCATCCGAGATCCTAGACTCGGGGGGCAATGTAGTCTCCCGTGTTCATGCTGAAGAGAAGTTCATCGCCGTAGTCGATGAAGGACGAAGTCCTGTTCTCCTCGGCGTACAGCCTGCGCAGCTCGTTCATGCCATCCGGCGTGGGTGGCCCCAGCTCCACCAGGTCTCCGGCCACTTTGAGGAACGTGTGGCCGTTCTTGTGAACGGCTTCGGCGCTCGAACAGCGCACCACGTATCCCAGGCGGGTCGGGAGCAACTCGGCGTCCAACGCTGCCGGCCGGATTTCGTGCGTATAGAGGCGGTTGGTGGACAGCGGCATGAAGAACACGGAGCCCGGATAGAGGGTCAGGGTGAACTGCGCAGGGAGCGCGACCCCGTCGGGTTCTTCGGTCCGCTCCTTGAGGCGAAAGTGGAGTTTGGTCAGCCCGCTGGCACCCTTCACACCGTAGTCGAAGGCGTCTTCGGCCAGCGGCTGCAGCTTGTCGAGCCCGTCATAGAAGGTGCAGAAGGCCATGACGCCATTGACGGGCATGTCCTTGGTCTTGTCGGCATGGGCCGAGATCTTTGCCTTGGACTGCTTGCGCTCGGCCGTGGCACGGGTGTTGTGGTAGATCTGAGCGAGGACGTGATTCAGCGGTGCCTGGTTCCGGAAGACGGCGGCGGCCTCGCGGTTCAGGGCCTCGACGATGCGCGTGTCGGTCGGGCGAAAGCCCTCGGTCGGCCCCGAGAGATTCGTGGAGCACCGGAGCAGGCGGAAATGCAGTTCGTCACCGCTTCGCGTGACGGGCGTCAGATAGATTCCGCTGCGATGGGCCGTTCCGGGCTTGGTGGACTCCGTCAGGGACTGGAACGCGTGCTCGGCACGGATCCGTCCGAAGTGATCGGCGCCGAGTCCGAAAAAGCGGCGGTAGTACACGCCGACGCCGTGTACACGGACGGGGACTCGGCCGAGGTCGACGAGGGTCCAGGGTTCTTCGACGTCCTCGCGGTAACCGTGTGACAGCTCCCGGACAACGAACACCCGGGCAGCCGCATGCAGTTGGCGGCCGCTGATCCCGGATATATCGCCACACAGGTAGACGGTCTTCTGCGCGAGGTCGGGCGAACCGGAAGCAAGCTCCTCTGGCGTGATCGTGGATCCGAAGAAGTCCCTGACCAAGTCATTGTCTTGCAGCATCGAAGGCGCAACCAAGACGTTGCTCGCATCCTCGATGCAGGCTTCTGTTAACTCTGGCGTGTACATCAAACGGTACCTGCCGTTCGCAGATCTCGGTGGATTTCTCAAAAGCGTTGGCATGGCAATGGCCCGCACTCTTTCATTTGCGTTGCGAAGCGCAAAGGAAAGGAGACGGACCGTTGAACCCTTGATGCTCTCACGGGGCTCGACAGCGGGCAACGGGTTCTGCTGCACGGGCAGTGTGCGGAGCTGTTCGGCGAGGCCGGGCGGCCGGTCAGCCGCCGCGAGGGCCTGCTGATCAGCGGCGACTGCGCCGGCGCACGTTGACGACTGATGACGCTCCGTCAGCCACCTTGCCACCCAACAGAGATGGGCACCACGCACCGGTCTTCCTTTACCAACTGATGACTACTACCATGCAATTCCATGGGACCCTTGCAGCCTCATCTCGCCGACTTCGTCGTCGGCCTTGTCTGCTTCTTCGCGATCTTCGCCGTGCTCGGCGGGATCCTCCTGCCCCGGATCGAAAAGACCCTCGCCGCCCGTGAGGACGCCATCGGCGGCGGCACCGAACGCGCGGACGCCGCTCGCGCCGAAGCGCTGGCCACCTACGAGCAGTACCAAGCCGAGCTGAACGCCGCTCGCCATGAGGCGGCCCAGATACGCCAGGCCGCCGCAGAGGAAGGCGCTGCCCGCATCGCCGCCGTGCGAGCCGAGGGGCAGCGGCAGCGGGAGCAGTTGGTCGCAGCGGCCAAGGTGCAGTTGGAGGCCGATCGGGTCATGGCGGAGGCGGAGCTGCGGGAGGACGTCATCGCCGTGGCCACCGAACTCGCCGGCCGCATAGTGGGCGAGCCGCTGGGCGACGTACCGCGTGTGCGCGACATCGCCGACGAGTTCTTCGCCGAGCTCGACGCGAAGGCTCTCGACACGAGGGTCACTGCCAAGGCCTGAGCCGGCCGAGCACCACGGTGGCCGACTCGCCTCCGGGTCGGCCACCGTGGTGCTCCCCCAAGCCCTCAGACCCCTGGAGCGTCAGGACGGCGTGACCGGGGACCACATGCCGAACCACTGCTCGGCGCCGTACTCCTCGAACCGCTCCACCTCGGTGAACCCCAGCTTCGCCGCGATGCGCATCGAGGCGTCGTTGGCGGTCTGGGTGGAGAGCACCACCGGCTCGCCGGGATGCGCGTCGGCGAACCAGTCGAGCGCCGCTGCGCACGCCTCGGTGGCGTACCCGCGTCCCCATGCCTGCGGCAGGAACATGTAGCCGAGCTCGGGCTCCCCGCCGTCCGGACGGATGTGTCCCTTACGCTCCGGGTCGCGCCCATCGAGCGTGATCATCCCGATCGTTGTTCCGTCGAGCTCGACCGCGAAGAAGCCGAAGCGCCGCCCGGGCACCTCGGGCATCGCGCGCTCGAGCTCGTCACGCGGTCGGGAGCCACCGACGTAGGTGCCCACCTCTGGTGAAGCGAACAGCTCGATGAACGCCGCACGGTCCCGGGCCTCGGACTCACGGAGCACGAGCCGCTCGGTCCGTATCGGGGCAGGCGGCCAGGGGACGGATCCGGTTCCAGTCATGTCGGGCAACCTATCGCAAGCCCACCGGGTACAAACCTCAAGGGACTTACAGCGAAAGCGGCTTCTGACTCGTCGGCCCGATGTGGGTTGCCCGTTTCCCGCACCTGTGATCGTGTTGGCTGGCCGTACCGAACTGTCAGTACCGCTGGTGTCCGCTTGGCTGTAGCAGGGAGTTAAACGTGCAGGACCTTGTCGTCGACCCCGGTGCCCATAATCGGGCAGCCTGGGACAAGTATGTCCAGGAGGGCAACGAGTGGTCGAGGCCGGTGAGTGCCGAGGACGTCGAGCGCGCCCGCATGGGCGACTGGTCGATTGTTCTCATCGGGCGTGAGCCAGTCGACCGCGCGTGGCTGCCGACGGACCTGACCGGCAAGGACGTGTTGTGCCTGGCCTCCGGCGGTGGCCAGCAGGGTCCGATCCTCGCCGCCGCAGGGGCGCGGGTCACCGTGTTCGACAACTCGCCCCGCCAGCTCGGCCAGGACCAGATGGTGGCGGTACGCGACGGACTCGAGCTGCGCACCGTCCTGGGTGACATGCGCGACCTCGGCGCCTTCGGCGACGCAGCATTCGATGTTGTGTTCCACCCGGTCTCGAACTTGTTTGTACCCGACTTGGCACCGGTGTGGCATGAGTGCTTCCGCGTCCTGCGACCGGGCGGAACTCTGCTCGCGGGCTTCCTCAACCCTGATGCGTACTTGTTCGACCACGAGGCCCTCGACGAGCGTGGCGAGCTGGTCGTCGTGCACAAGCTGCCCTACAGCGATGTCACGCATTACTCCGCCGAGGAACGCGCCACGAAGTTCGGCGCGGATGCCCCTCTTGAATACAGCCACACCCTCACCGACCAGATCGGCGGGCAACTCGCCGCGGGGTTCGTCCTCACCGGCTTCGCAGAAGCACCGGACCGATCCAACGCATCCGCCCAATACATGTCGAACTATTTTGCGACGCTGGCGGTCAAGCCAGGCTGACCCAGCCGCGGCGCCGGCCGAGACGGCCGTGAACAACCAAATGCCATGCGAAGATTGGCCACTGGTCTATTCGATATGGCCAATCTCCGACTGGCCAAGTGGAGCGCTGTACCAGCCGACCCCCACTGACTTCGCTGACCCCGATTTCCCTGGCCGGACACGGAGGCCGGCAGCGCCGTCCACCGCGCCCGCTCGGCATCGCCCGGCCCCCAATCCCGGAGTTGGCCAACTCCCCTCCGGGTCAGCCACTTCAACGGGCATGGCAGCATGCGGCCATGCCCACCACGCACCCGAACGGCGAATACGCGCTCACCGTGTTGTACTCCGTCCCCGATGACGCCTGGTACTTGGAGCTCGGGCTGGTCGCGGATCGGCAGGCCCTCATCATCGGGATCGTCCCCGATGAGGACCCGGCCCGGGAGCCGACGGTCTGCTTCAACTCCCAAGGGCAGCACGTGGACATCCCGTACGACGTCATGCGCTGGTTCATGGACGAGGTCGAGGACGAGATCCGGACGTCCCGCGCCTGGATGCGGTTGCGACCCGAACTGGTCGAGTTGATCCACCAGTTGCGGCAGGAGTATCTGGGGGTCATCGACGACGCCGACGTGCCCGCCGTCCTCGCGAAGGTACGCGCCGCCATCCCCGAGGCCGACGTCCCCGCCGTTCTCGAGGCTGCCTTCGGGCGGAACCCCGCTGGCACCGCCTGAGCGGACACGGCGCGACATCGGCAACCTCACCCAGGACTGCCTTGTCCGGTCCGCATCCTCATCCGCCCGCTGGGGCTGACGGCCACCACCACGCCCGGCACCGACCCGTCCATCCCGGGCCCGCCCGCTCATGGCTACTCCGCGTTCGGGACCGCCACCCCCCTCGACGTCACACAGCTCAACCCGAGCGTGCTCGATGCCTCAGGATCCATCATCAGCACCGCGCACGACCTCGGCCGGTTCTACAGCGCCCTGCTCAGCGGCCGACTGCTGGCCCCCGCCCAACTCGACGCGACGAAGACCACGGTGCCCGCGCCGCAACTGGGCGCGGACTACGGGCTCGGGCTGGGCGAGCTCCCGTTGTCCTGCGGCGGCAGTTGCTTCGCCCACCCGGGCGGAGTGCCCGGCTACCGGACCTGGGTCGGCGCCACCCCGGATGGAACTCGCACGGCCGTGGTGTTCGCCACCGACGACGGGGACGAGAACACCCAGCAGGCGATGAGCACCCTCGTGGACCGGGAGCTGTGCCGCGACAAGGTGCGATAGCCGCCATCACGGAGAGTGCACAACACGCGGGCGCTGCAGGCCAAACGGTCGCCAACCGTGACATCACCAACACCGAATTTGCCACGAGATTGGATGAAAGTACGATGACCGCTACTGCGCAACCCGCGTAGAGTTCCTAGAACGTCCGTTTTGGCCCAATTCCCCGTTTCCCTCGCCGGAGAACCACCTATGGACAGTCTGTCCTCCGCCGACTCCAGCGGCGCCATCGAAACCCGCGGCATCGAGCCCGTGCCGGACCATGAGCGCCACGGCCGGGTCAGAGAGCTCTTCCCGACCTGGGTCGCAGCCAACATCAGCGTCCTGCTGCTCACCATGGGTGCGGCCCTGGTGGTCTTCAACTCGCTGAACTTCTGGCAGGTCCTGATCGTCGCCGTGTGCGCCGCGGTCGTGTCGTTCGGCCTGGTCGGAGTGCTCTCGGTCTCCGGCAAGTGGGGCGGCGCACCGGGTGCGACGCTCTCCCGGGCGACCTTCGGGGTGCGCGGCAACCTGTTCCCCGGCGCGATCCTCTGGATCGCCCGGTTCGGCTGGGAGACGATCAACGCGGTCACCGGCGCCTACGCCGTGCTGACCGTGCTCAAGCTGCTCTTCGGCATCAAGAGCAATGACGCACTCATCGTGATCACCCTGCTGCTCTTCGTCGCCTGCACCTTCCTGGTCAGCGGCATGGGCCGCAAGGTGCTGAACATCTGCAACAAGTGGTCGACCTACCTGTTCGGCCTGTTCAGCATGCTGGTGCTCGCCTACCTGGTGGCCACCATCCACTGGAGCGACGTCTTCGCCAAGCCCGCCGGGACCACCGCGATGATGGTCGCCGGTGTCGGCACGATCGCGGCCGGCGGCATCAGCTGGGTGCCCACCGGCCCCGACTTCGCCCGCTACCTGCCGCACCAGGCGTCCGGCAAGCGGATCGTCGGCGCGACGGTCTCCGGCGCCGGCCTGGTGATGGTTCCCATGGTGCTGATGGGCGCCGTGATGGCGGTCGCCACCCCGGGGCTGGCCAAGGCGCAGGACCCGGTCTCCTTCCTCGGTGACCTGCTGCCGACCTGGCTGGCGGTGCCGTACCTGCTCACCGCGATCGTGGGCATGCTGCTGATCAACAGCCTGTCGATGTACTCGGCCGGTTTCACCGCCCAGACCATGGGTGTGAAGCTGCCGCGCGCCATGGCCGTGAGCATCAACGCCGTGATCTCGCTGGTCGCCGGTGGCCTGCTGATGCTGGTCGCCTCCAGCTTCCTCGGCTCCTTCATCACCTTCCTGATCCTGCTCGCGGTCTCCTTCTCCGCCTGGATCGGCGTCTACGCGGTCGACATGTTCCGCCGCCGCTCCCGCGCGGTGCGCTACGACGCCGAGGCCCTGATGGACACCGGCCGTACCAGCCGCTACTGGTACGTCGGCGGCTTCTGCTGGCAGGCGATGACGGCCTGGGGCGTCGCGCTGCTCGCCGGTCTCAGCTTCACCAGCTGCGACTGGTTCTCCGGCCCGCTGGCCGGTACCCCGATCGGCAAGTACGGCCTCGGTTGGATGGCCACCATCGTGGTCTCCGCCGCGATCATGGCCGTCCTCCCGACGCCGCGCGAGAACGTCCCGACCGCTGTTGCCGAGCCGGCCCCGGCCACTGCCGAGCGCGAGAAGGTCACCGCGTAGGGCGCGGGCTCCGCTCCACACGTTCCGCAGCAACACACGGCGCCCCTCGGCCGATCGCGTCCCGATCGGCCGAGGGGCGCCGTGCTGCGCGACGCTGTTGGGTCATCCCGCACCCCGCCCGGGTGTCCCACGCGGTTCTCACGGCTCGCACCGGATCCGGGCATGGTGTCCACAGTGTCGATGACGGCTACTCGACGAACTCGGCGAACTCCGTGAGCAGCTTCGCCAACGCCTCCGGTGCCTCCAACTGCGGTGAGTGGCCGGAACCCTCGATCACCTGGACGGCGCCGCGCCACAGCGGCGGCAGGTGCAGCGACTCCAGGTAGGCAAGGCTGACCAGTTGCTCGTCCCGGCCGTGCAGGACGGCCAGCGGGCGGTCGAGGCCGGCGGCGATGGCCACCTCGTCGGTGAACGCACCGGCGGCGAGGCTCGCCGCCAGCCCGGCCCGGGCGGCGCCGTCGGTGGCGAGGATCTGCTCGGCCATCGGCGCCACCGGCAGCGCGGAGCCGGGTGCGAGTTGGCTCGCCGCGTACGCCCGGGCGTCGGCCGGGGTCACCTCGGCGGTGAAGCCCACGCTCACCAGGGGGTTGGGGAGGAAGGCGCTCGGCATCGCCTCCAGGGTGGCCATCGGCGGCGTGCCGAACACGGCGAAGCCGGCGCAATCGGTCAGCGCCGGGGCCGCCTCCAGCGCGATGTGCCCGCCGAGGCTGTGCCCGCCCACCAGGGCGTCCCGGGCGTCCAGGGCCGCGGCGAACCGGACGAGCACCTCGGCGTAGCCGGGCAGCGAGTAGGTGCCGGCCGACGACGCGGGTGCCGATCGCCGTGCCCCGGCAGGTCGAGCGCGAGGCAGCGGTACCGCTGCCCGAACGGGCCGTCCAGCAGCGCCTGCCAGGCCCGGGAGGACGAGGAGTTGCCGTGCACCAGCACCACCGCCCGCCCCCGGCCCGCGCTCTGGCGGTAGGCGATCCGATGGCCGTCGAGGTCAATCGTGTCGGGTTCCACGCAGCATCCTTACGTCCCGGCGGGCAGCGTTGATCACATACGCCCCGCACATCTCGCTTACACCCCGCACATCTCATATGCGCCGCGTAGGTCATATACACCCCGCGTAGCTCGGCTCGGATGCGCCCCGCGCAGCTCACATACCCTCAGCCAGCCGCTCGATCAGCGGCGCCGCCACCGCCAGCGCCTCCAACTCCCCTGCGGTGAACCCCCGTTCAAGCACCTCACCGAGCTGCCGGGACCGTGCACCCCGTCGCCGCAGCAGCATCGCCTCACCCTCCCCGGTCAACGACATGACGACCCGCCGCCGGTCGTCCGGATCGGGGTGCCGCTCGACGAGGCCGCGCGCCTCCAGCCCGCTCAGGGTGGTCCCCATCGCCTGCGGGGTGATCTGCTCGGCCCGGGCGAGCGCGGCGGCGGTGGCCGGGCCGCCGCGGGCCAGGCGGGACAGCGCGGAGCGTTCGGGAAGCGTGAGGTCGCCCGGGATGGGCGCCTGGCGAAGCCGCCGAGCGAGCAGGGCGATGCCGTCGTAGAGCGCCGCGCTCAGGTCATCGACATTCACGGGCTGGACCATATCCGCAGGTTATCAACCCAGGTTGGCAATCCGGGCGGAGTCCAAGCGGGATCCAGGCGGGGCACCAGCCGGGATCCGGGCGGGATATCGGGCGCCATGCCAGGCGGCCCACCAGCCGCGATATCGGGCGGGGTTACCAACCGGGCTATCGGGCGCCACGCCAGGCGCCGCACCGGGCGCCGCACCACTCGCCGCACCGGGCGCGATATCCCCCCGGACAGCGCCTTCTCGCCACTCTGGCCCGGCCCCGGAGGCGGCCCACTAGGATGACGCCCGGACGGACCGCCAGGTCCGGCCACGCCATGGACGGCGCAAGGGGAGGAAACCGGTGCGAAACCGGTGCGGTCCCGCCACTGTGACCGCGGCTCACTGAGCTCGCGGGAGTCAGGAACTCCCGCCGTCCTCCCCTCCCACCCGGGGCGCGGACCCCGAGGAAGGCCGCCGCATGATCCTGCTCCTGTCCACCTCCGACACCGACCTGCTCTCCGCCCGGGCCGCCAACGGCCCGGTCGGCTACCGGCTCGGCAACCCGGCCCGCCTGGCCCCCGCCGACCTGCCGGAGCTGCTGGAGGGCACCGACCTGGTGGTGGTCCGGCTGCTCGGCGGCCGGCGCGCCTGGCAGGAGGGGCTGGACGCCCTGCTGGCCGGCCCGCGCCCGGTCATCGTGCTCAGCGGTGAGCAGGCGCCGGACGCCCAGTTGATGGAGCTGTCCACGGTGCCCGCCGGTCTGGCCGCCGAGGCGCACGCCTACCTGGCGCACGGCGGCGCGGCCAACCTGGCCGAGCTGGGCGCGTTCCTCTCCGACACGGTGCTCCTCACCGGCCACGGCTTCGCCCCGCCGGCGTCGGCGCCGGACTGGGGTCCGCTGGAACGCGCCGCGGCCCGCACCGAGGGTCCGACGGTCGCCGTCCTCTACTACCGCGCGCACCACATGAGCGGCAACACGGCCTTCGTCGAGGCGCTGTGCACGGCGATCGAGGAGGCCGGCGGCCAGGCCCGTCCGTACTTCTGTGCCTCGCTGCGCGGGGCTCCGGAGGAGTTGCTGGCCGAACTGGGCCGGGCCGACGCGATCGTGACGACCGTGCTGGCGGCCGGCGGCACCCGGCCGGCCGAGGCGCAGGCCGGCGGCGACGAGGAGGCCTGGGACGCCGGCGCGCTGGCCGCCCTGGACCGCCCGATCCTGCAGGCGCTCTGCCTGACCTGGTCGCGCGAGCAGTGGGAGGGCAGTGACGACGGCCTGTCCCCGCTGGACACCGCCACCCAGATCGCGGTGCCGGAGTTCGACGGCCGGCTGATCACCGTGCCGTTCTCCTTCAAGGAGTTGGACGAGGACGGGCTGACCGTCTACGTCGCCGACCCGGAGCGGTCCGCCCGGGTGGCCGGTATAGCGGTCCGGCACGCCCGGCTGCGCCATGTCCCGCCCGCCGAGCGCCGGTTGGCGCTGGTCCTGTCCGCCTACCCGACCAAGCACGCCCGGGTCGGCAACGCGGTCGGCCTGGACACCCCGGCGAGCGCCTCCCGGCTGCTCAACCGCCTGAAGGCGGAAGGCTGGGACCTCGGGGACGGGTTCCCCGGCATGGATCCCGTCGAGGACGAGCACGAGGGCGACGCCCTCATCAAGGCCCTGATCGACGCCGGTGGTTACGACCAGGACTGGCTGACCGAGGACCAGTTGGCCCGCAACCCGGTGCGCATCCCGGCCGCCGACTACCGCCGCTGGTACGCCACGCTGCCCGCCGCGCTGCGCGAGCAGGTCGAGGAGCACTGGGGCCCGGCGCCCGGCGAGCTCTATGTGGACCGCACCCACAACCCGGACGGCGACATCGTGTTGGCCGCCATGCGGGCCGGCAACCTGCTGGTGCTGGTGCAGCCGCCGCGCGGCTTCGGCGCCAACCCGGTGGCCATCTACCACGATCCGGACCTTCCGCCCAGCCACCACTACCTGGCCGCCTACCGCTGGATCGCCGCCGCGCAGTCGGACGGCGGCTTCGGCGCCGACGCGATCGTGCACCTGGGCAAGCACGGCAACCTGGAGTGGCTGCCGGGCAAGACGGCCGCGCTGTCCGCCGAGTGCGGCCCGGACGCGGCGCTCGGCGATGTGCCGCTGATCTACCCGTTCCTGGTGAACGACCCGGGCGAGGGCACCCAGGCGAAGCGGCGCGCGCACGCCACCCTGGTGGACCACCTGGTGCCGCCGATGGCCCGCGCCGACTCCTACGGCGACATCGCCAGGCTTGAGCAACTCCTCGACGAGCACTCCAACATCGCCGCGATGGACCCGGCCAAGCTCCCCGCGATCCGGGCCCAGATCTGGACCCTGATCCAGGCCGCCAAGCTGGACCACGACCTGGGCCTGGACGAGCGCCCGGAGGACGACGGCTTCGACGACTTCCTGCTGCATGTCGACGGCTGGCTCTGCGAGGTGAAGGACGCTCAGATCCGCGACGGACTGCACGTATTGGGGCAGGCGCCGACCGGCCAGGAGCGCGTCAACCTGGTTCTGTCGATCCTGAGGGCCCGTCAGATTTGGGGCGGTGTCAGCGCGTTGCCGGGTCTGCGGGAGGCGCTGGGCCTGGACGAGGCGGCGCTGAAGCTCGGTGCCACCGACGCGGCCGAGGCCAAGGCCCGGGAGCTGGTCGAGGCGATGGAGGCGGCCGACTGGGCGCCGGAGGCCGTCGAGAAGGCCGCCGAGGGCCTGCCGGCCGATGTCGCCCGGGTGCTGGACTTCGCCGCCCGCCAGGTGGTGCCCCGACTCGCCTCCACCACCGACGAGTTGGATGCCGTGATCCACGCCCTGGGCGGCGGCTTCGTGCCGGCCGGGCCGTCCGGTTCGCCGCTGCGCGGCCTGGTCAATGTGCTGCCGACCGGCCGCAACTTCTACTCGGTGGACCCGAAGGCGGTGCCCAGCCGGCTCGCCTGGGAGACCGGCCAGGCGCTGGCGGCCTCGCTCGTCGAGCGCTACCAGGCCGACAACGACGGCGCGTTCCCGCCCTCGGTGGGCCTCTCGCTCTGGGGCACCAGCGCGATGCGCACCGCCGGCGACGACATCGCCGAGGCCTTCGCGCTGCTCGGCGTCCGGCCGGTCTGGGACGAGGCCTCGCGCCGGGTGACCGGCCTGGAGGCCATCCCGCTGGCCGAGTTGGGCCGTCCCCGGATTGACGTGACGCTGCGCATCTCCGGCTTCTTCCGGGACGCCTTCCCGCACGTGGTGGCACTGCTGGACGACGCGGTGCGGTTGGCCGCGGGCCAGGAGGAGGCGGAGACGGACAACTTCGTCCGCGCCCACGTGCAGGCCGACCTGGCCGAGCACGGTGACGAACGGCGGGCCACGGTCCGGGTGTTCGGCTCCCGCCCGGGCACCTACGGGGCCGGTCTGCTGCAGCTGATCGACAGCCGGGACTGGCGCACCGACGCCGACCTGGCCGAGGTCTACACGGTGTGGGGCGGTTACGCCTACGGGCGCGGGCTGAACGGGCGGCCGGCCCGGGAGGAGATGGAGACCGCCTACCGGCGGATCACGGTGGCGGCCAAGAACACCGACACCCGCGAGCACGACATCGCCGACTCGGACGACTACTTCCAGTACCACGGCGGCATGGTGGCGACCGTCCGCGCGCTCACCGGCTCGGCGCCGGCCGCCTACATCGGCGACTCGACCCGCCCGGAGACGGTGCGCACCCGCACCCTGACCGAGGAGGCGGCCCGGGTGTTCCGCGCCCGGGTGGTCAACCCGCGCTGGCTGGAGGCGATGCGGCGGCACGGCTACAAGGGCGCCTTCGAGATGGCCGCCACCGTGGACTACCTGTTCGGCTACGACGCCACCACCGGCGTGGTGGCGGACTGGATGTACGAGCGGCTGACCCAGGAGTACGTGCTCGACCCGGTGAACCGCGAGTTCCTCACCGACGCCAACCCCTGGGCCCTGCACGGCATCAGCGAGCGGCTGCTGGAGGCCGCCGAGCGCGGCCTGTGGGCCGAGCCGGACCCGGCTCTGCTGGCCGAACTGCAGGCCGCCTTCCTGGAGTCGGAGGGTGACCTGGAGGGCGACGACCAGGGCTGATCGGGCGTCAACTCCACTGGGGTGGCGGTGCTTCCGGCATCGCCACCCCAGTCGTTTTCATATCGTCATGCTATTTCTGACTCGCTTGATTCGCGTCCTGACCGACCCGTATAACACCGTATGCGGATCGATTGCCGCTCCGCTCCGGGTCTAGCTAAGGACCTCCCATGCGCATCAACCGGCTCTCCCTCGCCCTTCTGGTCGCGACCAGCGCCCTGACCCTGGCCGCCGCCGGCCAGCCGGCCCAGGCCGGCGGTCGGGGCGCCTCCCCCGCTCCGGCGCAGCCCGCCGCCCGGCCGTCGTCCGACCCGGCCGCCGGCCGGACCGTCATCGACGTCGCCTCGCCCAACCAGATCCCCGGCGTCGGGTCGCACGCGAGCACCCTCCCGGCCGGGACCGACTCGGCGAAGATCACCTACCGCACCAAGGCGTTCACCAACAACGACGGCGGCCAGTGTCTGGACGGCGACCGCAACACGATCCCCAACAACGGCGCCGTCGTGCAGCTGTGGGGCTGCAACGGCTGGGACAACCAGAGCTGGTACTGGACGCCGGTCGCGGGCCAGCCGGCCGGGTACTACACGCTGCAGAACGGCGAGGCCATGCAGTGCCTGGACGGCGACACCAACACCATCCCCAAGAACGGCGCCAAGGTCCAGCTCTGGGGCTGCAACGGCTGGACCAACCAGACCTGGACCTGGAACGGCTCCATCCTGCGGAACTCCGACCAGGGGGAGTGCTTGGACGGCGACACCAACACCATCGGCAAGAACGGCGCCAAGGTCCAGCTCTGGGCCTGCAACGGCTGGACCAACCAGAGCTGGACCTACCACTGATGACTCACCAGCGGTAGGTCAGCGCCTCGGGGCGCCCAGCCGCCCCCGAGCAGCTACCCCGCGATCAGTGCGTACCGCTCGTCGTCCACGGCCCGCCCCCACAGCACGTCGTCACCCGACAGGTCCACCACCCGGACCGGCAGGCCCAACTCGGCCACCGACGCGCCCAGTTGGGCCGCTCCGACGCCACCGGCCCAGGGCAGCTCGCCGGCACCCGGCACATACGGCTTCGGGTCGGCGCTCTGCCGCCAGCGGCCCTCGACCAGCACCAACCGGCCGCCGGGGCGCAGCCGTTCGGCCCAGGAGCGCAGTGCGGCGGCCGGGTCGGGCAGCGTCCAGAGCAGGTGGCGGGCCAGCACCACGTCGAACTTCGCGTCTCCGGTGGGCGGCTCTGCGGCGTCCCCGATCAGGAAGGTGCCACTGAGCCCGGCGGCGGCGAACTTGGCGCGGGCCCGCGCGACCATGGCGGGCGCGCAGTCCACTCCGGT
The DNA here is from genome assembly GCF_006636205.1 of Kitasatospora acidiphila. NCBI lineage: Bacteria > Bacillati > Actinomycetota > Actinomycetes > Kitasatosporales > Streptomycetaceae > Kitasatospora > Kitasatospora acidiphila. The sequence continues at coordinate 6,870,908 of NZ_VIGB01000003.1, read as the reverse complement.
CACCCGGTGCCCGGCCGCGGCGGCGAGCAGTGCCAGCGAGCCGGTGCCGCAGCCCGCGTCCAGCACCTCGCCGGGGGTGGCGGGCAGCCAGTCGGTCAGCCGCGCGGCCCAGGCGGCCCTGGTCTCGGCCGAGCCGAGCCCGTGGTCGGGCTCCTGGTCGAAGGAGGGAGCGGCGGCGTCCCAGTACTCGCTGATGTTGGCGCGCAAGGTGGTCATCCGCCGATCATGGCAGTCGGCACTGACAATCGGTCAGCGAGCCGGCGCGGGGACGGAGACCAAGAGCTGTCCGGTCGTCAGATCCCGCACCTCGAAGTGGGTCAGGTCGCCGGGTGCGAAGCCGGTGCCGCCCGTGATGTGGAGCTGCGGGGCGGAGCTTCCGTACCCGCCCCCCGGGACTGTCCAGGTGCTGACGGTCTGGTGGGTGCCGTAGTCGGAGACGGCGACCAGGTCGCAGGTGCGCGGCCCGGTCACGCCGGAGAGCGTCAGGCTGATGGTGCTGCCCCAGGCGCTGGGGGCCACGCCCACGGTGGCCTTGGCCCCGCCGGGGCCGGTGGCGCTGCTGGTGGCGAGGGGCCCGGTGGCGGGCGCGGTGGCCGACGGGCTGGCGGGCGCGGTAGCGGTGGTCGCCACGGTCGCGTCCATCACCACGGCGGTCGCGGCGGGGCCGCCGAGCACCAGGGCGGCCGCCACCGCGACCAGCCAGCGCCGCCGCACGGTCTGTCGCCGGCGGCCCGCCGCGACCTCGTCGAGCAGCCCGTCCAGCAGCCGCGCGCTGGGCTCCACGGGCTCCGCGCCGCCGGCCGCGTACTCGGCGAGCAGCGGCTCCAGGGCGCCGAGGCGCGTCACCTCCGCCTGGCAGCGCGGGCAGTCGGCGAGGTGCGTCTCGAACGTCGTCCGGTCGGCGCCGTCCAGCAGGCCGAGCACATAGGCGCCGACGTCCAGGTGGGGATCGTCCGGGCCGTTGGGGTCCGCCCAGGACCGGTACTCGGTCATGACGTCACCCCTCGTTCCTCCAGTGCGACCCGCAGGGATCGCAGTGCGTAGTACACCCGCGACTTCACGGTACCTTCCGGGATGCCGAGTTCGGCCGCCGCCTCGGCGACCGAGCGGCCCCTGAGGTACGTCTCCACGATCACCTCGCGGTGGGCCCGGGTGAGCGCGCCCAGTGCGTCGGTGATCGCCATCATCTTCAGCGCCCGCTCGGTCTCGTCCGGGGCCGGGAGCAGTTCGAGCGGCGCCGCGTCGGTCTCGGGCGGCCGGGCCAAGGTGCGCCGGTGGCTGTCGATGACGATCCGCCGCGCCACCGTGACCAGCCAGGGCCGCACCGACCCGGTCGCCGTCTGCAGCTGGTCCGCGTGCCGCCAGGCCCGGACCAGCGTCTCCTGTACCACGTCCTCGGCCCGCTGCCGGTCGCCGCCGACCAGGTGGATCACGAACCCGAGCAGCGGGCCGGCGTGCTCCCGGTAGAGGGCCCGCATCAGCTCCTCGTCGGTGCGGCCCCCGGGAGCCTGCCCGCGCTCCTCGGTCATGAGCCCGTCCTGGCGCACGTCGACCTCATCTCACGCTTCCTGACGGCTCGTCAGTAGCCGCCGCCGGTGCTGGGCGGTGCCGTCGGACTGCTGGAGGCCGCCATCGCCTTGCCGCCGCTCGGCGTCACGGCCCACCAAGTGCCGCCGATGGCCTGCCCGTTGGTCTGGCCAGCCTTGCTGTCCCCGGAGTAGCGGTAGAGCGGCCAGCCGTGGAAGGTCAGCTGCTTGGTGCCGTCGGGCCGGGTGATGGTGGACAGCTGCGAGGCGTCCACGCCGGTGCCGGTCGGCTGGCCGGTCACGGTGGCGGGCGACCAGGTGTCGATGCAGCCGGTGTTGCAGTTGGAGGTGGGCGGGTTGTTGCTGTCGACGTCGAAGCGGTACAGCGTGAAGCCGTTGGAGTCGGTGAGGATCTGGCTCAGGCTGCCGTTGTTGGTCACCTTGACCGTGGTCGCCGATTGCCCGGGCGACGGCGTCATGGGCGCGGTGCTGCTGGGCCCGCTCGGCGGCGGCGTGGTGCTGCTGTGGTACCCGCTGGAGCCGCAGGCGGTGGCGAAGGCGACGGCGGCGGCCCCGGAGGCCGCCAGCAATCCGACCCGGCGGATGGTGGACATGGTATTGCTCCGTCCGTGTGTGGCGCGGCTGCCCAGCCGCTCCAACCTGGGGTACGCGTCTACCCCAGGTCGCGTTCAACCACACGCGGAGCCGTCTGCGCTCACCCGGTCATCCCTGGGTGACCGGGCCGATCGTGGCCGGATGCACCCCCGATCCCGTGCAGTGCTGGGTCTTCCAGGGCAGGAAGAGCGCGGTGCGCTCGCCCGGCGGGTAGACCTTGAGGCCGGTGGCGTCGGTGAGCTGGCAGGTGCCGGGGTCGTAGCCGCTCTGGCCGTTGGCGTCCTGGAAGGTGGCGCCGGCCGTGCCGTGCGGGGCCAGCGTCACGGTGTGGTACGAGGCGCCACTGCGTGCTGCCGGAGCCCCGGTGGGCTTGCCGGCCACCGCCTCGTAGGAGACGCCCGGGTAGCCGTCCATGGTGCAGGACCGGTCGGAGGTGTTGGTGAAGGTGATGGTGAAGCCCATCTGGCCTGCGCCGGCGTTCTCGTCGGTCTGGGCGACGGTGAGCTGCGCGCTGGTGCACTGCTGGCCGCTCGCCGCCACCGGGCTGCCGCCGGTGGCCGGGATCGACGGGTGGGCCGCCGGCGAGCTGATGCTTCCGGTCGCCCCGCGTCCCGGCGTCGGTACCTGTGAGGCCTCGCCGGTCGGCGTGGACGAACCGCCGGTTCCGGTCGACGGAGCGCTGGGGCTGGAGGTGTGCGTCGAGCCTGACGAGGACGAGGACGAGCAGGCGGTCAGCGCCAGCCCGGCCAGCAGGGCGACGGCGGTGAGCTTGGGAAGCGACTTCGGGGGCATGGCGGGTACTCCTTCCGGTACTGACCCAGATGCCCTGGGCCGCGGTTCGCACTCCCGCCGGGACGGGCCTGTTGCCGAACCCGCGCAATTCCATGACGAATTGACGCGTTGACGAATTGCCGCGTCGACGCAATCGACGCAACCACCGGCAACCGGCCCGCCCTCGGCGGACGGCCCACCGTATGCGCACGGTTCACCGCCGCCCGCCCGCCGTCAGAGCAGCGTCCGCCAGTAGTACCAGAACCGGTTGAGCACCATGAGTGCGATCACCCCGTACCAGAGCACCGGCACCACCCAGTGGTAGCGGTCCAACTCCCGTACCACCGGCCGCAGTCGGCCCGAGACCGGAATGGCTCCGGTACGCAGGTTGGCCAGCGTGGTGTACCAGAACAGCAGGATGGTCACCGCCCACACCACCATGCAGTACGGGCAGAGCGCGCCGATCGAGTAGAGCGACTGCCCGATCAGCCAGTGCACCATCACCACCCCGAGCAGCGTGCCCGCCTGCAGGCCCAGCCAGTACCACCGCCGGTACCTGGCCCCGGCCGCCAGCCCCGCCGCGGTGGCCAGCACCACGGCGAAGCCGACCAGCCCGAGCAGCGGGTTGGGGAACCCGAACACCGAGGCCTGCTCGGTCCGCATCACGGACCCGCAGCTGATGATCGGGTTGATGTTGCAGCCGGGGACGTAGTTCGGGTTCTCCAGCAGCCGGATCTTGTCCAGGGTGAGTTCGGCGGAGGCGGCCAGGCCCAGTGCCCCGGCCACCGCCAGCAGCCAGCCGTAGGCCCTGGTCATTTCGCGCCGACCTGCTGCTTGAAGGTGTCGGCGCTGACCGGGGTGCCCTGGTTGTCGAACAGGTTCAGCTGCTTGCCGTCGAACTTCATGGTCGGGGTGCCGGTGACGCCGCTGCTGTCGAAGGCGGCGGCCACCTTCTGCGCCCACGGCAGGTAGGTGCCGTCCTTGACCGCGGCCGTGAAGGCGTCGGTCTTCAGGCCGGGCACCTTGCCGGCCAGGTCGAGGATCTTGTTGACGTCGCCGAAGCCGTCGGTGCGCTCGTTCGGCTGGTTCGCGTAGAGCACGTCGTGGAACTTCTTGAAGTCGGCCACGCTCTGGTTGAGCGCCGCGCCGGCCGCGGCCAGCGCGGTGATCGAGCCCTTGCCGCCCAGGTTGTCGTCCAGGAAGGCGGCCAGGTGGTAATCGATCTTGTAGTCGCCGTTGTCGGCGAGCTGCTGCACGGTCGCGCCGTTGGTGGTCTCGAACTTCTCGCAGATCGGGCAGCGGAAGTCCTCGTAGACGGCCAGGGTGTGCGCGGCGTCCGGCTTGCCGTAGGTGATCACGGTGCCGTCGCCGCTGGTGTTGGCCGGGGTGACCAGCGGCCCGCTGCTGGCGGCCGCGGTCGACGCGGAGTGCGAGGAGCCGGCGCTGTTGACGGCTATCGCCACGCCGCCGACCAGCAGCAGGGCGAGCGCGCCGGACACGCCGATCGTCACCTGGCGGCGGGTCCGCTGGGCACGCTTCTCGGCGAGCATGGCCTGCTGCAGCCGCTCCCGGCGGGCGGCCTGCTGCTCGGCGTGGGTGGGCTTCTTCTTCGCGTTGCTGCTCATGGGAGATGTCCAGTCCGCGCCGGGCCTCGGGTGCGCCGGCGCTGGTTCGCTGCGGGATGTCGGGAGCCGGCAGCTGTGCGCGGGGTGGTGTTCACCAGCGCTGGTTGCTGCGGCGGTCGGCATCGCACGCCCGCGGCATTCCCCCGCTCAGGGGGAGGCGTCAGCAGGCGAGCGCGAACGACGCCGGCGGACCGCGGCGACGGGACGGGGAGAGCGGCAGGTCCTCGGTCGGGGCGTGCTCGGGGCGCGGTTCCGGCAGCGGCACGCCCGGGGCCGGGCGGACCGGCAGCGGGGCGAGCAGCAGCAGGGCGCGCAGCGCGGGGGCCGCCAGCCGGGCCAGCGCGGCGACCAGCTCTGGCAGCCGCACCAGGGCGGCGTCGGCCAGCCGCAGGCAGCACGCGGCGACCAGGGTGACCGTGACGTGCACGGCGAGCAGCAGCAGCTCCAGCACGGCGGGCGCCAGGTTGAGGAACCCGTCGGCGCCGCCGCCGACCGAGCCGCCGCCGCAGACCATCAGGTCGAGGCCGTGGGACGGCCCGCGCAGCGCGGCACCGGGCGCTGGGGCACAGGTGTCCTGGCCCAGGTTGAAGGTGGTGTTGAGGAGCAGCTCGACCGGCAGCAGCAGGGCCGCGATCTGCAGGAAGCCCCGCTCGACCCCGGCCGGCAGCAGCGCGGCGCCGAAGACCACCACGGCGGCGCCGGCCAGCAGGTTCAGCGGCAGCGGGCGCCCGGTGACCACTACCTGCCCGGCCGCGGCCAGCGGAACGGCCAGCGCGGCGAAGAACAGCGCGCGCAGCGTCCGGGTGGTCAGGCAGGTGGTCACGGATCGGAGTATGTCATGCCCCTGGGTAAGGGCGGCGTGAGGCGTCGGAGTCCACCCCGGGGCTAAGTCGGAGTCCACCCCGGGGCGCCGGAATCCATCCCAGGTACCCCTCAGGGCTATCCGCAAGTCATACCTGAGGAGTAAGCGGACGCTGTTACCTCCGTGAAACCATGCATCGGTGACAAGGGGGACACCGCAGACGCAATCGGTCCGCAGGCCGGCCTGGCTCCGCCCACGGACGATGATCACCGTGGCGGGAGTGCTGGTCTTCGCCGTCATGCTCTACCTGGAGGGCACGCACTCCTCGGTCGATCCGATCCGCCTGGTGGAGGGCGTCGACCCGGGGTGGACGGCGCTGTCGGTGGTGGGCATGGCCGCCAGCTACCTGGCCGCCACCATGGGCTTCCTCGGCTTCGTGCCGGAGCGGATAGGTTTCGCGAGAGCCGGGTTGGCGCAGCTGGCCGGCTCCTTCGTGCGACTGGTGGCGCCGGGCGGCTTCGGCGGGATGGCGCTGAACACCCGGCTGCTGCTGCGGGCCGGGATAGCGCCCGGGCCGGCCGCCTCCAGCGTGGGCGCGGGCCAGCTGATCGGGCTTGGTCTGCACCTGGGCCAGCTCGCCTTCTTCCTCTGGCTCACCGGCTTCCGGCCGGACCCGACCTCGTCCAAGGACGACACCGTGCTGGGCTGGACGATCATGGCCTGCCTGGTGGTGCTGGCGCTGCTCGCGGTGGCCCTGGTGGTGGCGCCGACGCTGCGCCGGTGGGCGCTGCGCAAGGTGGTGCCGCTCACCGAGGGCTCGCTGGGCCGGCTGCGGCAGCTGGCCCGGCACCCGGGGCACCTGGCGTTCGGCATGCTCGGCCAGCTGCTGATCTCGATCACCTACGCCTGGACGCTGTACTGCTGCGTGCGGGCCTGCGGCGGCCATCCGAAGTTCGCGGCGGTCGCGGTGGCGTTCCTGCTGGGCAACGCGCTCGGCTCGGCGGTGCCCACGCCGGCCGGGGTGGGCGGCGTGGAGCTGGCCACCACGGCGCTGCTGGCGGAGACCACCGGCGTGAACAACCTCAACGCGGTGGTGCTGTTCCGGCTGATCACCGTGCTGCTGCCGGTGCTGCCCGGCTGGCTGGCCTTCGGGATCCTGCAGCGACACAAGGCACTCTGAGTCAGCGACACAGGGCACTCTGAGTCATCGTCAGGCTCCGGCTGGCCGAGGATGATTGGGTCATAACGTCAACGACCCCCTGGGGAGCAACGGATGACCACCGAGTACGACGTGATCGTGCTGGGCGCCGGACCGACCGGCGAGAACCTGGCGGACCGCACCCGGGCCGCGGGGCTGAGCACCGCGGTGATCGAGCGCGAGCTGGTCGGCGGTGAGTGCTCGTACTGGGCCTGCATGCCGAGCAAGGCGCTGCTGCGCCCGCCCGCCGCGCTGACCGCCGCCAGGGCGGTGGCCGGCTCCCGGGAGGCGGCCGGCGGCACGCTGGACGCCGAGGCGGTGCTGGCCCGCCGGGACGGCTTCGCCTCGCACTGGAAGGACGACGGCCAGGTCGCCTGGCTGGACGGGACCGGCGCGGAGCTGGTCCGCGGCTGGGCCGGCTGGACGGCGAGCGCCGGGTGCTGGTGCGCACCCTGGAGGGCGGCGAGCTGACGCTGACGGCGCGGCACGCGGTGGCGGTGTGCACCGGCACCCGGGCGGCGGTGCCGGAGCTGCCGGGGCTGGCCGACGCCCGGCCGTGGACCAGCCGGGAGGCGACCAGCTCGCGGACCGTGCCGGCCCGGCTGGTGGTGGTCGGCGGCGGCGTGGTCGGGGTGGAGATGGCCACCGCCTGGCAGGCACTGGGGTCGGCGGTGACGCTGCTGGTGCGCGGCTCGGCGCTGCTGCCGCGCCTGGAGCCGTTCGCCGGCGAGCTGGTGACCGCCGGGCTGCGGGCCGCCGGGGTGGACGTGCGGTTCGGCACCGCGGTGCGGGAGGTGCGGCGGGACGGGCCGCAGGTGACGGTGGAGCTGTCCGACGGCGGGAAGCTGCTCGCCGAGGAGGCGCTGTTCGCGACCGGGCGGGCGCCGCGCACCGACCACCTGGGCCTGGGCAGCGTCGGCCTGCGGGACGGCGACTGGCTGGACGTGGACGACAGCTGCCTGGTGAAGGGCGTGCCGGGCGGCTGGCTCTACGCCGCCGGGGACGTCAACCACCGGGCGCTGCTGACCCACCAGGGCAAGTACCAGGCCCGGATCGCCGGGGCCGCGATCGCCGCGCGTGCGCTGGGCCGCCCTGTGGACACCGAGCCGTGGGGCGCGCACGCGGCGACCGCGGACCACGCGGCGGTGCCGCAGGTGGTCTTCACCGAGCCGGAGGTGGCGGCGGTCGGCCTGAGCGAGGAGGAGGCCCGCGCGGCCGGTCACTCGATCAAGGTGGTCGACTACGATCTGGGCAGGGTGGCGGGCGCCTCGCTGTACGCGGACGACTACCGGGGCCGGGCCCGGATGGTGGTGGACCAGGACCGCGGGGTGCTGCTCGGGGCCACCTTCGTGGGCCCGGGCGTCGGCGAGCTGCTGCAGGCGGCGACCGTCGCCGTGGTCGGCCAGGTGCCGATCGCGCGGCTCTGGCACGCGGTGCCGGCGTATCCGACGGTCAGCGAGATCTGGCTGCGGCTGCTGGAGACCTACCGGGACGCGGAATAGCGGCGGCGGCCAGGTGGTTGGGCCGACCATGACTACCGTGGAACTCACCAAGGACAACTTCGACGAGGTCGTGAACGAGGACTCGTTCGTGCTGATCGACTTCTGGGCGTCCTGGTGCGGCCCGTGCAAGCAGTTCGCCCCGGTGTATGACAAGGCGGCCGAGGACCACCCCGATCTGGTCTTCGGCAAGGTCGACACCGAGGCGCAGACGGAGCTGGCGGCGGCCTTCGGCATCAGCTCGATCCCGACCCTGGCGATCGTCCGGGAGAACGTCCTGGTCTTCGCCCAGCCCGGTGCGCTGCCCGCGCCGGTGCTCGAGGATCTGATCCAGCAGGCCAAGTCCCTGGACATGAACGAGGTGCGCAGCAAGATCGCCGCGGAGTCGGGCAACAGCTGAGCCGTGGCTCCCTGTGTCGGAAGTCGGCCCCGCCGACTTCCGACGCAGAGCCAGCGCGCCGCCTACGGAGTGTAACCAGGCGCTCGCAGACTGGTGCGCATGAGACTTCGCACCGCCGCCACGGCGGCCCTCGCCCTGACCCTGGCCGCCCTGCTGGCCCCCGCGCCGGCCCTCGCCGCCGTACCGCCACACCGGCCGTCGGCGGCCGCCGGGCAGCGCGCCCTGACCCCGGCCGAGCAGAAGGTCGACACCTTCTTCGCCCGGTACCGGCAGGACGTCATCGACGGCAACTTCGGGGATGCCCGGCGGGCCCGCCACGCGTACATGACCCCCCAGCTCAACCAGAAGCTCGACCAGTGGGCCGCCACCCATGACGCCGACCCGGTCTTCCGGGCCGAGAACGTCCCGACCGACTGGACGGTCGGCTACGGCGGCAGTGGCGCCGGGCACACCACGGTGATCCTCACGGAGGAGTTCGGGGACGGCTCCAGCCTCCAAGTCTGGTACCAGCTGCGGCTTTCAGATCTGGTCATCAACGACCTGGAAAACGCACCCGTATAAGCGTATGTTATGCAAGTCGCAAGCTTCCCTATCCCCTGCCTCGTCTAGTGTGGTGAACGTGCCTCTTCTCGTCAGTCGCCGCCATGTGGACCTGCTCCGCGTCACGAGCATGTCCTGTCGCTGCTCGCACTGACCCAGACCGTTCCTCTTCCAGGACCCCGGCTCCGGGGGCGCCGCACCATCACGGCTGCGCCCCCGACCCCGACCGGCCACCCGCCGGACCCGCCGGGCCGACACCCAGCGGATGGCACCCTCATGTCGCAGCAGCACACCAACACCCTCCCCGTCATCGACCTCGCCGCCGCCTCCGGCACCCCCGCGCAGCGCGCCGCACTCCACGCGGACCTGCTGTACGCCGCCACCGAGGTGGGCTTCTTCCACCTGGTCGGCCACGGCGTCACCGAGGCGGAGACCAGCCGGCTGACCGAGGCGATGCACGCCTTCTTCGCCCTCCCCGAGGCCGACCGGTTGGCGATCAGCAACCTCAAGTCCCCGCAGTTCCGCGGCTACACGCGGATAGGCGCCGAGCGCACCGGCGGCCGGAGCGACTGGCGCGACCAGCTGGACATCGGCACCGAACTGCCGGAGCACCGGCCCGGCCCCGGCGAGCCGGCCTACTGGTGGCTGGAGGGCCCCAACCAGTGGCCGGAGCGGCTGCCCGAGCTGCGCACCGCCGCCCTGCACTGGATCGACCGGCTCGACCAGGTGGCCGCCCGGCTGCTGCGCGAGCTGCTCACCGCGATCGGCGCCCGCCCGGACTTCTACGACACCGCCTTCGCTGGCCACCCCGCGCACCACCTCAAGCTGGTCCGCTACCCCGGCAGCGCCCCGGACGGCGGCGGCCAGGGCGTCGGCACCCACAAGGACTACGGCTTCCTGACCCTGCTGCTCACCGACCGGGTGCCCGGCCTCCAGGTGGAGATGCCGGACGGCAGCTTCCTGGACGTGCCGCCGAAGCCGGGCGCCTTCGTGGTCAACCTGGGCGAGCTGCTGGAGGTGGCCACCGACGGCTACCTGAAGGCCACCAACCACCGCGTGGTCAGCCCGCCCGGTGCCCGCGAGCGCTACTCGGTGCCGTTCTTCTACAACCCGCGCCTGGACGCCCACATCGCCCCGCTGGAGTTCCCGCACGCCCACACCGCCCCGGGCGCCACCGAGGACCCGGCCAACCCGCTCTTCGCGGAGTTCGGCGAGAACGAGTTGAAGGGGTACCGCCGCGCTCACCCCGAGGTCGCCGAGCGGTACTACGCGCACGCCTGAGCCCGGACTCCTGGTGGGGTGGCACTGCTAGTGTCACAGCAGGACTGTCCCACCAGGAGCGTTGATGCCCGCGACCCCGCCGACCGCGCCGCTTCGGCTCACCGTTGACGAACTCGCCGCCCGCGCCGGGGTCACGGTGCGCACGCTGCGCTTCTACAGCGGTCGCGGCCTGCTGCCGCCGCCGGAGCTGGGGCCGCGCCGGGTCGGCTGGTACGGCGCGGCGCACCTGGACCGCCTGGAACTGATCGAGGAGCTGCAGCGGCAGGGCCTCACCCTCGCCGCGATCGAGCGCTACCTCGCGCAACTCCCGAAGGACATCGGCTCCCTGGACCTGGCCATCCACCGCGCCCTGGTGGCCGCCTGGACTCCGGAGTCGGCCGAGGAGGCCGATGTCGAGCGGCTCTCGCAGCGGGTCGGCCGGCAGTTGAGCGGCGCCGACCTCGACCGCCTGGTGGCGATGGGCGCGCTGCACCGCACCGACCGGCCCGAGGTGTTCCGGGTCGACCCGGGCCTGCTGCCGCTCGGCGCCCGGGTGTTGGACCTGCCGATACCGCTGGAGACCATCATGGCCACCCGGGCGGCGGTCCGGCTGCACAGCCAGGCCACCGCCCGGGAACTGCACCGGCTGTTCCGCGAGACGGTCTGGAAGCCGCTGCGCGAACGCGAGTCGGACCCGGCCGAGTTGGACCGGATGCGGGAGCTCACCGCCGAGGTCGAACCACTGCTGACCCAGGCCCTGGTGACGGCCTTCCACCGCTCGCTGGCCGAGGCGCTGGCCGAGAGCTCGGCCCGCACCGGCGACGGCTGAGGCCTACTGCGCCTGCGGCGGCTGGCCGGTGCTGGACGACACGTCGAGCGCGACGACCTGCCCGTTCGGCTTGAACTCGACGATCGGTATCGCCTTGTTCACCGGATTGCCGTTGTTGTCCAGCGAGATCAGGCCGCTGGCCCCCTCGATCGCGGTCGGCCCGTAGAGGGCGGTGAGCATCTGGATGACGGTGGAGCCGGTGACCTGGTCGGGCGGGGTGCTGGCGGAGACGGCGGCCCGGATCGCCACCACGGCGGCCAGCAGCGCGTCATGGCCCATGATGGCCTGGCCGTCGAAGAGCTCCTCGTTGGAGAACTGCCGGGTGAACTCGCCGCCGGCGGTGAACGGCTCGATGGCGGCGGCCGAGTAGACCTGCGGCGCCAGCTTCCAGGCGTCCGGGTGCGCCAGGCCGGTGTACAGCAGCCGGATGTTGCCCACGCTCAGCGCCTTCTTCACCTCCTCCCGGCCCGCCGACTGCGTCACCTGTGACGCGTCGTCCCCCGCGATCACGATCAACTGCTGGTCGACGCACTGGCGTTGCGAGAGCGGTGCGAGGAACTGGGGCAGGTCGATGCCACGGCCGGCGAAGAACACCGCGGCGGGCCGGTTCTGGCACAGGCCGGCCATCTGGTTGGCGAAGTTGGTGGAGACCCCCTGCTCGCCGGAGTCGAAGACCATGTCGTGCGGCAGCAGTTGCGCGTGGTAGTTCTTCTTGAACTGGTCGGCGAGCGAGCTGCTGTAGAGGTCTCCCTTCACGGCGTCCCTGACCAGCTGGACCTTGGCGTTCGGCTTGTCCTTGAGGTACGACTGCAGGAACGCCCCGGCGGCAGCCGCCTCGTCGGAGTTGGGCGGCGCCACCCGCACCAGGCCGTGCGTCGGGGTGAGTTCGTCCGCGGTGATCACCGAGCCGAAGGCGGCCAGGCCGTCCTGGGTGATCCGGTCGATGGTGCCCTTGGTGCCCGTGGTGCTGGTGCCCAGCCCCGCGACCGCGACGATGTGGTCCTGGGCGCGGTGCGCCTCGATCTGGCCGAGCGTGTAGTCCCGCTGCCCCTCGTCGTGTCCGGGATTCGCCAGTAGCAGCCGGATCTTCGGTGCGTCGCCGTTGGTGTTCCGGTGGTTGGCGAGGTACTGGGCGATGTAGGCGCCCTCGAGCTCATGCCGGATCGAGTCGGCGGTGCTGGTGCCGTCCGCGCTGGGGACGGCGGGCAGCAGGTAGACCACGCCTACCCAGGGGGTGCTGCCGGACGTCACCCCCTGGTTCTCGGCGGCGATCAGCCCGGAGACCTTCGTCAGGTCGGGGGTGAAGCTGAAGTGGCGGCTCCCGTCGGTCAGTCCGACGCACTCGTGGTTCGCGCCGCGCTTGGCCAGGCCCTCGCCGCAGCTGGTGCTCGCCGGGCGCAGCCCCACGTAGAGCCCGGTGCCGAGCATGACGAGCGCCGCCGCCATCGCCGTGCCCCCGGTGCGCCGCCGCCACCAGGGCTTCGGCGGGTCCCAGGGCTCCGGTTCGGTGAGGTCGTTCGAGGAAAGCGGTGTCATCGCGGTGGACCTCCAGACTGCTCACTGCTTCAGAACGAGTGGCTCTCGTAGCGGGCGGCCTCGGAGCGCAGCACGGCGCCGTTCGCGTCGGGGGTGTGCAGGGCGAGGTCCCGGAAGGAGGCGCTGATGGTGAAGTTGAGCTCCGGCCGGGCGCTGGGCAGCCGGTTGCGCGGGTCGACGGCCAGCCACAGCGCGGTGACCAGCAGGGCCAGCGCGCGGTGCCGGCGGAAGGCCTCGGGGGCCAGCCGGCGGGCGAGTTGGTCGGCCCGGTGCGAGGCGGAGACCGTGGCGTCCACCGGCTCGCGCATCGGCGCCGCGGTGATCGCGTACAGCTCGTAGAGCCAGGCCTCGGTGGGCAGGCTGCTCAGGCCGGCCTCCAGGTGCGCGACGACCGACTCGACCTGCCCGAGCGAGAGTTGGTGGGACAGGGCGCTCACCTGGTGGCCCTCGCGGTCGGCGTGCCAGTCGTGCAGGCGCTGGTGTGCGGTGTCCCAGTCCGGATACGGGCCGCCCGGGCCGCGGGCGGCCAACTCCCGGAGCAGCAGCAGCCAGAGCCAGGGTTGCAGCATCAGGGTGTCGGGCAGCGGCTGCGGGTGGGCGGTGCGGCCGGTGGTCGGCAGATAGCCGGAGCCGCGGCCGCCCCGGGTGCCCGCGTCCTCGGTCAGCGACGGCACCAGCCATAGCCGCTCCGCCGTCTCCTCCAGCAGGGTCTCCCTGATCCGGTCCGGGAACCCGGTCAGCAGCGGGGAGTTGACCGCCGACGCGATGTCCCGGGAGGCCGCGCAGGTGGCCAGCGCCGCCAGCTGCTCCGCCTCCATGTCCTGCAGCAGGTAGCGCAGCGACTCCTGACGGAGCGTCAGCCTGTTGTCATCCGCCGGCCTGGCGGTGGTGACCTCCGGACCGACCGGCCCGGAGTCCAGGATGCCGCGCAGCCGGTTGTCGGCGTCCTGGTGGTCGATCATGCGGGCGGCGGCCTGCTGCATCCGCAGCACGCTCCACGGGTGGCCGTAGGTCAGGCGGTGGACCAGCGGGGTGGCCTCCGGCAGCTGCGGGTCGATCGCGGCCGCCAGCCGCGACACCTGGCCCGCCGTCAGATCCGGCAGCTGGACGGCGTACCACCACCAGGAGGAGTCCGCCGGGAACTGCGGGATGCCGGACCGCCAGTCGGCGTACGACGCCTGGTGGGCGTCCCTGATCCGCAGCCCGGCCGGCCCGGGGTCGAACGGCCCCGGCACGGCCCGCGCGGTGGAGGCGGCGGCGACCGCCAGCAGCGGATCGCAGCCGCCGCCGTCGCGCTGCATCAGCGAATCCCGCACCTCCAGCAGCAGCGCCAGGAACCGGGTGCCGCCACCGCGGTCGATGTTGTCCAGCACCACCAGGCAGTTGCGCTCCCGGCCGGCGCCGCCGGGCCGTTGGTAGGCGGCCCGCAGATCGGCCAGGAACGCCTCGCAGAGCAGCCGGTCCACCCGGTTCTGGTCGGCCTGGTGCTCGCTCTTGCTCCGCTCGTTGAGGGCGACCAGGGCGTCCAGCGCGGGCTGGCCGCGGTCGCCGCCGTACCACTCCAGGCCGGCCCGGGAGGAGGCGTTCAGCAGCCGCGGACCCAGCCCGCGCAGCAGCAGCGCGGCCAGCAGCCCGGCTCCCGGCACCGGGATCACGCCGAAGTCGTTGAGCAGGCCGACGCCTTCGGAGAGCGCGTCGGCCAGCAGGCCGGCGCCGCGGGCCCGGGCCTCCCGCATCCGCTTCTCCAACTGGCGGCGCGCGCGGTCCGGGCTGGTCACGTCCAGCCTCAGGTCGGGGTCGACGGCCACCAGTCCGTGCGTCAGCCTGGGGAAGCGCGGCCCCTTGGGGCTGAGCGAGAGCCGGAACGCCAGCCGCGCCGCCACCTCGTGCGGGCGCAGCGTGCCGGCGGCGAAGTCGTGCCCGGCCTGCGGCGCGGTGGACGCGCGGTGCGCCAGGTAGCGCAGCACCGAGGTCTTGCCGCTGCCGTGCCGGCCGAGCAGGGCGATCACCGGCAGCTCCCGGTCCGGCCGCCGCTCCCCCGGCGTCCGGGCGCGCACCCAGCAGTCGCGCACCAGATCCTCGATGGCCTCGACGCCCAGCAGGCGTCTTGGTGTGTCGGGCACGCTGCCGTTCCCCTCCCCTCGAAGGTGATCACGCCGCATGGCGAGCACTCATGGTGCCATGAAGTCCCGCTTTCCGTCGGCGGATTGACCGTGATCAGTACCGGACTGATATCTGGTGCGGGGGCGTGCCGGGCAGCACGAACGGGCGTGTACGTCTGAATTCACCACCCCGTCCGGCGCAACCAGCGCTCGGCCGCAGGGCGCGACCGCATCGCGCCACCGCGCCCGTCTTGGCATCACCCGAGCTGACGGTAGATGCTCTGCATGCGGCCGGTCAGCGGCCGCCGCAGCGCGACACCTTGGGGAGGAACTCATGAAGTTCTCGCGCACCAGCACCACCCTCGCCGTCGCCACCCTGCTGCTCGGCAGCGCCACCGCGCTGGCCGCCCCGGGCCAGGCCGCCACCCCCAGCCGCTTCGACGACGGCAGCTTCGAGTTCCCGACCGCCCCCGCCAACTCGTTCACCGAGCCCGGCACCGGCCAGAGCATCGGCCCGTGGCAGGTCACCAGCGGCAACGTCGACCTGATCGGCGCCGGCTTCTGGCAGGCCGCCGAGGGCGACCAGTCCGTGGACCTGAACGGCAGCACCGCCGGCACCATCGCCCAGACCTTCACCACCACCCCGGGCACCACCTACACGGTGACCTATTCCCTGGCCGGCAACCCGGTGGTCGGCCCGACGGTCAAGACCGGCCACGCCGACATCGACGGCCAGGACTTCCAGGACTTCAGCTTCAACATCACCGGCAAGTCCACCACCACCATGGGCTACGTGGGCCGCCAGTTCACCTTCGTCGCCGCCAACGCCACCACCACCCTCTCGTTCGCCAGCGCCACCACCGGCTACGCCGGCCCGGTGATCGACAACGTCCAGGTGCTGCCCTGCAAGCCGTGCCCGACCTGCTAGCCGCTGGCTGAAGGTGGGCCGGACCGCCGGCCCACCTCTCCTTTACCGGTGCCCGAGCACCTCCGCGGTCCGCAGGAAGCCGTCCGCGCCGTGCCCCAGCTCGATGGCGCGACGGGCCATGGCCTCGGCGGCACGCATCACACCGGCGTCGATGCCGTGCTCCTCACTGACGTGCACGACATGGGCCATCGATGACACCGCCGAGGTCATCGGGTTGCCCGCACCGGAGAAGGCGCCGCCGTCCAGGTCCGCCGCGCCCTGTTCGAAGAGCGGCGGCAGGATCGCACCGATGCCCTTCGCGAACGGCAGCAGCTCCCGCGCGCCGATGCCTTCCGCCCGCGCGATCGCCAAGGCGTGCGCATAACCCGCCATCGCGGTCCAGAAGATGTCGAGCAGCGCGATCTCGTAGGCAGCGGCGCGCCCGACCTCCTCGCCGAGGTGGGTCTGCGTCCCGCCCAGCGCGGCCAGGGTCGGCCGCAGCTCCTGGTGCAGCTCCGCCGGGCCGGCGTAGTTGATCACCGCGGCAGGCGTGCCGATGGAGGTGGTCGGCGTCATGATCGCACCGTCCAGGTAGCGGATCCCCTGCTCGGCCGCCCACCGTGCCGACTCCCGGGCCCGGCCCGGAGTATCGGCCGTCAGGTTGACCACCGTGCGGCCGCGCAGTGCGTCGGCCACCTCCGGCCGGCGCACGATGGCGTCCACCGCGTCGTCGTTCACCACGCAGACCACGATCAACTCGGCTGCCGCAGCTGCTTCTTCCGCCGATCCCGCAGCGGCCGCACCCCGCGCGGCCAACTCCCCGTCCCGGCCCGGCGTCCGGTTCCACACCGTGGTCCGCAGCCCCGCGTCGAGGAACGCGCCGGCCAGTGCCCGCCCCATCGGCCCCAGGCCGAGCACGGTGACGGCAGACTGGTCAAGGTTTTCGGACATGCTTCAACTCCCATATGAGGATGGACAGTGACGCGCAGTCGAGCTCAGGACCCGAATGTCTGCGGAGTGACCGCCGCGATCGCCGTGATCGACGGCAAGTGGAAGACGGTGCTGCTCTGGCTGCTGGAATCCGGCCCGCAGCGCCCCGGCGAGCTGCGCCGGAAGCTGCCGGGTCTCAGCGAGAAGGTGCTGACGCAGGCGCTCCGCGAGATGGCGGAGGACGGCCTGGTGCACCGCGAGGTGCACGACGTGCTGCCGCTCAAGACCGTCTATTCGCTGACCGGTTTCGGCCGTGACCTCGCCACCGCGCTGGCCCCGCTCTCCGATTGGGGCCACCGCCGCCTGGAGCAGCTCGCGGCCGCCCGGTCGGCCACCTGACGCCTCGCCACCCCGACTCCCACCTGAACTGATCACCGCCTGCGCGCAATCAGCTTCACCCACCCGTGATCGACCGCCAAGTACCCACAAAAAGGTGGCCACTCGCGGGCCGTGAACCGGCGGCCCACCGAGCCGGTGCGGTTGAATGGCTCGCGTAGCGGGGCCCAACGCCCCGCGCAAACGGGGAGGTGCGGGCGGGGTGCGGGTTCTGGCGGACCGGTACGAGCTGGTGAGGTTCATCGGCCGAGGCGGTATGGGTGAAGTCTGGGAGGGCCGGGACCAGGTCATCGGCCGCCCGGTGGCCGTCAAGTTGCTGCCGCACCAGGTGAGTCCTGGCTCGGTGGACCTGTTCTTCCGGGAGGCCCGCACGGCCGGTGGCCTGAACCACCGCAGTGTGGTGACCGTGCACGACATCGGGCAGGACCCGGCCGACGGCACGCTCTTCCTGGTGATGGAGTTCGTGGCCGGGAGCAATCTGGCGGCGCGGCTTCGCGCGGACGGCCCGCCACCGGTGCCGACGGCGGTGGACTGGGCGGACCAGACGGCCGCCGCCTTGGGCGCCGCACACCAGGCGAACGTGGTGCACCGCGACCTCAAGCCGGCGAACCTGATGCTGACCGCCGGCGGCGAGGTCAAGGTGCTGGACTTCGGGATCGCCCGCTACATGGAAGGCACCAACCAGTCCAGCCAAGTCATGGGCACCCTGGCCTACATGGCCCCGGAGCGGTTCGACGGCGCACCGGGCGACGCCCGCTCCGACCTGTACGCGCTGGGCTGCGTGCTGCACGAGTTCCTCACCGGCGCCCCGCCGTTCCAGGAGACCGGCCCGCTCGCCATGATGAACGCGCACCTGCGACGCACTCCCGTCGCCCCGAGTGCGCTCCGCCCCGACGTCCCCGCCGCCCTCGACGCCCTGGTGATGCGGCTGCTCGCCAAGGACCCGGCCGCGCGGCCGAGTTCGACGTACGAGGTCCAGGCCGTGCTGCGGGCGGTCGCCGCGGGGGCCGCGCCCACAGCCACTGCAGCGCCCACTCCCGCGCCCATCGCAGCGCCCACTCCGACCGCAGCGGCGACCGCCGGGCCGCCCCCGACCCCCGTGGTGATGGCCAGCATCGTCCACGACGCACCGCAGTTCCCCCCGCCGGGGTTCCCGGCGGCCACCGTCCCCCTCGGCGCGGCGGCCGGCGCGGCTCCCACCCATCGCGGTCCGCGCATCACCGTCGCGGCGGCCGGAGTGCTCTCGCTGGTGTCGCTGCTGGCACTGCCCTTGTGGGACCAGTGGCGGGAGAGCGAGGCCATCACGGGCTTGGACCTGCTGCTCGGCAAGACCTCCTGGGAGGCGGCACCGTGGATCTGGCCGCCCACCGTGGCGATGGCGCTGCTCACCGTGCTGGCTCTGGCCACGGCCTGGCCCCGCCGGTCCCGCCTCGGTACCGGCGTCTGCTGGGCGGCGATACCCATCGGCCTGCTCGCCACCGCCTCGGCGGTGGTACTGGGCATGCTGGCGGTCGACCTCGGGACCAGCGCCTGCGGCGCCGCACACGCCTCGAGTCCCATGCGGGCCGCACTGGCCCGCCGCTGCCTCAGCTCGACGGGCCTGGACTTCGGCTTCTACGTCGGCGCCGCGGCCACCCTGCTCGTCGCCTGCGGTGGCCTGTGGGCGCTGGTCCAGCAGCTGCGCCACCGGCGCCGCACCGCCTGAGGGCACTCGGCCGGGCGTGTCTGACGGTGGATCGGCAATCGTCGCGGTCCGATCCGCCGTCAGGGCTGCTGGCCGCTTGAACGGCTGACTGTCCGCCAACCGGGTGCCCACGAACCATTAGCGGTCTGTAGCGGTGTCCGATACATGGCGTCACTGCTATCGATAGTGGGCATGAGACCTGTAGAGAACCCACCCCCGCCCGGTCCCCGGGTCCGGAGGTCCCGATCCCGGTTCGCTGCGGCGGCCCTCACGATGGTCCTGGGCATCGGCCTGTCGTTCGGCGCCACCGGCACCGCGCACGCGCTGCCCAAGACCCGTGACCTGGTGAAGACCGAGCCGAACGCCGGGCGCCAGACCCGGGCCGCCGGCTCCACCCTGGTCAACGAGACCTTCACGGGAGTCGACGCCCCGGACTTCACCGGCGTCGGGTCGGCCTGCCTCACCGGCGCGGCCGAGGTTCCCTCACCGCCGGCCCCCGGGGATCACCCGCTCGGCGGTTGCGACCCGGGCATCGGCCCGGTGCCGCCCAACAACGCCGCCCCCTACGGCTACCTGCGGCTGACGGACTCCAGGAACGACCAGTCGGGTGCCGTCCTCTACAACAACCCGGTCCCGGCCAACGAGGGTCTCAACGTCACCTTCGACCAGTGGCAGTACGGGAGCACCACCCCCAACACCCCGGCCGACGGGATCTCGTTCTTCCTGGTCAACGGCGATGGCGCGCTGACCCACCCGGGTGCCTTCGGCGGCAGCCTCGGATACGCGCAGAAGCTTCCCGACGACGTCCCCAGCAACACGTTCCTGCCCGGCGTCGACCGCGGCTACCTGGGCGTCGGCCTCGACGTCCTCGGGAACTACTTCGGCGACTGGGAGCACCGCGGCAACGGCTGCAACCCCAGGTCGCCCGCCGGAACCGGGTTCCGCATCCCCGCACCCGGCGCCAACATGGTCACGGTGCGCGGCCCGGGTGACGGTCTCGAGGGCTACTGCTTCATGACCGCCACCAGCAGCAACTTCAGCACCAGCAGCCCCTGGCCCAGCACGTTGCCCGGCCGCCTGCAGGGCCCGACCACCGCGCTGCCCCCGGGTGCCACCCCGCAGGAGGCCGAGGCCGCGCTGGAGGAGTCCCGCCGCCGGGTGCACATCGAGCTCAGCCCGGCGCCCAACCCGGTCCTGACCGTGTCCATCGACTTCAACGACGGCCACGGGTTCCAGCAGGTGCTCCACACCCCGGCCCCGATGCCGGTGCCGCCCACCTACAAGTTCGGCTTCGCCGCCTCCACCGGCCTGTTCACCGACGAGCACCTGATCCGCCACGTGGTCGTCACCTCCGACCAGCCGCTGCCCCGGCTGAACCTGGTCAAGCAGGTGGTCAAGCCGCTGCCGGGTGACCTGGTGGCCGGTTCCCGGGTGCCCTACCAGTTCGTGGTGACCAACTCCGGTGGCACGACCATCAACGGGCTCACCGTCAACGATCCGAAGATCGGCCCGGTGAGCTGCCCCACCACGACGCTGGCACCCAACGAGACGGTCACCTGTACCGCCACCTACACCGTCACGGCCGCCGATGTGAGGCACGGGTCCATCGACAACACGGCCACCGCGACCGGCACCTCGGACGGTGAGACGGTCACCTCGCTGCCGTCCTCGGAGAGCGTGCCGCTCGACCAGCCGCCGGGTCTGGAAGTCGAGAAGGCGACCCGGACCTCCGGCCCCTACCATGTCGGCCAGACGGTCGCCTTCGACTACACCGTCCGCAACACCGGTGGTGCGGTGCTCCACGACGTCAAGGTGAACGACGACCACGTCACCGGCATCAGCTGCCAGTCGACCACCCTGCAGCCGGTGGGCTCCCCGGGTGACAGCACCACCTGCACCGGCAGCTACACGATCACCCAGGACGACGGCACGGCCGGCTTCGTGACCAACACGGCCACCGCCACCGGTCTCACCGAGGACGGCCAGAGCGTCACCTCCCCGGAGACCGACGCGACCCTGCCGGTCGGAACACCGCACGTCACCCTGACCAAGAGCGCGGACGAGCCCGGCCCGTTCTTCGTCGGCGACACCGTGCACTACTCCTACACCGTGCAGAACACCGGAACCACCGAGCTGCACGGCGTGCTGGTCACCGACGACCGGGTCGGCGGCATCAGCTGCGGCACGACCGACCTCACCGCCGGCGCGAGCACCACCTGCCACGGCACCTACACGGTCACCCAAGCCGATGTCGACGTCTGCCACCAGACCAACCCGCCCGGCGCCCCGTGCCACGTCACCAACATCGCGGTGGCGTCGGGCACCGACCCGGGTGGCAACCAGGCCAGCAGCGACCAGGCCACGGCCACCGTCGAGGTGCGCGAGCACGCGCCGGAGCTCAGCCTCGCCAAGCGGGCGGACGAGCCCGGGCCGTTCCTCGTCGGCGACACCGTCCACTACACCTACACCGCCCGCAACACCGGCAACACCGAGCTGCACAACCTGCAGATCACCGACGACCACGTCACCGGCATCAGCTGCGACGCGACCGACCTCGCCCCCGGCGCCAGCACCACCTGCCACGGCAGCTACACGGTCACCCAGCACGACCTCGACGTCTGCGACACCAACGGCGACGCGGTCTGCCACGTCACCAACATCGCCACGGCGCACGCCACCGACCCGTCGGGCAACCAGACCCAGAGCGAGGAGGCCGTGGCCACCGTCGAGGTGCGCGAGCGCCAGGCGTCGGCCCTCACCCTCGCCAAGGCGGCGGACGAGCCCGGGCCTTTCGTGGTCGGTGACACCGTCCGCTACACGTACACCGTCCGCAACACCGGCAACACCGAACTGCACGGCGTGCTGGTCACGGACGACCACATCGCCGACATCAGGTGCGACACCACCGACCTCGCCCCCGGCGCCGGCACCACCTGCCACGGCACCTACACGATCACCGAGCACGACCTCATCTGCGATCAGGCGAGCCGCTGCCACGTCACCAACACCGCCGTGGCGACCGCGACCGACCCCTCGGGCAACCAGGTCCAGAGCGAGGAGGCCACCCACACGATCGAGGTGCGTCAGCACGCGCCGGCCCTCACCCTGACCAAGAAGGCCGACGAGCCCGGCCCGTTCGTGGTCGGCGACACCGTCCACTACACCTACACCGTCCACAACACCGGCAACACCAAGCTGCACAACCTGCAGATCACCGACAACCACGTCACCGGCATCAGCTGCGACACCACCGACCTCGCCCCCGGCGCCAGCACCACCTGCCACGGCACCTACACGATCGCCGAGCACGACCTCAGCTGCGAAACGGCGCACCCCGACACCTGCCACATCACCAACCTCGCCGTGGCCGGGGCCACCGACCCGTCGGGCAACCAGATCAACAGCGACGAGGCCGAGTTCACCATCCGGGTGCGCGAGCACGAGGCGCCGCACCTCACCCTGGCCAAGAAGGCCGACGAGCCCGGCCCGTTCTTCGTCGGTGACACCGTCCACTACACGTACCACGTGCAGAACACCGGAACCACCGAGCTGCACAACGTGACGGTCCAGGACGACCACGTCAGCGAGATCACCTGCAGCGCAACCCACCTCGCCCCCGGCCAGAGCACCACCTGCCACGGGACGTACCGGGTCACCAAGCACGACCTCGTCTGCGACAAGACGGACCGGGCGGACCGGGCGGACAAGGGCCAGTCCGACACCTGCCACGTCACCAACACTGCGGTGGCCACGGCAACCGATCCGTCCGGCAACCAGGTTCGCAGCGACGAGGCCGAGTTCACCATCACGGTGTGCCTGGAGAAGAAGCACCACCACCATCACGGCCGGCCCGAGGAGTGAGCCTCAAGGCCTGCCTGAGCACCTCCTGACCCACGCAGCGCCCGCCCCGCCCCGCCGGATCACCGGATCCGGCGGGGCGGGGTGCGTCATGGCGTGAGCAGGCTCCGGACCGTGGCGGGCCAGCGCTCGGGGTCGGTGCCGTGCCGGCAGAAGAACGCACAGCCGAGGCGCTCCAGCCCGATGCCCACGCAGGCGGTGTGGGCGGCCTCGCCGCCGGGAAGGGTGATCCCGAGGCTGTCCCGAAGGTGGCGCCGTGGATGTCGAACGACCCGGCGGCCACCGTCCTCCTCGCCGCTGGCACGCACGCCGCACCCTGGAGCGGGTCGCGGCGGCAGCGACCTCGCCGCTGCTGGTCTGAGCCCGCCGCGCGGGACCGGCTGCGGGCCCGTACCCGGCGGCAGGCAGACTTGGCGCATGGAGATCGTGTCATTCCCGGAGGAGGCCGCGCCCCGGCAGTTGCGTGCCCAGGTGCTGGAGCTGCAGAACGAGGCCTGGCCGTCCGACGACGGCGAGGGCCAGGGCGCGGGTGCGTTGACGCACGACCCCGTGCTGCGGCCGTACTCGGTGCTGCTGGTGGACGGGCCCGTGGTGCTGGCCGCGCTGGACATCCTGTCGAAGGAGATCGTCCACGCCCGCTGGCGTCTGCGGGCGGGCGGGCTCAGCACGGTGGTGACCCGGCGGTCCGCGCGCGGTCTCGGACACGGCCGTCAACTGGTGGCAGCAGCACGTAAGTTGATGATCAGCCAGGGGCTCGACCTCGGCCTGTTCAGCTGCGACCGCCCGCTCCAGGAGTTCTATGAGAGCGCGGGCTGGCAGCTGCTGCCCGGCGCCGTGCTGATCGGCGGCACGGCGCGGGCCCCCTTCCCCAGCGACCGGCCGGGGTTCGACAAAGTCACCATGGCCGACTTCTTCTCCCCGGCCGGCCGGCAAGCGGGGCCGTCGTTCCCGCACAGCCGCATCGAGCTCTACCCCGGGGAGATCGACAAGCTCTGGTGACGGCTCTAATACCGTTCACCGTCCGAGGATCCGCCGCAGCCAGCGGGAGCGGGCGTCGCGGGCGTCCCGGCTGATGGCCGCCTGCGGTGCGATGGTGTCGAAGCCGTGGAACGCGCCGGGCCAGACGTGCAGTTCGGCATCGCCGCCGGCCTGCCAGATCGCGTTGGCGTAGGCCACGGCCTCGTCCCTGAAGGTCTCGGCCGAGCCGACCTCCAGGTAGGCCGGGGGGAGCGAGGACAGCTCGGTGGCGCGCGCCGGGGCCGCGTAGGGCGACAGGTCGGCGGCTCCGTACCGGTCGCCCAGCAGGGCCTGCCAGGCAACCGCGTTGGCGGCCCGGTCCCACGGGTCGTGGTCGGCCAGCTGGTGGCTGGAGAAGGTGTCGCCCCGGTCGTCGAGCATCGGGCTCAGCAGCAGCTGGCCGATCGGCGCCGGCCCGCCGCGGTCGCGGGTCAACAGGGCCAGTGCGGCGGCGAGTCCACCGCCGGCGCTCTTGCCGCCGAGGATGACGCGGTCCATGTCCAGGCCGAGTGCGGCCGCGTGCTCGGCCGCCCAGACCAGGCCGGCGTAGCAGTCCTCGACCGGTTCGAGGTACCGCGCCTTCGGGGCCAACCGGTACTCGACGGAGATGACGGCGAGTTGCAGCGGGAGGGCCCACTCGCGAAGCAGCCTCGGCAGCACGGACCAGGCATTGCCCATGATCATGCCGCCGCCGTGCAGGTAGTAGAGGAGCGGCAGCGGTCCGGCGACTCCGGCGGGCCGGGCGCTCACCAGGGCGACCTCGCTCCCGTCCGCCGCCGGCGCGCGCAGCTCGACCACCTCGAACCGGCCGTCGTCCTGGAGTTCGCCGATCGTCGGCCTGGGCCGCGCCGCGGCGTCCCGCTGCTGCCGGGCCTCAAGCCCCGCCAGGGTGAGCGGCTCCCCCGGGCCGACGGTGGCCAGCACGGCGGCCAACTCCGGGTCGAACGGCGGCACCTGAGCCGTGCCGCCGGTCCGCAGCGGCGCTTCATCATTCATCATCATCGGCCAACTTGGTTATAGGGGTGAGTAGTTCACGAGCATCACCGGCTTCTTGCGCTCTCAGCCTCTCGAAGACGGCGAGCGCCCGCTCAAGGTCCGGACGGGCCGCCTGGTGCTGCCCGGTGGCGGAAAGGCACCGGGCGATGCCGAAGAGCGCACCGGCCTCGGCGTGCGGGTCACCGCAGGCCCTGGCGATCTCCTGCGCCTCCTGGAGCGCCTCCAGGGCCTCGTCGTAGCGCTGGACGGTCTCATGGAATTCAGCGATGTTGTGCAGGGCCAGCCCGAGCCCGATCGGGTCGCCGTCGGCGCGGTGCAGCGCCGACTTCCGACGCAGGTAGTCGATGGCCTCCAGCGGCCGCTTCAGCTCCCACAGGCAAATGGCGACGCCGTTCAGCGCCGCGCCCTCCCGCTGGCGGTCACCGGTGCGGACGGCCGTCTCCAGGGCCTGCAGCGAGCCGTCGAGGCTTGCCTCCAACTCCTGTGACTCGACGAGGACTCGGGCCGGGCTGCGGAAGCCCGCCGCCTCAGCGCTCACCTCGCCGGGCTCGCGCCGCAGCTCAAGGGCCCGGGTCAACTGCGGTGCCGCCAGGCCAGGTTCACCCAGCGCGGCCAAGGACATCCCCAAAGTGCCGCGCACCCACGCCTCAACGGCCAAGTGGTGCGTTGCCGCGGCCGCCTCCAGTCCCAGTTCATGGACGCGCAGGCTCTCCTGCCAGTGGCAGCGCAGGAACAGGTACTTGGACGTCGACGTCGCCAACTGCCAGGCGAGGTCGCCGCTGGAGATGCCGGCCGCTCGCTCGGCAGCGGCCAGCAGGTTCGCGTACTCCTGGTCGCACCAGGCCATCGCCTCGGCGCTGCCGTCGAACTCCGCAGGGGCGGTTGCCCTCGGGGCGAGCTCCGGCGGCAGTACGTAGCGTGCCGGTGTGATCCGCCGGGTGGCGGCATCGACGGACGCCAGGTACCAGCTCAAGACCCGTTCCGTGGCGGCGCGTTCCTCGTCCGGGTGCTGGCGGGCGCGTGCGGCGGCGTAAGCGTGGAGCAGGTCGTGCAGGGCGTAGCGGCCGGGGGACTGCTGCTGGACCAGGTGCTCGTCCTGAAGGTGTTCCAGCAGCAACTCAGCCTCGGTCTCGCTCAGTTCGGCCAGCGCCGCGACCGCCGGCGGGGTGAAGTCCGGCCCCGGGTGCAGCGCCAGCAACCGGAACAGGCGCTGCGTTCGGGGGTCCAACTCCTCGTAGGACAGGTTGAAGACGTCCTGGAGCGACCGCTCCGGTGTGCTGACCGCGTCCACGCCGTGCTTGCGCAGCCGGCTCAGCAGGTACGCCAGACTCCAGGACGGGCGGGACCGCAGCCGGCCCGCGGCCAGTGCGACCGCCAACGGCAGGTAGCCGCACGCCTCGACGACCGCCTCCGCCGCCTCCGGCTCGGCCGCCACCCGCTCCGCGCCGACGATCCGGGCGAGCAACGAGACCGCGTCCCGGGGCTCGAACAGATCCAGCTGGGTCACGACCGCGTCATCGAGCTCGATCAGGCTGCGCCGAGTGGTGATCATCACCAGGCACGACGGCGAGGACGGGACAAGCGGGCGCACCTGCTGCGCGTCGGCGGCGTTGTCCAGGATGATCAGCGCGTGCTTGCCGTCGATCCGGTCGCGGAACATGGCCGCGCGCTCGTCCAGGCCGTCGGGGATCTGCTGGGCCGGCACCTTCAGATGCCGCAAGAAGGTGTCCAGGACCGCCGCCGGATCGATGGGCGGCAACTCCGGGTCGAAGCCCCGCAGGTTCACATACAGCTGCATGTCCTGGTAGTGGCCGTCGCGCACCAACCGGTGTGCGGCATGGATCGCCAGCTGGGTCTTGCCGACCCCGGCCATCCCCTCGATCGCCGAAATCACCACCGCCGCCGCGCCAGCGGTGCCGACCCTGCCGACCACCGCGAGCAGCGCGTCCAACTCCTTGCCGCGACCGGTGAACGTGGCCAGGTCGGCCGGGAGTTGGCGCAGCACCCCGGTCGGCCCGCCGGTCTTGGCCCGGGCGTGCACCCGGACGCACGCCTGCCGCCAGCGGTCCACCTCGTCCTCACCCAGTCCCAGGGCCCGGACGATCCCGACCACCAGGTCCAGGTCCAGACGGCGGCGGGCGACCTTGAAGGCGTCCACGACGGTGAACGGCGAGACTGTGCGGGCCGGCCGCAGCAGCGGCCCGACCCGCTTGGCCAGCTCCCGGTAGGAGGGCTGGCCGGCCCAGATCCGCAACTCTCCCAGCAGGCCGATGAATTCGGCGAGATCCGCGGCCTTCCCCGGATCCGGCCCGCCCCTCTGCTGTGGCCTTGGCACTTGCCCCGTCACCTCCACGCGGCCGCCTGTCGGTTCGTCTGGAGTCTATGCGCGTGTGGATGTGTGTGGAGTACGTGACCACGCAGGCGGCAGTCGAACATCCTGAACCTGCGACGCCGAGCCGGCCACCCCGCGGCCCGGCGCTGCGAGGCCGGCGGCGGCAGGCGGGAGGGCCTTCCGCCGCCGGCCTCGGACGGCGTGCGGGCCGCGGGGAACCGATGCCTTGACGGCCCACCGGGGCTCGGGTGGGCCGTCAAGGGCTGTGCAGGTCAGCGCAACACGCGGGCGCCCCACGCCGTTGTGGTGACGTCCCGCAAGCTACCGCCGGGGATCAGGAGACGTTGACCGCCGGGGACTCACCCGCGTAGTAGTAGGTGGGCGAGGTGAACCACGCCACACCGTAGTAGTTTCCGGGAGGCGCGGTGATGGACGGGCCCACCACCGACCCGTAGTAGGCATCGACCTCACGGCAGGTGGTCGGGCCCATCTGCCCGCCTCCGCTGTTGACGATCTTGATACACAGGTCGATGGTGTTGTGGACGGCATCGCCGGTGTACGCGGCGGCGTGGATGTTGTTCCCGCCGTCGTAGGTGATGCAGGCCTGGGTGTTCACGCCGTCGGCGTAGTACGGGGCGCGGCACCCGCCGCCCGTGGCGAGCGCCGATGCGCTGCCGGCGCTGAACAGGCTGCTGGTCGCGGCGAGCGCCAGCACACCGGCCGACGCGGCGATCCGAAACCTCACGGTGACTCCTCTGCTGAAGGAACGGCGTTCTCGCGGGCCCCGGTCGGCGGGGCCTGTCGGAGCTTGTGAGCGGGCGCGGCCCACCCCCGTGAGGTCGCGCCCGCCAGCGCCAACGCAAGAGTGGCCGAACGGACTTGATGAAGTCCCGTTTTCCGCACAACCCCACACAGTCCCAGGAGGCGCCGCCTGTCACGCTCTGCCGCGCCCCGCCCCCTCGCCGCCCCTACTCCCCCAGCACCCCGCGCCCGCGCAGCTGCGCCACCCGCTCGTCCGCGTACCCGAGCCCCCGCAGCACCGAGTCGGTGTGCTCGCCCAACGCCGGGACCGGGCCCATCGGGAGGTCGACGCCGGTGAAGGTGAACGGCGGCAGCAGGGCGCGTACGTCGCCCACGGGGGTGGCGACGGTGCGCCAGCGGGCGCGGGTGGCGAGTTGCGGGTGCTGGAGGAGGTCGCCGACCTCGTTCAGGCGGGCGGCGGCGATGGCGAGCGTGTCGAGGCGTTTGATCGCCTCGTCCGCCGTCATCGTCGCCGTCCGCCCGCCCACCAGGGCGTCGACCAGCCGGCGGCGGCGCACCCGGGCCACGTTGGTCGACCACGCGGGGTCGTCGGCGAGATCCGGGCGGTCCAGGAATCCGGCGGCGAACCTGGCCCACTCGCGGTCGTTCTGGATGCCGATCAGTACCTCGCGGCCGTCGGCGGTCGGATAGGCGTCGTACGGGGTGATGGCCGGGTGCGAGAGGCCCGCGCGGCCCGGGGAGCGGCCGGTGCCCTGGGTGTAGTGCAGTTGGTGGCCCAGCCACTCGGCGGTCGCCTCGAACATCGAGACCTCGATCCCGCTGCCCTGCCCGGTGGTCGCGCGGCCGACCAGCGCGGCCAGGGTCGCCGTCAGGGCGTACATCCCGGCGGCGATGTCCGAGGTCGGCACGCCGGTCTTGGCCGGCCGCTCCGGCGGACCGGTCACCGAGGCGAGGCCCGACTCGGCCTGGATCAGCATGTCGTAGGCGCGCTTGTCCTGGTAAGGGCCGCCGGAGCCGTAGCCGGACATGTCGACCGTGGTGAGCCGGGGGTGCCGGGCTCGCAGCTCTGCGGCGCCGAAGCCCAGGCGGGCGGCGGCTCCTGGGGCCAGGTTCTGCAGGAAGACGTCGGCGTCCGCCACCAAGTCGGCCAGCACGGCTCGGCCTTCGGCCGTCTTGAGGTCGAGGGTGACCGACTCCTTGCCGCGGTTGAGCCAGACGAAGTGGCTCGCCAGCCCGTTGACGCTGTGGTCGTAGCAGCGGGCGAAGTCGCCGCCGTCGGGCCGCTCCACCTTCACCACCCTGGCCCCCAGGTCGGCCAGGTGCCTGGTCGCCAGCGGCGCGGCCACCGCCTGCTCCACCGCGATCACCGTGACACCCGCCAGCGGCAGCGACACGCCGACTCCCTCCGTCCCTCCCGTTGTGGATGTGCGGAGGCCTACCCAAGGGCGCGCGGGTTCAGTCGGTTGCGGGGTCAGTCGGCGCTGGGGCTCGCTCGGCGCTGGGGCTCGCTCGGCGCTGGGGTTCAGTCGGTCTCGCCCCAGTGGCGGGACGGCAGTTGGACCACCAGGAGGGTGATCCCCGCCAGGGTGATGTTGCGGATCGCCGCGTCCAGCCCGTTCCACGCCTTGGACTGCCACATCGCGAACCACTCACCGCCGATCGCGATGAACCCGGCCCCGAACAGCAGCAGCATCATCACCAGCCCGAGGGTGGCGGCCTGGCGTGCCCTCGCGTAGCCGCGCCGGCGGCGCAGGGCCGGGAGCCAGTAGGCCGTCGCGGCGATCAGGATCAGGGCGGTGGCCGCCTCCCAGACGATGATCGCGACATACGCGACGTCCTGCAGGGTGCGCGAGGTGATGGCCCGCCACATCAGGTGCCGGTCACGGAAGGTGGTGTCCATCGCGAGGACGTGGTGGACGAACTGCTGGTTGGTCCCGAAGTCGGTGGTGTTCCCGAAGACGACGAGGAGCAGGTAGAGCGCGACCGTGGCGGTCAGCACGGCGGCGGCGACGGGCAGGGTGCCGAGGGCGAGCAGGCGGTTCGGGCGGGCGGTGGCCGCTGTTCCGGTGGCAGGCATGGCACTCAGGGTAGTGGCGGGTGCGGCGCACGGTGACGGAGTCGAAGGGGGCCGATCGGGGGCGGGCGGCCTCCCCTTCGGGTGGTGGGCCAGCTGGCTGCGGGCGTGGGCCGTTCGCGTGACGCTTCCCCGCATCGCTGGGCCGTCGCGGTCGGCTCGCCCGGTGGCCATGGATGCTGGTGGCTGCTCTGTGATGGCACGTCGTGGGCACGGGCCCGTCGCGTCCTTCGCGGAGACCGGAGACCGGAGACCGGCGACCCGAGCCCTGAGCCCTTAGAACGGCGACCTGGGACCGTCCGGCCCGAGACCGGCGACCTGAGACCCGAGAGCGGTGGCGAGGAGGCGATTCGCTTGGCGGCCGACGGCGGTTCCCCGGCGGTCGGGGCGGCGGCCCCCGACCCCTTCGCCATGGTCCGGACCGCCGGCTACCTGAAGCTGCTGGTGCTGGCAGCCGTCCTCGGGGTCCCGATCTCCGCGGCGGCCTACGGCTTCCTCGCCCTGGTCTCCAGGCTGCAGTCGCTGACCTACACCGATCTGCCCAGGGGGCTGGGCTTCCACGGCACGCCGCCCTGGTGGCCGCTGCCGCTGCTCGGCGTCGCCGGCGTGCTGGTCGCCGCGACCATCCGGTACCTCCCCGGGACCGGTGGCCACCGGCCGGCCGAGGGCTTGAAGACGTCCGGCGCACCCGCACCGATCGAGCTCCCGGGCGTGTTCGTCGCGGCGCTGACCACCCTGGCCCTCGGCCCCGTCCTCGGCCCCGAGGCCCCGCTGATCGCGCTCAGCAGCGGACTGGCCGTGCTGGCCGTCAAGCTGACGCGCAAGGACTTCCCCGCACAGGTTCTGGGCGTGGTCGGCGCCGCCGGAGCCTTCGCGGGCGTCAGCACACTGCTGGGGTCGCCGCTGCTCGGCGCCTTCCTCCTGATGGAGGCTTCCGGACTCGGCGGTCCGAGGCTGGGCCTGGTCCTGGTTCCCGGCCTGCTCGCCGCCGGCATCGGCTCGCTCATCTTCATCGGCCTGGGCACCTGGACCGGTCTGGGCACCTACTCCCTGATGCTGCCGAGCGTGCCGCACGCCGATCGACCGGACATCGCCGGCTTCGGCTGGGCGCTGGTGATCGGAGTGGCGGCCACCCTCCTCGGCACCGGGATCCGGCGGCTGGCCCTCCTGCTGCAGGCGCGGGCGGAGCGGCACCGGATGCCGGTGACCGTGCTGCTGGGCCTGGCGGTCGCCGGACTCGCCATCGCCTACGCCGAGGGCACCGGCAAGGGCGCGTCCGGGGTGCTCTACTCGGGGCAGAACGCCATGGGCCCGCTGCTGGCGCACCACGCCGACTACACGGCCGGTGCGCTGACCCTGCTCGTCGCGTGCAAGGCGCTGGCGTACGCCGCCTCACTGAGCGCCTTCCGCGGCGGCCCGATCTTCCCGGCGATGTTCGTGGGTGCGGCGGGCGGGATGGCGCTCTCCCACCTGCCCGGGTTGCCCCTCACGGCGGCGTTCGCGATGGGCATCGGCGCCATGTCGGTCGCGATGTTGCGGCTCCCGATGACCTCGGTGCTCCTGGCCAC
The DNA here is from genome assembly GCF_006636205.1 of Kitasatospora acidiphila. NCBI lineage: Bacteria > Bacillati > Actinomycetota > Actinomycetes > Kitasatosporales > Streptomycetaceae > Kitasatospora > Kitasatospora acidiphila. The sequence continues at coordinate 6,839,681 of NZ_VIGB01000003.1, read as the reverse complement.
GCTGCTGCTCGGCGTCAACGGTCTCACCGTCATGCCGCTGGTGATCATCGCGGTGGTCGTCGCCTACGTCCTGACGCTCCGACTCGCTCCGCGCGGGGCGGGAGCCAGCCTGCGGCGGAAGGCCCGAAGCGGGCTGACCCGGTGTCATGAGGTTCGAGGACCACTGGGGCGTACGGCAGGTGCGCCGGATCGCCGAGTCGGCCCAGGAGTGGTTCGCCGATTCATGGATCGAGACGCTCTGGAACCGACTGCAGTCGCTCGGGTTCATCAACCGGGGCATGCTCTTCGCCGCCACCCTGCTGCTGTGCTTCTTCCCGTTCATGATCGTGGCGGACGCACTGGCCGGCCGGTCGGCCGTGAGCAGGATGTCCCGGCGCCTCGGCCTCAACCACCAGGCCGCCACCGACGTCCAGGGCCTGTTCGCCTCCTCGACTGCCACCAACAACGCCGTCGCCGGGGCGGCCTCGGTGTTCTTCGTCGTGGGCGGCATCGCCGCAGCGGCGGCACTGCAGGAGCTCTACCAGCAGATCTTCGGCCTCCAGGGCCGGGGAGTCAGGGACATGCCCCACCAACTGCTCGCGCTGGCCGTCCTGGTGGCGGGCGTCGCCCTGTCCGCCTGGGCCTCCCCGGTGTTGCACCACGCCGGCGGACCGGTGCTGCTCGGCATCATCGGCACGGTCGGGGTCACGGCGTACTGGTGGCTCACGATGTGGCTGCTCCTGGCGGGGCGGATCCCTTGGCGGGAGCTGTTCCCGTCCGCCTGCGCCACCGGCCTGTACTACCTGGGCATGGTGGTGGTGCTCTCGTTCTTCGCCTCCGACATGGTCACCTCGGACTCGAGGGAGTACGGCCCCATCGGGGTGGTCTTCTCGCTGATGTCCTGGCTGATCGCCCTCGGAGTGGTGATCATCCTGGGCGCGGTGACGGGCATCGTGTGGCAGGAGCACGAACTGTCGTTCGCGGCCGCGTTCAGGCGGTTGCGGCGGCAGGGTTGAGGAAGGTTGCTTGGGGGACCCGGGGAGCTACTGCGTCGCGGTGGCCCGGCGGGCGGTCGCCTCGGCGGCCGCCGACCGCAGGCGGACGTAGAACGGGTTGGCCTGGTCGATCCGCCACAGGTGCAGGTAGACCAGCATCTGGTTGAGCACGGTGTCGTACTCGACCAGCGTTCCGGAGTTCTCGCCGGCCGCCTCCTCCCAGGCCAGCAACCTGGCCTTCTCCTCATCGTTGATCTTGTTGGCTTGGCGGAAGGTAGTCGCGTAGCGACCGAGCTTGCCGCCCTGCTTCCCGTAGTCGAGCTTCTCCACCAGCAGGTCGTGCTGGTCGGGGTGGAACGTGGTGTCCGCGTTCAGGAGCGCCAGGAGCTCCCTCATGGTCTGGGCGCGCTGCTGGGCGAGTCGGGCGATCTGCGGCGGGGTGGTGTCGACAGGCGCCAGGGCCATCACGGAGCTGCTGTTGAACGCCTGGTGTGCGGAGACGTGCGTCAGCTCATGGGTGATGTGGCCCAGCAGGAACGGCGTGCCGCCCCGGGCCTGGGTGTCGACGTTGAACGAGTACTCGGTGTCGGCCAGTTCCTCCGGTGCCGGCTGGTTCACCGACATGCCGGGCATCCCGGTCGGGTACCGCATGGTGGTCACCAGGTCGGCCACACCGACGACTTCCTCGATGACATCGTGGGTCTCGGCAGGCAGGTCCTGGTCGTCGAGCAGGGCCTTCAGTTCGTCGATGTAGCTGCGGATCATTTGCTGGAAGTCCACCGGACTGAGGGCCTGCCCCTCGCGCCGCGCGTCCTCGGGCAGGTTGCGCCGGTGGAACTCGCCCAGGGCGAAGTCGTGTTGCCGGATGATCGCGAGGCCGGCGTCGATCTGGGCCAGCACGTCCCGGAACCGCTGCTCGCCCTGCGACAGGATCTGCTGCTTCGGGCCCAGCACCAGATTGCTGCGCTCGCTGTCAGCCTGGTCGCGCAGGTTCTCAACTCCCGCGCTGCGCTGCCCGTTGGGCTTGGCGTTGAGGTAGGTCAGGCAGGCGTCCACGATGGCGCCCAGCGCGGTCACCTGCTGCTGCTGGGACGGGTTCTGCAGGGCGTGGAAGCTGCGCAGGGCCTGGTCGACGTTGGTGATCGCCGACTTGGACCGCAGCCCGGGGGCGCCGGTCTGCCCCTTGAACGTCTTCTCGTCCATCACCCGGGCCACCGTGACGGGTGCACTGGAGGTGGCCATCAACTGGACCACGGCGGCGTTCCCGGCGGTGCGCTGGAGGGAGCGGAGATCCGGCGGGCCGCTCCCCCGACGCACGGTACCGGCTGCCTCGGTGCGCTGGGCGGGGGCGGCTTCCTGCTTACGGGACTCGCGGGCGTACATGGAAGCAGGCTACGAGCCGGACTGCGGGGCGGGGTAGGGACGTTGGGGCAGGGCGGGGGCGGGGGCGGCTGCCCTCAGGTGCCCTTGGGTGCCACGGCTCGTGCGGGTACCTAGTGCCTTGGCCGACCAGGTTCGCCGGGTTTCCTGAGCATCCGTCGGCCATCACCGCCGCCCCGCGCCGAGGCGACGTCATCAAGCATGCGTCCCAGCTGCTACCGCCGAGCGGTCGCGCCCCCGGATGCGTCCGACTCCCCCTGGCGGGGGAGCGGAACACACCGGCTGGATGACGTGCACGGCATGCTCGACCGGCGAGGGTGAACCGCATGGACACCGCGACCCACGCCACCGCCGACACCCGGGCAATCGGCCTTCCCCGCTCGCTCTCCCGGGTCGCCGCCTATGCGGCCGCCACCTGGGCCGCCGCCTTCTCCGCGGTCCACCTGTACTGGCTCCTCGGCGGCCGGATCGGCCTGCCGGCCGGCCTCTCGGTGCGCGGCAACACTCCGCTGCTCGTCATCGACATCATTGCCATCCCCCTGTGCGCCGTGGCCGCTGCGCTGGCCCTGGCACTCGTCCGGCCCTGGGGCGGACGAGTGCCGGGCGGACTGCTCACCGTCGGCGCGTGGGGCACTGCGGCACTGCTGCTCCTCCACGCCGCACCGTCCGTTCCGGACTGGGCGGCCTTGGCCGTCGGTGCTCGTACGGCCTCCGGTCTTGACGCGATGGACCGGTTCGCGACCTTGCTGTACGAGCCGTTCTTCATGGCGGGCGGGCTGCTCTTCGCCCTTGCCGCCATCGGCCGCCGAGCGATGACGTTCCCACGGGTGGCGCTTTGACCTGCAACGTTCACCGGGCTGGCGGCGGCCGGGCCCTGATGGGCCTTCGCCGGCACTGACCGCCTCGCCCGGCGAAGTCCCGTCGGCCCGTCGGCCCGTCAACCCGTCAGCCGTGTCAGGCTTCGATGTTCTCCAGGTCGTCGAGCAGGCTCGGGTGCGTCGGCTCCCAGCCGAGGGCGGTGCGGGTGTGACTGCTGGATGCGGGCTGGTCGGTCGCGAAGATCGGGCCGAGGGCACCGAAGCTCTCCGGCGGCACCGACTCGACCGGGAGGTCGAGCCGCCGACCGATGACCGCGACGATGTCGCGCACCGCGTCGCCTTCGTCGGCGACGGCGTGCCACGAGCTTCCGGCCGGAGCCTTCTCCAATGCGAGCCGGAACAGGACGGCGGCGTCGAGTGCGTGGACGGCCGGCCAGCGCTGCACGCCGTCCCGGGGTAGCCGGCGACGCCGGTGCGGCGGGCGATCCCGGTGAGCAGCCCGGCGAACCCGCCCTGGCCCTGGTTGTGGACCGTGCGCGGCAGCCGTACCGCCGAGCTGCGCACGCCGCGTGAGGCGAGAGCGAGTGCGCCCATCACCGACCGGCTGCGTCCGGCGACGGGTCCGTCCGCCGGCAGCGGGTCCTCCTCGGTCGATGCGCGACCCGCCACCCGGGGCGTTCCGGACACGGTGACGAGCGGCCGGTCCGTGCCGACGAGGGCGTCGCCGAGCGCCGCGAGTGCGGCGGCTTCTTCGGCGACCCCTCGCGCGAGTGCCTCGGGCGAGCTGAAGTCGTTGCTGAAGGCGAGGTGGATGACGCCGTCTGTCTGCTGCGCGCCGGTTCGCAACACATCGAGGTCGGTGAGACCGCCGCGGAGCACGTCGGCGCCGGCGGCTTCGGCGCGCGCCGCAGAGGCGTCGGAACGAGCGAGAGCGGTGACGGAATGGCCTGCGGTGAGCAGTTCGGCGACGACCGCCGAGCCGATCAGGCCCGTTCCGCCGGTGATGAAGACGCGCATGGCGAGCTCCAAAGAGTGATGCGACTAGTGTCCCATCACTGTACATCTGATGCGACACATGTCGCATCGTCTAGGATGGTCATATGCCGAGATGGAAGCCCGATGCCCGACAGCGCTTGGTCGTGGCGGCGCTCGGCCTGTTCGCCGAGCAGGGATACGACGAAACGACGGTCGCTCAGATCTCCGAACGGGCAGGGCTCACGCGGAGCACCTTCTTCCGCCACTTCGCCGACAAGCGGGAGATCCTCACCGCAGGGCAGAAGGCCCTCAGCCGCCTGCTGGCCGAGGGCATCGATGCCGCCCCCGCGGACGCGACACCGATGACGGCCGTCGCGGCCGGCCTGGAGCGCGCATCCGGTGAGATGACGTCGTTCAACCGCGAGATCAGCCCGCTGCTGCACGCGGCGATCGAGGCGAACGCGGAGTTGCAGGAGCGCAACGCGTTGAAGAGCATCGGCATGGCCGCGGCGATGGTCGAGGCATTGAAGCGACGGGACGTCCCGGAGCCCACGGCACACGTGGCCGCCGAACTCGGCGTGCTCGCGTTCAGGCTCGGCTTCAGCCAGTGGGCCGACCCCAGCCGCGACGAGAACCCCGGCGAGTTGGCCACCCACACCCGAGCCGCATTCGACGAACTCCGCGCGGCAGCCACAGAGTTGCGCTAGCGGCCCACGCAGGCTGGGCCCAGCCGATGGCTGGGCCCAGCTGACGGTGGTGCTGGTGGCCGAGCGCCGCCCCGACCAGCCGGTACCGCCGATGGGCGGCACCGTCGCGATCGGGGCGGCTGTGCATCTGCCGGCTACTGCCTACTGCCGGCGTGGCCTCACTTCAGGTGCCGGCCGAAGAACCGGTCCCCGTCCTCCATCTCGAACCACGGGGTGCCGGTGTGCCCGCCCAGGTTGGCGTGCAGCGTCTTCTGCTTGCTGCCGAAGGCGTCGAACAGGTCCAGGGCCCGCTGGCGGGGGTTCCCTTCGTCGTCCCACTGCAGCAGGAACAGCAGCGGGATGGTGACCTGCCGGGCCTCCTCGCGCTGGGCGCGGGGCACGTAACCCCCGGCGAAGAGACCGGCCGCCGCGATGCGCGGCTCGACCGCCGCCAGCCGGATGCCGACGGCGGTCCACCCCGAGTACCCGACCGGGCCGCCGATCTCGGGCAGCGCAAGGAGGGCGTCCAGGGTGGTCTGCCATTCCGGGACCGCCTTTTCGACCAGCGGGCCGACGAAGGACTCGAAGATCTCATCGACCGGCTCGCCGGCCTGCATCGCCCGGCGGATGTCGGCGCGGGCCTTGTCGTCGGCGGCGGAACGGGGCCGGTCACCGCCCCCGGGGGCGTCGATGGCGGCCACCGCGTAGCCGCACGCGGCGGTGTACCGGGCCCGGGCCACCAGCCGGGGTTCCGCCTTGGGCAGGCCGTTGTTGTGGGCCATCAGGATCAGCGGGACCGGTGCGGATGCGGACGCGGATCCGGGCATCCACAGGGTGCCGGGGATCTCGCCGAGGGTGAATTCGCGTTCGAGGACGCCGTCGTCGTGGCGCTGCTCGGAAGTGAAGTTCATGGTCGTACCTTTCGGGAGTGCTCTTGAACGGCGCTCCCGGACGACCTATCGCCCGACCGTGGCCCCAGAGGGGAGCACCCATGTCGATACTGCGTTCACGGGTACCACCTCCTCGGTCTCTTGCACGGCCTCCAGAAAGGTAGCAGGCGGCCGCCGCGGTTCGCCAACAGGTTTTCGCGGAGTCTGCAGCGTGCCTGCATCAGCAGCGAAAGGGGCATGTACCGGGGAGGTCGGCCGCTCACCGAAGCGGTCTGACCCACTGAGGCACCCGGGAGCGCCGCAATGGCCGTAGAGATCGTCTACGAGACACACTCCACCACCGTCGACAACGAGGCGGGCATCGCCACCGGCTGGCTCCCCGGCCGGCTCTCGGCACTCGGCCGCCGCCAGGCCGCGGAACTCGGCGAACGCCGACGCACCGGCGGCTTCGCCGCAGTCTTCACCTCCGACCTCGACCGGGCCGTGGAGACAGCACGGATCGCGTTCCCGGATGGCCAGCCACCGCTCCACCAGGACGTCCGGCTGCGCGAGTGCAACTACGGCGACCTCAACGGAACCCCGGTCGCCAGGATCGCCGCCCAACGGACCCGCCGCATCGACGATCCCTTCCCCGGCGGCCAGAGCTACCGGAACTAATCGCAGTGCGCCGAGCTTCGGCCCAGCGGTGAAGCGATTCTGAGTGGTGCTTTGACCCGCGCACGAGCACGGTCCGTGCTGTTGTCAGTACCCTCCGCTAGGTTGCTCACCGTGCAGCTTCGGTACTCCTTCCGCCTCTACCCGAACGGGCCTCAGCGTTCCGCACTGGCCCGAGCGTTCGGGTGCGCGCGGGTGGCGTACAACGATGCCTTGCGTACCCGCGAGGACGCGCGTGCGTCGGGGCTGCCGTTCGTCCCGCCCGCGGTGCTGTCGAAGGCCCTGACAGAGGCGAAGAAGACCGAGGCCCGTTCCTGGCTCGGTGAGGTATCGGCGGTGGTGCTGCAACAGTCGCTGCGGGACCTGGACGCCGCCTACCGGAACTTCTTCGACGGCCTCAAGGGCAAACGCCCGCGCATGGGCGCACCCCGGTTCAAGTCCCGCAAGGACAACCGGCAGGCCATCCGGTTCACCGCCAATGCCCGCTGGTCGATCACGCCGGGCGGTGACCTGTCGTTGCCGAAGATCGGCGACGTGCGGGTGAAGTGGTCCCGGCGACTGCCGTCGGTGCCGTCCACGGTGACCGCGGTCAAGGACGCCTCAGGGCGGTACTTCTGCTCGTTCGTGGTGGAGACCGACCCGGCTGACGACCTGACCCGGATGCCGGAGACGGACGCCGTGGTCGGCATCGACCTGGGGCTCACCCACTTCGCCGTCCTTTCGGACGGCCGGAAGATCGACAGCCCGAAGTTCCTGCGCCGCGCGGAGAAGAAGCTCAAGCGGGCGCAGCAGGCCCTGAGCCGCAAGGCGAAAGGGTCGAAGAACCGGGACAAGGCCCGTATCAAGGTCGCCCGCGCACACGCCCGGGTAGCCGATGCGCGGCGCGAGTTCCACCACCAGCTCTCCACCGAATTGATCCGCGATAACCAAGCGGTCGCCGTGGAAGACCTGGCGGTGAAGGGACTCGCCCGCACTCGTCTGGCCAAGTCCGTCCACGATGCCGGATGGTCGGCGTTCGTGACGATGCTGGAGTACAAGGCCGCCCGGTACGGGCGCGCCTTCCACCGCGTAGGCCGTTTCGAGCCGACCTCGCAGGTCTGCTCCAACTGCAGTGTCCAGGACGGCCCCAAGCCCCTCCACATCCGGGAGTGGACCTGTGGGGCATGCGGGGCCGTCCTCGACCGGGACATCAACGCGGCGGTCAACGTCGCCAAGGCCGCCGGACTGGCGGTGACAGCCTGTGGAGCGCAGGTAAGACCGGAACATGTTCCGGCACGGCGCGTTGAAGCAGGAACCCACCGAGACGGTCAGACGACCATGGTAGGAATCCCCGCCCCCTAGGGCGGGGAGCGGAAGTCAACGCCAAGTCCTCGCAGCCACCGACGCGTTCCTCCATGACCTGGCCACCCGCTGGGACCGCAGCCGGATCCTGGTGATCGCCCACTCGGCCAACCGATGGGCCCTGGACTGCTTGCTCACCGGCGCCTGACTGGAGGACGTCGTCGCAGCCCCACCCGCCTAGCGCCCGGGCTGGCACTACATGCTTCCCGGTGACTGGACGGTTCAGCCTCGTGTCACCGACCTGCGTTCACCACCCGTTCCGGCACGGATCCGGCTCCGACGTTGCTGTCCCGAAGCTGGTCGCCTGGCTCGCCGTGGTGGTGCCGTTCCCGCCCTATCAGCCGATCAGCCGATCGGTGGTGCAAGGTACTCCAGCGCATAACCGTCGCCGGAGGCGGTCACGCGGGCGATGCCGGGTGAGTCGAGGTGGGCGCCGGCTACGAAGTGGTGTGGCTGGGTCAGTTGTTCGAGGAGGGCTGCTCGCGCGGCGCGGGCCTGGGACTGGTTGCCGTCGAGCTCCCAGGACACGTTCGGCTGATCGAACTGGAGCGTGGGAACGTGAACGGTGTCGCCCCAGGCGAGAAGGTGGCCGGCGCCGCTCCTGACGTGGTAGACGGTGTGACCGGGCGTGTGGCCCGGTGTCGGGATCGCGGTGGTCCAGTCGTTGATCGCGACCTTCTCCGACACGGGTACGACCCGGTCGCGGATCGGCTCCAGCCGCCCCGTGAACACCGAGGTGTCGCCCGCGCCGATCCACACGCGCTCCAGTTTGGTGAACGCCTCTGAACCGTCCGGCGCGATCAGGCCGCTCACGTGGTCTTCGTGCTTGTGGGTGATGGCCACATCGGTGACATGCGCGCGGTCGATCCCCGCTTCGTCGAGCGCGTCGTAGATCAGCCCCATGGTGGGGTCGTGCCAGGCGTTGGACGCGCCGGTGTCGATGAGGAGCGACCGCGTGCCGTCGGTGACGAAGAAGGCGTTGACCGACAGCCGCAAGTTGTCGCCGACAAGCGGGACGGCGGCCGGCAGCTCATCGAGCGGGCACCCGTCCTCGTCGCGGAGCCGTGTCGGCGGCATGTCGATGTACCCGTCTCGTAACGAGACCACCTGCAGATCGCCGAACTCGAACGTGGCATGGTGCCGGCCACTTGAGATCAAACGCATGGAACCCCTCCGTCATGTCGGGCGCACATCGTGCATCTCCGATAGAAGATCAGATCTCCTTTAGAAGAAACCATACACTTGTGGGCAGCGAGGTACCCATCGATCGAGGAGCACGGTGGTCGAGCAAGACGGAAACACCGCCGGACAGCAGCAAGGTGACGATCTGGCCGGCGCGTTCGGCGGTAACGTGCGGCGGCACCGCGAGGAGGCGGGTCTGACACTGGAGCAGCTGTCCACACGGTCGTCGGTCAGCCGGGCGATGCTGTCCAAGGTCGAACGCGGCGAGAAAAGCCCGACGATCGGCGTCGCGTCCAGGATCGCCCACGCGCTCGAGGTGTCGCTCTCGGACCTGATCGGCGCGCCGGCCGCTGCCACGTCCGGCGTGGCCATTGTCATGCGCAAGAACGATCGCCCCGTTTTCCGTGACCCGGAAACCGGCTTCGAGCGGCACATCGTGTCAGCGGCCCCGGGTGCGGGACGAGCCGAGATGGTCGTCCACTACCTTCCCGCGCAGGTCTCCACCGGGCTCCTGCCCGCGTATCCGCCAGGCACGGAGAAACAACTCGTGGTACTCGAAGGCACCCTCACCGTCGCGGTCGGCGGGATCAGCGAGACCCTGAACGCAGGCGACTCCCTGTTCCTCCGAGCCGACGCAGACCACGGCTTCGCCAACCGAACGAACGCTCCCTGCGAATACATCATGGTCATCTCGCGCAGCACCTGATCGGCCGCAGCTCGCGGAGCGGACCCGGACAGAGCTGGCTCGCCCAGAGCCACACACGACCATGACCCACCACAAACCTCGATCAACCCGGCTCAGTCGGATCCAACTGAAGGGCGGATGCTAGAGGAGGTGGTCCGCCTTGCCTGCCTTGATGTCCAGGATGAGGGTGCGCAGGGCGGCGAGGGAGTCGGAGATGGTGTGCTGCTCTTGGCCGTTGACGGCGATGTAGGCGTTGCCGGCGGGGTCGGTGCCGAGGCGGAAGCAGGAGTTGCCTTCGGCACAGAACGGGTCTTCCCACGTGATGTCGGGCATCAGTGCGCCTCCATTGGGACGAGCCGGGGCTACGGCATAGACGCCCGCCCCGGCTTGCTGCTGACAGCTACAGCAGATGGTCTGCCTTGCCCGCCTTGATGTCCAGGATGAGGGTACGGAGGGCGCCGAGGGAGTCGGAGATGGCGTGCTGCTCCTGGCCGTTGACGGCGATGAAGGCGTTGCCGTCGGTGTCGGTACCGAGGCGGAAACAGTTGCCAGAGTCCTGGCAGAACGGGGGCTCCCAAGTGATGTCGGACATTGGTGTGTCTCCTATAGCTCGCGTGCGATGCTGTGGATCAGGCTACGGGTCTCCTCAGGCGACAACGCAACCCGCTCCATCTGATCCAACTGGAGCGCGAACTTTCGCAGTTGCGCTTCAACATGCAGGAACTCTGCGACGATCGCACGGTCAAGTTGCACGACGTCCAGACTCGGTACATCAGCTGCGGCATAGAGAATGGTCTGCCCCGAGCCGGGGAACGCTCCCGCCGAGAACGGGATGACCTGAATCGTAACGGTGTCCCGCTCAGACAGTTCCAAGATGTTCCACAACTGATCGCGCAGTGCCTTCCGGCCACCAACCTCAATGCGCAGCGCTGCCTCATGAATTATGGCCACGTACGATGGTGGGTCGACTCGATCAAGCACCTGGCGCCGTTGAACTCGGTGCGCCACCCGAGTATCGAACTCCTCTGGCGGAAGCTCTGGAATCGCCGCCGCGAACAGGGCGCGTGCGTACGCCTCCGTCTGGAATGGACCCGGGATGTGAGTCATGGTGCTCATCCGGAGCCGCCGCGCGAACCACTCAAGTTCGGCGATGTCCAGGAACGTCGGCGGCAGGATCCCCCGGTACTCCTCCCACCATCCAACCGTGCGATCGCTAGCCATTCGCACGAGCGCCTCGACCAACGCCGAGTCCGTGCAGTCGTAGTTGCACGCCAATCGCCGTACCCGCTCGGGGCTGATGCCGTGTCGACCCGCCTCGGTGTTCGTGATCACGGTCCGGTTCGTGGCCAGCACCGCGGCTGCCTGCTCCGTGGACATCCCTGCAGCCTCACGCAGCTTGCGAAGCTCGACTCCGAGGCGTTGCTGACGGGCCGTCGGATTACTCCTGGGTGGCATGTGTCCCCTCTCCGTGCATGGCGCCCAGTGTGCCCCGATTCCGGATCACTGGTCCATCTCGGCGGATCCGGTGGAACATGTTTCCCCGATGCTCTACCGTAAGTATCACGCAAGTCACATACGGCTACGCCGGAAGTGCACCGCGCGAGCATGCCCGCCCTCCCTGGGAGCGGTATGCCCGCGCCCAGGGAGGCAGGCCACCGGCAGCGCCGTCGCAACCAACAGCACAACCACCCCCGCGCCCTGACCAGGAGTCAGCCATGCCCGGAACCTCGCTCACCGCACCCACCGCCACGGTCGCCGTCCCCGCCCTCCCCGCCACTGGCGCTTCCCCTCCGAGCCCGCGTCCGTCCCGCGCGCCCGGCGCGCGATCGCCGACGCGCTCCCCGACCACTGCCCCACGCAACTCTCCTACGAGCTCCGCCTCCTCACCACCGAGCTCGTCACCAACGCCATCCGCCACGGCGCCGACCCCGACGAGGACGAGCTGATCGAGCTCTCCTTCTGGACCGCCGACGGCCACTACTGGCTCGCCGTCTCCGACCCCTCCCCCACCCACCCCACGCTCAAGCGCCCCGCCCCCGACACCGAAACCGGCCGCGGCCTCCTCCTCGTCGAATCCCTCAGCGACGCCTGGGGCGTCAAGTCCCGCCCCACCCGCGGCAAGTCCGTCATCGCCGGCATCCGCTTGAGCCAGAACTGACGAGCGGTCAGCGAGCATGGTGAGCTGACCCGGCCAAGAGCAGCTGGGCCAGCTCGCCGCGCCGCAGCCTCACTCGTGGCAGGACCTGGACGTGACTGGCGAGCCCGATCGTAGGCCGCGACAACCCTCGTTCGGGTCAGTGTCCTTGACCACCCGGCTCGGCCGCGCCACACTGTGCGCCTCCAGCCGTGGAGCGCGACGTCAACGGCGAGATAGTAGTCGCCGATCACCCTGGCCACGGCCCGCTCCCCGGAGGTCACATGATCGGCGGACTGACGTCACCCCTGGCGGGAAAGCGGGTCCTCGCCCTGGTTGACGGGGAGCACTATCCCGAGGTGGTCCGGGAAACGCTGAGCACACTGCCCTGCCGGGTAGTGGGTGCCATGCTCGTCGGCGGGGCCGAAAAGCTGCGGGGGACACCGGACTTCGGCGCGCCGCTCCTGACCGGGACCATCGCGGACGCCGTGTCAGCCTGCGGGGCCGATCTGGTCCTCGACTTGTCGGACGAGCCGGTGGTCGGCGGTCCGGAGCGGATGGCGTACGCGGTTCGCGCGATGGCGTGCGGAGTCGCGTACATGGGAGCGGACTTCTACTTCGAACCGCCACGGCTGGCTCCGTTCGCGCTCCCGTCCATCGGCATCGCCGGCACGGGCAAGCGCATCGGTAAGACCGCCGTGAGCGGGCACACCGCGCGCTTGCTGGCCGGGCGGTGGAACGTCGTGGTCGTCGCCATGGGCCGCGGCGGCCCTGCCGCCCCCGAGGTGGTGACCGCTCCACCGGGCCTGACCGACCTCCTGGCGCTGTCCCGCTCTGGCCGACACGCCGCGTCCGACTACATTGAGGACGCGGTACTCGCCGGAGTGGCCACTGTAGGGGCACGACGTTGCGGCGGCGGCTTCGCGGCCGCTCCGTTCGCCTCGAACGTCGAGGCGGCGGCCGAGATGGCGGCGCAGCTCTCGCCGGATCTCGTTCTGTTCGAGGGCAGCGGGACCGTCCTGCCACCGGTGGAGGTGCGCCGGCGGATCCTGGTGGTCGGGGGCGAGCAGGACCCCGACCGGGTGCTCGGCTATCTGGGCGCGTACCGCCTCCTGGTGTCCGACCTGGTGGTTCTCACCCTGCCGGATCCGCAGCTCGATGTCCGGGCCATGCGCACGGCCCTCCGCCAGATCCGGGACGTTCCGCTGATCGCGGCCGCACTTCGTCCGCGACCGGTCTCGGACGTGTCGGGGCGTCGCGTCGCATTCTTCACAACTGCCGCACCACACCTGCTGCCTGGAATGATCGACCACCTGCGGACGAGATACGGCACCTGTGTGGTCCACGCCACAGGTGCCCTTGCGGACCGGAACCGGCTGCAGGCCGAACTCGCGGAAGTGGACGCGGACGTGTACCTGGTGGAGCTCAAGGCGGCCGCCATCGACGTCGTCGCCGAACATGCCGAGCAGCGCGGCATTCCGGTGGTGTTCTGCGACACCGAGGTGAGTCCGCTACCCGGCGAACCTTGCTTCGATCAGGTCGTCCTCGCACTGGCGGATGAGGCCCTTCGCGGAGATCCGCCACGATCGGGCCTCGGCTGGCGGTGAAGGCCTCCGGCAGATACGGCCCGTCCGCTGGCTGCTCCCGGTCCGAGCGGACGACTAGGGACTGTCCGGGCGACCTTGCACCGTTATCTGCACTTCCTCTTCTCGTTGCGACGAACTCAGCTCGGCTTGGCCTGGGCCTCCTTGGCGGACGCCTCCAGCCTGTTCCAGTACTCCTGGTACCAGGCCTCGTCGCCGCCGTCCATGTTGCTGTTGGTCTCCCGCATGCCGACCTTGCCGTCGATCAGCTCGCGGACGATGTCGGCGTGGCCGGCGTGACGGTTCGTCTCGGCCGTCATGTGCAGCATGATCCGCTGAAGCGTCACGTCGCCGTCGTCGCCCCACCACGCGACGTGGCCCATCGCATCGAGCGGCAGCGCCTCGATCGTCGCGTCCGCGTGCGCCCAGGCGCGGTAGTAGAGGCTGAGGATATCCTCGCGCGACTCGTCGGCGGGTGCCCACATGTCCGAGTTGGGCTCGGAGTCCTCCTCGTGCCAGGGGAGGGATTCGTTGTGCGGACGGCCGAAAGTCGGGCCGAAGTACCCGAGCTCGACACTGGCGAGGTGCTTGACGAGGCCGAGGAGGTTGGTGCCAGTCGGCGTCAGGGGGCGGCGGACGTCGTACTCGGACAATCCGTCCAGCTTCCAGATGATGGCTTCGCGGGCCGCCTTGAGGTAGCGGTGCAGGTCGTCTTTAGGATCATTGGGCTTCATGCGGCCGAGTCTCGCATCACCTGCCGACAGCGGTCGCGTGGGTTTCCCGGTTGCCCAGAAGGCATCAGCCGGCGACCGGGCCGTCTACGCCGCGAACCAGCCGTCCCGGGAAGTCGGATGGGGCAGGCATTCGGACAGTTCCAATACCCGACTCCGCCATTGGCGGTGTTCGACGAGGACGTCATTCGGCACTACCAGGAGCACCTGGCACAGCGGCGCCAGGTCCGCCCGGAGGACGAATACCGCGAGACCACGCGCGATGAGTGGGCCGAGTTCGAGGAGCACTTCGACCGCCGCAAGGTCGAGCTCGGCATCCCACAGGTCCGCGTCCACATCCCAGCCACAGAGAGCTACTCGTGATACCCAGTCATTCCCGCCCCATCCGAACTCCGCTGCCCTGTCAGACCGGACAGGGCAGCGATCCACTCACCGTGCTCAACTCCCCAGCCAGGCCGACGAGTCCGCTGTGGGCCCGTTCGACGACAGCACACTGGCTCCGTCGACAGGTTTCCGCAGCGTAGTAGCATCGGGGCCGACAACAGCAGTTGACCGTCGGTGGCACGGCTGAGGTGTCCTCCGACCGACCTCACAGCCGGCTTTCGTCTGTCCCAGCAGCCCGACGCGTCGCCGATGCCGTCACCAGTGAGGAGCCGTCCCATGGAACCTGTCACGTTGATCACCGGTGGTTCGAGTGGAATCGGTGCGGCCACGACCCGTGCTCTGATCAAGCAGGGTCACCGCGTGGCGATCACCGGCCGCGATGCTGATCGGCTGGCCGCTTTCGCTGCCTCCACCGGAGCGGGGGAGCGACTGCTGACCATCAGCGGTGACACCAGTGACGAGAGCCATGTCGCCTCGGCCGTTCGTCAAGTCACGAGCCACTGGGGCCGATTGGACACGGTGATCGCCAACGCCGGGTTCTCCCTGCCCGGCACCCTCGAGGACCACGACCCTCAGGCGATGCGTGCCATGGTCCTCACCAACGTCCTCGGCCCGGCTCTGCTGGTGCGGGAGACACTGCCGCACCTCAGGGAGTCCAAGGGCCGGATCGTGATCGTCGGTTCGGTCGCGGGCATCAGGAACACGCCCGGCAACCTGTACTCCGTCACCAAGTGGGCCGCGCACGCCCTGGTCGAGAACGTCCGGCTCCTGGTGGCCAAGGACGGCGTTGGCGTCACCCTCGTGGCCCCGGGGGTCGTGGACACCCCGTTCTGGGACGAGCGCGGTGGCTGCCCCGAGGCGGCACCGTCACTGACCCCGAGCAGGTCGCCGAGACGATCCTCTTCGCTGTCAACCAACCCGAAGGCGTGGACATCAGCAGCCTCGTCGTGCGGCCTGCCGGCCAGGTCAACTGAGCGAGCGGCAACTCAGTGGGCGGGAGCCGGCTCGGACGACGGCTGCCACTCCCGCCTGAGCAGCCCGTAGACCCACGAGTCTGAGACCTCGCCGTTGACGACGCAGTCCTCCCGCAGCGTCCCTTCACGCACGAAGCCGAGCTTCTCCAGCACGCGGGCGGATGCCACGTTGCGTGTATCGGCCTCGGCTTGGACGCGGTTGAGGTCCAGCGTGTCGAATGCCCACCGCAGCAGAGCGCGCGCGACCTCGGTCGCGTAGCCGTGGCCCCACGCTGCCTCGTTGAATACGTAGCCGAGCGACGCGCTGCGGTAGTCCGGATTCCACCCGCTCAGGCTGCACCAGCCGATGAACGCCCCGTCGGAGACACGATCCACGGCCAGCCGTGCCCCGGTGCCCTCCTGTGCCATCTGCCGGCAGGCCGTGATGAACTTCTCGGCACGCCCGCGTTCGCTCCACGGCGGCGAGTCCCAGTAGCGCAGCACGTAGGCGTTGCTGTGGAGTGCGAAGAGGTCGTCCGCGTCCGCGTCTTCGAAGGCACGCAGTCGAAGACGAGCGGTGTGCAACGAGGGGGTTGGCAGCGAGATGCTCATGTTCCGTCCCATGATCGGTGGCTGATCAAGTCAGACATCCGGTACGGGTCACTCGCAACGGCTTTTCTCGGCGGGCTGGCAGAACGACGTGTGCGCTCACCGGCGCAGCCCGCATGACGGCGTGTCAGACCTCAGACGGGGTGAGCCGGTAGGAGGGAAGTCCGCGCCGGCGGATGAGGAACTCGGCGACGACGAGATTGGGCAGCCAGGCCAGGAAGGGCAGCGGGGCGTAGGCGTTGTCGAAGACGCGCGTGCCGTCGACGGTTCCGTGCGCGGTGGCCAGTTGGAGGGCGATGAGGACACCGAGCCAGGCTCGGAGCGTCACGGCGGCGTAGGTGATGGCGAAGCTGCGGATCATCCAGGCACGGTGGTTGGGCACGTCGCGCTCGCGGATGGCCCGGTATCCGCGCCAGGTGGTCCAGGCCCAGAGCACGGCGAGGCCGCCGAACCCGAAGAAGCCGTCGAAGGCCGCCGAGTTGAAGAAGGACATGACGAACGCGGCCACCGATCCGACACCGACCCCGAGGACGTAGAGCCGGCCGCTCCAGCGGTGCACGGCCGGGAACCGTTCGCGCAGCACGGTAAAGAACTGGAACGGGCCGACCAGCAGCGCGAGCGCGGCCATCCCGATGTGGAGGTAGAAGGCGGCCTGGATGGCGATCGGGCGCTCGGCGTAGGTCGCGGCCAACCCCTGGTGCCCCGCTCTGATGGGGAGTTCGACATCGGCGTAGCTTCCAACGGCGTACCCGACTACTGCGAGGGAGGTCAGCAGGACGACGCTCCAGCTCACCCGTGCGCCGTTCCTGGCTCGCGTGACGGGGGTGGTGGGAGCGGCTGCGGTGGTGGTCATGGTGGCCCGATCGGCTCGGTGTGAGGACGGAATCGCGCGGGCGGGGCGCGCAAGCGCCAGTCTCACCGGGCGCTCCGGTCCGGGCCAATGGGGAAGCCACCCTGGGCCGTTGGGGGTTAACCCGACCACGCCCACGCAACCGTGCTGCCTGGAATGCTCGGTGAGCCGGGTGAGTTCCTGGGCCTAGCGTGACCGCCGCCAGGTGTACGCCCATACGGCCGCCGCGGCGATGGAAGCGAAGGTGATCGCGCAGAGAACGGCGTGCAGTCCACGGGTGAAGGGGTGGACGATGGTGACGAGTGTGCCGAAGGCGGCGACGCCGACCGCCGATCCGGACTGCCGGGCGGTGTTGAGCGCGGCCGCGGCGATGCCCGCGCGGTCCGTGTCGACGGTGCCCAGGGCCGGTGCGGTGGCGGCCGGGGAGATGAATCCGCCGGCCAGCCCGATCACCGCCATCGGCGCGAGCGCCAACCAGTACGGCGAGCTGCGGGTGGCGCCGAGCAGCCCCAGCGCCCCGAGCGCGTAACCGCCGAAGGCCGCGCACATGGACCAGCGCGGACCGAGCAGCCGCGCCGCCCGGGCGGAGCCGAAGCCGCCGACGGCGACCGTGGCGGTCAGCGGCAGCAGCGCCAGCCCGGCCTGGAACGGCGAGTAGCCGCGGATCTGCTGGAAGTAGAGGCCGCAGACGAACAGCAGACCGTAGAAGACCAGCGCCGAGGTCGCGGAGACCACCGTGGAACCCGCGAACACGCGGCCGCGGAACAGCGACAGCGGGAGCATCGGGTGCGGACTGCGGCTCTCGGTGACGATGAAGGCGGCCGCGGCCACGGCGGCCGCCGCCACGGCTGCCCACAGCAGCGGCGGGCTCCAGTCGCGGCCCTGGATGAGCGCGGCGATCGGCAGGCCGAGCGCTACGACCGCGCTCCCCTGCCCGACCAGGTCCAGGCGCTGCGGCAGCGACCGGGCCGGCTGGTCGGCAAGGGTCCGCGCCAGCCACACTCCGGCCAGCCCGATGGGCACATTGACGAAGAAGATGCTGCGCCAGCCGAGCCAGCTGATCAGGCCGCCGCCGATCAACGGCCCCGCGGCCATGGCGACTGCGCCGAGCGACATCCAGATCCCGATCGCCCGGGCTCGCAGCTCGGGCTCGGGATGGGCCTGGTTGATCAGTTTGAGGGCGGCCGGTACCAGGACCGCTGCGCCAAGGCCCTGTACCGCCCGGCCGGCGGCCAGCATCGGAAGGCCGGTCGCCAGGCCGCAGCCGGCGGATGCGGCGGTGAACAGCAGCAGGCCCGCCAGATAGGCCCGGCGGGCGCCCCAGCGGTCCGCCAGGGTGCCGCCGGTCAGCAGCAGGCCGGCGAAGGCGAGCGTGTAGGCGTTCACCACCCACTGCAGGCCGTCGATTCCGGTGCCTAGGCTGCCGGAGATGCCGTTCAGTGCGACGTTCACGATCGACGCGTCCAGCAGGACGACGACATAGCTGACACCGGTCGCCGCCAGCACGCGTCGACGAAGCCGGGCGCCCGACGTCGCGGGCTGCGGCGTCGGCCTCCCGGGTGGCGGCACGGCGTGGACTGTCTCGTTCATGCCCCGACCATGGCAGCGAATCACCTCCATGCCGGTGGAAGTGTGCCCGGGTGACAATGACCGCATGACCTCCCCCGCGCGCACCGGCGAACCCGACATCGCCCGGGTGGCGGGCTTGTTCGCCAACGGCACCCGTGCCCGCATCCTCATGGCGCTCGCCGGAGGCGGCAGCCTGCCCGCGAGCGTGCTGGCGGAGCACGCGGGCGTCACTCCCCAGGCCGCCAGCACCCAGCTGAACCGGCTCAGCCGGGCCGGGCTGATCACCGTCCGGCCGTCGGGGCGGAACCGCTACTACGAGCTCGCCGACCGCCGGATCGCCGAGCTGATGGAGAGCCTGGCCGCGCTCGCCCCTGCCCAGCCGGTGGCGCGGACGCTCCGCGCCAGCAGCCGCAGTGCGGCGCTGCGGCGGGCTCGCGTCTGCTACGACCACACCGCCGGGCTGCTCGGGGTCACCATCACCGAGGCCCTGCTGAACAGCGGCGCGCTGGTCCCCGTGGGTGGCACCGAGCCGACTGCCGATCAGACCGCGGAGTCGGAGCACCCGTATCGGCTCGGCCCGGCCGCGATACCGGTGCTGACCGGCCTCGGGGTGCCGGAGAGCCACCTCGCCGACGATCAGGAGCGCCCGCTGCTGAGCTTCTGCCTGGACTGGACCGAGCAACGGCACCACCTGGCCGGGCGTCTCGGCGCGGACCTGCTCGATGTCTTCAGCACCGCCGGATGGATCACCCGGGCAGCCAATACCCGTGCTCTGCACCTGACTTCGGCCGGTGAGGACGAGCTGGCCCGCCGGCTCGGCATGCGCAGCAGCGGTGCCGCACCCGCCGCGCACCCGTAGCCCGGCGGGCGGCCCGGTCGCAGACGTCCCCCGAAGTCCAGTGACTGACGACGTGCAAGCCGACGCCCCGTCAGTCGGTCGCGATCCCGTCGAGGACGCTCGGCCGGGTCGCCTGCCGGGCCGGCCAGAGGGCCGCCAGCAGGCTCACCGCGCCCGCGCCGAGGACGTAGGCGGCGAGCCGGCCGTACGGCACCACGGTGGTCAGATCGCTCACCGCGTCCTTGGACATCCGCACCACCACCCAGGCCATCAGCACACCCATCGTGATGCCGAGCACCGCACCGAAGGTACCGATGGCCACCGACTCCAGCCGTAGCATCCGCCGGATCCCGCGCCGGTCCAGGCCGACGGCCCGGAGCAGGCCGATCTCGCGGCGGCGCTCGAAGACCGACATGGTCAGCGTGTTGACCACGCCCAGCACGGCGATCACCACGGCCATCCCCAGCAGCCCGTACATCACATCGATCAGCAGGGACATCCGCGAGGCGTACGCTTCTTGGAGGTCGTGGCGGGACTGCACCTGGATCAGCGGATTGTCGCCGGTGGCGTCCCGCAGAGCCTGCTGCAGCTGCGCGGTGGCTCCGCCCGTGCCCCTCACCAGCACGGCGGCATAGGACGGCTGCGCGAGGTGCGGGCTCAGCACCGCCTCGCTCACCAGGCTCGGACCCTCCAGGTCGGAGGTCCGGTAGATGCCGCCGATCGTCAACTCCCCTGGTGTGCCGTCCGGGTAGACCACATGGAGGCTGCTGCCGACCGTCCAGCCGGACCGGCTCGCGGAGGCCTGCTCGACCAGCAGCTGCCCCTGCCCGAGGGCCGCCGTCGATCCGCTCACCATCTTGGGAACCATCTGCCGGTCCAGCCCTGCCGGGTCCACCCCGGTGACCGCCAGCGGGTCGGAGCCTCCGCCCGGCAGTTTCAGCATCTCCGCGTCCAACGGCTCGGTGGCCGCGACCCCGGGCGCCGAGGCGACCGCGGCGAGGGCGGCGGGCGAAAGCGGCTGGCCGAACGACGCGTTGACCCGGTAGTCGGCTCGCATGCCCTCGGTCACCTGCTGGTCGATGGCGCTGGTCATCGAGCCGCCGATCACCGTCAGCCCGCTGATCAGGGCGATCCCGATGGTGAGCGCGGAGGCGGTGGCGGCGGTGCGGCGGGGGTTGCGCACCGCGTTCCGCCGGGCCAGTCGGCCGCTGATCCCGAACAGCCGTCCGCAGAGCGGCCCGACCAGCGCGATCGCCGGTCGGGAGAGCAGCGGCGTCAGCACCAGCACGCCGATCATCAACACCACCGCACCCAGCGCAACCAGGTACAACGCATTCCTGCCGTGCCAGGCGCTCCCTAGCAGTAGGGCCGTCAGTCCGAGCCCGGCCAGTGCCAGGCCGACGCCGTTGCGCAGCACCAGGCTGCGCTGGGTGGCCGGCGCCTCGATGCCGTTGAGCGCGGCCACCGGGGCGACCCGGGAGGCCCGCACGGCCGGCAGCAGGGCGGAGACCACGGTCACCAGCACACCGGTGAGCAGGGTGGTCAGCACGGTCGTGGGCGAGACCACCAGCGTGCCGGTCATCACCTGGCTGCCCCAGGATCCCACACTGCCGACGCCGATGCCGAGCAGCAGGCCCAGTGCCGAGGTAGCGCCGCCCACCAGCAGCGCCTCGATCAGCACCGAGCGGCGCACCTGGCGCCGGCTCGCACCGAGCGCCCGCAGCAGCGCCAACTCCCGGGTGCGCTGGGCGATCAGCATGCTGAAGGTGTTGGCGATCAGGAAGATCCCGACGAAGAGCGCGATTCCTGCGAAGCAGAGCAGCACGATCTCCAGGGTTTTGCTCGCTTTCTCCACCAACGTGCTCTGGTCGGAGCGGAGTTGGCTGACGGTCTCGGTCTTGATGTTGCGGCCGTGCGGAACCGCGCGGGCGGCCTGGGCGGCCAACTGGTCCTCGCTGATGCCGGGTTTGGCGGTGAGCGCGATGGCCCCGTACCGGCCCGGTTGGCCGTAGTAGAGCTGCGCGGTGCCGGTGTCGAGGAGCACCAGGGAGCCGCCCGCCGTCACTTCGGGGTCGTCGGTGCTGAAGATCCCGGTCACCGTCACCTGCGTGACCGGGCCGGTGACGGCCAGCCGGAGGGTGTCGCCGACCTTGAAGTGCTGCTTGGCGGCCGTCGTCCGGTCGATGGCGATGCCGTGCGCGTCGGTCGGCCCGGCGCCCTGGAGCATCGGGTACCTGGCGTCCAGACCGCCCGGCCCCGGCGACCAGTTGGTGCCGTAGGTGTCGCCCCGACGGCCGATCAGGCCGCCGTGCGGATCGGCGAGTCCGGCGAACCCGGTGACGATGCCGCGTGCGGTCGCGGTGCCCGGCAGGTCGGCCAGCGCCCGCAGGGTGGCGTCGGTGAGCGGGGCGGTTGCGCCGATGCGGTCCTTCGGTCCCGAGCCCGGACCGGTGGCGGTGTCGGTGACCTGGACCGCAATGCCCGTGTAGCTCACCGAGATGCTGTTCTTGAAGGAGGCCCCGACCGAGTCGGCGAAGATCATGGTGCCGGCCACGAAGGCGGTGCTGAGCAGCACGGCCAGCGCGGTCATCAGCAGCCGGCCCTTGTGCGCGAGCACATTGCGCAGTGCGATGCGGTACATCAGCTGGTCCGGCCCTTCGCCTCGAAGCGGCGCATCCGGTCCAGCACGGCGTCGGCCGTCGGTGCGGTCAGCTCGTCGACGACCCGGCCGTCGGCCAGGAAGACCACCCGGTCCGCGTAGCCCGCCGCGACCGGGTCGTGGGTGACCATCACAACGGTCTGGCCGAGTTCGCGGACCGAGTTGCGCAGGAAGGTGAGGATCTCGGCACCGGAGCGGGAGTCCAGGTTGCCGGTGGGTTCATCGGCGAAGATGATCTCGGGTCGGGTGGCGAGCGCCCTGGCCACCGCCACGCGCTGCTGCTGGCCGCCGGACAGCTGGCTCGGCCGGTGCTCCAGCCGCTCGCCCAGGCCGACGGCCGCCACCACCTTGGCCAGCCACTCCTGGTCGGGCTCGCGACCGGCGATGTCCAGCGGCAGCGTGATGTTCTCCAGCGCGGTCAGGGTCGGCAGCAGGTTGAAGGCCTGGAAGACGAAGCCGATCCGGTCCCGGCGCAGGCGGGTCAGCTGCGCCTCCTTGAGAGTGGTGATCTCGGTTTCGCCGATGGCGGCGGAGCCGGAACTGACCGAGTCCAGGCCGGCCATGCAGTACATCAGGGTGGACTTGCCGGAGCCGGAGGGGCCCATGATCGCGGCGAACTCGCCGTGCCGGAACTCGACGCTGACGTTGTCCAGGGCGACCACCCTGGTCTCCCCCGCGCCGTAGACCTTGTTCAGGCCGACCGACCGGGCGGCGGACGTGCTCGGGTGCACAAGTGCTCCTGTTGGGAGTTGACGGGTTGTGCCTCCAAGGTCCCGCGCTGCAGGGCGGGTCGGCGTCCCGCGCGGAGCCGATCTTGCGGGCCCGGCGTATGCCCGCGGGCATACGTCTGCGCGCCGATGGCGGTCGCCGGGCGGGTGGCTACGATCAGCGGCGTGGATCGAACCATGCCGCGTCCCCCGCTGCTCGAACGCGTCCCGTTCTGGGCGTGGAGCGCGCTCCTGTGGTGTGCGGCCGCCGCGCTCGCCGTGGAGATCGCCGTCCGGCAACCGGCGGCGTTCCGGGGGGCGGGGTGGCTCTGGACGGTGCTGTCGTGCGTGATGGCTGCGCCGCTTGGATTCGCCCGCCGGTGGCCGGAGCCGGTGCTGGGCGTGGTGTTGACCGCCTCGTTGGTCACCGTGGCGCTCGGGCGGTCGCCTTGGCCGCTCTTCCTCGGGATCACCGACCTCCTGCTGCTCCACATCGCGGCCATCACCCCGCTCCGACTGCGCACGGCCGCGCTGGTCCTGGGAGCGCTGGCCGTGGAGGTGTGCGGCTGGCGCGGAGCCACGGGCACCTGGTTGGCGCCGCCGCACACGGCGATTCCGATCGCCTCGGCCACGGTGGTCTCCTGGGCGATCGGCAACTCGCTGCGGCAGCGCCGCCAGTACGCGCAGAGTCTGCGCGTCCAGGCCGTCCAGGGCGAACGGCTGCGGATCGCACGGGAGTTGCACGACGAGGTGGCCCACAGCATCGGCGTGATCGCGATCCAGTCCGGGGCGGCCCGGCTGGCCGGGGACGACCCGGCGGAGGTCGACAAGGCACTGGGCGTGATCGAGGCGACCAGCCGGCAGACGCTGGCCGGGTTGCGTCGGATGCTCGGCACGCTGCGGCATGACGAGGCCGGCCCGGCAACGGGGTTGGCGGACCTGGACCGGCTGGCGAAGACCGCGGCGCAGTCCGGTGTGCGGGTGGACGTGCGCTGGCAGGGCCGGCGGCGGGCGCTGGCGCCGGAGGTCGAGCTCTCCGCCTTCCGGATCGTGCAGGAGTCGGTGACCAACGTGGTGCGGCACGCGAACACGCGGCGCTGCTGGGTGTCGGTGGACTACGGGGAGGCGGAGTTGGCGATCGAGGTGCTGGACGACGGGCGGGGCGGGGCGCCTTCCGGGGATGGGGACGGGGACGGCGGCGGCTACGGCATCGCGGGGATGCGCGAGCGGGTCGAGCTGCTGGCGGGCCGGTTCAGCGCGGAGGTGCGGCCGGAGGGCGGCTTCCGGGTGAGCGCGAGGCTGCCGGTATGAGGGTGCGGACGGTCCTGGTGGACGATCAGGAACTGGTCCGCGCGGGCCTGAAGTTGGCGATCTCGCGGACGCCGGACCTGGAGGTGGTGGGCGAGGCTGGCACCGGCGCGGAGGCGGTGCGGGTGGTGCGTGAACTCGCACCGGATGTGGTGCTGATGGATCTCCGGATGCCGGGCGTCGACGGCATCGAGGCAACCCGGCTGATCACGAGTCAGGCGACCGACACCCGAGTGCTGGTCCTGACCACGTTCGACGACGACGAGAACGTGTTCGGTTCGCTGCGAGCCGGGGCCAGCGGATTCCTGGTGAAGGACATGCCGGTGCCGGAGCTGCTCGGTGCGATCCGGCTGGTCGCGGCGGGCGACGGCCTGATCGCGCCGAGCGTGACGCGGCAGTTGATCGAGGAGTTCGCGGGGCGGCGCCGAAGGCACGGGCCACGGCTGGACGCCATCACCGAGCGGGAGTGCGAGGTGCTGACGCTCGTCGGGCGCGGCTTGTCCAACCAGGAGATCGCGACGCGACTGGGCATCGCGCCGGGCACCGCGAAGATCCACGTGGCCCGGTTGATGACGAAGTTGGGGGTGCGGGACCGGGTGCATCTGGTGATCACGGCGTACGAGACCGGCTTGGTCTCGCCATAGCACCGCAACCGTCGTCGAGGCGCCGAACTGGCCGAGTGGGGTGGGGACGTAGCCGACGCGGACCGGGACCGTCGACTCAGTACAGGGTGCCGAGTGCCCGCAGGTCGAAGGGCTTGAGCTCGTCGGCGCGGCCGCTGAGGATCTTCGCGGCCCACTCGGGGTCGCCCAGCATGGAGCGGCCGACCGCGACGAGGTCGAACTCGTCGCGCTCCAGC
This sequence comes from Kitasatospora acidiphila, assembly GCF_006636205.1. Classification (NCBI taxonomy): domain Bacteria; kingdom Bacillati; phylum Actinomycetota; class Actinomycetes; order Kitasatosporales; family Streptomycetaceae; genus Kitasatospora; species Kitasatospora acidiphila. Next base: position 6,814,912 of record NZ_VIGB01000003.1, on the reverse strand, counting down.
CGGTCCAGCAGTGCCGCGATGTCCGTGGCGCTGGAGCGCTCACCCTGGAACAGCGCCTTGGTGAAGTCGACGTCGAGGCCGACCGAGCCGACGCTGATCGTCGCCTTGCCGGAGACCTTCTTCGCCCAGCCCGCGAGGTTGAGGTCCGAGCCGTCGAACTCCGGCAGCCAGAACCGGCGGGTCGAGCAGTGGAAGGCGTCGGCGCCCGCCTCGGCGAGTGGGGTGAGGAGCGCGTCGAGCTCCTGCGGCGATTCGGCGATCTTCGCCTCGTAGGCGCCCATCTTCCACTGGGAGAACCGGAAGATGATCGGGAAGTCCGGCGATACGGCCTGGCGGCAGGCGGCCACGATCTCGGCGGCGAACCGGGCCCGGGAGGCGGTGTCGCCACCGTAGCCGTCGCTGCGCTGGTTCGTCCGGGCCCACAGGAACTGGTCGATGAGGTAGCCGTGCGCCCCGTGCAGTTCGACGCCGTCGAAGCCGCGGGCTTCGGCGGCGGCCGCGCCGGCGGCGAAGGCCGCGATCACGTCGTCGACGTCCTGCGAGGTCATCGCCTTGCCCGCCGCCGAGCCGTCGATGGAGATCCCCGAGGGGCCGAGCTGCGGAGCCTGCGGGACGGGCGGCGCACCGGCGGCGCGCGCCATGCCCACGTGCCACAGCTGCGGCACGATCTTCCCGCCCGCACGGTGGACCGCCTGCGCCACCTCGCTCCAGCCGGCGAGCGCGTCCTCGCCGTGGAACCGGGGGACGCGGTCGCTGGTCCCCGCCGAGTCGTGGCCGATGTACGTCCCCTCGGTGACGATCAGGCCCGCCCCGCCTGCCGCCCGGCGGGCGTAGTACTCCGCCACATCGGCGCCCGGCACCCCGCCGGGCGAGAACTCGCGGGTCATCGGCGCCATCACGATGCGATTCCGGAGCGTGAGGCCGCCCAGGGTGAAGGGGCGGGCCAGCACACTCGTGGCACGCGCGGTCGAGTTCGTGGAACTGGAACTGGAACTGGAGCTGGAAGGCACGGCGTTCACTCTCCGTCGAGGGGTGGCCCCGCCTCTGGGCGGCACGGCCTGGTCCACTCCCGCCAACCACGAAACCGCCGCCACAGTTCCCGCTCCAGCGCCTCGTCCTGATCAAGCGTCAGGCGTCAGACGCCAGGCGCCAGACGTCAGGCCGTCACCCCAGCTCCGCCGCCTTGCGCAGCAGCACCGACCGCTCGCGGGCGTTGCCGCACAGCCGGGCGGCGAGCTCCAGCTCGGCCCGGGCCTCGGCGGTCCGGCCGAGGCGGACCAGGAGCTCGCCGCGCACACTCGGGAGCAGGTGCGACCCCGACAGGCGGCCGGAGGCGACCAGTTCGTCGACCATGGACAGCGCCTGCTGCGGTCCGCTCGCCATCGCGACGGCCACGGCCCGGTTGAGCTCGACGACTGGTGACGGAGCCACCCGGCCGAGCGCCTCGTAGAGGAGCACGACCCGCTCCCAGTCGGTCTCCCCCACCGAGGGCGCCGCCGCGTGGCAGGCGGCGATCGCGGCCTGCAGACCGTACGGTCCGAGGCCCCGCCCGACCGCCGCGGCCCGGCCGAGCGCGGCCAGACCACGACGGATCGCGGAGCGGTCCCACAGCCGCCGGTCCTGGTCCTCCAGGAGCACCGCCTCCCCGTCCGGCCCGGTACGCGCCGGAAAGCGCGCGGCGGTGAGCTCGAACAGCGCGAGCAGCCCGGACAGCTCCGGCTCACCGGGCAGCAGGGCGGCCAGCATCCGGGCCAACCGGACGGCCTCGTACGCGAGGTCGGTACGCAGCAGGCGGTCGCCGGTCGACGCCGTCGAGCCCTCCGTGAAGATCACGTACAGGACGCTCAGGACACCGCCGAGCCGCTCCCGCCGCTCCTCGGACGGCGGCAGTTCGAACGGCACGTGCGCCGCGGCGATCGTCTTCTTGGCCCGGGTGATCCGGGCCTGGACGGTCGGCACGGGCACCAGGAACGCCCGGGCGATCTCCTCGCTGGACAGGCCGCCCACCACGCGCAGCGTGAGCGCCACCCGGGCCTCGGGCGCGAGCACCGGATGGCAGGCCGTGAACATCAGCGCGAGGACGTCGTCGTCGACCCGGTCGGGATCCCACGGCAGGTCGTCGGACCCGCCCCGCGAGGCCACCGCGCCCGAGCTGAACTCACCGTCGGCCAGTTGGCCGGCGAGCATGGCGTACCGCTCGTCCAGCGCCGACCTGCGGCGGAAGGCGTCGATGGCCCGCCGCCGTGCCGTCGCCAGCAGCCAGCCCACCGGGTTGGCCGGCGCACCGTCGCGCGACCAGGAGACGAGTGCCTCCGCCAGCGCCTCCTGCGCGACGTCCTCGGCGAGCGCGAAGTCCCCCGTGTAGCGGGCCAGCGCGCCGACGATCCGCGCGGACTCGATCCGCCAGACCGCCTCGACGGCCCGCCGCGCCGACTCGGCGATCGGCGGGCCGTCGCAGGCCCCGGGTGTCAGAGCTGGCCCGTCCGCTCGCGCCACGCCCGCTCCTTGATGATCCACTCGTTGTCCTGCGGGAACTCCTCGATGCCCGGCACCCGGCGGACCTCGACCTTCGAGCCGGGGAAGAACGGGAGCCGCTTGGCCCACTCGACGGCCTCCTCCTTCGAGGCGACGTCGAGCACGTAGAAGCCGCCGAACAGCTCCTTCGTCTCACCGTACGGGCCGTCGGTGACAACCGGGGTCTCCCCGCTGAAGTCGACCACCACGCCCTGCGACGGATCGTCCAGGCCCTCGGCGGCGACGAGCACGCCCGCCCGGATCAACTCCTCGTTGAAACGGCCCACCGTCTCGAGCATCTCCTCGAAGGGCGTCTCCATCATCTTCGCGACGGATTCGTCCGTGCCTCGCATGATCAGCATGTACTTCGCCATCGTCCTTCTCCTTGATCGGGGGTCGCCTCTCGACCCTCTCTACCCCAGGTCGAACGGCGCGGGCGCAGATCGACACGGTAGCCGGAGATCGACCGAATTTTTTTTAAACGGGCGCCTTCACCCGCCTCGGGGCAGGGTCCAGGCCGGGGAGTCCGCCGGTGGCAGGGGGTCGGCCTGTCAGCTCGGCCCCGGCTCCGCCTGCCGGATGTCGGCCTGCGCCAGCCCGCCCGGCGCGAAGACGGCTGCGGCGACCCGCAGCTGCGGCGCCAGGCGGACCACAGCTCCTCCAGCAGCGCACCGCGGTTCTCCGCACCCGTACACACTTCGGTGAACGGCTCGCCGGTGGCGATCTCCTGCCCGTCCGAGCGGTAGGTGGTCATCAGCACGCCCTGGCCCGGCTGGAGGTCGCTGATTTGCAGGGTCATCCGGTTGGTGGCCGCGCGGTCACCGCCGCTGCGCCGCGCAGCGCCGAACCAGACCGGGCCGCCGCCACGTCCGTCGGCGATGACGGTCAGGCGCGGGGTGAAGATCGGCGGGTCCGGCTCGTAGTCCAGGCCGTCCAGGGCCAGGGTGGGAGTCTGGCCCACGGTGAGGCGGTTGGCGACTATGGCGATCTGCTCTCCGTTGCCGAAGACCAGCCAGTCTCCGGTCTGGCGGGCGGCGACGTAGTGGCGCAGGTGGTCCTGGGCGCGTGAGTCGTCCGATGGGGCGACGATGAGTTCACCCCGCGGAGTGCGATGGAGGGTGCGGGCCTGGGATGCGGGGCTGCGTCCGGTGAGGAAGTAGGCGCCGAGCGTGCTGCCGTCGCCGGTCCGGCACCACAGCACACCGCGCCCGGGGTAGCGGTTGCCCCTCAGCACCTCGTCCAACATGTTCACCGTGTCCAGTACCCTTCCCGATCACATCGACTGACGCATCGTCACCAGCATCAGCCTGCTGAAGCACAGGCCTTGCTCAAGTCACCTGCCGCAGAAGCTATCGGCCCGAGATCGGGCTGCTTGCCGTCCGCCACGGCCTGTTGGGCGTTCTGCACGGCCTTGGAGAGGCTGTCGGCCGCCTTGGCGCTGTCCCTGCCGGCGTGGATCTTCTTGGCATCGTCGTTCAGCTTCTTGAGCGCGTCGGCGGTGCGTTGACGACGCGCCTGGTCGGTCAACTGGCCGACGTTGGTGGCCGAATCCGTCAAGTCCTGCACGTCACCGGTGATGGTGATGGCCGTCTTGCCGCAGCTCACCGCCTGCTTGCCGTCGCAGCCGACGAGCGCGGCGCCCGCCACCGCCAACACGACGGCGGCGCCCACGATCCGGCTGATCCTCAACTCCATCCGGGTTCTCCTCCCCGCTGGTGGCTGGCGACTCCGAGGCGGGCTACGCCGCCCCGATGGTCGCGGTCTCCGAGGCCGTGTCGATCACTTCGTCCAGCACATCGCGGGAGCGCACCAGTTCGGTGATCATGCGGTTGATGCGGTCGCGCTCCGCGGAGAGCTCCTCGACCAGCTCCGGGGTGGCGATCTCGTTCGGGCGGCCGTCCGTGTCCCTCATGCAGGGCAGCAGTTGGGCGATCTTCTTGCTGTTGAGGCCCGCCGCGTAGAGCGTCTGGATCCGGACCACGCGGTCCACCGCCCACTCCCCGTAGTCCCGGTGGCCGCCTGGCGTGCGCTCGGCGCGCAGCAGTTCCTGGGTTTCGTAGTAGCGCAGGGAGCGCTCACTCACCCCGCTGCGCCGGGCCAGCTCACCGATCCGCATGTCCTCCCCCTCACCTGATGCCACTTCAACTCGAGTCTGACACTGACGCTTGAGCTTGAAACCGCCACTCGACCTTGAATCTGACACTGATGGCAACTTCTACCATGCCGGTGTGAACGAGCGCACCGCTCACGTCAACGCCCGCGTCAACGGAGGAGAAAGCGATGAGTGACCTGACTGGCAAGGTGGCACTGGTGACCGGTGGCAGCCGCGGGATCGGTGCGGCGATAGCGAGGCGACTGGCCGACGAGGGCGCGGCGGTCGCACTCACCTACGTGCAGGCGGCGGACGGGGCACGCCAGGTCGTCAAGCGGATCGAGGCGGCCGGCGGCACGGCCGTTGCCATCCAGGCCGACCTGACCCGGCCGAACGCCGCGGCGGAAGCGGTGGAGCAGACGGTGCGGGAGTTGGGCCGCCTCGACATCCTGGTGAACAACGCGGGCTTCCTCACCTACGGCCCGCTGGCCGAGGTGTCCGCCGAGGAACTGGACCGGGTGCTGGCGGTGGACGTCCGCTCGGTGTTCCTGGCCGCCCAGGCCGCCGCCAACCACATGACCGACGGCGGGCGGATCATCAGCATCGGCTCGTGCTTCAACGGGCGGGTGCCGTTCCCGAACTTCGTGCTGCAGGCGACGGCCAAGTCCGCACTCATCGGGCTGACCAAGGGACTTGCCCGGGAGCTGGGGCCGCGCGGCATCACCGCCACCATCGTGGACCCGGGCCCGATCGACACCGACATGAACCCGGCCGACGGCGACAGTGCCGAGGTCCAGCGCGACCTCACGGCCCTTGGTCAGTACGGCGAGGCCGACGACATCGCCAACGCGGTGGCCTACCTGGCGGGCCCCGGCGGCCGCTACATCACGGGCACCGCCCTCGCCGTGGACGGCGGGTACACCGCGTGACTCGGTGACCCCGTGCCACCGTGACCTCTTGGCTCGAGCACCGACGCCGCGGGCGCCCACCGACCATGCCGGTGGGCGCCCGCGGCGTCATGGCGTCATGCCTAGCCCGACCCGCTCAGTCCTTGAACGTCCCGCCCTCGGCGGCGATCCGCTCCAGCATCGCCGGCGGGGCGAACCGCTCGCCGTACTTGGCGGCCAACTCCCGGGCCCGTGCGGCGAATCCGGCCGGTCCACCCTGGTAGCCGTTGATGTACTGCAGCACGCCACCGGTCCAGGCCGGGTAGCCGATGCCCAGGATGGAGCCGACGTTCGCATCGGCGACCGAGGTCAACACGCCCTCCTCCAGGCACCGCACGCTGTCCAGCGCCTCCGCGAAGAGCATCCGCTCCTTCATGTCCTCGAACGGGACCTCGGCGTCCGGACGGGCGAAGTGCTCGCGCAGGCCCGGCCAGAGGCGACCGCGCCGGCCGTCCTCGTCGTACTCGTAGAAGCCGGCGCCGCCGCTGCGCCCGGGCCGGTTGAACTCCTCGACCATCCGGTCGAAGACGACGTCCGCCGGGTGCGGCTCCCACGCCCTGCCGGCCTCCTCGACCGCGCGGCGCGCCTCGCCGCGGATCTTGCGGGGCAGCGTCAGCGTCAACTCGTCCAGCAGGGAGAGCACCTTCGCGGGGTACCCGGCCTGGGCGGCCGCCTGCTCGATGGAGGCCGGCTCCACGCCCTCCGCCACCATCGCGACGCCCTCGTTGATGAACTGGCCGATCACCCGCGAGGTGAAGAACCCGCGCGAGTCGTTGACCACGATCGGGGTCTTGCCCAACTTCCGGACCAGGTCGAAGGCGCGGGCCACCGCCTCCTCACCGGTCCGCACGCCGCGGATGATCTCGACCAGCGGCATCTTGTCGACCGGCGAGAAGAAGTGCAGGCCGATGAAGTCGGCGTCCCGCTCGACTCCCTCCGCCAGCAGGCTGATCGGCAGGGTGGAGGTGTTGGAGCAGAGCAGCGCGTCCGGCGCGACGACGCCCTGCACCTCCTGGAAGACCTTGTGCTTGAGCTCGACGTTCTCGAAGACGGCCTCGATCACCGCGTCGCAGCCCGCCAGGTCGGCGACGTCCGCCGTGGCCGTGATCCGGCCGAGCAGTTCGTCGCGCTGCTCCGCCGTGCTCCGCCCGCGCGCGACCGCCTTGTCCAACAGCCCGGCGGAGTACGCCTTGCCGTGCTCGGCGGCCTCGACGGTCATGTCCTTGAGCACCACCTGCAGCCCGGCCTTGGCGCAGGCATAGGCGATGCCCGCACCCATCATGCCGGCGCCCAGCACGGCGACCTTGGACACCGGCCGCTCCGGTACCCCGGCCGGACGGGAGGCGCCGGCGTTGACCGCCTGCATGTCGAAGAACAGGGCCTGGATCATGTTCTTGGCGGTCTGGCCGGTCGCCAACTCGGTGAAGTAGCGGGCCTCGATGACCATCGCGGTGTCGACGTCGACCTGGCTGCTCTCCACCGCCGCCGCCAGCACGTTGCGCGGCGCGGGGTACGGGGCGCCGTTCAGCTGCTTGCGCAGGTTCGCGGGGTAGGCCGGGAGTTGGGCGGCCAGCGCGGGCGTCGCAGGAGTGCCGCCCGGGATCTTGTAGCCCTTGACGTCCCACGGCTGCTGAGCGGTCTCGTTCGCAAGCACCCAGGCCCGCGCCTTGGCGAGCAACTCCTCCTGGGTGTCCGCCAGTTCATGGACCAGGCCGGCCTCGACCGCGGCCGCCGGGCGGTACTGGCGGCCGGTCAGCAGCCACTTCAGCAGCGCGTCGGCCAGGCCGAGCAGCCGCACGGTGCGCACCACGCCACCACCGCCCGGCAGCAGGCCCAGCGTCACCTCGGGGAACCCGATCTTGCTCTTCGGCGTGTTCAGCGCGATCCGGTGGTGGCAGGCCAGCGCCAGTTCCAGACCGCCGCCCAGGGCACTGCCGTTGATCGCGGCGACCACCGGAACACCGAGGGTCTCCAGGGTGCGCATGGCCTGCTTCAGCGTCAACGAGCCGGCGAGGAACTCCTCGGCGTGCTCGGGCTGGACGGCGGAGAGCATCCGCAGGTCACCGCCGGCGAAGAAGGTCTTCTTGGCGGAGGTGAGGATCACGCCGCGCAGGCCCTCGGTCGCGGCCAGGCGCGCCACGACCTCCTGGAACTGCTCGGTGAAGCGGGAGTTCATGGTGTTGACGGACTGGTCCGGGTCGTCGAGGACGAGGGTGACGATGCCCTCCTGGTCCTGCTCCCAGCGGATCACGGTCAGCTCGCTCATAACAGGTAGCTCCAGTAACTCCAGTGAGGGGGCGGTCAGATGCGCTCGACGATGGTGGCGATGCCCATGCCGCCGCCCACGCAGAGAGTGGCCAGGCCGTAGCGGAGCTCGCGGCGCTCCAGCTCGTCGATCAGGGTGCCGAGGATCATCGCGCCGGTCGCGCCCAGCGGGTGGCCCAGCGCGATCGCACCGCCGTTGACGTTCACCTGCTCGTGCGAGAAGCCGAGTTCGCCCATGAAGCGCAGCACCACCGACGCGAACGCCTCGTTGATCTCGACCAGGTCGATGTCGGCGGCGGTCAGGCCGGCCTTGGCCAGCGCCTTGCGGGTGGCGGGGGCCGGGCCGGTCAGCATGATGGTGGGCTCGGAGCCGGAGACCGCCGCCGAGACGATCCGGGCGCGCGGACGCAGCCCGTAGCGCTCGCCGATCTCACGGTTGCCGATCGCCACCAGCGAGGCGCCGTCGACGATGCCGGAGGAGTTTCCGGCGGTGTGCACGTGGTCGATCTGCTCGACCCAGTGGTACTTCTGCAGCGTCACCGCGTCGAAGCCGCCCATCTCGCCGATGGTGGCGAAGGCGGGCTTGAGGGCGGCCAGGGTCTCCACCGTGGTGCCCGGGCGCAGGTACTCGTCACGCTCCAGCACCACCAGGCCGTTGCGGTCGCGCACCGGCACCACCGAGCGGTCGAAGAGGCCGTCGGCCTGGGCCTTGGCGGCGCGGGCCTGGGACTCGGCCGCGTAACTGTCCACGTCGGTACGGGAGAAGCCGCCGATGGTGGCGATCAGGTCGGCGCCGATGCCCTGCGGCACGAAGTTGACGTCGAAGGACGTCATCGGGTCCATCATCCAGGCGCCGCCGTCGGAGCCCATCGGCACCCGGGACATCGACTCGACGCCACCGGCCAGCACCAGGTCCTCGAAGCCCGAACGGACCTTGGCCGCAGCCATGTTGACCGACTCCAGGCCGGACGCGCAGAAGCGGTTCTCCTGCACGCCGGCCACGGTGTCGGGCAGGCCGGCGGCGATGGCGGCGATCCGGGCGATGTCGGAGCCCTGGTCGCCGTGCGGGCTGACCACGCCGAGCACGATGTCGTCGATCGCGGCCGGGTCGAGGTCGGGCAGCCGGTGGCGCATCTCGCGGATCAGCCCGACCACCAGGTCGATCGGCTTGGTGCCGTGCAGGGCGCCGCCTGCCTTGCCGCGCCCGCGCGGGGTGCGGATCGCCTCGTAGACGTACGCTTCGGTGCTCACGATGGCCTCTCTGAAGGGTCAGGACGGTCGGGCGGAGTCACGACGGTCGGCGGGTCAGGATGGTCGGGCGGAGTCACGACGGTCGGCGGGTCATGACGCTCGGCAGGGCCAGGACGGTCTGCGGGACCAAGTGCGGGAACGCCCCAGTCGCGGGCGACTTCGGCGGTGTCGGCGCCGGGCCGGCTGGGCGGGCGCCGCAGTGCGCCGGGGGTGGCGGAGAACCGCGGGGCGGGGGCGGGTTGGGTGACGCCGTGCCACGTCGGATAGGTGCCACGGGCCACCAGGTGCGGATCTGCGGCGGCTTGCCGCAGCGTCAGGACCTCGGTGACGCAGGCGTCGGAGCCGGCGAAGGCGGTCCGCCACTCGGCGCTGGTGCGTGAGGCGAAGCGGGTGGCGATCAGCGCGCGCAGTTCGGGCCAGCGGTTCATCTCGTACTGGCCGGGCGCGTCAGCAGGCAACTCCAGCAGGCGGGCGAACTCGGCGTAGAACTGCGGCTCCAGCGCGCCGACCGCGAAGTGCCCGCCGTCGCTCGCCTGGTAGACGTCGTAGCACGGGGCGCCGCCGTCCAGCAGGTTGACGCCGCGGTCATCGTGCCAGCTGCCCTGGGCGAGCAACCCCCAGATCAGGGTGGCCAGATGGGCGGTGCCGTCCACGATGGCGGCGTCCACCACCTGGCCGGCGCCGGTCGCGCGGGCGTGGTGCAGGGCGGCGAGCAGGCCGACCACCAGGTAGAGCGAGCCGCCTGCGAAGTCGCCGAGCAGGTTGGCGGGGATCGACGGCGGGCCGTCGGGCGGGCCGATCATGCCGAGCACGCCGGTGAGGGCGACGTAGTCGATGTCGTGGCCGGCGGTGGTGGCGAGCGGCCCGTCCTGGCCCCAGCCGGTCATCCGGCCGTAGACCAGCGCCGGGTTGCGGGCCAGGCAGGCCTCGGGGCCGACGCCCAACCGTTCGGCGACGCCCGGCCGGTAGCCCTCGATCAGCAGGTCGGCCCGCTCCACCAGCGCCAGCACCTGCTGCACCCCCTCGGGGGTCTTGAGGTCGACCAGCACCGAGCGCTTGTTGCGGTTGGTGAGGTCGTGCACCGGATCCTGCGCCAGCGGCGAGCCGTTCGGCCGGTCGACCCGCACCACATCGGCACCCAGGTCGCCGAGCAGCATCGCGGCGAACGGCCCGGGACCGATGCCCGCGAGCTCGACCACCCGGACACCGGCCAGCGGCCCGGCCGCGCCGGCTGTCCCGGCCGTCCCGGAACCGACCACGCGATCGCCTCCTCGCGAGCGTGACAGTGAAGCTGTAACACTGCGGATGGTATGCCGGTGACCGGCGAGTAACAAGAGCCGGGGATACCCGGACCGAAGTGCCCGGGCTGCGGCGCCCGGGGTACCCGGGCGACGGTGCCCCGGGTGCCCGGGCGGCCGCGCCCGGAGGTGCGCGGACCGGCCACTGTGCCGGAACCGCAACAACCGTGGTCCTGGCATCGCAGCCGGTCAGCGGCGCCCCATAGGCTAAGCCGCATGTCTGATCTGCTGACGGGTGTGAGCGCGCTGTGGCGCGGGCAAGCGTGGGTCGCACGGCGGCCGCGCTGGTGGTTCTTCGGGCTGCTCCCGGCGCTGATCGCGATGGTGCTGATCGGTGTGGCGCTGAGTGTGCTCGCCTGGTGGGCGGGCGACATCGTCAACTGGGCCACTCCGTTCGCCGCGCACTGGAGCTCCGGGGAGCGGGTGCTGTTCCGCGACGTGGCCACCGCGCTGCTGATCGGCGTCGGGGTGCTGATCGCTATCGTCGCGTTCACCGGTCTCACCCTGGCCATCGGGCAGCCGTTCTACGAGCGGTTGGTGCGCGCGGTGGCGCCGCCGCCGGCCGGTGGGCCGGAGATCGGGATCGGCGATGCGCTGGCCGCCGCGGTGCGGATCGGGCTGCGCACCGCACTGTGCTCGGTCGGGCTGTTCGCGATCGGCTGCGTGCCGGTGCTCGGCCAGTTGCTGGCGCCGGCGCTCGGGTTCTGCGTCGCCGGGTACTTCCTCACCGTGGAGCTCACCGGCATCGTCTTCGACCTGCACGGCGTGCCGCCCCGGGACCGGCTGCGCGGTCGCCGGCTGCTGGCGATCGGCTTCGGGCTGCCGCTGGTCCTGGCCTTCCTGGTCCCGTTCGCCACCGTGCTGCTGATGCCCGGCGCGGTGGCCGGCGCGGCGCTGCTGGTCTCGGAGCAACTGCCGCGTCCGCAAAACTGGTTGCAGCCGCCCGTAGGCTCCTTCGGGTGACGACACCCGAAGCACTCCTGGAGTTGTACGACCGCCAGTTCCGCCGCAGTTCCGATGCCCGGGGCAGGCTGCTGGCAGACGAAAGCGGCCCGTTGGTGCGGGGCGGCGCGGGCGGCATCCTCACCAGCCGGCAGCCCGATCTCGGTGTGACGGGGGCCGCGCTGGACGAGTTGATCCACCGCCAGATCGCGGGCGGTACGGCGGTGGACTGGCGGGTCCACGGCCACGACCGGCCTGGCGAGTTGGGCGACCGGCTGCTGGCCGCCGGGTTCACCGCCAGGCGCAGCGGCACCGTGCTGGTCGGCGAGACGGCGGCCGTGACGGCCGAGTTGGCGCCGCCGACCGACGTGACGCCGCAGGCCGACTTGGCGCCGCCGGCCGGGGTGGCACTGCCGACCGGGGTGCCGCTGCCTGCCGACGTGCCGCTGCCGGCCGGCGTGACGATCCGTCGGACCACCGACCCGGCGGACGCCGACCGGATCGCCGACCAGCACACCGAGGTCTGGGGCGAGGATCTGGGCTTCCTCGCCAAGCTCCTCAAGGACCGGCTGGCCGACCGGCCGGACGGCATCCCGATCCTGCTGGCCGAGGCCGCCGACGGCACCCTGGTGTGCAGCGCCTGGATGCTGCTGCGCGAGGACAGCGACTTCGCCACCCTGCTCGGCGGGTCCACGCTCAAGGCCTGGCGGGGCCGCGGCATCTACCGTGCGCTGGTCGCCCACCGGGCCCGCATCGCCGAGCAGCACGGCTACCGCTATCTGCATGTGGAGGCCTCCGACCACAGCGCGCCGATCCTGCGCCGGCTCGGCTTCCAGGCGATCACCACGGCGACCCAGTACCGCTGGTCGCCGCCGGCCTGAGCCTCCTCCGCGCTCTGTTCGAACCCCTCCCTCGCATGGGGGATGCGGAGATCAACCAAATGATTGACGCATGGTCAACTGCGGCGCCGTAGGGTCGGTCCCATGCGAACGTTGACGGCATTTCTGGTGGGCCGCACGGCCTGGGTGCGCTGGGTGCACCTGGTGCTGGGCGGCGCGCTGCTGATGCCGTTCTGGATGCTCGGCACGGTGCTGGTGTCCACGGCCTACGTCAACCCGGGGGTCAACGGCCAGGCCGATCCGCAGCGCACCATGGTGGCCCAGCTGCTGGCGGTGCTGGTGGCGCTGCCGATGGCCTGGGTGGTGGCGCTGCTGCCGGTCGCCCGGGTGCTGCTGGCCACCGCCTCCCGGGCACTGGCGGGCAGCCACGCCGGGGAGTTCGCCCACACGCCGGCCCACAGCTGGGCGGCCCGGCGGCGCACCGCGCACTGGTTCGTGCTGCACCTGCTGGTCGGCGGGGTGGTCAGCGGGCTGTCGCTGGCGGTGCCACCGCTGGTTCTGATGCTCTGCGTCTCGCCGCTGGGGTTCCTGGGCCACCCCGGGCGCACGCTGATCCACCAGGCGCTCGGCGCGCACCCGCCGCCCACTCCCCCGTTGGGCCTGGCGGTGCTGCTCGGGCTGCTGCTGATCAACGCGGGCGCCGGTGCGCTGCTGGCCCGCTGCGCCCCGGTGCTGCTCGGCCCGACGCCGGCCGAGCAGCTGGCCGCCGCGGAGCGTCGTTCCCTGGTGCTGGCGCAGCGCAACCGGCTGGCCCGGGAGCTGCACGATTCGGTGGGGCACGCGCTCACCGCGGTGACGATCCAGGCCGGTGCGGCCCGCCGGGTGCTGCATCGTGATCCCGCGTTCGCCGAGGAGGCGCTGCTCGCCATCGAGGAGGTGGCCCGGGCCGCGGTCGGCGAGCTGGACACCGTGCTCGGCATCCTGCGCGAGGACGTCGACGACGGCACCGCCCGCCCGACCGGCGGCGCCCATGACGCCAGCGGGCCGACGCTGGCCGCGCTCGACCTGCTGATCCGTCAGCTGAGCCTGGCCGGGGTGTCGGTGGCGGCGCGGACCGGCCCCGGGGTGACTGCGCTGCCCGATGCGCTCTCCCGGGAGGCGTACCGGATCGTGCAGGAGGGGCTGACCAATGTGTTGCGCCATGCCGGCTCGGTGCCGGCCACGCTGACGCTCGACATCGACCAAGGACGGCTGACCGTGGAACTGACCAACCCGATAGGCGCGGCGCGCCCGAGCCGGCCCGGCGGCGGGCGCGGGCTGCGCGGAGTGGCCGAGCGCGCGGCGGCGCGCGGCGGCGGCTGCGAGAGCGGCCGCACGGCCGACGGCAGCGGCTGGCGGCTCGCGGTCTGGCTGCCGGTGGGGGCGGCATGACCGGGATCGGCACGGGCGCACCGGACACGGCCGCCCCCGCCCTGCGCGTGGTCATCGCCGACGATGAGCGGCTGGTCCGGCTCGGCCTGCGGGTGGTGATCGACTCGGAGCCCGACCTCACCGTGGTCGGCGAGGCGGCCGACGGCAGCGAGGTGGTGCCGCTGGTGCGCGAAACCGCACCGGACGTGGTGCTCATGGACGTCCGGATGCCCCAGGTCGACGGTATCCGGGCCACCGAGCTGATCCTGGCCGCGATGCCGGAGCCGCCGCGGATCCTGGTGGTCACCACGTTCGAGCACGACGACTACGTCTACCAGGCACTGCAGGCCGGGGCCGCCGGGTTCCTGCTGAAGCGCTCCAGTGCGGAGGAGATGGTGCAGGCGGTGCGCCTGGTGGCCCGCACCGACTCCCTCCTCTACCCGGCCGCCATCCGCGATCTGGCCTCCCACCGGGCCGCATCCGCCGCTGCGGACGGCCCGCGCCGCGCCGGCAAGGACGGCGGCGGACCGATCCGCCGGCTGACCGACCGCGAGGGCCAGGTGCTGCGGCTGATGGCGACCGGCCTGAACAACGGGGAGATCGCCACCGAGCTGGTGGTGAGCCCGGAGACGGTCAAGTCCCATGTGGCCGGCATCCTCGCCAAACTGGGCGCCCGTGACCGGACGCAGGCGGTGATCACGGCCTACGACTCCGGCTTCGTGCTACCGAAGTGACCAGCGCGTGGTGGGTGGCACGGCCAGCCGTACCACCCACCGTCTCAGCGCCCGTTCCCGTTCCCGTTCGCGTTGCGGGCGCGGCGCCAGGCGGAATCGGCCAGCAGGCGCAAGCCGTTGAGGCCGACGATGACGGTGGACCCCTCGTGCCCGGCGACACCGAGCGGCAGCGGCAGGGTGCCGACCAGGTCCCAGACGACCAGGCCGGTGATGAAGAACGCGGCGATGGCCAGGTTCTGCACCACCAGGCGCCGGGCCCGGCGCGAGAGCGCCACGACCGCGGGGATGCTGGCCAGCTCGTCGCGCACCACCACGGCGTCAGCGGTTTCCAATGCGAGGTCGGATCCGGCCCGTCCCATGGCGATGCCGGTGTGGGCGGCGGCCAGCGCGGGGGCGTCGTTGACGCCGTCGCCCACCACCAGCACCTTGCGCCCGGCCTTCTCCAACTCCCGTACGGCGTTGACCTTGTCCTGGGGCAGCAGTCCCGCGCGGACGTCGGTGATGCCGACTTCCTGCGCGAGGCGGGCGGCGGCGCGCGGGTTGTCGCCGGTGACCAGGACCGGAGTGCCACCGGTCAGGCCGGTGAGGGCGGTGACGGTGGCGGCGGCCTCCTCGCGCAGCCGGTCCGCGATTCCCAGCACGCCTACCGGGCTGTCCTCGACCTCCACCAGGACCGCGGTGCGGCCCTCCTGTTCCAGCTGGGCGGCCACCGCGGCGGCCGGATGGTCGGTGCGCCCGGCCAACAGCCGGGCGGGGCTGCCGACCGCGACCGCCTTGCCCTCGACGGTGGCGGTCACACCGGTGCCCGGGGCGGAGTTGAAGTCCTCCGCCGGCGCGATCTCCAGGTCGCGGGCGCGGGCTGCGTCCACGATCGCGCGGGCCAGCGGGTGCTCACTGGGATGCTCGGCCGCCGCCGCGACCCGCAGCAGCTCCTCCTCGCTCAGACCGGCGGCGGCCAGCGGGCGCAGGTCGGTCACCTGCGGGGTGCCCTCGGTCAGGGTGCCGGTCTTGTCCAGCGCCACCGCGTCGATCTGGCCGAGCTGTTCCATCACCACGGCGGACTTGACCAGGACACCGTGGCGACCCGCGTTGGCGATCGCCGACAGCAGCGGCGGCATGGTGGCCAGCACCACCGCGCACGGCGAGGCGACGATCATGAAGGTCATCGCCCGCAGCAGGGTGGGCTGCAGCGCGGCGCCGAAGAGCAGCGGCAGCGCGAACAGCGCGATCGTCGCCGCGACCATGCCGAGGCTGTAGCGCTGCTCGACCTTCTCGATGAACAGCTGCGTCGGCGCCTTGGTCCCGGAGGCCTCCTCCACCATGGCCACGATCCGGGCGATCACCGAATCGGCCGGGTCGCGCTCGACCTTCACCCGCAGGACGCCGGTGCCGTTCAGGGTGCCGGCGAACACCTCGTCCCCGGCCTCCTTGGCCACCGGCAGCGGCTCACCCGTGATGGTCGCCTGGTCAACCTCGCTGGCGCCGTCCACGACGCGGCCGTCGGCGCCGACCCGCTCGCCCGGGCGCACCAGGATGGTGTCGCCCACGACCAGTTGCCCGGTGGGCACCGTCTCCTCGCTGCCGTCGTCCAGCAGGCGGGCGGCGGTGGTCGGGGCGAGGTCGAGCAGGCCGCGGACCGAGTCCGCGGTGCGGGCGGTGGCGACCGCCTCCAGGGCGCCGGAGGTGGCGAAGATGACGATCAGCAGAGCGCCGTCCAGCACCTGCCCGATCGCCGCCGCCCCCAGGGCCGCGACGACCATCAGCAGGTCCACGTCCAGGGTCTTCTCCCGCAGGGCCTGCAGGCCCGCCCAGCCGGGCTCCCAGCCGCCGGCGGCGTAGGCCAGGGCGAAAAGCGGCCCCCACGCCCACGCCGGCGCCCCGAGGAGGTGCAGCGGCAGTCCGATCAGGAACAGCACCAGGGCGGCCGCCGCCCAGCGGGCCTCGGGGAGCGCGAAGATCCGCGTGCGGCGCCTGGGCGCGGCCGCGTCGCGCACGGCTGCGTCGCCGACGGGCGCCGGGCGGGTGAGGGTGGAAGACATCGAGACGGGGTCCTTACGCGGATGTGGGCGGGCAGCGTCCAACCCCACCACCGTAACAGGAATACATGAACACCGATTCATGTGTTCATAAGCAGGCAGCGTACGATAGTCGCATGGGTCATGGAGCACCTCCCGCCAGCCGCGTCCCGCGCACCCGCCTCACGGCGGACAACGCCGCGAAGGTGGCCGCCACGCTGCAGGCGCTGGCCACTCCGTCACGGCTGCTGATCCTCGCCCGCCTGCGCGAGGGCCCGCTCCCGGCAACCGAGTTGGCCGCCGAGGTCGGCATGGAGCAGTCCGCCTGCTCCCACCAGCTGCGCCTGCTGCGCAACCTCGACCTGGTGGTCGGCACCCGCAAGGGCCGCTCGGTGGTGTACTCCCTCTACGACGACCACGTCTGCGAACTGCTCGACCAGGCCCTGTACCACGTCGACCATCTCCGCCTCGGCGTGAGCGACACCGCCGCGGCCATCGCCGAGCCGGAACGGGCAGCGGCAGCCGCCCCGAGCGCCTGAACGCCGTCTGGCCGCCTGGCCGTTTGCCCGTCTGGCCGCCTGGCCGTTTGCCCGGTTGCCCGTCTCAGATCCGCCAGGAGCGGATCCGGTCGGCCGCCGCGAAGATGTCGGCCTCGGCGGCGGCCACGTCCCGGGCCAGCTCCACCAGCGCACCGTACGGCGGGTCGATGCCCTCCTTCGCGGCGTGCATGTAGGCCGCCGTCGCCATGCAGGCGTAGAGGTTGTTGCGCACCGGCAGCGGGCGCAGCAGCACGATGGTGTGCATCAGGGCGGCCGCGCACCAGGCCGGGTCGGCGTCATGGCCGAGTTGAGCGGTGTTCACCCGGTGCCGCGCGACGGCGGCCTGCAGCGCGGAGTAGTCCCGCACGCTCAGATCCTCGGGCGAGGCCTGCTCCTGGACGTCGAGCAGCCACCGGATGTCGACGCGCAGCATGCTCACGCCGCGGTGCGCCTTGCCGCCGGGGCGTCCTCGGGGAAGGCGGCGTCGAACTCCTCCAGGTGCGCGTTCCAGAACGCCACCGCATGGTTGACGAAGGTTCGGCGCTGCTGCTCACGCACGCTCAGATCGTGCACATACGCTTTGACGGTCTTGCCGTCTGCCGCGGCGGCCTCGCGGATCGCGGCCAGTTCTGCCTCGGTGTACTCGATGTTGAGTGCTGGCATGCGCTCAGGGTACCGGAGAGGTACCGGCCCGCGAGGGCGATCGAACTTTCTCGCGAACGGCTGCAACAGGCCCACCAGCCCATCGCGTTAGCCAGGCATGAAGCACTCACCGACGACCGGACCGGCCACTCCAGGCCCGCCTGACTTCCTGGAGTTCGCCACGGCCCGCGGCGGTCACCTCTTCAAGACGGCGTACCTGCTCACCGGCGGGGACCGCCACTTGGCCGAGGACCTCGTACAGGAGGCACTCAGCCGTCTGTTCGTGCGCTGGCGGCGGGTGTGCAAGGTGGAGAACCCGGCCGGCTACGCGCAGACGGTGCTGGTCAACACCTTTCTCTCGCTGCGCCGCCGGCGCAGCAGCACCGAGCGGGTGACCTTCGAGTTCCCCGAAGTGGCCGTCAGCGACACCGATCCGACCCTCCGGCTCACCCTGCTGCGCGCGCTGCAGGACGTCTCCGCCTCGGACCGCGCGGTCCTGGTGCTGCGGTACTGGGAGGACCGCAGCGTCGAGGAGACGGCAGCCGCACTGCAGTTGAGCCCCACCGCCGTCCGGTCGCGCGCCCACCGCGCGCTCAACCGGATGCGGGCCCTGCTCGGCGACAGTCTCGCCGAGCAGACCGGGAGCGGCGGACCGCGCTGAGCGCGGCTCCCCTCCGCTCCAGCGGACTTCGACCACGTCCTGTCAGATCTGATCAGAAAGCAGGCCTTAGCCATGCCTTTTGAGGATGACTTCAGCAACGCCCTACGAGAGGCGGCCGACGCCTCCGAGGCACCGCCGGTGCAGCTGATGGCCACCGGCGCCGCCCAGCGCGGCCGGCGCACCAAGCGCCGCCGCGCCGTGCTCGCCGCGACCGCCTCGGTTGCGGTGCTGGCCGTCGCCGGCACCCTGGCCGTCCAACTGCGCCCGGCCGCTTCGCACCGCGCGACCACCGACCTGAACGCGGCGGCCTCCGTCAGCGCCTCCCACCCCGCTGCGCAGGCCGACTCCGTCGACCCCAAGCCGATGACCGACGATCAGATGCTGGCCCTGTTCAAGTCGAAACTGCCGAGCGGCCTCCAACTGACCAGGCCGCTCGGCCAGGGCACCGAGACCAACAGCCAGTCCGGCATCCAGGAGGCGATGGCCGGTTACACGGTCGTGGACAGCAAGGGCTCGGGCGGGGTGGAGATCACCGTCACCCACCAGAGGGCGGACCTCAACTCGGCGGACATGCTCTGCTCCCCCGCCTGGACCAACTGCACTCGGACCGCCCAGCCCGATGGCAGCTATCTGCGCCTCGACCTGCCCCCCAAGGCCGTCGGCGGCGAGCAGCTCTGGGCCGTCCAACTGCAGCGGCCCGACGGCATCGTGGTGACGGCCAGCTCCAGCGACCTCCCCGGCCCCGGCGCACCCATGAGCCCCGACCCGACCCGCGACGCGCCGGTACTGACAGCCGATCAGCTGAAGGCCATCGCCCTTGACCCGGTCTGGCTGCAAGTGGGCGCCGCACTTGCCGCACCGCACGACGCCCCCGAGAACCACTCGCCTCATCCCCAGTGGGCAGGACTGCCGACCGACGACATCCTGCGGATCGCCGCCCCGCTGCTGCCGGCCGGCCTGACCGAGAAGCAGATCACGGGGGCGGCGGCTCCCGCGAAGGACGACGGATT
Organism: Kitasatospora acidiphila; assembly: GCF_006636205.1. Lineage (NCBI taxonomy): Bacteria > Bacillati > Actinomycetota > Actinomycetes > Kitasatosporales > Streptomycetaceae > Kitasatospora > Kitasatospora acidiphila. The sequence goes on along the minus strand of NZ_VIGB01000003.1, from coordinate 6,795,753 downwards.
CGCCTCCTTCACCGTCGACGACGGCTCCGGGGTGAGCCTGGTCCGGGTGACCGTCGAGGACTGGAGCGGCTTCCAGCAGACCCGGTACAGCGGCCCGCCGATCGACACCGAGTTCACCAAGGCCACCGTCCTGCCGAACGGCGACAAGCTGAACTCCGGCGCCGACAACCCGGCCTTCAACAACAAGGGCGTGACCCGCAACTGGGCCCAGGTCCTGACGCCGAACCACCTCATGGTCCTGATCGAGTCGTTCAACGGCACCGACTTCAAGGGCGACGGGATCACCCGCAGCCTGCCCGCACTCACCCTCGACCAGGTCAAGGCGATCGCGACCAGCCCGACCTGGCACGGACCCACCAAGTAGCCGCGCCGGAACGGACGGTGCGCCGATCCGCCCGGGGGACGGATCGGCGCACCGATCACCACTCCTGCATCTCCTACGCCTCCTACATCGGATCCACCTGCCGCAGCCCCTCACCGTCCAGCTGCAACCAGCGGGTCAGCCCGAGCCGCCGCAGGAACCGCACGTCGTGGCTGACCACCACGAACGCACCGCGGTACGACTCCAGCGCCTCGGTGAGCTGGCGCATGCTGGCCAGGTCGAGGTTGTTGCTGGGCTCGTCGAGCAGCAGCAACTGCGGTGGCGGGTCTGCGAGTAGCAGCGCCGCCAGGGTGGCGCGGAACCGCTCGCCGCCGGAGAGCGTGCCGGCCGGCCGGTCGGCACGCCGCCCCCGGAACAGGAACCGCGCCAGCCGGGCCCGCACCAGGTTGTCGCTGATCCCGGGCGCCAGCGCCTTGACGTTGTCCACCACGCTGAGCTTGTCGTCCAGCAGGTCGAGTCGCTGCGGCAGGTAGCGGATGGTCACTGGTGTCAGCAACTCACCGCTGAGCGGTGCGAGTTCACCGGCGATGGTGCGCAGCAGCGTGGTCTTGCCGGCGCCGTTGCCGCCGACCAGGCCGACCCGCTCGGGGCCGCGCAGGGTCAGGTTGACGGTGCCGCCGTGCGCCAGCGCGACGTCCGTCATCCGCACCACGGTGCGCCCCTCCGGAACTTCGGTGCGCGGCAGGTCGATCCGGATCTCGGCGTCCTCGCGGAACGCCTCCTCCGCGGCGACCAGCCGCTCCTGGGCGTCGGCCAACCGGTCGGCGTGCAGGGTGCGGTGCTTGCCTGCGGAGACCTGGGCCTGCCGCTTGCGTTCGCCCATCACGATCTTGGGCTCCCGCTTGTTCTCGTACATCTTCTTGCCGTAGCGCACCCGGCGAGCCAACTTCACCTGGGCCTCGGCGAGTTCGCGCTTCTGTCGCTGCACATCGCTCTCGGCGACCCGGACCATCCGCTCGGCGGCCTCCTGCTCCACGGCGAGCGCAGCCTCATAGTCCTCGAAGTTGCCGCCGTAGAAGTGGACTTCGCCGTCCCGCAGGTCGGCGATCTGGTCCACATAGGAGAGCAACTCCCGGTCGTGGCTCACGATCACCATCACACCGGAGTAGCTCTCCACCGCCTCGTACAGGCGTTCGCGGGCGGCGCGGTCCAGGTTGTTGGTCGGCTCGTCGAGCAGCAGCACGTCGGGTCGGTCCAGCAGCAGGGCCGCCAACCGGAGCAACACCGCTTCGCCGCCGGACAGTTCGCCGACGGTGCGGTCCAGCCCCAGCGCACCGAGGCCGAGCTTGTCGAGGGTGGCCTCGGCCCGCTCCTCGACGTCCCAGTCGTCGCCGATCACGGCGAAGTGCTCCTCGGCGACGTCCCCGGACTCGATTGCCCGCAATGCCTCCCGCCGCGCCCGGATGCCGAGCGCCTCGTCCACCCGCAGGCCGATGTCCAGCGCCAAGTCCTGCGGCAGATAACCGAGTTCGCCCCCGATCCGGACGGTTCCGCCAGTCGGGGTGAGCTCACCGGCGAGCAGCCGCAGCAGGGTGGACTTGCCGGCCCCGTTGAGGCCGATCAGCCCGGTCCGGCCGGGCCCGACGACCAGGTGGAAGTTCTCCAGCACGGGCTTGCCATCGGGCCACTCGAAGCTGAGGTCAGTGCAGAGGATCGCGGTGGTAGGTGATGCCATAGGGGCCTCCTGCGAGGTTGCGCGAATGTGGGAACGAGCAACACGGGAGACACCGCCAGGAGGGCGAAGCGAGAGCAACGGAAGGCGTCCGCACGGGGACAGCTCATACCGAGATCGCAGGCACGCTCCATGAATCGCGCGAATCCTCAGCGCGAGAGCAGTGTCTCAGGACCTCAGTAGAGCAACGGCCTTCTCCAGACTTCCGGCGAACCAACGACAACAACGGTACGCCCCGGTCCGCCGCAAGCGCAAAGGGTTATTTCCGATCCGGCCGGCGACACCATCCACCTGCCCGTTGCACCAGAGTCGACCAGGTGACGGATCGTCATTCATGCTGCGGTGAGCGGATCTCCTTCCTCGCACAGTTCGGCGCCCCTGTTCACCGCAATGGCCGTCACGGAGCAACGCCCCACCACACCGCCCACGGCACGAACCCGACCGCGGCCAGCCCCACTGGGGCCAGGCGCAGCCAGAGCGCCCGGCTCGGCGCCACCCGTCGGCGCCGGAGTGCGGCTGCCGAGACGCAGGCGGACACCACCACGGCGACGGCGAGCCCCTGCACCACCAGCCACATCGCCGGACGGCCCCACACGACGGGCGCCGCCGTACCGTCCCCCGCCACGAAGACGGCGAGCGGGCAGGCCACCGCCGCCACGACCGCCAGCAGGCCGAACACGGCCAACCACCGTACCGGGCGCAGGACTGGGCCCCGGCGCAGGACGGCACTCGCCGGATAGGCGGCGAAGCCGAGAAGCAGCAACGCCGGGGCAAGCCAGGTGTACCAGGCATGGCTCGGTACGGGGGTCGTGGCGATCGCCTGCCCGGGTGCGGGGGCGGCACTCGACGCCGGGGGGTGGCCGGCGGCCACGGCCTGCACCCATGAGGTCATGGTCTGCGCATAGCCGGGCGCCAGCTCGCCCAGGTGCCTGCCGTCGAAGAGCGGGCCGCCGATCCGGTCGAACCCGTCCGTCGTACGGTGCCCGTTGTGCGCACCGCCGGCGACGAAGCCGATGACGGCGTGCTGGTTGCCCGCGCGGGCCAGTGTCTCGCGGAAGATCCGCGAGCTCTCCTGGGGCGGCACCTGCGTGTCGTGCTCACCCCACAGCGCCAGCACCGGCGTTCGGTGCAGCTGTTCGAGCACCGGCACGGGGTCGTAGCCCCCCTCGGGGAACAGCCCGGCCGAGCCCAGGAGTTGAGCGGTCGCGTCGGCCACGGTGCGTCGGAACGGTCCGTCCACCCCCTGGTGGCGCAGGTGTGTGGCGAGGTTCCAGGCCTGGGTGCGCAGCGGGTCGTAGCCGGAGCCGCCGATGGTGACGACGAACGCTACGTCGGCCGAGCGCGACGCGGCCAGCGGCGCCACCCAGCCCCCCTCGCTGAACCCCCACAGGCCGACCTGGCGCGGGTTCACCGTGTTCCTGGACTGCAGCAGCCGCACTCCGGCGAGTGCGTCGTCGGCGAGCAGACCGAAGTCCACGTGGAGCCGGGAGTAGCCGACGGTCCGCTTGTCGTAGACGAGCGTGGTGATCCCGGCCTGCGCGAACGCCTCGGCCTCCTGCCGGTACTCCTCCCGGGGCCCGGCACCCGAGCCGCCGACGAGCACGATGCCGGGCCGCGGGCCGGGTGCTCCGTCCTTGCTGAGGACGGTGCCGTGCAGGAGGAGCCCACCGCCGCCCCGGAAGGTGACCTCCTGGCGGACCAGCCCGTCGCCACCGGCGTACGCCACCGGCGCGGCCAGCAGCAGGAGGGCGCCGGTCAACGCCCCGGACAGGACGGCCAGTACGGCGCGTATCGGTAATGCGGAACGAGTCGAGACCAGCACGGTGTGCGTCCCCCTTCGCAGTCGCTCGGGCCTGGCGGTCAGTTGATCTCGGGAATGCCGAGCAGCCGGACGAGCACGGCCCGCGCCTCGGGCGCTGCCTTGCCCTCCGGGACCGAGTACCGGTAGAGGAGCGCGATGTACTCCTCGAAGAACGCGCGGAGTTGGCCGGGGTCGACCCGGAGCGTGGCGCGCGAGAAGAGCGCCGCGTCGGCCCAGGGCCCCAGCGTGTCGCGCGCCTCCTCGAACCGCCGGGCGGAGTCGATCAGTTCGGCGAGGTTCAGCCGGTGCATCTCGGTCAGCGCCTCGCGCATCTGCGGCGTCTGCCGGCTGTACGGCGGGAACCGCCGGTCCCCCGGCACCGCCCGCCACCACCGCTCCCGCCCCTTCGCCAGCTCCGGTACCTCCTCGACGAAGCCGTGCTTGGCCAGCTGCCGCAGGTGGTAGCTGACCAACCCCGTGCTCTCGCCCAACTCGCGTGCGAGAGCGGCCGAGTTGGCCGGTCCCCGGCGCAGGCATTGCTCGATCTTCTGCCGCATCGGGTGCGCGAAGGCGCGCAGCGCCTCGACATCGGTGATCTCTTGGGCAGGCGGTTGTTCGGCCATGCCCGAAGGCTACGAGTTGCAAATGACATTTGCAAGGACTCTTTGCAACTCTCCGCGCTGCCGTCGTGATCGGTCTCAAACCGTGGGTGGTCGTCCCGTCCATCCGGTGTGGTGCAGCCAGTCCTCGAAGGTCATCAAGTCGGGGTGCAGGCGGCGCAGGAGGTTGATGTCCCGGTCTCGGGCGTAGAGATCACGGTCGGCGAAGAACTGGAACATCGCTGCGTAGTCGTGGCCGAAGTCGGGTACGGCGGCGCGCAGGTCGTCGTGCGGCATCGGGATGTAGGTGCTGGGGGTGCCCGTGACCCGAGCGAAGGTGGCGGCGATCTCGTCGCCGGTGAGGCTGTCGCCGATCACCGCGAGGTCGCGGGCGCCCCAGGACTGCCAGTTGTCGAAGATGTGGCAGGCGAACCAGGCGATGTCGTCGAGGGCGACGAGTGGGTAGTGGGCGGTGCCGAGGGGGAGCCTGAAGGTCAGGCCGCCCCGGTCGTCCGGTCGGGGGGTGAGTCGGTCCCGCAGGTTCTCGAAGTACGGCGCCGTGGTCAGTACCGAGACGTGGTCCGTGTACCAGCCGTCGGTCTCCTTGCGGAGCATTTCCTCCGACCGCATCAGGTCGATGTGGGCGGCGACGGCGGCTTTGCTGTCGAAGTGCGGGACGGGGTGGCCGGTCAGGGACACCGCACTGTCCAACGAGGACCAGATGAAACGCTCCACGCCGGCCCGCTCCGCGGCGGCCAGCAAGTGCAGACCTTGCCGGTACTCACCCACGGCGCTGCCCGTCGCGAAGAAGTCGGTGTTGGCGAACACGCGGTCGGCCGTCCCGAGCAGGACCTCGAGGGCCGCCGGGTCGGAGTGGACCAGTCGCACGCGGTCGGGCGCGCTGGCGGTGAGTTCGGTGGCGTGGGCGGACTCCGGGTGGCGGGTGGGGACGGTGACGGTGGCGTCGGTGGTGGCCAGCAGGTGGCGGATCACGTGGCTGCCCATGGCTCCGGTGCCGCCGACGACGAGGACGTGGGTCATGGCGTTCATCCCTGGTGTGTCAGGACGTGTTCGGCCGCTTGGGCGTGGGTGGCGACCCAGACGTCGCCGGACTCACGGATGTGGTCGAGGATCCGGCCGACCATGCCTGCGAGGAGGCGGTCGGCCGCCGACGTGGGCGTGGACGGTCAGGCGGAAGACGCCTGGCCCGGGGGCGGCGAGCAGCTGGTCCAGTAGCTCACGGTGCAGGTCGCGGTAGGCGTACGGGCCGGCCGCGGCGTCGCGGACGTCGGAGTGGTCGCTGTGCATGAGGGAGACCAGCGGACCGTGAGCGGTGGACAGGATCTGCGGGAGGTCGTGGTCGCCGTGGTCGCCGGTCCAGCGGTAGCCGGCCTCGGTGAGCAGGTCGTCGGTGTGCCTCGAACCGGTGGCGCGTGGGCTCATCCACCCCGTCGGGCGAACGCCGGTGACTCGGCGGAGGATGTCGGTGCAGCGACGGATGTTGGTCCGCTCGGCATCGACGTCGAGCAGCGCGGGCACCACGTCCTGGGCCCAGGAGTGTGCGGCGATCTCATGGCCCGCCTCGTGGACCGCCATGACGGTCTCGGGGTGCCGCTCGGCCACCAGTCCGTTGACGCCGACGGTGGCGGGCAGGTCACCGAGGACGTCGAGCAGCCGCCAGATGCCGGTGGTGACGCCGTAGTCCGCCCAGGAGGTGCTGTGGGTGTCGTCGATGCCGGGCAGCGGCCACGCCGCGGCCATCGGCGCGTAGGCGGGCCAGTGCCCTGGTGACCACAGCTCCAACGCGACGGTGATCAGCGCGACGACCTTCCGCCCGCCCGGCCATTCGGTTACTGCCCTCATTCGGTTCCCCCGCTCGGTAGCTTCCGCCGTGGACGCTTTGGACGCTGTCGACTCTTTGGACGCTAGTGAGGCGGCAGGTACCTCCGGGTTCCTGGCAGCGGGCTACCGTCGGGGTATGCGTGAGTACCCCGGCAGCGTCTTCCTCGCCGACTGCCCGGCTCGGCTGGCGATCGAGATCATCGCCGACAAGTGGGCGGTGGTCGTGCTGTTCGCGTTGAGCCGGAAACCGTGCAGGCACGGCGAGTTGGTCGACCTGATCGGCGGAGTCTCGCGGAAGGTGCTGACCCAGACGCTGCGGCGGTTGCAGGGGTACGGCCTGGTCGACCGCCACGCCGAGACCGGGAAGATCGAGTACGTGCTGACGGACTTGGGCCGGACGCTGGTGAAGCCGATCGCCGTGCTGACCGAGTGGGCTCACGAGCACGGCGCGGCCGTGGTGGAATTCCAAGAGTCCAGAACGGACTGACTGTCAAGGTCCGTAGCTCCACGCTGCAACGATACCCACGGGGTATCGGCGCCGCGGGATGGGTCTTGGACACTGGCAGGCCCCCGGCGGTGCACTTGTGGCATGACCGAAGAAGCAGCGGCCAACGCGCCGCAGGCCGCCCCCGCCGTATCGGTGGTGGGTCCCGGCGACGGCGAGACGATCGTTCTGGGCACCACGCGCATGCGCGTCCTGGAGGACGGCAGCCACACCGGGCACCGCCTCGCGATCGCCGAGTCCGTCCTCGCCCCGCACACCCAGGGACCGCCGCAGCACCGCCACGGCCGGCACGACGAGGGCTTCTACATCCTCTCCGGCACCGTGCGGTTCACCGTCGGGGACGAGGAGTACGACGCCACCGCGGGCACGCTCGTGATGGTCCCGCCCGGCACCCCGCACACCTTCGCCAACCTGACCGACCAACCCGCCGTCATGCTCAGCACGTTCACCCCCGACCTGTACGTGCAGTACTTCCGAGACCTCGCGGCGGGGCTCGCCGGCGGCCGGCCGTTGACGCCGCAGGCCAATGTCGACGCAATGAGCCGCTACGCGACCGAGCCTGCCACCGACCTCGCCTGAAGCAGCCGACGGGTCCTTGTGAACCGATGACCCATGAACGGGAATTATGAACATCGCCTACTGGATCGTGGCGGGACTGCTCGCCCTCTTCTACCTCTACGCGGGCACGCTGAAGGTGACCCGCAGCCGCGATCAGCTCCGACCGATGATGGCCTGGGTCGACCGCATACCCTTGCCCGCCCTCAGGGCGCTGGGGACGGTCGAGGTACTCGGCGCGACCGGCCTGATCCTGCCGCCGCTGACGGGCATCGCGCCCCCGCTGGCACTGGCCGCGGCCGGCGGCTTCGTACTCCTCCAGGCCGGTGCGATCGCCGTCCACCTGACCGGCGAAGACCGCCGGATCGCACTCAACCTCGGGCTCACCACCACCGCGGCTGTGACCATCTGGCTGGCCACCAGGCTGTGATGGAGCACAGCCCTCGACTGGTGGACGCCACTGCAGGGACAAGCCGCCACTCGGCCGCTGTCTTTTCTGGCTCACCGGTACGTGGGCTCAGTCCGGCCACGAGCCGCCGACGCTTCTCACGCCAACTGACAAGTGGGTGAGCGTTCATGATGCCGGGTCGAACAGCCTCCAGTGGCCCTCGGAAACGACCTCGACGTCGCCGTCGGTCACCTTGATGGCGGTCTGGGCGTCCATGGCGTACGCCGGACCGTTGATCCCGGCGGCCCACCGCTCCGCCTCGGCCATGCTGCGCTCCGGATCGCTGTCGAGGTGCGGGAAGATGGAGAAGTCGACGACTCCCAGCGCGCTGTCGTCACCGGTGGGCGGCTTCCAGCCGACGAGATACTCACCGATTCGGGGGGTCAGCGCCATGCTTCCGGCGCTGAGACCGACATAGACGGTGTCGCGCAGCGACGGGAAGAGGTCGGCCAACCCGGACTCCCGCATCCAGTGGCTCAGGTACAGCGCGTCGCCGCCGTTCACGAGGAGAACGTCTGCCTCCTGGACCCAGGAGACCCAGCGTTCCTTGTCGATGCTGGGCAGGGCGGTGAGCTCCAGCACACCCACCGACTTCCACCCCAACTCGGTCATGGGACTGGGGGTCTGGCCACTGATGAAACGCCACGGCCCGCCCGGATCCCCGTACGGGCCCCCGTACCCCGCGGTGGGAATGCAGAGGGCGTTGGCCTCGGCGATCGGTTTGCCCAGCAGATCGACCAGCGCCGCCAGAATGCTTGCGTTCCTGACGCCCGAGTCGGTAAGGAGAAGTTTCATCATGCCCCCAACTGATCGCATGGGAAAGATAATTGGGCGAAGTTAACACAACCGGCTGCGAAGTGGCTTGACAGGATCGATGGTTGACGCGGGAGACCCGGTCCACTGGTGAGGTTCCCCAGGCCTTCAGCACCGTGTCCGCCGCCCCAAGGCTGGGTCGGCGGGCACGGACGGTCGCCCTGCTTGCCTTATTGATCGTTTCAGAATGATCTCATCGCGCAGGAACTCGGCCAGGCGCCGTTTGATCTGCTCGGCCTCGGCCTTCGGTCCGGTGAAGCCAAGGAGGTGGTCGTCTGCATAGCGGACATGGCGAAGCCTGCGACAGCCCGGATCGTTCGGATCCGCGCTGGGCAGGCTGACCATCCGCCGGCGCAATTCCCGAGCCTGGGCCCGGTCATCGCGCCGGCGTGCCAGGCAGGCCGGCCTGCCCCCGGGGCGGGGCCGGGGGCGGGGGAGTTCGGATCGCGGCACTCCCCCTGATCGGCATCGGCCTGTAGCCCAGGCCGGCCCGACTCCGGGCCTCACACGACCAGGCCGACGCCGCGAAGGCCGGCGGCGACGCCCAGCCCGACCCGGAGCCGCGCCCGGGCGGGCAGCTCAGAAACTGCTGGCCGCGCGCGCTATGTCGGCGGCGAAATGGGACACCTGGGTGTACACGCCCGGGTAGCCCGGAGCGGAGCAGCCCGAGCCCCAGCTGACGATGCCGACCTCGATCCACTTGCCGGAGTCGTCCTTGCGGAACATCGGCCCGCCCGAGTCGCCCGGGCAGGTGTTGACATGGCCTCCCAGGAAACCGGCGCAGATCTCGTCGCTGGGTACGAAGTTGACCCCGTACTCTTTCTTGCAGGTCGCGTCGTCGATGAACGGGACGGTCGCCTTGCGCAGGTAACGCTGCTGGTCGCCGCTCCCGTCGTCGCCCCATCCGACGATGGTGAAATTGCCCTTGTCGTAGTTCCCGTTGGTGACGATGGGCAGGGTGGGCAGGTCGAAGGGCTTCGCGAGCTTGATCAGTGCCCAGTCCTTGCCCCAGCCCCAGTAGCCCGGGGCCTCGAACACCTTGGTGGAATGGGTGGAGACGGCCTTGCTCGACTGGAGGTCGACGCTGCCTGCGGTGACGGTGATCCTGGTCTCGTTGCGGGTCTCGCCTACGCAGTGCGCGGCGGTGAGCACAACGTCCTTCTTGTAGAGGGCACCATCGCAGCCCGTCGACAACCGGACCACGAACGGGAACTCGCCCTCGGCGGCCCGGTTTCCGCCGACCACCCGACCGGGGCCGGTGAAGGGCACCGGCTGGGCGGCGGCCGGAGCGGTCGGCTGGAGGGAGAAGGCCGCGAGGGCGACGGCGCCGGTGGCCAACGCTCGTCTGGGCGTGAGCATCTTGCGCAGCAGGGTCAACGCGCTTCCATTCGTGGGTAGGGGGATCCGACGCCTCGGCGGCGTGGGTCGGCACGTGAACCAGGTGACTCCACACGCGTGTCGAGCAGGTTGAGCGCGAACCGGCCGGGCGGGAAGGAACGAGAGAGGCCGGCTCTGATGAGTGCTGCATGTGAGGCACACCTGACAACTCCGAGAAAACCTGACGTGGCCTCACCTGGCCAATAAGGGAAAGCTGAAATACGTATCCCTAACCGGCGCCGCATGACGAGTACCTACTCAAGGAGACTGACAGTCCGTCACCGCATGCCGTCGTGGGGGCTGCAGCCGACTGCCGCGGTGCCGCCCTCGAACCGCTCGCGCGGGGCATCCCGCCCATCCGCTCCCGCCGCGGACCACGCCGAAGACGTCCCGCCGAACTCCACGGCGACAAGGACTACGACTACGACCACCTGCGCCGGTGGTTACGCAGCTGAGGCATCCGGCGCCGCATCGCCCGCAGGGGCATCGATTCCTCCACGCGACTGGGCCGCCACCGCTGGACGATGACTTCTTAGCGTTAACCGCTGTACCGCTGTGCCCCAAGGCCGCCCACCAGCCACGATCCGGGCTTACTCGGTGACGCTGGAGGGCGCCGCGCCGGTGGTGAGGCCGGTGACGAAGGTGGACTCCTCCGACGAGCCGCCCGCCGCAGGTGAACTCCCCCAGGACGACGACTGGTTGAACCTCGCCGAGGGCGGCCGTGGGCTCGCACTCGTCAAGGCCACCGCCACCAGCATGAACTGGCGTCGGATCCCCGGCGGCAAGATCGTCGAGGTCGCCTACCTCCCGCTGCCCCCGGCCCGCCACGGTTGAGACACCCGGCTGCCGGCAATCACAGTTCTGCCGCTCCGCACTGGCGGGTCTCGCTAGGATCTCATGATCATGGACGTCATGACGGGCAACGAGATGATCGCCATCCCACCGGGGCAGGTGACGCTGTCGGACCGGCGGACGCAGCGCAGTTGGTCGGTCGAGCTCGCCCCGTACCGACTCGCGGCGTTCCCGGTCACCCAGGCGTTGTACGCGCGGATCACAGGCCGGCGGCCGAGTGCCGCCCAAGGGGACCAACTGCCCGTCGAGTGCGTCTCCTGGTGGGACGCGGCGCGGTTCTGCAACGCCCTGTCCCTGCGCGAGGGATTCACGCCCGCGTACCACTTCGGCGCGGACGGCGAAGCTGTCGAGTGGGATGCGTCCGCCGACGGGTACCGACTGCCGACCGAAGCCGAGTGGGAGCACGCCTGCCGTGCCGGTACGGAAGGACCGCGCTACGGGGACCTCGACGAGATCGCCTGGTATCGCGCTAACTCGGCCGAGCGCCCCCACGACGTGGGCGGCAAACTCCCCAACTCGTGGGGGATTTACGACATGCTCGGAAACGTGTGGGACTGGTGCTGGGACGTCTACGACGCCGAGGTCTACGGCAGCTACCGGGTGCTCCGTGGCGGCGGTTGGTTCGATGAACACTGGAGTTGCCGGGCCTCCGCGCGGCGCCGCAGCCACCCGACCTTCCAGGTCGACGACGTGGGATTCCGCATCGCACGTTCCCTCGGGGGGTGACGACCGGGTTGTCGGAGGGGGATGCCAGACTCGCCGCCATGAAGATGATCGACGCGATCGAAGCGGTTCTGAAGGCCAACAGCAAGCCGTCGTTCTGGGGGACGGGCGAGGAACGCCTCGGCTACCAGGGTGAGTTCACGCTGGCCGGGCGGCTGTTGAGCCGTGGGAACATCACGGTGTGCGGGCTGGAGGGTGGTGACTTCTTCACGTTCGACGAGGTCGCCGACGGCTTGCACGAGGTGTATCTGGCGTACGACTGGGACGACGAGCAGGGCGCCACCGTCTCCGCCGTCGCACTGGTGGCGAGCGGGACGACGCCGGAGGCCCTGGCGGGGGCGACTTGGGAGGAGGCGGCGGAAGACGTCAACGCGCTGAGCGACCGGGCCTCGGCGATCTCCTCCAGCACTCCTGACAACCTGGTGGTCGGCTGGGCGCTCCGGCGGACCGCCGAATTCGCGGACGCCGAGGACGTGGAGGCACACGCCGTGGCCCAGTTCGAGGCTCAGCAGGAGGCCGGCTCGCGGACCCCGGTGCTCGATGTGGTGGTCGACCCGGCGAACGGGGCGAACACCTTGGTGTTCCCCACCTGCCAGTACAACTCGGACAGCATCCTGGTCGGACGGGACGAGAGCGGGGCGGGCGTCGGCATCTTCTGGTCCGACTTCTCGGGGTGAGGCGGAGCGTCAACTGCTGGACGTGAACGGGGGCTAGAGTCGTCGGATGCCAAAGTCTGCCGCAGGAGACCCCGTTCCCGGGCGTGGGGCTCGCACGCTCGCTCAGGTGTACCGGCATTTCGGTGAGGTCGACGCCGCCGATGCACCGCCGCTGTACGCGCGCGTCGCCCTCGCCATCAGTGAGTCCGGCGAGGCGCTGCGCGCGATCGAGACGGCGCCGGCGCGCAAGCGGCAACCCACCGTGATTCTCGCGGCGCTGCACGATCTCGCCCTCGCCGGACGTGCCCCGGATCTTGCTGCGGCCTATGCCGCTGCGGATGGCGACGCTGCCGCCCGCGCGGCGATCGACACGCTGCTGGAGATGACCGACTCGGTCGTGGCCATCGCCGCGCGGCGCCGGATCCGGGCGAACGAGACCGGACACTGCGCCGTGCTGTATCCGGCCATTGCCGAGGCGGCGCGTCGGGTGGGTGCGAAGACGGTCGGGCTGATCGACGTGGGCTGTTCGGCTGGGCTCAATCTCAATGTCGATCGCGTTGGCATCACCTACGGCAACGGCCAATCACTGGGCGACTCATCGTCTCCGGTGCAGTTGTCGTGTTCGATCGTGGGAGACCGGCCCGTCCCGACGCGGGCGATGCCCGAGGTGGTCGCCCGGGTCGGTGTCGACCTTGATCCGGTGGACGTGACCGACCCTGATGAAGCTCGATGGTTGCGCGCCTGCGTGTGGCCCGATCAGCCGGAGCGGGCCGCGAAGCTCGACGCGGAGCTGGCCTTGGCGGCGACAGCCCCTCCGCTGCTGCTGACGGGTGATGCCGTCGACGTGCTGCCCGACGCCTTCGCCCAGGTGCCTGCGGACGCCCTGCCCGTCGTCACCACCACATGGGCGCTGTCGCGCTTCTCGCTCGAGAGTCGCCTGCGCTTCCTGCACCGCCTCGACGAAGCGGCGAGCGGCCGGCCGGTGGCGTGGGTGTCGGCGGAGGGAGTGGGAGTCGCGCCGGCGATTCCGACATTCGGCGATCGCCGCGCCTCTGGCCACAGCATCATCGGCCTGGCGGTGTTCGAGCAGTCGGCTCTGCGCGCCGAGGCCCTTGGCCGCTGCTGGTCGCAGGGCCGTTTGCTGTCGTGGCCGGCGGACTCCTAGGCCGGTATTTCACACGTCACCCTCTGGGCATTCGCGTCCGCGCTGGGCGATCGCCCTTCAGGCCGGCCGACCGCCCACGGCCCGCAGGGCGAAGGGGAGCAGCCGGTCGGCGGTCTCGCGGGCCGTGGTCTCGTCGACGTCCTCCGGCAGCTGCGGGGTCAGCAGGAAGTGCGTCATCACCGGGCCGGCCACCACCTCGCCGAGCAGGTCAACATCCTCGAGCGGCGGGATCTCCCCGCGCTCGACCGCCCGCCGGACCACCTCCGCCACCCTCCCGTACAGCGGCTGGAGGAATGCCGTGACCAGCGCCCCGGCGAGGGTGCTGTTGTGGGCCGCCTCGCCGATCAGGGCCCGGATCAGCCGACCCCCCTCACCCGTCATGCTGGCGGCCTTGTCGTGCAGGACGACCCGCAGGTCGCCTTCGAGGCTGCCGGTGTCCGGCTGCTCGTACGATCCCTCCCCGTGCAGCGCGGCGGCGGCGATCACCAGCTCCTCCTTGGACGCCCAGCGCCGGTAGAGGGTCGCCGTCGACACGCCCGCCCGGGCCGCCACGGCGGCGGTGGTCAACCCGCCGTAGCCACTCTCCGCCAGGACGGCCAGCGTGGCGTCCAGCAGCGCCCGGTCCCGGCCGGCGTCGCGGGGGCGGCCCCGACGCGGCGCGGAACCGGCCTCGGCCTCGGGCTCGGCGGGCTGTGACGGGAACGTGCTGCGGGTCATGCCACAGAGTTTACTCAAAACCAGAAACGAAATCGTTTCGTTTCGTTTATGCTCGAAGCATGAGCGCTGACACTCGCCCCGCCGCGACCACGGACACCGCAGCGACCACCGACGCCGCCGCGACCGTCTCCCGCCTGCATGCCGCCTTCGCCACCGGCCGCACCAAGCCGCTCGCCTGGCGCAAGGCCCAACTGCGCGCCCTGCGGCGCCTGTTGGTCGAGCAGGAGGCCGCCTTCACCGCTGCCCTGCGCGCCGACCTCGGCAAGAGCGCCGCCGAGGCGTACACCACCGAGATCGGCTTCACGATCACCGAGATCGACCACACCCTGCGCCACCTCGACCGCTGGGTGCGCCCGCGCCGCATCCCGGTGCCGCTGGCGTTGCAGCCGGCCCGGGCCCGCACGGTGCGCGAGCCGCTGGGCACCGTGCTGATCATCAGCCCGTGGAACTACCCGCTGCAGCTGGCACTGGCCCCGCTGGTGGGCGCGCTCGCGGCGGGCAACTGCGCGGTGGTCAAGCCCAGCGAACTCGCCCCGGCCACCTCGGCGGCGCTCGCCCACTGGCTGCCCCGCACGCTGGACCGGCAGGCCGCGGCCGTGGTCGAGGGCGGGGTGCCGGAGACCACCGCCCTGCTGGAGCAGCGCTTCGACCACGTCTTCTACACCGGCAACGGCACCGTCGGCCGCATCGTGATGACCGCCGCCGCCCGTCATCTCACCCCGGTCACCCTGGAGTTGGGCGGCAAGAGCCCCGTCGTCGTGGAGCCCGGCACCGACCTCGCGACGGCGGCCCGCCGGATCGCCTGGGGCAAGTTCATGAACGCCGGCCAGACCTGCGTCGCCCCCGACTACGTCCTCGCCATCGGTGACACCGCCACCGCACTCGAACGGCAACTGACCGCCGCGATCCGCGAGATGTACGGCACCGACCCGGCGAAGAGCCCCGACTACGGCCGCATCGTCAACGAGCGCCACTTCGAGCGCCTGACCGCCCTGCTCTCCGACGGCCGGATCGTCACCGGCGGCGATCACGACCGCGCCGACCGCTACCTCGCCCCGACCGTCCTCGCCGACGTCGACCCGGAGGCTCCGGTGATGCGGGAGGAGATCTTCGGCCCCGTCCTGCCGATCGTCCGCGTGCCCGACCTGGATGCCGCGATCGCGTTCATCACCGCCCGCGACAAGCCCCTCGCGCTGTATGCCTTCACCTCATCCCCCGCCACCAAGCGCCGCCTCGCCGCTGAGACCTCTTCCGGCGCCCTCGCCTTCGGCGTCCCCAACGCCCACATCGCCGTCCCCGGGTTCCCGTTCGGCGGCGTCGGCGAGAGCGGCCTCGGCGGCTACCACGGCGCCCACTCCATCGACACCTTCAGCCACACCAAGTCCGTGCTGGACAAGCCCCTCCTCGCCGACCCCCTGCGCCTCGCCTACCCGCCCTTCACTGCCGTCAAGTCCCGCCTCCTGCGCCGCCTCCTCTGAGCACCGGAACCGCTGCGCACCGAAGTCAGCGAAGTCACCGAAGCCGCCGCAGTCACCGCAGTCACCGAAGGCGCCGACCTACAGCGCGAGCCACCGCTCGTCCTCGAACTCGGCGGGCACCTCGTCCTCCCACGGATCGATGCCGCGGCTCTCCAACTCCTGGAACCACCGGTCCCGTTGGGACTCGGGGAGCCGCCCTCCGCACCACGGGCAGAACTCGATCCCGATGACCGAAGCACCGCCATCGTGGATGATCAGCCCGTACTCCTGGTACTTGGCCGCGAAGTACACCAGGGCATCGGGACAGGAGAACGGCTCGTCGTGCTGGTCGCACTGCCAGTTGACCTGGTCCGTCATCTGGTCGCAGCAGTGTCGCGTCATGGCCTCGGCTTCCGGTTGGTCAATCGGGCGGTCGACGTCGAAGTAGACCATGTTCGACAGGGGCCCTGGACGATCGGCCCGCCGCTCCCCCGCCAGCCGTGCGCCGATCCGGTCGCTCATGCCCGTGGTCGGGGCGGCGGGGTGTCGGCCGGGTCGTGCGCGGTCGGGGTGGTGCGCGGGAGCCGGGTGGCGGTGGCGAGGCCGATGAGGGCTGCGACGGCGAGAACGGCCATGGCGGCGGCGTAGGCGTGCTTGCCGAGGTTGGCGACGAGGATGGTGCCGGCGATGGCGGTGCCGAAGGTCGAGCCGAGGTTGGAGATGCTCCGGGAGAGACCGGAGATCTCGCCCTGCTGCTCCTCGGGGAAGGCGGACTGGACCACGTTCACGGACGGGGTGAGCATCACCCCCAGGCCGAGGCCGATCAGCAGCAGGCCGGGGGCGAACGCCCAGGGGCTGGGCGAGCCGGCGACCAACCCGATCAGGACCCCGATGCCGACGACGGCGAGCGCGAACCCGGCCGTGATCAGGGTCCGTTGCGGCAGGCGCTTGGCGAGGCGTTCCGCGGCGAGTGAGGAGGCGAGCAGCCCGAGGGTGGCGGCGGTGAAGATGACGCCGGTCTGGATGGCGTTGTAGCCCCGCACCACCTGCAGGTAGGTGGCGACGGTGAACGAGGTGCCCATGAGCAGCAGCCACTGGGCGTTCTGGGTGACCAGGCCGAGGTTGGCGGTGCGGTTGCGGAAGAGGTCGGTGGACAGCAGCGGTTCCGCTCCGGCGCGCTCCTCACTGCGGATCCAGTGCATGAACCAGGCCAGCACGAGGACGCCGCCGGCGATCAGGCCGAGCGTCAGCCACAGGTTGTTGTCCGCGGCGAGGATGCCCATGACGATCAGGACCAGCCCGCCGGCCGACAGGACGGCCCGCGGACGTCGAACGCGCGCGTGGGGTCCGGCGGCAGCGGGTCGTCGATGGTGCGGCTCAGCGCGATGATCAGCGCGATGATCAGGGCCTGGAAGACGAACGCGGCCCGCCAGCTGATCGCGGAAGTGATCAGCCCGCCGATCAGCGGACCCGCGGCCGCGCCGACCCCGCCGGCGGCCATGATGACGCCGAACGCCCGCGCGCGGGAGGTCAGATCGGGGAAGTGCAGGGTGGCGAGGATGTAGACCGGGGGAATGAGCAGGGCCGTACCGACGCCCTGGAAGATGGAGTTGCCGAGGATCAGCACGCCGAGTCCGGGCGCCGCAGCACTGAGGATGGTGCCGATGCCGTAGACGGTGAGGCCCGCGACGAAGCAGCGCTTGCGGCCGAACCGATCGGTGGCCTTGCCGCCCGGGATCATGAGGGCTGCCATGACGAGCAGGAACAGGGTGATCGCGACCTGCACACCCTGGACGCTGGTGTCCAGGTCGTGGCTGATGTCGTGGATCATCACGTTCATGTTGGAGCCGGCGAAGCTGCAGATGAACTGCGCCAGCGCGAGCGGCGCCAGCAGCCGCGAGCCGGCACTCGCTCCCGCTGGACGGCGGTGGCCGCTGACGGCGGCATCCTCGGTCACGGGACCCGCACTCCCTAAGCCCTCGACCGCTCGGCGCGGTCGAGTTCCTCGTCGAGGGCGAGGGCCGCGGCGACGAGTGCGAGATGGGTGAACGCCTGGGGGAAGTTGCCGAGTTGCTCACCAGAGGGGCCGATCTCCTCGGCGAACAGGCCGACATGGTTGGCGTAGGTGAGCATCTTGTCGAACGCGTAGCGGGCCTGGTGGACGCGCCCTGAGCGGGCCAGGGCCTCGACGTACAGGAAGCTGCACAGGCTGAAGGTGCCCTCGGAGCCCCGCAGACCGTCGGGTGAGGCGGCGGGGTCGTAGCGGTAGACCAGGCTGTCGCTGACGAGTTCCTCGCCCATGGCGTCAAGGGTGCTGAGCCAGTCCCGGTCGGTCGGGGACAGGAACCCGACGCGGGGCATCAGCAGCAATGAGGCGTCGAGCACGTCGGTGTCGTAGTGCTGGACGAAGGCCGCGCGCTTGTCGCTCCAGCCCCGCTCGATGATCTGCCGGAAGACGGCGTCGCGGGCTTCGCGCCAGCGAACGAGGTCGGCGGGCCGGGCATGGGTGGCGGCCATGCGGATCGCCCGGTCGAAGGCGACCCAGGTCATCAGGCGGCTGTAGGTGAAGTTGTGGCGGCCCCCGCGGGTCTCCCAAATGCCCTCGTCCGGGCGGTCCCAGTGCTCGCACAGCCAGTCGATGAGCTCGGCGAGCACGTGCCAGCCCCGGACGTCCCCGATGTCCTCGGACTGGGCGATGGCGTAGGCCGCCTCACCGTAGATGTCGAGCTGGAGCTGGTCGGCCGCCGCATTGCCGGCCCGGACCGGGGCGGAGCGCCGATAGCCCTCCAAGTGCTCGATGACCTCCTCGGCCAGCTGCGGCTCGCCGTCCACCCGGTACATGATCTGCAGGAGCTCGCCGGTAGCGGTGCCGTCGGCCTCCAGCCGCTCGCGCAGCCAGCGGCGGAACGCGTTCGCCTCGGCGGTGAATCCGAGGTCGATGAGCGCACGCACCGACAGGGAGCCGTCCCGCACCCAGGTGTAGCGGTAGTCCCAGTTGCGCTCGCCTCCGACCTGCTCGGGCAGACCCATGGTGGCTGCCGCGATCGGGGCACCGGTCGGGGCGTAGGTGAGCAGCTTGAGGGTGATGGCGGACCGGATGACCATCTCGTGCCAGCGGCCCTTGTAGCGGCAGGACCGCAGCCAGGTGAGCCAGAAGTCACGGCATGCGTCGAACGCCGCCGCCACCTCCTCGGTGGTCGGCGGCGACCCGCCCGGTTGCCCGCCGCGCTCGCCCGTCTCGGCGGTGAGGAGCACCGCGGCGCTCTCACCGGCGTCCAGGGTGAAGCGGGCGGAGACATCCGAGCCGTCGGCGTGGAGTCGAACCGGCGCGGTCGCCTGCACGTGCAGATCGGTGTCGGGACCGTGGAAGACGATGCTGCCGTCATCGAGGCGGCTGAGCGTGTGCGAGGCGCGGCCGTAGTCGAAGCGGGGCCGGCACAGCAGCTCGAAGGGCAGGCTGCCGCGGACCACCCGGGCAACCCGGGTGAGCCGGTGCCGGGCGGCAGGGGCGTTCGAGGCGATGGGCACCATGAAGTCGATGACTTCTCCGACACCCTCCGGGGCCACGAACCGGGTCATGAGCACTGGTGTGTCCGGTAGATACAGCTGGCGCACCACGGCTTCCTCCCCGAGATCCGCGGCGAGGCGGCAGTGGCCACCGCGATCTCATCGATCTGCCGCTGGATCCCGATGGGACGGCGACTCAACGCAACATCTACCGGCGCTCGCAGACGCAGGGATGCGACATGCAGCCGGCCGCTCTCGTCGGCACGCTGGACGACAACACCACGACGGAGTTCCAGGAGGAGCCGCCACCGCCGCCGACTCCGGAGCAGCTGGCGGCGGTGAAGGCGAACATCGACAACCAGATGGATTGGCTTCAGGACCTCCACGACGACCTGCAGGACGACATCAACACCGTCTACGACTTCGTGTCCGAGGATCCGTCCATCGACCCCGAGCAGACCTTCGTCGCCAACCTGCTCGACGACGCCGCCTGGGGTATCGGCGGTGTCGATTTCCCCGGCAATGCTTTCTTCTCCGCAGCCGTGGCGAACCTGTTCTGGAGCTACGTCACCGACACGCCGCCGAGCCTCCAGGGTGCGGCGGCCGGCGTGTGGAACCGGTTCCACAAGAGCTTCTTGCAAGCCCAGGACGATCTGGGCGCAATCAACGATGACATCCCGGGGAACTGGACCACTACCTGGACGAATCCGGTGACCGGGGAGGCGGCCGCGGTTTATACGATGGCCTCCCCGGAGTATTCCGTGCCCGTCAAGCACAGCAAACCTTACGAGGACGCGCTCACGGCTGCGGATGCGGAATTCACGCTCTCGCTCACCAAGACCCTGCTGCCGCTGCGGTGGCTCGTGCTCGGCGACCCCAAAGGCGTGTTCGTCGACAGCCGGGACTACTCTTCGCCGTCCGAGTACATCGAGAACTGGCTCAGCCAGACCTGGAGCGCGGGTACCTTCGTTTCCTACTACTTCACCTGGGAATCCGCGACGAGCGGGATGTGCACTGCGTCGGGGATGACCGTTTACGAGAACTTCCTCGGGACCGGGTCGACCGACTACTACCTCGCGGGCCAGGCTCCCGCCGATTTCTGCGCCTGGCTGTTCCAGGACGACGGCTACGGCCGGACGACCAACCCGGACGGGCTGGCGACCCGCCATGACGTCTTCTGCAACTGGGGCCTCCAGGGCAGTCTTCCGGCGACGGCCCCGAACTGCGATTCAGAGCCCGCGTCGGACGACGTGGCGGTCGTCGATCTCGAGGCGGAACGGCAGAAGGCCAAGCAGTGGCACGCCCTGTTCGAGCGCACCGACCGGCAGGCCATCGAGCGCCGTGTGATCGAACGGGCGCAAGCGGACCCCGTCTTCCTGCGCGCGTTGGTGAAGGAGCCCAAGGCGACCCTCGAGGCCTTCCTGCAGGTGCAGTTCCCGGCCGGCGTGGAGTTCGAGGTGATCCAGGAGACGCCAGGCCACTTCCGAATGGTGCTGCCACTGATCGGCGCCCCGACCGTGCGGCCCGATCCCTCCTGACCGGCTGCGGGAGCCACCTCAACACGCATGCCGACGGCTCGACCTGACGCTGTGACGGCTCCCGCTGCTGCACGGCGAACCGCCACTACATGCGGAGGAACTCGGTGACCTCCGCCCGTGCGGCCTCGGCGACCTGGCCCACCACGCCCGGCATGCTGAGGAACGCGTGCCCGGCGCCGGGGTACTCGGTGAGCCGCACCGACGTCCCGGCCTCGCGCAGGCGTTCCGCGTAGCGGCGGCCGTGGTCGGCGAGCGGGTCGTGGGTCGGCACCACGACCAGCGCCGGGGCGAGGCCGCTCAAGTCGTCGGCGTACAGCGGTGACAGGGTGCGCGGGTCGCTTCCCGCCGGGACGGCGAGCCGCTGCATCAGGCGCAGTTGGGGCAGGGTGAGGGTCGGGCTGACCGCGTGCTCGGTGATCGAGGGGTGGTCGAGCATCGTCGCGGTGACATCGACGGCGGGGTTGACCAGGACCTGTGCCCGCACCTCGAGGCCGGCCGCGCGGGCCCGGATGGCGGTCAGGGCGGTGATCAGGCCGCCGCAGCTCTCGCCGAAGACGGCGACGCGCGCCGGGTCGATGCCCAACTCGTGGGCGTGGCGCACCACATGCTCAAGCGCGTCCCAGCCGTCGTCGACCGCGGCCGCCAGTGCGGTGTCCGGGGCGAGCAGGCGGTGCTCCACCGAGACGACGAGCGCGGGCAGTCGGGCGGCGAGGTGGCTGTTGACCCAGTCGCTCTGCACCGCCGTGCCCACGAACCCGCCGCCGTGCACATGGAGCACCAGGGGCAGGTCGCCGTGCCCGAGCGACACCGGCCGGTAGACCCGCACCGGCAGGCGGCGCCCCGGCAGCGCCAGCTCCTGCCACTCGATCGCCGCACCTGGATCCGGCACCCCGGTGATCGCCTGCGCCTGGGGCGCCGCGCGCCTGCGGTTCTCATCCTCCCGGTAGGCGGCCAGTTCCTCGTCCGTCATCGTCGCCCAGTCCTGCTGTGCCGCTATCGCCTGGCTCATGCCGTCTCTCCTCGGTGCCCGTAGTTTCGCTACCTCAGGTATCGATACTCAAGGTAGCGAAACCAGCTACCGTATGGGAATGCCCTCTTCGCCCCGACCTCCCGGCCGCCCGCGCACCGGCGTCACCACCGAGGTCTTCACCGCCACCCTGCGCACCGTCCAGGAGCTCGGCTACGCCCGTGCCACCGTGGAACGCATCGCCGCCCGGGCCGGCGTGGCGAAGACGACGGTCTACCGCCGCTGGCCGTCGAAGGGCGAGCTGATCGTGGACTGCTTGCTCGACGCGTTCGGGCCGGCGCCCCTCAGAGAGGGCGCCGGCCGAGCCGAGCTGCTGGCCACGACCATCCGCTGGATCGCGGCGAAGATCAGCGAGCCCGGGGTGGGCGACGCGTTCGCCGGCGTGTTCAGCGACGCCGTCAGCGATCCGGCGCTGCGCGAGATCCTGGCCGCGCGACTGCAGGAGCCCTACCGGCTGGCCCTGCTGAGCGCGCTCGACGAGCCCTCGCAGCGGGTCCTCTTCTTCATCGACGTCGTCGTCGGCACCCTGCTCCACCGGATGGGCATGACCGGCGAACCGATGGCCGATGCCGACGTCGACGCCCTGGTCACGATGGTGCTGCGGTACTTCGCCGGGCAGCCAATAGGATCGACACCATCATGAGCGCAACTCTCGTCACCAAAGACCTGGCTGCCGGACACGGCGAGCGGACCCTGTTCAGCGGACTCGACCTCGTCGTCGCCCCCGGCGAGGTGATCGGACTGGTCGGCGTGAACGGCGCCGGCAAGTCGACGCTGCTGCGGCTGCTGGCGGGGCTGGACCGGCCGGAGCACGGGAGCATCACGCTCAGCCCGCCGACCGCCACCGTGGGCCACCTGCCGCAGGAGCCCGAGCGGCGCCCCGGCGAGTCGGTGCGGGAGTTCCTGGAGCGGCGCACCGGGGTGGCCGCCGCCCAGGCGGCGCTGGACGCGGCCACCGAGGCGCTGGTGGCCGAGGCGCCCGGGTCCGACGACGCCTACGCCAACGCCCTGGACCGCTGGCTGGACCTGGGCGGCGCGGACCTCGCGGAGCGGGCCGAGCAGGTGGCCGGTTCGCTCGGCCTGACCGTCAGCCTGGACCAGGAGATGACCTCGCTCTCCGGTGGCCAGGCGGCCCGCGCGGGGCTGGCCTCGCTGCTGCTCTCCCGCTACGACGTCTTCCTGCTGGACGAGCCGACCAACGACCTGGACCTGGACGGTCTGGAGCGGCTTGAGGCGTTCGTCAAGAACCTGCGCGCCGGCACCGTGCTGATCAGCCACGACCGCGAGTTCCTGGCCCGCACCGTGACCCGGGTGCTGGAGCTCGACCTGGCCCAGCAGCAGGTCAACCTCTACGGCGGCGGCTACCAGTCGTACCTGGACGAGCGCGCCCGGGCCCGCCGGCACGCCCGCGAGGAGTACGAGGAGTACGCGGACACCAAGGCCTCGCTGGAGGCCCGGTCCCGGATGCAGAAGTCTTGGGCGGACAAGGGCACGCGCAACGCACTCAAGAAGAGCCCGGACAACGACAAGATCCGCAAGGCCGCCTCGGTCTCCTCCTCCGAGAAGCAGGCCGCCAAGGCCAAGCAGACCCAGCGGATGATCGAGCGCCTGGAGGTGGTCGAGGAGCCGCGCAAGGAGTGGGAGCTGCGGATGGAGATCGCCGTCGCCCCGCGCTCCGGCTCGGTGGTGGCGACGCTGCGCCAAGCCGTCCTGAAGCGCGGCGAGTTCGGCTTCGGGCCGGTGGACCTGCAGATCGACTGGGCGGACCGGGTGGCGATCACCGGGGCCAACGGCTCCGGCAAGTCCACTCTGCTGGCAGCGCTGTTGGGCCGGCTGGCGCTGGACTCCGGCCAGGCGTCGCTGGGTTCGGGCGTCGTGGTCGGCGAGGTGGACCAGGCGCGCGGGCTGTTCTTCGGCCCGGAGACCCTGATGGCCGCTTTCGGGGCCGCCGTGCCGGAGCTGAACGAGGCCGATGTCCGCACCCTGCTGGCCAAGTTCGGCCTCAAGGCGGTGCATGTCCTGCGCCCGGCCGACACCCTCTCCCCCGGCGAGCGCACCCGGGCCGCGCTGGCGCTGCTGCAGGCGCGCGGGGTGAACCTGCTGGTGCTGGACGAGCCGACCAACCACCTCGACCTGCCGGCCATCGAGCAGTTGGAGTCGGCGCTCGCCTCCTACACCGGCACCCTGCTGCTGGTCACCCATGACCGCCGGATGCTGGAGTCGGTCGCGGTGAACCGCCGGATCTCCATGGCGGACGGGAACTTGACGGAGGTTTAGACCACATCGGGGCTTCTCATACTTGCTGGTATGACGACGTCCCACCCCACCGTCCCGCTCGCCCCGATGCACGTGCCGGCCGACCAGGCCGAGGCGCGCGCCCGGAGCTTCCACGACGTCATGGCCCGGCGGCGGACCGTTCGCGACTACTCGCCGCGCCCGCTGCCGGACGGGGTGCTGGAGTGGGCGATCCGTACGGCGGCGACGGCGCCCAGCGGTGCGCACGTCCAGCCGTGGCGGTTCGTCGTCGTCACCGACCCGGAGCGCAAGCGGCGGCTGCGGAAGGCGGCGGAGGCCGAGGAGCGCGAGTTCTACGACCGCCGCGCCTCCGAGGAGTGGCTGGCCGCGCTCGCCCCGATCGGCACCGACTGGCACAAGCCGTTCCTGGAGGACGCGCCGGCCGTGGTCGTGGTGTTCGAGGTGCACAAGGGCCCCGACACGCCGCGCCCGTACTACACCAAGGAGTCGGTCGGCATCGCGGTCGGCCTGCTGCTGGCCACCCTGCACCAGGCCGGCCTGGCGACCCTCACCCACACGCCGAGCCCCATGCGGTTCCTCAACGAGATCTGCGAGCGCCCGCCCGAGGAGCGCGCCGCCTATGTGATCCCGGTCGGCTACCCGGCCGACGGCGCCCGGGTGCCGGACCTGCACCGCAAGGAGCTGGACGAGGTGCTGGTCCGGCTGTGACGGCGCCGAGCGACCGCCCGAATTCCGTGGTCGGCGAGGGGATCCGGCTGCCATGATGCTTGACATGAACCACACTGACGACGGCCCTGTCAGTCTCGCGGCGCCGACCACCACGCAGACCATCGCCCAGGCCCCCTCCCGCCCGCCCGAGCTCCTCGAGCTGTCCGACGGTTTCGTGCTGCGCCGCCGCACCCTGGCGGACGCCGACACGGTCAACGAGGTGATCGTCCGCGACCTGGAGCATCTGCGCCCCTGGATGGCCTGGGCCACCACCGCCCCGACCCTGGAGCGCTCCCGGGAGATGACCAAGATCGGCTGGCAGCTCTGGGAGGACGGCACGGACTTCATGTACGTGCTGGGCCGGGCCGACCAACCCGGCAGCGTGCTGGGCATGTTCGGCCTGCACCGGCGGATCGGGCCGGGCGCGATCGAGATCGGCTACTGGGTGGCCCGCGAGTACACCGGCCGTTCCCTGGCCACCAACGGCGCCGCCGCGCTGACCGAGGCCGCCCTGGCGCTCCCCGACGTCGAGCGGGTGGAGATCCACTGCGACCAGGCGAACGCCGCCAGCGCCGCGGTGCCGCGCAAGCTCGGCTACCGGCTCGACCGGGTGCACGAGGAGGCCCCCACCACCCCGGCCGAGACCGGCAAGAAGCTGATCTGGATCAAGGAGCGGGCCGCCTGCTGACGGCCCGCCACCCCAGAAGGCACGATCACGCCTGGACCATCGCGGCCCGGCTGATCAGCGTCTCGGTGTCCACCCCGGTCGGCAGCGTGCCGAAGGCGGCGCCGTGGTCGCCGCCCAGCCGGGAGGCGCAGAACGCGTCGGCCACCGCAGCCGGGGCGTGCCGGACCAGCAGCGCGGCCTGCAGCGTGACGGCCATCTGCTCCACCACCCGCCGGGTGCGGTACTCCAGCTCGCTGGTGTCGCCGAGCTGCTTGCGCAGCCCGGCGACGGCCGCGTCCAGATGGCGGTCGGCCCCGGCTGCCGCCTCCAGCTCGGCGAAGTAGGCGTCCACCGAGCGCGGGTTGCGGGCCATCGCGCGCAGCGCGTCAAGCGCCGCGACATTGCCCGAGCCCTCCCAGATCGAGACCAGCGGCGCCTCCCGGTAGATCCGGGGCATGCCGGACTCCTCCGCGTAGCCGTTGCCGCCCAGGCACTCCAGCGCCTCGGCGGCGTGCGCCGGACCGCGCTTGCAGGTCCAGTACTTGGTGACGGCCAGCGCCAGCCGGCGGAAGTCGGCCTCGTCCTCGTCGCCGCCCAGCGACCGGTCGGTGGCCTCGGCGAGGCGCAGCGCGACGGTGGTGGCCGCCTCCGACTCCAGGGACAGGTCGGCCAGCACGTTGCGCATCAGCGGCTGGTGGATCAGCTCGGCGCCGAAGGCCTTGCGGTGGGTGGCGTGCTGCACGGCCCGCTGGACGGCCACCCGCATGCCGGCCGCGGCGCCCAGAGTGCAGTCCAGGCGGGTCATGTTGACCATCTCGATGATGGTCCGCACCCCGCGCCCCTCCTCGCCGACCAGCCAGCCGACCGCCTCCTCGTACTCCAGCTCACAGGAGGCGTTGGAGCGGTTGCCGAGCTTGTCCTTGAGCCGCTGGATCCGCAGGGCGTTGCGGGTGCCGTCCGGCAGCACCCGGGGCAGCACGAAGCAGCTCAGCCCGCCCGGCGCCTGGGCCAGGGTCAGGAAGACGTCGGACATCGGCGCCGAGGTGAACCACTTGTGCCCGGTGAGGTGGTAGGTGCCGTCGCCGGCCGGCAGCGCCACCGTGGTGTTGGTGCGCACGTCCGAGCCGCCCTGCTTCTCGGTCATCGACATGCCGGCGATCAGGCCGCGCTTGCCGTGCGGCTCGCGCAGGCCGAAGTCGTAGTGCCGGGCGGCCAGCAGCGGCTCCAGCCAGCCGGCCAGCTCGGGGGTGGTGCGCAGGGCCGGGACGGCGGCGTAGGTCATCGAGATCGGGCAGCCGTGCCCGGCCTCGACCTGGCTCCACAGGTAGAACTTGGCGGCCCGGGCGGTGTGCGCGCCGGGGCGGGCGTCCTGCCAGGGCGCGGCGTGCAGGCCGTGCTCGACGGCGATGGTCATCAGCTCGTGCCAGGCCGGGTGGAACTCGACCTCGTCGATCCGGTGGCCGAACCGGTCGTGGGTGTGCAGCACCGGCTCGTTCTCGTTGGCGAGGCGCCCCCACTCGGCGGCCTGCTCGGTGCCGGCCAGCCGGCCCAGCTCGTGCAGCTCCGGCAGCACCCAGTCGGCCCCGGCCCGGTGCAGCGCGGCGAGCATGGCCGGGTCCTCGGCGGTGTTGTGCCCGTACGGCAGCGGAACCTGGTTGGTGACCTCGTGGGTGTGCGGCACGGCCTGCTCCCTACTCGTGAGTAAGTGTCAGTCCCAGCCTGCCTCATCCCGCGCCGGTTGGGCCAGCTCCAGTCGAACCGGCCCCGGCCGGATCGGGCCCGAGCGGCTCGGTGGGCAGCGGCTGCCCCGGCTTCAGCGGGGTGAACTGCTCGACGTCCCAGCGGCGGCGCAGTTCCTCCACGGCGCCGGGCGCGGGTGCCCCGTCGGCCAGCAGCTCGAAGAGCTCCTCGAAGTAGCGCTCGTGGTCGGGCGGCGGGGCGGCCTGGAAGAGCATCCGGGCGGGAGCGGGCCCGGGGTTGGCGAAGCCGTGCGGGCAGCCGGGCGGAATGTGGATCAGGGCGCCGGGGGTGCCGCGCCGCACCGTCTCGCCGTTCGCGGAGCGCCAGTTCTGCCAGCCGCCGGCGGTGCGCACCTCGGGCTCGAAGGCGAACATGTCCACCTCGCCGTCCAGCACGTAGAAGAACTCCTCGGTCCTGGTGTGCCGGTGGGCGCCGACGTCGAAGCCCACCGGCACCACCACCTCGAAGAGCGAGCCGACGGTGCTGCGCTCCCCCGTGATCTTGAAGGTGACGTGCTGGGCCGGCCCGATCAGCGAACGTCCGCCGCCGGGCGGCAGCATCAGCCCGCTCAACGGGAGGCTCACCAGGTGACCGGCAGGGCGCGCGGGCCCCGGATCAACTCGCCCTTGCGCCACGGCACCTGGTCGGCGGGCACGGCAAGTCGCAGCCCTGGCAGCCGGTTCAGCAGGGCGCGCAGCATGGTCTGGGTCTCCATCCGGGCGAAGGTCGCGCCGACGCAGTAGTGCGGGCCGTGCCCGAAGGCCAGGTGCGGGTTGGGCTGCCGGTCGAAGTCCAGCTCGTCGGGATCGGCGAAGACCGCCGGGTCGCGGTTGGCCGCCAGGTAGGAGGAGTGCACCGCCTCGCCCTCGCGGACCGTGACCCCGCCCAACTCGACGTCCTCGGTGGCGATCCGGGCCTGCCCGGTGGCGTTGCGGTGCGGCAGCCAGCGCAGCAGCTCCTCCACCGCCTGCGGCAGCAGCTGCGGCTCGTCGAGCAGCCGCTGCCACAAGTGCGGGCGGGTGAGCAGGATGTAGGCCATGGTGCTGCTGTTGAAGCGCACCGAGTTCATGCCGCTGATCTGCATCAGCACCGCGAAGGCCACCAGTTGCTCGCGGGTCAGCTCGCCGTCCTTCTCGCCCTGGACCAGGTGGCTGAGCAGGTCGTCCCGCGGTTCGGTGTGCCGCTGCTCGGCCAGGCCGTCGAGGTAGGCGCCGATCTCCTGCTTGGCCCGCTCGCTCTCCTCGGGGCTGCGCGCGGCGGTGATGATCTGCACCGTCCAGTCGGCGACCTGCGCGCGGCCCGCCTCCGGGATGCCCATCAGGTCGCTCATGCCGTGCAGTGCGAACGGGGTGTAGTAGTGCTCCATCAGGTCGGCCGGCGAGCCGTGTTGGACCATCGCGTCCAGCAGCCGGTCGGCCAGCGCCTCGGAGTGCGGCCGCCGGGCCTCGGTCTGCTTGCTGGTGAAGGCCCTTGAGGCGGCGCGGCGCAGCTTGGTGTGCTCGGGCGGGTCGGCGAAGCCCACCGCGTCGTTCAGCGGGATCGGGTTGGGCGCCAGCCTGGTGACGTCCTGGTGCAGCAGCCGGGCCCGGCTGAACCGCGCGTCCGAGGTGACCTTGGTGACGTCGGCGTACTTGCCGGCCAGCCAGGCCTGGCCGGTGCCGTGCGGCAGCCGGATCCGGCCCAGGTCCTCCCGGGACACCGCGCCGTGCAGCACCGGGTCGAACTCCAACTCGTCCAGCTCGTCGACGGTCCAGAAGACCGGCTCGGTTTCGGACATCCGAAAAGCCTTTCCGTTCGGTTCAGTTCAGTCGCTCGCTACGGCGGTCGATCCAGGTGCCGAGCGACATCTCGGCGGTGATGCCGGGACCGAACCCGGCCAGGATGCCGCGGTGCCCGCTGATCGCCGTGCCCTCGTCGAAGAGCCGGCCGAGTGCGTCCAGGACCACGCCGCTGGCGATGTTGCCGTACTCGGTGAGGGTGGCCCGGCTGTGCCGGAAGGCCTCGCCGGGCACCTCCAGGAACCGGCTGAGGTCGTCCAGGATCCGTGGGCCGCCCGCGTGGATGATGTAGAAGTCCAGGTTGGCGGCCTTCCAGGCGTGCTCGTCGGCGAGCGCCTCCAGCGCCGGGGCCAGCGGCTCCATGGTGCCGGGCACCCGCTTGTCCAGCTGGAAGTGGAAGCCGGTGGACCGCACCGCGTAGGAGATCCAGTCCTGGGTCCCGGGGATCAGGTAGGAGCCGTTGCGCTCCAGCCGCACCCCCCAGCCCTGGTCCCCGCCGCGCACCACCGCGGCCGCGACCGCGTCCCCGAACAGGCCGTCGGAGAGCAGCTGGCCGACTCCGAGGTCGGTCGGCTGGTAGCAGAGCGAGCAGAACTCGCAGGCCACGACCAGGGCGTTGCGCTGCGGGTAGGCGGTGCAGAAGTCATGCGCCCGGTTGATCGCCGCGCCGCCTGCCGCGCAGCCGAGTTGGGCGATCGGCAGCTGCCTGGTCTGCGCGTTGAAGCCCATCTCGTTGATCAGCCAGGCGGTCAGCGACGGCATGCTGAAGCCGGTGCAGGAGACGAAGACGATCAGGTCGATCTGCCTGGCCGTCAGCTCGGCGTGGTCCAGGGCCTGCTGGACGACCCGTGGCACACGCTTGCGCGCCTCCTCGAAGAACAGCAGGTTGCGGCTCTCGAAGCCCGGATGCGCCAGGGTCCGCTCGATCGGCTGGACGATGTGCCGCTTGCGCACCCCGGTGTTCTTGATCAGCCGCAGCACCAGCCCCAGGTCCGGGTGGTCCCGGTGCTTGTCGCGGGCGATCGCCAGGGTGTCGTCCATGGTGATGACGTGTTCCGGCACTTCGGTCGCCGGCCTGCAGAGCACCGCCATGTCTTCCGCCTCCCAGCACCTGTCCACAACTGACCCGTCACCGAAACCATACGTTGTAAATACGGTACGTAGTCGCTCACGCCACACGGGTAGCCGCGACTAGGATCCAGCGGTGACCAACAGCCCTGAGCTCATCAGCCCGCCGCAGGACCGGTATCCGGCGCTGTTCGCGCCCCAGCGGTGGGAGTGGGGCGGCATCGACGCCCAGTTCAGCCTCGCCGTGCCGCCTGACGGACTGATCACCAACATTCACCTGATCGGCTTCATCGGCGACCGGGTGGTGGTCTGCGAGGACAACCGGGGCCACTGGTTCCTGCCCGGCGGCACCCGCGAGGCCGACGAGACGGTGCGTGACTGCCTGGTCCGCGAACTGCGCGAGGAAGCCGGCGCGCGGCTGTGCGGCGAGCCGGTCTGGATCGGCGCGCACCGCGCGGTGACCGACCGGCCCGCCCCCTACCGGCCGTGGCAGCCGCACCCCGAGAAGGCCTGGCTCTGGGGCTGGGCCGAGGTGGAGCTGGACGGCGCGCCGACCAACCCGGACGACGGCGAACAGGTCGTCCAGGTCCGGGCCCTGCCGGTCGCCGAGGCCGCCGCGCTGATGGGCGCCGAGCCCTGGCGGGCCGAACTGATCCAGCTCGCCGCCGAACTGCGCCGGGCATGACGGAGCGGGGCGGGTCACCGCCCCGCCCCGCGTCACTGGCCTGACTCAACGGCCGGGCTGACTCAACGGCTCAGCCCGGCGCGGCGCAGCGCGTCCGCCATCGCGCTGTTCACCACGGGCGCCGGCGCCGAGCCGCCGCGCCGGTCCTGGCGCGGCGGGCGCGACCCGCGCTCCCGACCGCCACCGCCCTGACCGCCGCCCTGGCCACCCTGGCCGCCGCCGCGGGCCGGCTGCGCCTCGTCGTCCAGCCGCAGCGACAGGCCGATCCGCTTGCGCGGCACGTCGACCGAGACCACCTTGCAGGTCACCACGTCGCCCGGCTTGACCACCTCGCGCGGGTCCTTGACGAACTTCGTGGACAGCGCCGAGACGTGCACCAGGCCGTCCTGGTGGACGCCCACGTCGACGAAGGCGCCGAACGCGGCGACATTGGTCACCACGCCCTCCAGCACCATGCCGACCACCAGGTCGCCGATGGTGTCCACGCCCTCCTTGAAGGTCGCGGTGCGGAACGCGGGGCGCGGGTCGCGGCCCGGCTTGTCCAACTCGCCCAGGATGTCGGTGACCGTCGGGATGCCGAAGGTCTCGTCGGCGAACTCGGCCGGCTTCAGGGCCCGCAGCGCCGACCCGTTGCCGATCAGCTCCTTGACGGTGCCGCCGGTCTTCGCCAGGATCCGCCGCACCACAGGGTAGGCCTCGGGGTGCACCGCGGAGGCGTCCAACGGGTCGTCACCACCCGGGATCCGCAGGAAGCCCGCGCACTGCTCGAAGGCCTTCGGACCCAGCCGGGTCACGTCCTTGAGCGACTTGCGGGTGCGGAAGGGGCCGTTGGCGTCGCGGTGCGCCACGATGTTGTCGGCCAGCGTCGAGGTCACCCCGGAGACCCGGGTGAGCAGCGGCGCGGAGGCGGTGTTGACGTCCACTCCGACCGCGTTGACGCAGTCCTCGACCACGGCGTCCAGCGAGCGGGACAGCTTCACCTCGCTGAGGTCGTGCTGGTACTGGCCGACGCCGATCGACTTGGGGTCGATCTTCACCAGCTCGGCCAGCGGGTCCTGAAGCCGGCGGGCGATCGAAACCGCGCCGCGGATCGAGACGTTGAGCTCCGGCAGCTCCTGGGAGGCGAAGGCCGAGGCGGAGTAGACCGAGGCGCCGGCCTCGGAGACCATCGCCTTGGTCAGCTTCAGCTCCGGGTGGCGCTTGATCAGGTCCTCGGCGAGCTTGTCGGTCTCCCGGGAGGCGGTGCCGTTGCCGATCGCCACCAGCTCGACGTCGTGCGCCTTGGCCAGCTTGGCCAGGGTGGCCAGCGCCGCGTCCCACTTGTTGGCCGGCTGGTGCGGGTAGATGGTGTCGTGCGCGACCACCTTGCCGGTGGCGTCCACCACGGCGACCTTGACGCCGGTGCGGAAGCCCGGGTCCAGGCCCATGGTGGCCCGGGTGCCGGCGGGCGCGGCCAGCAGCAGGTCGCGCAGGTTGGCGGCGAACACCTTGACCGCCTCGTCCTCGGCCTCCTGGCGCAGCCGGCCGCGCAGGTCCAGGCCGAGCCGCACCAGGATCCGGGTGCGCCAGGCCCAACGGACCGTGTCGCCGAGCCACTTGTCGGCCGGGCGGCCGTGGTCGGCGACGCCGAACCGGGCGGCGATCCGCTGCTCGTAGTCGCGCTCGTCCGGCAGGTCGGCCTCCTCGCCCTCGTAGGGCGACAGGTCGAGGTCGAGCACCTCCTCCTTCTCGCCGCGCAGCATCGCCAGGATCCGGTGCGAGGGCAGCTTGGTGTAGGGCTCGGCGAAGTCGAAGTAGTCGGCGAACTTGGCGCCGTCCTGCTCCTTGCCGTCGCGGACCTTGGCGACCAGCCGACCGCGGGTCCACATCCGCTCGCGCAGCGAGCCGATCAGGTCGGCGTCCTCGGCGAACCGCTCGACCAGGATCGACCGGGCGCCGTCCAGCGCGGCCGCGGCGTCCGCGACCTGCTCGTTGGCGAAGGTCGCGGCCAGCGCGGCCGGGTCCTGCGACGGGTCGGCCAGCAGGGTGTCCGCCAGCGGCTCCAGGCCGGCCTCCCGGGCCGCCTGCGCCTTGGTGCGGCGCTTGGGCTTGAAGGGCAGGTAGATGTCCTCCAGGCGGGCCTTGGAGTCGGCGGCCAGGATCTGCGCGCGCAGCGGGTCGTCCAGCTTGCCCTGGGCCTCGATCGACTCCAGCACGGCGGCCCGGCGCTCCTCCAGCTCCCGCAGGTAGCGCAGCCGCTCCTCCAGGGTGCGCAGCTGGGCGTCGTCCAGCTCGCCGGTGACCTCCTTGCGGTAGCGGGCGATGAACGGCACGGTCGACCCGCCGTCCAGCAGCTCGACCGCCGCCTTCACCTGCCCCTCCCGGACCCCGAGCTCCTCGGCGATCCGCCGCCCGACTGCTACTTCGGCTGGTGTGGTCACGAAGCCGGTCACCTTCTCCAGTGTGTCGCTGCAGGTACGCAGGGCATTGTGTCAGCTGTACAGTCCGCATATGGATGACGCGCTGCTGGACCGGCTGGGGAACGGCAAGTACCTGCTGATCACCTCCTGCAAGAAGGACGGCACGCCGGTGGCCACCCCGGTGTGGGTGGTGCGCGACGGGCAGGCGCTGGGGGTGTGGACGGCCGCCGACAGCTGGAAGGTCAAGCGGATCCGGCGCCGGCCCGAGGTGCTGGTCGGGCCGTGCGACATGCGCGGCAACCCGAGCGGCGAACCGGTGCCGGCCACCGCCGAGATCGTCGACGCGGCCCCGTACCGTCCCCTGCTGGCCCGCAAGTACGGCCTGCTCGGGCGGCTGACGCTGCTGGGCAGCCGACTGCGTCGCGGCACCGGGGGGACGGTCGGGATCCGGATCGTCCTCAGCTCCTGAGCTCCGGGAACTGGTCGTCGCGCCACTCGGCGGACAGCTCGCCGCCCTGCTCCTCGCGGGTGCGCAGCTCGACCCGGCGGATCTTGCCGGAGATGGTCTTCGGCAGCTCGAAGAACTCCAGCCGGCGCACCCGCAGATAGGGAGCCAGGTTCTCGCGGGCGTGCCGCAGGATCGCCAGCGCGGTCTCCCGGGTCGGCTCCCAGCCGGGCGCCAGCGCGACATAGGCCTTGGGCACCGCCAGGCGGGTGGGATCGGGTGCCGGGACGACCGCCGCCTCTGCGACCGCCGGGTGCTCGATCAGCACGCTCTCCAGCTCGAACGGGGAGATCTTGTAGTCGGAGGCCTTGAAGACGTCGTCGGTGCGGCCGATGTAGGTGATGTAGCCGTCGGCGTCCCGGGCGGCCACATCGCCGGTGTGGTAGTAACCACCGGCCATCGCGGCGGCGTTGCGCTCTTCGTCGTCCAGGTAGCCGGTCATCAGGTTGACCGGGCGCTGCGCCAGGTCGAGGCAGATCTCGCCCTCGTCGGCGGGCTTGCCGCTGACCGGGTCGACCAGCACCACCGGCACGCCGGGCAGCGGACGGCCCATCGAGCCGGGCTTGACCGTGCCGCCCGGGGGGTTGCCGATCAGCAGGGTGGTCTCGGTCTGCCCGAACCCGTCCCGGATGGTGAGCCCCCATTGCCGCTCGATCTGGGCGATCACCTCCGGGTTGAGCGGCTCGCCGGCCGCGAACAGCTCGCGCAGCGTGCCCGGACCGGCCGACAGGTCGCTCTGGATGAGCATCCGCCAGACCGTGGGCGGCGCGCAGAAGGTCGTCACCTCGGCCCGGCGCAGCTCGGCCAGCAGCCGCACCGGGTCGAAGCGGGTGTAGTTGTGCACGAAGATGGTGGCCTCGGCGATCCACGGCGCGAAGAAGCAGCTCCAGGCGTGCTTGGCCCAGCCCGGTGAGCTGATGTTGAGGTGCACGTCGCCGGGGCGCAGGCCGGACCAGGCCATCGTGGTCAAGTGGCCGACGGGGTAGGAGACCTGGGTGTGCTGCACCAGCTTGGGGCGGCTGGTGGTGCCGCTGGTGAAGTAGACCAGCAGCGGGTCCTCGGGCGCGGTGACGGCGGGCAGCGGCGCCGGCTCGGCGATCCGGTAGGCGTCCTCGAACGGGGTCCAGCCCTCGACCGGGCCGCCGACCACGATCCTGGTGCAGCCGCCTCCGGTGAACTTCGCCGTGTCGGCGGCGTTGGCCACGACATGGCGGGCCCGGCCGCGTTCGATCCGGTCGGCCAGGTCGGCGGGGCCGAGCGCGGTGGTGGTCGGCATGATCACCGCGCCGAGCTTCATCACCGCCAGCATCGCCTCCCACAGCTCGACCTGGTTGCCGAGCATCAGCAGCACCCGATCGCCCTTGCGCACCCCGAGGCCGGCCAGGTGGTGGGCGACCTGGTCGGAGCGGCGGGCCAGCTCGTCGAAACTTTGGCGCCGCTCCCGCCCGTCCTCCTCGACGATCCACAGCGCGGTGCGCTCGTTGCCCCGGGCGATCGCGTCGAACCAGTCGACGGCCCAGTTGAACCGCTCGCCGAGCTCGGGCCAGGCGAACGGCTCCTGACGCAGCAGCAGGTCCCGCGCGGCGCGATAGCGGTCGGTCGGGGTGGGGTTGGTCACGGCGACTCCCTCGGGACGGTTTCCCGCCTTGGCGTGTATACGTCGACTCCGCGCGCTTGAGCAACGCGCGGCCGGCCACCAGTATCTGGACCGAGTCGCCGCAGCACACCCCCCACACGTGCTTTCCCGATCCGCGAATGCGAGCGCCCCCATGACTCTCCGTCGCACGTCCTCCGTCCGCCGCGCCCTGGCCGCCGTCACGGCCGCCCTGGCCGTCACCGCCGTGCCCGCCGCCCAGCTGGCCGCCGCCCCCGGTGCGATCGCCTCCCCCGCCCACCACGCCGCCTACGCGCCGCAGAGCCCGACCCGGAGCACTTCGCAGATGCGCTACCACGGCGGGCCCGTACAGCACCACCCGGTGGTCTACCTGGACTTCTGGGGAAGCCAGTGGAACACCGACACCAACGGCATCCAGACGTATCTGACCAAGCTCTTCCAGGGCCTGGGCACCAGCCAGGACACCTGGTCCGCCATCACCTCGCAGTACACCGACTCTTCCGGCACCGGACCCGCCTTCACCGGCCCGGTGCTGGGCGGCAGTTGGTCGGACAACGCGGCCCCGGCCCCCGCCGCCTCCTCGCAGAGCGGCATCGCCGCCGAGGCCGACCGCGCCGCGAGCCACTTCGGGGTGGCCGGCGACACGGATGCGCAGATCGTGGTGCTCAGCCCGCACGGCACCTCTCCCGACGGCTGGCCCGGCTCGGGCTTCTGCGCCTACCACGACTACTCCGGCAGCGTCTCCTACACCAACATGCCGTACCAGCTGGACGCCCCGGCCGGCAGCCGCTGCCCGAACAGCGCACTCGGCGGCAAGCTGGACGCCTTCAGCATCGTCGAGGGCCACGAGTACGCCGAGTCGATCAGCGACCCGCAGCCCAGCTCCGGCTGGGTCAACTCCTCGGGCCAGGAGATCGGCGACACCTGCGAGAGCAACTTCCAGAAGGTGGCACTCCCCACCGGCACCTTCGCGATGCAGCCGCTGTGGAGCAACCGGGCCGGCGGCTGCTCGATCAAGTAGCCACCGGGTGCTGACGGGCCCTCCCCTCGCCGGGCCCGTCAGCACCCGTGCGCTATTCGCCGAGCAGCGGCTCGCCCTCACCCCGGGCGGCTGCGGCCAGCACCTCGGCCAGCCGCTCGGGCATCGAGAACATCGGGCAGTGGCCGCTGGGGAGTTCGAAGTAGCGGTTGGCGGGGTTGGCCAACCAGGCGAACCGGGGCGCGCCGGTGGCGTGCAGGCCGCGCACCAGGGGCAGGTCGGCGCCGCTGAGGGTGCAGAAGATGCCGGTCATCGGCAGGTTCTTGAAGGCGCCGGTGAGCCGGATCGGCTCGGTCATGCTGCGGGCGGGCCAGAACGGCACCCGCTGGGGCAGCTGTTCGGCGATCTCGGCCGGCAGATCGCCGCCGTCGAGCCAGGCCACCTCGGGGTAGCGCACCAACTCACCGGTCACGGTGGCCCGCTGCTCCGGCACCATGTCCACCAGCGACTCGCCGTCCTCCGGCAGCGGCGCGTCGATCAGCACCGTGCGGGCCACCCGCTCCGGCGCGGCATCGGCGGCGGCCAGCATCGGAAAGCTGCCGTAGCTGTGGCCGACCAGCACCACCGGCTCGTCCTGCTCGGCCAGCACCCTGGAGACCTGGGCAGTGTGCTCGGCAAGTCCGTCGCTCGACGCGGTGCCGAGGGTGACGGGGATCGCGCGATGTCCGGCGGCAGTCAGCTGGGCCGCCACCTGCTGCCAGGCCCAGCCGTCCAGCCAGGCCCGGGAATCAGTACGAATATGCTCATGGGCGTGACCGTAGGAACTCCCCCAGGGGGAGAAACCAGCCTGAGCATCGGGATGCTGGCCGAGGCGGCGGGGGTCAGCGTCAAGACCGTGCGCTACTACTCGGACCAGGGGCTGCTGCCCGCCGCGCAGCGCAGCGCGGGCGGCCACCGGCGTTACGGTACTCCGGCGCTGGCCCGGTTGCGGCAGCTTCGCGGGTTGCGGGCGCTGGGGCTGTCGCTGCCGACGGCCGGGGAGGTGGCGGCCGGTGAGGTGGCGCTTGACCAGGCGCTGGCCCGGGAGCGGGCCGAGCTGGCCCGGCAGCTCACCGAACTGCGCTGGCGCGAGGCCGCGTTGGCCGCTCTGGCGGAGCACCCCGAGGAGTTGCTGACGCTGGGCGAGGCGCTGCGCGAGGCGCCCAGGATGGATGTCTTCGCGGCCTTCTGGCGCCGGGTGCTGCCGGTGCGGCTGCCGGCCGGACTGAAGCGCGCGATCGTGGACGCCGTGCTGCCGGAGCTGCCCGCCGAGCCGACGCCTCAACAGGCGCTTGCCTATGCCCGGTTGCACGCGCTCAGCAGTGATCGCAAGCTGGCCGCCGCCGCCCGGACCCCGGCCGCGAAGGACACGCCCAGCCTCAGCCTGACCTACGAGGGCACCAGCGAGGCCTACCAGCTCGCCCTGGCCGAGCTGGCCCGGGGCGCCGAGCCGGGCCCCGGGGAGGCACTGGACGCCTATGTCGCGGCGTTCGCCCGCGGCGCCGGGCGGGTCGACGACGCCGCGTTCCGTCGCGAACTGGCGGCCTTCGAGCTGACCCACCCGGTGATCGCCCGCTACTGGCAGCTGGCCCGCGCCCTGCACCCGGGCCCGACCATGGGCGACGCCCACGAGTGGATCAACTCGGCGCTGCGCCTGCCGGGCTGACCCCGTCGATCGGCGCGCCGCCCGTGACCCAGTGCCCGCGCACCGCGTCGGTCGGCCGCTGCTCCCCCAGCGCCGGCAGCCCCCAGTCGCCCAGGGCGGTCAGCACCGGGTGCAGCGCGGCGCCGCGCTCGGTCAGCTCGTAGACAGTGGCGTTGGCCGGCCGCTCCAGGCGGCGGCGGACCACCAGGCCCTCGGCCTCCAGTTGCTTGAGCCGGGCGGCCAGGATGTCGGTGGACACCCCGGGCAGGTCGGCGTGCAGGTCGGTGTAGCGGCGCGGCCCGCCGAGCAGCTCACGGACGATCAGGAGGCTCCAGCGCTCTCCCACCGCGTCCAGAGCCCGGGCGATCGCGCAGTACTGGTCGTAGCTTCGGCGTGACATGGCATCAGCATAGCCAAGAGGTTGGACTTTCCAAGTGCTCGCTTGGTAGAACAAAGCAACCAGGTTCGGCGGTGTGGAGGCTCAGTCATGGAGTTCCGGCAGTCCAGCAAGCTCGCAGGCGTGTGCTACGAGATCCGCGGCCCGGTGGTCGACCAGGCCAACGCCCTGGAGGAGGCCGGGCACAGCGTGCTGCGGCTGAACACCGGCAACCCGGCGCCGTTCGGCTTCGAGGCGCCCGAGGAGATCCTGCAGGACATCATCCGCAACCTCCCCAGGGCGCACGGCTACAGCGACGCCCGCGGGATCCTGCCGGCCCGCCGCGCGGTGGTGCAGTACTACCAGCAGCGCGGCGTGACCGGCGTCGACGTCAACGACGTCTTCCTGGGCAACGGCGCCTCCGAGCTGATCCAGATGGCCGTCCAGGCGCTGGTCGACGACGGCGACGAGGTGCTGGTCCCGGCCCCCGACTTCCCGCTGTGGACGGCCGTGGTCCGCCTCGCCGGCGGCAAGGCGGTGCACTACCTGTGCGACGAGGAGGCCGACTGGTACCCGGACCTGGACGACATCGCCACCAAGATCACCTCTCGCACCAAGGCCATCGTGGTGATCAACCCCAACAACCCGACCGGCGCGGTCTACCCCAGGGAACTGCTCACCGGCATCCTCGAACTCGCCCGCCGGCACGGCCTGATGGTGCTGGCCGACGAGATCTACGACAAGATCCTCTACGACGGTGCCGAGCACCACTGCCTGGCCGCGCTCGCCGACGACGTGGTGACCCTGACCTTCAACGGCCTCTCCAAGGCCTACCGGGTGGCCGGCTTCCGCAGCGGCTGGCTGGTGGTGTCCGGCCCCAAGCAGCACGCCAGGGACTACCTGGAGGGGCTGACCATGCTGGCCGGCATGCGGCTCTGCCCCAATGTGCCGGCCCAGTACGCGGTGCAGGCGGCGCTCGGCGGCCACCAGTCGATCCACGACCTGACCCTGCCGAACGGCCGGCTGACCGAGCAGCGCGACGTCACCTGGCGGGCGCTCAACGAGCTGCCCGGGTGAGCTGCGTCAAGCCCAAGGGCGCCCTCTACGCATTCGCCAGGCTGGACCCGGCGGTGCACAGGATCAAGGACGACGAGCAGTTCGCGCTGGACCTGCTGCTCCGCGAGAAGATCCACATCGTCCAGGGCACCGGCTTCAACTGGCCGCGCCCGGACCACTTCCGGTTCGTCACGCTGCCGCGGGCCGACGATCTGGAGACCGCGATCAGCCGGATCGGCCGGTTCCTGACGACCTACAAGCAGTAGGCCGCACGGGGGCTCCTCACTGGGCCATGCCGATCTGACGGAAATTCACTCGAAAGAACACGTGCACCGAGAACCGCACGCCGGGTCCGCGCTGCTGTGCGCGGCTTAACGGACGTCGATCTTCCGCCGAAGATGAGGAAGATCGACGTTCCGACTTCCCGGTGGGGGGATCTTCCGATGGCGCAGCCGTTCCAGCTACCAGACTTCTAC
Source organism: Kitasatospora acidiphila (assembly GCF_006636205.1). Taxonomy (NCBI): domain Bacteria; kingdom Bacillati; phylum Actinomycetota; class Actinomycetes; order Kitasatosporales; family Streptomycetaceae; genus Kitasatospora; species Kitasatospora acidiphila. The sequence goes on along the minus strand of NZ_VIGB01000003.1, from coordinate 6,756,125 downwards.
CTGCCGCACCCGGCCAGGCTCAACCCGCACCTGGAGGGCGCGCGCGAGCACACCAGGGCGTGGGCCCGCCGGATGGGCATGCTGGAGGGCAGCGGCGTCTGGGAGCTCCAGGACTTGGAGGACCACGACTACGCCCTGCTCTGCGCCTACACCCATCCCGACTGCGATGCCGAGACGCTCGACCTGGTCACCGACTGGTACGTCTGGGTGTTCTTCTTCGACGACCACTTCCTGGAGATCTTCAAGCGCACCCTGGACCGGGTCGGCGGCAAGGCGTACCTGGACCGGCTGCCGCTCTTCATGCCGATGGACCTGACCGACGGCTTCCCGGAGCCGACCAACCCGGTCGAGGCCGGCCTCGCCGATCTGTGGGCGCGCACCGTGCCGCACATGTCGCTTGACTGGCGGGCCCGGTTCCGCGAGTCCACCGAGCACCTGCTCAACGAGTCGCTCTGGGAGCTCTCCAACATCAACAAGGGCCGGGTCGCCAACCCGGTGGAGTACATCGAGATGCGCCGCAAGGTCGGCGGCGCGCCCTGGTCCGCCGGGCTGGTGGAGTTCGCGGCCAACGCCGAGGTGCCCGCCCGGGTGGCCGGCAGCCGCCCGCTGCGGGTGCTGCGCGACACCTTCTCCGACGGCGTCCACCTGCGCAACGACCTCTTCTCCTACGAGCGCGAGATCGGCTCCGAGGGCGAGCTGAGCAACGGCGTGCTGGTGCTGGAGCGGTTCCTCGACTACTCCACCCAGGAGGCCGCCGACGCGGTCAACGAGATGCTCAGCTCCCGGCTGCACCAGTTCGAGAACACCTTCTTCACCGAGCTGCCGCCGCTGTTCGCCCAGCACCAGCTGGACATGGCGGAGATGGGCCGGGTGCTGGCCTATGCCAAGGGTCTGCAGGACTGGCAGTCCGGCGGCCACGAGTGGCACATGCGGTCCAGCCGCTACATGAACAAGGGCCTGGTCGGCGGCAGCGAGCTGCCGGGCTTCTCGGCGGTCCCGACCGGCCTGGGCACCGCCGCCGCCGATCTGCGCAAGCTGATCCACCTGCCCGCGCTGCGGCAGTTCGACCACCGGCGCTACCAGGTGCTGCCGCCCTACGAGCGCCCCGAGATCCCGATGCCGTTCACCCCGGGCCGCAGCCCCCATCTGGAGTCGGCCCGGCGCGACTCCACCACCTGGGCCCGCGAGCTGGGATACCTGGACGTGGTCCCGGGCGTGCCCGACTCCGGGGTGTGGAGCGAGAAGAAGTTCCGCGACTACGACCTGGCGCTCTGCTCGGCCGGCCTCGACCCGGACGCCACGCCCGAGGAGCTGCTGCTCTCCGCCCAGTGGCTGATCTGGGGCACCTATGGGGACGACTGGTTCCCGCTCGCCTTCGGCTACACCGGCGATGTGACCGGCGCCCAGGCCTGCGTCGAGCGGCTGGCCGGCTTCATGCCGCTGGACGACCCGGCGGCCGGCCCTGAGCCCGCCACCGCCATCGAGCGCGGTCTCGCCGAGCTGTGGGCGAAGACCGCAGGGCCGATGGACGAGAAGGCCCGTCGCACCTTCCAAGGCGCCATCAACTCGATGCTGCGCAGCTGGGTCTGGGAGATCGCCAACCTCGCCGAGAACCGGATCCCCGATCCGGTGGACTTCATCGAGATGCGCCGGGACACCTTCGGCACCGACCTGACCATGGCGCTCAACCGGTTCGCCCACCAGCGCACCGTGCCGGACGAGGTCTTCGAGTCCGGCACCGTCCGGGCCCTGGAGCACGCGGCCGCCGACTTCGCCTGGCTGATCAACGACCTCTACTCGCACCGCAAGGAGATCCAGTACGAGGGCGACATGCACAACGCCGTCCTGGTGGTGCAGAACTTCCTCAACTGCGATCTGCCGCACGCCCTGTCGGTGGTCAGCGACCTGCAGCACTCGCGGCTGGAGCAGTTCCAGCACCTGGTGACCAACGAACTGCCGCAGCTCTACCAGGACTTCCAGCTGACGGACGGTCAGCGGGCCGAAATGGAGGCCTATGTGCAGGATCTGCGCAACTGGATGAGCGGTATCCACGTCTGGCACCGCGACATCCTCCGGTACCGGGAGTCCGAGCTGGAGCACCAACCGGCCGCCTACCAGGCCCGGCTGGCCGAGGCGGCAGGCAGCCCGACCGCCGCGACGGCACCCGCTGCGGCACCGGCGCTCAGGGCGGCAGCGGCCGTGCCCGAGGCGGCACCCGTCCGGGTACCGGCCGTGCCCCATCCGCCGCTGCCGCGCCGCCCGGCCGCCGTCGCTCCGGCAGCGGCCGCCGCCGAGGCGCCGACGGCCGGCTGGGCGGGCGAGCTCACCGGGCTGGGCACCTCCGCCGCCCGGCTCGCGGTCGCCGCCCGGCGCTGAAACACCGGACGGCCGGGGCGCTGACCCCCGGACGGCTGGGCCGCTGACCACCGAGCGGCCGGGCCGCCGGGGTCACCCCTTGGGACCAGCGCCTCATGCACCAGGGACAACCGGTGACGCAGGGTGGAGGGACCCGACACAAGGAGGGGCGATATGGCTGCACGGCTGGTAGTACGTCGTCCAGGTAGCCGTCGGCCAGCTCGTCCGGATGGCCGACCAACTCAGCTGCGCTACCCGGGCGGTTCATCTGGGTTCTTCGTGGATACCGCCGGCTTCAGCCGGGGTGGGGGTACCTCCCGCCTGCGGGGAGAAGCGAGGCTTCTGCGGAGCAGATCAGGGATAGCCGCTTCGCCGTCAAGGCAAGCCGGCATCCACCGCCAACGGTTCGTAGTTGATCGCAAACTGAGGGTTATCATGTGAACCATGACGGCGACTCACGTGAAGCGGGCGTTCAAGTACCGCTTCTATCCGACGGATGCGCAGACAGCGGAGCTGTCGCGCACGTTCGGATATGTGAGAAAGGTCTACAACATGGCGTTAGAGGCCCGCACGGCCGCGTGGCAGCGGGGTGAGCGGGTCAACTACAACGCCACGTCGGCGATGCTGACCGGGTGCAAGAAGTCAGAGGAGCTGGCGTTCCTGTGCGAGGTGTCGTCGGTTCCGTTGCAGCAGGCGCTGCGGCACCTGCAGGGTGCCTTTACGAACTTCTTCGCGAAGCGGGCGAAGTACCCGCGTTTCAAATCGCGCAAGAAGTCCGGTGACTCAGCCGAGTACACCACCAGCGCGTTCCGCTGGCGGGACGGGCAGCTGACGCTGGCCAAGATGGCCGAGCCGCTGACCATCGTGTGGTCGAGGCCGATTCCGCGGGGGGCGCGGCCGTCCACTGTGACCGTCAGGCGGGATGCCGCGGGGCGCTGGTTCGTGTCGATCCTATGCAAGGACCTCCGCATCCAGCCTCTGCCGACTGTTGACGGGGCGGTCGGGATCGACGTGGGGATTACCAGCCTGGTGACCGCGTCCCGGCCGATCGAGGGCCTGACCGACCCCGACGGCAAGGTCGCCAACCCGAAGTGCGAGCGCGAGGACCGCGCTCGGCTGGCCAAGGCGCAGCGGGAACATGCGCGTAAGACCAAGGGGTCGAAGAACCGGGAGAAGGCCCGCGTCAAGGTAGCCCGCGTGCACGCGCGGATCGCCTACCGGCGCAGGGACTTCCTCCACAAGCTCACATTCCAAGCTGTGCTCGCACTGCGGCACTATCGCCGACAGTGTGCCGCTCAACATCCGCGCATGGGACTGCGCCTGCGGCGCACACCACGACCGGGACGTGAACGCAGCACGCAATATCCTGGCCGCCGGGCTGGCGGTTGCAGCCTGTGGAGACGGTATAAGACCTCAACGGAGCACCCCGGGCGGGCGGTCGTCGGTGAAGCAGGGAGTAGTCCCACCGCAGCGCACACGCGCGCAGCGGCTCAGCCGCGAGGCTGAGGGACCCCCTCCCCGGGAGCGGGACGATGTCAAGTACCACTGCCACCTGCCTGGAGCACGAGGACGAGGACGAGGACGACGGCATGATGCGGCCGTTCACGGTCCTCCCGGGCGCGGTTATGGACCTGCTGGCCAGCACCCCGAAACGCGATGTAGTGAACGGACCCTCCGGGTCCGCCCATTGAGCACCGATGCCGGCTGGCGGCAGCGTGCGCGGCGCGGGCATGGGTCGGCCCCCGCGGTGCTGGGAGCGCGGGGGCCGACTCGGCAATGCTCTTGTGGTGTGAATGCTCCTGGACTCGGATGTCAGGTCGGTCAGCAGCGGTCAGCAGCCTTCGAGCGGCTCGCAGTCCTCGGCCACCGGGCTGCCGCCGGAGGGCGCCTGGCCCTCCTTCACCGGCTCTTGCGGGCCCTGGGGGTCGGTGCGGCCCGGCATGGTCCGGAGCGACTGCTCGTCGGCCTGGTCGGCCTTGTTGGTCGGCACCTGAATCGGGCCGGCAGCAGTGGATGTCATCACGTTCCTCCTTGCCTCGCACCTTGGTCCTTGGGGGTCGGACCAAGGCCGATACGTCGACTATCGCGGCAGCGGCGTCCCGAAGGCATGAGCCCCTGGTCCTGGATCGGGGCAGGAATGTGACAGCCGGGGACAGCCGGGGAAAGCCGGGGAAAGATGAAGCGCTCAGCCGGGGTGCCGCGCGGGAAGACCGCGCGGACCACGGCACCGCGCGCGTCATTGGCGGCGGTGAAGCTCCCGCCCAGCTCCTCGGCCCGCTCCGCCATCGAGCGCAGTCCCACCCCCGTCGAGGTGCTGTGCGACGGGAAGCCCTCGCCGTCGTCGCTGGCCTCCACCGAGACCTCCTGGTCGGTCACCGTCAGCGCCAGCCGGGCCCGCGAGGCCCCGAGTGCCGCAGCACGTTGTTGAGCGCCTCGCCGCTGATCCGGTAGGCGGCGACCTCCACGGCGGCCGGCAGCGGCGGCAGCGGGTCGGGCGCCAGCTCGATGGTCACCTGCACCCGGCGGCCGTCCAGCCGGCCCGCCAGCTCGCGCAGCGCCCCGGTCAGGCCGACCCGGCCGAGGTCGGCGGGCGCCAGGCCGTCGGTGATCCGGCGCAGCTCGTCGATCGCGGTGCCGATGCCCAGCGAGGCGGTCCGCAGCGAGGCCGCCACCGCCCCTCGGGCGGCAGCCCGCTGCGGGCCGTGTCGATCTGCAGCCGCAGTCCGGACAGCGCCGGCCCCAGGCCGTCGTGCAGGTCGTGGCGCAGCCGCTTGCGCTCCTCCTCACGGGCCAGCACCAGCTGCTTGCGGCTGCTCTGCAGTTCCTCGGTGAGGCGCAGCGAGGCGATCGCGGGTGCCGACTCGTCGACCAGGAAGCGCAGCACCACGCGGTCCTGGCGGTCGAGCAGCGGCTGCCCGGAGCGGGGCTGGGCGTGCAGTTCGCCGATCTCCGCGCCCTCGAAGGCGATCGGGAAGACCTCGGCGCCAGGGCCGGTCGCCCCGAGGGCGGCCAGTTCGCGCGGCCCGCCACGGGTCGCCACTGTGACCCGGGCGCCCGGCAGGCCCAGGTTGCCCACCGCCGTCTGGCAGAGCAGGGACGGTGCCTCGGTGGTGCCGGCCGCCTGGCTGAGCCGCTCGGCGAGCTTGCGGGCCACCTGGTACGGGCGGGCCCGCTCTCCGTAGTAGAAGCGCTCCACCGCCCGGCTGACCAGGCGGGTGGTGGGCCGCAGCAGTACGCCGACGAGCAGCGCGCACCCCGCCATCAGCTGGGCGTCGGCGCTGTCGGCGCGCGGCAGCATCTTTGGCAGTTCGAGTGCGAGGACGAAGTATCCGAAGATCAGCAGCGCGAGCAGGGTGAAGCTGGTGAGGACCCGCCTGGTCTGCCGGTCGAGTTGCCAGGAGCGGTCCCTGGCGAAGCCGAGGGCCGGGGCCAGCGGCCAGATGGCGGCGACCACCGAGTAGAGGATGAAGTACCCGAGGGTGGTGGGGTTCAGCTTGCTGTAGACGAAGGTGAGGGTCACCCAGATGCCCCAGGGCAGCAGCACCAGCCACTGCTGGGGTCGGGCGCCGGGCGAGCGCCACCAGCGGACCGCGGCCACCAGCAGGCCGAGCAGGACCAGCGCCAGGTCGATCCAGAAGACCCGGCCGTCCAGCGCATCGGCGAGCCGGGTGTGCAGCCGGGCCCAGTCGCCGTGCCGCAGCGGGTTGTGCGCGCCGTAGAAGGCGCGGGTGCCTGCGTGGTCGTAGTAGCCCTGGACGATGCTCCACAGGGCCAGCAGCGCCAGGTAGCCGCGGCCGATCCGGCCGCCGGGCAGCCGCCCGTCGGGAAACCAGAGCGGCAGGGCCAGCAGTGCGAAGATCAGCGCGGCGGCGCTGGTGATCAGCACCAGCATGCCGAGGTCGAGCCAGCCGGAGCCGGCCCGGGTGACCGAGAACAGGAAGAGCAGGAACCGGCCCGCGATGGTGAGCAGGCCGACGGCCGACAGCAGCCGTCCCAGCGGGTGGCCGGAGCGGTGGGCGAGGATGAACAGCCCGGACAGCCCCAGGCCGAAGCTGAGCAGCAGCGTTCCCCAGGAGTAGGGGAGGTCGGCGTTGCGCGCGTGGTCGTCGAGGTGGGTGAGCGCCAGCACCACCCAGCCGAGCCCCAGCAGCAGGGTCAGCCCGAAGACGCCGTAGGCTCCGGCGGGCGCGCCGGGCGGCGCCGCGCTACCGGTCCCGCCGGTGCCGGGTGGCACTGCGCCGTTGCGAGGTCCCGCGCTCTGCCCGGTCGATGTCCTGGTCGCCGCACACATCCGCCCTCCAAAGGGTCCCCTGGCTGGTATGGGCCCATCCTCGGTGGCCGGCGGTCCCGACCGCATGAGGTCGCGGTCCCGATCCTGACCGGGAGTAGCGCGCACGACACGCAGTGAGCTGCCTCAGTGGCCGTTTCCGGCGTCCCCGAGCCCATGTCCCGGGCCCGCGCGACGGCCTCGGCGCGGGTGGCCACGTTGAGCTTCTCGAAGATGTGCGTGACGTGGTTGCGGACCGTCTTCTCGGCGAGGAACAGCTCGCGGGCGATCCGGTGGTTGTCGTGGCCCCGGGCGACCAGGTCGAGCACCTCGGCCTCGCGGGCGGTCAGCGAGGGGAAGAGCTGTCCGGCGTCGCGCAGCCGGCTGCCGGAGAGCAGCGTGGTGATCCGGGCGGCGATGTCAGCGCCGAACACGGCTCCGCCGGCCGCGACGGTGCGCACCGCGTGCAGCACCTCCTCGCGCCCGGCGCCCTTGACCAGGTAGCCGCGGGCGCCGGCCTGGAGGGCGGCGAGCAGGCTGCCGTCGTCGTCGGCCATGGTCAGCATCAGGACGGGCAGTTGCGGGGACAGTTCGGCGAGCCTGCGGGCAGCGTCCAGTCCGGAGGAGTCGGGCAGCGAGATGTCCATGATCACGACATCGGGCCCGTTGGCCTTGACGGCGTCCGGCACCTCGCCCGCCGACTCCGCCTCGCCCACCACCAGCACGCCGGGGTCGCTCTCCAGCGCGGCCCGCAGACCCGCGCGGAAGAGCGGGTGGTCGTCGACGAGCAGCACCCGGACGACGCCGCCCGGCTGCTGGTGCGACTGCTGTTCTTCGTGCGACTCGTCCACGGTCGAACACTATCAGTAACGAAGTGGCAACTATCCGCTCATCTGCAGCACGGGTTTGACGACCGCTCCGGACAATGCGTCCTCGGCGGCCCGTTCGATCTGGTCGAAGGGATAGCCGCGGACCAGCTTGTCCACCGGCAGTCGGCCGGTGCGGAACAGCTCCACCAGCGCGGGCAGGAACCGCTGCGGCAGGCTGGCGCCCTGGTTGATGCCGACGATCCGCGGACCCCGGTCCAGCAGCTGCGGGATGTCGATGCCGAGCTCGGTGCCCTGCGGCGGTGCGCCGGCCACGCCGAGCACGCCGCCGACGGCCAGCGCGGTGACCGCCTGCCGCAGCGCCGGGAGGGCGCCGCTGGCCTCCAGTGCGCGGTCGGCGCCATGACCGTCCGTCAGCTCCTCGATCGCCGCCACGGCATCCTGCTCATGGGCGTCGACGGTGTCGGTGGCGCCCAGTTCGCGGGCCAGCTCCAGGCGGGCGGGGTGGAGGTCGACGGCGATGATCCGGGTGGCGGCGGTGAGCCGGGCGGCCATCACTGCGGCAAGGCCCACGCCGCCGGCTCCGAAGACGGCGAGCGTGTGGCCGGGTTCGGGGCACAGCACGTTCAGCACCGCGCCGGCGCCGGTCTGCACTCCGCAGCCGAACGGGGTCAGCGCCTCGGCGGGCAGATCCTTGGGCACCGGCACCACGTTGCGGTCGGAGGCCAGTGCCAGGGTGGCGAAGGACGACTGCCCGAAGAACTTGCCGTGCAGCGACCGGCCGGTGTCGTCCCAGAGCACCGCCGAGCCGTCCAGGCGGCGGCCGCCGAACAGGTTGAGCGCCTGCCAGTGCAGGCACTGCACCGGGCGCAGCTCCCGGCAGGCACGGCAGGCACCGCAGGAGTCGAAGCTGAGCAGCACCCGCTCACCGCGGGTGGTCGAGGTGACCGCGTCTCCCACGGCGGCGACCGTGCCGACGCCCTCGTGGCCGAGCACGCCGGGCAGCGGGAACGGAGTGTGACCGGCCCGCACGCTCAGGTCGGTGTGGCAGATTCCGACGGCCTCCAGTTCCACCAGCACCTCGTGCGGGCGGGGGGCGTCGAGCTGGATCCGCTCGATGCCGAACGCCTGCCCGGCGGACCGGGCGACGGCGGCGGTTGCGGTAGCCATGACTCTCCTAGATCTCTAGCTAACTCTCTTGCTCTTCTTGACTATTGACGATGCATCAGTCGAGCAGTCCACCCAGTCGGGCGGCGCGCAGGGCTTGGGCCGCGATGGTCAGGGTCGGGTTGACGGCGGCGGAGGACGGGAAGAATCCGCCGTCCACCACATAGAGGTTGCGCAGCTGGTGGCTGCGGCAGAGCGGGTCGAGCACCGAGCGTGCCTCGTCCAGCCCGGCGACCGTGGTGCCGCACTGGTGGCCGGTCGCGTCGATGCCCATCCGGTGGGCGAGCACCAGCGGATAACCGGCTCGGTGCAGCATCCGCCGGGCGGCCCGCAGCAGTTCGCGGTGGGCGCGCCGGTTGGTCGGCTCGCGGCGCAGCACGATCTGGCCGTCGGGCGCCAGGGTGACCCGGTTGTCCGGGTCGGGCAGGTCCTCCGACATCACCCACCAGTCGAGGCTATGCGCGGTGAGCCCGGCCCGCAGCCCGTGGGGGCAGGCGCCGGGCAGCATCTCGGGGCGCACCTTGCCCATCAGTTGCAGGTTGCCGAGCGGATACCGGCCGCTGGGGCCGGAGTGGTAGTAGTCGTTGACGGCCAGCGTCTTCTGGAAGGTGACCGGGTTGCGTCGGCGCGGATCCACCGCCACCACCACACTGCTGTTGTGCAGCATCAGGTTGCGGCCCACCAGGCCGGAGCCGTTCGCCAGGCCGTCCGGATACTGCTCGTTCGCCGAACGCAGCATCAGGGCGGCCGAGTTGATCGCGCCGGCGGAGAGCACCACCCGGCCGGCGGTCACCGTCACCGGGCGGCCCTCGCGCAGGGCGTGCACGGTGGTCACGGCCCGGCCGGCCCGGTCGGTGTCCAGCCGGGTGACCCGGGTGTGGGTCAGCAGGCGGACGTTGCCGCGGCGCAGCGCGGGGCGCAGTGCCCGGGTCTCGGCGTCGCTCTTGGCGCCGACCCGGCACGGGAACCCGTCGCAGGTGCCGCAGCGCAGGCAGGAGCGGCCGGGGGCGAGGTCGATGCCGAGTTCCAGCGGGAAGGGGTGCAGGCCCTGCCGGCGCAGCCGCCGCTCCAGGTCGGCCACATAGGGCTCGTGCTCGACGGGCGGGTGCGGGAACGGGCCGGAGCGCGGCGGCGCGGTCGGGTCGCCCGGCCGCTCGGCGCCGTGCTGGTGGCCGTGCACCCGGTAGAGCCGCTCGGCCTCGGCGTAGAACGGCTCCAGTTCCGCGTAGCCGAACGGCCAGGCGGGCGAGGTGCCTTCGTAGTGCTCGACCGCGCCGAAGTCGCTCTCCCGCAGCCGGGGCAGGCTCGCGCCGTAGACCTTGGTGGTGCCGCCGACGTAGTAGTGCGCGGCGGAGACGAAGCGCTTGCCGCGCGGGGTGCGCCAGGGTTCGGCGTTGTGGTAGAGCTGCTCGCCGAAGACGGCCTGCGGCGACCAGTTCTCCGGCTCGCGCGGCAGGAATCCGCCGCGCTCCAGGACCAGGACGCGGGCGCCGCTGCCGGCCAGCGCCCAGGCCGTGGTGGCGCCGCCGGCCCCGGAGCCGATGATCACGACGTCGGCGTCGTAGCGGTCCCGGCGAGCGGTCACCAGCGGCGGGGCGTTGGCGGCCCAGATGTCGGTCACGGTTCCTCTCCTCCGTTCGACACGCTTGTCGGGGTTACCAGTTCGAGCTGCATCCCCCAGGGGCGGTGAGGTAGACCCAGCGGGTGCCCTTGATCGGGCCCTCGGAGACGGTGTCCACCTCACCGAGCACCCGCACGCCCGGGTGGGCGGCCAGCCGGGCCACCTCGGCGTCGATGTCCGCGACCTGGAAGGCCAGGTGGTGGCCGCCCCAGTCGCTGTTCTTCGGCCACTCCCGGCGCTGGCCCGGGGCCTGGTACTCGAAGAGTTCCAGTTGCAGGCCGCCGCCGAGGCGCAGCATCGCGATCCGCAGTTCGGCGCGCGGGTGCACGCCGAGCTGCCGGGCCGTCCAGTCGCCGTCAGGGTCGCTGAACGGGCCGGTGCGGTAGGCGACTTCGGTTCCGAAGGCGTCGGTGAAGAACGCCTCGGGGTCGACGCCGAGGTACTTGCTCAGGTCGTCCAGGATGCGGGGCCCACCGGCGTGGATGATGTAGAAGCCCAGGTCACCGGCGTCCCAGCCGTGCCCGGCGGCCAGCTCGCGCATCACCGGGGCGAGCGGCTCCATGGTGCCGGGCACCCGGCGGTCCAGTTGGAAGTGGAAGCCGGTGGCGCGCACCGCGTAGGAGATCCAGTCCTCGGTGTGCGGGATCAGGTAGGAGCCGTTGTGCTCCAGGGACATCCCGGTGCCGCCGCTGCCGCGCACCACGGCGGCCGCCACCGCATCGCCGAACAGGCCGTCCGACAGCAGGTTGCCGACGCCGGCGTCGGCGGGCTGGTAGCACAGCGAGCACAGCTCGCAGGAGACGATCAGGACGTTCTTGTCCGGGTAGGCCCGGCAGAAGTCATGCGCCCGGTTGATGGCGGCACCGCCTGCGGCGCAGCCGAGTTGGGCGATCGGGATCTGCCGGGTGTCGGAGCGGAAACCGAGCTCGTTGATGAGCCAGGCGGTGAGCGAGGGCATCATGAAGCCGGTGCACGACACGTAGATGATGGCGTCGATGTCGCGAACGGTCAGGTCCGCGTTGGCGAGCGCCGACGTGATCACGGCCGGGGTGCGCTTCTTGGACTCCACCTCGTAGACGCGGTTGCGCTCCTCGAAGCCCGGGTGCGCCAGCGTCTGCTCGATCGGCTGGACGATGTGGCGCTTCTGGACGCCGGTGTTGCGGATGAGGCGCAGTGCCAGGGGCAGTTGGGGGTTGTCGGCGTGCATGCGCTCGGCGAACTCCAGCGTCTGCTCGACGGTGATGACGTTCTCCGGCACTGCGACGGCGGGCTTGCACAGGGTGGGCACGGTGCCCTCCAAGCTGGGACGGGGGTCGGGTTCTCGTGGTGTCCACGGTCGCCGTCCTGATGTCCCAATCGCACGGGAGTACGGCCATGCCCGGGTCCTGGGGCGGCGGTCACAGGGGCCCGCGCGCTGGGAGCCCCGCCGGCGGGAGGGCTCCGGGTTGCGCGAGGGCTCCCGGTTATGCCACCAGCGCGGCCCGTGCCACCGGGACCGCGGGCTGCTCGATCGGGCGCAGCGCGTCGACGTCGTCCGGCGAGACGGCGGTCAGCATCGATCCGCCGGCCACCCGGGGTTCCCGAGCGCCCGCAGCAACACCAACTCCCGTGCTGCCGCGGCCTTTCGCCCGAGCTCGGTGGGCAGCCCCGCCGCGGCCAGCAACCGCAGGTGGGCGGCCGCCCCGGCGGCGTCCAGCAGCCCGAGCCGCTCGGCCAGCCGCGCCGCCAGCAGCAGACCCTGCGCGGTGCCCTGCCCGTAGCGGAGCACGGAGCCCGGGCCCCGGCCGAACGGGTCGAAGGTGAGCACCCCGGCCTGTGCCTCCAGGCAGAGCGCCACGAACGAGGCGAGCACGGCCGGCTCATACCGTCCGTCCGCACGCAGCCGCCGGGCCACCGACTCGTAGTGGTAGGGGCAGATGGCCAGCACATCGCGCAGCAGCGGGTACAGCCCCGCGTGCTGCGGGCCTTCCAGCAGGTCGGGCCGACACCACAGCAGCGCGGGCGCCCGAGGTCCGTCCGGGCCGCTCGGGCCGCGCCGGCTACCCGGGCCGCTCGGGCCGCCCGCGTCCAGCACGGACGCGTCGCACATCGCCGCGAGCGTGGTCGGCACGGACACCACTCGGCTCCGGCGGGCCCACCCGAGCACCGAGAGCACGGTCCGCCGACCGCCGACCGCGACCACCACCGTGTCCGCCGTCGGCGCGGGCAGCCGCAGCGCCGCCTGCTCACCGCACAGCACCAGCACCTTGCCGACCGGGGCCAGCGCGGCCACCGTCTCGGCGACCTGCCGTGCCGGTGCCCCGCTCGCCGCGACCACCAGGAAGCGCTCCCCACCCAGGCCGCAGACGGCCTCGGTCAGGCTGTCCCCCGCGCTTCGGCCGACCCGCACCAGGGCCGGATAGTGGCACGGGCCGATCTGGACCGCGCGATCGAACGCGGCCGGCTGGTCGGCCTGGTGCCGTCGGCTGAACGCCTGCGGCAGTGCGGACGCCCGCATGGGGGAACCTCCCGCGTCGGTGCGGAACTGGTTGCCCTCTCACCGTCCGTGCGCCCGCGTCCCGACCGCATGAGCCCCCCGACCCGACCGGGCCCGTCCGCCTGTCCGGGCGTACCGCCCCTCGCCGTCCCGCCGTCCCGCCCCGGGGCACACCGTAAACTCGCTGGTCATGACCGTCGCCCGCTCCATCGTGCTGTTCCTGCTCTCCGCCCTGCTGGAGATCGGTGGCGCCTGGTTGGTGTGGCAGGGCGTCCGGGAGCACCGGGGCTGGGCCTGGATCGGGGCCGGCGTGGTGACGCTCGGGCGTACGGCTTCGTGGCCACCCTGCAGCCGGACAGCCACTTCGGCCGGGTGCTGGCCGCGTACGGCGGCGTCTTCGTGGCGGGCTCGCTCGCCTGGGGCGTGGTCGCCGACGGCTTCCGGCCGACCCGCTACGACCTGATCGGCGCCGCGATCTGCCTGGCCGGGGTCGCCGTCATCATGTACGGGCCGCGCCGCTGACGCCGTAACACCTGCGCGGCTGACGCTGTACCGCATGTGCCGCCCGCGTCGCTGAAGTGCGCGGGCTGCTGCGGCGCACGGGCGGCTGACGCCGTCCCGACCGCTGAGGCGCACGGCCCGCCCCACCGGCGCCCGTCAGCCTCCCGCGACCAGCGCCGTCACCCCCGCCGCCAGCCGCTCCGCGACCGCCTGCGGCTCCCCGAGCGCGGCCCCCACCATCGCGCCGTCCCGCAGCAGCATCAGCACCCCGGCCCGCTGCTGCGGCTCGGGCACCCCGGCGGACCGCAGCCACTCCTCGAACACCCCGAGCAGCCACTCCCGGTGCGCCACGATCGCCTGCGCCACCGGGTGCGCCGGATCCGGGTACTCCGCCGCCGCGTTGATGAACGGGCACCCACGGAACCCCGACCCGCACATCTCCTGCCCCAGCCGGCTCACCAGCAACGCCAGCCCCTGCTCCCCCGTCAGCCCGCCGGCCATCGCCGCCGCTGCCTCGGCCCGCACTCCGGCGTCCCACGCCTGGATGTAGCTGCGGACCAGGTCCTCCTTGCTCGGGAAGTGCCGGTAGAAGGTGGCCCGGGTGACCCCGGCCTCGGTCACGATCCGGTCCACCCCGACCGCGTGGATCCCCTCGGCGTAGAACAGGCGGGTGGCGGTGGCGAGGAGGCGCTCACGGGCAGGGGAAGGTGTACTCACAGCTGCGACCGTACTACCATGCGCTGGGAGAACGAACGTTCTCTCTCCTGCCTGCCGAAGGATTCTCCGATGGCCAAGTCCCCCGAAGTCGGTTCCCCCGCCCCGGACTTCACCCTCCCCGGCCTGCTGCTCAGCACCGACGGCACCGCCGAGCACCGCGACTACCGCCTCGCCGACGCCAAGGGCAGCCCGTTGGTCCTGGTCTTCTACCCGGGCGACAACACCCCGTCTGCACCAAGCAGCTCTGCTCCTACACCTCGGACCTGGACCGCTTCCGCGACCTCGGCGCCACCGTCTGGGGCATCAGCCCGCAGGGCCTGGAGAGCCACGAGGCCTTCGCCCGCCAGTACGACCTGCGCTTCCCGCTGCTCGCCGACCCCGAGCGCAGCGTCGCCAAGGCCTACGGCATCGCCGTCCCCGGCCTCGGCCTGCGCCGCTCCGTCTTCATCCTCGACGCCGACGGCGCCGTCCGCTGGCGCCACATCGCCCTGGCCGGCCTGACCTTCCAGCAGACCGACACCCTGACCGAGCAGCTCGCGACGCTCTGAGCCGCCCTCCGGCCGCTCGGGGTCACGCCTGGCGGACCTTGACGCCGCCGATCAGCGAGTAGGACCGCACCTTGACCACCGGGCCGTCCACCTCGCCGGCCACGCCCGTGCTGCGCGGGCCGAAGAGCGAGAAGCCGCTCACCTCGACCGTGGTGCCCGCCGGGACGGCGAGGTCGACGCCGCCGACCAGCGAGAAGGCGTCGACCTCGGCGGAGGCGCCGGCCGGGTAGGTCAGCTCCGCACCACCGACCAGGCTCGCCTTCACCAGGTGGGTCGGACCGGCGGGCAGCTGGGCGTCGGAGTGGTCCAGCTTGGCGCCGCCCACCCCCGAGACGTGCACGGTCCGCTCCTTGGCCCGGAAGGCGCCCGCCTGCTTGAGCCCGCCGAGCAGGGCGACGCTCCACTGGGTACCGCGGACGGCCGGGACGCTGAGGTTCTTGCTGATCTCCATGGCCCCAACGGTAGGCCGGGGAGCCGATCGCGCCTCAGTGTCCGCAAGCAGCAATCCGGTATGACAGCTGTCATCGGTGACGCCATGACAGCGACGCCATGACAGCCTGGTCACCCGTCGGGCAACGACCTGCCGCACTGCCGTAGCGCGTAGCTGCCGAAGTCGTCGGCGAGCCGCTCGGGGCCGCCGCGGTCACCCGAGCCCGGATCCCAGACGACGACCGGGTGTTCGCCGTCCGCGTCGTGCTGTGCGGTGTCGAGTGACACCAGGCCGCCCATGCCGTCGTACTGGATGACCAGGAGTTCACGCGGAAAGCGCTCGTCGGTGCGGGCGTCAAGGGTCGCCTCGACCGTCCCGAGCAGCGTGTCCCCCATGGCCGCCGTCCGGTAGACGCCGAGGAAGTCCGTACCGTCGGCCTCGCAACTGCCGAGCTCCGCAAGGAAGTAGCGGTAGGAGGGCGGAAGGGGGAGCCGAGTTCCCGCTCGGCACGTGCGAGGTCCGCAGGGCCGAGGCCGCCGGTCCACCGGCAGGTGTCCGGGTGTGCCCGCAGCAGTCGCACCAGGGCGGCGACGGATTCGACACCACTCACTACCCGCGCCCTCCCGCCTCCCTCGGACCAGGGTTCAGAGGTTAGGGGCGGCCGGGCGCGGGGGTCGAACCGGGGCCGGGGTCACTCCTAGATGGTCACTCCTGGAAGTAGGCCCTCACCACCCGCTCGGCCGCCTCCTCCTCCGCCGCCGGCGGGGACAGCTCGCTGAGCGTGTCCAGATCGGTGTCCTCGACGAGCTCGGTCTCCCAGGCCGAGGCCAACTGCGCCTGCTTCTCGGGAGTCTGCTGCCGCACCTTCTCAAGGCTGGCGGGGCTGAGAGCGGCGAGGAAGCGCGGAAGCTCGTTCTCGGGCATGAGGACCTACCGGGGGCTGGGGTCGGGGTTCACCGGCAGGTGTTCCAGGGCGGGATCCCAGCCATGCCGGGCCGGCCCAAGTGCCACCCGAACGGCGGCACCCCAGCGGAGGGAGCGGCACACACGCCTGCCGCTCCAGCCACCGGGGCGCTCAGCCCTACGGACGGTACCGGCTTACGGCGCCGTGACCTCGCGCGTCAGCTTCGAATGCCAGGGCACCAGGTGGAGTTGGGCAGGAACGCGCCACCGACCTCGTTCAGGTGGTCGTTGACGTACGCGATGCTCGCGTCGCACACCTCGGTGGCCATGCTGAAGAACTTCACCGAGTTCGGGTCGAGTTGGTAGTTCCACTGCTGGTTGTACGGAGCCGGGCTCTTGACGACCGTCCCCATCACGCTGACGTTCTCGGTGTCCACGCCGGCCAGGACGTTCCGGGCCTGCTGGATCCTCGTCGGGTCGGTCAGCTGGATGACGAAGGTGTCCGTGCCGTCGGTGAACTCGAAGTAGGCCGGCGCCGTGGCGTCCGCGGGGCGGGCGGTGACACTGCTGCTCTGAGCCGCCTGCGCGGGCTGGGCCAACGCCACGGCGAGCATCGCGACAGCGGTGATACCGCCGAGCTTGCTGATGGTTCGTCGCATACCTGAACCTCCGTCTCCGGTGGGTCGCATTCGCAACCCGCTTGTGGTGAACGGTAACCAGCCAAGCAATGCAAAAGCCTGACAAAGACAAAGAGTTCCCCAAGAGGCAGCAATTCCATGCCCCGAAGGGCGCCGCCGCTCCGCCAGCGCGCAGGGCGCACGAGTCAGCACCGGGTAGCTCGACCAGCATGAACCAGGAACGGGTAGTTGAGGCGTTTCGCCTGGAGGCCGGGCGGCTCACCCAGGCCATGACCGGGGTGGCGCAGGCCGAGTGGCGGCTGCCAACGCGGTGTACGCCATGGACGGTTGGCGAACTCCTGGCCCATGTCCGGGTAGTGATCGCCTGGTTGCCCGGCATGCTGGCCGCCTCGGCACCGCCCCGCGCCGAGGTGTCGGCAACCGAGTACTACCGGCCCGACGCCCGCTTCGCCCCCGACACCAACGGCCTGGGCATCCGGTGGATCACGCTGGGGTGAGCGTCATAGCATGATCCTTCGCGACTGCCGCCCGAAGGGCAACGGCCCTCACACCGTGTGGCCCGGCTCCCCACCTCGCCGGCTCGGAGGATGCTCAGTCCACGCAGAACTCGTTGCCCTCGATGTCCTGCATCACGATGCACGAATCGTGGCCGTCATACAGCAGCTCCACGCGCACCGCGCCGAGCGCGAGCAGTCGTGTGCACTCGGCTTCGAGCTTGGCGAGGCGCTCCTCACCCACGAGCCCGGTGCCGACCCTCACGTCAAGGTGCACCCGGTTCTTGGCGACCTTCCCTTCGGGAACGCGCTGGAAGTACAGTCGCGGGCCCTCACCCGTGGGATCACTGCAGGCGAACCATGAACCCTGCTTTTCAGGAGACTGGGAGCGGTCGTAATCCTCCCAAGTGGCGAACCCCTCCGGCGCCGGCGGTGGGACGTACCCCAACACCTCACACCAGAAGCGGCCGACGCGCTCAGGTTCTGCACAGTCAAAGGTGACCTGGAACTTCTTGATCAATGACATTGGCGCACCATAGCAGGGCGAGTCTGCTACTCATATCCCTTTATTGATCCGCGTGTTGATGGGAAGACGGTTCCCGACCAACCATCCCATCTCGAATCGACCAGCCGCCGCATCATGATGCCGGGTTGAGCAGCTTCCAGTGGCCCTCGGAGACGACCTCGATGTCGCCGTCCGTCACCTTGATGGCGGTCTGAGCGTCGATGACGTACGCCGGGCCGTTTATCTTCGCGGCCCAGCGTTCCGCCTCGGCCATCGTGTTCTCCGGACAATCCGGGCTGTCGAGGTGCGGGAAGATGGAGAAATCGACGACTCCCAGCGTGGTGTCGTCACCGGTGGGCGGCTGCCGGCCGACGAACTCCTCCCCGATGCGGGGAGTCAGCACCATGCTCCCGGCGCTGAGCCCTACGTAGACCGTGTCGCGCAGCGAGGGGAGCAGGTCGGCCAGTCCGGACTCCCGCATCCAGTGGCACGGGTACAGCGCGTCGCCGCCGTTCACCAGCAGGGCGTCTGCCTCTCGGACCCAGGAGACCCAGCGTTCCTTGTCGATACTGGGCAGCGCGGTGAGCTCCAGCACGCCCACCGACTTCCACCCCAACCCGGTCATGGGGCAGGGGGACTGTCCACTGATGAAGCGCCACGGCCCGCCCGGACCCCCGTACCCCGCGGTGGGGATGCAGAGCGCGCTGGCCTCGGCGATCGGCTTGCCCAGGAGGTCGACCAGCGCCGCCAGTACGCTTGCGTTCCTGACGCCCGAGTCGGTAAGGAGACCTGTTGTCCACCGACCATGAGTCGACACCGGAGGGGAGGAGGAACCACGCCTTCTACCGGCAGCTGGGGTTCCTCTCCTACGAGGAGAAAAAGATGGCGGGCTTCGGCCTGCCGCGGGTCCGGCCGCCCCGAGACCAAGCCGACACGTGAAGCGCTACGCGGCCATGGCTGGATACTCGGTCCAACTGCGGATCGGCGAGCCCGAGGCGAAGTTGGACTTGGGCTCTGCCCGGGCCACCAGCCGTAGGTCGACAGGAAGACCAGCGGGCGTGGTTCACCGGGCGGTCGGCGCGACCGGAGTCGGCGAAGGGCTCGGGCGGCGGGTGCGCTCCGCCCAGGCGGCCACCGGCGGGCCCGCCGCGCCCAGGGCCGCGAAGAACGCGCCGAGCAGCAGCCAGCCGGCGTGTCCGAGTCCGAGGACTGCTGTGGTGAGGACCACCGGAGCCAGGGCCTGGCCGGCGTCGAAGCCGGCGCCGAAGAGGCCCTGGTACTGCCCCTGGGCGTGGTCGGGGGCGAGACCGAAGCCGAGCGCGTAGCCGCCGGATGACTCCCACACCTCTCCGAGACTGTGCACGCCGACGGCGAGGACGGCGAGCACTGGCGCGACCCAGACCGGAACGTCCGCGGTCAGGGCCATCAACGGGCAGCTGACCAGGAAGAGCAGCCCCGCGAGGCGGAACGCCCGGCCGCCCTGGCGCGGGCTCTCCACCCGGGAGCCGATCCTGCTCTGGAGCAGCACGCACACCCCGCTGTTGACGGCGTTGACCGCCGCCACGGTCCAGCGGGGCGCGCCGGTGTGGGCGGAGAGCCAGATCGGCAGCAGCAGGGAGACGGTCTGGTACTGCAGGCCCATCGCACCGTAGAGCGCGACGAAGGAGACGAACGGCCGGTCGGAGAGGACGGCCCCGCGGTGGTGTTCCTTGGGCCGGGGCAGGGGCTGGTAGTTGGGGACGCCGACCAGGGCGATCAGGCCGGCGCAGGCGAAGCTGGCGGCATTGGCGAGGATGAGCGCGGTGTATGCCGTGCGGGTGCCGACCGAGACGGCGAAGGCAGCGCCGAGGGTGCCCAGAACCACGCCGAGGTTGACGAACGTGCGGAGTTTCGCCCTGAAGGCGGCCGGGCGTTCGCCGCCGGCACGGGCGATGAGCGCACCGCCTGCGGCGCCGCTCGCCGTTGCCGCCAGCCGGTCCAGGGCGGCGATGAGCGTGAACGTGACCCAGCCGTGGATGAAGACGAATGCGGCCATCGTCGCGGCCTGCATCGCGAGGGCCGTCAGCCAGACCGTGCGCGGCCCGTACCGGTCGGCCAGGTTCCCGGCCGGGATCCCGGCCAGCAGCCCGACCAGCCCGGCGATCGTGAGGCCGACACCGACCCGTGCGGCGGGCAGGTGCACCACCAGCGTGAAGTAGAGCACCGCGGCGGTGTTGAACAGCCCGTTGCCCACCCGGTTGACGAAGCTCGCGGCGATGAGGGCCCGCTGCGGACCGCTTGGCGCCAGTAAGCCGGATATCCGCAGTCTGGTGCCCTTCCCGATCACGCGGAACAGGCTAGCAGCGCCCCCGCAGGCACCCTCGGCATGGCCCGGATGCGCAGGTGGAGGCCTCGACGCGCGGCGTCAAACCTGGCCCTGCGCCTGCTGCTTGTCGACGTACTCGGTGATGATCGAGAAGAACCGCGCCGGGTCCTCGAACGGCAGGCCGTGGCCGCCGGGGACCTGGAGGTGGTCGACCTGCTGGATGGCGGCGGCCAGTTCGCGTTGGTGGTGGGGCGGGATGATCTGGTCGTCGGCGCTCGACAGCACGAGGGTGGGCGCGGTGATCCGGCCGACCGCGTCGCGCAGGTCGATGCGGGTGTCGAGTTCGATCTGCCCGAGGATGCGCTCGTCGAGCATGGCCGTGAAGCCCGCGGCCAGTTCGGCGAACTGCGCGTCGTCGAGGGCGCCGAGGAGGCCGGGGCCCATCGCGCTGAGGATCAACTGGCGGGCCAGCAGCGCCGGGTCGGTACGCAGCAGGCGTGCCCACAGGTCGAACATGAACGCCTCGCGCTGGGTGGTCCTGACCCAGCCGGCGTGCAGGACGAGCGAGGTGACGGCGTCGGGGTGGCGGGCGGCCACGGCCGTGGCGGTGACGGCGCCCACCGAGTGGCCGACCAGGTGGAACCGTTCCAGTCCGGCGGCCCGGGCGGTGGCGACGACGCGGTCGGCGAGTGAGTCCAGGTCGAGCGGTGCGAGGTCGACGGGGGTGGCGCCGGCGCCGGGCAGGTTCGGGGCGACGACGGTGTACCGGTCGCGCACCGCGTCGATGAGCGGTCCCCAGTTCGAGGTCGCGTCAGCACCGGTGCCGTGGATCAGGACCAGGCCCGGGCCGGACCCGGCGACGACGTGATCAAGCGGTTCACAGCTGGCCAAGGGGTGCCTCCAGGGATGCGTGGCTGAGTGATGTCGGGCGATGCCGGGCTATTCCAGGCGATGCCGGAAAGATAGCAGAACTCTGTCATGTATCAGAGCTCTGTCACAAGCCAGGGTTCGAGCGAGTGGCGTACGATCGACCTCATGGAGATGCCGCTCACCGAACGCATCGGGCTGCACATCAAGCGGGTGGAACAGGAGCTGATGGCGGCCAAGCACGCGGCGCTCCGGCCGCTCGGGCTGACGGTCCCGCAGTACGTCGCGCTGTACACGCTGGACGACCAGCCGGGGCTCTCCGCCGCCGCGCTCGCCCGCGCCTGCCTGGTCACCCCGCAGACCATCGCCACCGTGCTCACCAACCTGGAGGCGAAGGGGCTGATCATCCGCCAGCCGCACCCTTGGCACCGCAAGGTGGCCGAGCTGCGCCTCACCGACGACGGACGCCGACTGCTCGCACAGGCCGACGCGAAGGCCGTCGCCATCGAGCAGCGGATCGCGGACGGCTTCAGCCCCGAGGAACGCGCCCTGCTGATCGACCTGCTGGCCCGCGCATCGAGTCAACTGGCCCCGGCGCCAGGACAGCCGGAGAACAGGACTGAATGACGCCGTCGACCACGCCGCGGCCAACGGCGGTCCGCTCCACCTGACCGCGATCCGTCCGCAGGAAATCCAACGGGCCGTCAACTCAACCGAGTTGACGGCCCGTCATAACTACTTCAGTATCCGCGCGCCACCCACTCCCCCAGGTGCGGGCGCTCCTCGCCGATGGTCGTGGTCGGCCCGTGGCCGGTGTGCACGACCGTCTCACCCGGCAGGTCGAAGAGCCGGGTCTCGATCGAGCGGATGATGGTCGGGAAGTCGGAGAACGACCGCCCGGTGGCGCCCGGGCCGCCCTGGAAGAGGGTGTCGCCCGTGAACACCGCGCCCAGCGCCGGGACGTAGACGCTCACGCCGCCCGGGGTGTGGCCCGGGGTGTGGCGGATGTGCAGGTAGAGGCCGCCGACGACGATGCGCTGACCGTCCGTCAGCTCCTCGTCCGGGGTGTCGTCGGGGTGGGCCTGCTTCCACAGCGGCAGGTCTTCGGGGTGCAGGTAGATCGGGGCACCCGTGATCGCGGCCAGCTCGGGGGCCGCGTTGACGTGGTCGTTGTGGGCGTGGGTGCAGATGATGGCCAGCACCTGGCGCTCGCCGAGGACATCGGCGATGGCGACGGGGTCGTGCGCGGGGTCGATCACCACCGCCTCGTCCTCGTTGGCGATGATCCAGACGTTGTTCTCCACCTCCCAACTGCCGCCGTCCAGTTCGAAGGTGCCGGCAGTGACGAGGTGCTCGATCTCGGGCTCGGGGGGCAGCTGACGCATCAGAGCAGCACCACCGAACGGAGCACGTCGCCGCCGTGCATCTTCTCGAAGGCGGCCTCGACGTCGTCCAGGCCGATGGTCTCGGTGACGAAGGCGTCCAGGTCCAGGCGGCCCTGCAGGTAGAGGTCGATCAGCATCGGGAAGTCGCGGGACGGCAGGCAGTCGCCGTACCAGGAGGACTTCAGCGCGCCGCCGCGGCCGAACACGTCGAGCAGCGGCAGTTCGAGGGTCATCTCGGGGGTGGGCACGCCGACCAGGACCACGGTGCCGGCCAGGTCGCGGGCGTAGAAGGCCTGCTTGTAGGTCTCGGGGCGGCCGACCGCGTCGATCACCACGTCCGCGCCGAAACCGCCCGTGAGCTCGCGGATGGCCTCCACCACGTCGCCGTCACCGGCGTCCAGGGTGTGGGTGGCGCCGAGGCCGCGGGCGCGCTCCAGCTTGCGCGGGTCCAGGTCGACGGCGATGATCTTGGCGGCGCCGGCCAGCCGGGCGCCCAGCACGGCGGCGTTGCCGACGCCGCCGCAGCCGATCACCGCGACGCTGTCGCCGCGGCCGACCGCACCGGTGTTGACGGCGGCACCGAGGCCGGCCATCACACCGCAGCCGAGCAGGCCGGCGGCGGCCGGGGAGGCGGCCGGGTCGACCTTGGTGCACTGGCCGGCGGCGACCAGGGTCTTCTCGGCGAAGGCGCCGATCCCCAGGGCGGGCGACAGCTTGGTGCCGTCCAGCAGCGTCATCGGCTGCTTGGCGTTGTGGGTGGCGAAGCAGTACTGCGGCCGGCCCCGGCGGCAGGCGCGGCACTGTCCGCAGACGGCACGCCAGTTGAGGATCACGAAGTCGCCGGGGGCGACCTCGGTGACGCCCTCGCCGACCTGCTCGACGATGCCCGCGGCCTCGTGCCCGAGCAGGAACGGGAACTCGTCGTTGATCCCGCCCTCGCGGTAGTGCAGGTCGGTGTGGCAGACACCGCAGGCCTGCACCCGGACCACCGCCTCGCCCGGCCCCGGGTCGGGCACCACGATCGTCTCGACCCGTACCGGCTCACCCTTGCCCGGTGCGATGACGCCCCTGACCTGCTGTGACATACGGCCCTGACCTTTCTCAAACGGATGGATCCCGAACGGTCTCCAAAACGATTCTCTCCCGAGGAACCACTCACAACGCGTCAGGCCGCCACCCGGGCAGCAGCTCCCGACGCATCAGGCCGTGGCCGCCGCCCCAGCCCCGGGCGCATCAGACCGCCACCACGGCTCCAGCTCCCCGGCGCGTCAGGCCGTGGCCGCGGCCGCCGCCCGCCCCGCCGCGCGCCCCGAGAACAGGCAGCCGCCCAGGAAGGTGCCCTCCAGGGAGCGGTAGCCGTGCACCCCGCCGCCGCCGAAGCCGGCCACCTCGCCGGCCGCGTAGAGCCCGTCCAGCACCGAGCCGTCGGCGCGCAGCACGCGACCCGACAGGTCGGTCTCCAGGCCGCCGAGCGACTTGCGGGTGAGGATGTGCAGCCGCACCGCGATCAGCGGGCCGGCCTTGGGGTCGAGCAGCCGGTGCGGCGTGGCGGTGCGCACCAGGCGGTCGCCCAGGTAGCGGCGGGCGCCGTGGATCGCGGTGACCTGGAGGTCCTTGCTGAACGGGTTGGCCAGCTCCCGGTCGCGGTCCTCGATCTGGCGGCGCAGCGCGGCGGCGTCGACCAGCGGCTCACCGGTGTGCGAGTCCCCGGTGACCCGGTTCATGCCGGCCACCAGCTCGTCCAGCCGGTCGGCGACCACGAAGTCGGCGCCGTACTTCTTGAACGCCTCCACCGGGGCGGGCGCGCCGGGCAGCGCGCGGCCGAGCACCTGGCGGATGTCACGGCCGGTCAGGTCGGGGTTCTGTTCGGAGCCGGAGAGCGCGAACTCCTTCTCGATGATCTTCTGGGTGAGCACGAACCAGGTGTGCTCGTACCCGGTGCGCATGATGTGCTCCAGGGTGCCCAGCGTGTCGAAGCCGGGGAAGAGCGGGACGGGCAGCCGGTTGCCGCGGGCGTCCAGCCAGAGCGAGGACGGGCCGGGCAGGATGCGGATGCCGTGGCGCTCCCAGATCGGGTTCCAGTTCTCGATGCCCTCGGTGTAGTGCCACATCCGGTCGCCGTTGATCAGGTGGCCGCCCGCCGCGCCGGCCACCTGCTGCATCAGCCCGTCGACGTGGGCGGGCACGCCGCTGAGCAGCCGGGTGGGCGGGGTGCCGAGCCGGGCCGGCCAGGCCTTGCGGACCAGTTCGTGGTTGCCGCCGATCCCGCCGGAGGCCGTGATGACGGCCTGGGCTCGCAGTTCGAAGGCGCCGACGGCGCTGCGCGAGCTGGCCTGGCCGCGCTGCACGGCGCTGGGTGCCAGCACCTCGCCGCGCACCGTGTCCAAGCTGCCCGCAGTGGCAGCGAGTTCGGTGACCCGGTGCCGGAACCGCAGCTCCACCAAGCCCTTTGCGGCGGCGGTGCGCACCCGGCGGGCGAACGGCTCGACCAGGCCCGGCCCGGTGCCCCAGGTGATGTGGAAGCGGGGCACCGAGTTGCCCGGTCCGTCGGCCAGCAGTCCGCCGCGCTCGGCCCAGCCGACCACCGGGAAGAACCGCACCCCCTGGGCCCGCAGCCAGGCCCGCTTCTCCCCGGCGGCGAAGTCCACGTAGGCCTCGGCCCAGGCGCGCGGCCAGCGGTCCTCGGGGCGGTCGAAGCCGGCCGTGCCGAGCCAGTCCTGCCAGGCGAGTTCGCGGGAGTCGCGGATCCGCATCCGGCGCTGCTCGGGCGAGTCGACCAGGAAGAGGCCGCCGAACGACCAGTGCGCCTGGCCGCCGAGGCAGGCCGCGGGCTCCTGGTCGAGCAGGATCACCTTGCGTCCGGCGTCGGCCAGTTCGGCGGTGGCGACGAGTCCGGCCAGGCCGGCTCCGATCACGATCACGTCGGCGTCCAGTGCCATGCGGCGTCCTCCAGGCTCGCGGGTGCTCCGATCGTAGATGCCGTGTGCCGTTCTGTAGACGCTTTGGAAACCTGGCGGTAACTTACTTTGCGGTAGCAGCCGCGGCTCCGCACACCCCCACCGACCCCGTTTCTCTCCCCCAGGAGGAACTGTGCTCCGCCCTGCCCGGAAACTGCGGCGTGCCCAAAAGCCGCGCCGTGCCCAACTGCCGCGACGTGCCCAAAAGCTCGCCGGCGGCCTGCTGTTGGCCACCGCCCTGACCACCACGGTCGCCGTCACCCCCGCCGCCGCCTCGGCCGGCCCGTCGTACGTCGCGCTCGGCGACTCCTACGCGGCCGGCGCCGGGGTGCCGGACCAGTCGGCCGGGCTCTGCCTGCGCTCCGACCACAACTACGGCCACCTGGTCGCCGCGGCCCTCGGCGCCGCCTCCTACACCGATGTGACCTGCTCGGCCGCCAAGGTGAAGGATCTGACCGGCACCCAGACCGACTTCGGCATCCCGGTCAACGACCCGCAGTTCAACGCCCTCACCCCCAGCACCACGCTGGTCACTCTGGGGATCGGCGGCAACGACCTGGGCACCTCATCGCTCGGCATCGCCGACGTGATCGCCACCTGCATCGCCGGCGCGGTGGTGAACCCGGGCGGCACCCCGTGCAAGGACGTGTACGAGCACGGGCATTGGGCCTGGGACTGGTCCTCGTTCCACTGGCAGTGGACCTACAACGGGGACGACCTGGTCGACCGGATCAACGGTGCCGCGCCCCGACTGGCCGCCGACCTCCAGCAGATCCACGCCAAGTCACCGGGCGCCCGGGTGCTGCTGGTCGGTTACCCGTCGGTGCTGCCGGCCGACGCGGCGAGCTGCGCCGGCAGGCAGCCGGTGACGGTGGGCGATGTGTCCTATCTGTACGGCGTCCTGGGCAAGTTGAACGCCATGCTGGCGAGCACCGCGGCAGCCAACGGCGCAACGTACGTGGACACCCGGACGCCGACCGCCGGGCATGACGTCTGCTCCGACGACCGCTGGATCGAGGGCGCGCTGCCCGGCTCGCCGGCCGTCCCGTTCCATCCGAACGCGACCGGCGAGCAGGCCATGGCGCAGGCAGTGCTCAACTCCCTGCACTAGCGGGGGTTTCAGCTGCCGGAGGTCGACGCCTCAGCCGCCTCCGGCAGCGCCCGCTCGCGCAGTGCGGCCCCCCACTTCTGCTCCACCTTGCCGAACTTCCAGAAGGCCAGCGCCCCGGCCCAGGTGAGCACGAACAGGCCGACGATCGCGAAGCCCACGTTGTTCAGGTCCAGCGAGGCGATCCAGCCGAGCGGACCGCCGGTGATGCCGAACTTGTCGGCCAGCAGCCCGATCAGCTCGATCAGGCCGATCACCAGCGCGACCAGCACGGACAGGCCGGTCACCGTGAGGTTGTAGTAGATCTTGCGGACCGGGCGGGAGAACGCCCACTCGTAGGCGAAGTTCATGAACGAGCCGTCGATGGTGTCCAGCAGGCTCATCCCGGCCGCGAACAGCACCGGCAGCACCAGCAGCGCGTACCAGGGCAGCGAGAAGGCCGCCGCGCCGCCGGCCAGCACCAGCAGCGAGACCTCGGTGGCGGTGTCGAAGCCGAGGCCGAACAGCAGGCCCACCAGGTACATGTGCCAGGGCTTGGTCACCGCCCGGGTGGCCCGCCCGAGGATCCGGTTGAGCAGACCGCGCTTGTCGAGCTGCTCCTCCAGCTCGGCCTCGTCGAACTCGCCGGTGCGCATCTTCCGGAAGACCCGCAGGATCCCGTTGAAGGCGCCCAGGTTGATCAGGCCGATCAGCAGCAGGAAGGTGCCGGAGACCGCGGTGCCGATCAGCGAGGTCGTCTGGTGCAGGCTGGAGCCGTCGTCCTCCACAGAGCCGGCCAGCGAGCGGATGCCGAAGGCGAGCAGCGCGCAGAGGCCGAAGACGATCGACGAGTGGCCGAGCGAGAACCAGAAGCCGACCGAGAGCGGCCGCTTGCCCTGGCCCATCAGCTTGCGGGTGGTGTTGTCGATGGCCGCGATGTGGTCGGCGTCGAAGGCGTGCCGCATGCCCAGGGTGTAGGCGGTCAGGCCCATGCCGGCGCCGAACACCTCGGTGCCCACGTGGTAGTGGTGCGGGGCGATCACGGCGAGCAGGGTGAACCAGCCGATCACGTGCAGGGCCAGGATGAAGCCGCCCATGCCGCCCAGGCGCAGCCACTCCTGCCTGGTCAGCCGTGCCGTCCAACGGGGTGCGCTGCTCATCGGCGCGGGCCTCTGCTCTCTCTGGGACGGATTGGAACCGGGTCATCCTTCCCCGAGAGCATGTGCATTTGCAAGCCTCTCGCAATAAGCGGCCAACCCTGGCCGGCAGGCTGCTACCGATTCGTCAGGTAGTGAGGGGGTATGTCCGCTATGGTCGGCTTACTGCCGTGTGCTTCGACACCTTCGACAACGGAGAGAGGCAGCCGTGCACCACCCCGCCTCCTACCCCCACCAGGTCACTCGCGCGGACGTGCGGATCCCACTGCCGGACGGGGCGGAGCTGTCCGGCCGGCTCTGGCGCCCGGTGACCAAGCAGCCGGTGCCGGCGGTGCTGGAGTACTGCGCCGACCGGCTCGGCGACGCCACGGTGGAGCGCGACACCCAGCGCCACCCCTGGTACGCGGGGCACGGCTATGCGTCGCTGCGGGTGGACGCCCGGGGCTGGGGCAGCTCCGGCGGGGTTCCCGGCCCCGAGGGCGGCGAGACCGAACCGGCCGACGGGCTGGCGGTGCTCGACTGGCTGGCCGCCCAGCCGTGGTGCGACGGGCGGATCGGCCTGCTCGGGCTGGGCGACGGCGCCACCACCGCGCTGCGACTGGCCGCCCAGGGACCGGCCGCGGTGGCCGCCGTGGTCGCCGTGTGCCCGAGCGACGACCGGTACGGCGACCACTACCTCGGCGGCTCGGTGCGCGCCGCCGAACTGCCCGCCGCGGCCACCGCCCGGCTGGCCGCCGCCGCCTGCCCGCCCGACCCGGTCCGGGTCGGCGAGGACTGGCGCCGCCAGTGGCTGGAGCGGCTGGCCGAGTTGCAGCCGCCGCTGCACGGCCGGCTGGCCCACCAGACCCGGGACGCCTTCTGGGCCGAGGCGCCGCTCACCGCCATCACCGCGCCGGTGCTGGCCGTCGCCGGCTGGGCCGGCCCCGGCGCCGACACCGTGCTGCGGCTGCTGGAGCGGCTGACCGCGCCGGCCTTCGGCATCATCGGCCCCTGGCGGCCCGGCTACCCCGACCAGGGCGACCCGGGGCCGGCGATCGGGTTCCTCCAGGAGACCCTGCGCTGGTGGGACCACTGGCTGCGGCGGCAGGACACCGGCATGCCGGCCGAGCCCCGGCTGCGCAGCTGGCTGGCCACACCCGGTGAGCGCGACGCCGGCCGCTGGATCGGCGACGAGTCCTGGCCGTCCGACGACGTCCGGGAGATCCACTACGACCTGACCGAGGCGCTGCGCACCGCCGGCACCCCCGCCGGGGAGCGCTTCGTCACCGTCCGCTCACCGCAGCAGACCGGGGCCGACGCACCGTGGCACGGCCGGCCGGTCGACCAGCGGGCCGAGGACGGCCGCTCGGTTTGCTTCGACAGCGCGCCGCTCTCCGAACCGCTGGTGCTGCTGGGCCGGCCCGCTGTGCGCCTGCGGGTGCGGCTGCCCGGCGGCGTCACCGGGGGCCAACTCGCGGCCCGGCTCTGCGATGTGGCGCCGGACGGCAGCTCGGTGCCGATCACCCGGGGCGCGCTCAACCTCGCGGCGCGGCGCGGCACCGATCTCGCGGTGGCGTGGCCGCCGGACGCGGTCGAGGAGGTGGCGTTCGACCTCGCCGCGACGGGGCACGCCCTCGCGGTCGGCCACCGGCTCCGGCTCGCCCTCTCCTCGGCCTACTGGCCGCTGGTCTGGCCGCAGCCGGCCACCCAGGGCGTGCTGGTCGACCCCGGCCACGGCATGCTCACCCTGCCGGTTCGCCATCTGGCCGCCGACGTCGGCCGGCCCCCGGTGGTCTTCGCCGAGCCCGAGCAGGCCGCGCCGCCGCCGGTGCGGCGCACCAGCCCGGTGGCGCCGCGCCCCGAGCGGGTGCTGAAGCAGTTCACGGCGACCGGGCAGTGGCGGATCGAACTGGCGCCGCACCAGGGCGGCGCGGTGACCCTGCCGGACGGCCTGGTGCGCGCCGAGGAGGCCCGGGAGTACTACCGGATCCAGCAGCACGACCCGCTGGCCGCCGCCGTCCACTGCGACTGGAGCATCCGGCTGGAACGGCCCGAGCTGGGCTGGGACGTCACCGTGCGGGCCGGCACCGAGCTGGACTGCGACGCCGACGCCTTCACGGCGCGCAGCCGCCTCACCGCCTGGGAGGGCGGCGCGGTGCTCTTCGAACGCGACTGGGAGCGGCGGATCCCGCGCACCGGCGGCTGACGGCGGTGCGCGGGGGCCGTGGTGCTTACGGCTGCGGGTACTGGCCGGGCGGCACGTCGCTGGTGGTGGCGTTGCCGCCGACGGTGGCCTTCAGGGTGAGGGTGAGCGTCGAGTAGGTGGTGTCGGTGGTGGTGAAGTCGGCGCCCTGGTCGAACTTGGTGTAGCTGCAGTTCTGGGTGAACTTCTTGGTGCCCGAATCCCAGTCGCCGCCGCCCGCGAAGTAGATGTCGTAGTGGCCGTCGCGAATCCCGTTCATCTTCGCGGTCTGGCCCTTCTGCACGTAGAAGGAGTACGCGGACTGACCGTTCTGCGCGAGCGTGAGCACCGCGTCCCCGTCGCCGTTGCCGTTGTCGACGGTCAGTTCGCCGCTGCCGTCGTTCTGGCCCTGGTGGACGGCGGTGCCGTTGTCCAGGGCGCGGTGCTGCGCGGCGGGGGTCTGCGGCACGGTGAAGGTGAAGCTGTAGCCGGAGCCGGAGATGGTCTGCAGCGCCGACTGCACGTCCTTGAGGCCCTGCATGCCGCCCACCTCGGCCAGCGCGGAGGAGGTCGCGCAGACCTTGCTGCTCTTCATGTCGCCCTGCACGGTGTCGACGTTGGTGCTCAAGGTGGTGAGCGCGCCGGCCAGCTGCCGGTTGGAGTCGCTGACCGCCGGCGGCACCGAGGCGTCCTGCAGTCCGGTGGCGCCGCTGTCCGCCGCCCGCTGCAGGGCGGCGAGCGCGGTGTTCAGGTCGTCCATGCCGCCGGCCGAGGTCAGCTTGCCCAGCGCGTCGTCGACCGGGCCGACGTAGGTGGTCAGCGTCGAGCCGTAGGGATCGGGGCTCGGCGAGGTGATGGTGCCGATCGCGTCGCCGCCGTTGCCGCTGTGCTTCGGCGGCGGACCGGGCGTGGAACTGCAGCTCGTGACCAGGAGCACCGCGCCGACCAGCAGCGCGGCGTGCGGCAGTGAACGGGACATGTGTGAACCGGGCAAGACAGCCAGCCCCCCAAGACTCCTCGCGTGCGCAGCCCTCGCGTGCGCGTGCGCGATCAGCCTCCCGCAGTCCGGTTCGGCCGGTCAACACGGCTGGTCGGCCGCTCGGGAGGAGCCCCGACGCAGCCGGTACAGAAGGTCAACTAGGATCGCCGGGTGCTCGCGCTGACCGGAACCCCCTTGCAGATCATTGCCTGCGTGCTCGCCCTGCTGGCCTTCGTCGCCACCATCTGGCTCTGGCCGAAGCTGAGCGGCAAGGGCTGGAAGGCGCTGCTCGGCCGACTCGGCGCGTTCTTCGGCACCCAGGTGCTGGTGCTGGTCGCGATGGGCCTGATCGCCAACTCCTACTTCGGGTTCTACACCTCCTGGACCGATCTGCTCGGCACCGCCGGCGGGCCCGGCACGGTGGTGGACCACAAGCCGAGCAACGCCCTGTCGGTCACCGGCGAGCAGAAGGTCTACAGCACCCAGGGCTCGGCCCCGGAGCGCTCCGGGCTGATCCAGAAGATCAACCTGACCGGCGCGCAGTCCGGACTGAGCACCTCGGGCTACGTCTACCTGCCGCCGCAGTACTTCCAGGCCGGCTACGCCAAGCAGCAGTTCCCGATGGCCCTGGTGCTCACCGGCTACCCGGGCACGGCGGAGAAGCTGATCACGCTGATGCAGTGGCCGACCACCACGCTCCAGGCGATCCAGGACAAGAAGCTGCCGCCGACCGTACTGGTGATGATGCGGCCGACCCTGGTGAGCAACCGGGACACCGAGTGCATGGACGTGCCGCACGGCCCGCAGGTGGAGACCTTCTTCACCGAGGACCTGCCCAAGGCGCTGGCCACCGGCTACCGGATCCTGCCGGCCGCCTCCGCGCACGCCGCGATGGGCGACTCCACCGGCGGCTACTGCGCGCTGAAGTTCGCGCTGCGCAAGCCGGACGCCTACGGCGCGGCGGTCGCGCTGTCCGCCGACTACTCGGTCAGCAACGACCCGACCACCGGCGACCTGTTCGGCGGCAGCGCCCAGTTGAAGCAGGAGAACGACCTGGTCTGGCGGCTGCGCAACGCCCCGGCGGCCCCGGTCTCGCTGCTGCTGGCGACCAGCTACAACGAGGACAACTACAAGGCCACCCAGGAGATGGTGGGCGCGTTCAAGGCGCCCACCAAGCTCTCCACGATCACGCTGAACAGCGGCGGCCACAACTTCCACACCTGGTCCCGGGAGATCCCGCCGGCCCTGGAGTGGCTGGGCCACCAGCTGTCCGTGCCGGCCGCACTGACCGCCTCCTGAGGGCCTTCTGCGGGCTCCTGCGGGTCCGCTGACCGGCGCTACACCCGTTCCACCTCCTTCGCCTGCCCGAACTGCCGCTCCCGGCGCCGCAGTTCGGCGGGCGTTTGGACGATCCTGGCCATCGCGGCGCGCAGCACCGGCGGCGCCATGGTGGAGGTGACCACGGCGACCAGCACGATCACCGTGTAGCCGGCCGAGTCCAGCACCCCGAGGCGCAGCCCGACCATCGCGATCACCACCTGCACCACGCCGCGCGCGTTCATCCCGGCCCCCAGCGCCAGCGCCTCCCAGCGGTTCAGCCGGCTGGCCCTGGCACCCAGGAACGCCCCGCCGAACTTGCCCGCCACCGCGACCAGCAGGGCGGCCGCGGCGGTCAGTGCGACCATCGGGCGCCCCAGCGCCGTCAGGTCCATCCGCAGTCCGGCCGAGGCCAGGAAGAGCGGCGCCAGCACCGCGGTGACCACGGTGCGCAGCGGCGCCAGGGCCATCGGCCCGACCGAGCGGGAGGCGGCGATCGCCACCCCCGCCACGAAGGCGCCGAAGATCGGCTCCAGGCCGAGTGCCTGGGTGCCGGCGGCGGCCAGCAGCATCAGCACGGTGGCGGTCGCCGACAACACGCCCGCGCCGCCCGTCCGTTCGGCCCGGCGGAACAGCGGCGGGATCACCCAGCGGGCGAGTGGCACCGCGGCGGCCAGCACCACCAGCAGGGCCAGCACCGCATGCAGCACGGCGCCGCCGGTCACCCCGGTGGTGGCCATCGCGGTCACCAGCGAGAGCAGCACCCAGCCCACCGCGTCGTCCATCATCCCCGCGGTGAGGGTGAGTTGGCCGATGTCGCGGTGGAGCAGGTCCATGTCCAGCAGGGTCTTGGCGATCACCGGAATGGCGCTGACGCACATCGCCACGCCGAGGAAGGCGGCGTAGACGGCGTGATCGGTGTGGCCGCTCGCGGGCAGCAGCAGCCCCAGCCCGACGCCGAGGACCAGCGGCAGCGCCAGCCCGAAGAGGCTCACCCGCAGGGCGGCGCCGCTCTGGTGGCGCACCAGGTCGACGTCCAGGTGGCTGCCGCTGATCCCGACCAGTAGCAGCACGCCCAACTGGGCCACCGCGTCGAGCATGTGGACCTGTTCGCTGTGCTGCGGGAACAGCCAGCCGGCCGCCCCGGGCGCGAG
Source organism: Kitasatospora acidiphila (assembly GCF_006636205.1). NCBI lineage: Bacteria > Bacillati > Actinomycetota > Actinomycetes > Kitasatosporales > Streptomycetaceae > Kitasatospora > Kitasatospora acidiphila. The sequence goes on along the minus strand of NZ_VIGB01000003.1, from coordinate 6,723,307 downwards.
CGCGCCGAGCAGCGAGGGCCCGAGCAGCACCCCGGCGGCCAGCTCGCCCACCACCGCCGGCCAGCCCAGGCGCACTGCGAGCCGGCCGAGCAGCAGTGCCAGGCCCAGCAGCGCCGCGAGTTGGAGCAGCAGCAGGAGCATCGAGTGGGCGCCGATCGGCGCCAGGGGCGCACCGGCCGCCACGAATTGAGATCCGCTCATCTCCCCGTCGTAGCAGGCGAACCCGGGTTGTGGCGCCCGTCAGGGCGAACGCGGGCGCACTTGGGCGGGTTTGCCGACCGAGATCGGAATACCGCGGGGCGGGCGAAAGCACCGCAGTCCGGCATTTTTCGCAGCAATCGCGCATCTCCGGGGCCACCTGTCGCTTTTGGAGCTCCTGTTGGCCGAATTGACTACCGGAAAAAGTTGAGTGCCCATTGTCAATGACAAAATTGAATGCCCATTGTCAATACAGTGCCCTTCACCCGACAGCCTCGACCGGGACGAAATCACCCAAGTCCGGCCGCTGCATGAGTTCGTATCCGTACACCTGTCGATCCTCTTGACGGTCCTGTGCATGAACCGTGAATCTGTCAATCAGCCACGTGGACAAGTGAGTTCAGTAAGTCCGGAAAGGACCACAGTGATGAGCAGTCCAGAGGCGATCGAGCGCCTGGCCGCCGATTTCATTCACCAGCCCTACGAGCTCTACGGCAGGCTGCGTGCCGAGGGCCCGGCCAAGGAGATCGTGATGCCGCACGGCGTCAAGGTCTGGATCGTCACGCGCTACGACGACGTGCGGATGCTGCTGGCCGACGATCGGGTCAGCAAGGACGGAAGACGGGTCAACCAGCTCTACGCGAGGCACTCGGGGCCGACGAGTCGTCGACCAGCTTCAACGACGACCTGACGGCCCACATGCTCAACTCGGACCCGCCCAAGCACACCAGGCTGCGCAAGCTGGTGGCCCGGGAGTTCACCACCCGCCGGGTGGAGCAGATCCGGTCGCAGATCGTCGCGGTGGTGGACGAGTTGCTGGACCGGATGGAAGGGCGCGACGAGATCGACCTGGTGGCCGACTACGCGGTCCCGATCCCCATCACCGTGATCGCGGAACTGCTGGGGATCCCGGCCGAGGACCGGGCGCCGTTCCAGGGCTGGGCCACCACGCTGGTCGGGGCCGACCACGCGCCCGAGGAGGTGGAGGCCGCCTCCAACGCGGTCATCGAGTACGCCAAGCAGCTGCTGGAGCGCAAGCGCGCACAGCCCCAGGACGACCTGCTCAGCGGCCTGGTGCACGCCACCGAGGACGGCGAGTCGCTGTCCGAGGCGGAACTGGTCGCGATGTTCTTCCTGCTGGTGGTCGCCAGCCAGGAGGCGTCGACGCACATGATCGGCAACTCCATCCTGGCGCTGCTGCGCAACCCGGATCAGTTGGCCAAGCTGACCGGCGCCCCGGAGCTGTACGGGTCGGCCTTCGACGAGTTGATGCGCTACGACAGCACGGTCAGCATTGCCAGCTTCCGGTTCACCAAGGAGCCGATCCCGCTGAGCGACGGCGTGACCATCCCCGCCGAGGAGATCCTGGTCCTCTCGCTGGGCTCGGCCGGCCGGGACCCGCACAAGTTCGAGCAGCCCGAGGTCCTGGACGTCACCCGCAAGCACGCCGGCGTGCTGGGCTTCGGCCACGGCGTGCACTACTGCGTCGGGGCGCCGCTGGCCCGGGTGGAGATCGAGATCGCGCTGCGCCGGCTCTTCGAGCGCTTCCCGCAGCTGCGACTGGCTCGGCAGCCGCAGGAACTCCGCTACCGGAACAGCACGTTGATGCGCGCCCTGACGGCTCTCCCGGTCGCCACCAAGTAACGACGCACCCGACGCAGCGGCCCGGGACGAGATGTCCCGGGCCGCTGCGTCGGGTCAGCGGATCACGAACGCAGGCCGAGGGCGCGGCACCTTCCCACGCCTGCGGCGGCAAACCTGGCCGCGCTCAGGCGAGTTCGCCGACTCCCGGCTTGATCTCCCGTCCCCGGTACCGCTGGTAGCCCAGCGCGCCGACCGCCAGCAGCAGCGGCCACAGCAGGTACGGGCCCGACATCACCAGCAGCACCGCCACCGCGGCCAGCGCCACCAGCGCCAGCCACCAGGCCGGGCTGCGGCGCGGCAGCAGCCGCACGGCGGCCGCCACACCCATGACGTAGACCGCGGTGAAGCAGCCGGTGGTGAGCAGCACCAGCGGCTGCGGCCCGACGCCCGCCAGTTCCACCGCGCCCAGCGACAGCCCGGAGAGCACCGTGATCACGGCCAGGCTGCGCCGCGGCACCTCCCCCGCCATGCTCCCCCGGGCCAGCCCGGCCGGCAGCTGCCCGTCCCGGCCGAGCGCCGCGCCGAGCTTGGCCGCGCCCGCCCAGTAGGCGTTCATCGCCCCCAGCGTGAGCAGCAGCGCCGACCCGGCCGCCAGCCAGCGGGCGTTGCCGCCGAGGCCGGTGGCCATCAGATCGCCCAGCGGCGCCGAGGAGCCGGCGGCGCCCGGCCCGAGCACCACGATCACCGCGAACGCCAGGGCCAGGTAGAGCGCACCGACGAGCACCACCGCGAGCGCGGTGGCCCGGGGCAGGTCGCGGCGCGGCGAGCGGAACTCCCCCGCCAGGTGGGTGATCGCCTCCCAGCCGGCGAAGCTCCACACCAGCAGCGCCGCCGCCGAGCCGACCGCGCCCCAGCCGTGCGGTGCGAACGGGTGCAGCCGGGCCAGGTCGGCGTGCGGCAGCGAGGTCGCCACGGCCGCCACCAGCAGGGCCACCAGCAGGCCGGCCAGCCCGAGTTGGAACCGCCCGGAGACCTTGACGCCATAGGTGTTGCCGAGCCCGACCAGCACCATCAGCACGGCCGCGGTCACCCCGGTGGTCAGCTGGCCGCCGCCCACCGCGGCGGCCACGTAGGCCCCGCCGAACAGGCCGGCCGCCGCCGCGCCGCACGGGATGGCGAAGTAGAAGCACCAGCCGGTCACCGCGGCGGCGCGCGGCCCGAACGCCAGCCGGGCGTAGTAGGAGACCCCGCCCGCGTCCGGGTAGCGGGAGCCGAGCGCCGCGAAGACCGCCGCCAGCGGCGCGGAGAGCACCACCAGGGCCACCCAGGCGAGCAGCGAGGCCGGCCCGCGACCTTGGCGGCCAGCGCGGGCAGGGCGATCACGCCGGTGCCGAGCACCGCGCCGACGTACATGGCGGTGCCCTGCACCAGGGTCAGGGAGCCGCTCGAAGTGGATTGTTCCGTCACTTCGAACACTCTTTCACCTAAGGCCCCGCCGGCACTATAAGGAATTCGCGGTACTCCGGGTGCAGGCGGCCGCAGTGCTCCGGCTCAGGCGGCCGCGCGCTGCCCCGGCAGGCGCCGCCGCTGCGCCGGGTCGGTCAGGGCGGGGTGGGTCCAGGCGCCGTCCGGGTGGTAGAGGTTGGTGCCGGGCGGCACGATCTCGTCGATCCGGTCCAACGCCGCATCGTCCAGCTCCAGTTCGGCGCCCTTGAGCAGCGCGTCCAGCTGCTCCGGGGTGCGCGGACCGACGATCACCGAGGTCACGGCGGGGTGCGCCAGCGGGAAGGCGATCGCCAGCTCCGGCAGCGTGCAGCCGAGTTGCTCGGCGAGCTCGGTGAACTGCTCCACGGCGTCCAGCTTGGCGGCCGTGACGGGCAGTTCGGGGTCGAACCGGGCCGGGGCGAGCGCGGCCCGCCCCGGGTCAGGTCGATCGGCTGGTCCTTGCGGTAGCGGCCGGTCAGGAAGCCGAAGGCGAGTGGGCTCCAGGTCAGCACGCCCATCCCGTACCGCTGGCAGACCGGCAGCACCGAGGCCTCGATGCCGCGCGCCAGCAGCGAGTAGGGCGGCTGCTCGGTGCGGAACCGGGGCAGCGCCCGGCGCTCGGCGGTGTGCTGCGCCTCGACGATCTGCTCCGCCGGGAAGGTGGAGTGGCCGAACGCCCGGATCTTGCCGGCCCGGACCAGGTCGCCGAGCACCCCGAGGGTCTCCTCGATGTCCGTGGTGTGGTCCGGCCGGTGCACCTGGTAGAGGTCGATCCAGTCGGTGTCCAGGCGGCGCAGGCTGTCCTCCACCGCCCGGGTGATCCAGCGGCGCGAGTTGCCGCCCCGGTTGGGGCCCTCGGTCAGCGGGAAGTGCACCTTGGTGGCCAGCACCACGTCGTCCCGGCGCCCGCGCAGCGCCTTGCCGACGATCTCCTCCGACTCCCCGGCCGAGTACATGTCCGCGGTGTCCACGAAGTTGATCCCCGCGTCCAGCGCGGTGTGCACGATCCGTGCGCACTCCTGCTGGTCGCCGTTGCCGATGTACCCGAACATCATGGTGCCCAGGCCGTAGCTGCTGACCTCGATCCCGGTGCCGCCGAGAGTGCGGTAACGCATGGTGGTGCCCCCTTGTTGCCGGCGTCGCCCTGCTTGCCGGCGTCGCTCACTGCCTGGGAACTGTAGGAACTAGAGTCGGCTCTAGATCAAGGCCCCTGCCCTGGGCGCCTATCCTGACCAGCATGGATCTGACCATCGGGCAGGTGGCCGAGCGCACCGGGCTGAGCGTCCACACGCTGCGCTTCTACGAGAAGGAAGGCGTGCTCGCCACACCGCCGCGCCGCGCCGCGGGCGGCCACCGGCTCTACGCCGAGCACGACGTGGAGTGGCTCAACCTCTGCGTGGTGCTGCGCGGTTCGGGCATGCCGCTACCGGAGATCCGCCGCTACACCGAACTGGCCCGTGCCGGCGCCGGCACCGAGCGGGAGCGCCTGGAGCTGCTGCGGGAGCACCGGCAGCGGCTGCGCGACCAACTGGCCGAGCTGGGCCGCTGCATGGACGTGATCACCCACAAGGTGCACTGCTACGAGGACTACCTGGACCAGCAGGACGGGACGGAGCAGCGGATGCCCGGACCGGCCCGGCGAAGCGGGACGGAGTAGCGGCATGCCCGAACTCGGCGACGTACCCGCCGTCCCCGCCCTGGTGCTGGCCGCCGGCGGCGGGCGGCGGCTCGGCGGCCGCCCCAAGGCGCTCCTCGGCCTGCACGGTCGGCCCCTGGTCGAGCACGCCGTCCGGGTGGTCCGGGAGGGCGGCTGCGCCCCGGTCGTGGTGGTGCTCGGCGCGGCCCGCGACCAGGTGGCGGCCGCCGCCGACCTGACGGACTGCACGGTGGTCGCCAACCCCGACTGGGCCGCCGGCATGGGCGGTTCGCTGCGCGCCGGCCTGGCCGCTCTGCCGCCCGGCAGCCCGGCCGTCCTGGTGACCCTGGTCGACACCCCCGGGGTCACCCCGGCCGCGGTGGCCCGACTGCTCGCCGCCCACCGGGACGGCGCCCAGCTGGCCGCCGCCGGCTACGCGGGCCGCCGCGGCCACCCTGTGCTGATCGGCGCCCGCCACTTCGCCGAGGCCGCCGCCGGGGCCACCGGCGACGCCGGCGCCCGCGCGCTGCTGGCCGCCCACCGGGCCGAGCTGCGGCTGGTCGAGTGCGGCGACGTCGCCGTCCCCGACGACCTGGACACGCCCGAGGACCTGGAGCGCTGGGGCGTCGACTGAAGCGGTCCAAGAGGGGGGCGGCTGACGAAACCTCGGGCCGCGCTGCCGCCCGTGAACACGTGGGCTATTTGACCCTGATTGCACCCTGATCATTACGTTAATCACTGCCGCGGCGGCCCCGGATCGGGGACGATGGAGGCGACCCGCCCACTCCACCAGAACGGACGGTGTGCCTTGTCCGGTTACCAACTGCCCGACGACTTCACCGGTTCCGGCACTCCGGACCTACCGGAGGCGGCCACCAGCCCGGCCGCCGCGCGAGCCATCCGCTGCCCGGCCTGCCGCCGCGAGCACGTCTACGAGCCGCCGACCTTCCCGTGTCCGTGCGGGGCGGCGCTCAAGGTGCCGCTGCTGCGCGGCGGGGTGCCGGTGCAGGTGCGGTTCCGCTCCTGGGAGGACTCCTGGCTGAGCATGCGCTGCCCCCAGTGCGGCCGCTCCGACCAGCGGCCGCAGCCCGAGTTCACCTGCAACTGCGGTGCCACGGTGCGGCTGCCGGTGGACCGCGCACCCCGCCGCGGTGCGGCCTCCCGCCCGCTCGGCAGCCCCCGCCCCGACGCCCCGACCGCGCCGTTCTACGCCGAGGGCGGCCCGCAGCCCGGCCCCGCCGGCGGACCGGACCGGCGCCCGCCGACCCACCCGGGGTCCGGCACCTCGCGGGAGCGGCACCAGCAGCGCCAGCCGTTCCGCCCGCATCCGATCCGCTCCAACCAGGACGCCGTGCTGGCCACCGCCCGCTACCTGGAGTGGCTCGGCTTCGGGGAGGTCGAGCTGGCCGAGGGCACCGAACGCGAGGCGGTCACGCTGCTCACCGGCCGCATGGTGGCCCAGGTCGACACCTGGCCCGAGCAGGCCGACCTGCGCTCGGTGGAGTGCCTGTGGCTGCAGACCCTGCACGCCGAGGAGATGGCCGCCGCCATGTTCACCATGTCCGGCTACTCGCACCAGGCCACCGTCCGCGGCGAGCAACTGCTGGTCGCCCTCTTCACCTTGGACGAGGGCGGGGTGCCGCACCCGATCAACGGCGCTGCCGAGGCGCTGTTGGAGACCGGCTGGACGTCCTGACTCGTTGGACGTCCTGACCGGTTGGGTGTCCAGGCCGGATGACGTCCTGACCGGTTGGGCGTCCTGGCCGGATGGGTGTCCTGACCGGTTGAGCTCCTGATCCATCGTCAATCCGGCTCCGCTGACAGGCCATCTACCTCCGTAAACGCCGTGCGGCCCGGGAATCGGGAAAAAACCCGTCGCGCTCGTGATCTGGTGCACAAGCTCGGTCGCGTGTTGAATTGCGATGCTCCACGGCCACGCCGTGGCGCACCGCAGGCCCGTGGGACACGCACACAAGGAGGTGGCGTTGTCGGAGCACGGAACAGCCCCGCTGAGCGGGGAGACGCGCGGAAGAGGCACCGGGGCGGAACATCACGGGCCGCCAGGGGTGCCACCGCACGGTGGGGGCTTCATCCGGGCACGGCCGGCCATCTGGACGAGATCACCAGCGGCACGGTCTGGCGGCTGAGATCCCGCGCCTGCTGGCAGGAGGCCGCCGAACTGCTGACGCCGACCGCCGACCGGGACCCGAGGGCGGCGTTATGCCGAGCCGAACTCCTCATCGAGCAATGCCTGTTCACCGCCGACCACTGGGAGGAGGCGGAGGCCGCGCTGCGGCTGGCCGAGGCCGGGGTGACCAGCACCGAGCAGCGGGCCGCAGCCGCCTGCGCCCGGGGGTTCCTCGCCTATCTGGGCAGTGTGCTCGGCCCGCGCGACCGGCTGGACGAAGCACAGGCCGCACTCGGGCGCACCTCGGCGCTGCTGCCGCCGCACGCGGCCGGCCGGCCGCTGCTGGACTTCAGACGGGGGCTGGTCGCGGAGAACCTGCTGCGCGACCAGACCGCCGCCTGGATCGCCTACCGCCGGGCGCATGACGGCGCGCTGGCCCACGGCGACACCCTGCTGGCCTCCTCGACCTGGCGGCACCTGGCCGCGCTGGCGCTGGCCGGCGGCGACCGGGTGCGGGCGCGCGAGGGGTTCGCCGCCTCGCTGCGGCTGCGCGAGGAGCTGGGCTTCATGGTCGGGGTGGCGCCGGCGCTGGCGGCGCTCGCCGAGGTCAGCGAGCCGGACGAGGCCCAGCAACTGCGCGCCGAAGCCGGGCGGCTGGTCCAGTCGCTCGGCGGGGTGCCGGTCTGGCTGGTCGGCCGCCTCGGCGACACCGCCCCACCCCCCAGCGGCCCACCAGGCGCCCCCCTGGGCGCCCCACCCCGAGCCCGCCCCGGCGCCCCACGCGGCCGCAGGACGAACTGAGGAGCCACGCGGCCGGCCCGACCACTCGGCACAGCACCGCCCCGGCCGGCCGGCCGCCCCACCCGCAGCGACCCACGCGCCACAGCGCCGTGTGGCCGCGCTGCGGGCCACCCGGACGGACCAGACCCAGCGGAGATCGGACGCCCTGTCAGGTAAGGTGAGGCTTACTTGATCGGGTGAGGCGTGCGCGCCTCACCCGATCGGTTTTCCGCCGCACCCGGGCTCGCGCTGAGCACCGGCCGACCCGTTGGGGGCCTCGCCATGACCGTGCGCAGCGCCGCCCCGCCCGCCCCCTGGGCGACGGCCTACCCGGCGTTCACCCGGGTCTTCCCGGATCTGCGGGTGCGGCTGGACGGACGGCTGGAGCACGGCTGGGTGCCCGTCCGCCGACTGCTGGGCTCACCTGCGCTGCGGGCCCGGCTGATCGCCGCCGAGCTGTGCGCCGCCGAGCGCCGCTACGGCCGCGCGCCGCGCCCGGACGTGGCCGCCGGCTTCTGGCTGCACCGGTACGCCTGGCCGCTCTGCCTGCTGTTCACGCTGCCCTGGCTGCTGCAGCGGCGGGTGCCGCTGCTCGGGCCGGAGCGCCTGGCGTGCCGTCACCAACCTCGGGGCGGCCCTGCCGAGTTGGCCGTGCTGGGCAGTGGCTCGACGCGCTTCGCCTGCCTGCCGGACGATCCGTCGACCGGCCACCCGGGCGCCCTGGTGCTACCGAACCAGCGCGCCCTGGACGCAGCCCTGCGCCGCACCGTCGCAGCCCAACTCGGCCCGCTCTTCGCCGCGTTCGGCCCCGAGCTGCGGCGCGGCCCGCGCACCCTGTGGGGGCTGGCCACCGATGAGCTGGTGGAGGGGCTCTGGTTCGCCGCCGGGCTGCTGGGCGAGGAGGCGCGGGCCGTGGCGGCGCTCACCGGACTGCTGCCCGCCGAGCCCTTCGCCGGCGCGGCCTCCTTCCGCGCCGACGGCCCGGACCTGCGGCGCTCCCGGGTGAGTTGCTGCCTCTTCTACACGCTGCGCCCGGACCGCCCCTGCGCCGGCTGCCCACGCAACTGCCGCCAGCCCGGAGCCAACCGACAGCTGACGGGCGGCGACTGACGCAGCGTCAGTTCCCCTCGCCGCCCGCCGTCAGCTCGAACCACATCCGCTTGCCCGAGCCGCGCGGCTCCACGCCCCAGGAGTCGGCCAGTGCCTCGACCAGCATCAACCCGCGCCCCGAGGAGGCCTGCTCACCGGGTGTGCGGCGCTTGGGCCACAGGTCGGACTCGTCCTCGACCTCGATCCGCAGCCGTGGTTCGCGGCCGTCCTCGCGGTAGAGGCGGGCGGTGAACATCGCGTCCCGGTCGGTGTGCCGGATCGCGTTGGTGACCAGCTCGGAGGCGAGCAGCTCGGCGGTGTCGATCAGTTCGGCGACGCCCCAGCGGCGCAGCGCGTCCCGCAGCTCGCCGCGCAGCTCGGAGACCCGGGCCAGGTCGGCCTGGCCGATCCGGCGGCGCAGCTGCTGGGCCGCGAGCCCGCCCTCGGGGCCGTCCCAGCGCAGCAGCAGCAGTGCGATGTCGTCCTCGCGCTCGGCCGAGTCGGCGGCGCGGTTCGCGATCCGGTCGGCCAGCGCCTCAATCGGGTCGCCGTCGGCGAACGGCAGGTCCCCGGCGACCGAGTCGCAGAGCCGGCTCATCCCGGTGTCCAGGTCCATCGCGCGGGACTCCACCAGCCCGTCGGTGCAGAGCACCACGGTCTCGCCCGGGTCCAGGCTGAACCGGGTGACCTGGTACTCCTGGTCGGCGGAGAGGCCGAGCGGCAGCCCGCCGACCACGCTCTGCACAGCGCTGCTGCCGTCCGCGCGGCGCACCACCGGGTCCAGGTGGCCGGCCCGGACGGCGTAGACGACGCCGTAGTCGACGTTGACCTCGGCGTAGGTGCAGGTGGCGAAGTGGTCGGTGTCCAGGTCGGCCAGGAAGCGGGAGGCGCGGGCCATCACGGCGGCCGGCGGGTGGCCCTCGGCAGCGTAGGCGCGCAGCGCGATCCGCAGCTGGCCCATGATCCCGGCCGCGTGCACGTCGTGCCCCTGCACGTCGCCGATCACCAGCCCGACGTGGCCGCCGGGCAGCGGCACCACGTCGTACCAGTCGCCGCCGATCTGCAGCCCGGAGCCGGCCGGCAGGTAGCGCACCGCCGTGGTCACCCCGGGGACGCTGGGCACGGTGCGGGGCAGCATCACCCGCTGCAGGCCGGCGGCCAGCTCGTGCTCGGCGTCGTGCAGCCGGGCCCGGGCCAGCGACTGGGCGACCAGGCCGCCCAGGGTGGAGAGCAGGGTGCGCTCGTCGGCGTCCAGTTCGCGGGCCTCGTCAAAGCTCACCACGCACAGGCCGATGGTCCGCCCGCTCGCCACCAGCGGCAGGAAGGCCCAGGCGCTGCGGCCGGCGGCGGCCGCCTTGGGCCAGGCCTCCGGGTAGCGCTCCTGGTACTCGGCGCGGCTGGCCAGGAAGATCGGCAGGCGGTTGCGGATCGCCTCGGCGGCCGGCTGGAACGGTTCCAGCGGCATCCGGTCGTAGTTGGCGACCGTCTCCCGGGGGTAGCCGGTGGCGCCGAGCACCTGCAGTCGGCCGGTCTCGAAGGCGGCCAGCACCAGGCCGTCCGGTGGCAGGCCGGGCAGCGGCAGCTCGGCGAAGACCCGCGCCACGTCGCGGACCGTCACCGCCTCGGAGAGCGCCCGGGCGGCCTCCTTGATGAACCGCGAGCGGTCCTCGCGCAGCGCGGCGAGCCGGTCGGCGTCCTCGCGCTTGTGCAGTTCGGCGGTGGCGTCCCAGATGAAGCCGACCATCCGGGAGGGCCGGCCGAACGCGTCGGCGAGCACCCGGCCCCGGAACCGGACCGCGTGCAGCGCGCCGCCCGGGAAGACGGTGCGGTAGTAGGCGCCGCACTGGCCGAGCTCGGCCACCGCGCGCTCGACCCGCCGGCGCACCACCGGCGCGTCCTCGGGGTGGAGCAGTGCGAGGAAGGCCTCGGAGCTCAGGCTGAGGTTGGGTCCTGCCACGCCGAGGATGGTGGCGGCGCGATGGTCGGCCTCGATCAGGTCGCGCCGGATGTCCCAGTCGAACGAGCCGATGCCGTTGGCGGCCATCGCCGGCTCCAGCCACTCCGGGGTGGAGTCGCCGCCCTTGGTGGGGAGCGGCTGCACGGCCGGCAGCGTGGTGGGGACGGTAGTCAGGCCCGCGGTGTGGCCGGTGGCTCGGGGCCCGGGGCGGCGGCCGCCCTGGGTCGGCGGGCCGATCCGACGACCTGCGGGCCCTTGCGGCTCGGGCTCAGTCGCCATGGTTCTCCTGCCCATGCCAGGTCCAGTGGTGGTGGTGCGGGACGCCAGGTCCGAGCACACATTCTCACTATCCTGTCGAATGTTCGGCGCGGGAGCAATGGCGACCGGCAGCGGCGGCCGGCGCCACCGGGCCCGCACCGGCTAACCGCCCAGCTCGAACCAGGTGACCTTGCCGCTGGCGCGCAGCCGCACCCCCCAGTCGTCGGCCAGTGCGTCGACCAGCAGCAGGCCGCGGCCACCGGTGGCGTCCGCGTCGGCCGCTCGGGGCCGGGGCAGGCCGGTGCCCCCGTCGCTGACCTCGATCCGCAGCCGGTTCCCGGAGGTGACGGCGGCCGCCAGCCGGGCACCGGTGCCGGTGTGCAGCAGGGCGTTGGTGACCAGCTCGCTGGCCAGCAGTTCGGCGGTGTCGGCCAGCTCGGCCAGGCCCCAGTCGGCCAGCGCCTCGCGCAGCCGGGCCCGCAGCGGGGCCAGCGCGGCCAGGTCGGCGGGGGCCACGGCGCATTGGAGCGCGCACGCGGTGTGCGGGGTGTCCCACTGCTGCTGACGGTCCATCAGGCACGCCCCCCAGCTACGCCCGGTTCGTTCCCGTCCATCGTGAGCGCCGCCGCCCTGGGCCGCAACGGTGCGCGCGGGGGCTCGCGAGGTGACGTACTGCTGACAGTTCGTCAACTACGCCCCCGCCGCGATCTCCGTCGCGCCCGTGGCCGCGCGCCCGCCCCGTCGGGGCCGGACGCAGCCCACTCGGGCCGGACGCAGCCCTGTCGGGGCCGGACGACACGCCGAGCGGTCATCGCAGCGGGCGGAACCGGCCGCGCCGGGCAAGGCTGGACATGGCGACCCGATTTGGGTTCAATGACCAGCATTACGTTTGAACGCCGTTCTAAACACCCATTCGCCCCACTCTCCCCACCCGCCCCTCCGACCTCAGACCTCAGCGAGGCACCGTGCGACTCACCCCCACCGAACGGGACCGGCTGCTGATCTTCACAGCCGCCGAACTGGCCCGGGCCCGGCGCGCCCGGGGCCTGCGGCTCAACGTGCCGGAGGCCACCGCACTGATCGCCGACACCGTCTGCGAGGCCGCCCGCGACGGCAAGCGACTGGCCGAGGCGATCGAGGCCGGCCGCTCCGTGCTGACCGCCGCCGACGTGCTGCCCGGCGTACCGGACGTGGTCACCGTGATCCAGGTGGAGGCCGTCTTCGACGACGGCACCCGGCTGGCCGTGATCAACGACCCCTTCCAGGGCGCCGGTTCACTCGGCGAGGACGGCCCGGGAGCCGCTCTGCCCGGCTCCGGCGCCGGCTACGACCCGGTGGAGGAGACCGTGGTGCTGCCCGTCCACAACACCTCGCCGGTGCCGATCTCGGTCACCTCGCACTACCACTTCTTCGAGGTCAACCCGCGCCTGGCGTTCGACCGCGCCGCCGCCTACGGCACCCGGCTGGCCGTCCCGGCCGGCTCCTCGGTCCGGTTCGACCCGGGCGAGGTCGTCGAGGTCGGCCTGGCCCCGATCGGCGGCGAGCGGGTGGCGATCGGCTTCGCCGGACTGGTGGACGGCCCGCTGGACGCGCCCGGCGCCCGTGAGGCCGCCCTGGAGAAGGCCCGCGCCACCGGCTACCTGATCAACTTCGATGACACGGAGGTGGAGTCATGACTGCGATCTCCCCGCACGACTACATCTCCGTGCACGGCCCCGGGCCGGCGACCGGGTCCGGCTCGGCGACTCCGGCCTGATCGTCCGGGTCGAGCACGACTCCCAGGCCCCCGGCGACGAGTTCCTGGCCGGCTTCGGCAAGACGGCCCGCGACGGCCTGCACCTCAAGGCCGCCACCGTGCGCGACACCTGCGACGTCGTGGTGAGCAACGTGCTGGTGATCGACGCCGTCCAGGGCATCGTCAAGACCTCGATCGGCCTGATCAACGGCCGGATCGCCGCGATCGGCCGGGCCGGCAACCCCGACACCATGGACGGCGTCGACGTGGTGGTCGGCACCGGCACCACGATCGTCTCCGGCGAGGGCCTGATCGCCACCGCCGGCGCCATCGACACCCACGTCCACCTGCTGTCGCCGCGGATCATGGAGGCCTCGCTGGCCTCCGGCGTGACCACCATCATCGGCCAGGAGTTCGGCCCGGTCTGGGGCGTCGGCGTCAACTCCCCCTGGGCGCTGCGGCACGCGTTCAACGCCTTCGACGCCTGGCCGGTCAACATCGGCTTCCTGGCCCGTGGTTCGTCCTCCGACCCCGGCCCGCTGGTCGAGGCGCTGGCCGAGGGCGGCGCCAGCGGGTTCAAGGTGCACGAGGACATGGGCGCGCACACCCGCGCGCTGGACACCGCCCTCAGGGTCGCCGAGGAGTACGACGTCCAAGTCGCCCTGCACACTGACGGGTTGAACGAGTGCCTGTCGGTCGAGGACACCCTCGCGGTGCTCGAAGGCCGCACCATCCACGCCTTCCACATCGAGGGCTGCGGCGGCGGCCACGTGCCCAACGTGCTGAAGATGGCCGGCGTCGCCAACGTCATCGGCTCCTCCACCAACCCGACGCTGCCGTTCGGCCGGGACGCGCTGGCCGAGGCCGCCGGCATGATCGTCTCGGCCCACGACCTCAAGCTCGACCTGCCCGGTGACGCCGCCATGGCCCGCGACCGGATCCGGCACGGCACCATGGGCGCCGAAGGCGTGCTGCACGACCTCGGCCTGATCGGCATCACCTCCTCCGACGCCCAGGGCATGGGCCGGGCCGGTGAGACCGTGCGCCGCACCTTCGCGATGGCCGGCAAGATGAAGGCCGAACGCGGCCCGCTGGACGGCCCCGACGGTGGCTACGGCACCCGGGAGAGCGGCGACGACAACGAGCGGGTGCTCCGCTACATCGCCAAGCTGACCATCAACCCGGCCATCGCGCACGGGCTTTCGCACGAGGTCGGCTCGATCGAGGTCGGCAAGCTGGGCGACCTCGTGCTCTGGCGGCCCGACCACTTCGGCGCCAAGCCGCAGCTGGTCCTCAAGGCCGGGTTCCCCGCCTACGGCGTGGTCGGCGACCCCAACGCCTCCACCGACCGCTGCGAACCCCTGGTGCTCGGCCCGCAGTTCGGCGCCCACGGTGCCACCGCGGCCGACCTCTCGGTGGCGTTCGTCGCCGAGGCAGCGGTCCAGAACGGCGACCAACTCCCCACCCGGCGACGGCGAGTGGGCGTGCGCGGCACCCGCGGCATCGGCCCGCGCGACATGGTGCGCAACGCCCGTACCGGCCAGGTCGGCGTGGACGCCGCCAGCGGCCTGGTCTCGCTCGACGGCACCCCGCTGCGCTCCGAACCCTCCGAGAGCGTCTCGCTCAGCCGCCTCTACTTCCTCTGACTTCCCCTCCCCGCTTAGGACTTCACTGCGATGACCGCTCCCGCCTCGCTCGGCTACTCGATGCCCGCCGAATGGCACCCGCACGAGCGCACCTGGATGGCCTTCCCCACCGACAACCCCACCTTCTCCTCCGCCGAGGACCTGCACGCCGCCCGGCTCGCCTGGGCCAAGGTCGCCGACACCATCGTCCGCTACGAGCCGGTGACGCTGGTCGTCAACGTGGGCGAGGCCGAGGCGGCGCGCGACTACGTCTCCGCGGACGTCGAGATCGTCGAACGCCCGCTGGACGACGCCTGGATGCGCGACATCGGCCCCACCTTCCTGCTCGGCCCGGGCGGCCGCCTGGCCGCGGCAGACTGGATCTTCAACGGCTGGGGCGCCCAGTCCTGGGCCCGCTGGGAGAACGACCAGCACATCGCGGAGGAGATCATCGGCCTCACCGGGGTCCAGCGGTTCGCCTCCCGCCTGATCAACGAGGGCGGCGGCATCCACGTCGACGGCGAGGGCACCGTGCTGGTCACCGAGACCGTCCAGCTCGGCGAGGGCCGCAACGCCGACTGGACCAAGGAAGAGGTCGAGGCCGAGCTCCACGCCCACCTCGGCACCACCAAGGCCATCTGGCTGCCGCGCGGACTCACCCGCGACTACGACGAGTTCGGCACCCGCGGCCACATCGACATCGTCGCCTCCTTCGCCCGCCCGGGCGTCGTCCTCGCCCACGTCCAGCCCGACCCGGCCCACCCGGACCACACCGTCTGCCAGGACCTCGTCGCCCTGCTGCGCGCCTCAATGGACGCCGCAGGCCGCCCCCTTGAGGTCATCGAGGTCCCGGCCCCCACCGTCATCCACGACGCGGACGGCGAACCGGTCGACTACTCCTACATCAACCACTACGTCGCCAACGGCGCGGTCATCCTCTGCGCCTTCGACGACCCCCGCGACCAGGAAGCCGCCACCATCCTCGGCAAGGCCTACCCGGGCCGGACCGTCGAACTCGTCGACGCCCGCGAGATCTTCGCCAACGGCGGCGGCATCCACTGCATCACCCAGCAGCAGCCGAGGGCGTGAGCTTCAGCTCCCGCAGGATCCGACAGAATGGGCGCCGTGCCGAAGACCCGCGAATGGACCTACGACGGGACGGAGTTGGCGTGGCTCCAGGATCGGCTGGGACAGTCCGGCACCGGGCCCGGCCATGTGGTGGCCGAGCTCGTGCCGAGCGGCTTCGAGGCGTACGTGCGGATCTTCCACCGTTTCGAGGCCTCGGACGGGTCCGGCCGTAGTCGCACCTGGCAGGCGTGGGCCGACGACACGGCCGTCCCCTTCCACGCCGAGCTGTCCCACCTGTCGCTGCGTGCCGAGGACCGCGACGGTGACGGCCCGCTGTGGCAGACCGAGGAGGGCGCCCTCGATGACCGCAGTCGGCGGGCGCTGTCACGCTGCCTCGCCGGGGTGACCGGCGACCAGGCCGTCTTCTTCGCCTACGACCTCGCGGCCCTCTGCTGGGGCGAGGAGGAGCCGCTCGTTCGCCGTGCCACCTTGGCCGACCTGGAGACCGTGCGGGCGGCGGTGGCGGACGCGGTGGGGACCAGCGGGCCGGAGTTCTGGTGGCCGCAGGACCGGAGCTGGGTGGTCACCAGCGACTACGACCTGCTGTCCACCTATGTCGGCTGCTCTGCGGAGACCGCTGAGCGGCTCCTGGGCGACGACGAACTCGAGGCCCTGCCGGTCACCCCCCGGACCCGCGTCGACTGGTACGCCGACCGGCCATAGCGCCAAGCGCCAGATCACCCGCCCGCCACGGCCGCCCTCCGATCAGTGGCTGATGGGCCGCTCCCAGGCGGCGTCCCAGGTGTGCGCCCCGACGATGCCGTCCACCGCCAGCGGCCAGCCGTGGTCGGTGCTGTCCTGCTGGAACTGCCGGCAGATGCTCGCGGACGCGGGGCCGTACCAGCCGTCTGCGGTGATCTGCCAGCCGCGGCGGGCCATCTGCTGCTGCCAGTTGTAGATGTTGCCGTCGTGCATCTCGTTCGACTGGAGTTTGAAGTCGTAGCCGGGCCACGGCTGGTGCCCGGCGGGCGTGGGCGTGGGCGCGAACGATGAGGCCCAGGAGCGCAGTTCTGCGGTGCTGCCGAGGTGGCAGAAGTCCTGGTCGACACCGCTGGCGCTGTTGTACTGGTGGAACAGCCAGTTGGCGCCGACCCCGGGCTGGCCGGCCGGCCGGCCTTCGGTGGCGATCCACAGGTAGTCCTGGTAGTAGCCGGTGGTGTCGACGTTGTTCCAGTAGTCGGCGTTGCAGTACATGCCGACCGGCCGCTGCGGCGCCGACGCCTTCAGGTGCCGCAGGAAGGCCTCCTTGTACGCCAGCTGGTTCCCGTGCGAGACACCCGAGTTGGCGGAGTCGTAGCCCTCCCAGTCCAGGCAGAGCAGCTCACCGACCGCCGGCTGCGCGATCGAGAGGAAGTGATCCGCCTCGCTCTGCGCCGAGTTCCGCATGTCCGGGTAGTGGTAGTAGCCGACCACCAGACCCGCGTTGCGCGCCGCGTCCCGCTGACTGGCCCACTCCGGGTTGGTGTACGTGAGGCCCTCGGTGACCTTGATGAACGCGAAGCTGAGCCCGTTGGTGCCTGGTGCGGCCGACTGGTACGACGCCCAGTCCTGCCCGAAGATACCCATCAGGAGTTCCCCTTCGTGAGGATGGAGAGGAGGGCCGGAGGGGGTGACGTGAAGGGCTCCCCCGTGCCCTATCCGCCGAACAAAAACGTTCTGACCGGCCATCAGCCGCGGCAAACTCCGCCCACCCACATTGCTCTGACGATCAGCGCTGCCCCGGCCAGGATGCGAGGGCCAGATAGTCAACGTCGGTCAGGCCGACTTCCGGATCCACGATGCAGCACAGCTGGCCCGGCACTCAGATGACCTGCTCGATCCGCTCGAAGATGTCGCTGTCCGTCTCCCGCTGCCACTGCGGCAGTTCGTCCCAGTCGGCGACATAGCCCGGCTTCGGGCTGTCAAAGTGCTTGAAGATCTGGGCGATCCAGCACAGCGCGACGAAACGCCCCTTCTGCTCGCGGGACAGCTTGGCGGTGCTGCCGCCCGAGACACGGACGAACTCGGCCACCTGCCGGTACACCGCTGCCGCAGCCTGCCGCTCCCACTCCGGAGTCTGGGCCCACGGTGCGACGTAACCGGCCTTCGGCTCACCAGGGAAGTACTTCTTCACTCCAGCCACCCACGCCTCACGGAAGAACTCGCCGGGCTCCAGCGCAGTCGTGTCAGTCATGACGCTCCTCGATAGGTGATCTGCTCGCTGAGATTCGAGATTCGCGGGTCGGACATAAGCGGCGCAAGGGGACCCGCAGCCCATCCAGTCTGCGCGCGATATAGCCGGAGCCGGTTCGCTCCGCCAAAACGAGCGCGGCTGAGCAGTAGTGCACCACCCGGTCCGCGTCGCCGTGACGGGCTCCCAGCTCCGCCGGATCCGCGAGCACCGCACCCTGCCGCCGGGCCGACAGACCCTGGCGGACGGCCATCGACAGGTACTGCTCCGCCGAGTCGATCTGCCCAAGGGCGAGATGGCACAACCCCCGCTGTTCAGCCAGCCGGGAGCCGTCGAAGCGCAGCCACCCACCGTTGTGGACCTCGCCACCCAGGTCGTGAACGCGCTCGGCCTGGTCGAGTGCCCTTGTGCACGCGTCCGCATCGAGCACAGCCCCGGGCCTCCAATGCGGCCTTCCAAGGCGATCCGTCGCCAAGCCCAACTCATCCCGTCCTCCGGAGTCCCTGGTGAGCAGTGCCGATTCCACCCGCCCGCCGCATCCCTGGTCCATGAACGGCCCGGCGCCCCTGAGGGGCCCTCACAATTTCCTTTTCCCGAGCTGCTTGGCGCCGCTGAAGGCCCGGTACGGGAGCGACGGATGACCGGGCAGTCTGGGATGCTCACCCGAGCCACGAGCGCCCCGGAAGCTACCGCGCCTCTGACAGCAGCGCTGCCTGCGGACCACCTTCGCGTTCACCTCCCCTACGAACCGCAGTCCGCCCGCGCCGCACGGCAGCTCATCCGATCCGCCCTGCGCGGCTGGGGTTTGCCGGACCTGGTTGAGGCGGCCGAGCTGATCGTCAGCGAGCTGGTGGGCAACGCGGTGAAGACCGGTTGTCGGCAGCACATGACCGTCGCCATCCACCGCACCACCGAGGCCGGCGTCCGGATCTCGGTCCGCGACGGTTCTCGCGCGATGCCCGTCCTCGTCCAGGACCGCTGCGACGACGCCGAAGGCGGCCGCGGGCTTGCCCTGGTCAACCACCTCACCCGCGGCCGCTGGGGCGCGGAGCTGCTGCCGTTCGGCAAGGTCGTCCACGCCGACCTCCGCGTAACCACCAAGGCGCAGGCGTAGACCGCCTGACGCCCCCTCGCCTCCGTCCGGTTCCGTGACGGATTGTCCCTGGCCACAGGCCGCCCAGCCGACGGTCAGAGCCAGCAACACCAAACACACCACTCCCACGCTCACAGAGGAGCACCATCGTGACCGTCACCCTGCAGAGCCCCGGCACCACGCGAACCCGGGACCCCCGCGAGTTGCTGAACGCCGTGCAGCCCCGCATCCAGCACCTGAGCGTCAACGTCCTCGACTCCGGTATGACCATCTGGGACCGCGAGGTCGCACTGCTGCTCCGCGACGAGGTCATGGTCCGGGACCTCGCCGAGCGGATCCTCGGCAACGCCGTGATGTACGTGATCGCGTCCATGGAACACCCCGATGTCCACCTTGGCGTGGGCAAGGTCGTGGACATCGGCGTGCACCAGGTCATCCTCGACACCCCCGTCTACTTCGCCCTCTGCGAGCTCCTACCGCTACAGCTACGAACCACAGGACTGGGCGCGGTACTTGACCGAGGCTGGCTTCGTCCGCGTGGACGTGCGCGTGGTCCACGCTCCCACCCCGGGGCACATCGGGACGCTGATCGGTCGTGCTGTGCGGCGATGAGCCCGTTACCGGCTGGGTGCCTGGCGGGCGCGGCGTGACAGAATCGGCGGGTGCAGATCAAGATGCTGGGGCCATTGGAGATTCGCACGGACGACGGGGGGCTGTCCGACGTGCCGGGCGCGCGGTTGCGCGGGCTGCTGGTGGCGCTGGCGCTCAGGGCGGGGCAGGTGGTGACGAAGGCGTCGCTCGTCGACTGGATCTGGGGGGAGCAGCCGCCCGCCGATGCGACGAACGCGCTGCAGCGCTTGGTTTCCCGGTTGCGGAAGGTGCTGCCGGACGGGGTGATCGAGGGCAGCCGGACGGCTACCGGTTGGCGGTGGCGCCGGAGGCCGTCGACGCCGTGCGGTTCGAACGGCTGGTCATAGCCGGCCAGGCCCGCGCCGAGGACGTTTCCGGGCGGGTGGGGCTGCTGCGCGAGGCGCTCGAACTGTGGCGCGGCGCGGCCATGCAGGATGTCGGTCTGCAGGAGAGCGAGGCGTTCGACGCGGCGGTGGTCCGGCTGGAGGGGTTGCGCCTGACCGCCCGGGAGGAGCGGTTCGACGCGGAGGTCGCCCTCGGGCACGGTGCGGCCCTGGTCACGGAGTTGACCGACCTGGTGGCCGCCTACCCGGTGCGCGAGCGGCTCGTCGCCGCGCTGATGCGCGCCCTGGTCGCGGCCGGGCGGGACAGCGAGGCGCTGCAGGTGTACCAGCGCACCCGGGAGGTGCTGGCCGACGAGCTGGGCGCCGACCCCTCACCGGAGCTGGCCGCGCTGCATGTCGCCCTGCTGCGCGGCGAGTTGGAGCGGCCCCGCGAGGAGAGCCCAGGACCAACCTGCGCGCCGAGTTGACCACCTTCGTCGGCAAGGACGCCGATGTCGCCGCCGTCCGCGAGCTGATCGCCGAGCACCGGCTCACCACCCTGGTCGGGCCGGGCGGCTCGGGAAAGACCAGGCTGGCCACGGAGACCGCGCGGACGCTGCTCGGCGCCGGCGACCTGCCGGACGGGGCCTGGCTGGTGGAGCTCGCCGCCATCGGCGCGGACAGCGACGTGGCGCAGCCGGCGCTCGCCGGGCTCGGCCTGCGGGACGCCCTGCTCGGCGGCGCCTCGAACGCGGAGTTGACGGACCGTCTCATCGCCGCGGTCCGCGAGCGGGAGGCGCTGCTGATCCTGGACAACTGCGAGCATGTGATCGAGTCCGCGGCGGTGTTCGCGCACCGGGTGCTCGGGGAGTGCCGGCGGCTGCGGATCCTGGCGACGAGCCGGGAGCCGCTCGGCATCACCGGCGAGGCGCTGTGGCCGGTCGAGCCGCTGGCCCTGCCGGACGCGTACGCCGACGCCGCCGCGATGGAGTCCTCCCCGGCCGTCCGGTTGCTGCGGGACCGGGCGGGCGCGGTGCGCAAGGATCTCGCGGTCGACGCCCACGCGCCCGCCGACGCCCACACCTTGGCGACCATGGTGCGCGTCTGCCGCGCGCTGGACGGGATGCCGCTGGCGATCGAACTGGCCGCGGCCAGGCTGCGCACCATGTCCATCGAGCAGCTCGCCAACCGGCTGGACGACCGGTTCCGCCTGCTGACCAGCGGCAGCCGGACGGCGCTGCCCCGGCACAAGACGCTGCGCGCGGTGGTCGACTGGAGCTGGGAGCTGCTCACCGACGCCGAGCGGGCGGTGCTGCGCAGGCTCTCGGTGTTCGCGGGCGGGGCGAGCCTGGAGGCTGCCGAGCGGGTCTGTGCAGGCGACGGGGTCGAGCCGGAGGAGGTGCTCGAACTGCTCACCTCGCTGGCCGAGAAGTCGCTGCTGCGCACGGCGGACCACGCCGCGCCGCGCTACCGGATGCTCGGCACGATCAAGGAGTACGCCGGGCACCGGCTCGCGGAGGCAGGCGAAGCCGAGTCGGCGCGCCGGGCGCACCTCGCCTACGTCACCGAGCTCGCCGAGACCGCGGAGCCGCATCTTCGCCGCGCCGAGCAGTTGGAGTGGCTGGCCGTGCTCGAGGCCGAGCACGACAACATCGGGGCCGCCATGCGCGGCGCGCTCGCGGCGGGTGAGGCGCAGGCGGCGATGCGGCTGGCGGCGGGCTCCGGCTGGTACTGGTGGCTCGGCGGGCACCGGGCCGAGGGCATGGAGCTGCTCACCGCGGCCGCCGAGGTGCCCGGCGAGGTGACCGACCAGGTCCGGGCCACGGTGTACGCCCTCATCGTGATGTTCGCGAGCTCCGGGCGGGGTGATCAGCACCAGGTCGCGGAGTGGATCCACCAGGCGTACCGGCTCAGCCTCAGCGGTCAGGGCTACCACCCGGCGCTGCGGCTCGTCGTCCCGCTGGAGCGGATGCTGCAGGCACCCGAGTCGGTCCTGTCCGCGTTCGAAGAGCTGCTGGACGACGCGGACCCCTGGGTGCGTGCACTGGCCCGGCTGCAGACGGGCAAGATGCGGATCGTGCTCGGCCGGCAGGGGCGGGACGCGGACGTGTACCTGGAGACGGCGCTCGCCGAGTTCCGGGCGATCGGCGAGCGGTTCGGGATCTCGTTCGCCCTGACCGAACTGGCGGACCGGATCACCGTGCGCGGCGAGTTGGCCGAGGCGTGCGAGCACTACGAGCAGGCGGTCGCGGTCGTCACCGAGGTCGGTGCCACCGAGGACCTCATCCGGATGCGGTCGCGGCAGGCCCAGCTGTACTGGCTGCTGGGCGACGAGGACGCCAGCGCGGCCGCCATCGCCGAGGCGCAGCGGTACGCGGAGCGGGTCGCCTGGCCCGACGCGCTGGCCGAACTGGCCCTCGCGAAGGCGGAACTCGCCCGTTGGGGCGGCGACGCCGGGGAGGCGCGCCGGCAACTCGCGGTCGCGACGGGCCTGATGGGCGACGAGGCGGAGGGGGTGCACGTCCGCGCGATGCGGCACGACCTGCTCGGCTACCTCACCGACGACCTCGACGAGGTCCGGGCGCACCGCGCGGCGGCCTGCGAGGCGGCGACCGAGGCGGGGCACGCGCCGATGATCGCGCAGGCGCTCGTCGGGGTGGCGGATCTGGCACTGCGCTGCGAGCAGTACGCGCAGGCCGCGCGGCTGCTCGCGGCGAGCGTCGGCGTGCGCGGGCTGCCGGACCGCTCCCACCCGGACGTGGCCCGGGTCACGCAGACCGCACGACGCCGCCTCGGCGACGCGAAGTTCGCCGAGGCGGCTCGGGAGGGGGAGCAGGCCAGCTGGTCCGAGCTGGTCGCGGTCACGCTCTCTTGTTGAGGGTCAGGCTCGCTACCTGAGCGGTCAGGCTCGCTGCTTGAGCGGTCAGGCACTCTTGTCGAGTGATCACACTCGCTGCCTGAGCGCTCAGGCCCGCTTCTTGAAGGTCGAGACCGCCCACGCGTACCCGACGATCGCGAGCCCGACGCACCAGGCGACGGCGGTCAGGGCGGTGCCGGTCGCCGGGTGGCCGGCCAGCAGTCCGCGCAGCGTTTCGATGATCGGGGTGAACGGCTGGTACTCCGCGAACTGCCGGATGCCGGGCCCCATCGAGCTGGCGGGGACGAAAGCGCTGCTCAGGAACGGCAGCATGATCAGCGGCACGGTGGCCATGCCCGCCGATTCGACGGTCTTCGCGCCCAGCCCCATGGCGACGGTGAGCCAGCTGGTCGCGAAGGCGAGCAGCAGCAGGATGCCGATCGCGGCGAGCCACTGGAGGAAGCTCGCGTGCGGGCGGAACCCCATCGCGAAGCCGACGCCGACGATGGCCGCGTCGGCGATCAGACTGCGCAGCGTCGTGGAGACGACATGCCCGGCCAGCACGGCACCGTGCGAGACGTCCATGGCCTTGAAGCGGTTGATGATGCCCTTCGTCATGTCACCGTTCACGGCCGCCGCGGTCGGCCCGAGGCCGTAGCTGATGGCCATCACGAGCAGACCCGGCACCGCGTAGTCGATGTACCTGCCCTCGACTCTGAAAGCACCGCCGAAGACGTAGACGAACATCAGCATGATCACGATCGGGAACAGGACCGCCTGGAACACGGTGACCGGATTCCGCAGTGTGTGCTTGAAGTTGCGGCGCATCATGATCGCCGAGTCGCCGAGCGACGTGGAGAGAGTGCTCATCGTGCGTTCGCCTCCGTGGTGGTCTGACCGGTCAGCGCAAAGAAGACGTCGTCGAGGTCCGGCGTGTGCACGGAGAACTCCTCGGCGTTGATCATGTGTTCGTCGAGCCTGTCCAGCAGGGCCCGCAGCGACCTGGGCCCGCCGTCGCTGGGCACCCGCAGGGTCAGCTCCTGGTCGTCCCGGGTGGCTCCGGCCAAGGCCCGCGCCGCCACGTCGAGTTCGAACAGATCGGTGAAGCGGAGCCGGACATGGCCGCCGGGGACCTGCCGCTTGAGCTCCTCCGGTGTGCCCTGGGCGACGATGTGGCCCTGGTCGAGCACCGCGATCCGGTCGGCGAGCTGGTCGGCTTCCTCGAGGTACTGGGTGGTGAGGAAGACGGTGGTGCCGTCGGCCACCAACTCGCGGACGATCTGCCACATCGTGCGTCGGCTGCGCGGGTCCAGGCCCGTCGTCGGCTCGTCCAGGAAGATGATCTGCGGACTGCCGACCAGCGTCATCGCCAGGTCCAGCTTCCGGCGCATGCCGCCGGAGTAGGTCGCCGCCATCTTCTGCGCCGACTCCACCAGCTCGAACCGCTCCAGCAGTTGGGTGACCACCCGGTCGGCGGAGCGCACGCGCTTCAGCTCCGCCATCAGCTGCAGGTTCTCCCGGCCCGACAGCAGCTCGTCCACCGCGGCGAACTGACCGGTCACGCCGATGGCCTTGCGCACCTGCTTGGTCCCGGTCACCACGTCGTGCCCGGCGACGCGCACCGTGCCGGCGTCGGCCTTCGTCAACGTCGCCAGGACGTTCACCGTGGTCGTCTTGCCCGCCCCGTTGGGGCCGAGCATGGAGAAGACCGATCCCTCGGCAACCTCGAAGTCGATGCCGTCGAGCACGACCTTGGTCCCGTGTGTCTTCCGCAGTCCTGCAACCGCGATCGCTGAACTCTTCATGCCCACTACTGTCCAGGCCGGGCCTGTCACCCGTCTGACACCGTCCTGACACGGCCACTGACACGGCGTCTCGTGAGCTCCAGCGCAGTCGTGCCGGTCACAGTGCCTATCGGTGTGTGACCTGCTCATCGGGATCCAGGCCATGCAGGTCGGCCATGAGCGGCGCGGGATCCTGGGGTTTCAGCCTGATCGAGGCGGCCAAGCCGATAGTCAACGTACTGATTGGCACAACAGGCAGGCGCAGATACGAATATGATGGGCCATCCGGTTCAAGTTTGAGGCTGCGACTGGAAGATAGATTGAGCACCTGCACAATCGATGAGTGCGAGCGTCCTGCGATGGCACGAAACATGTGCTCCATGCACTGGCAGCGATGGAGGCGGCACGGGTCAGCAGCTGATCTGACTCAGAAACGCTCGCGCTGGGGAAGTAGTGTCTTCCCAGACGATCAGCATAAGCGATGCCCTGCCTGCAAAGAGGTCAAGCCGCTGTCGGAGTACGGCACATGCGCCGGCAGGAGTCGGGGAGTTGCAGCCAGATGCAGGCCCTGCGCTGCCGCGTACTCGAAGAAGCACCGGGCTAACAACCCTGACTACGCGAGTCGAAACAGCCTCCGGCAGAAGCAACGTTGGTTGGAGCGTCAGTACGGCTTGACGCAACAGGAGTTTGAGAACCTACTGGCGAGTCAGGCCGGAGTGTGTGCGATATGCCGCGAGCTCCCCGATGCCGAGTGTCGGCTGCAGGTCGACCACGACCACTCCTGTTGCCCGGGGAATACCTCGTGTGGCGCATGTGTCCGAGGGCTACTGTGTGCGAGATGCAATCGGCTCTTGGGACAAGCTCGCGACGATGCACATGTTCTTCTCGCTGCAGCCAATTACCTGACCCGAGAAGGCACGGCTATCCGGCAGGCTGCAGCAAGTCGTCAGAGGCCGCGACAAGGCACTTCAAAGCCCTTCAGCAACCAGCAGACCGGGGCGTCTTCCGAAGCGACGTAGGCACGTGGTGCCTCTCCTGCTTCCTATGCCCTCGGCCCAGCCGCGCTACGGCACTTGCGGCTCCGTCGGCCACCCCGCGCCGAAGTCCGGATGCCCGACGTACGGCAGGAGCAGGTCGGCGGCATCAGCTCCCGCTACCCCTTCGGTGGTTCGGACGGCGGGTTGGGGTTGCCACCCGGCGTGGGCGGGTTGCGGGGGCCGGGCGGCGGGGGCGGCGCGCCGGGGAGGCTGGTCGGGCCCCCGGAGGGCTCCTTCTGCGGGCTCATGATCTCTCCGTCCTCCTGCTGCGAATCGCCCCACGGGTTGGCACCGGGGAGGGTCGGCGGCACCAACGGGAACGGCGGGTGCGGCCGCTGCGTTCGGCGCGTCGGCCCCCGCGAACCGCGCCGCCCGCCGGGCCAGGACGGACCGGGGGAAGCGGGTGGTGGGGTCTGGCTCATGGCGCTCCATGCCCTTCTCCGTACGGCCTGCGGGATTCCATGATGGACCGGCCGTCCCTTGCGCGGACGCCCGGTTGACGGATCGCCATGAGCTGCTCACCCCGCGTTCGACACGATCCGGCGACGATTGGACCTGTGGACGGGCTCTGCAGATGGGCTCTCTAGCCGGCGGGGACCTTCTCCGCCGCCGCCCGCAGTGCCTCGACCGCCGCGCGGATCGACGGGCGGCGGTCGGCGTCCGCTCGCCAGACGACATAGACGTGCCGCCGGACACGCTGCTTGAGCGGAACGGTCACCACGCCGGGCGGGATCGGCTGGCGCCCGAGCACGGGCGCGACGCACACGCCCAACCCGGCCGCGACCAGCCCGAGCTGGGTGTGCGTCTCGGCGGCGCGGTGGCCGATGACCGGCTCCACGCCCCGCGAGCGCAGGGTGAACAGCAGCCACTCGTGGCAGAACTCGCCCTCCCCCCAGGTGATCCACTCATCGTCGGCGAACTCGCCCAAGTCCACCTCGTCGCGGCCGGCGAGCGGATGGCCCTCGTGCATGGCCACATCGGCCGGGTCGTCGAGGAGCGGCGCCTTCACCAGGCCGTCGGGCAGCGGCATCGGCTTGTTGTACCAGTCGAGCACGACTGCGAGATCGAGGTCGCCGCGGATCACGCCCGCGATGCCGGACTCCGGCTCCAGCTCGCTGGAGCGCACCCGCAGCGCCGGATGCTGGGCGCGCAGGATGCTCAGCGCGGCGGGGAACAGCCCGCGCGCGGCGGTCGGGAACGCCGAGAGCCGCAGCTCGCCGATGACCTGGCCGCGGTGCGCGTCCAGATCGGACTCGGCGAGCTCCACCTGCGAGAGGATGCGCGCCGAGTGCTCGGCCAGCAGCCGCCCGGCGTCCGTCAGCCGCACGCCCCGCCCGTTCTTGGCCAGCAGTTGCTGGCCCACCTCGCGCTCCAGCTTGGACATCTGCTGCGACACCGCCGACGTCGTGACGTGCAGCGCATCGGCCGCGCCGCTGACCGAGCCGTGCCGGGCGAGGGCGTCAAGGGTGCGCAGTCGCTCGAGGTTCAACATGCCCGCTCCCGGTTCGGCTCCACACAGGTCCAGCTCCATGGAGGTCCGGCTCGCTACAGATGGCTCGCGACGGGCCGGGTTCCATACAACGACCGCTATACGTTAGCAATACTACGAGGTACTGGTTTCGAATTCTCGCTTGTGCTACGAGATCGGCGCAAGCATCGTTGCCTGTATGAGCAGCACCAGCCCCGCCACCGCTACCCGACCCCAGGTCAGCGCCCCTGCGCGCCCCCGTCCGCGCCTCGACTGGCGGCTGCGCTTCGGCGCCCTGTCGCTGATCTGGGGCTTCAGCTTCCTCTTCATGAAGATCGGGACGGAGGGGTACCCGCCCCTGCAGGTCGCGTTCGGGCGGCTGTTCTTCGGCACCGTGGTGCTGGCGGCCACCATGGCGGTGAAGCGTGAGCGGCTCCCGCGCGGCGCACGCACCTGGGGGCACCTCGCGGTTGCCGCGTTCCTGCTGAACGCCCTGCCGTTCTCACTCTTCGCCTATTCGGAGCTGACCATCCCGTCGACGCTGGCGGGCATCTGCAACGCGACCTCACCGCTGTGGGGCATGGTCCTGTCCCTGGTCGCCCTCTCCGAGGACCGTCCGACGCGCATCCGGGTGGCCGGCCTCGGCCTGGGCTTCCTCGGCGTGCTGACCGTGCTCGGCGCCTGGCAGGGCTTCCACGGCCTGAACGCCGCTGGCACGGCGCTGGCCCTGCTGGCCTCGCTCAGCTACCCGATCGGCTGGATCTACGTCCGCCGCACCCTGGCCGGTTCCAGCCACTCCCACCTTTCCCTGACCGGCACCCAGCTGCTCCTGGCCACCATCCAACTGGCCGTTGTCACACCGCTGTTCAGCAAGCTGCCGAGCCACGTCGCCGTGCTCCCGCTGCTGGCCATCGCCGCCCTGGGCGCGCTCGGCACCGGGCTGGCCGTCCTCGTCCAGTACGGCCTGGTCGCCGAGGTCGGCCCGACGACCGGCCAGATGGTCACCTACTTCATCCCGGTCATCGCCGCCGTCGCAGGCGTCGCCATCCTCGGCGAGCGCATGAGCTGGTCGACCCCGATCGGCGCGGTGATCGTCCTGGCGGGTGCGGCCCTGACCCAGGCGAGGCCGCGCGGCCAGGCGAGGCCGCGCGGCCAGGCGAGGCCGCGCGGCAAGGCGAGGCCGCGCGGCAAGGGCTAGGGGTAGCGGCGGCTGGACCTGCCTGCGGTCGCCTCACTCCCCCAACAGGTCCAGCCGCCAGTCGTTCGACGTTATCCAACTTCCCTTGGGGTACTCGAACTTGATGGTCTCCACCAGCTCGAACCCGGCCTTGCGGCAGACCGCGTTCGACGCCGCGTGGTCGACGCTCGGGAACGCGTGCAGATAGCGGTGCGTCCCGATGGCGCGCGCCGCCTCAACAGCGGCGCGCGCGGCCGCGACGGCGACCCCCCGCCCCTGGAACTCGGGCAGCACCGACCAGCCGGCCTCCCAGGCCATGGCACCGTTCGACTCGTGCTCCCAGAAGCCGATCGAACCGGCCGTCTCCCCCGTACCGGGCAGCACCACCCGGTAGATCTGCCCCCGCTCCCCGAGCGCAAGATACCGCTGGTGCCGGGCGGCCAGCTGCTCCGCAGTCTCCGGACCGCCCAGGTGCTCGGTCATCTCGGGGGTGTTGTTGCGCTCGAGCAGCCAGAAGTCGCCCTCACCCCAGAGCTCGAGGTCGACGCTGTGAACAGGTGCGTTGGTCATGGCGGCACCCTACGGCCCACCTCTGACAATCACCGGATGGAGCGTCAACTCCCCTGCCGACGGCTCAGGACACCGGGCGCTGCCAGGCCGCGTTCCAGGTCTGCTCACCCACGATGCCGTCCACGGTCAGCGGCCACCCGTGCGCGGTGCAGTCCTGCTGGAACTGCTCGCAGATGCTCTGACTCTCCGCGCCGTACCAGCCGTCGACGCTGATCGGCCAGCCGCGCTCCGCCATCCGCTGCTGCCAGGTGCGAACGTTGTCGTCGTTGAGCAGCGGGCTCTGCAGCCGCAGGTACTCCCCGGGCCAGGGCGGCGCGGCCGCCCCACCCCTGGATCCGCCGCCCCCACCCGGCCGCGGGGCACCGCGCTGCACCCAGGCATAGAGCGGGCCGCCCGGGCAGTCGGTCGGATACCCGTCCCGGTGCCCCTTGATCTCGGGCCCGGCACCGCCCTGCTGCTGCAGCCACTCGATGGCATCCCGCAGACCGTTGAGCATGTCGTCGCTCGGCTGGGTGAGGCCCGAGTTCCCCACCATCCCGCAGACCGCGTAGTGGGCGAGGTTGAGCGGCTGGTTGCCGTTGGCGCCGGTCTCGTGGTGCAGGCCGCGGCCCTCGAAGACGTAGCCGTGCGGGCACGCGACCGCGGTGTACGCGATGTCGATCCAGCCCTGGCTGGTGTCAGCCATGTGGGCCGCCTGGATGCCGCGCATCCGGCCCGCGCACCACTCGTGATGGCTCACCAGATCCGCAGGCACCGGATCACCCTCGTAGTGGACCTTCACGCCCTGAGTGCCCGCGACATACGTCCAGGGCTGCTTGGGCGGTTGGGCGCCCCATTCGGCACGGGTCACCAGTTTCACGGAAGCCTCCTCCCCTGACGGACCACCAGATCCACCAGCAAGGTAAGCCGAATCACCGACGGACCGAACCCTCTTGGCGCAACGTTAGGCCGAACGGGTGTCGTCCTCTCGTGGGAAGTCGGGCCGTCCTCCCACAGGAAGTCGGAACGGACGTCGGAACGGAAGCTCCACGCCCGCGCCGTAAGCTGGGCAGTCCCCCACAGGTCCACCCCGAGGAGCCCCCACCATGACCGCGCCACGTCTTCGGCGGCCCGCGAGACCGCGGGAGGAGGTGCTGGCCGTGGCGATGGCGGCGATCGCGGAGCACGGGCTGGCGAAGCTCACCATGGCGGGGCTGGGCAAGCAGGTGGGGATGAGTGCGGGGCACCTGCTCTACTACTTCGGCAGCAAGGACCAGTTGCTGCTGGAGACGCTGCGGTGGAGCGAGGAGCAGCTCGGCGAGCGGCGGCGGGCGGAGCTCGGGCGGGCCGGGGTGAGCGCCTGGGAGCGGTTCGGGGCGTATGCGGAGCTGTATCTGGCGGACGGGCCGGGGGATCCGCGGTGGATCCTGTGGGTGGAGGTGTGGGGGCGGTCGCCCGCGAGTGCGGAGTTGCGGGCCGGGCAGTTGGAGATCGAGGCGCCGTGGCAGGCCGATCTTGAGGCGCTGATCGAGGAGGGGGTGGCGGCCGGCGCGTTCCGGGGCGGGCCGGCGGCGGAGCGGGCCGAGCAGTTGCGGGCGGTGCTGGACGGGTACTCGGTGCCGCTGGCGATCGGACTGCCGGGGGTGGACCGGGAGCAGTCGCTCAGCCGGGTGCGGGCAGTGGCGGCGGCGCTGCTCGGCGTGGACGAGGAGATCAGTGTGGACGGGGAGACCGGCGTGGACGGGGAGAGTTGACGCACCGTCAGTCGGCCCAGAGGGCGACGGCCGTGCGGTCGTCCGCGTAGCCCTTGGCGCGGACCTGGATCTGGCGCAGGAAGTCCACGGTGCCCGGTGGGTGGGGGTGCGACCAGTGGGTGGCGAGGAAGTGGCCGACGGCGGGCTCCTCCGCGACGGGGTCGGCCAGGCCCGGGGAGCAGAGCAGCAGGATGTCCCCGGGGGTGGCCGGGACCAGGCGGAACCGGAACGGGCGCGGCCCGGGCGGCACGGGGGCCGGGTCGTCCTGCCCGTCGGGGTGGTGGAGCAGCCGGGCGGCGTAGGCGTCGATCCAGTGGCCGGAGCGCAGCAGGTAGAGGCCGCCCGGGCCGAGGCCGAAGGCGGCGCGGTGGGTGGCCTGCGGGTCGAGGGAGATCAGCAGGCAGTGCAGGGCGCCGGCGGTGTGCGGGGCCGGGCCGCGCAGGCCGGCCGCGGCGCCGGCGGTGAGGCGCTGCAGGCCGTAGCGGAGCCGGTCGCGGGCGCCGGTGCGCAGGTCGGCGGCGAGTTCGGTGCGGCTGCGGCCGATTGCCTCGGCGAGATGGGTGGCTGCCTGGTGGACGGCGTGGGAGGCCGGGGCAGCACCGAGGTCGAGCTCGGGTCCGGTGCCCGCCGGCGGCGCGGTGCGCGGGTCGACGGTGGCCGGCAGGCGGGCCCGGCTGCCGAGGACGGCGAGCAGCAGGCCGTCGGGGTCGTCGCCGAACCGGGTCAGCAGCAGGGCGTCGGTGCGCGGTTCGCCCCGGTAGCGGGCGGAGTCGCCGCGGATCGAGGCCGCGCGCAGGGTGAGCCCCGGGTACTGGGCGCCGTCGAGGGCGGTGTCCGGGACGACGGCGGCGAGCTGCTCGGGGGCGGCGGGGAGCAGGGTGGGTTCGGGGCTGTAGGTGGGCGGGCGGGTTCCGACGTGCGGGGCGGGGGCAGGGGCGGGGGCCGGCGGTTGGGCCGCGGGTGGCGGCGGTGCCGTGCTGGGGGTGCGGGGCGGCTTGACGAGGGAGACCCGAGGAGCGGGGGCGAGGGACACCCGAGGAGCGGGCTCAGCAGACTCGGCGGGCTCAGCGGGTTCGACTGCTTCCACCGCCTCCGCCGCGTCGACCGTGTCCCTGTCCCGCTGACGGCCGATCAGCCCGACGACCGAGGCGATCGAGTCGAACCACTCGTCGACGCTCTCGTTCCCGCCCTGCGCCTCGGGGTGTCGGGCAGCCGGCCGGCCGGTCCGTCGTAGACCCGCCCCCACCAGGCGTCCGCCGAGCTCGTCGAGGTGGGACCACCCTGGTCGGTCATCTGGCGACTCCTCACGGGCAACGGGTGGCGGGCAGTGGTCATTCTGCCCACCGGCAGGCGCGCTGTCCGGGGTTTCATAGGGATCAGGCCAACAGCCGGAGCATCGGATTAAACCGAAACTGGCTCCCTAACAGGGGGACCATTTCACCCATTCGGCTGACTAATATGTGCGCATGACCGCGCCAGGACCTGTCGAACCCGCCCCGGGGAGCGCCGCTTTCGCGCGCCGCCCGGGTGGTGTGACATGGGCCCTGTCCCTGATCGGTCTGCTGGCCGCCCTGCTGGTGGCGCTACCCTGCGCCGGCTCGGCCCTGGCCGCCGTACCGCCCGCCCCGGGCTCCGCCGCCGGGAGCCCCGCCGCCGGGACCACCCCGGGGACGGCCGGAAGCCGCACCGCTCGGAGCACTGTCGCCCAGAGCAGCGCCGCTCGGAGCACTGTCACCCAGAGCGCCCCCGCAGCCGCTCCGGCCCGGACCCTCTCCGTGCCGTTCGAGAAGGCCTGGTGCTCCAAGGAGGCCCCGCTGCCCGGCCCGGGCCACGGCTGCTCCGGCGATTCGTGGTGCGGCCGGCAGGCGCAGCTGCCGAACGCCCCGCCGCAGCCGGTCGCGGCCGCGCTGCCCCGGCTGGTCCCGCCCCGCCCGGCGCCCGTGGCGGTGCCGGTGATCGCGGCGGCCTGGCCGGCCCCCACTCCTGATCTTCACCTGCTCCAGGTCAATCGGCCCTGAGCGGAACCCCCGCAGCCGGCCCCTGCGGCCGTGGCACCGGCTCCCGTCGGCGCCCCGGCCCACGCGGCTGACCTGCGGTCTTGCCCTGCCCTGTTTACCTCTCATGCCGCCGCGCGCCCTACCGCCGGCGGGGACAAGGAAGATTTCCGTGGGTTCCGCCTCCCAGCAGACCAACTCGTCCGGTTCCAACAAGGTGCGGCCGGGCAAGCAGGCCGCCGCGGACCGCCGCGACCGGATCGCCAAGCTGCGTGCCGACGAGCAGCGCCGCGAGAAGCGGATGAAGGTCATAGCCTTCTCGATCGCCGGTGTGCTGGTCGCGGGCACCATCGCCGGCGGCACGTACATCATCGTCGACGCGCAGAACAAGCAGCACGCCAAGGCGGAGGCCGCCAAGGCGCCGATCCCGGGCGTGAAGACCTGGGACAACCTGACCCGCAACCACGTGCAGGGCACGGTGAACTACCCGATGACCCCGCCGGTCGGCGGTGACCACAACTCGGTCTGGCAGACCTGCATGGGCAACGTCTACACCCAGCCGCTGCAGAACGAGCACGCGGTTCACTCGCTGGAGCACGGCGCGGTCTGGGTGACGTACAACGGCAAGGCCACCCCGAACGACATCAAGGTCCTCTCGGACAAGGTCAAGGCGACCCCGTACTCGATGATGAGCCCGTACCCGACCGAGTCGGGCACCATCACGCTCAGCGCCTGGGGCACCCAGCTGGTGGTGGACAGCGCCACCGACCCGCGGGTCGAGAAGTTCTTCACCAAGTACGTGGAGGGCCCGCAGACCCAGGAGCCCGGTGCGTCCTGCAGTGCGGGGGCGATGTGATGAGCGACGGCGACGGCCTGACGCCCGAGGGGCTCGCGGAGCTCGACGCGTCCGTCGAGGAGCCGGCGGCGGCGCCGGTCAAGCGGCGCCGCACGCTCTGGTGGCCGGCCGCGCTGGCGGCGACGGTCGCGCTCTGCCTCGGTGTGCCGGCCCTGGTGGCGGGCGGCTCCACGGCCTCCGGCACGGTGGCGTCCGCCCCGGCCACGGACTCGCCCGAGGCCGGCTTCGCCCGCGACATGGCGACGCACCACCAGCAGGCGATCGACCTGTCGTTCATCGTCCGGGACCGCACCAGTAACGACGAGGTGCGCAACTTCGCGTTCGACATCATCAACACCCAGGCCAACCAGCGCGGCATGATGATGGGTTGGCTGGACCAGTGGGGTCTGACCCAGAACTCGGCAGCCCAGCCGATGTCCTGGATGAAGATGCCGATGAGCTACCAGGCGCACGACGGCTCGCTGATGCCCGGCATGGCCACCAACGCCCAGATGGACCAGCTGCGTTCGCTCAGCGGCAAGGACGCGGAGGTCCTCTTCCTGCAGCTGATGATCCAGCACCACAGGGGCGGGGTCGAGATGGCCCAGGGCTATGTGGACGTGGCGCAGAACGCGGCTGAGAAGCGGCTGGCGCAGTCCATGGTGACGGCGCAGAGCTCGGAGATCCAGCTGATGACGGACATGCTGGCCGCGCGCGGGGCCAAGCCGCTCCCGGACTCGACCAACATGTGATCACCCAACATGTGATCAGCCGATACGTGATCACCGGACGGCGATCGTGAGACGGGGTCTCAGCTGGCGGAACGCCGACTGAGACCCCGTCTGTTCCCGGGATACGCTGTCGGCCATGTCAGCCGCGCCCCACCGCACACCCACCGATGACCCCGACTCCGCCGGAACCCCCGGCGAGGCGCTCGCGATCGAACGCGCCCAGCGGCTGACCGATGTGGTCACCCGGTTGCGCCGGGCCCTGCGCAGCAGCATCCGCACCGACTACCCGTGGGAGTCGCTGCCGATGGCGCAGGTGGAGCTGCTGCAGACGCTGGCGGTCGCGCCGCTGCGGGTGGGCGAGTTGGCGGCCCGCCAGCGGCTGGCGCCGAACACGGTCAGCGGGCTGGTCGGCAAGCTGCTGGAGGCCGGGTTCGTCGACCGGCAGGCCGATCCGGGCGACCGCCGCACCGCGCGGATCGCGCTCACCGCGGCCGGTCACCAGCAGCTGGCGGATTGGCAGCACGCCCATGAGCGCCGGATCGCCGCCGCGCTGGCCACCCTCTCCCCCGCCGACCACGACGCGGTGATGGCGGCCCTGCCCGGCCTGGAGCAGCTCGCCAAGGCGCTCGCCGGGAACGGCACTCGGGAGCCCTGAGGCCAACTCGGTTACCGGAAACGCTACTCGGGATCCCTGATCCCAACTCGGTTGCCGGGAACGGGGTTCGGCACCCCTGATTGCCCCGCTCAATGACTGTCGCTCAGCCCGCCGACGCCAGCGCCCACAGCTGGTGCACCGCGTAGGACCGCCACGGCGCCCAGGCGCGGGCGGCCTCGGCTGCGGCCTTCGGGTCGGAGGCGGCGCCGAGCCGCCGCAGGCCGTCGCGGATGCCGATGTCGCTGGGCAGGAAGACGTCCGGGTCGCCGAGCGCCCGCATCCGCAGGTAGCCGACCGTCCACGGGCCGATCCCGCGCAGCGCCAGCAGTTGCTCGGCCGCCTGCTCGCGGTCCACGCCGGCGTCCAGCCGGACGCTGCCGTCGGCGAGTGCGGCGCACAGGCCGCGCAGCGCGTTCTGCCGGGCCGTGGGCATCGCCAGGTCCGCCGAGTCGGCCTCGGCGAGGGCGGCGGCGGTCGGGAAGAGGGCGGTCAGGCCGCCGCTCGGTTCGGACAGCGGGGTGCCGTAGCGGGCGGCGAGCCGGCCGGCCAGGGTGCGGGCGGCGGCGACGGTGACCTGCTGGCCGAGTACGGCCCGGACCGCGAGTTCATGCGGATCGACGTGGCCGGGCGAGCGCAGTCCGGGGCGCGCGGCCACGGCCGGTCCGAGCAGCGGGTCGGCACCGAGTTGCTCGGCGACCGCCTCCGGGTCGGCGTCCAGGTCGAAGAGCGCGCGCAGCCGGTGCACGGCGGTGGTCAGGTCGCGCAGGTCGGCCAGCCGCAGCCGGCAGTCCAGCCAGCCCCGCGCGGCCGAACCGCTCTCAGCGGGAGAGTCGACCTCGGCGATGCCCGGGCCGTGCGGCAGCGCGAGGGTCCGCCGGTAGGTGCGGATGCCGCGCTTGCCTGCCACCACCTCCTCGACGCCGGGGACGGCACGCAGGGCGAGGAAGTCCATCAGGTGCTCGGCGTCGATCGCGCCCCGGTAGGCGAGGCGCAGGCTGAGCGCGCCGGGGGTGGCGGTGGTGGCGAGTCTGGTGCCGCTCTCGGTGCGCAGCGCGCTCGGTGTGCGGTCGTACACCTCGCGGACGGTGTCGTTGAACTGCCGCACGGACGCGAAGCCGGCCGCGAACGCGACCTCGGTGACGGGCAGTTCGGTGGTCTGCAGCAACAGCCGGGCGGTCTGGGCCCGTTGTGCGCGGGCCAGCGCGATCGGCCCGGCGCCGAGCTCCGCGGTGAGCTGGCGCTGCAGTTGGCGGGCGCTGTAGCCGAGCCGGGTGGCGAGGCCGGCGACGCCCTCGCGGTCCACCACTCCGTCGCCGATCAGCCGCATCGCGCGGCCGACCAGGTCGGCGCGGTGGTTCCACTCCGGCGAGCCGGGCACCGAGTCGGGCCGGCAGCGGCGGCAGGCCCGGAATCCGGCGCCCTGGGCGGCGGCCGCGGTCGGGTAGAACGTGCAGTTGACCCGTTTGGGGGTGACTGCGGGGCAGCTCGGGCGGCAGTAGATGCCGGTGGTGGTGACGGCCGTGAAGAACACGCCGTCGAACCTGGCGTCCCTGCTGTCCACTGCCCGGTAGCGGGTCTCGTCGTCGATCACGTCCTCCAGTCTGCGCCTCCCGGGCGGGCCGGACTGGCGGGAATCGGACATCACCGTCAGGTCCGTCCCCGCCCGGGGTCGCGCAGGCCGAGGCCCTACTTCGGCGCGCGGCTGCCGTGCCAGGGGCGGATGTTGCCCCGGGCGTTCTTGGAGCGCGTCTTCCAGACGCGCTCCCGCTCGGCGGCCAGCCGTGCGTCGCTGCGGGACGCGATCCACTCGTTCTCGCGCTGCAGCTTGAGGTAGCTGTCCCAGCGGCGGTGCGCCAGCGTGCCGTCCTCGAGCGCCGCCCGGACGGCGCAGCCGGGCTCGCTGTGGTGCGAGCAGTCCGGGAACCGGCAGGTCTCGGCCAGCTCCTCGATCTCGGCGAACGCCTGCTGGAGGCCTTCGCCGCCGTAGAGGCCGACGCCGCGCAGACCGGGGGTGTCGATCAGCACGCCGCCGCCGGGCAGCGGGAACATCTCGCGGGTGGTCGTGGTGTGGCGGCCCTTGTTGTCGCTGTCGCGGGTCTGCTGGACGGTCATCACCTCGCTGCCCAGCAGCGCGTTGGTCAGGGTGGACTTGCCGGCGCCGGACTGGCCGATCAGCGCGGCGGTGCCGCCCAGGCAGGCGCGCAGCACATCGAGGCCGTCGCCGGTCTCGGCGCTGACCACCAGCACGGTGGCGCCGGGGGCGACCTGCTCGACGTCCGCCCGGATGTACTCGGCGTCGTCGACCAGGTCGGCCTTGGTGAGCACGATCAGCGGTTGGGCGCCGCTCTCGTAGGCGAGGGCGAGGAACCGCTCGACGCGGCCGAGGTCGGGCTCGGTGGCGAGCGAGACGGCGATCACCACGGTGTCGACGTTGGCGGCGAGCACCTGGCCGTCGGAGCTCTTGCCGGCGCCCTTGCGGACGATCGCGGTGCTGCGCGGCAGCAGGGCGGCGAGGGTGGCCATCGGTTCGGCGTGCGGGTCGACGGCCACCCAGTCGCCGGTGCACGGGTTGTCGATGGTCTCGCCGCCGCTGACCGGTCGGGTGTCGGCGCGCACGGTGGTGAGGGCGCCGGTCTCGGGGTCGGCGATCACCACATCGGCCTGGCCGCGGTCGACCCGGGCCAGCCGGCCGGCGACCAGGCCGGCGTCGGCGAGTGGGGCGAACTGCTCGGTCAGCCGGTCGGTCCAGCCGTAGGCGGCGAGCAGGTCTTCAGAGGTGGAACGTGCAGAAGTGGAACGTGCAGAAGTGGAGAGTGCGTTGAACAACGCGGTGAGCCCTTCGGGAGCTGAGATTCCCGGGGGCTGAGCGATCGTCAGCCGGCAACCGGGAGGAGGTGGAGGTGAAGGCGAGTGCTGCGCTGGGCAGCGGCGAACGCGGTGACAGCCATCGGGCCCACCTCCTGTTTCTGCTCCCGGACCGAGGACCGGCCCTGACGGTGGATCACCTGTACGGTGATCGCTTGCGGACGGCAGCTTAGAGCACGCGCCGCGCGAACGCATCCGATTTTTCCGAGGACACCTGGCACCGCGCCCAGCCGGGCCACCCCGCACTGCGCTCGGCTTTCCCGGGCCACCCCGCAGCGCGTCTCAGTGCCCCTCCCACGGCGGCCGCGGCGGGTACCCGGGCAGCGCCGAGTCCACCGGCCCGCGCTCGCCGGGGAACCGGCCGTCCGACCCCCAGGGCTGCTCCGGCCGCTCCACCACCGGCTCCCCGGTGCCGCCCTGGACGGGTGCGGCCGGCACGGCCGGGCGGGGGCACCCTGCGCACCGGCGGGCGCGGGACCGGCCGGCGGGACGGACGAGGGCCCGGGCGCCGCCGGTCCGGGCATCGCGGTGCCGGCCGCACCGTGCACCCGGTGCTGCGGCGGCTGGGGCTGCTGCTGCGGCGGGTGCACCGGCCGCGGCGGCGCAGCCGGGGCCACCGGGCTCGGGCGGTCACTGTCGGGGGGCGGCGGCGGTGTGCGGCGGCGCTTGGAGCCGGCGAGCAGGCGGCCGCGGACGTTGGTCGGCGCCAACATGTCGGCCCAGCGCTCGGGGTACTCGCTGGGCACCTCGTCGTCGCCCTCGTCCTCGTCGGCGTCCCCTTCGCCGTCCTCGTAGCCGTCGGCCAGCCCGAGCACCCGGGCCAGCTCGGCCCGCTCGGCAGCCCGCCGGGCACCGGCCTCGCGGACCAGGGCGGCGGCGGCCTGCTCGGCGGCCCGGTCGTGCTCGGCGCGGGCGTCGGCGGTCTCCACGGTGGGCCACCGGCGGTCGATCGCGGCGTTCATCGCGGCGCCGATCAGCACCGCGATCGCGACCACGAAGATCCACAGCAGCACGGCGATCGGCGCCGCCAGTGAGCCGTAGACGCTCGGCCCCTCGACCGAGTGCACCAGGTAGAGCCGCAGCACCAGGCTGCAGATCACCAGCACGCCGAGCGCCACCAGCGCGCCGGGGATGTCCTCGCGCCAGGGCGTCCTGACGGGCACGGCCAGGTGGTAGAGCGTGGTGAGGAAGACGATCAGCAGCAGGATCGCGACCGGCCAGTAGAGCGCGCTGACCGCGCCCGCGATGCCGGGCACCGCGTTCACCACCAGGCCGGGGCCGGCGACCAGCAGCGGCAGCACCAGCGAGCCGATCACCAGCGCGCCCATGTAGAGGCCGAGTGACATCGCCCGGGTCTTGACGATGCCGCGCTTGCCGTCCAGCCCGTACATCACGGTGATGGTGTCGATGAAGATGTAGAGCGCGCGGGAGCCGGACCAGAGCGAGAACAGGAAGCCGATCGAGATCAGGTCGGGCCGGCCGTTGGCGAAGACGCTGTTCAGCAGCGGCTGCACGGTCTGGTGGATCGAGGACTGCGACAGCACGGTCCCGGCGGCCGAGAGGATGTCCGCCTGGAGCTTCTGGATGGTGCCGGCGCCGAGCAGGTCGTCGAGGTAGCCGAGGGTGCCGGCCAGGCAGAGCAGCAGCGGCGGGATCGACAGCAGGGTGAAGAACGCCGCCTCGGCGGCGAGCCCGGTCACCCGGTACTCGACGCAGGTGTTGGTGGTGTCCTTGATCAGCGCCCAGACGGTCGCCCGCCAGGTCGACCGGCGGGCGGCTCGGCGGCCGCCCCTGCCCCTGCGCCGGGTGGGCCGTTCGGCGGCCGTTTTGCTGATCTCACCTGGTGACTGCACACCCCTAAGGTATCGGGCGGGTCCAAACGCACGCCCCCAGCCGCACCCCCCGCCCCTCCGGCGGCCCTCGCGCCGCCGGGACCGCCCCGGCACCCGCCGCTGCCTGGGCAGATGGGTACTCGTCCCGCTATTCGGAACACTTGAGTCCAGATAATGGATGGTGGTGGACCGGGGATAGTTCGGCATGCGAGTCTCTTGCCATGCCCAGCGCCGGAACCACCTTGGTCGGTCGACTCCACGTCGATCTCCTTCGCGTGTCCAGCGCCATCTGTCCGGTGATCTGAGAGCACGACCCAAGCCCGCCAGCACCGCACCGGCGCCACCGCGCCGCCAGCCCAGCCGCCCGTGGTCACGCCCGGCGCCCAGGGCTCCCGATCGCCGCCCCGGATACCCGCCCACCTGCGGGTATGCGCTGGTCGCCGCAGGTCGGAGCCGTGAGTACCGGCAGCCATCGGATCATCAGCCTGCTGCCCGAAGGACGTTCACATGGCCACCACTTCCGACTCGGTCGAGGCCCAGCCCGCGAGCGAACCGGCGCCGCGCGCCGCCCGCAAGGTGACCCGGCATCGCGGCGAGGGCCAGTGGGGCATGGGTCACCACACCCCGCTGAACGCCAATGAGCAGTTCAAGAAGGACGACGACGGTCTCAATGTGCGGACACGCATTGAGACGATCTACGCGCACCGCGGCTTCGACTCGATCGACCCGTCCGACCTGCGCGGCCGGATGCGCTGGTGGGGCCTGTACACCCAGCGCAAGGAGGGCATCGACGGCGGCAAGACCGCCATCCTCGACCCGCACGAGCTGGACGCCGAGTACTTCATGCTCCGGGTCCGGATCGACGGCGGCCGGCTGACGGTGGCCCAGCTGAACGCGATCGCCGAGGTCTCGCAGCAGTACGCGCGCGGCACCGCCGACCTGACCGACCGCCAGAACATCCAGTTCCACTGGATCCGGATCGAGGACGTGCCCGCGATCTGGCAGAAGCTGGAGGCCGTCGGCCTGTCCACCACCGAGGCGTGCGGCGACACCCCGCGGGTCATCCTCGGCTCCCCGGTGGCCGGCATCGCCGCGGACGAGATCATCGACGGCACGCCCGCCATCGAGGAGATCCAGCGCCGCTTCATCGGCAACCCGGCCTTCTCCAACCTGCCGCGCAAGTTCAAGAGCGCGGTCTCCGGCTCCCCGCTGCTGGACGTGGCGCACGAGATCAACGACGTGGCGTTCGTCGGCGTGGTCCACCCCGAACACGGCCCGGGCTTCGACCTCTGGGTCGGCGGCGGCCTGTCCACCAACCCCAAGTTGGGCGTGCGGCTGGGCGCCTGGGTCCCACTGGACGAGGTGCCGGACGTCTTCGGCGGCGTGATCGGCATCTTCCGCGACTACGGCTACCGCCGGCTGCGCAACCGGGCCCGGCTGAAGTTCCTGGTCGCCGACTGGGGCGCGGCCAAGTTCCGCCAGGTGCTGGAGGACGAGTACCTCAAGTACCAGCTGGTCGACGGCCCGGCGCCCGAGCAGCCCGCCGGCGTGTGGCGCGACCACGTCGGCGTGCACCGGCAGAACGACGGCCGGTACTACGTCGGCTTCGCCCCCCGGGTCGGCCGGATGGACGGCGCGCTGCTCGGCAAGGTCGCCGAACTGGCCGCCGCGCACGGCTCCGACCGGCTGCGCACCACCGCCGAGCAGAAGATGCTGGTGCTCGACGTGCCCGAGGACCGGATCGACGCGCTGGTGGCCGGTCTGGAGGCGCTGGACCTGCGGGTCAGCCCGTCCCCGTTCCGGCGCGGCACCATGGCCTGCACCGGCCTGGAGTACTGCAAGCTCGCCATCGTCGAGACCAAGGAGCGCGGGCGCACCCTGATCGACGAACTGGAGTCCCGGCTGCCGGACTTCGACGAGCCGCTGTCCATCAACATCAACGGCTGCCCGAACTCCTGCGCCCGGATCCAGGTCGGCGACATCGGCCTCAAGGGCCAGTTGGTCACCGACGAGCACGGCAACCAGGTCGAGGGCTACCAGGTGCACCTCGGCGGCGCGCTCGGCCTGGAGGCCGGGTTCGGCCGCAAGGTGCGCGGGCTCAAAGTGACCAAGGACGGCCTGGCGGACTACATCGAGCGGCTGCTGACCCGCTTCCAGGCCGACCGCGCGGACGGCGAGCGGTTCGCCCAGTGGGCGGCCCGGGCCGGCGAGGAGCAGCTGTCGTGAGCGAGCGAAGCATGGGGGTCCCCCCGGCCGAAGGCTGGGGGAGAGCCATTAAGAGGTGCGTGTCTCGCGAAGCGACCGCCGAGCTCTGCGAGGCGGCCGCATGAGCGAGCGAGCCGCGCCGTTCTACTGCCCCTACTGCGGGGACGAGGACCTGCGCCCGTCCGCCGAGGGCGGGCACGGTGCCTGGGAGTGCGCCGGCTGCCGCCGGGCGTTCCAGGTCAAGTTCCTTGGCCTGCTGGCACCTTCGACTGGGGGAACGACCGATGACTGACCTGGAGAAGCTGGCCACCGCGGCCGGCCGCGAGCTGGAGGACGCCTCGGCGCAGGAGATCATGCGCTGGGCCGCCGACACCTTCGGCAGCAAGCTGTGCGTGACCTCCTCGATGGAGGACGCGGTGGTGGCCCACCTGGCGTCCACCGCAGCGCCCGGGATCGACGTGGTCTTCCTGGACACCGGCTACCACTTCCCGGAGACCATCGGCACCCGGGACGCGGTCGCGGCGACCATGCCGGTCAACGTGATCACCCTGACGCCGCGCCAGACCGTGGCCGAGCAGGACGCCGAGTACGGCCCCGCCCTGCACGACCGCGACCCGGACCTGTGCTGCTCGCTGCGCAAGGTCGAGCCGCTGCAGCGCGGGCTGACGGCCTACGACGCCTGGGCCACCGGCCTGCGCCGCGACGAGTCGCCGACCCGGGCCAACACCCCGGTGGTGGCCTGGGACGCCAAGCGGCGCAAGGTGAAGATCGCGCCGATCGCCCGCTGGACCCAGGCGGACGTGGACGCCTACGTCCAGGAGCACGGCGTGCTGCTCAACCCGCTGCTGTGGGAGGGCTACACCTCGGTGGGCTGCTCGCCGCTCTCCTGCACCCGCATGCCGGGCGAGGGCGAGGAGGGCCGCGCCGGGCGCTGGGCGGGGTCGGGCAAGCAGGAGTGCGGCATCCATCTTTGATGGTGGATGGACTGCCGTCTCTGATGGTGGTCGATCGGCCGACACCATCCGTTCACCCGTACTGATCTGCGCCTTTCTTTCTTTCCGTTACTTAATTTAGGAGTGAAAGTGACCACAGCCGACACCCTGGCCGCCGCGGAGGCGGCCCGTTCGGCCGCTCCGTGTGAGCGCGGCGCCACGGTGTGGCTGACCGGGCTGCCGAGCGCCGGCAAGACCACCCTGGCCTTCGCGCTGGCCGAGCGGCTGCGCGCCGAGGGCCACCGGGTGGAGGTGCTCGACGGGGACGAGATCCGCGAGTTCCTCTCCAAGGGCCTGGGCTTCTCCGAGGAGGACCGGCACACCAACGTGACCCGGATCGGGTTCGTGGCCGAGAAGTTGGCCCGCAACGGCGTCAAGGTGCTCGCCCCGGTGATCGCGCCCTACGCCCGCTCCCGGGCCGCGGTGCGGGCCCGGCACGCGGAGCAGGGCGCCGAGTTCCTGGAGATCCACGTCGCCACTCCCGTCGGGCTCTGCTCCGAGCGCGACGTCAAGGGCCTGTACGCCAAGCAGGCGGCAGGCGAGATCTCCGGCCTGACCGGAGTCGACGACCCTTACGAGGCGCCGGAGCAGCCGGAGTTGCGCCTGCGGACCCAGGGCCGCTCGGTGGCCGAGTCCGCCGCCGAGCTGCACGCCTTCCTGACCGAGAGGGGCCTCGCGTGACGACCGCGACCACACAGCCGATCGAGCACAGCGACAGTCCTTTCGCCCTCTCGCACCTGGACGCCCTGGAGGCGGAGGCGGTGCACATCTTCCGTGAGGTGGCGGGTGAGTTCGAGCGGCCGGTGATCCTGTTCTCCGGCGGCAAGGACTCGATCGTGATGCTGCACCTGGCGCTCAAGGCGTTCGCGCCGGCGGCCATCCCCTTCTCGCTGCTGCACGTGGACACCGGGCACAACTTCCCCGAGGTCATCGCCTACCGCGACCGCGTGGCGGCCGAGCACAACCTGCGTCTGCACGTCGCCTCCGTCCAGCAGTTCATCGACGAGGGCCGGCTGCGTGAGCGCCCGGACGGCACCCGCAACCCGCTGCAGACCGTGCCGCTGCTGGACGCGATCGACTCCAACAAGTTCGACGCCGTCTTCGGCGGCGGCCGCCGCGACGAGGAGAAGGCCCGCGCCAAGGAGCGCGTCTTCTCCCTGCGCGACGAGTTCGGGGCGTGGGACCCGCGCCGCCAACGCCCCGAACTGTGGGCGCTCTACAACGGCCGCCACGCCCCCGGCGAGCACGTGCGCGTCTTCCCGCTCTCCAACTGGACCGAGCTGGACGTCTGG
This sequence comes from Kitasatospora acidiphila, assembly GCF_006636205.1. Classification (NCBI taxonomy): domain Bacteria; kingdom Bacillati; phylum Actinomycetota; class Actinomycetes; order Kitasatosporales; family Streptomycetaceae; genus Kitasatospora; species Kitasatospora acidiphila. Next base: position 6,679,461 of record NZ_VIGB01000003.1, on the reverse strand, counting down.
CAGTACATCGAGCGCGAGAACATCGACCTGCCCGAGATCTACTACGCCCACCAGCGCGACGTCTTCAAGCGCGACGGCATGTGGCTGACCGCCGGTGACTGGGGCGGCCCGCGCGAGGGCGAGACCGTCGAGCGGCGCCTGATCCGCTACCGCACGGTCGGCGACATGTCCTGCACCGGCGCCGTCGACTCCGACGCCGCCACCATCGCCCAGGTGATCGCGGAGATCGCCGCCTCCCGCCTCACCGAACGCGGCGCCACCAGGGCCGACGACAAGCTCTCCGAGGCCGCCATGGAAGACCGCAAGCGCGAGGGGTACTTCTAACCATGACCACCACCACCCACGAGCTGACGGCCACTTCGCTGCTGCGCTTCGCCACCGCCGGCTCCGTCGACGACGGCAAGTCCACCCTGGTCGGCCGCCTGCTCCACGACTCCAAGTCGGTGCTGGCCGACCAGTTGGAGGCCGTCGAGCACGCCTCCCGCCGCCGTGGCCAGGACGCCCCCGACCTCGCCCTGCTCACCGACGGACTGCGGGCGGAGCGCGAGCAGGGCATCACCATCGACGTCGCCTACCGCTACTTCGCCACCACCCGGCGCCGGTTCATCCTCGCCGACACTCCCGGCCACGTGCAGTACACCCGCAACATGGTCACCGGCGCCTCCACCGCCGAGCTCGCCGTCGTCCTGGTCGACGCCCGCAACGGCGTCGTCGAGCAGACCCGCCGCCATGCCGCCGTCGCCGCCCTGCTGCGTGTCCCGCACGTCGTGCTCGCGGTCAACAAGATGGACCTGGTCGACTACGCCGAGGACGTCTTCGCGCGCATCGCCGACGAGTTCACCGGCTACGCGGCCTCCCTGGGCGTCACCGACATCATCGCGATCCCCATCTCGGCGCTGGCCGGGGACAACGTGGTCGAGCCGTCCGCGCACATGGACTGGTACCCGGGCCCGACCCTGCTGGAGCACCTGGAGACCGTTCCGGTCGGCAGCGACCCCAGCGACGAGCCCGCCCGCTTCCCCGTGCAGTACGTCATCCGCCCGCAGACCGCCGAGCACCCCGACTACCGCGGCTACGCAGGCCAGTTGGCGTCCGGCGTGCTGCGCACCGGCGACCCCGTGACGGTGCTCCCCTCCGGGCACACCACCACCGTGGCCGGCATCGACGTGCTGGGCGTGGAGACCGACATCGCCTGGGCCCCGCAGTCGATCACCGTGCGCCTCACCGACGACATCGACATCTCGCGCGGCGACCTGATCGCGGCGGGCCCGACTCCGGTGCCCACCAAGGACATCGAGGCCACCGTCTGCCACCTGAACGAGCGCGCGCTCAAGGCCGGCGACAAGGTGCTGCTGAAGCACACCACCCGCACGGTGCGCGCCCTGGTGAAGGACGTCGCCTACCAGCTGGACATCGACACACTCGAACAGCACACGGGCGCAACCGAGTTGAACGTCAACGAGATCGGCCGCATCACGCTTCGCACCGCCGAGCCGCTGGCCCTGGACGCGTACGCCGACAACCGCCGCACCGGCTCGTTCCTGCTGATCGATCCGGCCGACGGCAGCACCCTCACCGCGGGCATGGTGGGCGAAGCCTTCGACGGCGCCCTCACCGCCCCGGCAGCGCAAGAGGAGGACTGGGTCTGATGTCCGGCGAGGCGTTCTCGCGCATGGACAAGGAGGGCGGCCGCATCGGCAGCGGTGTCCGCGGCAGCGGGCAGGGCGGCATCGGCCGATGTGGGTCCGGACGGGGTCGCTGACACCCCGTCACCGGAGCACCTGACTGTTCCGTGAGCACCAGACGGACGACATCCGGCGTGCCTGGCACCACCGCCCTCATCCCTTTTCCAGCGAAGGACTCCTCCTGTGGCCTCCTCCCCGACGCATACGACGCATACCCGGCCCCGCCTGGGCGTCGGCCGCGCCAGACGCGCACTGCCCGCCGCCCTGGCCGGCCTGACCGCCGTCAGCCTGCTGACCGCGTGCAGCTACGGCTCCAAGGCGCCCAAGAACGACGCCGCCCCGGCCGCCGCGGCCTCGGGCGCCAAGCTGTCGGCCGACACGGTGAAGATCGGCTACTTCGCCAACCTGACCCATGGCACCGCGCTGGTCGGCCTGCAAGAGGGCCTGTTCCAGAAGGAGTTGGGCGGCACCGGGATCAAGACGCAGGTCTTCAACGCCGGCCCGTCCGAGATCGAGGCGCTCAACGCCGGTTCGATCGACATCGGTTGGATCGGCCCGTCTCCGGCGATCAACGGCTACACCCAGTCCGGTGGTGCCAACCTGCGGATCATCGGCGGCTCGGCCTCCGGCGGCGTCGAACTGGTCGTCAACCCCGCCAAGGTGAAGTCGCTGGACGACCTCAAGGGCAAGAAGATCGCCACCCCGCAGCTGGGCAACACCCAGGACGTGGCGCTGCTCGACTACCTGGCCACCAAGGGCTTCAAGGAGGACGCCCAGTCCGGCGCCGGTGACGTCTCGGTGGTCCGCACCGACAACAAGGTCACCCCCGACGCCTACAGCTCGGGCTCCATCGACGGCGCCTGGGTGCCCGAGCCGACCGCCTCCACCCTGGTCGCCAAGGGAGCGAAGGTCCTGCTCGACGAGAAGGACCTGTGGCCTGACCGGCAGTTCGTGATCACCAACATCATCGTGTCGCAGAAGTTCCTCAAGGCGCACCCCGACGTGGTCGAGGCGGTGCTGCGCGGCTCGGTGAAGGCCAACGCCTTCATCAAGCAGAACCCGGCCAAGGCCGAGCAGGACGCCAATGACGCGATCAAGACGGCCGGCGGCAACGCCCTGCCGGCCGCGATCCTGGCCCCGGCTTTCCAGAGCATCGACTTCACCGACGACCCGCTGGCCTCGACCCTGCAGGCCGAAGCCGACCACGCCGTCACCGCAGGCCTGTTGAAGAAGCCGAACATCGCCGGGATCTACGACTTGACGCTGCTCGACAAGGTGCTCAAGGAAGCGGGCAGGCCCGCCGTCGCCGACGCCGGCCTCGGCACCAACTAGCCGACCGCACCGCACCGGTAGCTCCGGCGTCCGTCCCCCGCCCCGCCCCGCGTCGATGCCCCCACTGCTGACAGGGGCCGGGCGGGGGCCGGACTCCGGCCCCGCACAGCTTCCCGCTCGCCATCCACACGCCAGGAGGTGCCCGCGATGAGCACGGCACTGACCACTCCCGACGCCACCGTCACCACTGCCGACACCGCCGTGCGCCTGGCCGGCGTGCACAAGACCTACGGCACCACGCCCGTCCTGGACGACATCAACCTCACCGCCGCGCCGGGCGAGTTCCTCTGCCTGCTCGGCGCCTCCGGCTGCGGCAAGTCCACACTGCTCAACCTGGTCGCCGGACTCGACCGGCCCAGCAGCGGCAGCATCGAGGTCCCGGCCGGCCGGCCCGCCCTGATGTTCCAGGACCACGCGCTGTTCCCCTGGTTGACCGCCGGCCGCAACATCGAGCTCGCGCTGCGCCTCAACGGCACCCCGCGCGACCAGCGCAAGGCCGAGGCCGAACGCCTGCTCGAGCTGGTCCGCCTGGGCGGCGCGCACCGCAAGCGGGTCCACGAGCTCTCCGGCGGCATGCGCCAACGGGTCGCGCTGGCCCGGGCGTTGGCGCAGGGCAGCCAAGTGCTGCTGATGGACGAGCCGTTCGCCGCGCTGGACGCCATCACCCGCGACCTGCTGCACGAGGAGCTCGTCCGGATCTGGCAGGAACGGCAGTTGACCGTCCTGTTCGTCACCCACAACGTCCGCGAGGCCGTCCGGCTCGCCCAGCGCGTCGTACTGCTCTCCTCCCGCCCCGGCCGGATCGCCCGCGAGTGGCGGATCGACCTGCCGCAGCCGCGCCGGATCGAGAGCGCCGCCGTCGCGGACCTGTCCGTCGAGATCACCGAGCACCTGCGTGGGGAGATCCGCCGCCATGTCCAGCACTGACACCACCCCCACCACCCGCGTGGACGACGAACTGCAGGGCCTGGACGCCCTGGAGACCGTCACCACCCAGCGCGTGCCGCTCACCCAGGCGCTGCGCGAGAAGGTGCTGCCGCCGCTGCTGGGCGTGCTGCTGGTACTGGCGGTGTGGCAGCTCGTCTACAGCCTGCACGTCACCCCGGCCTACAAGCTGCCCAGCCCGCTGGACGTCTGGCACTCCCTGACCGACCTCTGGTACCAGGGAACACTCTTCTCGATCATCTGGACCAGCCTGTGGCGGGGCATCTCCGGGTTCCTGGCAGCCGTCGTCATCGGCACTCCGATCGGCCTGATCGTCGCCCGGGTGAAGTTCGTGCGCGCCGCCGTCGGCCCGGTGCTCTCCGGCTTGCAGTCGCTGCCGTCGGTCGCCTGGGTGCCGGCCGCCGTCATCTGGCTCGGCATCAACGACCAGGCCATGTACGCCGTCATCCTGCTCGGCGCCGTCCCGTCCATCGCCAACGGCCTGATCTCCGGCATCGACCAGGTGCCGCCGCTCTTCCTGCGCGCCGGCCGCACCCTGGGCGCCCGCGGCCTCACCAGCGCCCGCCACGTGCTGCTGCCGGCCGCCCTGCCCGGCTACCTGGCCGGCCTCAAGCAGGGCTGGGCCTTCTCCTGGCGCTCCCTGATGGCCGCCGAGCTGATCGCCTCCTCCCCCGACCTCGGCATCGGCCTGGGCCGCTACCTGGAGAACCAGCGCGACGCCTCCGACATGTCCGGTGTGCTGCTCGGCATCATCCTCATCCTGGTCGTCGGCGTGGCGATCGATCTGCTGGTCTTCACACCGATCGAGAACCGCGTGCTGCGCAGCCGCGGCCTGCTGCAGAGCGGGCGCTGATGTCCGCCTCGCTCCTCCTGATCGCCCACGGCAGCCGCGACCCCCGGCATGCGGCGACGGTCGACGCCCTGGTCAGCGAGGTGCGGGCGCAGCGGCCCGGCCTGGAGGTGGCCACCGCCTACCTGGACCACTGCGCGCCGCGCCTGTCGCAGGTGGTGGCGCGGCTCGGCTCGGCCGTTGCAGTCCCCCTGCTCCTCAACCGCGCCTACCACGCCAAGCACGACATCCCCGCCGCGCTGCGCTCCGCGGGCGCGGCGGGGATGCCGGTGGCCGATGTCCTCGGGCCCTCTCCGCTGCTACTGGCCGCGCTGGAGCGACGGTTGGCGCAGGCCGGACTGGACCTCGCCCGACGGGCCGCCACCGGCGTGGTGTTGGCCGCCGCCGGCTCCTCCGACCCGGCCGCCGACGCCGCCACCCGCGCGCTGGCCGCCGACTGGCAGCGCCGCCACGGCTGGGGTGCGGTGGCGGTGGCGTACGCGTCGGCGAACGGCCCCCGGGTGCCCGACGCCCTCGCCGAACTCCGCGCCCGGGGCGGCGTGGAGCGCACCGCCGTCGCGCCGTACCTGCTCGCCCCGGGTGTGCTCCCGGACCGCATAGCCGCAGCCGCCGCCGAGGCCGGGGCCGACGTGCTCGCGCCCGTCCTGGGCGCCGCCCCCGAGGTCGCCCGACTGCTGCTGACCCGCTACGACCAAGCGAGAATCCCGGCGGCAGCAGCTGCCTGACGGATCGTCAGACCAGAACCTCCAGCTCTCCAAGATCACCCGATCGAGTGGTTTCGCCTGGCGTGTCCATGCGCCGTGCGGCTGCAACACATGATCCTTGCTGGGACCCAAAGGCGCGCCAGTGACCCCGCTTCGTTCGCGGCTGGCCCGTACAGATGGTGGAGGTTCCGCAATGAGCGGTGGCAACGAAACGTACGAGTCGCTGGATGTCCGGCCGAAGCCCGACCGCCCGCATGTCCTCGCCGCCGCGACGGTCGTCTTCGGCGAGGACCTCAGCTCAGGGCGCCGGGAGACGATCCCGCTCTCCGGATTCACTCAGTTGAACCACTGGCCCATGCCCGGCTTCGAGCACCGCGTCGACGACAAGGGGCACGCCGAGTTCGACCTCGAGCTGATCAGCGCGCCCGAGGTCGGCATCAAGGGCTACAGCTACGAGCTGAACGACCGCATCCAGGTCCTGACCAACCCGTTCCTGACCAACACGGGCCGCATCAGGCAGGCCTCCCCCGGGAAGAACTTCCCCGCGGAGCTCTCCCTCCGCCGGTTCGGGATCCTGGAGACCAGCACGCTGCGGCTGGCCCATCGCAACGCCATCGACATGTCCGGCACCTTCTCCGGCCTGCCGCCGTTCCTGCAGCCGTCGTCCGTCCCCTACCTCGGCAGCCCGGCCGGTGACGGACCACTCGACGTCCAGGCGGCGCCGGGCGTGCTCCGCGCCACCACCCTGCCCGAAGCCTGGTACCCGGCCGACGACGAGAACCAACCCACAGGTGACACACCGAAGTTGTTCTTCGCCGCGAGCGCGAGTCCCTTCATGGCCATCATGGTCGACCCCTCCTTGATCATGCAGACCACGCTGGAGGGCACGCTGGAGCTGGAGGTGGGTGGCAAGACCGTGCGGGTCGACCTGGCGGGCGACCACAACCTGGCTGCCGGAGCGGAGATCCTGCTGTTCGGCCCTGACAAGCACGACGAAGGCGCCGGTGTGAAGGCCCAGTTGGCACGTCTGGCGGTCACGGGCCAGTGCGCGGAGCTGGGCGGCCGGGTCATGCTGCGGGTCAGCTGGTCGCGACCGTCCGGCGGCACGCTGGGCTCGGGCAGCGAGGACAGCCTGACCCGCGTCGCGTTCCCCTCGGAGCTGCACCTCGACACCAACTTCGAGCTGTGCACGCCGAGCGGGACGCTCTACGCGGACACATCCATGCGCCTCGCGGGCAAGCTGTCGGGCCTGGAGCCCACCGGCACCGAGCTGCGCACCGAGGGCGCCGCCACTCCGCTGAAGACCCCGAGCGGTGAGGTCAAGGCGCGGCTCACCGAGGTGCGGCTGACCATGCGCGACGCCTACGTCGGTGAGTACGCGCCGGTCAGCATGTGATGCCTCCGGGCACAGCCGGCTGAAGCAGTCGGGGCCGACCTTCTTCGGGCCTCCCGTGGCCCGGCCGATACCGTGCCCGCGCTGGTGCGAGGGCATCCCCAGGACGCCTCACCCAAGAGGCTTCCATCGATATACATCCAAGGAGTCCCAGTGTCCGACGCCTACGTCTACGTCAACGGCAACAAGGCCGAGATCAGCCTCCCCGCCGGCGCACGGATCACCGTCAAGGCGAAGACCAACTCGAGTCTCGTCCAGAAGGTGTCGGTCACCAGCAAGGACCGTGCGGTTGACTACCAGTTCACCGGCACCGGGGAACGCAACACCGTCAGTGGGCAGGAGACCTTCACCGGGCCGAGCCAGCTCAGTGCCACCTTCGAGTACAGCGACAGCGCAGGTGTCTTCAAGCCGAGCAAGCTCAACAGCGGTGGCCCCTACGACATCGGCAGCTACCACCTGATGGTGATCGTCGCCGAGAACGGCGACGACAGCGACTACAACGACGCCATCCTCGAGTTCTCCTGGCACACACCGAGGTAATAGGCACACACCCGACGCCTTGGGCCCTGTCCCGACCCGGCAGGTCGGGACAGGGCAGCGGACCTAGTGGCCACCCCTCTGGCGTTCTTGGGCTTGTTGATGGCCCGTTCGACGGTGTTGCGACTCTTGTACCGCTCTTCGTCGAAGCCCGGTGGCCGGCCGCCGCGTGAGCCCTTGCGACGGCGGGCGCCCTGGCTGTCGGTCTTCTCCGGGATCGCATGCCGGATGCCCCGCTCGCGCAGGCAAGCGCGGCACGGCCCGTTGCTGTAGGCCTTATCGGCGGCCAGGCTGTCGGGCTTCTTGCGGGGCCTTCCCGGTCCGGTCCGCGGGACCCGGATCTTCTCCAGCGCGGGCTCGAACTGCGTGCAGTCGGCCTTGCTGCCCTGGCGTGACGACCAGGGACAGCGGGCGGCAGCGGCCGTCTGCGCTCAGCTGCGGCTTCGTGGTGAACCCACCCCGCGAGCCGCCCAGGCCCTCGCCTCCAGCACCACCTCCACCAGGCGGGCGACGAGGCTCTGCCATGGCGTCTCGTTCTGGCGTTCTCTCTGCCCAGCCCCCTTTGAGGCCAGGGCCGGCGGCGGATCGGTGCGGGCGCCGACCGCGTGCTGGTAGGCCCGCACGATCATGGAGTCGACGGAACGTCCCGGTCGATGTCGCCTGCCGTGTCCGCTTCGGCCTGCACCTGCTGGAGCAACCGTTCCCAGGTCCCGTCGGCCGACCACAACCGGTGGCGCTCGTAGACGGCCCGGGCGCTTGATAGTCACACGATCGGGCGGACAGGTCCTAGGGCGTGTATCGAAAGCACGGACAGGCCGGGCGGGGTGATGCCCCGGTCCGGCCCGTCCGTTCTCTGCTAAAGGTCGAGCTGATGCTGGTGTGTCGTGTGCGTGGGTGTGTAGCCGAGATCGTCGTTGATCCGTCGCATGTGCGCGTTGCTGTCGGCGGTGTCGGTCAGGAGGCCATCGAGGTCCGGATAGTCCCTATGGGCTTGTCGGATCGACTCGGCCTTCATCCATCGGCCGAGGCCGTGACCACGGTGCTCGGGCAGCACGCCCGTGCCGTAGTGCTGGCCGTCACCGGCGCCGTTGCCGGGGATGACGAGTTCGGTGAACCCGGCGATCGAGCCGTTGGAGGCGTCGATGGCGACGACGGTGTGCAGGTGGTCGCCGCGCTGTTCGACGGCCTTCGCCGCGGCCCGCACGCGGTCCACGTCCCAGGCCACGGTGCCGTACTCGGCGTCGTCCATGGGCATGTCGTCCATGGCGCGGCGTGAGGCGGCGAACGTCCGGGCGAGGTCGTCGGGGACGGTTCCCTGCCATGACGTCAGCCGGTAGCCGGGGTGCGGACGCTCGACGATTCCGGCGAGGACGGTGGTGTCCACGTCGGCCATCGCCAGGCGGGTGTACCTGAAGGTGAGGACCTTCCGGAAGCCGCGTGCCGCCAGGAAGTGGTCGCCGGGCGACCCGGCTTCGGCCTGCGCGACGACGCGGCGTCGGGCGTTGTCCCGGGCGGTGGCCACGGCGGTGTTGAGGAGCCGGGAGCCGACGCCCTTGCGGCGCTCCGCGGGATGAACGCGGAGGTCGAGCTCGGCGAGGTGCTCTTGTCCGCCGTCGAGCAGGCGCAAGAAGGCGGTCCCGGCAGGGATGGAGTCCGCGTCCGAGGCCAGCCAGGCGAGACGCCGGCCGTGCGGCCCGTGAGCGGGGTCGGTCAGTGGGGTGATGCGAAGGGACAAGGTGTCTCCGTCGAGAGGAGGTGGCAAGGATCAGTACGCGAGCTCAACTCCTGGGCACTCGTGCGCATGTGCTCCACACCTCCTGGTCGACAGCGCCGGCCTGCACCGATGCGGGCGGCTGGGCGAACCTAGCTGGCCGCCGGACCCCTGGGCAACGGATTAACGAAAAGGCGGTGCGGGTTTGTGGTCACAGCCACTCGTCGATGGCCGCGACGAGGACGGTCGCCTCAGAGCGGACCGCGAGCTCGTCGTATCTCGTGGCCACGGCGCGATGCCTTCTGAGACGATTGATGCCACATTCGACCGCATGCCGAGCCTTGTAGTCCTCGGCGTCGAACTTGGGTGGCCGGCCGCTGCGAGCGCCGAGTCTCTTGCGGTTGCGAGCCTGGTCGGCCTTGTCCGGGATGGTGCAGCGAATGCCACGTCGGCGCAGGTAGGCGCGGTTTCTGCGGGAGGCGTACGCATTGTCGGCCCGCACGCGATCGGGGCAGACGCGTGGCCGGCCCGGTCCGATGCGGGGCACGCGAACCTTCTCCGGCGCCGGTTCGAACTGCGGCGAGTCTCCACGCTGCCCGGCCGTCACCACGATCGACATGGGCTTCTGCCCCTGCTCAACGGCCAGGTGCAGCTTGGTGGTGAACCCACCGCGCGAACGCCCCAGCCCGTGATCACCGGGCTCGGCAAGACACCACCCGGTGACTCCTTCTGCAGGTCACCCCGCTTCCGGGCCCCGGCCGCATGCTGATGGGCACGGCACACCGTGGAGTCGACGCTCAGGCCCCACGTGATCGCACCCTTCGCGTCAGCCAGGGACTGAAGCTGGATGAGGACCCGGTGCCAGGTACCATCCCGTTGCCACCGGCGGAACAGGTCGTAGATCCGGCCCCACGGCCCGTACTCGACGGGTACGTCCCGCCACGGAACACCGGTCCGGGCCCGGAACCGTATGCCGTCGATCAACTGCCGCCGAGACCAGACAGGCGGCCGACCTGCCTTCACGCCCTTCGGCAGCAACGGCTCCAGCGCCGCCCACTGCTTGTCCGTGAGATCTCCCCGCCCCATGAACGGTGATCATGCACCGCCTCAAGATCCACTTTCGACACACGGCCTAGTAGTGCTTGTTACTCAGCTTGAACTCGCCATGTCCTGTTACTCAGAGTCCGTCGGTCCCGAGTAATGCAGTTGGCCCAACAACACCCAGCCGAAATCTCGTTCGTATGCACATTATGAGTCTCGGTCGGCTGTACGACTGACCTCCCTCCATTCCGGAAAGGAACACCCATGCTGCGCACTCCCCGCTCCCGTACGCGCCTTGTCGCCCTCGCCGCTGCCTGCGCCACGCTGTCCATCGGCGCAGCCCTTGCCGCGCCCGCTACGGCCAGCGCCGCACCGCCGAACGTGAAAGTCTCTTGCGAAGCCTCCGGCCAGATCCACTTCAACCCCGGCGTGAAGCTCTTCACCAGTGACCAGGACGTCAGCTACCAGGGCCAAGAAGGCCAGTGCAACGACTTCAGCAAATTCGACATCCGCAGCGCGAAGCTCACCGCCAGCTTCATCGGCGTCCCCCTCGGGTGCGTGACGAGCCCTGGCTCGGGCGCAGGCAAGGGCAGCGGCGCGATCGAATGGACGGACAAGTCCGGCGAGACGGACCGCAGCATCCTCAACCTGCAGATCGACGGCTCCAGCCTCAACACCGGGCATCTGTCAGGCGTTGTGAGCAAGGGCCGGTTCAAGGGCCACAGCTTCACCGCCACGCTCAAGACCAGCCTGCTCGGCGGCGCCGCCGCCTGCACCGTCGGCCTCCCGGCTGGCGGTCTGAAGGACGCCGACTTCAAGGGCGACTTCAGCATCGAGTGACCCAACGCCAGGCCCCGGCTCACTGAAGAACCGGGGCAGGCGCGAGGCAAGCGAATCCCCGGTCGATCGTGTCCTGCTCGCGTCTAGAGTCCCCGGGCTGCCGAAGCCAGCTGTGATGGCTTCGGCAGCCCCCGCGCCGTGGGTACTGCCTATTCCGGCCGCGTGCTCACTCTGAGCAACGGCTCTCGGCATCTACGACACGGCGAGTTCAATCTGAGTAGGTGGTCACCGCTCCTCGGCCATCGTTGGAGGGCCTGCACCCCGTGCCGGGTGGACCGGACAACCAGTAAGCCCCAAAGGAGTAGAGATGGCTACGGGCCTTTACGTGACAAAGATCGAATTCGATTGGGAACTCGAGAAGCAGGCCAGGACCCGGGCGGAAGCCGATGCGCTCGTCATCGAACGATAACCAACCTATCTCAGCAGGTCACTGAGCTCAGCGCGCAAGTTGAGGCGTTGAAGGAGGAGTTGGCCAAGACATCACAGTCTACGAGCTGACGCGACCTGGGTGTGTTGAAGGCGTACGCGCCGACCAGTGATCGGCAGGACAGAACCTGGCCGTCGATCGATGTCCGGGCCGACCGGCACCAGCCACTGGCTCATGCCGGTCGACCCAACCATTTTGGCCGGGCGGCTACTTCTGTCAGCTCCACACCCCTCGATTCAGCACAGCTCCGAGTCAGCACAGCCCCGCGCGGCGCAGCCGGGAGCGCAGCATCGGCAGGCAGCGGGGGCAGCGGCACGGCGGCCACTCGCCGCCGATCGGGCTCTTCCAGTAGGACTCGCCGCGCCAGACCTTCTTGCGGATGACCTCGACCAGGGCGCCCGAACTGGTCACCCGGAACACCTGCAGCGTCATCCGGCTGGCCTCGGGTTCGGGGTGGGGCTGGGGTCGGGGCTGGCCCCGGGCTGCGGCACGGCGGCCACTCGCCGCCGATCGGGCTCTTCCAGTAGGACTCGCCGCGCCAGACCTTCTTGCGGATGACCTCGACCAGGGCGCCCGAACTGGTCACCCGGAACACCTGCAGCGTCATCCGGCTGGCCTCGGGTTCGGGGTGGGGCTGGGGTCGGGGCTGGCCCCGGGCTGCGGCTCGGGCTCGGGGTCGCGCGCAGGGGCGCACTTGGGGTCGCTCATGGGTTGCTCACTTCCTCGCGCACACCGGACAGTTCGGCCAGCCGAGCGGGCAGGCCTCCGCCGCAGACGCGCGCATGATCAGGGTTGTACCGGGTGAGTGCTTCGGACACCCGAACGCCGCACCCGCCGTTCTCGCCGTGCCGGTCGACCAGGCCAGACCACGCAAGCCGTCCAGCCACCGCACCGGCGTCTGCCTGGCCACCGGCTGCGCGCCCGGCGGCCGGGCGCACTGCTCAGCCCTCGCGGCCCTCGGCAGGCTCAACTCGGCTGCTGGGCGCGAGCAGCAAGCCCATCACGCAGCAACTCCGCGATCCGGCGCACCACATCCGGCCGGGCCCGGCCGAGCTCGACCAGCACCACGCCAGTGTTCCCTGGCCTGCTGCAGGCTCCGGAATACGCCCGAGCGCTTCTTGCGAGAGGACCGTCCCGCAAGGATGGACCAACCCTGGACCAGCGTGTAGCAGCTCGAATGAGTCGCCAGGCACGCTTCTTCCTGGAGGACGGCCCGCTGGCCATCTTCATCATCGACGAAGTCGTCCTGCGTCGGATGGTGGGTGGCCGCCTGGTGATGATCCGTCAGTTGAAGCACACCCTCGACGTGATCCGGCGCTTCCCCAACATCGTGGTGCAGATCGCTCCGGACGAGCTCGGTGAACGCGTGGCCGCCACCATGGGCTTCACGCTTCTGGAGCTGCCCAACGGTACCGAGGTGATCTACTCGGAGAGCGTTGACCGCGGCCACTTTTCGCGTCGTCCAGACGCGATCGAGCGGCTCTCGCGGGCCTATGATCGACTGCGAGCGGATGCCCTCTCGGCGTCCGAGTCAGTCGACTTGATCCGCCGCACCATGGAAGCACTGCTGAACGTGTCCCCCGAACTCCAGCCACTGCCGACCGCCATGTCCTGGTTCAAGTCCAGCTACACAGGCGAGAACGGCGGCCAGTGCGTCCAGACCTCGCACGACTTGCGCCCCCTCGGCCTGATGCCGATCCGGGACTCCAAGAACCCCGACGGCCCGGCCCTCACCTTCCCCACCACCTCCTTCACTGCCTTCGTCAACGGCGTCAAGTTGACCGGTTTCGACGGCATCTGACGCTGGAACGACTCCGGGCATGAAGCAGCTCACCTGGTTCAAGTCCACCCACAGCGGCGAGAACGGCGGCGACTGCGTCGAGGCCTCCCGGGACCTCCTCCCCGCCGGCCTCGTCCCCCTCCGCGACTCCAAGAACCCCGACGGCCCCGCCCTCACCTTCCCCACCCGCGCGTTCAGCGGCTTCGTTGGCGCCCTCAAGTCGGGTTCTGTGACAGCCATCTGACTCACCATCGCGTAAGGAGCGGCCCGTAGCGCCGCTCCCGCCGTAATGTGTTCCCGTGCCGGAGTCGATATCGAACAGCATCACCGGTGGCGTCTTCTTCCACGCGGTGATCCAGGGCCAGAATGTCAGCGTGACCCTGCCACCCAAGGTCACCCCGGCCCTCTCCGGGCTGCCGCCCGCCTCCCCCACCTTCACCGGTCGCGACCAGCACCTAGCCGACCTGCTAGCCGCCCTGACGCCCCATCAGTCGGACGATCAGCGCCCATCCTCATCACCGCCGTGGCAGGCCTGGCCGGGGTCGGCAAGACCGAACTCGTCGTCCAGACCGCCACCCGCGCACTCCGCGAGCCCGACTGGTTCCCCGGCGGGGTCCTCTTCGTCGACCTGCTCGGTTACGACCCGGAGCGCTCCCTCGCCCCCGAGCGCGCCCTCGACGGCCTGCTACGCGCCCTCGCCATGCCGCCAGAGCACATCCCCACCCAACTCCAGGACCTCTCCCGCCTCTACCGCAGTGTGCTCAGCGCCTTCGCCGACCAAGGCCGCCGCATCCTCGTCATCATCGACAACGCCTCCAGCGAGGACCAGGCCCGCCCGCTCCTCCCCACCGACGGCACCACCTGCGCCCTGGTCACCTCCCGCGACACCCTCGACCTCGACGCCCGCCTCCACGACCTCGACGTCCTCACCGGGACTGCCTCCGTCGCCCTCCTCGCCCAGGCCCTCCAGCACGCCCACGGCCCCACCGACACCCGCGTCCACGACGCCCCCGAGCACGCCGCCACCATCGCCACGCTCTGCGCCGGCCTCCCCCTCGCCCTGCGCATCGTCGCCGCCCTGCTCGCCGACTCCCCTACCCGCCCCCTCTCCTCCATCGCCCAGGCCCTCAGCGACGAACACACCCGCCTCAAGCGCCTGCGCCGCAAGGACCGCGCCGTCCGCGCCGCCTTCGACCTCTCCTACCGCCGCCTCACCGATCAGCAGGCCCGCCTCTTCCGCCTCCTCCCCCTCAATCCGGGCCCCGACATCTCCACCGAGGCCGCCACCCACCTCGCCGCCGCAGACCCCTACGAGACCGAAGAACTCCTCCAAGACCTCGCCCTCACCCACCTCATCCACGCCGCCCCCACCTGGGGCCGCTGGCGCTTCCACGACCTCGTCCGCCTCTACGCCAACGACCTGGGCCACGCCCACGCCACCACCGACCACCGCGCCGACGCCCTCACCGCCCTCCTCAGCCACTACCTCACCACCACCGAGGCCGCCACCACCCACCTGAAGTCCCTGCCCAGCCCCACCTCGCCCCGCTTCACCAACCGCACCGACGCTTTGACCTGGCTCGGCGAGGAGCGCCTCAACCTGATCGCCACCGTCACCACAGCCGACGCGCTCGGGCGGCCGCGGACCGCTGTCTCTCTCGCTTTTCTCCTCGGCCGTTTCCTGCACTTCCGCCGCTACTTCAAGGACTTGGTCACTGTCGCCGCCACCGCTGTGACCGTCTCACGCGATCTGGGCGACCAGCCCGTTCTGGCGTTGGCGTTGAACGACCTCGGAGACGCCCTGTCGGAAGTGCGTCAGTTCGACGAAGCCATCGAAGCCCACACCGAAGCCGTCGCCATCTTCCGCGAGTTCGGCGACCGGGAGGGCCAAGGCAGGGCACTGCTCTACCTCGGAGCCGCCCTGCGGGAAGCACGTCGGTTCGACGAAGCCATCGAAGCCCACACAAGAGACCTGGCCGTCTGCGGCGAACTCGGCGACCGCCAAGGCGAGGGCATCGCTTGGGGTGCTCTTGGCCTGACGTTCACAGCAGCGCGCCGGTTCGACGAGGCCATCGACGCCCACACCAGGGCCGCCGCCATCCACCGTGAACTCGGCGACCGGAACAGCGAAGCCGCAGCGCTGAACAACCTGGGCAGCGCCAGGCAGGAGGTGCGTCGGTTCGACGAAGCCATCGACGCCCACACCAGAGCCGCCGCCCTCTTCCACGAGCTCGGCGACCAGGACGGCGAGGGCGCGGCGCTGAACAACCTCGGCGTTGCGCTGCGGAAGGCACACAGGTTCGACGAGGCCATCGAAGTCCACGCCCGGGACCTGGCCATCTCCCGCGAACTCGAGGACTTCCACCGCTTGGCCATCACACTGGACAACCTCGGCATTGTCCTGCAATCGGTGGATCGGTTCGACGAGGCCGTCAAGGCCCACATCGAAGCCGCCACCATCCACCAAGCATTCGACAACTGGCAAGGTGAAGGTACCGCACTGAACAACCTCGGACCCGCCCTGAGAGCGGTGGGTCGGTTCGACGAGGCCGTCTACGCCCTCACCCGAGCCGTCGCCATCCACCAAGCACTCAACGACCACCACCGCGAAGCCATGGCACTGAACAACCTCGGCGGCGCCTTGCAGTCGCTTCGCCGCTTCGCCGGAGCCATCGACGCCCATGGCAGGGCCGCCATCACTCACCGCAGACTCGGCGACCACCACCGCGAAGCCATGGCGCTGAACAACCTAGGCGTGGCGCTCCGAGCCGTGGGTCGGTTCGACGAGGCCATCGAGGCCCTCACCCAAGCCGCCGCCATCCACCGCGAACTCGGCGACCCCTACGGCGAGGGTCAGGCCGTTTGGAACATCGCGGCCGTCCACAACACCCGGTGGTTGCGGCAGCAGTTCCGCACGCGACCCCACTCCGCCCCCTGAATTCGTCAGTGCCACCGGCGAGTTCGCCTGCTAGGCGCTCACCCTCTCGCACTCAGCCCCACGCCCCGATCACTTGCTCAGGCCCCCAGAGCAGCCCGACGGCCCCCGAATCGACGTCCTCCGCAGTCCCCGACAGGGAGGCCACCACCAGCCCAGTCCCGTCCTCCGTGTAGCCGGGCACCTCCGGTGCGGAGCGGACCAACGCCGCGAGGTCATGGCGGTCGAACGGGGAGAGCAGCCACTTGATGGAGCCGACGAACGAGACCCGCCGTGCCACGGGGCTCCGGTCGGCGCCCACCAGGTCCACTTCCGGGTCGAACTGCCTGTTTCCCCGGGTTCACCCGCCGCCCTAGGACCCGACGTGGGCGAGCAGCGGAGCGGCGCCGTCCTCTGCGGCGATCCCGTGGGCGAGTTCGGCTGCGCGGTGGCGGTGGGCCGGGTCGGACAGGCAGGCGGTGATCGCGTCGCCGAGGGCTTCGGCGGTGAGGTCCTGGTACGGCAGGGGCCGGGGTGCGGCTCCCAGCCGGTGCAGCCGGGACGCCCAGAACGGCTGGTCGGCCATGACGGGTACGGGCACGGCGGGTACGCCGGCCCGAAGCCCGGCGGCGGTGGTACCCGCCCCGGCGTGGTGGACGACGGCGGCGGTGCGGGGGAACAGCCAGTCGTGCGGGACGTCGCCGATGGCCAGGACGTCGTCGCCGCAGCCGCTCAGCTCGGCCCACCCCGCCTGTACCACCGCGCGCACGCCTGCCCGCTTCACCGCCGCGGCCACCAGCTCACTGAGCCGTTCCCCCTCCCCCACCGCCATGCTGCCGAATCCGATGAACACCGGCGGCGGGCCGGCCTGGAGGAAGTCGACCAGTTCGGTCGGGGGCTGCCAGCGGTCCGGCCGCGCCGGCCACCAGTAGCCCGCCACTTCGACCCTGGACGGCCAGTCCTCGGGGCGCGACACCACCAGTGGGCTGAAGCCGTGGAAGACCGGCCGGATGTCCGCCGCTGCCGAGGGCGCGTCGGCGGGCAGCCCGAGGCGGGCGCGCAGCCGGGTCACGCCGTCCGCGAAGAACCCTTCCGCGCGCCTCAGCACGTCACGCCCCGCAGCGAGGTTGCCCTCCGGCCCCAGGTCGTCGGTGTTCCGTGTGTTGGGCAGCGGGAACTGTCGGGTGGCGAACGACGGTGCGAGATAGGTGCCGATGACGGGGACGCCGAGCGCTTCGCCGGCCGTCCGGCTGAGCGGTGCCGGGCCGAAGGCGGTGAGCAGCAGGTCGGCTCCGCCCGCCACGGCATCCGCCACCCCATCGGCGAGCCCGTCCGCGTACGCCTTTCTCAGTGCCCGGGCCTCCTCCTGCGACGCCGCCCGGGACCAGTCCCGGATCAGCCCCTGCGGGTCTCCGGGCACCGGCCGGAAGTCGAGACCGCACCCGCCGACGAGTGCGGCATGGGACGGGTGAGCGGCCACGGCGACCTGATGGCCCGCGTCCAGCAGGCGGCGCCCCAGGCCGGTGAAGGGCGCGACGTCTCCCCGCGATCCGGCGGTGATGATCAGAATGCGCATGGAGCGATTCTCCTCGGTGACTGCCGCCCGGTCACCCTCAACTTCTGTGGTCTGTCTGCCGTGGCTGATCCAGCGACGTTGCTCACCGGCCGGTGGCGTCAGACGCGTTCCTGCTCGCTCACATCCTCGATGGCTGCGGCCCGGGCGCGACGGCGGGCCAGCAAGGTGCATCCCACAGTCACCAGGCCGATGGCGACGACCCTGGCGGCCTGGTAGTAGCCGGACGCCAGTTCCACTGGGGTGCCGGGCAGCCTGAAAAAGACCCACACAGCCGCGACTGCCCCGAAGACGATCAGTGCGACGGCCCCCCACGTCCCGAGCTCCGCCCACCAGGCCCCCGGGGCGTAACCCCGCTCCCCGGTCTGCTCAACGTCGCTGTCGGCCATGGTCTGTTCTCCTGGGCATGTAGTGGCGGTCGCCAGGTAAGACGCAGGCCCGGCGCGGAAGGTTCACCGGGCCGGATGTTCCCTGCTGGAGACCCGCGCGCGGGTGCTGAGTGGGCGTCCGTCAGCTGTAGTCCGCGGCCTTTTGCACCTCGCCGAAGCGCGGGAAGGTCCGCTGCACGGCGAACTCGTGCTCGTCAGCAGCCAGTCCGGACATCGCGTCGGCGACGAACTCCAGCTGGTACCCGTGGTCAGCCGCGGCCCGGGCGGTGGACTCCACACCCATCGTGGTGACCAGCCCGGCGAGCACCACGGTGTCCACGCCCAGCGCGCGCAACTGCTCGTCGAGGCCTGTGCCGTAGAACGCTCCGATGGTGCGCTTCACCACCACGACATCGCCGTCCTGCACCAGGCCGTCGGCGAAGTCGCTGCCCGGCGGCTGCTCGGCGACGTTGGGCCGCTCCACCCGGACCAGCACCACCAGCCGCCCGCTCGCCCTGAACGACTCGGCCAACTCCCGGCAGCGCATGAGCACTTCGTCCCCGGAGTGCGGGGCGAGCGGGAGAGCGACGATGCGCGGCATCAGGTCGATGAGGATCAATGCGGCGGTCATGGCGACGATCGTACGACCACCCGATCGGGTGTCAGATGGCAGTGGAGACAGCTACGTGGCGCCTGCTACTGATCGAAGGACTCAACGGCATCGCAGAAGCGCACGTGCCCGGGTGCGGCGGCCGAAGCCGCTGCACCCGGGCACGTCATGCCCTGCTCGGAGCGTTACCGATCGCTGCTGCCCATCAGTACTGCGCCCAGGTCTGGGAGTTCCAGACCGCGCTGCCGCCCGGCGTGTAGAGCACGAAGTTCAGGTCGGACTGAATCTTCGCGCTGGCGCCCGGGCTGTTCCAGGTATTGGTGTCCCAGTAGGGGAAGCCCGTGTTCTTGTCGATGACGGCGAGCACGCCCCTGGGGTCCATCACGGTCCGCACGTTGGACTTGTTCCAGGTGCCGGAGCTCCACAGCGCCTTGCCGTCCCGCTTGCGGTAGAGCACCACGTTGCCGTCGCCCTGCATCAGCACCCAGGCGTTGGTGGACTCGATCCAGCTGCCGGGGATGAGCGACCAGTTGCTGTAGAGGGCGTCGCTCGGGCTGTCGATGTAGTGGCCGGCGGCGTCCTTCGCCGGCAGGTACCCGGTGCCAGTGGCCCAGAGGGCGTTCGCCCCCGCCATGTGGACCGCCAGCTCTCCGGTGACGAAGTCGGCGAGGGCGCCTGCGTGACCCCAGGTGCCGCTGCTCCACAGGGCGCCGCCGGTGGTCGGGCCACCGCCCTGCTTGTAGAGCACCAGGTTGCCGTCGGCCTGCATGACCAGGTAGGCGCCCGTGTTGCCCCAGGTGCGGGTACTCCAGGCCACCTGGAAGTGCTGGCCGCTGGGGGTGTTCAGGTAGATGACCAGGTTGCCGTCGGCCTGCATCTCCAGGGTCGCGTCGTTATCGACGATCTTGGAGCCCGGCAGCAGCTGCTGGCCTGCGGTCAGCTGCCCGTTGGTGGTGGCATTCCCGGTGACCTTGGCTGTCCGGGGTGCCTGGACGCGGACCTGGTCCTTGGTGACCGGAGCCTTCTGGAGCTGCGGGGCCGGGGCGGCCATGGCCGCAGGAGCGACGGTGGCCGCAAGGCCCGCACCGGCCAGCATGCCGACGGCACGCATGAGCATGCGCTTGCGCATGATGAGGAATTCCCCCCTCGTATGTTGAGCTCGAGGAGGACATTCATACACCCTTGCGAAGACCTCGTGTACAGGGGGTCTGCAGCCAAACACAACGGCCGGGTCCGGTGGGTCAACCGGCGGAGGCAGCCGAGCAGTCGGGGGTATCGCTGATCGACCGGATGCTGCCTAGAGGCCCAGGTCGTCGAGTTCCTTGAGCAGCGCCGAGCGCTCGGAGGTGGCGGGCGAAGGTCGGGCGGCGGGCCCAGTTGCCGCAGCGGGGCCGGCGGTGGCACTCGTGCGGCGGTCGCGCAGCAGCCAGGCGCCCAGGCAGCCGCCGATCAGCCCGCCCAGGTGGCCCAGCCAGCTCACCCCGCCCGGGGCGCTGGGCAGTGCGCCGAACACCAGGTAGGCGAAGCTGGCCGCCATCACCAGCCCGATCAGGCTGTCGATCAGGTGCCGGTCGAAGATCCCGCGCAGCACCACGTAGGCGAAGTAGCCGAAGACCAGCCCGCTTGCGCCCACCGTGTCGGTCTGCGGGTTCTGGAAGATCCACACCGTCAGGCCGCTGGTCACCGCGAGCAGCGCGGTGAGCGCCAGGAACCGGGCCACCCCGCGGTAGGCGGCCAGGAAGGCGAAGACGAACAGCGGGCCGGAGTTGGCCTCCAGGTGGTCCCATCCGAAGTGCAGCAGCGGGGCGGTGAAGATCTTCCCGAGCGAGTCGATCTCCAGCGGGCGGATGCCGAGTTGCCGGGCCATGGCGTTGCCTTCCGACCAGTTGGCCAACTGCACCACCCAGACCAGCGCGAGTAGCCCGAACACCACGAAGAACGCCTTGCGCGCCTCCGCGATCATCGCCGCCTCGGCGCTACGGATGTCGGTCTCGGCCATGCCCGCCCCCTCCCAATGGAATCGCCGCCGATGGTAACAGCGCGGGGCCCATCCAGCCCTTGGGGCGCTGGTCAGGAGTGCGGGCGAGTGCTGTCCCCACCCGGCGTCAGGATCGTGAACTTCCGTGAGGCTTACCTCATTTGAGTGAAGGTTTGTCCACCGACCGACGGCACGGCAGCGGGTCGCCGTAGCCTCGATTGGCGCCCCGTCGCCACTGAGGTGCGCGATCCATTCGAAGCCTCGAAGTCACAGGACTTCGTTCAACTCGGAAGGGCCATCGACAGAATGACACACTCATCGGGCCGGAACGACGCTACGACCGGCGGGAATGACGCGACGTTCGGCGGGAATGACGCGACGTTCGGCGGGAACGACGCGACGACCGGCGGGCCCTCGCGCCGCAAGCTCCTCAAGATCGGCCTCGGCGTCGCCGTGGGGGCTGGGGCCATCGGTTCGGGTGCCCCTGCGGCGTTCGCCGGCGGCCCGAACGACCCGCCCGGCCCGACGATCGCCACCAAGGTGAAGAACCTCAGCGGCCCGGTCGAGACCGGTCCGTTCGCCTCGCCGTGGACCGACCTCGGCATCCCCGTGCGGTGCCCGGACGGCACCATGCTCTTCGTCTGCGGCGACACCTTCGCCGGCGACCAGGTGGGCGCCGGCGACTGGCACGCCCCGGTCGGCCTGCGCTCCAGCAGCGCGGACGTGAACAACCTGCGCATCGACGGCAGCGTCGGCGGCGGCCACGCCAAGAGCCTCGTCGACGAACCGCACAACCCGGTCGGCAAAAAGGCCACGACGGCGATCCCGTCCGATGCGTTCGTGGTCGACGGCGTGATGTACATGCACCTCATGCGCGGCGTCATCTACGACACCCACCACACCGACTTCTGGCGCTCCACCGACAACGGTGAGACCTGGGAGTACCTGTGCCAGTGGCCGGGCGACCTGCACGGCGGCCAGTTCCAGCAGAAGACGTACGCCGTGGCCGACGACGGCTACTGCTACGTCCTGTCCACGGTCTTCAACCGCGACGTGGAGTCGGGCATGCTGCTGCACCGGGTACGGAAGGAGAGCCTCGGCAATCCGGCCGCCTACGAGCCGTGGGGCTACGCCAACGGCGGCTGGCGGTGGAACGCGCCCGCCCCGACGACGGTGTTCGGCACCCGCAAGTGGGGCGAGATGTGCTTCCGCGCGATGGACGGCAAGTACGTCCTCACCTGGCTGAACATGAACCCGCTGTCGATCAGGGCGATGGTCTTCCCCCTCCCGACCTCGGACCTGACCACGACGCTGGAGCAGGCCATGATCCTCCCCGGTAACCCGGGCCAGGAGGGCGCCAACCTCGTCGCCAGCCCGTACGGCGGCTTCGTCATCCCCGGCTCGACGTTCGGCAACTTCCACATCGTCGTCAGCCAGTGGTACGACCCGAAGAACTACCGGATCATGCAGTACAAGATCAACATGCTGTCCTAAGGCCGGGACCGTGCCCGGTCCCGGGCTCAACTCGCGTGCCGCACACGGTGGGTGGCCCGCTGCTGCCCCCGGTGCTTCAGGCCGCGGCGGCCGCGCGGGCCACCACCCGCAAGTAGCGTTCGATCGCCAGGTGCTGCAGCACGGCCGCCACCGGTCGACCGAGCCGCGCGTACCAGGCCGCCAGCCGGGAGAACGCGGCCACCTCGAACCACACGTCGCCGGCCGCGTCCATGCTCACCACGAACGACTCCTCGCCGCACTCCGGGTGCCCGGGCAGCGTGCCGTAGGCGAAGCCGATCCGGTCGGGCTCCTCGACGGTCCAGACCACCCGGCACGGAATCACCAGCCGGGGCAGCCGCAGCCCGGGCAGACCGATCCGCAGCAGTACGGTGCCGCCGGCCGCGATCCGCGCGGGCGGCGGGTAGACCGCGAAGCCCGAGCCCAACTGGGCTCCCCAGCCCAGTACATAGGCACCGGCGCGGTCCAGCACCGCGGCGCCGCGGCCGAGGTGGATCCGGCGGCGCAACCACGCGTAGCCGGGCGGCAGCGCGGCCGACCCGGTGGCGCCGACCTCCGGGTAGCTGGGCGCGGCGGCGCAAGCGGACAGGTAGCGGCGGCGCAGGGCGTTCGATGGCACCCGACAGTTGTACGACGGCCGGTGGCGCACCGCCAAACACGGTCACCAGGGCATCGGCAGCACTAGAACGTCACGCTCGCGAGCCAGCCGGTGACCGTGGCGGTGATCAGCGCCGGCGGCTCGGGGGTCGGGAGTCGGTGCCCCGGGCTCGGGAGCAGGCCCTCGCCGGGCGGCGCGAAGATGTGGTCCGCGGCCGGCACCCCGGTCAGGCGCCGGCCGGCTCGGCGTTCGCGCGCTCGGTGATCAGGGTCAGCACGCGGCCGGCGACGGCCAAGTCCTCGGCCGGAATGCCGTCGTACAGCCGGGCGGTGATCTCGGCGGTCTCGGCGGTGGTGCGCTCGTACAGCTCCCGCCCGGCGTCCGTGAGTTGCAGCCGGGATTCCTGCGCCGGGTCCACTTCCAGCAGCTTCGCGGCTGCCAGCTCCGCGATGACGCCGAGCACGACGGACTCGTCCGTCTTCAGCGAGCCGGTGACATCGGCGACGAGCTCATCGCGGCCGATGGACCCGCCCGCGACCACGACGACGCGCAACGTCACGCTCTGGTGGAAGGTCGCGCCGTGGCGGGTCAGCACGCCCTCCAGGAGGGCTCGCGCGGCGTTGTGGGCCAGGGCGATGACCCGGCCGTTGACCGTGGTGGGTGCGGTGGTGGTCATGACTGCTCCTCGTCGTTCTCGGTGTGTGGATCAAGAGGTGCATCAAGAGGTGCATCAAGGGGTGCGTCGAGCAGGGCCGCCAGCTCGTGGGTGAACTGCCGGGCGCGCGGGCCGTCCTGTCCCCCGAGCGGCGCCAGCAGCTGGTCCAGGAGCCCCTGGACCACCGTGATGGCGCGGCGGGTGACGTCGCGCCCTTGCTCGGTGAGTGCCAGCCGCATGGCGCGCGGGTCGTTCGGATCCCGGGTGCGGGCGACGAGTCCGGCGGCCTCCAGGGCGCGGGCGAGCTTGGAGACGTACAGCGGTTCGAGCCCGGTGTGGTCGGCGAGCCGGCGCTGGCTGGGCTGCAGCCCGGCGCGCGACATGCCGTACAGCGACCCCAGCAGCGCGTACTGCGCATGGGTCAGGCCCAGGGGTGCGACCGCCCGGTCGACGGCCACCCGCCACTTCATCGACAGGCGCCACACCAGGAACCCCGCCGTGGCGCGCTCAGCTGCTGTACTCACACCAAATACAGTACATGGCTACCATGTCCATGGCTACTATTTTCGGAACGGCCCGGTCCCCCGCCGAGCCACCCCGTCGTCACACCCGCCGCAGCGTGAACGCGT
This sequence comes from Kitasatospora acidiphila, assembly GCF_006636205.1. Lineage (NCBI taxonomy): Bacteria > Bacillati > Actinomycetota > Actinomycetes > Kitasatosporales > Streptomycetaceae > Kitasatospora > Kitasatospora acidiphila. The sequence continues at coordinate 6,655,379 of NZ_VIGB01000003.1, read as the reverse complement.
CCGACACCCCGCCCCCGAACAGGATGTCCATCCGCCCCGACAGCACCCACAGCGCACCGCCCGGCCCCGGGTGACGGCGGTCGGCGCCGGGTCGGCCGACGGGCGGGCGGTGACCGTGGCGGGCCCGCGGTCGGCACCAGGACGGACCGTCACCACCGTGCCCGAGGAATCCACCCCGATCCGGTTGGTCACGCCGACCAGGCTGCCGTCCGGCCCGGCCGCCAGCCCGTCCAGGCCGGCCAGGCGCGGGTCCGCGACCAGCAGCCGGAGCGCCTGCGGACGGTGCAGCGGCAACTCCCAGACGGCGCCGGTCGCGTAGTTGCCCAGGAAGAGCCGCCCACCGCGCAGCACGATCCCGTTCAGACCGAACTGGCCGGGCCCGGCGCCGATCCGGTCGTCCCGCAGCAGCACGGATGCGTGCCCGTCCGCCGTGACCCGGTAGACGATCGGCGCGAAGGAGTCGGTCACATAGGCGGTGCCGTCGGCGTCGGAGACGACGTCGTTGGCCAGGTGCCGGCCGCCGTCACCGGCGACCGCGGCCAGGTCGACGTACCAGAGCGGCCGCCCGGTGGTCAGGTCGTAGCTGCCCAGCCCCGCGACGTGCCCCGGAGTCTGCGCGGTGCTGCGCACCGACAGGCCCGCCGGGTCGGCGTTGCAGACCAGCACCCGGCCGTGTGCCGCATCCACCTTGACGCCGAGGGCCGAGACCAGCCGCGGGTCGGTCACCAGCGGCCGGGCGGTGCCGTCCGCTCCGACCCTGCTCACCACGCCCTGGTGGATCGAGCTGACGACGAACTGGCGGTGGATCGGGTCCCAACTCGCGCTCTCCGGGTGCAGCGCGTCGCCGTGCCCGCTGATCACTGCGGCGTACTGACCGACCGTTGCAGAGGCCGTCGTCACGGAGGCCGGCGCCGCAGCAGTAGCGGTCCCCGCGGCGGCGGCGCTCCCCGCGGTGGCCAGCAGGCCGGTGACCGCCAGGGTGGCGGCCAGCGCGGCGCGTACAACGTTCTTCGTCATGATGCTTGCTCCCCTTGTCACTTGGCTTCCCCAAGCCTCGTGCGGTTCGGGCGGGCGCAGCAGTGCGTGGGGATACTGGTAGTCGCACCACCAGGGGAGCCAAGGGAGCCAAGGGAGCCAGGGGAGCCAGGGGATCCATGGGAACCAGGGGAGCCGCCCCTGGCCGGGTGGCTCAGACGGCGTCGGCGAGCGCCTGGAACTCGGCGTCGGTCAGCGTCAGCAGCGCGGCGGCGGTGTTCTCCTCGACGTGGGCGACGCTGGAGGTGCCGGGGATGGGCAGCAGCACCGGGGAGCGGCGCAGCAGCCAGGCCAGTGCCAGCTGCGCCGGGGTGGCGCCGCGCTGCTTGGCGGCGGCGTCCAACGGGCCGCCGGGGCGGGCGAGTTCGCCGGTGGCCATGGGGAACCACGGGATGAAGGCGATGCCCTGGGCCTCGGCGTGTTCCAGCACCGCTTCGGCGGAGCGGTCGGCCAGGTTGTAGAGGTTCTGCACGGAGACGATATCGGCGTACTGCCGGGCCTCGGTCAGCTGCGCCACGGTGACTTCGGAGAGTCCGATGTGGCGGATCTTGCCCTGCCGCTGCAGGTCGGTCAGCGCACCGAGTTGCTCCGCGAGCGGCACCTGCGGGTCGATCCGGTGCAGCTGGTGGAGGTCGATCCGCTCGACTCCGAGGTTGCGCAGGCTCAGCTCCAGCTGCTGGCGCAGGTATTCGGGTCGGCCGACGGGCAGCCACTGGTCCGGGCCTTGGCGGGTCAGGCCGGCCTTGGTGGCGATCACCAGGCCGTCGGTGTAGGGGTGCAGCGCCTTGCGGATCAACTGCTCGCTGACGAACGGGCCGTAGGAGTCGGCGGTGTCGATGAGGTTCACCCCCAGCTCGACGGCGCGGCGCAGCACCCGCACCGCCTCCTCCGGGTCCTTCGGGTCGCCCCAGATGCCGGGGCCGGTGAGCTGCATGGCGCCGTAGCCGAGGCGGTTGACGGTGAGGTCGCCGCCGAGGGCGAAGGTGCCGGAGGCCTCGGCGGGCCGGGCGTTGTCCTGAGTTGTCATCAGCTGGCTTCCTTGGTGGCGGTTTCGGTGGGCGCTTCGGCGGTCCCGGTGGCGGGCCGCCGAGCGTCGCCATGGTTAACGACGGTCTGCGGGGCACGGTCCGGGTTTCGGCCGATCAGGGCCTCGACGGCCTCGATCGGGCGGGCCGGCGGCAGCCGCGCGGCCCGGCGCGCGGGGATACTGGTGGTCGGATACCAGGGGGAGGTCGTGGTGACGATCGATCAGCAGCGGCGGCAGGTGCGCAGGGACGCGCTCGCCGACTTCTTGCGCAGCAGGCGGGCCCGGCTGACGCCGGCCGAGGTGGGGATGGCGCCCGGGGTGCGGCGCCGCACGCCGGGGCTGCGCCGGGAGGAGATCGCGGTACTCGCCGGGGTCGGGGTGACTTGGTACACCTGGCTGGAGCAGGGGCGCGAGATCAACCCCTCCCCCGAGGTGCTCGGCAGCCTGGCCCGCACCCTGCGGCTCGACGCCGCCGAGACCGACTACCTGTTCCGGCTGGCCGGCAACCAGCCCGCCCCGCACCCGCTTTCAGCCCCGCCCGAGCTGTCGGCCGCACTGGTCCGGCTGGTGCAGGCGCAGTCCCCGGCCCCGGCGTTCCTGATGGACGCGGACTGGACGGTGCGCGCCTGGAACCCGGAAGCCGAGGCGCTGTTCGACTTCTCCGCCTGGGAGTTGGAGGACCGCAACCTCGCCTGGGTGGCGTTCGCGCACCGGCCGGGCCGGGCCCGCACGGTGGACTGGGAGCGGCACGGCCGCCGGACGCTGGCCCATCTGCGGTCCGCCTACGCGGAGCGCGGCGGCGAGGCCACGGCGGGCGGCCGGCGGATGGCCGCGCTGCTGGCGCGGCTGCGGGAGCACTTCCCGGAGGCCGCCGCCTGGTTGGACGAGCACGAGGTGCAGGACCGCAAGGGCGCCTACAAGGACATGGAGCACGAGCGCCTCGGCCCGCTGCGCTTCGACCAGATCGTGCTGCGGGCCCCGGACGAGCTGCAGTTGGTGGTGCTGTCGCCGCGTGACCTGGCGACGGCGGACCGCCTCCCGCTGCTGGCCGCCACGGGGGCCGCGCTGGGCTCCCCGGCCGCCGTCTGACAGCCCCGACCCACGCAGAACGCCCTGCCTCCCCGTCCAGAAGACGGCGAGGCAGGGCGTTCTACTCAGTGCGACTCAGTGCGACGGCAGCGAGGCCTCGACAAGGGGCCTCGGCAGCCGCATCGGCCTCGCGACCTCAGTTCGCCTTGCGGCGCTGCCGCCCGGTGCCGTAGTTGGAGCCGCTCTTCGAGCCGCTGCCCGGCGCCGGCGACCCGCTGGCCTTGCCGATGAAGCCGGACGCCATCCGGCGACCGCCGCCACCGGTGCTCGGGGTGCTCGCGGTGCCCCCGAGGCGCTGCTTGGGGCGCCGCTGCTTGGCGTTGCCGTTGATGTCCACATCGGTGGGGAGCTTGCTGCGCGCGCCGGAGCGGCGGCGGTTGCCGCTGTTGCCGGCGCTGCCGCCCGCCTTGGGCGCGGATGCGGCCGCCTCCGGCGCCACCGCCGGGGCGATGGTGACCGCGACCCCGCTGGGCGTGCGCGCGCCGGTGATCCGGGCCAGCTCGGCATCGCCCGGGCGGACCTTGGTGGTGGTCGGCCGGATGCCCGCGACGGTCATCAACTTGGAGACGTCGCGCCGCTGTTCGGGCAGCACCAGGGTGACCACGGTGCCGGACTCGCCGGCCCGGGCGGTGCGGCCGCCGCGGTGCAGGTAGTCCTTGTGGTCGATCGGCGGGTCGACGTTGACCACCAGGTCCAGGCCGTCGATGTGGATGCCGCGGGCGGCGACGTTGGTGGCGATCAGGGCGTTGACCCGGCCGTCGCGGAACTGCTCCAGGGTGCGGTTGCGCTGCGGCTGGGACTTGCCGCCGTGCAGCGCGGCCGCCCGGACGCCGTTGGCCAGCAGCTGCTTGGCGAGGCGGTCGGCGCCGTGCTTGGTGTGCACGAACATGATCACCCGGCCGTCCCGGGAGGCGATGTGCGCGGTGGCGGAGGCCTTGTCGGCCGGCTCCAGCTGCAGCACGTGGTGGTCCATGGTGGTCACCGCGCCGGCCGACGGGTCGACCGAGTGCACCACCGGGTCGGTCAGGAAGCGCTGCACCAGCCGGTCGATGTTCTTGTCCAGGGTGGCGGAGAAGAGCATCCGCTGGCCACCCTCGGCGACCTGCTCCAGCAGCTTGCTGACCTGCGGCAGGAAGCCCATGTCGGCCATCTGGTCGGCCTCGTCGAGCACGGTGATCCGCACCTCGTCGAGGCGCACGTCCTGGCGGGCGATCAGGTCGTCCAGCCGGCCCGGGGTGGCGACCAGCAGCTCGGCGCCGCGGCGCAGCGCGTTGGCCTGCCGGGTGATCGACATGCCGCCGACCACGGTGGCGATCCGCACGTTGACGGCGGTGGCGTAGGGGGTGAGCGCGTCGGTGACCTGCTGGGCCAGCTCGCGGGTGGGGACCAGCACCATGGCGAGCGGGCGGCGGGCGTCGGCCCGCTCGCCGGCGATCCGGGCCAGCAGCGACAGGCCGAAGGCCAGGGTCTTGCCGGAGCCGGTGCGGCCGCGGCCGAGCACGTCGCGGCCGGCCAGCGAGTCGGGCAGGGTCGCGGACTGGATCGGGAAGGGCTCGGTGACGCCCTCCCGGGTGAGCGCGGACAGCAGGCCCTTGGGCATGTCGAGCTCGGCGAAGCTGGCCGCCGGCGGGCGGGCCGGGGTGCCGGTCACGGTGGTGAAGTCGGCGGCGGCGGGCACCGGGCGGGTGCGGGCGGCGGTGCCGGAGTTGCGGGGGCGGCCCTGGCCCGGGTTACGGGTGGCCTGGCCGCTGCGGGGCGCCTGCGCCTGTCGGCTGCGGGGCCGACGGCCGGTGGCCGGGCGTGCCTGATCGGTCATACGGGAGTACTCCGTCCTGCGTGGTCACCGCGGTGGGTTGACCCATGGTTCGGCCGCCAGGAGTGAGTGCGCCGCCCCGGCCGATGCGGCGGCATGGACGAAGGCCCGCACCTAGCGGTGCGGGCCTTCGCTGTGTCAAGCGATTCCAGCGAAGCCGCTGGTCAGCCGACGATGGTGATGTTCTCGGCCTGCGGGCCCTTCTGGCCCTGGGTGACGTCGAACTCGACCTTCTGGCCCTCGAACAGCTCGCGGAAGCCGTTGGCGCTGATGTTGGAGTAGTGGGCGAACACGTCCGGGCCGCCACCCTCCTGCTCGATGAAGCCGAAGCCCTTCTCGCTGTTGAACCACTTCACGGTGCCGGTAGCCATAACCGATTTCCTCTACATACCTGGGGCAACGAGGCACACACGGCGTGTGCCTCGCGTCGCCGCGATCCCCATCCGGAGATGACCCACCGGACAAAACAAATGCGCCTGTTGGTTGATTACCAGCAGGCGCACACAAACGTTCATGGGAACCAAAACTGCAACTGGTTCGACTGTAGCACGGTGCGGGTCAAAATGATCGGATAATTTTTCACCCGGGACCCTCGATCCGCACCATGGCAAGTCTGCAGGTCAGCGGCCGTTCGTCCGCCGCGCAACGCCCGGGTGGACGGTCGGCGGACCGCCGGTGACGCAGACGGACGGGCCGCCCCGGGAGTACCCGGGGCGGCCCGTCCGCCGTGCATGAGCGGTGCTGCGAGGGGCAGCCGGCGCGGCGCCAGTGCGCGGCGCCGGCTGCTCCCCTGCTACTGCGGGGTGCGGTAGCGGGCCGGGACCATCTCGTCCCGCTCGGTCCACTCGCCCGGCGCGACCGGCGTCGGCTCCTGGTGGCCGGGCCACCAGGCGGCGCGGCCGAGCAGCGCAGTGAGCGATGGGGTGAAGAACATCGCCATCACGAAGGCCGAGACGATGATGCCGAAGGCCAGCGAGAAGCCGATCTCGCTGAACAGCACGTTGCCGGCCAGCATGAAGGTGGCGAAGGAAGCCGCCAGGATGGCGCCGGCCGAGCCGACGGTCGGGCCGCCGTGCTTGACCGCTTCGTACGCCGCCGTGCGCGCGTCGCGACCCTCGCGGGCTTCCTCCCGCAGTCGGGCGATCATCAGGATGTTGTAGTCGGTGCCGATCGCGACCACGAACAGGTAGATGAACATCGGCAGCATGAACATGATGCCGGACTGGTGGGCCATGTGCTGGAAGACCAGGCTGGTGGCACCGAGGGTGGCACCGAAGCCCAGGCCGACCGAAGCCATCAGGTACCACGGGGCCACGGCGCTGCGCAGCAGCAGGCCGAGGATGATCATGATCAGCAGCGCGGCGATCGGGAAGACCGTCTTGTAGTCGTGGTCCATCGCCGAGTTGATGTCCGCCTCGACCGCGGTCATGCCGCCGGCCAGGGCCTTGGTGCCGGCCGGGGCGGCCGAGTGCGCGGTGTGGCGCAGGCCGTCCATGGTGTCCAGCGCCTTGTTGGAGGTCGGGTCGTCGGTGAGCGTGACCGTGAAGTCGGCGGTCAGCTTGTCCCCGCTGACCTGCGGCTGCGGCGAGACGTCGGCGACGCCCTTGACCTTGGCCAGCGCCTGGGCGTAGGCCGGGAACTGGCTCGCGTCGAGCGGGGAGCCGTTGGTCGAGGTCACGTACACCTGCGACGGATCGGCGGCACCGGCCGAGTAGGCGGTCATCAGGCTGTTCTGGACGACCATCGACTCCTTGTTCTTCGGCATCGAGCCGGAGGCCAGGTCGAAGGTGCCCTTGTAGCCGAGCCCGGCCAGCGTGAGCGCGACCAGGATGCCGCCGGAGACCAGGGCGACCATGCCGGGGCGGCGCTGGGTGACGCGACCGAGGGCGGCGAAGCGGGCCCCGTCCTTCTCGTGCATCCACTTCTTGCCGGGCCAGAACAGCGCTCGCTCCGGGATCACCGAGAAGACCGCGGGCACCAGGGTGAGCGAGGCGATGGCGGTGGTGACCACCGCGATGGCCAGCGCCGGGCCGATCGCCTTGAACATGCCGAGGCTGGAGATGATGAGGACGGCGAAGGCGACGGTGACCGCACCTGCGGCGGACGCGATGGCCTCGCCGACCCGGCCGATCGCGTTGACCATGGCCTCCTTGCGCGGCTCCCCGGCTCGCAGCCGCTCGCGGTAGCGGAACATCAGGAAGAGGAAGTAGTCCGTACCGACGCCGAGCAGCACCACGATCAGGATCGCGGACATGGTGTCGTTCGCCTTGAGCCCGAAGAGCTTGACGGCGTCGGAGATCAGCGCCTTGGCGGTCGGCATGATCACGGCCATGATGACCAGCAGCGGCAGCACCGAGATGATCACGCTGCGGAAGATGATCGCCAGGATGGCCACGATCAGCACGAAGCTGCCGAGGAAGATCAGCGTGTTGGCGGTGTTGGAGGAGTCCTGCTGGTCCAGGTTCTGACCGGCCTGACCGCCGAACAGCACCTTCACATCACTGCCGTTGGCGAGCGACCTGGCCCCGTCCCGCACCTTGGTGGCGGTGTCGATGTACTTCGCCTGCGGCGTGTTCTTGTCGAAGGCCACCTGGGACAGCCCGAACTTGCCGTCCTTGGAGACGGCCCTCGCGGAGACCGGCGTGACGGTCTTGAGGTACGGGATGTTGTCCGCCGTCAGGCCGTCGGTGACCTTGTTGATCGCCTGCTTGTCCTGGTCGGTCAGCTGGCCGCCGTCGGTGCGCTCGAAGAGCAGCAGGGCGCTGGGCGTGAACGCGGCCGGGAAGGCCTGCTGCTGCAGGTTCGCCGCCTGGATCGACTCGGAGCTCTTCGGCAGGAAGTCGCTCTCATCGTTGGAGCTGGTCAGCTGGGGCGCCGTGGCGATGATCGCGATGGCGGCGACCACCCAGGCGGCTATCACCCACCAGGCGCGCTTGACGACGAATTGTCCGATTCGGTGAAACATGGCTTCCGATGCCTCCTGGCATGGGTTCACCGCAGCCCTGGGGGACGGGGACGCCGGGCGACGGGTTGTGGCTGAGGTCGCGGACCTTAGCCGGTCGGCAGGTAAGTGATAATCAGGAGAAGCATCATACGAGAACTTACTGGCCGCCCGGCAAGTGAGTTATGACCAGCGCCGGTGCCGTCCCTGAACCGCGTCGTGACGTTTCCCCCAGGGGCCCGCTTACTGCCCCGCAACCATCCTGGCCTGCCGTCCGCGCCCCGGACCTCGTCCCTCGGGTGGAGATCCCTCCCCCTCAGGGTGGAGTTCTCCCCGTACCCAAGGTGGAGCGGACACCAGGGAAAACCCCACCTCACTCCCCGAGGGGAACCCGGGCGGGACTCGCCCGCCGCCCGGATCAACGGTCAACTCCCACCCCGCTGCGTTCAGTTGAAGACCTGCGCTGGCCGAACCGACTCGAACCCTCCCCTGAGCGCACCCGGAGCCGGCCGCGATCAACTGACGAACCTTCAGTACGGCTGCAACCGGCCGTGCTCGATCTTGGGAGCGGCCGGTAAGTTCGTGGGCATGCACGTCCTCCAAGAACCGCCATTCGACGAGGCGCGGGCCCGCACCCTGCTCGCGCAGGCCTGCGCCACCGCCGGCCTACCCGACCCGGCCGGCGCCCGGCTGCTCGCGCTGGGCGAGAACGCGGTCTTCGACCTCGGCACCCCCGCCGTGGTCGCCAAGGTGGCCAGGGACCCGGCGCTGGCCGAGCGCACCGCGCGCGAGCTGGCCGTCGCCCGCTGGCTGGACGGAGCGGGCATCCCGGTGGTGCGGCCGGCCGACGGACTGGTCGACCAGCCGGCGGACGGCCACCCGGTCAGCTTCTGGCACCGCCTGGCGCCGGCGGTGCGGCCGGCCGCCGCGGCCGACCTCGGGCCGCTGCTGCGGGCGCTGCACCTGCTGCCCGGCCCGCCCGGCCCGGCCCCGCAGCAGCTGCCCCACCGGGAGCTGCTGGCGCCGGTCGAGCGGTGGCTGCGGGCCGGTGGCAGCGCACTGGATCCGGCCGACGTGGCGTTCCTGCTGCGGCGCCGCGACGAGCAGCAGCCGGCGGTGGCCGAGCTGGTGCCGATGCTGCGCACCGGGGTGATCCACGGCGACGCGCTGCCACGCAACGTCCACCTGGGTCCGCACGGGCCGATCCTGCTGGACCTGGAGACGGTCGCCGACGACCTGCGGGAGCACGACCTGGTGGTGCTGTCGGTCAGCCACCACCGCTACGGCCTGCCCGAGGCCGACTACGTCGCGTTCACCCGCAGTTACGGCTGGGACGTGCGGGACTGGGCCGGCTACCCGGTGCTCCGCGGCGCCCGGGAGACCGCCGGCACCGCCTGGCTGGCCCAGCGGGTGCCGGGCAATCCGGCCGCGCTGGCCGAATTCCGCCGCCGGGTGGCCTCGCTGCGCGAGGCGGACCGGTCGGTGCGCTGGCACGCGTTCTGAACGGCGCGCAGGCGCGCCGAAGAGGTGTTTTGCGGAACCACCCCGACCCGAATCCTGAGCGAACTCCCAGGATGGGTGACATAGCTCTCACAATCCTCTCAGCGTTTCGGAACTGCGGACCGCGCCGTCATCGTCGTAGGGAGCGGCCGCCACCACTTCCGGTGCGGCCGAACCCATCCCATGACGTCAGGAGTCGCCGCATGCCGGTCCGCACCCACCGCACCGTGCTCCGCCGCGCCGCCGCCGGAGGCGTGGCAGCCCTCACGCTCGCCCTGGCCTGCGCATGCGGCCCGACCTCGGGTGGGTCCGGCCAGGCCGCCGGCACTCCGGCCGCGGGCCCTTCGAGCTCGGCGTCCGCCGGCACGGCTTCGGCCGGCGTGGACCCGTCGAGCTCGGCGGGCACCGGCGACCCCACGCCCACGGCGGGTCCGACCAGCGGCAGTCCCAGCGGCTCGCCCAGCGGCTCGCCCAGCGGCTCGGCGTCCGCCGGCTCGACTCCCTCCGGCTCGGCGAGCACCGGCGGCCGCACCGCCCCGGCATCGCCCTCCGCCGACCCGGCCCCCGCCACCACGGCCGCCGCCCCGCGCCCGGCGCCCGACGCCCCGGGCACCTCGATCGTCTACAACACCGCGAGCAGCACGACCAGCGGCAAGACCGTCGCGCTCACCTTCGACGACGGCCCGGGCCCGTACACCGGCCAGATCCTCGACCTGCTCGACCAGTACCACGTCAAGGCGACCTTCTGCGAGATCGGCCCGCAGGCCAGTGCCAACCCGGCGCTGGTGAAGCGGATCGTGGCCGACGGCCACCGGCTGTGCGACCACACCGTGCACCACCCGCAGCCGATGCACACGCTCTCGCTCGACAAGCAGACCTACGAGATAACCGCCGCCAAGGACATGATCGTCGCGGCCGGCGGCCCGGGCACCCAGGTCAGCTGGTTCCGCGCGCCCGGCGGCGACTTCAGCAAGGCGAACCGCCAGATCGCCGCCCAGGACGGGCTGCGCCCGGTCGGCTGGACCGTGGACACCCGCGACTGGGCCCGGCCCGGCGTGGACCAGATCCTGGCCAATGCCAAGTCGGAGCTGAAGCCCGGCGGCATCATCCTGATGCACGACGGCGGCGGCGACCGCTCCCAGAGCGTCGCGGCGCTGTCCCAGCTGCTGCCGTGGCTGGTCCAGCAGGGCTACACCTTCGACTTCCCGGCCAGCTGACCGGCTGTTCGAGGATCAGCGCAGCGGCCAGCGGGCATCCACCACGGCCTGCGGGTCCTTGCCGGCACGCAACCAGGACTGCAGGCCCTCGGCCCACTCGCGGTACCAGTGCACCTGCTGCTCGTGCAGCGCGGCCAGGGTGAGTTCACCGACCTCGGCGGGATAGCGGCGGCCCAGCGCCACCGCCACCCGCACGGCGGCGAGCGCATCGCTGGCCGCATCATGCGCGTGGGCCAGCTCCACCCCGTAGACCTCGCAGACCCGCTGCAGCCCCCGGGAGCCCTTGCGGTAGCGGTCCACCGCCCGGTCGATCACCAGCGCGTCCAGCACCGGCGCCACCAACTCCCCCGCCAACCGCTCCGCTAGCGACGGCAGTTGATGGCGCCGCAACTCGGCGTCCAGCAGCGACAGGTCGAACGGCGCGTTGAACGCCACCACCGGGGTGCCCCGGCCGAGCTTCTCGCAGAGCGCCGCCGCGATCTCCTCGACCGCCTCGGCGGCCGGGCGCCCCCGGGTGCGGGCCTGCTCGTCACTGATGCCGTGGATCGCCCGCGCCTGCTCGGGTATCGGCACCCCCGGATCCAGCAGCCAACGGGTGGTGCGCACCGGCACCCCGCCGACCGCCTCCACCAGCGCGGCCGTGACGATCCGCGACTCGGCCGGCTCCGTCCCGGTCGTCTCCAGGTCGAAGCCCACCAGCGGCCCCTGCCACCACGGCGCCGCCACCGGCCCCGCGTCAAGCTCGCCCATCACCAGCGCCCCTTTCGTCCCGTCTCTCGGTTCGTCGGGGTCCATCATCACGGCTGCCTGTGACAACCCGGCTGGTAGGCCCTGTTCGAACGAATTTCGCCTTCACAGATGTGATGGTGCTGCTAGCGTCCGGTGCGCTGTCCGCCCGATGAAGGAGTGCTGTCCGTGCGCCTGCCGCGTCCCCTGCTCTGCCTGCCGCTGATAACCGTCCTCGCCGCCTGCGGGTCGGGCAGCCAGAAGGCGGCGAGCCCGACGGTGAGCACACCGGCCGCCGCCTCACCCGCCGTGAGCGGCACGCCGGTTGCTTCGTCCTCGGACTCGCCGCAGGGCTGGACAGGTTGGGCAGGGTTGTCGGCCAGCGACCTGCTCAGCGACGCTGTGACCGCGACGGACAAGATCCAGACCCTCAAGGTGGACGCCACCAATCCCGCTGACAAGGGGGATGTCGAGCACCTGGACGTCGATCAGCTCGCCGGGAACTGCGCGGGAACGATGGCCATCGGGGGCGCGCCCTACCTCAGCTTCGTCATCAAGGCCGGCCAGAACTGGGAGCGGCTGGAGGCCGGGTACCCCTCCACCCCGCTACCGACCGGTTGAGAGGCCACTACTTCAAGACCCCGAACAGCTCTCCGGGTCTCAAGGACATGCTTCGTACGTGTCAGCTCGACCCGATGATCTCCAAGCTGATCGACGGGCGCGGCACCATGACCAAGGGCGACACGATATCCGCCGACGGCCACCAGGCGGTCTGGATCACCGACACCTCGGCCGACGGCAGCACGTCGACCATCCTCGTCTCGGTGGACTCCGGGCCCTATGTCCTGCAGGAGAAGAAGGGCACCACGACTCTCACCCTCAGCGCCTTCAACTCCCCCGTCACCATCACGGAACCCCCCGCCGACCAAGTGGTCGACGCACCGGGCGCCGGCCAGCTGCCCGGCATCTGACCGGCTCCTGACGTCCCGTCACGCCGCCGCGAACATCCCCCGCCCCAGCCAGTCCCCGGCATCCCGCACGCCGGGCAGGACGAAGAAGTAGCCGCCGCCGGTCGGGGAGATGTAGTCGACCAGGGGCTCGTCGATCAGGCGGGTCTGGGTGGCCTCGAACTGGCGGACCACGTCCTGCTGGTAGCAGCAGAAGGCCAGGCCCATGTCGAGGTTGCCGACCTTGTCGATGCCGCGGTCGTAGTTGTAGCCGCGGCGCAGGATGCGGGTGTCGTCGGTCTTGTCGGTGCGCGGGTTGGCAAGGCGGATGTGGGCGTCCAGCGGGATCGCCTTGCCGTCCGGGTCCTTGGCGTAGTCGGGGGCGTCGTTCTCGTTGGCGCCGTCGAGCGGGGCGCCGGTGTCCTTGCGGCGGCCGAACATCTTTTCCTGCTCGGCCAGCGAGACCCGGTCCCAGAACTCCACCAGCATCCGGATGATCCGTATCACCTGGTAGCTGCCGCCGGTGGCCCAGGCCGGCTCGCCCATGCCGTCCTTGACCCAGACGAGGCGGTCCATCTCGCGCCCTGACTTCACATCGGGGTTGACGATGCCGTCCTTGAAGCCGAGCAGGTTGCGCTGGGCGCCGGCCGGGCGGGGGGCGTTCTGGAAGCCGTCGATCCGCCACTTGACCTGCATCGCGCCGCGGGTGTGCCGGGCGATGTCGCGCAGCGCGTGCAGCACGGTGTCCTGGCTGTTGGCGCAGATCTGCAGCGACAGGTCGCCGTGCAGCTCGTCGGGCTGCAGGTTGTCGTTGGGGAAGGTCTTCATCGGGGCGAGCTTGACCGGCTTGGCCTTGGCCAGGCCGTAGCGGCCGTCGAAGAGCGAGGCGCCCACGCCGACCGTGACGGTCAGGTTGTCGCTGGGCACGGTGGGGCCGAGGATCCCGTTGTCGGCCGGCGGTGCGCCGACGCCCAGGTCCGGCGGGGTGCCGCCGGCGGTGAGGAACCGGATCCGCTCGGTCAGGGTGTGGAACAGCTGCTCCAGGGCGGGCCGGTCCTGTGCGATCACGTCGAAGGAGATGAAGGCCGCGGCCATCGGCTGCGGGGTGAGCACCCCGGCCTGGTGCTCGCCGTGGAACGGCACCACGCCGTTGGCGCCGCCGGCGTCCGCCGCCTCGGCCGGCTGCGAGCCGCCGCCGAGCGCGAAGGCACCGCCGGCCAGCGCCGCGCCGGCCGCGCCGACGCCGAGCGCGGCGCCCAGGAAGCTGCGGCGCGCGGGACCGGCCGGGCAGGCGGCCTCGGGGGCGGCGGCCGCGTGCGGGAACGGGCAGGAACCGGTGGAGCTGGGCTGGCTGGTCATCAGGCGGACTTCCGGATCTCAAGCAGGTCGGGAATCGGGGCGAGGTCTTCGAGCAACTGGCCGGTGGCGCCGTTGAGTTGCATCCGGGTCGGCTGGTCGAGCTGCTGCACCGGGGTCCAACTGCCGTCCGGGCGGTGGGCGGCGGCCAGCAGGTCGCCGACCCGCTTCATTCCGGCATTGACGGTGTCGAGCAGCTGCGGGCTGCGCGCCTGGATCAACGGCTGCAGCACGGTGAGCAGTTCGCGGGTGCCGGCGGCATTGGCCTCGGCGGTGGCCAGGTTGGTGCCGCTGCCCTCGTCGGTGTCGCCGGTGAGCTCGAACTGCAGGGTGTTCTCCAGGATTTCGTGGGTGCGCAGCGGCAGGTCACCGGGGTCGAAGTCCTGGGTCGGGAACGCCTTGATCAAGGCGGCAACGTCACCCGTCAGTTGGTCGACGGCCGGAGTGAGGTCGGCGGCGCTCTGGTTGTGCCACAGGCCGTACTCGACGCGGTGGAAGCCGGTGAAGTCCTTGTCGTTGACGCCGTCCGGCAGGCCGTCGGCGCGGCCGTTGATCTTCTTGTCCAGGTCGGCGAAGGTGCCGTAGGCGGCGCCCAGCGAGGAGTACTTGAGGTGGGCGGTGGGCCAGTCGGCGCGGGCCGCGTCGAGGTTGCCGCCGTGCACGTCGGACTGCAGCTTCTGGGTCAGCGTCAGCAGGTCGGCCAGGCCGGAGTTGACGTAGGCCTTGTACTGGTCGAGCGGGCCCTTGAGGTCGTCCTCGGAGACCGGCAGCACCGCCTTGACGTCCTGCCCGCCACCGGTGACGTGGACGGCCGCCGAGGTGACCGCGTCGCCGCCGGTGGGCACGCAGCGCCAGGCCAGGTCGCCGCTGCCGATGGTGGCGGTGAGCGGGCGGGTGGTGCCGGGGGCCAGGCCCTCGATCTCGCCGTAGACGGCGTTGGTGGCCGGGTTGACCAGGTAGACCTCGGAGGTCTTGGAGCCGGCGTTGTGCATCTGGAAGGTCTGCCGGCCGGGCTGCGGGGTGGTGAAGCCCTTGCCGCACTGGGTCTTGTCGTCGGAGACGGTCACGGTGGCGGCGGCGGCCGGCTTGCCGCCGCTGGCCGCGATCACCACGCCGGCCGCCACGGCCGGGACGGTGACCAGCGCGGCCGGCAGCAGCCAGCGGTTGCGGGTCGGGGTGGCGTCAACTGTCTTGATTTCAGCGGCAGCCTCAACTGCGGCCTCCGGCTCGGGCTTGGCCTCGGCCTTGGGCGCCGCCGCCCGCACCCCGCGGACGAAGAACGTCATCACCACGGCCAGGTAGACCGCGTAGGCGACCACCTGCAGCCAGGTCATGGTGACGGTGATGTTGAAGACGCCCTGCACCAGCGTCGCGTACCAGGAGCCGGCGTCCAGCGTGCCGCTCAGGTCGAAGGCGTAGGCGTGCCCGCCGGGCAGCACGCCGCCCTCCTGCAGGTCGCGCAGCCCGTAGCTGAGCACCCCGGCGGCGATCACGATCAGGACCATGCCGGTGTAGGTGAAGAACCTGGTCAGGTTGATCTTCAGCACCCGGCGGTACAGGCCCCAGCAGAGGCCGGCGGCGAGCACCAGGCCGATCCCGGCGCCGATCGCCGGGCCGGTGGCCTCACCGGCGGAGCGGGCGGTGGTCCACAGGAAGAGCGAGGTCTCCAGGCCCTCCCGGCCCACGGCCAGGAAGCTGGTGACGACCAGCATGCCGGCGCCCATCCCGAGCGCCGCGGTGACCTTCTCGCGGATCTGCGTGGAGAGGTTGCGCGCCGACTTGCGCATCCAGAACACCATCGCGGTGACGAAGGCGACGGCGATCAGGCTGAGGGCGCCGCCGAAGGCCTCCTGCGCGGTGCCGGAGAGGTTGGCCGCGGTGAAGGTGAGGACGGCGCCGAAGCTGAGCGCCAGCGCGATCGCGGCCAGCACACCCGTCCAGACCTGCGGCAGCCGGCCCTTCTGACCGGAGCGGACCAGGGTGGCGACCAGGATCGAGACGATGAGTCCCGCTTCCAGGCCCTCCCGAAGCCCGATCAGAAAGCTTGGAAACGCGTCGTCCCACATCGGTGGTGAACTCCCCTAGGCGTGCGTGGGCCGCGACTGCGACCAAGGTTAGCTTAGGCATACCTTAGTCGCGGCACGAGAGGGGGGTCCGGTGCGAGCCTCAGTTGATGGGCCGGGAGTCGGTCCACACCCCCTCGAACTCCTCGCGGTAGACGTCCAGCAGCCCCTGCTCGCCGTCCTCCCCGCCGCCGGCCGCCGCGCGCAGCACCAGCGCCGGCGACTCGATCCCGCGCGCCCGGCGCAGGTACGGCTGCACCACCCCGAGGTCGCCGGTGCGCCGCCGTGAGCCGGGCACCCGGGCGCCCTCCACCAGGTAGGCGGTGAACCGCGGGGTCTCGTCGAAGACCCGGATCTCGAAGCCGCCCGGGTCGCGCAGCCGGGCCCGGACCCGGCGGACGTGCATGATGTTCATCTCGATCGAGCGGGACAGCTCGCCGCGGCCGAGCCCGAGTTCCCGCTCCCGGCGGCGGACCGCGCTGCTCGCCGGGTTGAGGAAGAGCAGCCGGGCCCGGCAGCCGTCGGAGGCGAGGCGCACCAGCCGCTTGCCGGTGAAGTTCTGACAGAGCATGCCGAGCCCGATGCCGATCGCGTCCAGCCGCCGGGCGCCCTCCAGCAGGTCCTCCACCGGTAGGTCGCGCTGCAGCCGCACCCGGTCGGCGTGCACCGCGGCGACATCGGCGAACCGGCCGGCCACCAGTTCCTCGATGACGTCGGAGGGCGGTGCGGCGGATGCCGCCGGCCGCCCGTCCAGCAGGCCGAGCACCCGGGCGGCGGCCCGCTCGGTCTGCGCCAGCACGGTGGCCGACAGGCTGCGGTTGCGGGAGACGACGTGACGCGCCACCTCCAGTTCGTCCAGCGCGAGTTCGATCTCGCGCCGGTCGTCGAGGTACGGCTCGAAGCACGGCCAGTGCTGCACCATCAGTTCGCGCAGCTGCGGCAGGGTGAGGAAGACCAGCGGGTCGTCGTCGGCCGGGTCCAGCAGGTACCCCTTGCGCCGGCTGACCTCGCGCACCGCGGCGGCCCGGCGCACCCACTCCTCGCCGACCGGCCCGGCGGCGGCGGTCACCCAGTCCGCGCCGTGCGCGGGGGCGTACACCGGGCGCAGCAGTTGGTCGAGCAGGGCGCGCAGCCGCTGCTCGACGAGGTTGAGCCAGACGTAGGCGCGGCCGGTGAGCCGGACCCGCTGGTAGGCGCGCTGCCACTGCTCGCCGGTCCAGCCGGGCGCGGCGGCCTCGGTGCTCCCCTGACCAGGCAGTAGGCGCCCGCCGCCCGGGGAACCGAGCACCACGGTCGGCGCCTCGGCTCTCGAACCCGAGCCGAGCGGGGGCCCGTCCGGCCAGTCGTCGGCGGGGAACCCCATGCGCTACCTCACCTCTCGGCCGCCCCTCCCCGGCTGGAGGCGACGTGACGATCAAGGGTACTGCCCGGCCGGGCAGCCGGGCAGCCCAGTGCGAGCCCGGGTTGCGGCCGGCTGCCGGGCGACTCGATAGAGCGTCAGGACGGGTCTGCGACAGCACGGGCGCAGACCTGGGCAACCCCTCCGGCTGGCCGCTCGTTCGGGTTAATGCGCCCCGAAAGGGCGTCAGAATGCGCTCGGAGCGGCATCCATGCCAATGACAGTGTGTCAGTCGGCAGTGTGCCGTGCGTCACGCTGGGCGGGGCGCGGACATGTGACGTGCGCCACCCGGGCATACCGCAGCCAGCGGTGCGCCGACTCCCGAGGGAGCGTCAGCTCCCCTCGACATCAGGGAAGTTGAGGCTATATGCAGGTCTGGCCGGGGCAGCCGTACCCCTTGGTGCCACCTACGACGGGGTGGGCACCAACTTCGCGGTGTTCTCCGAGAGCGCCGATCGCATCGAGTTGTGCCTGCTGCAGCCCGACGGCTCCGAGGAGATCGTCGAACTGCGTGAGACCGACGCGTTCGTGCGACATGCGTACCTGCCGGGCATCCAGCCCGGCCAGCGCTACGGGTTCCGGGTGCACGGTCCCTACGACCCGGCGCGCGGTCACCGCCACAACGGTGCCAAGCTGCTGCTCGACCCGTACGCCAAGGCGATGAGCGGGACCATCGACTGGGACGAGTCGGTCTACGGCTACCACTTCGGCGCGCCCGACCGTCGCAACGACCTGGACTCGGGCCCGCACACCATGCACTCGGTGGTCATCAACCCCTACTTCGACTGGGGCAACGACCGTCCGCCGCGCACCGACTACCACCGGTCGGTGATCTACGAGGCGCACGTCAGGGGGCTGACGCAGCTGCATCCCGGCATCCCCGAGGACATCCGCGGCAGTTACGCGGCACTGGCGCACCCGGCGCTGATCGAGCACCTGTGCAAGCTGGGCATCACCGCGATCGAACTGATGCCGGTGCACCAGTTCGTCCGCGACCACCGGCTGCGCGACCTGGGGCTGTCCAACTACTGGGGCTACAACACCGTCGGCTTCTTCGCCCCGCACGGCTCCTACTGCTCGTCCGGCGATCGCGGCCAGCAGGTGCAGGAGTTCAAGTCGATGGTCAAGTCGCTGCACGCGGCCGGGATCGAGGTGATCCTCGACGTGGTCTACAACCACACCGCCGAGGGCAACCACCTGGGCCCGACGCTGTCGATGCGCGGCCTGGACAACACCTCGTACTACCGGCTGGCCGCCGACCGCCGGTACTACATGGACACCACCGGCACCGGCAACAGCCTGCTGATGCGCTCGCCGCACGTGCTGCAGCTCATCATGGACTCGCTGCGGTACTGGGTCACCGAGATGCACGTCGACGGGTTCCGGTTCGACCTCGCGGCAACCCTGGCACGGCAGTTCCACGAGGTGGACCGGCTGTCCTCGTTCTTCGACCTGGTCCAGCAGGACCCGGTGGTCTCCCAGGTGAAGCTGATCGCCGAGCCCTGGGACGTCGGCGAGGGCGGCTACCAGGTGGGCAACTTCCCACCGCTGTGGACGGAGTGGAACGGCAAGTACCGGGACACCGTGCGCGACCTGTGGCGCGGGGAGAACGCCACGCTCGCCGAGTTCGGCTCCCGGTTGACCGGCTCCTCCGACCTCTACCAGCACGACGGCCGGCGGCCCATCGCCTCCATCAACTTCGTCACCTGCCACGACGGTTTCACGCTGCACGACCTGGTCTCGTACAACGACAAGCACAACGAGGCCAACGGCGAGCAGAATCGGGACGGCGAATCGTTCAACCGGTCCTGGAACTGCGGCGTCGAGGGCCCGACCGGCGATCCGGCCGTCAACGAGCTGCGCAACCGCCAGCAGCGCAACTTCATCGCCACCCTGCTGCTCTCCCAGGGAGTGCCGATGCTCTCGCACGGCGACGAGTTGGCCCGCACCCAGCTGGGCAACAACAACGCCTACTGCCAGGACAACGAGCTCTCCTGGGTGCACTGGCCGCACGACTGCCCGCTGCTGGAGTTCACCCAGGGCATGGTCTGGCTGCGCCGCAACCACCCGGTCTTCCGCCGCCGCCGGTTCTTCCGCGGCCGGCCGGTGGCCAGCGCGAACGACGCGCTCACCGACATCGCCTGGTTCACCCCGGGCGGCGAGGAGATGACCGAGCAGGACTGGTCCACCAGCTACGCCAAGTCGCTGACGGTCTTCCTGAACGGCGCGGCGATCTCCGAACCGGACCGGCGCGGCGGGCGGATCACCGACGACTCGTTCCTGCTGCTGTTCAACGCGCACTACGAGTCGCTGAAATTCACCGTTCCCCGGGATCTCGGTGAACTGTGGCAAGTCGTGGTCGACACCACGCTTGCGACACTCCCGACTCCGGGTACCGGGGTTCGGTTCAACGCCGGCGAGGAGATCAAGCTGACCGACCGCTCCTTGCTGGTGCTTCAACGACCGGTCAAGCGACGTCATTGAACCCGGTCGGGCGAAACCGGTCGTGCCGCACCTGCCGACCGGGTAGCAATGGGTTGTGATCTCACCACCAACTGCTAGCTACCGGCTGCAGCTCCAACCCTCGTTCACGCTTGCGGATGCCGCCGCCGCCGTCCCGTACCTGGCCGGGCTCGGCGTGTCCCATCTGCACCTCTCCCCGCTGCTGGAGGCCGCCCCGGGGTCGACCCACGGCTACGACACGGTCGACCACACCCGGATCAGCGAGCAGCTCGGCGGCGAGCGCGCCCTGCGCGCGCTCGCCGCCACCGCCCGGCAGCACGGTCTCAAGCTGATCGCCGACATCGTGCCCAACCACATGGCGGTGCCGGTCCCCGAATCCCTCAACTCCCCGCTCTGGCACGTGCTGCGGCACGGTCCCCGGTCGCCGTACGCGCGCTGGTTCGACATCGACTGGGCGGCGCACAACGGCCGGATCCTGCTGCCGGTGCTGGGCGACCGGCTCGGCGCGGTGCTGGACCAGCTGAAGGTCGACGGGGACACCCTGCGCTACTACGACCACGTCTTCCCGCTGCGGCCGGGCACCGAGCACCTGCCGCTGACCGAGCTGCTGAACCGCCAGCACTACCGGCTGGCCTGGTGGAAGCTGGCCGACAGCCAGCTCAACTACCGCCGCTTCTTCACCATCAACACCCTGATCGCGCTGCGGGTCGAGGACCCCGAGGTCTTCCAGGCCACCCACGCGGTGCTGCTGCGGCTGCACTCCGAGGGCGTGATCGACGGCTTCCGGGTGGACCACCCGGACGGCCTGGCCGATCCGCGCGGCTACCTGGCCAGGCTGGCCGAGGGCAGCAACGGCGCCTACACCGTGGTGGAGAAGATCCTCAGCGGCCTGGAGCACCTCCCGCCGGACTGGGCCTGCGCGGGCACCACCGGCTATGACGCACTGCGTCACATCGACGGCGTGCTGACCGACCGCGCGGGCGTCGCCCGACTCGCCGAGCGCTACGCCCAGTACACCGACGTGCACACCAACGCGGCCGAGGCAGCCCGCCTGGGCCGGGCCGAAATGACGGTGGCGCACGGCGAGTTGGCCGCCGAGATCAACCGCCTGGTGCGGCTCGCCGAGCGGATCGGCACCGAGGAACCGGAGTTGGCCGACCACACGCCGCTCGCGGTGCGCACCGCACTGTGCGACCTGTTCACCCACTACACCGTCTACCGGCCCTACCCGTTCCCCGCCGAGCGGACCATAACGGTGCCGGAGACCACCAAGCAGTTCGTCGAGCTGCTCACCCAGGGCCACTTGGGCTCCAGCCCGGCCAAGGACGAGTTCCGCACCCGGTTCGCCCAGACCGCCTCGGCGGTGGCCGCCAAGGGCGTGGAGGACACCGCCTTCTACCGCTACCACCCGCTGCTCAGCCTCAACGAGGTCGGCGGCGACCCGGCCCACCCCGGCCTGGACCCGGCCGACTTCCACTGCTGGGCCAAGTGGATGGAGCAGCACTGGCCGCACACCATGACGGTGCTCTCCACCCATGACACCAAGCGCAGCGCCGACGCCCGCTGCCGGCTCGCCGTGCTCTCCGAGCTGCCCGACCGCTGGGCGGCGGAGTGCGCCGCCTGGTCCGAGCTGGCCGGCGGTCTGCCCGACCGCAACGCCGAATGGCTGCTCTGGCAAACCCTGGTGGCGGCCTGGCCGATCGAGCCTGACCGGCTGGTCGGCGTGCTGCTGAAGTCGCTGCGCGAGGCAAAGCAGGCCACCAACTGGCGCTCCCCGGAGGGCGATTACGAGGCCGCCGTCACCGGCTACGCCCGCGCCGTTCTGGCCTCGCCCGAACTCGTCAGCCGGATCGGCGAGTTCGTCGCGCTCCTGGAGCCCTACGCGCAGTCCAACTCGCTGTCGGCGGCGCTGCTGCACCTGACCATGCCGGGGGTGCCGGACCTCTACCAGGGTTCGGAGCTGCCGCTGCACACCCTGGTCGACCCGGACAACCGGGCGCCCGTGGTGTTCGACCGGCCGGAGTCGGAGCTCTCCGAGTTCGACCGCCGCAAGCTGGCGCTGACCCGGATGGCACTGCACCTTCCCAGACCGCTCGGTCCGTACCGGCCGGTGGAAGCCGACCCGCACCTGGTGGTGTACCAGCGCGGGTCCAACCTGACGATCGTCGCCCCGCGACTTCCGTACACCCTCGCCCAGCGCGCCACTCCGGTTACGCTCGATCTGCCGGGGCAGTGGCGCGATCTGTTGACGGACCGTCAGTTCACCGGCGAGGTCACCGCCGCCGCCCTGCTCATCCAGGAGTAACCGTGGAATACCAGGTCTGGGCCCCGTCCGCGGGCCGCGTCGACGTCGAGGTCGACGGCACCGCCCATCCGCTGACCTGCGGCGAGGGCGGCTGGTGGCGCGGCGAGGCCCCGGCCGGGCTCGACTACGGCTTCCGGCTGGACGGCGGGCGGGCGCTGCCCGATCCGCGGTCGGCCCGCCAGCCGTACGGCCCCGACGGGTTGAGCCGGCTGGTGGACCACGGCGCCTACCGGTGGTCGTCGTCCACGTGGCGGGGGCGGCCGCTGGCCGGTGCGGTGGTGTACGAGCTGCATGTCGGCACCTTCACCGGGGAGGGCACCTTCGCGGCGGCGGAGCAGCGGCTGCGGCATCTGGTCGAACTGGGCGTGGACTTCGTCGAGTTGCTGCCGGTCTGCCCGTTCCCCGGGCGCAGCGGGTGGGGCTACGACGGGGTCGCGCCATGGGCGGTGCACGAGCCGTACGGCGGGCCGGACGGGCTGAAGCACTTCGTGGACGCGGCGCACGGGCTGGGGCTCGGGGTGATCCTGGACGTGGTGCACAACCACCTGGGGCCGAGCGGCAACTACCTGCCCGCGTACGGCCCGTACTTCACCGAGCGGCACCAGACGCCGTGGGGTTCGGCGGTGAACCTGGACGCGCCGGGTTCGGACGAGGTGCGCGCCTACCTGCGGGAGAGCGCGCTCACCTGGCTGCGCGACTACCGGATCGACGGGTTGCGGCTGGACGCGGTGCACGCGCTGGTCGACGACCGCGCGGTGCACTTCCTGGAGGAACTGTCGACCGCTGTGGATGTCCTTGCGGCGTCGGTGGGGCGGCCGCTGTTCCTGATCGGCGAGTCGGACCTCAACAACCCCCGGCACACCTCGCCCCGGCAGGCCGGCGGCTACGGCCTCACCGCGCAGTGGAGCGACGACTTCCACCATGCGCTGCACGCGGCGGCGAGCGGTGAATCGCAGGGGTACTACGCCGACTTCGGGCGGGCGCCGATGGCCGCGCTGGCACGAGTGCTCACCCGGGGGTGGTTCCATGACGGGACGTGGTCGTCGTTCCGCGGGCGGCACCACGGGCGGCCGTTCCCGGTGGCGTACGGACAGCGGCTGCTCGGGTACGCGCAGACCCATGACCAGGTGGGGAACCGGGCGATCGGAGACCGGTTGCTTCCTCGCCAACTGGCCTTGACCGCGCCGCTGGTGTTCACCTCGCCGTTCACACCGATGCTGTTCATGGGTGAGGAGTGGGGGGCGAGCACACCGTGGCAGTACTTCACCGACCACACCGACCCCGGGCTGGCGGAGGCCGTCCGGCAGGGGCGGCGGCGGGAGTTCGAGGCGTACGGCTGGACGGCGGAGGAGGTCCCCGATCCGCAGGACCCGGCCACCGTGCGGGCCTCCGTCCTGGACTGGAGCGAGACCCGGACCGGGCTCCATGCCGAACTGCTCCAGTGGTACCGGGAGTTGATCCGGCTGCGGAAGTCCTCGCCGGAGCTGGCCGACCCGGACCTGAGCCGGGTGCGGGTCGACTTCGACGAGGAGGCCGGCCGGCTCACCGTGCACCGGGGGCGGTTCCGGATCGCGGTCAACTTCGGCGAGAAGCCGGTGGACCTACCGGCGGGCGAGGTGGTGCTCAGCTGGGGCGAGGTATCCAGGAGTTGGCTGGGGCCGCGCTCCTGCGTCATCACCTCGACTGCTGCTTCGACTGCTGCTTCGGCTGCTGCTTCGGCTGCTGCTTCGTCGTGAACTTGAGGATCTGCTCGCGGATCCCGGCGGCGTCCAGGCCGTAGGCGTGCAGGTGCTCGTCCATGCTGCCGTAGTGGCGGTGCTCGGCCTTCGGCACGCCCAGGCCGAGCACCCGGTGCGGCAGATCGGCGAGCGCCTGGTGCACCTCGTTGTTGGAGGTTCCGGCCAGGTAGGGCTCGACGATGACCACGTCGGTGTGCCCGGTGGCGCGGAGGGTCTTCGCGTCGAACGGGCGGACGGTGCTGGCGTAGAGCACGGTGACGTCCAGGTCGGCGGTCGCGGCGAGAACGGCGTCCAGCATCGGGCCGACGGCGATGACGGTGGCCTCGGAGCCCTGGCGCATCGTCAGGAAGCGGCCGGGCTCTGCGTGGTGCGGGGCGTGGTTGCTGTGGTTCGACAGGCGAACGTAGACGTTGCGGTCGCCGTCGGCCACGGCGTGGCGGAGCAGAGCCTCGGCCTCATCCGGGTGGCCGGGGACGTGGATCGTCCAGTCGGGGAGGGTGTCGAGGAGGGCGACGTCGCCGGGTGACATGTGGGTGCGGCCGCCGGCCGGCCAGTCGTAGGAGCCCAGCGCGCTGACCAGGACGGCTCCCACGCCCTGGTGGGTCAGGTCCAACTTGATCTGCTCGAAGGGCCGTTCGACCAGAAAGCTGGCGAAGGTGTGGGCGATCGGGCGCATCCCGGTGAGCGCCAGCCCGCCGGCCACCCCGATCAGCAGTTGCTCGCGGATGCCGACGTTGAGCACGCGGTCGGGGTGCGCCTGCTGGGCCTGGCCGAAGGAGGCGGCGCTGATGTCGGCCAGCACCAGGGCGGTTCGGGGGTCTTCGGTGAGCAGTTCGGTGGTGACGGTGATGAAGCGCTCGCGCATGGTGTCCATTGGTTCTGCTCCTTAGTTCTTCGGCTCGACCTGAGCGATGACGGCGTGCGGCCGCCCGGGGTGCGGGGTGGTGTAAGCGGCGTACAGAGCTTCGTGATCGTGGCCGTCGACGGTCTCCGCTGACCACCCGTGAGCCGCGAACCGGGCCGCGATACCGCCCGACCAGGCGTGGCTGGCCGAGGAGTTGTCGATGACGATGGTGTGCAGGCGGTCCAGGCCGAGCGCGCCGGCGTAGGCGAGCGCCTCGTGGTTGGAGCCCTCGTCGAACTCGGCGTCACCGATCAGGGTCCAGATGGCGGCCCGGTTCCCCTGGGCCCGGAGGCCGAGCGCAGTGCCGACGGCGAGCGGCAACCCGTGCCCGAGCGACCCGGAAGCGATCTCGGCAGCCGGGATCAGCACCCGGTCCGGGTGGTGGCCGAGCGGCGAGTCATAGCCGCCGAAGCCGTCGAGCCACTCCTCGGGCATCAGGTCCTTGGCGGCGAGCACGGCGTAGTAGGCCATCGGGCCGTGGCCCTTGGAGAGGAGGAAGCGGTCCCGGTCGGGGTCACCGGGGGTGCCGCGCAGCACCCGGTCGTAGAGCACCCAGAGCGCGTCCAGGGTCGAGGTGGCTGCCGGGCCGTGCTTCTCGGCACCGGTCATGCGTCCCATCAGGCGGGGGAGCTCCGCGTACGTCGTGGTCATGGCTGTAACTCTGCAACCTCAAGCCGACTTGAGGTCAAGCAGTAAGATCACTTCCATGACCGTCCCACCTCGTGACCGCCTCACCATCGGCGAACTCGCCGCCCGCAGCGGCATCGCCCACTCCGCCCTGCGCTACTACGAGGACCTCGGCCTGATCCACGCCGAACGCACGGCGGGCGGCCGCCGCCACTACGCCCGGCAGACCCTCAGGCGGCTCGCCTTCATCAAGGCGGCCCAGACGGTGGGCCTCTCACTGGAAGAGGCCCGCGACGCCATGGCCGACCTCCCAGCAGACCGCTCCCCCACCCTCGCGGAGTGGCGCCCAGTCGCGACAGCCTGGCAGTCCCGCATCGACGAGCAGATCGCCGACCTCCAGCGCCTCCGGAACCACCTGACGGGCTGCGTGGGGTGCGGGTGTCTGTCGCTCGGGCGGTGCGCGCTCTACAACCCGCACGACGTGCAGGGCCAGGAGGGACCGGGGGCGCGGCGGCTGCTACCCAAGCGCGAGCGGGTCAGCTGACGCAGCGAACCTTCACCCACACGCGCTTCCCTCCACCCTTCCGCGGCTCGAACCCCCACTCCGCAGCCAGCACCTCCACCAGGAGCAGCCCCCGCCCGGACTCCTGGCTGCCGTCCACCTGACGCGGAATCGGCTTCTGCTCGCTCTCGTCCTCGACGACGAGATGCAGGACGTCGCCCTCCACACGGAACGTGTACCCGATCCGCTGTCCGGCCGCCTGCATGCCGTGCTCCAGCGCGTTCGTCACCAACTCACTCACCAACAGCTCCCCGTCCTCAAGGAACCGCCCACCCCCGTCAACCCTGGCCAGCAACTCCCGCAACACCCGGCGCGCAAGCAACGGAGCGCGCCCGGTACAGGGGAGCCACCCCTCTGCGGTCTGCGGGTCCTGGGCGGGCTGGATCAGGGTTTCAGACATGGTGGTGCTCCCTAACAGTTGTGCAGGTGAAGGGATTTGGACGCGGGCATGCCCCCACTGGCGACTGGATCCGGGCAAAAAGACTCCCCAGACGGATCACAAACGTCACTGTCCGCCGCAGCCTCGGCTACATGACGTAGCATGCTCCCTGCGGACAGTGACGTGCAACTCCATCGTCAAAAGTCATATGCACTTTCCGATTCGAGCCAAGCCACTGCCCCGCCCACGCAACACACCGATGTCCCGGAGGTACGGACGTGGTAGCTACACCGACTGTGCGTCGTCGGATGCTGGGCGCGGAGCTCCGCAAGATCCGCGACCAACTCAAACTCACCGTCGACGAGATCGCCGCCCGCCTCGACTGGCACCAGTCCAAGGTCAGCCGCGTCGAAACCGGCCGCTCCGGCGTCCGCGCCCATGAGATCGAGAAGCTGCTCGACGTCTACCAGGTCACGGACCAGGAGACCCGCGAAGCACTCGCCGCCCTCGCCCGGGACAACAAGCGACGGATGTGGTGGCAGCCGTACTCAGACGTGCTGTCGCAGCGGTACGCGTCGTTCATCAGCTTCGAGGCTGAAGCTGCGTCAGTCCGAAGCTACGACTCGTCACTCGTGCCGGGACTTCTGCAGACCGCCGACTACGCACGGGCGTTGACTCGCCAGCTCCAACCGGACACCTCCACCGAGGAGATCAACGCGCTGGTCGACGTACGCCTGGCACGTCAGAACGCGACGCTCCGGCGCGAAGATCCGCTGAAGCTTTGGGCGATCGTGGATGAGGCCGCCCTCCGTCGCATTGTCGGCAGTCCCACGATCACCGCCAAGCAACTCCACAGCCTGGTCAGCAGTTCAAGGCAACCCCATGTCACCGTTCAGGTCGCGCCGTTCACCGCCGGCGCGCATCCGGGAGTCCACGGGTCCTTCGTCATCCTGGAGTTCCCCGTCCGAAACGATCTCGACGTGGTGTACACCGAGAACCAAACGAGTAGCCTCTACCTTGAGCGAGATGTCGACGTCGCGGCGTACAACGAGGTGTTCGATCGACTCCGAGCGGCCGCGCTTGACATCGAACCATCGCGACGGCTGATCACGCGGATTGCAAAGGAACTTGAGTGATGCAGACGGATCGGACCGGTATCGACCTGAGCCACCTCTCCTGGCGCAAGAGCTCTCACAGCACCAACCAGGGCAACTGCGTCGAGGTGGCCGACAACATCACCGGCCACGTCCCCGTCCGCGACTCCAAGGACCCCAACGGCCCCGCCCTCGTCATCCCGGCTGACTCCTGGCAGGCGTTTATCGCCAACCTTCGGACCAGGTGACGTCCCACCCGACCTCGACGATCCCGTCGGTCCTGCGTGGTCATTTGGCCAGAGTTTCTTGTGAATCGTCCAAACGCGGAACAGAACTCAGTTTCCAGTAACGGAAACTCAGGGTCCTTGCCTCTCGCTGAGTGAGCCCGAGAGGATCGAACCCGACATCGCAACCCGACAGAGGGAGCACCGGTGCAACTGACACGGCTTGTAGGTTCCTGCGATGACGGCGAGTGCCCGACCCTGTACCTGACCGACCGGGGCACGCTCGCGGTGCAGGGCGAGCAGGTGACGGAGCACGGCCTCCAGATCCCGTCACACGAGAAGCTGGTCGAGATCCCGATCGAGCTCATCCGAAAGGCTGTTCGTGACAACCTCATCTAGAACCCTCGGGGACTGGTTCTCGGAGTTCAACCGGGAGGCGTTCCGCCTGGAAACCCTGGACGACTACAGCCAGTCCGGCGGCATCGAGGCGTACCACGCTTTCCTCGCCGGCGAGGAGCAGCCGGACGAGTACAAGAGCGCCGGATGGGTCAGGACCGTCAGCAACGCCACACAATCCGGCAAACGCATGTACCGCGTCCACATCGTGTCGCGCCCGCTCACCGACTACCTCCGGTTCGAACTCGCGTGGGGGTACCAGCGGAACATGGCGGCCGGTGAAGAGTTCTTCATTCTCGATACCACCGATCGCGAGAACCCGATCCCCGAGGCACCGGACTTCTGGCTGTTCGATGACGAGACCGTGGCCGCAATGAGCTACGACGGCAACGGCAAGTACCTCGGCGTCGAGTTCCTTGGCCCTGGACAGCTCGCGGAGTTTCTGGCCTATCGGAACACCGCCCTGGCGCGTGCCGAGCCGTTCGCGGACTGGTGGGCCAAGTACGGCGAGTGAACAGAACACAGCTCGGGGCAGCGCAGCGGGAACGTCTGACGGCCGTAGGCGTGTCTGTTGAGATCAAGGCCGAGTACATGGCCGCGGCACGCGAACAGGCCACCGAGACGACAGCGTGGCCCTTGATCAGGCGCCTGGGCCATCATCGCAACCAGCAGCAACTCAAAGCTCTAGACGAATCCGCCAGGCTGCTCCGCCTCAGCGCGCTGCGGCTACCGCATCCGTATAGAGCTCGGTCGTCAGGTCCGCTTCAGCGATCCCTAGACCCTCAAGCACGGTCCAAACCGCGGCCAGCGCCTCCGGCAGCTCAACCTCGGTCTCGGCGGCTGTCTCTACCTCGATGAACGTGCCGTCCAGCTCAGGCACTCGCACGAGCGTGGCGAGCATCCGCCGGCCCGCATGGTCGAAGGTGTAGTTCCGGCAGCGCTTCTCGAACTCGATCGCCGGACGATAGCCGAGCCCTCGCAGGATCGCGTGCGCCGCGGCGGCATCCTCGACACGGGTCTCGTGCTCCGGCTTCGACCCAGAGGCCTCATCCAGCCGTGCACCCTTGTAAGTCAGCACGGTCCGGGTGTCGCCTGCCGAGTGCACGGTGCGAATCCGCAGTTCGCGATCGCCAGTCGAGAGCGCACTGTCGCTGGCATCGTAGTAGGTGTCCTTGTAGACCTCAGGCCGGCCGTACCCATGGGTCTTCTCCAGAGCCTCCATCACGCCCTCAGGGTCTCGCACGACCGCCTTCAACTCGGCCTCGATCGCCAATGTCTCCTCCTCAAATGACTCGGTGCGCGTCCATCAACGTCCCATCAAACCAGCTTGTACGTAGCGAACTCGTGCCCCTTCCACGCGGCCGAGAAGCTGCCACATAGAGGGTGGTGTCCAGCCTGATGATGCGCTCGACGGGCAACGTGTTGTACCAGTAGACCTCTATGCCGCCATCGGTCACCGCCAGCTCGCGTAGGCGTGCCTTGGCGAGCAGCGCGCCGCTCGCAAGGGACTCGGCGAACTCAGCGATCTCGACAGAGCATCGACTGTCGAGCGGGGGCCTCCTCCTGACCGGACACGGAATTATGCGAGAACGCGAATACGAGCACGCCGCCCTTGTAACAGGGCATGGACGGTCCGTAGCGTGCTGTCACGACTACAGGAGGGGAAGCCAGTGGAGGACGAACTGAAGCTGACCGTGATCGCCGGTGGGCCGTGTGGGACGTCCGGTGACGACAAGTGCGGCAACGGCGATTGCCCGACGATCTTCACCACGAACAAGCCGGGGACCCTGGCGGTCCAGGGCTATACGACTGGCCACACCACGCCCGGCGGCGAGGCGATCGTGACCATCCCCGAGAACGTGCTGTGGGAGGCTGCCCGTGCTCTTGGACGGTGACGAGTGGCAGAGCTACCTACGGGACTTCAAGCACTCCGCCTTTCGGCTGGAGGCTCACCAGATTTACACGATGCCGTTCGAGGCTGAGACGCTCGCGAGCTTCCTCTCTGGCGACCCGCTGCCCGAAGGCTTCAATGCCGATTGGCACGATCGCATCCGGGATCACCGGGCCAAGGGCCGGGTGATGACCCGCGCCAAGCTGGTTCGGCTGCCGCTCACCGACTACAGCCGGTACCTGTTCGAGTGGTGCATCCCGGGCAACGTCGCAGCCGGTGAGGACTACCGCATCGTGGACTTGACGAGGCGGAGCCTCGACCTGCCTGAGCAAGACTTCTGGATGTTCGATGAGTCCGTTGTCGTCCACATGAACTATCGGCCAGATGGAACACAGATCAATCGGACGCTGATCGAGAACCCGGACATCCCGAAATACCTTCGCTGGCGTGACCTCGCGCTGGCTGAATCCGTCTCCTTCGCAGAGTGGAACAGTGCTCGATCCTGAACACCAAGGACGCCAGCGGAAAGACCTAGCGGAGGCTCTTCGGAGCCTCCGCTTGGCGTCTGGCCTATCTGGTAGCCGCCTAGCCGTTCGCTGCCAGATGAGCCAAGCGAAGATCAGTCGGATAGAAACGGGGAATACACTCCCGAGTGTCATCGACGTCGAACGGATTCTCGCAGCACTGGACGTTCCTGAGGAAGTCGCGCGAGAGCTTCTTGAACTCGCTCGTGCTGCGAATATGGACTACAAGGCGTGGCGCGCTTACGCACGTCTCGGGTTGCATCAGAAGCAAGCCGAGCTGAAGGCCCTTGAAGAGTCATCGACCTTGATGCGGCACTTCCTCCCGGCCATCCCAACCGGGCTGCTGCACGTGTCGGAGTACGCCGCTGCAACGCTCCGACCTGGGGTGAGGAGCGAGCCGGCCCGAGACGTGGCCCGCGTCGTACGGGCCCGCATGGACCGTCAAGCCATCTTGGACGACCTGCGCCGCAGATTCGTCTTCCTCATGACTGAGCAAGCCATCAGATGGCGCCGCGCACCAGCAGAGGTCATGGCCGCTCAGGCCACCCACTTGGCCCAGGTATCCGAGAAGGCCAATGTGGATATTGCGATCATCCCGCAGACAGTCCAGGTCCCCGCCACCCCCATGAACATCTTCGTTATCTATGACGACAGACTGGTGACCGTTGAGTTGTTCTCCGGGGAGGTTGTTCTACGCACGCCGCAGGACGTCGGTTATCACATCGAACTGTTCGAATTGTTCATGGAGCATGCATTGCGAGATGCGGAGGCTACTGCCTTCCTTCTGGATCGAGCGGACGAGTTTATGCGGATACGCGAATAGGAATGGAATGTGGCCTACGATACCCCTAATGTGGCTTCTCGCCCGCAGAGTCGAACAGGGGAGCCAGCCGTGTCCAAATGCGTGTCCCCGATGTCATGCTGGGGCTCTGGCGGATAAGGAGGGCCGAACGCCGCCATTGACCGCCTTGCAGCACGTGCATGCAAAGTGCATGCGCCACCGACACGAGCACTGAGCCGTCTGCCAGTCAGCTCACGAGTAGAGCGGAGGCACGACTTGAATACTGCCGACCTTCTCAGATCACCGAACACCGTGCTGGCCAACGCCGTTAACGATGCCCTGGACATCATGCGGCCTCGCCTCCTGGATACGGTGGTGGAGCGGATCGAGTTCGCCGTTGGCACTCAGATCAACGGGCGTCCGCACATCGGCACACATCTGGTGCAGAGTCTGTCGTTCCTAATCGCCGAGCGAGCCCGCGACGAGTTCGGCGTCGATGTCGCAGTCGCCTTCACTGCGCTCGACAACGCCCCGGCACGAACCATCACATCCGACGGCCGCAAGTACCAGCTGACATACCATCACCAGCTTGCCGACGATGGCATCCGCGCCCTGGTGACCGAGCACTACTCGCCGCTGTTCGACACGATGACCCAACGAACCGGCGTCGAGTACGGCATCAGCACATACACCGAGCAGCAGGCGACCCCGGAGTTCCGCGCCGAGTTCCTCCGCACGCTGGAGTACCTGGAGGAGATCCGCTACTGGCTCGCTCCGGCCAGCGGCACCGCGCACATCCGGCTGCCCTGCCCGGTGTGCGGGTGGACCGAGAAGTATGCCGACCGTACGCGGCTGCTGGAACTCGACGGCTCGGGCGCGCTGTTCGAGGCGATGTGCCATGAGCACGGGCGCTACGAGGCGGACATCACCCCGCTCGGCGGCGGCTACCTGGACCTGGCGACGCTGTACCGCAACGTGGTCAAGGAGCGCTCGTACCCGCCCGATGACGGCACACTGCACGTCATGGTCAAAGGCGGCGACTGGGCGTTCGGCTGCCAACTCGTCGACGGCGCACACGTTTCGATTGGCATCCCGTCGGGCTCACTGCCGTTGCGGCTCTTCACCCCGCAGGTCCTCGGCAGCGACGGCGGAAAGCTCTCCAAGAGTCTGCTTCGCGAAGCCGCCAGTCACGGGCCCGCTGCGGACCCCGGTCAGTCGGGCTGGCTCCTCGACCCCGCGACGTGGCCCGGCACGCAAGCGGACTACCTGGCAGCGCTCTCGGGGCTCGGCGAGCTGATGCTCAGCAGCCCCAGGCACTTCTACCGGTCCTACACCACCACCGCATTGGAATCCCTTATGACCACCCGCCAACCGGCCAAGCACCAACTCCAGACGCACGGCCGCCCCCGCAACATCCAGATCTACAAGCAGTACTTCGACCTGATCGCCTCCGGCGAGAAGACCGTCGAGGTGCGCGTCGCCTACGACTCCATGAAGCGGATCCGCATCGGTGACCTGCTCAACTTCACCTGCCGAGGCGAGGAATGCCTGACCCGGGTCACCCGAGTCGGCCGCTACCCCACCTTCAAGGAGATGTTCGGCACCGAGGACCCCAAGGACGTCAATCCCCATGCCACAGAAGCCGAGCAACTGCGCACCATCCAGGCGATCTTTCCACCCCACAAAGAAGCCCTCGGCGTCATCACCTTTGAGATCACCAGGATGAACTCCGATGAGTAGCCGCCGCCGCAGAGTTCTCGTGATCTGCAAGGGCAACCACTGCCGATCCCCCATCGCTGCCCTCGTCATCGCCGAGCAATCCGGCAGCACCCTCGACGTCCGCTCCGCCGGACTCCGCAACTGGCACGTCGGCAAACCCGCACACCCCCTGATGATCGAGGCAGCTGCCGCCCTCGGCTACGACCTCACCCACCACCGGGGCCAAATCCTCGACGAGGGACTCCTCGCATGGGCCGACGACCTGATCGCCGTGGACGAGGAGACCGCCCAAGCCGTGCAGTACCTGGCCGGGCCCAACCGACCCGTCCACACCCTCGCCCCGGGCATAGCCGACCCCTGGGGCGGCGGCCCTGACGACTTCACCAACACCATCCTGGAGATCCAGAGGACCGTCGCACTACTCCATGAGGCCTGACAGTCCCTCGCCGAGTCCCACCGACGGATCTGCAAGGCAGTGCCGAGGCCACGGGACGACAGAGACCCTAACCAACGCCCCACCTCCGAACCCGGCTCCACAAAAACCGAACCCGACCGCCGCCCGGGCGCCAAACCCACCGTCGCGCCGCCGAACTCGCGCGGTGAAAAGTCGACCCTATCGACGTCCCACCCGTGTGCGAGGCAGCGGTGGACCAGACAACAGAGAAGGATGACCCACATGCAAAACTCCCCTACCACGAACGCCATCTGGGACAACTTGCTCCAATCCGGAACCGGTCCCGTGCAGCAGGGCTTCCTCGACCTGGCCAAGAACACCCAC
Source organism: Kitasatospora acidiphila (assembly GCF_006636205.1). NCBI lineage: Bacteria > Bacillati > Actinomycetota > Actinomycetes > Kitasatosporales > Streptomycetaceae > Kitasatospora > Kitasatospora acidiphila. The sequence goes on along the minus strand of NZ_VIGB01000003.1, from coordinate 6,621,880 downwards.
GACTTCGTCGGCTATAGCCCGGATGTCGTCTGGGGCAACCTCCAGACCCCGGAGTACGCCGCCGCCATGCTGCGACTCGTGGTCGACTTCCACGAGATCCCCGACGACATCGAGGCCGGCGTCGCCGCCCGGACCGCCCGGGCGCAGTACATCGGCCAGGAAGGACGCACCTACCACGTACTCCTGGGCGAACAGGCTCTGCTGACCAACATCGGCGGCGCCGACGTCATGCGCGGCCAACTGCAGCGGCTGCTCGACGCCACCACCCTGCCGGGGCTCACCCTGGGGATCATCCCGGCCCGCGCCCGGCTCCTGATCTATCCGGCCGAGGGCTTCTCCTTCTTCGACGACTGCCGCATCGAAGTCGAGGGCTTCCGCGGATCCGAGACGATCACGGAGCCGCCCAGGCTGGCGGTGTTCCGCAAGGCGTTCGGCCTGCTCCAGTCCTCGGCCGTGTACGGCCAGCAGGCGCGCGAGCTCATCGCGGCGACGATGGCGGCGACGTGATGTTGGGTGCTACACAGAGGAGCCCGGGCCACACGACAAGGTCGTGGGGCACTCCACGTTTCCATCGTGCAGGCGCCCACCACTGCTCCCCACTCGCCCCTCGGAGGGCCGCCCGAAATCAGTCGCGGCACCTGAGCCGGCCGCCTACCGTCACACCCCATGATGATGCTGCTCTCCCTCAACGTCGGCAGGCCCCGGTCCAATCCGTGGAAGAGGGGCCCCAGCACCACGGGCATCGACAAGCGGCCCGTCCACGGCCCGGTCGCCGTCCACGCACCGGGCCCCAAGGGCACCGGCGAGGTCGGTCTCGCCGGCGATCGAGCGTACGACGTGAAGAACCACGGCGGCGCCGATCAGGCCGTCTACGCCTACGCCCGTGAGGATCTCGACGACTGGGAAGCCGAGTTGGGGCGGCCACTACCCAACGGCGTTTTCGGGGAGAACCTCACCACTCTGGGCATCGACGTCAACAACAGCCTGATCGGCGAACGTTGGCGGATCGGGTCGGACGTGGTCCTGGAGGTGTCCTGCCCGCGGATCCCCTGTTCGACGTTCCAGGGCTGGCTGGACCGCGACGGCTGGCTCAAGCAGTTCACCGCCGCCGCCCGCCCCGGCCCGTATCTGCGTGTACTCCACCCCGGCGAGATCCGGGCGGGCGACCGCATCGCCGTCGTCCACCGGCCCGACCACGACGTAACGGTCGAACTCACCTTCCGCGCCCTGACCCTGGAGCCGGACCTGCTGCCGCGGCTGCGGCCCGCCGACGCGCTCCCCCTGGAGGCGAAGGAGCTGGCCAGTCGGCGCCCCGCCTGACTGATCCTCTCGGAACCCGTTGCCGTACCGGACTTGAGCGGTGGGTTTTCGCAGGTGAGGCATGAGGCTTGGGGTTGGCGGGGCAGGCTGGGGCTGTTGGGTTGTCTCACCCCGACAAGCCGGAGCCAGTAGCGCCGCGATCGCGCTGTCACGCTCGGCCGCGTTCAGGGGTGCTGGAAGGTGACCTCCGGGTTCGCCGGTGACGGGCCGTCGAGCAGGGGCTGGGGGATGCCCTTCAACTGGAGGTCGAAGAAGGCCGCGACATAGGCCCGGGTGAGCTCCGCCGCGCGCTGGCCGGGGAGGGTCGCGCCCGGGATGGGGGTGTTCGTCTCGGAGGCGAGGACGGTCAGGTCGGTGAAGCTGATGTGGTCGGTGCCGCTGACGGTCAGCCAGCGCTTCCAGCCGTCCAGGTTCGCCCAGGAGCGATCCCAGGCGGGGTCAATGCCGGGGGCGTGTCCGGACTGGGTGCCGAGCAGCAGGAAGGGGCGGTGGTCCAGGCCGGTGGCGGGGATGAGGATGTCGAAGGTCCCATCCATGTCGACCCCGGCACGCACGCGCTGGTCGGCCGCCATCGCCGAGGCGGCGGCGCTGCCGCCGACGGAGTGGCCCGCCATGCCGATCCGCTGCGGGTCGATCATGTGGGCGTAGCGCCAGGGCGAGTGATGCTCCGTCAGTTGATCGATGACGAACGACATGTCCGTGGCCCGGATCTGGTTCACCTGCGGCCACCCTTCGGGGAGGCGGTCGCAGAAGGTGCCGCAGGTGAGGGTCTGGCCGTCGGGGAAGGTGGTTCCCGAGTCCTGGTAGGTGTGGTTGACCAGGGCGACCACGTAGCCGCGACTGGCCAGGTCCTCGGCCAGGCTGGTGAGGGTGGAGCGCGGCATGGTGTAGCCGGGGGAGAGCAGCACCAGCGGGAAGTGGCCGGGCGCCGGGCGGGCGTCGGTCCGTGCCCAGGTGCGGGTGTCGCTGACCGCCTGGGGCGGGATGCCGGCTCCTGGCGCCTGCCGCTGCAGCAGTAGTCGTGCTTCCTCAGGGGTCATGTACTGTGCCGGCTCGCCGGTGCCGGGCCGCGCGGGATAGTAGACCGACACCATGAGCTGGCGTGGACCGGCAGCGGGCACCCAGGGGTCCGGTCGGTCCGCGTCCACCAGGCGCAGGAGGCTGAGTCCGACCGCGTGCGGGCCGGTCGGGCGGGGCAGCGCCAACTGGACGCCGACTCCCGGCGAGGCGGCCGTCGGGGAGGCGACCGACGGGGTGGTGCTGGAGGTCGCGGAGGCGGTTCCCGCCGCGGCGACAGGCAGGGCCAGGACGAGTGCGAGCGCGGCTGGTGCAGCGGCGCGACGAATTCCGGTCATGACCACAACGTAGGCTCCAGCGAACGGAGTTGACGTCCACTCAGGGATGGACGGAGTAGGACTGGGCCCTTAGGGGTTTACCGGGAGGGGTCCCTGAGGTCGGCATGGGTGGGCTCGCTACCGCTGGCCGCGACTGCCCGGGTGTACCGGCTCTTGTTCTAGCCCGACGCGATGATGGAAGGCTCCATTGCTCCACCCCTTACCATGCTTGACTTATCGTCAACTCCCTTACCTGCGCCCGATACGATCACGGCATGACTGCGGACGAGCGAATCAAGCAGGCCGGACTCCTCTACGAACGTGCCGTGTTCGGCGGCGACGGCGGTGCGCTGGAGTCTGCCGACCGGAGCCTCGACGAGGTAGAGGCGGACCTTGCACTGGCCCGCGGCCGGGTGATCCACGCCCGCTTCCTGGAGGAGCGGGTCGAGGAGGCGCGGGAGCTGGAGCTCTTCGAGCGTGCGGCAGAGCTGTACGGGCGGCTCGGCGACGTGCGGGGCGAGGGCGAGGCGGTGTTCTGGGTCGGCGCCTTCCACCAAGTGGTCCACGACGACGCCAAGACCGCGGTACCCGCCTTCGAGCGCGCCCTCGAACTCGCCACCCGGGCCGGCGACCGGCTGACGATGTCCTACGCCCTGCGGCACCTCGGCTTCGCCGCCCACATGGCCGGCCGCCTGGACGAGGCCCGTGCGCACTTTGAGGAGTCCACTGGTCTGCGCCGGGATCTGGGATTCCTGCCGGGAGTCGCGGCGAATCTGATCGGGCTGGCCTATCTGGCCACCCAGCAGGAGCGGCGGGACGACGCGGCAGCGCTACTCAAGGAAGCGACGGAGTTGGCCGAAAGCTCCGAAGCCCACGGCGTGCTGCGCTGGGTGGCGGCAGCCCGCGAGGAGCTCGACTTGCCGTGAGGCGCCCACCAACCGGTGCGTGCCCCAACGCGTCGCACCGGGCGGAGAGTCTGACGGCAGCCCGATCGCTGCCATATCGCCGCCGTATCGCAGCACCAGCCACCCCGGCACCGTTCGACCGACCGGATGACATTCGTCCCACACACCGTCAGTTCACCTACCAGCAGCGGAAAGTGAGCGACTCCGGTTCGTAGCATGCCGCCGTGAGCGCCCGGCCCCGGGCTTGCTCGACTCCACTTCAGGAACGGCGGAACGCATGAGAGCAATGATCCGCGGCCGGCTGCGGGCCTGGGCCGCTGCCGGTGCCGCAGCGACACTCGTGGCGGTAGCGGGCGCGTCCGCCACCGCCCCTACGGCGGTAGCGGACGACGACCTCGGGCCGGCCATCGAGGCGATCATGCACAAGCCCGGCTACGAGCACGCGCAGTGGGGCCTGTTGGAGGTCGACACCTCGACCGGCAAGGTCGTCCACTCCCGCTTCGCCAACCAGTTCTTCATCCCGGGCTCGACCGCCAAGCTGGTCACCATCTCGGCCGCCTGGCACACCCTGGGCCCGGACCACCGCTTCACCACGCCCCTCATCGCGGTCGGCGCGCGCGACGGGTCAACGCTCAACGGGAACTTGGCGCTGGTCGCCCAGGGCGACCTGACGATGGGTGGGCGCACCAAGCCGGACGGCTCGGTGGCCTTCACCGACATCGACCACACCTACGCCAACGACCTGCCCGGCGCCACCCTCACCCCCGAGGACCCGCTGGCCGGCCTGGACCAGCTCGCCCGCCAGGTGCGCGACGCGGGCATCACCCGGGTGGACGGCGATGTGATCGTCGACCCGCGCTTGTTCACGCCCCCGGCGCTGGACCCGCAGCCCACCCCGCTGATCATCAACGACAACCTGATCGACCTGCTGACCACGCCCACCGCCGCTGGGCAGCCCGCCGAGCTGAGCTGGCGCCCGCAGGTCGCGCCGTACCAAGTGACCTCCACCGTAAGGACGGTGGCAGCCGGCGGGCCGACGGACATCCGGGTCGCCGCCTCCCCCGACGGCACCCGGATCACCCTGTCCGGCACGATCGCCGCAGATGCGAAGCCGGCCCTCAAGGTCTCCCCCGTCCAGGACCCGAACGCGTTCGGCCGCACCGCGCTGATCGAGGCGCTCGCCCGGGCCGGGGTCACCGTCACCGCTACGCCGACCGGCCCCAACCCGCAGGGCTCGCTGCCCGCTTCGTACGGCAACGACCCCCGGGTCGCCGCGTTCGTCTCCCCGCCCTACCAGCAGTACGCCAAGCTGATCCTGAAGGTCAGTCACAACCTCGGCGCCAACCTGGCCCTTTGCAACATGGCGGTCTCGCGCGGCAGCAAGGACTGCTTCGACGCCTTCAAGATCGAGCACGACTTCCTCAGCCAGGTCGCGCACGTGGACCCGACGCAGTTCCAGCTCGCCGACGGGCGCGGCGGCGACCCGGCGGACCGGGCCACCCCGATCGGCCTCAACGAGATCCTCGCCTACTGGCTGAAGACCCCTGACGCGGACGCCTTCCGCCTGTCGCTGCCGATCCTGGGCGTGGACGGCTCGGGCGCGATGTTCTGCACCCACGACTGCCCCGCGAAGGGCAAGGTCTTCTCCAAGCCGGGCAGCGCGGTCGGCTTCGACCAGCTCAACCAGCAGGTCGCCGTGGGCACCCAGACCCTGGCCGGCTACTTGAAGACGGACGGCGGCTGCCTGCACACCTTCTTCATCGGCGTCACCGGTGCGTCGACCCCCAACATCGAGGGCTTCTTCAACGTGGTCGGCGACGTCAACCAGATCTCCGCGCTGCTGCAGGAGCAGGCATCGGCACGCGAACACGGAACCGGACGGGAGTAAGAGGGAGCAATCGCGAGCATCGGGAGTAAGGCAACACCGGCCCACCGCGTCGGACGTCAGGAACGGCGCCTGCCGACGCGGTGGGTTCCCGTCACCGCCATGACCAGGGAGTACACCGAGGTCGACGCGGTGATGAAGAGGCGATTGTTCTTCGGTCCGCCGAAGGTGAGGTTGGAGACGGGCTCCGGGACGAGCAGTCGCCCGATCAGCGTGCCGTCCGGGTCGTAGCAGTGCACGCCATCGCTGAAGGCGCCCGCCCACAGGCGCCCGCCGTCGTCGAAGCGGATGTTGTCGAAGCTGCCGTCCCGCGCCTGGACGAAGACCTCGCCGTCCGAGAGGGTGCCGTCGTCGCGCACGTCGAAGACGCGGATCTGCCCCGCCGTGCTGTCCGACACGTACAACTGCCGCTCGTCGAGCGAGAAGACGAGCCCGTTGGGACCGCTGAAGCCGTCCGCGACGAGCCGCACCCCGCCGTCGGCCGGGTCGATGCGGTAGACGTTGCACGCGCCGATCTCGCTCTCGGCGCGGTAGCCCTCGTAGTCGCTGGTGATACCGAAGTCCGGGTCGGAGAAGTAGATCGAGCCGTCGGTGTGGACGACCGCGTCGTTGGGCGAGTTTAGCCGCTTGCCCTGGTAGCGGTCGGCGAGCACGGTGATCGAGCCGTCGTGCTCGGTGCGGGTCACCCGGCGGTTGCCCTGCTCGCAGGTGATGAGGCGGCCCTCGCGGTCCAGCGTGTTGCCGTTGGTGTGGCCGGCCGAGATGCGGAAGACGCCGACCGTGCCGGTGGCCTCGTCCCAGCGCAGCATCCGGTCGTTGGGGATGTCGCTCCAGATCAGCTGGCGCCAGGCGGGCAGGTAGACCGGGCCCTCCGCCCATCGGCAGTCCCCGTGGAGCTTCTCCAGGCGGTGGTCGCCGTTGGCGCACCGCCCGGCACGGAAGCGCTCGTCCAGGATCTCGTACAGTCCATGCTTGATCGTGCCAGACACAGTCCACCCCTTGATGCCGTTTGCCGAATGTGATTCGACGCGGGGCGAGTATGGCAGAAGTCGGTATGGTTTTCCCATGGCATCGGAGAACCTCGACGAGATCGACCGCGCGCTGATAGCCCTGCTGCAGCAGGACGCCGGGCAGGCGTACGCGACCCTGGGCAAGGCGATCGGGCTGTCCGCCGGTGCGACCCACGAGCGGGTCCGCAAGCTGCGCGAGCGCGGGGTCATCCGGCGCACGACCGTCGAGGTCGATCCGAAGGCACTCGGGCTCGGCGTACTCGCCTTCGTGATGGTCGAGTCGTCGGCCTGGATGGGGGAGTCGGCCGAGGCCTTCGCCGCCATCCCGGAGATCGAGGAGGCGCACATCATCGCGGGCAGCGCCTCCGTCCTCGTCAAGGTGCGCACCGCCACCACCGAGCAACTCCAGGACGTACTCCGGCGGTTGTACGCGATCGAGGGGGTCAACGGCACCCAGGCAACGGTCTCCCTGGAAACCTTCTTCGAGCGCCCGCCGTCACCCGCAACGGCGCGACGGATTGACGATCAGTCAGTCGGACTGCTCGGAGCGGGCATTGGATAGGGGCACCCTCGCAGAAGATCATCGAGAAGGAGGCCCCACCGTGGAGCACCACCCGCAGCCCCGCCTCGGCTGGCTCGGCACCGGCCGGATGGGCGTGGCGATGAGTGAACGCCTGCTCGACGCCGGCGAGAAGCTCACCGTCTGGAACCGGACCCGGGCCAAGACCGCACCGCTGGCCGACAAGGGCGCCGAAGTCGCCGACACCATAGGCGAGTTAACCGAACAGGCCGACATCGTCTTCGTCGTGGTGACGGCCTCCGCCGACCTACTGGAGGTGGTCACCGGGCCCGCCGGCCTGCTGCACGGGGGCGCGAAGGTCACCGCCCGGCCGTCATCGTCGACTTCTCCACGGTCTCCGCCGAGGCGTCGGCCCGGGCGAGCACGGCGGCCGCCGAGGCCGGCGTGGCGTTCCTGGCCGCACCGGTCAGCGGCAACCCGGACATGGTGGCGGAGGGGCGGGCGGCCATCGTGGCGTCAGGGGCGGCCGAGGCCTTCGAGCGGGTGCGCCCGCACCTCGACCGGATCGCCCCGACCGTGACGTACACCGGGCCCGGCCAGACCAGCCTGCTGGTCAAGCTGTGCCACAACCTGATGCTCGGCATGGTCACCCAATCACTGGTGGAGGTGACGGCGCTCGCCGAGAAGGGCGGGGTCAGCCGCGCGGACTTCATCGACTTCATCAACGGCTCCGTACTGGGCTCGACCGTGACCCGCCACAAGGGCAGGGCGCTCGCCGAGCGCGACTACACCCCCACCGTCACCACCACCATGCTGCGCAAGGACTTCGACCTGGGCCTCGCCGCCGCCCGCGCCCTGGAGGTCCCGATGCCGCTCGGCGCGATGGTGCAGCAGCTGATCCAGACCGCCATCGCCCACGGCCACGGCGAGTCCGACTACGCCTCGCTCTTCGAACTCGCCGCCCGCGCCGCCGGCCTGGACCATGCGGAGCACGACGCCTGACGCGCCTACCCCCCTCCGGGCCGGCCTCGGGCCACCTCGGCGCCGTGTAACTATTTGCAGCAACTTTCGGCAAGTACCTGCACTCCCCCTTGACGCCCACACCGGCACGCGAGAAGGTCTGCTGCGCGGCGGCTGCCCTCCCCAGCGGGGTGGCTCGCCGCACTGGCGAGGGAGCCGGGCGGTCCACGGGCCGTGCGACTCCCGGTCGGTCGCCGGCGCCGGGCGGGACCTCGGCGCGGCGCACGGCCTGCCACGCTCCGGGCGGTCCCCCAAGCCTGCCCGGGGCACCCCCCACCCCTCGGCTCCCCACGGCCTCCTGGTGTGCTCGCGCGACGCTGCGCCGACGCTTCGCGCTGCCCGGCAACCCGGTGCCCGTGGCCGGGCCGCCAGCCCAGGAGAGACCCCCACATGAAGCGAGCCCGCCGACGCGGTCGAGCCGCCCTGATGGTGGCAGGCGCCCTGCTCAGCGGCGCGGTACTGCCGCTCAGCACCCCGACCGCCGCCCATGCGACCACTGCCCCCAACGGCGGCGATGTGATCGCCAACCTCTTCGAGTGGAACTGGCCGTCCGTGGCCAACGAGTGCACCACCGTCCTCGGCCCCAAGGGCTACGGCGCGGTCGAGGTCGCGCCGCCCCAGGACTCGATCCGGCTCAACCAGAGCAGCCACCCGTGGTGGGAGGTGTACCAGCCGATCGGGTACGACCTCAACAGCCGGATGGGCACCGCCGCGCAGTTCGCGTCCATGGTGACGGCCTGCCACAACGCCGGGGTCAAGGTGTACGCGGACGCCGTGCTGAACCACATGGCCGGCAACAACAACACCAGCACCGACTCCTACGGCGGCGACACCTTCAACTCCGCCAACTACAGCTACTCCCAGCCGGGTTACAGCTCCTCCGACTTCCATGCCTACCCGGCGAACTGCCCCGATTCGGACCTGTCGATCAACGACTGGAACAACGTCCAGCAGGTGCAGGAATGCGACCTGTCCAACCTGGAGGACCTCTACACCGAGAGCGGCCACGTCCGCCAGGCCGAGGCCGGCTACCTCAACAGCCTGGTTTCCGCGGGCGCTGACGGCTTCCGGATGGACGCGGCCAAGCACATCGCGCAGGCCGACATGGCGGCGATCCTCTCCCAGGTGCACAACACCTCCTGGACCAACAGCCGGCCGTACGTCTACCAGGAGGTCATCCCGGGCAGCTCGGGCTCGCTGGCACCCGGCGCGTTCGAGTCCAACGGCAGCGTGATCGAGTTCACCTACGCCGACGACCTGAAGGCCCAGTTCACCGGCAGCATCGCCAACCTCAAGAGCTTCGGCCAGAGTTGGGGCCTGGAGCCGCCCGGCAGCTCGACCTCGATGGTGACCAACCACGACACCGAGCGCAACGGCAGCACCCTCAACTACAAGAGCGGCGCGCCCTACATCCTGGCCAACCTCTTCGAACTGGCCTGGGGTTACGACGTCCCGCAGGTGTACTCCAGCTTCACCTGGACCAACAGCGACGACTCGCCGCCGGCTGACGCCAACGGGTTCGTCACCAACACCGACTGCTCCAACGGCTGGTTCTGCACCCACCGCAACCAGGGCATTTCCAACATGGTCGGCTGGCACAACGCCACGGCCGGCCAGTCGGTCGGCAACTGGTACGACGACGGCAGCAACCTGATCGCGTTCAGCCGGGGCAACCGGGGCTGGATCGCGATCAACAACGAGAGCAGCGCCAAGACCGTCACCGTGACGACCGGCCTGCCCGCGGGCAGCTACTGCGACGTCATCCACGGCGACCTGACCCCGTCCACCGGCGCCTGCTCCGGCTCGACCGTCACCGTGGCCGCCAACGGCACGGCGACCGTCACCGTCCCGGCCATGGACGCCGTGGCGCTGTACAGCCCGAGCGCCGCCGCGGGCACGGTGGGCCAGACCTTCAAGGTCAACGAGACCACCACGTACGGCCAGAACGTCTTCGTGGTCGGCTCGGTCCCGGCCCTCGGCAGTTGGAACACCAGCCAGGCGATCCCGCTCTCCTCGGCCGGCTACCCGGTCTGGAACGGCACCGTCACGCTGCCGGCCAACACCTACGTCGAGTACAAGTACCTCATCAAGAACCCGGACGGCTCGGTGGTCTGGGAGCCCGGCAGCAACAAGTACTTCACCACCGGCGGTTCGGGCAACGCGACGAACAACGACAGCTGGTGACCACCGGGACCAGGCTCCTGGGATAAGTTCGGCCACGGCCCGTCGACTGGTGGGCCGTGGTCCGTTTTCGCGAGGGAACCCGTATGGCGATCATCCACCAGACCAGCATGGAGCCCACCAAGCTGGAGCTGCTCACCGACTGGCTGCCGAAGCAGAGTTGGTACCTCGCCGGCGCCGGCGCGCCCGTGCTGGCCAAGGCGGGCGGGTTCCGCCTCGACGACCCGGCCGGCGAGATCGGCATCGAGTTCGTGGTGGTCGTGGACACCGCGGGCGCCGAGCCGGTCGCCTACCTGGTGCCGATGGGCTACCGCGGCGAGCCGCTGGACGGCGTGCCCGAGGCGGCTCTGGTCGGCACCTCCGAGCACGGCGTGCTCGGCACCCGCTGGCTCTACGACGGCGCGCACGACCCGGTGGTGCAGGCGCAGTTGCGCGCGCTGCTGAACGGTGCGGCGGTGCCGCAGGACCAGGACGAGGACGACACCCCGGACTTGACGGTCGCCGTGCACGGCACCGCCGACGCCCAGGAGTTCGAGCTGCGGCTCACCCGGGTGCTGCGGGCCGGCGAGGCGGCGGGCGACGCCGCGCAGCTGGTCGCCGAGTGGACCTGGCCCGACGGAAGCACCGGCCGGGGCGTGTTCGCGACCGCCGTGCGCTGAGTACGCATCCCGCTGACCCTGTTGCCACCGGGGCCGCCCGTATACGATCCTCCCGCATGGACCCCTCCTTCATGGAACACACCCAGGCGCTGATCGAGTTGGACGACACCCTGACGCTGCGCCGGTTCGCCGGCCAGGCCGACCTGCCGGAGTTCTACCGGGTCATCGAGGAGTCACTGGACCACCTGCGCCCGTGGATGCCCTGGGCCGCCGAGCACAGCCTGGCCGCGCAGGGCGAGTGGCTCGCCGGCCGCGCGGAACAGTGGGACAGCGGGCGGGAGTTCAGCTACGCCATCACACTGGACGGCGAAATCGTGGGCGCCTGCGGGCTGTTCCGGCGCGAGGACACCCCGGAGAACGCACGCGAGATCGGATACTGGCTGCACCCCGCCGCCACCGGGCGCGGGGTGGCCACCCGGGCCGCCCGGGCGCTGACCGAGCAGGCCTTCCAACTGCCCGGCGTCGACTACGTCGAGATCATCCACGACAAGGCCAACCAGGCGAGCGGCGCCGTCCCGGCCCGCCTCGGCTACACCGAGCACCACCGGCGCCCGGCCACCGAGCCGCTCGCCCCGAACGAGAGCGGCGAGGACCGGGTCTGGCGGTTGACCCGGGCACAGGCACAGGCACTGGCGTCCCGCTGACCACCCCCAGTATCCTGTCGCCGCACCGTCATCAACTGTGGGGGGACTCCGCCATGACCGTCGATCAGCGCTGGATGTCCTGGGACGAGGACGCCCCTCCGCCCGCCGAGCTCTACCCGGAGATCCCCCACCCGGCCCGGATGTACGACTACTACCTGGGCGGCAAGGACAACTTCCCGGCCGACCGGGAGGCCGCCGAGAAGGTGCTCGCCCTCGGACCGATGGTGCGGCTCAGCGCCCGCGCCAACCGGGCGTTCCTGCAGCGGGCGGTGCGGCAGCTGGCCGGGCTCGGGGTGCGGCGGTTCATCGACATCGGCACCGGCATCCCCACGGCGGGCAACACCCACGAGGTCGCCCAGCAGGTGCACCCGGATGCGCAGGTCGCCTATCTGGACAACGACCCGATCGTGCTGGTGCACAGCCGAGCCCTGCTCTCCTCCCGGGCCCCCGGCAGCACCAGCGTGGTCCAGGCCGACCTGCGCGAGCCGGCCGCCATCCTCGCCGACCCGACCGTGCGGCAGCTGCTCTCCGCGGGCGAGCCGGTCGCCCTGCTGCTCTTCGCGGTCCTGCACTTCATCGACGAGGCCGACGACCCGTACCGCATCGTCCGCACCCTGGTCGACGCCCTGCCCCCGGGCAGCTACCTGGCCCTCTCCCACGGCACCGGCGACTTCATCCCCGCCCCCGAAACCAGCCGCGGACCCGCCATCTACCGCACCGCCACCGCCCAACTCACCCTGCGCACCAAGGCCCGGGTCACCCGCTTCTTCGACGGCCTGGACCTCCTCGCCCCCGGCGTGGTCACCGCACCCCTGTGGCACCCCGAGCAGCCGCCGAGCGACACGGACGCCCAGGTGGGCATCTGGGCGGGCGTGGCGCGCAAAGGCTGACCCCACTCCCGGGCGCTCTGCGTTGTCGGCGCCGACCGCTACGGTCGCCGCATGAGCCATGTCGAGGGCAAGACCACGCGCATCAGGCCGCAGGAGTTCCACCAGAGGGCCGGTCTTGAGGACTGGCGCGTGCTGGGCGAGGGAGCATGCGCGTACTTCCGCACCGGCTCGTTCGCGGCCGGCAGCCGACTGGTTCAGGAGATCGGCGAGTTGGCCGGCCTGGAGGGCCAGTACCCCGACGTCGACCTGCGGAACGACGGCGTGACGGTGCGGCTGATCACGGTCGCGGACGACTACTACGGGCTGACCGAGCGCCATGTCGAGCTGGCCCGGCGGGTCTCCGCGATCGCCCGCAGGCTCGGCATCCCGCCCGAGCCGTCCGCCGTGCAGACCGTCCAGGTCACCGTCGACGCCCTGGCCCTCCCCGCCGTGGTGCCGTTCTGGCGCGCCCTGCTCGGCTACCAGGACCGCGCCGGCAGCATCGAGGACCTGATCGACCCGCGCCGTCGTGGTGCGCCCTTCTACTTCCAGCAGTTGGACGCCCCACGCCCGCAGCGCAACCGGGTCCACGTGGACGTCTGGCTCCCGTACGACCAGGCCGAGGCCCGGATCGCCGCGGCGATCGCCGCCGGCGGCCGCCTGGTGACCGACGCCCACGCACCGTCCCACTGGGTGCTGGCCGACCCCGAGGGCAACGAGGCATGCATCGGCACCGCCGGCTGGCCGGCCTAGGCTCCCCCAGCCGCAAACCTCCGACGCCGGGCCGCCGCCCTTCTCGTCGTTCCTCTACGCTCACCCTCGTGATCGCCCTGACTTCGCTCCTCGTCCGCGACTACGACGAGGCCATCGCCTTCTACGTCAACACGCTCGGTTTCGAGCTGCGCGAGGATTCCCCGCGTGCCGATGGCGGCCGTTGGGTCGTGGTCGCGCCGGAGGGGGCGGAGAGCGGGTTGCTGCTGGCGCGGCCGTCGAAGCCCGAGCAGGTGGCGCGGATCGGCGACCAGACGGGCGGCCGGGTGGGCTGGTTCCTGTACACGGACGACTTCGCCGCCGCGTACGCCCGGATGCGCGCGGCCGGTGTGCGGTTCCTGGAGGAGCCGCGCGAGGAGCCGTACGGGACAGTGGCGGTGTTCGAGGACCTGTACGGGAACCGCTGGGATCTGCTGGAGCCGGCCGGCTGAGCAGCCTCCAGCTTGAAGTCAGCTGGCCGTCACCCGGAAGTCAGCTGCTCCCACACCGCGTTGACCCGCTGCTCCAGCTCGGCCAGGGTGCCGTTGTTCTCCACCACCAGGTCGGCGATGGCGAGGCGCTGTTCGCGGGTGGCCTGGGCGGCCATGCGGGAGCGGGCCTCGGCCTCGGACATGCCGCGCAGGCGGACCAGGCGGTCGAGGCGGACGTCCTCGCCGGCGTCGACCACGATCACCTGCTCGAACAGGGACTCCAGGCCGTTCTCGGCGAGCAGCGGGATGTCGTGCACGACGATCGTGTCATCGGCGGCGGCCGCCTCGAGTTCGGCGGAGCGGGCCCGGACCAGGGGGTGGACGATGGCGTTCAGGGCCTGGAGCCGCTGCGGGTCGGCGAAGACGATGGTGCCGAGGGCCGGGCGGTCCAGCGAGCCGTCCGCCGCCAGCACCTCGGGCCGAACTCCTCGACCACGGCGGCGAGTCCAGGGGTGCCAGGGGCCACCACCTCGCGCGCGATCAGGTCGGAGTCCACCAGCACCGCGCCATGGGAGGCCAGCAGCTGGGAGACCGCGCTCTTGCCGGCTCCGATCCCGCCCGTCAGTCCGATCTTCCGCATAGCGGCAGACTACTCGCCCGTAGCCGTCGCCCGGTCGCCAGGAGGTACCCGGCGGTACCGCACGCCCTAGAGTGACCCCCATGAGCAGCCAGACCGACCAGATCGACCCGCAGCAGCTTGCCTTCGACGTGCGCAGCACCATCGGTGAGCTGGCCCGCCGACTGCGGGACGAGGAGTCCGCGCTGCCGCAGCCGCAGGCCGCCGCGCTCGGCCTGCTGGTGCGCGAGGGGTCGCGCACCACCGCCGAGTTGGCCGAGCACCAGCACGTGCGGCACCAGTCGATGGCCCGCACGGTGACCCAGTTGCGCGAGGCCGGGCTGATCCGCCAGGAGCCGCACCCGACCGACGGCCGCAAGGTGGTGCTGCACGCCACCGAGGAGGGCATCGCCATGCTGCAGGAGCAGCGGCGGCGGCGCGAGGACCGGATGGCTGCCGCGATCGAGAGCGAGATGTCCGAGGAGGAGCAGTTGGTGCTCCGTCAGGCGATGGCTCTGCTGCGCCGCATCTCCCGCTACCCGAAGCCCTGAGTAGGCGCTTGGTCACGATCGGCCGCCAGCCGCACCCGCCAGCTGAGCAAGCGCTCGGTCACCCTGCTGTCGTCGCCCTCGCCACCGCCCCACGCGGCGCGGGCACCCGAGCGCCCTGCACCACTGGAGCAGCCACGCCCGCCTCGCCTGGAGCCCCCTCCCCCGCCTCCACCGGCGGCAGCTCCACATGCTCGCGCAGCCCGAACCGGCGGTACAGCCGCTTCAGCGGGGCCGGCGCCCACCAGTTGAACTCGCCGAACAGACTCATCGCGGCCGGCACCAGCAGGCACCGCACCAGCGTGGCATCCACCGCCACGGCCACGGCGAGCGCGATGCCCATCTCCTTGACCATCAGCATCTGCCCGGCCGCGAACCCGGCGAAGACGATCACCATCAGCAACGCGGCCGAGGTGATGATCCGACCGCTGCGCTGCAGGCCCAGCTGCACCGCCCGCCGACAGTCGTACCCCCGGTCCTTCAGCTCCTTGATCCGCGCGAGCAGGAAGACCTCGTAGTCCATCGACAGCCCGAAGGCGAAGGCGAAGACCAGCACCGGGATGAAGGTTTCCAGCCCCCGGTCGGGGTGAAGCCGAGCGTGCTCGCGAACCAGCCGTGCTGGAACACCAGGGTCAGCGCGCCGAGCGAGCAGCCCAGCGAGAGCACGTTCATCAGCAGGGCCTTGACCGGCATCACCACCGAGCCGGTCATCAGGAAGAGCAGCACCAGGGTGCCGACCGCGACCAGCCCGAACGCCCACGGCCCGCGATTGGTCAGCTCGTGCTGGAAGTCGACCACGCTGGCGGCGTCCCCGGTGACATAGGTCTCCAGGCCGCCGCGGTGGTCCCGCAGCTCGTTGACCACCTGCTTGGCCGCCGCGCCCTGCGGATCGCCGTGCACCAGCACCTCCACGGTGCTGAGCTGCGCGTCGACCGGCTGCACCGCGCGGACGCCGGCCACGCCCGGCAGCTTGGCCACCACCTGGTCCGCGTACTGCGCGGCGGCCTGCTCACTGCCCTGCACCACCACGGTGACCGGCGCCGGCGCGGCCTGCGGATAGTCCGCCTTGACGATGTCGGCCACCTGGCGCCCGGCCGAGCCGCTGGGCAGCGCGGCGGCACCGGTGCTGCGCATGTTCGCGCCCAGGAACGGCGCACCGGCGGCCATCAGCAGAGCGACGCACACCAGTGCCACGGGCACCGCCCGGCGCTGCACCTTGCGCACGGTGCGGGCGAAGAACCCCTCGTCCGGCTCGCTGTGCTTGGGCGGCTTGATCCGGTGCCCGGCGAACCCGAGCAGCGCCGGCACCAGGGTGAGCGCGGCCAGCACCGCGATCACCACCACACTGACCCCGGCGGCGGCCACGGCCGAGAAGACCGGGCTGGTGAAGACGAAGAGTCCGCTGAGCGCGACGGCGACGGTCAGGCCGGAGAACGCCACGGTGCGGCCGGCGGTGGCGGCGGTGCGTTCGATCGCGACAGCCGGCGGGGAGCCCTGGCCGCGTTCCTCCCGGAACCGGTTGACCATCAGCAGCGCGTAGTCGATGGAGAGGCCCAGGCCCAGCACGGTGGCGATCGGCAGCACCGAGGTGTCCAGGTCCATCAGGTGGCTGAAGCCGAACATCGCCAGCAGCGCGCCGCCCACCGAGGCGACGGCCCCGATCACCGGCAGGCTGGCGGCTGCCAGGCCGCCGAAGACCAGCACCATCACCACCAGGGTCAGCGGCAGGGTGACGATCTCGCCGAAGGTGGTGTCGGACTGGGTCTGGCTCTTGACCTCCTGCTGCACCACCAGGTCGCCGCCGACCTTGACCTGGGTGCCGGGGGCCTGGATCTGCGCCAGCCGCTGGCTGACCGCCTGCTGCTGCGCCGTGGTGGCGCTGTCGGTCATCCGGACGTCCACCAGGCTGCCGTTGCCGTCCACGGCGGTCAGCGCACTCGGCTGGCCGCCCTGGTAGGCGTCGGCGACCGAGAGCACGCCGGGCAGCTTGGTGATGTCCTGGGCGGCAGCCGTGACGGCCGTGCGCACCGCCTGGTCGTCCACCGGTCGGCCGCCCACCACGGCGGTGATGGAGCCCGCCGACGGATCCGCGGCGGCGACGATCGCGTCCCCGCGAGCCGACTCGGCCCCGCCGGCGGAGGTGTGGGTGACCGAGCCCTCGAAGACCCGGCCGCCGATCAGCACACCGAGCGCGAGCACCGCCACCCAGAACGCCAGCACCCACCGCCGGTGCCGGTGGCAGAAGCGGCCGAGGGCGGCCAGGCGGCCTGGGGCCGCCGTGGCCAGGTGGTGCTCGGTGGTGGCATTGAGGCGCATCAAGCGGGTCTGCCTAAGCATTTCGGGGCGGGAAACCCGTCGGGTAACTCCCCCCAAGCTAGGTGGTCACCCCTAAAAGACCCATAAAAACGCAATGAGCCCCTGGTCACAGCACAATCCGCAGTTGAACAGGGACGATCCGCACACGAACACGATCATGGGCGGGGCCTGCGGGCATGAATAGCAGCCCCGAAATGATCATAAAAATGATCACCGAAATGCCTGTCACTGAAATGATGACCGCTGAGCTGATGACCGTTGAAATACGGAGGCGGTCGCCGGGAAACGCATGTGGGCCCCACCCGGAATCCGGGTGGGGCCCACAGGGCTAGAGCAGGCTAGCTACGCGGTTCAGCTCTGGCCGCCGGCCAGCTTCTCGCGCAGGGCAGCCAGCGCCTCGTCCGAGGCGAGGGCGCCGGCGCCCTCGTCGCTGGAGGAGGAGTAGTTGCCACCGGCAGCGGCGGCAACCGCGTCGCCACCCTCGGCAGCGGCCTCGGCATCGGCCTCGCGGCTCTTGATGACCTGGGCCTGGTGCTGCTCGAAGCGGGCCTGCGCCTCGGCGTACTGGCGCTCCCACTCCTCACGCTGCTTCTCGAAGCCGGGCAGCCAGTCGTTCGCCTCGGGGTCGAAGCCCTCCGGGTAGATGTAGTTGCCCTGGTCGTCGTAGGACGCAGCCATGCCGTACAGGGTCGGGTCGAACTCGACCGACGCCGGGTCGGCACCGAGCGACTCGTTGGCCTGCTTCAGCGAGAGGCTGATGCGACGACGCTCGAGGTCGATGTCGATGACCTTGACGAAGATCTCGTCGCCGACCTGGACGACCTGCTCCGGGATCTCCACGTGGCGCTCGGCCAGCTCGGAGATGTGGACCAGACCCTCGATGCCCTCGTCCACGCGGACGAACGCACCGAACGGAACCAGCTTGGTGACCTTACCCGGAACGACCTGGCCGATCTGGTGGGTACGGGCGAACTGCTGCCACGGGTCCTCCTGGGTCGCCTTCAGCGACAGGGAGACGCGCTCGCGGTCCATGTCAACGTCGAGAACCTCGACGGTGACCTCCTGGCCGACCTCGACAACCTCGGACGGGTGGTCGATGTGCTTCCAGGACAGCTCGGAGACGTGCACCAGGCCGTCGACGCCACCCAGGTCCACGAAGGCACCGAAGTTGACGATCGAGGAGACGACGCCGGAGCGCACCTGGCCCTTCTGCAGGGTGGTGAGGAAGGTCTGGCGGACCTCGCTCTGGGTCTGCTCCAGCCAGGCACGGCGGGACAGGACCACGTTGTTGCGGTTCTTGTCCAGCTCGATGATCTTGGCCTCGAGCTCCTTGCCCACGTAGGGCTGGAGGTCGCGCACGCGGCGCATCTCGACCAGCGAAGCCGGGAGGAAGCCACGGAGGCCGATGTCGAGGATGAGACCACCCTTGACGACCTCGATGACGGTACCGGTGACGATGCCGTCCTCTTCCTTGATCTTCTCGATCGTGCCCCAGGCGCGCTCGTACTGGGCGCGCTTCTTGGACAGGATCAGACGACCCTCCTTGTCCTCCTTCTGGAGAACCAGGGCCTCGATCTCGTCACCGACGGAGACGACCTCGTGCGGGTCGACGTCGTGCTTGATCGAGAGCTCGCGGGACGGAATGACGCCCTCGGTCTTGTAACCGATGTCGAGGAGCACCTCGTCACGGTCGACCTTCACGATGATGCCCTCGACGATGTCGCCATCGTTGAAGTACTTGATGGTCTCGTCGATCGCCGCGAGGAACGCTTCCGCGTCGCCGATGTCGTTGACCGCGACCTGCGGGGTGGTGCTGACAGAGGTGTCGGTGGGGCTCGTCATTAGGAAAAGGGCTCCGGTACGGACATGAAGTCGTAGGTAATGCCACGCGGGGCCCGTATTCGCTCCCACCGAAAAGCCCGTGGGGTCTTCGACAGATGCGAGCGCGACCTGCTCCGTCCGAGGCGCGCAGGCCCGCAGCGCAACTTGTAGCATACGGGGACAGCCGGGCACGGTCAACGTCGAAGTTCACGAGACCGTCCAGGCCGGTACGGATCAGGCCATATCCTCCAACTGCGCCCGTATCCGACCGGCAGGTCGTGATGCGCGGGGCAGCTCTCGGGGCCCAGTCACCCCGGATGCCACCGCCGACCCGGCCCCGAGGGGCTGTGCCGAGCAGCGGCGCTTTCCGCACCCATAGCCTACGCGAGGCCCACCATGACCCTTCACACCACCCCCGACGACGAGCTCGACGACGACCTCGCCGTGCGCCGCCCCGCCGCGGCCGGCGAGAGCAGCCGGGCCAGCCGCCAGTGGTGGGACCGCAACGCCGACGAGTACCAGGACGAGCACGGCGCCTTCCTCGGCGACGACCGCTTCACCTGGTGCCCGGAGGGGCTGGACGAGGCCGACGCCCAGTTGCTCGGCCCGACCGCCGCACTGCGCGGGCTGGCCGTGCTGGAGATCGGCGCGGGTGCCGCGCAGTGCTCGCGCTGGCTGGCCGGGCGGGGTGCCAGGCCGGTGGCGCTGGACATCTCGCACCGCCAGCTGCAGCACTCCCGGCGGATCGACGAGCAGCGCGGCACCGCCCGGATACCGGTGGTGCAGGCCGACGCGGCGGTGCTGCCGTTCGCCGACGCCTCCTTCGACCTGGCCTGCTCCGCCTACGGCGCGGTGCCGTTCAGCGCCGACACCGCCAAGCTGATGCGCGAGGTGCACCGGGTGCTGCGGCCGGGCGGGCGGTGGGTGTTCTCGGTGACCCACCCGATCCGCTGGGCCTTCAGCGACGAGCCCGGCATCGAAGGGCTGACCGCGAGCGCCTCCTACTTCGACCGCACGCCCTACGTCGAACAGGACGTGACCGGGCGGGCCAGCTACGTCGAGCACCACCGCACCCTGGGCGACCGGGTGCGCGAGCTGGTCGGCGCCGGCTTCACGCTGCTCGACCTGGTGGAGCCGGAGTGGCCGGCCCGGCTGACCAGCACCTGGGGCGGCTGGAGCCCGCTGCGGGGGCGGCACATCCCGGGCACCGCGATCTTCGTCACGCAGCGGGGCTGAATACTGGTCGGGTGAGTCCCGTCGCCCGGAAGAACCTCGACCTCCCCGTCCGCACCGCGCTGCCCGCGCTGGCCGCCGCCCTCGACGAGCAGGGTGCGGCCGTGCTCGCCGCCCCGCCCGGGACCGGCAAGACCACCCTGGTGCCGCTGGCGCTGGCCGGGCTGCTGGACGACGGCACGCCCGCACGCCGGGTACTGGTCGCCGAGCCGCGCCGGCTGGCGGTGCGGGCGGCGGCCCGGCGGATGGCCTGGCTGCTCGGCGAGAAGGCGGGCGACCGCGTCGGGTACACGGTGCGCGGCGACCGGGTGGTGGGGCCGCGCACGGTGGTCGAGGTGGTCACCACCGGGGTGCTGCTGCAGCGGTTGCAGCGGGATCCGGAGCTGCCCGGGGTGGACGTGGTACTGCTGGACGAGTGCCATGAGCGGCACTTGGACGCGGACACCGCGCTCGCCTTCCTGCTGGACGTCCGCGCGGCGCTCCGTCCCGAGCTGCGGCTGCTGGTCGCCTCGGCCACCTCGGACACCTCGGCCTGGGCCGAACTGCTGGGCGGCGCACCGGTGGTGACCGCCGAGGCGGTGTCGTACCCGGTCGAGGTGGTGTGGGCGCCGCCGCCGCGCCCGGTGCGGCCGCCGCAGGGCACCCGCACCGACCCCGTACTGCTGGAGCACGTCGCGGCCACCGTGCGGCGGGCGCTCGGTGAGCATCAGGGCGATCTGCTCTGCTTCCTGCCTGGGGTCGGCGAGATCACCCGAGTGGCCCGGCTGCTGGACGGCACGGTGCCGGCCGAGCTGCTGCAGCTGCACGGGCAGGCGCCGGCGGCCGTGCAGGACGCGGCGCTGACCGCCGGCGAGCGGCGCCGGGTGATCCTCTCCACCTCGGTGGCGGAGTCCTCGCTGACCGTGCCCGGGGTGCGGATCGTGGTCGACGCCGGGCTGGCCCGGGAGCCGCGCACCGACCACGCACGCGGGCTGAGCGCCCTGGTGACGGTGCGGGCCTCGCTGGCGGCCGGACGGCAGCGCGCCGGCCGCGCGGGACGCGAAGGGCCCGGGGTGGTGTACCGCTGCTGGCCGGAGGCGGCCGACGCACTCGCCGCGCGCTTCCCCACCCCGGAGATCGCGCTCGCCGACCTGACCCCGTTCGCCCTCCAGGCTGCCTGCTGGGGCTCCCCGGACGCCGGCGACCTCGCGCTGCTCGACCCGCCGCCGACGGGCGCCATGACGGCGGCCCGGCAGACCCTGACGGCGCTCGGCGCGGTGGACGCGACCGGACGCGCCACCGAGCGCGGGCGCCTGCTGGCCCGCACCGGCCTGCACCCGCGCCTGGCGCGGGCGTTGCACGACGGCGCACCACTGGTGGGCGCCCGGCGCGCGGCGGAGCTGGTGGCGCTGCTCTCCGAGGAGCCTCCCCGCACGCTCGGCGACGACCTGGCGGGCATCTGGCGCTCGGTGCGGGCCGACGGCGGCGAGCTGCCGGCGGGCTACCGGGCCCGCTGGCGCGACGAGACCCGCCGGCTGCGCAGCCAGTTGGACGGCGTTCCCGGCGGCGGCACGGCTGACGATGCCTCGGCGGCCGGCCTGGTGGTGGCGCTCGCCTATCCCGAGCGGGTGGCCCGGGCCCGCTCGCCGCGTCCCGAACCCGGCGCCCGCGCTGGGTACTTGATGGTCTCGGGCACGGCGGGCGAGACGGCGCCGGGGTCGGCGCTGGGCGGTGCGCCGTGGCTGGCGGTGGCGGTGGCCGACCGTCCGGCGGGTGCGCCGAGTGCCCGGATCCAGCGTGCGGCGGTGATCGACGAGCAGACCGCCCGCACCGCCGCCGCCCACCTGCTGACGGACCGCGAGGAGGTGCACTGGGCCACCCCGCCCGGCAGTCGGCGCGGCGACCTGACGGCCCGCCGGGTGACGGCGCTCGGCGCACTGGAGCTGGATGCGGCCGCGCTGCCGAAGCCCGATCCGGCGCTGGTGCGGACCGCGCTGCTGGAGGGCCTGGCCCGGGAGGGCGCCAGCGAGCTGCTGCGCTGGACCGAGGCCGGCCGCTCGCTGCGCCTGCGGCTGGCCTTCCTGCACCGCGAACTCGGCGCCCCGTGGCCCGCGGTGGACGACGCCGCGCTGCTGGCCGCGGCCGACCAGTGGCTGGAGCCGGAGCTCTCCCGGGCCCGCGGCCGCGCCGGCCTGGAGCGGATCGACACCGCCGCCGCCCTGAACCGCCTGCTCCCCTGGGCCACCGGCGAGGCCGGCCGGCTGGAGGAGCTGGCCCCGGAGCGGATCACCGTGCCCAGCGGCTCACGGATCAGAGTCGACTACTCGGGCGACCATCCGGTTCTCGCGGTCAAACTCCAGGAGCTCTTCGGCTGGCAGGCCGCCCCGGCCCTGGCCGGCGGCCGCGCCCCGCTGACCGTCCACCTGCTCTCCCCCGCCGGCCGCCCCGCCGCCGTCACGGGCGACCTCGCCTCCTTCTGGCACACCGGCTACCGAGCCGTCCGCGCCGACCTCCGCGGCCGCTACCCCCGCCACCCCTGGCCCGAGGACCCGACCACGGCGGAGCCGACCCGGCGGGCCAACCCGCGCAAGTAGCACCCCTGGAGGACAGATGGGTCCCCGGTACCACGAGCTGCACGAAACCGTGCCCTGCTCCCCTACTGACGCTACCGACACGCGAAACGGGCCGGGCTCCCCAGGGAGCCCGGCCCGTCGTCACAGTGCCGTCAGTGCGCCGCCGCCTCCCAGTTGGCGCCCACGCCGACCGAGACGTCCAGCGGGGCACGCAGGTCGTAGGCGCCGGCCATCTGCTCGCGGACGATGGACTCGACCTGGTCGCGCTCGCCGGGGGCCAGCTCCAGGACGATTTCGTCGTGCACCTGGAGGAGCATCCGGGACTTCAACCCGGCCTTGGTCAGGGCCTCGTCGACGTGCAGCATGGCGATCTTGACGATGTCGGCGGCCGAGCCCTGGACCGGGGCGTTGAGGGCCATCCGCTCGGCCATCTCGCGGCGCTGGCGGTTGTCGCTGGTCAGGTCGGGCAGGTAGCGGCGGCGGCCGAGCAGGGTCTCGGTGTAGCCGGTGGCGCGGGCCTCCTCGACGACGCGGTGCAGGTAGTCGCGCACGCCGCCGAACCGCTCGAAGTAGGTGTCCATCAGGCCCTGCGCCTCGTTCGGCTTGATGCCGAGCTGCTGGGAGAGGCCGTAGGCGGAGAGCCCGTAGGCCAGCCCGTAGGACATCGCCTTGATCTTGCGGCGCATCTCGGCGTCGACCTCGGTCGGGGCGACCTGGAAGACCGAGGAGGCGACCGTGGTGTGCAGGTCCTCGCCGCTGGCGAAGGCCTCGATCAGCGCCTCGTCCTCGGAGAGGTGGGCCATGATCCGCAGCTCGATCTGCGAGTAGTCGGCGGTCAGCAGCGACTCGTAGCCCTCGCCGACCACGAAGGCGCGGCGGATCAGCCGGCCCTCCTCGGTGCGCACCGGGATGTTCTGCAGGTTCGGGTCCTGCGAGGAGAGCCGGCCGGTGGCGGCGACCATCTGGTTGAAGGTGGTGTGGATCCGACCCTGCGGGGAGACGGTCTTGAGCAGGCCCTCGACCGTGGTGCGCAGCTTGGCCTGGTCACGGTGGCGCAGCAGGATGACCGGCAGTTCGTTGTCGGTCTGGGTGGCCAGCCAGGTGAGGGCGTCGGCGTCGGTGGTGTAGCCGGTCTTGATCTTCTTGGTCTTGGGCAGGTTGAGCTCGCCGAACAGGATCTCCTGCAGCTGCTTGGGCGAGCCCAGGTTGAACGGGTGCCCGGCGGCGGCGTGCGCCTCCTCGACGACGCGCTGGATCTCGGTGGCGAACTGCTGCTCCAGCGAGTTCAGCCACTCCCGGTCGGCGGCGATGCCGGTGCGCTCCATCCGGGCCAGCAGGGCCGCGATCGGGAGCTCCATCTCGTGCATCAGCTCGACGGCGCCGACGTCGGCGAGGCGGCTGTCGAACAGCTCGGCGAGGTCGAGCACGGTGCGGGCCTGCACCATCAGCGCCTGGGCGCCGGCGGTTGCGTCCTCCTCCGGTGCGTCGAAGGCGAGTTGGCCGGTCTCGGCGGCGGCGGCCGGGGCGAGCGAGCGGCCCAGGTACTCCTCGGCGAGCACCTCCAGGGTGAAGGTGCGGCGGCCGGGCTTCTCCAGGTAGGCGGCGAGCGCGGTGTCGGCGGCGACCCCGCTGACCGTCCAGCCGCGCTCGGCGAAGGCGCGCATCACCTGCTTGGCGATGTGCAGGGCCTTGGGCTGCTTGGGGTCGGCGAGGAAAGCGGCGAAGGCCTGCTCGTCCTCCTCGGCGAGCTGGGCCGGGTCGAACCAGGCGGCGGCCTCGGCGGTGGCCAGCGCCACCTCGCGCACCTCGCCGCTGCCCAGCGCCCAGTCGTAGACGGAGGCCAGGGCGATCCTCTCCCCGGCCGAGGCGTGCTCGGCGAGCCAGGCGGCGAGCGCGCCCGGCTCGGTGAGCAGGTCGCCCTCGACCTCGACGCCGGGGGCGGCGGCGGCCGCGGCGGCCGGCTCGGCGGCTCCCGGGTCGAGGTTGAAGAGGCGCTCGCGGAAGTTGGGGTTGCGGAACTCCAGCGCCTCCATCAGCCGGCCGACGGCCTCCCGGTCGAACGGCTCACGGGACAAGTCGTCCACGCCGAGCGGCAGTTCGACGTCCCGGATCAGCTCGGTGAGCACCCGGTTGCGCTTGACCGACTCCAGGTTGTCGCGCAGCTTCTCGCCGATCTTGCCCTTCACCTCGTCGGCCCGGGCGACCAGTTCGTCGAAGGAGCCGAACTGGTTGACCCACTTGGCGGCGGTCTTCTCACCGACGCCGGGGATGCCGGGCAGGTTGTCCGACGGGTCGCCGCGCAGCGCGGCCAGGTCGGGGTACTGACGGGGCGTCACCCCGTACTTCTCGCCGACCTTCTCGGGGGTGTAGCGGGTGAGCTCGGAGACGCCCTTGGTGGGGTAGAGCACCGTGATGTGGTCGGTGACCAGCTGCAGCGAATCCCGGTCGCCGGTGACGATCAGCACCTCGAAGCCGGCCGCCTCGGCGGCGGTGGCCAGGGTGGCGATGATGTCGTCGGCCTCGAAGCCCTCGATGGCCAGCCGCTGCACCTTCATCGCGTCCAGCAGCTCGCCGATCAGGCCGACCTGGCTGCGGAACTCGTCGGGCGTGGTGGCCCGGTTGGCCTTGTAGTCGGGGAACTGCTCGGAGCGGAAGGTCTTGCGGGAGACGTCGAAGGCGACCGCGAGGTGGCTGGGCGCCTCGTCCCGCACCGTGTTGGCCACCATGGAGGCGAAGCCGTAGACGGCGTTGGTCGGCTGGCCGGTCGAGGTGTTGAAGTTCTCCACCGGCAGCGCGTAGAACGCCCGGTAGGCGAGCGAATGCCCGTCGAGCAGCATCAGCCGGGGCCGGGCCGCCTTTCCAGCACCGCCCGCGCCCTGCACCGCACTCTGCGTAGCCACGTCAACGTCCGTTCCTGCCGACTCCAACTGCCGCCATCGATCCTAGGCGGCCCGACTGACATCGCCGACCAGCCACGGCCCACCGGGCCGGCCGGCCGGCGGTGTCGGTCGGGCCGTCCCGCCCCCATGACCATGGAATGCTGTCGATCACGAAAGCTACGATCACGAATGGCCGTGCCCCGCGGCCGGACCCTCGACCCCCGGAGTGCCCCCCATGACCGAGCTGCCCGACGCCGCGAGCTCCGCCGCGCACGACAGCCGCGCCCCCCTGAAGCTGGACGTGCCGCAGGACGTGCTCGACCACTTCGCCAAGCTCGGCGTCGAGCCCAGCACGTTCACCGGCGGCACCCTGGGCGACAAGATGGACATCCGGATCGTGGAGGCCTCGGCGGACCGGGTGGTCGGCACCATGCCGGTCGAGGGCAACCAGCAGCCGTACGGCCTGCTGCACGGCGGCGCCTCGGCGGCGCTGGCGGAGACCCTCGGGTCGATAGGGGCGATGGTGCACGCCGGCCCCGGCCGCTACGCGGTGGGCGTGGACCTCAATGTCACCCACCACCGCTCGGCCACCTCCGGCCTGGTGACCGGTGTGGCGACCGCGGTCTTCAAGGGCCGCACCGCCGCGACCTACGAGATCGCGATCACCGACGACACCGGCCGCCGGATCACCAGCTGCCGCCTCACCTGCGCGCTGCGCGACCTGTAACAGCCCCACCGCACGTCACACGAACCTTCCTGCGCCCCTTCGTTTGCCCGCCGCCCGCACTGGGCAGGTCTGGCCGACGAAGGGGCGCTTCGCATGTCCGGGGCTCGCGGGACTGGCTCACACGAACCGGCGACGACACCGCAGCCGATGCGCGCCGAGCGCAAGCCGCATACCTCAGCCGTAACGCTGCGTAACATTCGGGCAATGCACCTCCGGCCGTCGAGTACCCCGCTCCTCCCTCGACCACTCCCCCGGCACGGCGTCATGTCCGCATTGCGGACAGCGGTGCCCGGTCGACTCACGGCGGACATGATCGTCCGGCCATCGGACGGATCGTCTACTGCCTCTTATTTTTTGCGACTTGAGTGATCTTGTAACGGTCCGCATGATTCGGCCCGGCTTGAGCCACAGCCGATTGATCACGATTCGAGACGTCGGGCATGTGTCTCTCATAACAGAAGAATCACAGCAGTAGCACAGGCCTGCCCCCGTCGGCCGGGGAGCTCTAGAGTCACGGCCAGTCACCGCCAGCCTTTGAAGGGGACCACTCGTGCGCCATCGTTCACTGCTCGTCCTCAGCATCGCCCTGACCGGCGCCCTCACCGTCACCGCCTGCGGCTCGCGCGGCGGCAGCAAGAGCGGTGGTGACACGTCGGGCAACGGCCTCACTGTCACCATCGGGGTGGACGCCCCGCTGTCCGGTCAGAACTCCGCAACCGGCCTCGGCATCCAGTACGGCGTGCAGATCGCCGTCGACGACGCCAACAAGAACAAGACCGTCCCCGGTGTGACCTTCAAGGTCAAGGCACTGGACGACCAGGCGCAGCCGACCATCGGCCAGCAGAACGCCACCGCGCTGGTCGGCGACAGCAGCGTGCTCGGCGTCGTCGGCCCGCTCAACTCCGGTGTGGCGCAGTCGATGCAGCAGGTCTTCGCGACCGCCAACCTGGTGGAGATCTCGCCGTCCAACACCAACCCGGCGCTCACCCAGGGCCCCAACTGGGCCAAGAACGACAAGAAGCGCCAGTTCCCGACCTACTTCCGCACCGCCACCACCGACGCGCTGCAGGGCGCCTTCGCCGCGCAGTACGCCAGCGGTCCCGCGGGCAAGAAGAAGGCCTTCGTGGTGGACGACAAGCAGACCTACGGCGCCGGCCTGGCCGGCATCTTCCAGGACTCCTTCACCAAGGACGGCGGCCAGGTGGTCGGCACCGACCACGTCAACACCGGCGACAAGGACTTCTCCGCCCTGGTCACCAAGATCAAGTCGTCCGGCGCCGACCTGCTCTACTACGGCGGCCAGTACGACGAGTCCGAGCTGATCACCAAGCAGCTCAAGGCGGCCGGCGACAACATCCCGCTGATGGGCGGCGACGGCATGTACTCCCAGACGTACATCACCACCGCCGGCACCGGCGCCGAAGGCGACCTGGTCACCTCGGTCGGTGTGCCGGTGAACAGCCTGGACAGCGCCAAGGACTTCATCGCCAAGTACAAGGCCGCCGGCTACCCCGGCGACTACGACACCTACGGCGGCTACTCCTACGACGCGGCCACCGCCATCATCAAGGCCGTCGGCCAGACCGTCAGCCAGAACAGCGGCAAGCTGCCCGCGGACGCCCGCAACCAGGTCGTCAAGGGCGTGCAGGGCGCCGACTTCAACGGCATCGCCGGCCACGTCTCCTTCGACCAGTACGGCGACACCACCAACAAGCAGCTGACCGTCTACCAGGTCAAGAGCGGCCAGTGGGCGGCGGTCAAGACCGGCACCTACAGCGGCTGACCCACAGCTCCGGCACCGGGGCCGCCCACGCCACCCCGCGCGGGCGGCCCCTCGTCCCTTCATCCACCCGAGACGCCACCACAGCGACATGGAGGCCGCGGTGCACACCCTGCCGCAACAACTCGCCAACGGCCTTTTCCTTGGCGCGACTTACGGGCTCATCGCCATCGGCTACACGATGGTGTACGGCATCGTGCAGCTCATCAACTTCGCCCACGGCGAGATCTTCATGACCGGTGGCTTCGGCGCCCTCACCGTCTATCTCGCACTACCCCACGGCACCAGCCTCTGGCTCGCCCTGCCGCTGATGCTGATCGGCGGCGCCATCACATCGGTGCTGATCGCCCTCGGTGCCGAGCGGTTCGCCTACCGCCCGCTGCGCACCGCGCCCCGGCTGGCCCCGCTGATCGCCGCCATCGGCCTGTCACTCGGCCTGCAGCAGGCCGTGCACAACCTCTACCCCAAGGCCACCAGCCCCCGGGTCTTCCCGCAACTGCAGGCCGGGCCATGGAACCTGGGCAGCATCCACATCCAGTCCGGTGACCTGTTCACCATCGTCGCCGCCCCCATCTGCATGATCATCCTTGCCGTCTTCGTGCAGAAGTCCCGCACCGGGCGCGCCATGCAGGCCACCGCCCAGGACCCGGACACCGCCCAGCTGATGGGCATCGACACCAACCGGATCATCGCCGCCGCGTTCGCCATCGGCGCCCTGTTCGCCGCCGTCGCCGCCGTCTGCTACGGCCTGCGCTACGGCGAAGTCGACTACAGCATGGGCTTCCAGGCCGGCCTCAAGGCCTTCACCGCGGCCGTGCTCGGCGGGATCGGCAACATCTACGGCGCGATGCTCGGCGGCCTGGTGCTCGGCCTGGCCGAGGCCATGGCCACCGCCTACATCTCCGACATCCCCGGCATGCACCAGCTGGGCGGCGGCAGTTGGGCCTCGGTCTGGGCCTTCGTGCTGCTCATCCTGGTCCTGCTGCTGCGGCCGCAAGGGCTACTCGGCGAACGCGTAGCGGACCGGGCCTGAGGCCGAAGGAGAACCAGAGATGACCACCAACACCGCATCCGGCAGCCGCCTGTCCGACCTCCCGCGCAGCACCGCCGGCGCCATCGCCGGCCTGCTGGCCCGCCTCGAAGGCACCGTCCCCGCACCTGTGGCCCGCGCCCTGGTGGCCGGCGGAGCCGTCCTCACCGCCGCCTCGGCCTTCCTCGACTGGACCTGGACCGAACGCTTCCCCGGCAACCTCACCGTCATCGGCTACCCCGGCGGCCTGCAGTGGCTCACCGTCGCCACCGGGCTCCTGCTGCTCCTCCAGGCCCTCGCCGCCTACGGCGTGCCCGGCCTCAAGGTGCTCGCACCCACCGGCCACACCGGCCCGCTGCGCGGCCTGGCCCTCACCGCCTTCGCCACCACCTGGTTCACCCTGATCGCCATCTGCTACGAACTGGGCGGCCTGGTCAACCTCACCATCGGAGGCGTGATCGCCGGACTCGCCGTGCTCCCGGCCCTGTTCGGGGCGCTCGCGCTGCCCACCGACCGCCGGCCCGCACCGCCCGTGGCCGACACCAACCCCTGGGTGGAACGCGCCGCGATCGTCGTCACCGCCGCCATCGGCCTGGGCGTCTTCACCTACGCGATCGACACCGACTACGGCGAGCTGTTCGTCGGCTTCCTGATCGCCGCCGGCTGCGCGGCGGGCAGCTACGCCCGCTCCGGTGCCACCCAGCGGCTCTCCCAACTCCTCGGCCGGCACCGCCCGTTCGCCTCGGCCGCCGCCTTCGTCGCGGCCGCGCTGTTCCCGCTCACCCAGAGCAACGACCACAACGCCAACGTCGGCGTCAACATCCTGATCTTCGCCACCGTGGCGCTCGGCCTGAACATCGTGGTCGGCCTCACCGGCCTGCTCGACCTCGGCTACGTGGCCTTCCTCGGCGTCGGCGCCTACACGGCCGCCCTGGTCTCCGGGTCGCAGTTCTCCACCATCCACACCCAATTCCCGTTCTGGGCGGCCGCGTTGCTCGGCGGAGCGGTCTCGCTGGTGTTCGGCGTGCTGATCGGCGCCCCCACCCTGCGACTGCGCGGCGACTACCTGGCCATCGTCACCATCGGCTTCGGTGAGATCTTCCACATCACCGTACAGAACCTTGACGGATCGTCAGGACCCAAGCTGACCAACGGACCCAACGGCATCCCGCAGATCCCCGACATCAACCTCTTCGGCATCAACCTCGGCAACGTCCACCACATCGGCCACACCTCGATCACCATCGGACGGTTCGCCAACTACTTCTACCTGATGCTGATCGTCACCCTGATCGTGGTGGCCGTCTTCAGCCGGGCCGGCAACTCCCGGATCGGGCGCGCCTGGATCGCCATCCGCGAGGACGAGACCGCCGCCGAGGCCATGGGCATCAACGGGTTCCGCACCAAGCTGATCGCCTTCGCGCTCGGCGCCACCCTGGCCGGACTCGCCGGCACCGTCAGCGCCCACGTCACCTACAACGTGGTCCCCGACCCCTACGTCTTCGCCGGCTCCGCCCCGCCCAACTCCGCCTTCCTGCTGGCCGCCGTGGTCCTCGGCGGCATGGGCACCGTCACCGGCCCGCTGCTCGGCGCCGCCCTGCTCTACCTGATCCCGGACAAGCTCGTCTTCCTGCAGAACTACCAACTGCTCGCCTTCGGCGTCGCCCTGGTCCTGCTGATGCGCTTCCGCCCGAGGGCATCATCGCCAACCGCCGCCGCCAGGCCGAGTTCCACGACACCGACCTGCCCGCCCAGGGCACCGCCACCGACACCGTCGGCCTCAGCAAGGCAGGGGCGTGACCCATGAGCACCGGTAGCACCCCGCTCCTCGACGCCCGCGGCGTCACCATGCGCTTCGGCGGCCTCACCGCCGTCAACAACGTCGACCTGACCGTCCGCGAAGGCGAGATCATCGGGCTGATCGGCCCCAACGGCGCCGGCAAGACCACCTTCTTCAACTGCCTCACCGGGCTCTACGTCCCCACCGAGGGCACCGTCAGCTACCGCGACCGGGTACTGCCGCCCAAGCCGCACCTGGTCACCCAGGCCGGCATCGCCCGCACCTTCCAGAACATCCGGTTGTTCGCCAACATGACCGTGCTGGAGAACGTCCTGGTCGGCCGGCACACCCGCACCAAGGAGGGCCTGCTCGCGGCCCTGATCCGCGGCCCCGGCTACCGCCGCTCCGAGGCGGACAACCGCGAAAGGGCCATGGCCCTCCTGGAGTTCACCGGCCTCGCCGACAAGGCCGACCACCTGGCCCGCAACCTGCCCTACGGCGAGCAGCGGAAACTGGAGATCGCCCGCGCCCTGGCCAGCGAACCCGGACTGCTGCTGCTCGACGAACCCACCGCCGGCATGAACCCCCAGGAGACCAGGGCCGCCGAGGAGTTGGTCTTCGCCATCCGCGACCGCGGGATCGCCATCCTGGTCATCGAGCACGACATGCGGTTCATCTTCAACCTCTGCGACCGCACCGCCGTGCTGGTGCAGGGCCAGAAGATCGTCGAGGGCGACCGGGAGACCGTGCAGAACGACGAACGGGTCATCACCGCCTACCTCGGCGAGCCCCTCGAGCAGCCGACCGCCGGGCAGCCACCTGCCGGGCAGCCGACCGCCGAGCAACCCGCAGGCGCTCAAGCCACGGACGCACAGCCCACGGACGCACAATCCACGGAGCCCTCCGCATGACCACCGCACTCCTCGAGGTCGAGGACCTCCGCGTCGCCTACGGCAAGATCGAAGCCGTCAAGGGCATCAGCTTCACCGTCGCCCAGGGCTCGGTCACCACCCTGATCGGCACCAACGGCGCCGGCAAGACCACCACCCTGCGCACCCTCTCCGGCCTGCTCCGCCCCACCGCGGGCAGCATCCGATTCGACGGGCAGGCCCTCGGCGGCATCCCCGCCCACCGGATCGTCTCGCTCGGACTGGCCCACTCCCCCGAGGGCCGGCACATCTTCCCGCGCATGACCATCGAGGAGAACCTGCTGCTCGGCGCGTTCCTGCGCAAGGACCAGGCCGGCATCACCGAGGACATCGAACGCGCCTACACGCTCTTCCCGATCCTCGGCGAACGCCGGAAGCAGGCCGCCGGCACCCTCTCCGGCGGTGAGCAGCAGATGCTCGCCATGGGCAGGGCGCTGATGTCCCGCCCCAAGCTGCTCATGCTCGACGAGCCCTCCATGGCCTGTCCCCGCTCATGATGCAGAAGATCATGGCGACCATCGTGGAGCTCAAGTCCGCCGGCACCACCGTCCTGCTGGTCGAGCAGAACGCGCAGGCCGCGCTCTCGCTCTCCGACCAGGGCTATGTGATGCAGACCGGCCGGATCGTGCTCAGCGGCACGGGCGCGGCGCTGCTGCAGGACGAGTCGGTGCGCAAGTCGTACCTCGGGGAGGACTGAGAACCGTCGGCCGGCCGGCGCTCCCGCGCCGACCGGCCGACAACTCCCGCTCCTGCTACTGCTGTTCGTCGGCCTTCTTGCGGTCCTGGGCCGCGCCCTCCTCGATCACGGCCTCGGCCACCGCGGCCATCGTCATCCGCCGGTCCATCGAGGTCTTCTGGATCCACCGGAACGCGTCCGGCTCGCTCAGCCCGAACTTGGTCTGCAGCACGCTCTTCGCCCGGTCCACCAGCTTGCGCGTCTCCAACCGCTTGGTCAGATCCGCGACCTCGCCCTCCAGCGCCCGCATCTCGGTGTAGCGCGAGACCGCCATCTCGATAGCCGGCACCAGGTCGCTCTTGGAGAACGGCTTGACGATGTACGCCATCGCCCCCGCATCCCGCGCCCGCTCCACCAGCTCCCGCTGCGAGAAGGCGGTCAGCATCAGCACCGGAGCCAGGTGCGCCTCATGGATCCGCTCGGCCGCCGAGAGCCCGTCCAGAACCGGCATCTTCACATCGAAGATCGCCAGATCCGGCCGCAGCTCCTCCACCAGCCGCACCGCCGTCTCCCCGTCGCCGGCCTCGCCGACCACGGTGTAGCCCTCCTCCTCCAGCATCTCCTTGAGGTCGAGCCGGATCAGCGCCTCGTCCTCCGCGATCACAATCCGGGTGATCTGGGACGAATCGGTCTCCAGCGCCTGGGGCTGCTCGTCGGCGGTGCTCACGTGACTCCTCGTTCCGGGCCGGGGGTGCATGCACGAGGGTACCGAGACACGGTATGTTTGGATCGCACAGGGTCAAGGGAAACCTTCGATTCTGAGGATGCCTCGGTAGTCCAGCGGAAGAGACACGGTGCTCAAACCACCGACAGCGTGGGTTCGAATCCCACCCGGGGCACTTTTCCTTTAATTCCCGAGTGCGAGGAGTTCACTGCCTCGGGTGATTTTCGATCATTCCCGAGAATCGTGGGCCGACATCGCTCCACACTGGTCCCATGACCAATCGCTCGGTCCGGGATGAGGCCGTTCTGCTTCTCCGCGGCGGCGTCAAGAATGCCGAAGTCGCACGTCGGCTCGCCGTGCCGTACGGCACGGTCGGCTCATGGAAGCACGGTGACCGAGCAAAGCGCGGCGAGCTTCCCGGGCGCAAGCGTTCGACCTGCCCCGTCTGCCACGGAGACCAACTCAACGAGCGTGCTTATGCGTACCTGCTCGGTCTCTACCTGGGTGGCGGCCACATCCTCCGTCCCAAGCAGCAGCGGACTTATCACCTGACCATCACCTGCGACAACAAGTGGCCGGGCATCATCGAGGCGGTCGAACAAGCAGTTCGGGAAGTCCTTCCGAACAACACGCCCTGCCGAGTCCGTCGATCTGGCTGCCAGGACGTCAAGGTCTATTCGCAGCACCTCCCCTGCCTCTTCCCCCAGCACGGCCGGGCCCCAAGCACGAGCGCGATGTCTCACTCATCCCTTGGCAGCAAGCCATCGTGGACTCCCATCCCTGGGGCCTGCTCCGCGGCCTGATCCACGCGGATGGCTGCCGGATCGTCAACTGGGCCACCTGCACCACCAACGGCATCACCCGGTGCCACGAGTACCCGCGCTACTTCCTCACCAACAAGTCCCCCGACATCCTGCGCCTGTTCACCGCGACCCTCGATGCCGTCGGCGTCCTGTGGAAGGCCCGCGACCGCCCCACGGGCAGCACAGACATCTCCATCGCCCACCGCGACTCCGTGGCCCTGCTGGACCGCCACATCGACCCCAAGTACTGATCCAGCCGGAGTCCCGGCCCGGACCCTCGTGGCCTCGTACTCCACACCCGCTCCAGCACGGCCAAGAATCTCCTGCCGCAGCTGCTTCCACGGCACGTGCGCGGTCCGGTTGTTCTCACTCACAATCGCCAGTGAAGCGCCCTGTCGTCGCGCGCACTCTGGTCTCCCTCCGGCGCCACCCCGACGAGTGACGTCCCGCACCCGATCCCGCATCACCGCATCTCCACCCCCAGCAATCCCCCAGCCTGTGCCGACTCCCCACCCGCAAAGTGAGGATGTCGTGTGCAGGGCAGACGGTTCGTCACCATGCGCCCGTTTTAGGCACCCGCGCGGCTTGCCACCGCCCAAGGGGCGACCTACCTTCTGGCCTCATGCCGCAGCCGCTCCTCTCCGTCGTCGTTCCCGCCTATGACCAGCAGGGACAGCTGGCCGAGTGCCTGGATTCGATCCTCGACCAGTCCTTCGGGGGGTTCGAGGTGATCGTGGTGGCGGACCGGTCGGCGCAGTCGCCGGCGGCGGTCGCGCAGACGGCGGACGACCGGGTGTCGGTGCTGCGGTTGAACGCGGCGGTCGGGGTGGGGCGGGCGCGGAACGCGGGGGCGGCGCGGGCGCAGGGGCGGTACCTGCTGTTCCTGGACGCCGACCACCTGGTGACGCCGGGGGCGTTCCTGACCCTGGCCGACCGGCTGCGCGCGGAGCCGGAGGCCGAGGTGGTGCTGTTCGGGCACACCCGGCTGCACCGGGAGCGGGTCTGGCCGGGTGCGGCGCAGGCGGTGCTCGGCGGGCTGGGGGCGGCGGCGTTCACGCCAGTGGAGCGCCCGGAGGTGTTCGGGGTGCCCGCGCAGGCCTGGGACCGGTTGATCAGCCGCGAGCTGTGGATGGATGCCCAGCTGGCGTTCCCGGACGGGCGCTACGAGGAGATATCGGTGGTGCACCAGGCGCTGCTGCGGGCCCGCCGGGCGGTGGCGCTGGCGGATGAACTGGTGCAGTTGCGGCGCCGCCAGACGGTGCATCCGACCGCTTCTCCGGGGGCCAGCGAGTTCGACCTCTTCGACCAGTACGAGCGCAGTTTCGAGTTGCTGAACGGGCTGTCGCTGACCGCGGCGGACCTGGTGCGCCCGTTCCTGTTCCGGCGGATGGTCCAGCACTACCTGTTCGTGCTGGACCTGGCGGGTTGTGTCAGCCGGGCCGAGCGGCCGCAGTTCTTCCATCGGGCGGCCGAGCACTACCGCCGGCTGCTGCCCGAGGGGTTCCGCCGCCCGGGCGGCCGGGAGGGCGTGAAGTTCTCGCTGCTGGCCGGCGGTTCGTACAGCGCCTTCGAGGTGGCGAAGCTGACCCAGATAGCCCGCACCGCGGTGACCGGCCGAAACGCGTCCTGACCACGGCCCGGGGCAGTGCTCCGCACCCGCCCCGGGCAGCTCGCCCAGTTCCCCTACTGACCAACGCGGTGCATCCGCACCCGGTTGGTGAAGCGTGCCAGGTCGGTCGGCCCGCTCGCTGCCCGCTCAAGCCGCTTTGACCGGCAGACGGCACCAGGTCTCCTTACCGAGCGCGCCGAGAGGGCGGACGCCCCACGCCTCGGTGAGCTGGTCGACGAGGAGGAGGCCTCGGCCCCCCTCACGTGTGCAGGCATCCTCGATGACCGGGAGGCTGTGGGCGGCGGCGTCGGCGACCCCGATGTGGAGGCGGTCGCCGCACAGGCGCCAGGCGACGGCGGCGGTCTCGCCGCCGTGCAGCAGCGAGTTTCCGACGAGCTCGGAAAGCACCAGGCAGGCGTCGTCGGAGGCCAGGCCGTGAGCGGTGAGGTGGTCACGCAGGCGGTGGCGGGCCGTTCGCAAGGTGGATCGCACGACGAGCGCGAGCAGGCCGCCTTCGCCGGTGGCGTCGGCCTGGTGGTCAACGGTCGCGGTGGGCATGGGAACAAGACGCATGTGCTGCTCCAGTGGTGGTGGATCGCCCCCTGTGGGTGTGGTAGCCCGCCCCGGTCGGTCGCCGTGCACGGGGCGGCGACCGGGGCGGGCGGCCCGCGCGGCTGCTTCCCCAAGCTCGGTCACGCGGGAGTCGGTGTGGTGGTGATTGGTCCCACCCGCCGGCGACGGGGGGCGCCTGCGGGCGGGACCGGGGTTCCGCCGCGCGTCAACGCCCATTGCGCGAGGCGGGGTTGGACCCCTCCCACGCCACCGGCGAGGGGCCGGACCCGCAGAGACGCCCTGCCCTGCGGGAGTCTGCCGACCGTTAGGCGTCGCTGTGGACCCCGGTCACGATCTCGGTGTGCAGCTGCTTCATCAGGCGGAGCGTGGCATCCACCTCGGGGGCGGTGGCGCCGGTGCGCCCGGTCACCTGGCGGTCCAGGGTGCGCCCGAGGGAGCGCAGCTCGGACAGGGCGGCGGCCTGGGCGGGTGACAAGGGCGGGGTGGGGTTGCTCATGACGACGTCCTTTCACTGCAAGGAGGTTGGGGGGCCGGTATCTATGCCGTGCGGTCTTCAACTTGTGAGAATTAGTCACATGTTCGAACTCGGCGGGATCGCCATCCTGATCACACGCTCCGCCGTCCGAGTGAACGAAGGCCTGATCGGACTGCTGGCTCGGGCAGCCCCGTGCGCGCGATCTCCCACCAAATCGGCGGTCAATCAAGCGAGTTGAGAAATATCTGTGGTCGGCAGGCCGACACGCCGCAGCACGAAATTGATCCCTCTCCGTAGTTGTTCCGCTACCGAGGACAACCACTGTCCCGTAGGGTCGGAGCAGCTTCAACTTGTCAGAAATGAAGGGGGATTGGATCTTGAATCGCTTGGAACTCGATCCGACCAGGTCTCCGCGCGCCGCCTTCGGTGCCGAGCTTCGGCGGGCACGCGAGGAGCGAGGCTGGACCCAGGATGAGGCGGCCGTACGGTTGGGGTACTCGGGGACACATATCTCGGCCGTGGAAACTGGCAGGAAGCCTCCAACTCCCCGTTTTGCCCGGAGAGTTGACGAGGTTTTTGGCACGGGAACCAAGTTCCGGGACATGCTCTGGGACATCCGTCGAACGTCACTGCTGCGAGGCTTCCCGGAGTACCTGGAGCACGAGGCGAGGGCGGTCGAGCTGCGGCTCTTCGAGCTGGGCGTCATTTACGGCTCGCTGCAGACAACGGAGTATGCAGTGGCGCTCGCAACCGGGGCGGTTCGCCGGGGCAGCATCACCCAGGCACAGGCCGACGAGCGCCTCGCGGTGCTTGCGCAGCGACAGGCCCGGATCACCGCCCAGCCGGCCCCTTTGGTGCATACGGTGCTGGACGAGAGCTGCATCCGTCGAGTGGTTGGCGGTCCTACCGTGATGGCCAAACAGCTGGACCACCTGCTCGCCTTCGCCGATTTGCCTAACACGGTCTTCCAGGTGGCCCCGTACGACATAGGGGAAGCGCGCAGCCTTAGCCTCCCGGTCAGTCTGCTGACCATGCCGGACCGGTCCGTGGCCGCCTACGCGGAGTCGGCGCTGCGAGGACAGTTCGAGCGGGAAACGGACACCGTGCTACCGCTACTGACGGCCTATCATCAGCTGCAAGCGGAAGCGTTGTCACAGGCAGCGTCCGTAGCGCTCGTATGCAAGGTACGAAGGGAACTCCGTTGACCAACCCCGAGTGGTTCAAGTCCAGCTACAGCGACAACGGCGGCCAGTGCGTCGAGGTCGCCGCCAACCTCCCCGGCGTCATCCCCGTCCGCGACTCCAAGGACCCCGAGGGCCCATCCCTCACCTTCACCCCCACCGGCTTCGCCGCCTTCGTCGCGGGCCTCAAGGACGGCGACTTCGCCGCCTGACGAACTCCCCACGACACCAAGCCCCTGTGCGATCGCCCAACGATTCAGCAGGGGCTTCGTGTTGCTCAAGACGTTCGATGCAGACAGCGCTGAAGGGCAACTCGTCAGGTGAGCCGTGACGCGCTTGAGTCGCGCTTGTCCGGTGAACGCCAGGACATCGCGGGGTCAAGGTCCGTCGGCGCCCTCGGCAAGCGGGTTCAACCTGAGTGGCTGGTCACCGCGCGTACCGGCCCGTAGGTGAGCACCTGGCACGATTCGGTGAAGCACGCGCAGCACGCATGCTGCTGCTTGCCGACATCATGCCGCCGTCGCGGGGAGGAGCCGAGCATGAAGCCAGCGCCGACACCTGACGATCCGGACGCGTGGTACGCGTACCTGGCTGAGGGGAACGCCAAGCAGGCCAGGAAGCGGGCGGCGGCTGATGTGATCATCAGGGACGCAGAAGGGAGGGTCCTGGTCGTGAACCCGGTGTACAAGAAGGGTTGGGACCTTCCCGGCGGCATGGTCGAGGCGAATGAAGCGCCGGAGGAGGCAGCGCGGCGGGAGCTGCGGGAGGAACTTGGGCTCGATGTCGTGCTGCGGGGTCTGCTCGTGGTGGACTGGGTGCCGCCACACGGCCCTTGGGACGACCAGCTGGCGTTCATATTCGACGGCGGCCGGATTAGCGCCGAGGCTGTCGCCGGGCTCCGGCCCCACGACGCCGAGTTGTCGGAGGTCGCCATGCTGCCCGCTGAACACGTTCGCGGCCGCCTGCGGACCCGCCTCCAGAACCGCTATGACGCCGCACTCCTGGCACTGGCGGATGGACATGCGCGCTACCTCAGTGATGGCCGGCCTGTCCTGATGCGCTGGGACGACTGACACGGCTCGCCCGGATTGCATCGCTGTGATCGCCTGGAGCCCCGCCGTCCTCCTTCCGGAGTGACCGGGCTCCGTCGCGTTCAGTGCAGCAAGAGTCGGCAGCCGGGAGGTGCCTGTCCGTGTCGACCTGGCCGGTTGCGTCAGCCGGGGCGAGCGGCCGCAGTTCTTCCACCGGGCGGCCGAGCACTACCGCCGGCTGCTGCCCGAGGGGTTCCGCCGCCCGGGCGGCCGGGAGGGCGTGAAGTTCTCGCTGCTGGCCGGCGGTTCTACAGCGCCTTCGAGGTGGCGAAGCTGACCCAGATAGCCCGCACCGCGGTGGTCGGCCGCACCTCCTCGTAACCGCAGGCCGTTTCCCCGGCCCCGCACCCGTCGTTGCTCTGATCGCGTGGCCGAGTGGTCAGTGGTCGAAGGACGGAACGGTGGCGGGCCGATGGCGGCTGAACGGCGGGTTGGCACCCTGGTCTCCTCGGCGGCCTTCGCGGTCCGGCTGGCCTGGCTGGCCGACCGGCGGGCCCTGGTCCACGTGGTGCTGGTGCAGGTGCTGCTGGCGGGCGCGATGGCCGGTGGGCTGGTGCTGGTGCAGGGGGCGCTGGGGTCGGTGCTGGCGCACGGTCCGGGGGCGGCGGGGAGGTCGCCGGGCCTGGTGCCCGCCGTGGTGGTGCTGCTGGTGGCGGGGGGCGCGTTCGGTGCCCTGCGGCTGTCGGGGGCGGCGCGGATGGCGGTGCTGACGGTCAAGGTGGACCGCCTGGTGGCGGGGATGGTGCTGGAGGCCGCGGTGGCGGCCGAGTTGCCGCGCTTCGAGGAGCCGGATTTCCACGATCGGCTGCAGCGGGCGGTCTTCGCCTCGCGCCGCCAGCCGGCCATGGCCGTCGTCCTGCTGGTCACCGCGTTCCAGGCGGTCCTGACGGTGCTGGCGGTGGGCGGTGCGTTCGTGGTCATGGCGTGGTGGCTGCTGCCGCTGGTGCTGGTCAGCGCGGTGCCGACAGTCAGGGCGGCGGGTCGGGAGCGCAGCGCCCACCACGAGCTGCACCACGGACTGTCGGAGAGCCGGCGGCTTCGGGAGTACCTGGAGCGGCTGCTCACCGGGCGCGGCGAGGCCAGGGAGATCCGGGCGCTGGATCTGGGCGAGGTCCTGACCGGGCGCTGGCAGGCGGAGTACGCGCGGGAGGTCCGCGACACCGAGGCGCTGCTGACGGCGCACGCCCGGCGCCGGATGGCGGCCCAGGCGGTCGGGGCGGTGCTGACCTGTCTGGCGGTCGGGTGCCTGTGGTGGGCGGCCGGCCGTCGTCTGCTGCCGCTGTCGGTGGCCGGGGCGGCGGTGGCGGGCGTGTGGCTGCTGTCGGCGCGGCTCAACACCTTCGCGGGCATGCTCTCCGGCATCGGCGAGAACCTGCTGCGCCTGACCGATCTGCGGAGCTTCACGGCTCCGGCGGTCGCGCGGGTGGTCACGCCTCGCCAACCGCAGGACCCGGCAGCCGAGTTCGGCACGTTGAGCGCCGAGCGGCTGTGCTTCGGCTATCCCGGCGCGGACGGCCCGGCGGTGCGGGAGGTGAGCCTGGAGCTGCGGCCCGGGCAGGTGGTGGCCCTGGTCGGGGTGAACGGTTCGGGCAAGTCGACGCTCGCCAATCTGCTGGCGGGGCTGTATCCGCCGGACAGCGGGCGGCTGCTGCTGGGCGGCACGGCGGTCACGGACCTCGCGGCGCATCGCGAGCGGACGGCGGTGGTCTTCCAGGACTTCACCCGCTACCGGCTCGCGGCGCTGGACAACATCGCCTTCGGCCGTCCGCATGCCGCCGCCGACCTGGATCGCGTGCACGAGGCGGCGCGGCAGGCCGGGGCGCTGGACTTCCTCAGGGGGCTCCCGGGCGGCCTGCTGACGCCGTTGGGCAAGGAGTTCACCGGGGGCGCGGACCTGTCCGGCGGGCAGTGGCAGCGGCTGGCGCTGGCCCGCGCCTTCTACCGCGATGCCCCGCTGGTCATCCTGGACGAGCCCACGGCGGCGCTCGATGCCCAGGCCGAGGACCAACTCTTCTCGCAGCTGCGGCAGTTGTTCGCGGGCCGCACGGTGGTGCTGATCTCCCACCGGCTGCGCAGCGTTCGGCAGGCCGACCGGATCTACGTGCTGGCGGGCGGCCGGGTGGTCGAGGAGGGCAGCCATGGGG
Organism: Kitasatospora acidiphila; assembly: GCF_006636205.1. Taxonomy (NCBI): domain Bacteria; kingdom Bacillati; phylum Actinomycetota; class Actinomycetes; order Kitasatosporales; family Streptomycetaceae; genus Kitasatospora; species Kitasatospora acidiphila. The sequence continues at coordinate 6,580,865 of NZ_VIGB01000003.1, read as the reverse complement.
AGTTGCTGCGGGCGGGCGCCCACTACGCGACCCTGTTCCGCGCCCAGGCCGACGCGTACCAGGACGCCGACTTCTCGTGAGTAACCATCATCACGCTTTCCTCACAGGCGAGTTGACTTCTCAGTAACCCGCTTCACCCGGGTGGGCGATCGACCTGGCCAGCGGCCGTCCAGCAGACTGTACGTATGCTCACTTACGTGGAAGAGGCGCGCATTGACGCGCCCGACGCTGACCTGATCGCTGCGATCGAGGAGGTCTTCACCGACTCCTTCATCGCCCCCACCGCCTGCCGGATCCAAGGAGAAGGCTGCACGGGGAGCGTGGGCTGCTGCCCAGGCCTCGTGTGCGTGTCGCAGAACGGCTTCAGCGGCTTCTGTCAGCAGCCGTAGATGAAGTTGCTACCCGGGGTGGTCGTGGCCGAGTTGGGCAGCGGCGGCGTCCTGCTGGACACCGGCAGACCCGCCGCGGCCTTCCTCAGCCCGACCGCCCTGGGCTGGCTCCGCGGCCGGCCCCCGCTGCCGAACACCGCGCCCAGCACGAGAGCTGCTTCTCCCAGTGGCGCGCCGCCGGCTTCGTCACCCGAGGCGATGAGCCCAGCACCCCCGCCGCCCAGGACGACCTGGAGGCGGCCGCCGCCGATTGCGCCACCCTGGTGCCGCATCAGGTGCTCGTGGTGGCGATGGCAGCCGGCTGCGCCTTCTGCACCCAGCTGGGCGCCGACCTGGCGGCAAACGCCCACAGCCTGACGCAGCTTGACGCCTCGGTACTCCTGGTCGACACCGAAGACGCCGCCGACATCGCCGACATCGCCGGCGCCAGCGCCGCCACCGACCACACCAGGCTCCTCGGCCGCCCGGTCGCCACCCCGCGCGCGAGCACCTCACCCGCCTCGGCCGGCGCGCCGCGAGCCGGGGCACCCCCACCGCCGTGCACCTCGCGCCCGGCCGACCGCCCCGGATCCGCACCGGCTTCGACGAGGTCAGCCGCGCCCTGGTCGCGCTCAGCGGCGCCGATCCTGGCGCCACCACCGTTGAGGCGCCGACCAGTTGCTCGGTCAGCGTGGCCGCCGAGCCGGTCGACGCGGTCCTCACCGCCCGGGTCGCCGGCACCCGCCTGGGCATCGCGGTGCGTGGCGCCGAGGCCCGCCGGATCGCCGAAGCCGCCGCCGGCGGCGTCCTCGACCACGGCTACACGCCGGTCACCCTCACCGTGGACCGCCCGGGCACCCTCCACCTGCTGTTCCGCGGCGGCGAGCTGCTGGCCCGCGCCCGCACCCCCGAGGCCCTGCACCAGGCCCTGGCGGCCGTGCTGGCCGGCTACGCCCGCCAGGCGGCCGCGCCCCAGGGCGACATCGCGCTGCTGTGCGGTGCGGCCGTGCGCGAGGGCGGGCAGGCGGTGCTCTTCCCCCGCAGCTGGATGTCCGACCTGGTCAAACGCGCCCGGCAACTGGAGCGGGCCGGCTGGCGGTTGCGGCCCGAGCCCTACACCACGCTGCGGGCCGCCCCCGAGGCCCTGCAGCTGCCCGGCCAACCGGGCGCCGCGGTCACCGCGGTGCTGACCCAGCCGCCCCAGACGGGCGCCGCGCCGACCAGGGCCTGGCTGCTGGCGTCGATCGTCAACTGGATCGCCCGCCCGGCCGCCGGGGACGCCGTCCACGCGCTGGCCGCCGCTCTGCGGCCGCTGCCCGTGCACACCGGCAGCTGGGAGGAGGCCGTGGCGCATCTGACGGGCCGCTAGCGGGTGTTGGGGCAGTGCGCGGCGCACTGCCCCAACACCTTTTGCCGTTCGGTCAGTTGTCCAACTCGCCCACGTGGTGCACCCGCACCAGGTTGGTGGAGCCGGCCACACCGGGCGGGGAGCCGGCGGTGATGATCACGATGTCGCCGCGCTGGCAGCGCCCCAGGCTGAGCAGTTGGGCGTCGACCTGGGCGACCATCTCATCGGTGGTGGGCACGAACGGGCCGAGGAAGGTCTCCACGCCCCAGGTGAGTGCCAACTGGCTGCGCACCGCCTGCTCGTAGGTGAAGGCGAGCACCGGGATCGGGCTGCGGTAGCGGGTCAGCCGGCGGGCGGTGTCGCCGGACTGGGTGAAGGCGATCAGGTACTTGGCGTGCAGGAAGTCCCCGATCTCGGCGGCCGCCCGGGCCACCGCGCCGCCCTGGGTGCGCGGCTTGGTGCCGGTGGTCAGCGGCGGCAGGCCGGCGGCCAGCACGTCGTCCTCGACCGCCTCGATGATCCGGCCCATGGTCTTGACGGTCTCGATGGGGTACTTGCCGACCGAGGTCTCCCCGGAGAGCATCACGGCGTCGGTGCCGTCGAGCACGGCGTTGGCCACGTCGGAGGCCTCGGCGCGGGTGGGCCGGGAGGCGTTGATCATCGAGTCGAGCATCTGGGTGGCGACGATGACCGGCTTGGCGTTCCGCCTGGCGAGCTTGATGGCCTGCTTCTGGACCAGCGGGACCTGTTCCAGCGGCATTTCCACGCCCAGGTCGCCGCGGGCCACCATGATGCCGTCGAAGGCGGCCACGATGCCGTCCAGGGCGTCCACGGCCTGCGGCTTCTCCACCTTGGCGATGACCGGGAGGAAGCGCCCCTCCTCGGCCATCACGCTGTGCACATCCTCGATGTCCTTGCCGCTGCGGACGAACGAGAGGGCGATCAGGTCGGCGCCGGTCCGCAGGGCCCAGCGCAGGTCGGCGACGTCCTTGTCGCTGAGCGCGGGCACCGAGACGGCGACTCCGGGCAGGTTGAGGCCCTTGTGGTCGGAGACCAGGCCCCCTTCGATGACGAGGCAGCGGACCCGCGGCCCGTCCACCTGGGTGACCTCCAGGCTGACCCGGCCGTCGTCGACCAGGATCCGCTCGCCGCGGCCGACGTCCGCGGCGAGGCCCTTGTAGGTGGTGCCGCAGCTGAAGCGGTCGCCGGGGACGTCCTCCACGGTGATGGTGAACTCATCGCCACGTTCGAGGAGTACCGGCCCCTCGGCGAAGGTGTCGAGTCGGATCTTCGGGCCTTGAAGATCGACCAGGATGCCGACACTTCGGCCGGCCTCGTCGGCGGCCTTGCGGACCCTGCGGTACCGCTCCTCGTGTTCGGCGTGGGAGCCGTGGCTCAGATTGAGTCGGGCGATGTCCATCCCGGCGTCGACCAGGGCCTTGATCTGGTCGTACGAATCCGTGGCGGGCCCGAGTGTGCAGACGATTTTTGCTCGGCGCATGGTTCCGAGAGTATGCACTACCCGCGCGTAACAACCACGTTCCGACGGTCGGTCACATGACCGAACCTGAAAGCTTCGTTGAACTTTCTGACGAATGGTAAGTTCCGTTTCCGCCAGCCGGAATTGAGCGTGCGAGCAGGGGCGTCCGATGCGGATCCGTGAAGGGCTGTTCACCTCCGGTTCACCGCCGGTACGGGCGCCGCTCGGCGCCCGGCGGGACGCTCTGGGTCCGACAACCGGCCGTGGGCCGACGGACCTTGGGGGAGCCGATGCGTCGGCAGCAGTTGGTGGGGATCCTGGTGGCGTTCGCCCTGGTGGCCGCCGTGGCCGCCATCGTGATCACCAAGACCTGCTGCGGATCGTCGCCGACGCCTGCCGCGCAGACCACCGTCACCGGGTTGATCGGCTCCGAGAAGGCGGACTTCTTCGCCAGCCCCGAGGTGCAGCGGGCCTTCAGCAAGCTCGGCCTCACCGTCAGCGTGCAGCATGCCGGATCCTGGCAGATGAAGAACGAACTCAAGGGCGGCAGCTACGACTTCGCCATCCCGGCCAGCTCGGTGGCAGCCGACTCGATCCCCACCGCGATCACCACCACCAAGGTGCGGCCGTTCTACTCCCCGCTGGTGGTGCTGACCACGCCCGATGTGGCCGCCTTCATGAAGCAGAACGGGCTGGCCTCCCAGAAGGACAAGGTGTGGGTGATGGACATGCAGGCCTACTGGGCGGCCGCGTCCGCCGGCACGGCCTGGACCGGCCTGCCGCGCCAGGAGAACCGGCCGGCCGGCCTGTCCGGCCAGATCTACATCGCCACCACCGATCCGCGCAGCTCCTCCTCGGCCTCGCTCTACCTGGCGCTGATGTCCTACCTGGGCAACGGCCAGAAGGTGGTGGCCAGTCAGAGCGACATCGACCGGGTCGGACCGGCTCTGCAGAAGCTGATGGGCTACCAGGGCGCCATGCTGTCCAGTAGTGACCAGTTGTTCCGCGACTTCGTGGCCGGCACCGAACGCCCGCTCAGCTGGACATACGAGTCCGAGGTCGCCGAGCAGGCACTGGCCGGCACCCTGCCGGCCGGCAGCACCGTCATCTATCCGGACTACGACATCCAGAGTGACCACACCGTCGTGGAGTTGACGGCCAAGGCGGCCCGGGTCTCCGCCGCGCTGGCGACCGACCCCGACCTGGTCAAGCTGGAGGCGCGGTTCGGCTTCCGCCCGGAGAGCGACCCGGGCCTGCTCGCCAAGGACCTGCAGCAGAAGGACAACCAGCAGTTCCCGGCCGACCTGAAGTCGCTGGGCACCTCCCAGCCACCGCCCCCGACCAGCGATCTGCTGCAGCAGCTGGTCAACCGCGCCGTCCCCAGCGGCCAGTGATGAGGAGCCGACCGATGGTCCGCCACCTGCCGCGCCGCGCCGCCCTCGGTGCCCTGGCGGTGCTGCTGACCGCCGTCACCGGCTGCAGCAGCGGCTCCGCGCCCGAGCCGGCCCCGACCGCCAGCGCCAGCGGCAGCGCCGCCCCCGCGCCGAGCGGCGCGCCGTACACCCTGCGGGTGCTGGGCGGCAGCGAACTGCAGGACATGCAGCCGATCCTGGACGACGCCCAGAAGGCCACCGGGGTCACCGTCAAGCTCAGCTACACCGGCACCCTGGACGGCGCGAACACGGTCAGTGCCGGCCGGGCGGACGGGACGTACGACGCGCTCTGGTTCCCGTCCAACCGCTACCTGCGGCTCGACCAGGCGGCGGCCGGCAAGCTGCTCTCGGAGACACCGGTGATGGACTCGCCGGTGGCGTTCGGGGTGCGATCCTCGGTGCTCTCCGGCCTCGGCTGGGATCCGGCCAAGGTCAGCTGGTCGCAGATCGGCGACGCGGTCGGCCAGGGCAAGCTGACCTTCGGGATGACCGACCCCGCCCAGTCCAACTCCGGGCTGTCCGCGCTGATCGGGCTGGCCTCGGCGTTCTCCGGCGCCCAGGCCGCGCTGACCGACGCCGACGTGGCCAAGGCCTCCCCCGCGCTGCGCACCTTCTTCGCCGGGCAGAAGCTCACCTCGGGCTCCTCCGGCTGGCTGGCCCAGTCCTACCAGCGCACCGCGACGGGCGGCACCGGCGCCCAGGTCGGCGCGCTGGTCAACTACGAGTCGGTGCTGCTGGAGCTCAACCGGACGCTGCCGGGCGACGCCCAGCTGACCGTGATCCGCCCGACCGACGGCGTGGTCTCCGCGGACTACCCGCTGACCCTGCTGGCTTCGGCACCGTCGCAGGCCAAGGACGCGTTCAGCCGGCTGACGGCCTACCTCCTGCGCCAGGACACCCAGCGCAAGATCACCGACACCACCGAGCGCCGCCCGGTGGTCGCCGGGGTGCAGCCGGGCGCCGGCCTGAGCACCGACCGGCGGCCCGAACTCCCGTTCCCCGGCAGCCGTCCAGTGGCGGACGGGCTGCTGGCGGCCTACCAGAACCAGCTGCGCCGGCCGTCCCGCACGCTCTACGTGCTGGACACCTCGGGCTCGATGGCGGGCGATCGGCTGGCGAACCTGAAGAAGGCGCTCGGCCTGCTCACCGGCGCGGACGGCAGCCACAGCGTGGACGGGTTCCGCGACCGCGAGCAGGTCACCCTGATCTCCTTCGCCGACGCGGTGAAGTGGGAGAAGGTCCACCAAGTCCCGGCCGACAACCCGCAGAACGAGCTGGCCGCGATCGACTCCGATGTGCGGAGCCTGTCGGCCGGCGGCGGCACCGCCATCTACGACACCCTGGAGACCGCCTACCGCGAGCTCGCCGGCCAGCAGGCGCAGGCCGGCGACGACCGGTTCACCTCGATCGTGCTGATGACCGACGGGGAGAGCAACGAGGGCGCCACGGCGGGCGACTTCTCCGCGTTCTACAAGGCGCTGCCAGCGGGCCGGCAGGCGATCCCGGTCTTTCCGATCCTGTTCGGCGAGGGTGCCAAGGACCAGTTGCAGGGCATCGCGGACCTGACCGGCGGGCGGCTGTTCGACGCCCTGACGAGTTCGCTGGACGGCGTGTTCGAGGAGATCCGTGGCTACCAGTGAGCCGGGCGGCGGGCGGCTCGCCTCCTGGTTCGGCAGCCGCGCGCACTACCTGGGCAGCGGGGGCGCCGCGATCGGCGTGGTGAGCGGGCTGGCCGCCGGAGTGGGGGTCTGGACGGCGGCGATGGCGGTGGGGCTGTACGGCGCGGGGGCGGTGCTCGGGTGGAGCTTCGCGGGCGGCACGCAGCCCCCGCCCCCGCCACCGCCCCCGCCTCCGGTCGGGCAGGACGGCGGCACCCGGCAACCGGGCGTCGAGGAGCGGCTCTTGGTCCCCACTCCCGTCGAGGTGCTGCGTGCCGAGGTCCTGGAGCGCTCGGCCGAGCCGGCGCCCGGCGGCTGGCCGAGCGAGGCCGCCCGGGCCGCCCAGCAGTTGCTGGCCGTGTGCGGCGCCCGGCTGGCCGTACCGGCGACCGACGAGGTCGCGGACACCGTCGCACGGCAGCTGACCAGCACCCTGGACTGGTACGAACGGGCGCTGCTGTGGCAGCGGATGGAGCCGCAGGCGACCGATCCGACGGACGAGTTCCTGTCCCGGGTGGACCATGCGCTGGCCCGCTTGACGCACTGTTAGCCGCAGCTCGATCTGAGCCACCGTCAAACTCCCGGCACCCCGATGTCGGGAACTCGTCACCTCCAGTCCATATTTGGGGTCTGTTCGCGGCGGGTGGTTTCAGGGCACACTTCTACGCGCGTATCTCTACGCGCGTCATCACGTGTCACCACCCGTTCGACCCCACTGGAGTGACCCCATGCCCTTGAACCGCCGCGACTTCGTCACCCGGACCGCCGCCACCGCGGCCGGCGCCGCCCTGGTGTCGGGGGTGTCGGTGGCCGCCGCCGAGCCTGCGGCGGCCGAGGCCGAGCCGCAGCACCGCCGCCCGGGCCGCACAAGGCGAAGTTCACCGTGATGGGCACCACCGATGTGCACGGCCACGCCGTCAACTGGGACTACTTCACCGACGCCGTCTACACCGACGCGCAGCACAACGCGGTCGGCCTGGCCAAGATCTCCACCCTGGTCAACCAGGTGCGTGACGAGGTGGGTTGGGACCGCACCCTGCTGATCGACGCCGGCGACATCATCCAGGGCACCCAGCTCAGCTACTACTTCGCCCGGGTCGAGCCGATCACCGGCGACGACGCCCCCGAGCACCCGATGGCCACCGCGATGAACGTCATCGGCTACGACGCGGCGGCGCTGGGCAACCACGAGTTCAACTACGGCATCCCCACCGTCAAGGCCTTCGAGGAGCAGCTGGACTTCCCGCTGCTGGGCGCCAACGCGCTGCACGCCAAGGACGAGAAGCCCGCCTTCCAGCCCTACGTGATCCAGACGCTGCACCTGGGCGGCGGCCGGCCGCTGAAGGTGGGCATCCTGGGCCTGACCAACCCGGGCATCGCGATCTGGGACAAGGCCAACGTGCAGGGCCAGATGACCTTCAACGGCATCGTCGAGGCGGCCAAGATCTACGTGCCCAAGCTGAAGGCCGCGGGCGCCGACATCGTGATCGTGTCCGCGCACTCCGGGATCGACGAGCCCTCCTCCTACGGCACCCAGCTCCCGTTCCCCGAGGACGCCTCCGGCGAGATGGCCGCCGAGGTGCCCGGGATCGACGCGGTGCTGGTCGGCCACACCCACAAGGAGGTGCCGCAGCGCCTGGTCGTCAACAAGCAGACCGGCAAGACCGTGGTGCTCTCCGAGCCGCTCTGCTGGGGTCAGCGGCTGAGCCGGTTCGACTTCGAGGTGCAGTTCGAGAAGGGCGTCTGGTCGGTCAGCTCGCTCAGCTCCCGGGTGCTCAACTCCAACACCGTGGACGAGGACCAGGAGATCGTCATGCTGCTGAAGGAGCAGCACGACAAGGTGGTCGCCTACGTCAACCAGGTGATCGGCACCAGCAAGGTGGACCTGTCGATCGCCCAGGCGCGGTTCAAGGACACCCCGATCATCGACCTGATCGGCAGGGTGCAGCAGGACACCGTCAAGGCGGCGCTGGCGGGCACGAGTTACGCCAACCTGCCGGTGGTGGCCCAGGCCGCGCCGTTCAACCGGACCGCCGACATCCCGGCCGGCACGCTGAAGCTGCGCGATGTCGCGGGCCTCTACATCTACGAGAACACCCTGGAGGCCCGACTGATGACGGGCAGCCAGCTCAAGGACTACCTCGAGTTCTCGATGACGTACTTCGCCCAGCTGGCCCCGGGCGCGCCGGTCAACCCGGACACCCTGACCAACCAGAACGGCATCCCGGACTACAACTTCGACTCGATCTACGGACTGGGCTACGACATCGACATCTCGCAGCCGGTCGGTTCGCGGATCGTCAACCTGTCGTACGCGGGCAAGCCGGTCGACCCGGCCGGGCAGTTCGTGCTGGCCGTCAACAACTACCGGGCCAACGGCGGCGGCAACTTCCCGCACGTCGCCGCCGCCAAGCAGGTGTGGACCAGCTCGGACGAGATCCGCAACACGATGATCGCCTGGGTGAAGGCCAAGGGCGTGATCGACCCGGCCGACTTCGCGGCGGTTTCCTGGCGGCTGGTGCGGGCCGGCGCGCCGGTCTTCCCGTAGTCACACGTGCGTCGGCCCCCGCCGCCCCGAAGGGCTGCGGGGGCCGAGCCGTGCGCGGGTTCAGTGCGCGGAGTGCCGCTCGGCGCCGCGGTGCCGGTGGCCCTTGAGCTCGACGTGCGCGGGCTGGGCCCCGGTGTGGGCGCGCTCCTCGGGCACCCGGCGGCCGGCCTGGCCGGCCAGCGCGGCATAGCTGCCGTAGCCGGCGGTCTTCCCCTGGGCGGCGGACAGCTGGGTGTGCAGCTCCGGCCCGATCGGGCGGGGCTTGCCGCCGGGGGCGGCGGCCATCATGCCGCGCCGCTCCAGCAGGGCCTGGGTGCCTTGGCGGAGCCTGCTGCTGGGCTTCGGTCGCTTGGTCATGGCTGGGCCTCCCATCCATACCTCTTCTGTGATGGTAGGCCCAGCCATGCTCAGCCTCAGAACGGCTCGTTCCTCAGAACGGACCCCTCTTGTCTAAAACGGGAAGGGCGACCGCCCGTGCTGGATGGAGATCCACTTCTGGGTGGTGAAGGCCTCCACGGTGGACTCGCCGTTGAGGCGGCCCACGCCCGAGTTCTTCTCGCCGCCGAACGGCACGATCGCCTCGTCGGCGATGGTCCCGTCATTGACGTGGATCATGCCGCTGTCGATCCGCTGCGCCACCCGGACGCCGCGCTCCACCGAGGCGCTGTGCACCGCGCCGCTCAGCCCGAACGGGGTGTCGTTGGCGATCTCGATCGCCTCGTCCTCGCCGTCGAACGGGATCAGCATCACTACCGGACCGAACAACTCGCGCTGCAGCAGCGGTGATTCGGCCGGGATGTCGGTGAGCACCACCGGCGACACCAGGGTGCCGACGGAGCTGCCGCGCAGCAGCACGGTGGCGCCGGCGGCCACCACGCGGTCCACCTCGGCGTTGATCGCGTCGGCCTGGGTGGAGTTGATCAGCGGGCCGATCTGGGTGTTCGGGTCCTTGGGGTCGCCGACCGTGAGCGAGGCGACCTTGGCCACGAACTTCTCGGTGAACTCGGCCAGGACCGTGCGGTCCACCAGCACCCGGTTGGCGGCCATGCAGACCTGCCCCTGGTGTGCGAACCGGCTGAACACGGCCGCGTCCACCGCGTAGTCGACGTCGGCGTCGTCCAGCACGATCAGCGCGCTGTTGCCGCCCAGCTCCAGCACCGAGCGCTTGAAGTGCGAGGCGGCGACGGTGGCGACGTGCCGGCCGACCCGGTCCGAACCGGTGAAGGCGATGGCTTTGGGCACCGGGTGCTCCAGCAGCGCGTCACCGATCTCGGCGATGTCGGTGACGACCACGTTGAACAGGCCGGCGGGCAGTCCGGCGTCCTCGAAGAGCTTGGCGAGCAGGGTGCCGCCGGTGATCGGCGCGTCCTGGTGCGGCTTGAGCACCACGCCGTTGCCGAGCGCCAGCGCCGGGGCGACCGCCTTGGTGGAGAGGAAGAGCGGGAAGTTGAACGGGCTGATCACGCCGACCACGCCGACCGGCAGCCGGTAGACCCGGTTCTCCTTGCCGTCCACCGGCGACGGCAGGATCCGGCCCTCCGGGCGCAGCGACAGCTGCATGCACTCGCGCAGCATGTCCTTGGTGAGCGAGAGCTCGAAGCCGGCCTTGAGGTAGGTGCCGCCGAGCTCGGCGATGATGGTCTCGGTGATCTCCTGCTCGCGCTCCTCGAGCAGCCGCAGCGCCCGCTCGAAGACCAGCCGGCGGGCGTAGGGGTTCTGCTTCGCCCACTCCTTCTGCGCCCGCTCGGCCGCGCGGTAGGCCTCGTCGACCTCGCCGACGGTGGCCACCGTGATGCTGGCCAGCTTCTCGCCGTCGAACGGGTTGATGTCGACGATCTCCCAGGAGCCGCTGCCCTGGCGCCACTGTCCGTCGATGTACTGCAGGGCGAGTTCCGTAAAGTGCGACACCTGAAGCCCCTTGCGAGTTGGCGCGAACTGACAGCCGATCATCCTACTGATGCGTCAGGCCTCTTGGAGCATCCTCGACAGAAGCTCCCGGCTCGATTCCGGGCTCAGGCTGTCCTCCCGCAATCGGCCCAACGTGTCGCGGTACTCGGCGACTTCGCGCGGCCGGTCCAGGTAGAGGGCGGTGGTGAACTGCTCCAGGTAGACCACGTCGGCGAGGTCCGGCTCGCGGAAGCCGAGCAGCGAGAAGGTGCCGCTCTCGGCCCGCAGTCCGGCGCTGCCCAGCGGCATCACCTGCAACTCGATGCCGGGGCGCTCGGCCAGCTCCAGCAGGTGGAGCAGCTGCCCGCGCATCACCTCGGGCCCGCCGCACGGCCGGCGCAGCGCCGCCTCGTCGATCACCATGGCCAGCCGCGGGGCCTGCTCGCCGGTGAGTAGGCGCTGGCGGCGCATCCGCACCTCGACCCGCCGCTCGATCTCGCCCTCCGGGGCGCTCTGGCTGCCGAGCCGGATCACGGCGCGGGCGTACTCCTCGGTCTGCAGCAGGCCGGGGACGAACTGCACCTCGTAGGCACAAATACGGTCGGCCGCCTCCTCGAAGCCCAGGTAGCTCTGGAACCAGGCCGGCACCACGTCGGTGTAGTCGTGCCACCAGGGCACGGCGTTGGCGATCCGGACCATGCCGAGCAGTTCGCCGCGCTGCTTGGGGTCGCTCACGCCGTACAGGGTGAGCAGGTCGGCCACGTCACGCTCCTTGAAGCTGACCCGGCCCAGCTCCATCCGCCCGATCTTCGACTCCGAGGCGCGGATCTCGTAGCCGGCGTCCTCCCGGCTCACCCCCTGCGCCTCGCGCAGCCGGCGCAGCTGGGATCCCAGCAGCAGCCGACGAACCGTCACCCCGCTGCCGCTGCCCACCGTGCTGTTCATCCGCCCCGTCCTCCTCGAACCGCCCGCTACGCGCGGCAGTCTGCCATGAAGGTGCGTCACAAGCATTAAGTGAATGCTGTCAACTGCCTGGGATTGAAGTCCCGGGCTTGCAGCTCACCGTGTCCCCGAGAAGTCGCCCCTCGACGGCGTCCGCGTCTGACCAGCACTCCGACCGGTGCTGGTGGGGCAGTTGACTGTGCCCCGCTGCCACGCACCAGCCGCGCGATGGCGGATGTTGCGGGAGCCGTTGACATCCGCGTGCATGGTCATTCCGCAGGCGCGGCACGCGAACGTGGCCTGGTCCACTCGATTCTTTTTGTGAGTATGCCAGCAGGCGGAGCACTGCCGGGAGGTATAGGCCGGGTTGACGCGTACGACCGGGACACCGGCGCGTTGGGCCTTGTACTCCACGAATGTTCCGAGCTGGGCGAACGCCCAGGAGTGGAGGAGATACCGCTGGTCGTGCTTGGCCTTGACCCTCTCGCGGATGCCCGTCAGGTCTTCCAAGGCGATTCCACGTGAGGTGCGTTCAGCGGCTGTGACGATGGTTTTGGAGATGATGTGGTTGATCTCAGTTGCCCGACGCGACTCCTTGCGGCGCTGCCGCTTGAGGGCCCGCTTGGCGGACTTGGTGCCCTTCCTCTGGAGCTTGGCGCGCAGGGCGACCATGCGGGCGCGGTGCCGGTTCAGGCCTCGCCCAGCCCATACCACTCCGTCCGATGTGGTGGCGATGTTGACGATCCCGAGGTCTACGCCGATCCAGTCGGTGGGCTCGGCCAAGGGTGGGGCAGGGATGTCACAGGTCGCGTACAGGTACCACTGGCCGTCGCGGTGGACGAGATCGGACTCGCCACGCCGGTGCTCCGTAAGCATCCGCAGCGCAGCTGAGGAACAGCGGAATCCGATGCCCTTCAGTCGCCCGGCCGTTGTCCAGATCGACACCGTCTTCTCGTCGGTGTTCCATGACAGCATCCGGTCGTCGAAGGGCTGGGCCGCCTCGGGGTGGAACGCGATCGGCCTGGATTCTGCTTTGTTGCGTCGCTTGCTTCCCTTCGGGCCGAGGTTCCCAGCCCGAAGGTTGGCTTTCAGCGTCGCGTACGCGTCGCAGACCTTCTTCACCGACCGCACAGTGGCCTGCGCCCCGAGCTCGTAGGCGTTCTTGACGTGCCGGTACACCAATGGCTGCAGCCCGTTGCGGCGGATCTCACCTTTGGCGAACGCAACCTCGGAAATGTGGTTCGCGGCCCGGTTGCACGCCCGCAGTGTCGCGGTGAGCGCGTCGGCCTGACACGGCGACGGTTCCAGCTTCACCCGAACCACAATCTTCATACGATGGAACATAGTTCACACAAAATCGAATGCTCAAATGGGGAGGCCAACACGCACGGATGAGAACGCCACCGCTTTCGCGGCTCCCGAGCCAAGAAGCCGAGTACTCCCGAAGCCGGGATCCCAAGCCCCTTCGGCACAATCGGTGAAGGCCAGGAACCCTGCCATGGCTCCTGGGGCGCAGAGGTCGCACGGGCAAGTTCCGCGACTACTCGGGCCGTACATCCCAGTTCAGGCGACAGCACCGTACTGACGTGACAACCGCCGGACTTCGGCATCCTTGAACGCCCGCACCTCCTCCACAATCCCGCTCCTCGACAGCTCCGCCACGGGCACGCACAAGTCCATGCGCTGGATACAGACACCAGCCATGTACTCCCCCTGCTCGGTGAGGTACAGGCGGATGCCGTAGTAACCTTCCTGGCAGTCCGTGTCGTTGTTGAAGCGGCACGACGCGCAGCTGTCCGGAAGCCGCACCGGGAGCAGCTGCTTGACGTAGACCGCCCGGCCGCCGAGGGCTCGGTAGAGGGTGCGTTCGTCGGAGGTGCCTGCGGTGAAGGTCCGGAGCACCGGTTCCGCACCGACCCGGGCCAGCACCTCGGAGATCGCCGCGATCGACTCCGGTCCGTCTTGGATGCTGGTGAGCATGCGCACATCCGCGAACTGGCCGTAGGACTCAACCAGCTTGACGACCCGGTCCACATGGGGCATGCCAGGAACGACGATGTTCACGGAGGCCTTCACACCGTTGGATACGGCAGCGCGGACGGTCTGTTCCGCCGCGCGGATCTTCGCGTCGGCCAGACCGGCCGACCTGAAGCGCTCGGCCTGGACGGCTTGGAGTTCCGCGGCGGTCGTCCCGAACACCGAGACGTTGACCCGGTTGAGGCCGGCCGCCGAGCAGTCAGGCATCACCTGCCGACCGCGCTCCCCGTTACTGGTCATCCCGACGTTCAAGCCCATCCCGGTGAGTACCGAGACCAGCGATGACACCTCTGCGTGGAGAGTGGGTTCCCCTCCGGTGAGGTGGACTTCGTCGGCGTCGAAGGCCCGCGCCACAGTCCGAACGGCCCGTCGGAAGGACACGTCCGGAGCCATCTTCGCCGAGAGGAAGTCGACGCCGTTCGTCTCGGAGAAGATCGACACGCGCCCGGTCCTGCCCGGCCCGGACGGGAAGGGCAGCAGCGTGCGGCCCTTGTGGTCGGCGGTGACCGGCGTTCCCTCGTTGTGGCAGAACGTGCAGGCCAACCCGCAGTCGTCGATCACCTTGATGCGGATGGTCCTGTCCCGGACGATTCGGACCGCCGGCCCCTGAGTTGCGGACAAGGCTTGTCTCCTGTCAATCGAAAGTGAGCCTGGGAATCGCTTCGATGTCGATCCCGTACCGGCGGTAGACCTTGGTGGTGTTCTCGCTCGTCAGCTCGTCCAGCGGAAGCCCGAGCGCGAGCGCGGTGGAGTGGACGTGTTCGGCGCTGTCCCCCTCGATCTCCAAGTACGGGGGGATCAGTGGCCAGTGGTCGATCTCGATGGCCGCGCCGCCCAGTGCCCAGGAGGACCGGCGGTTCTCCTGGTACGCCCTCGGCTGGTAACCCAGCTTTCCGAGAAGCATGTTGGTGGCGTCAAAGTCGCCGACGGTCGTCTCCGTCTCAGTCACTCCGTCAATCGCGTCGGAGTGGATCTCCTTGACGCACAGCGTGACCTCGATACCGGTGTCGCGCAGCCGAACCCACGTGCCAGGCCGGTCGGGGATGTCGTAGACGTAGCGCCGCTGGAATCGGTCGCCCAGATGCGTTGCCCCAGCCTCGACCAGCAGGGTACGGATCTTCTCGGGCTGGATATTGAGGAGCTTCGCTTCGAACTCAGTTGCGGTCATAATGACTTATCCCTCTTCCAGGTGAGCTTGGGATTCGGGGCGACGCTATCGGGTACTCGGGCAGCCGACGACGCCGATCAGGCAGTGGGCGTCGTCGGCGCCCGTGCTCACGTCAGATAGGCAGCCTCGACGATCTTCCCGTCAGCGACCTGACGCCAGCTCAGACTGGAGGCGGTGGCCCTGATGAGCGCGAGCCCACGCCCGCCCTCATCCAGGTTCAACCAGTCATCGCCCTCGCCGAGTTCGCCGATCACCGGCGGCTGGGCGGAGGAGTCCCAGACCTGGACGACG
This sequence comes from Kitasatospora acidiphila, assembly GCF_006636205.1. Taxonomy (NCBI): domain Bacteria; kingdom Bacillati; phylum Actinomycetota; class Actinomycetes; order Kitasatosporales; family Streptomycetaceae; genus Kitasatospora; species Kitasatospora acidiphila. The sequence continues at coordinate 6,565,705 of NZ_VIGB01000003.1, read as the reverse complement.
ACTCCGCCAGCATCCAGGAACTCGACCGTGACAAGGGCTCGTTCGTCGGGAACGTGCTCAGCGACGTTGACCAGCAACTCGGTGAGCCCGACCTCCACGTCGGCGATCCTCAGCCGGTCGAGGTTCCCGAACATGTGGGCCACCTCCCGCACTTGCTTCCTGATGTCACCAATGAGCTGCGCCCGGGAGGCCAGGTCACGCAGGGAGAAGTACAGCCGGGCGGTGATGAGGCCGCAGGAAGCAGGCGGAACGGGCGGAGCTTCAGCAGTCAGAGTCATTCGCGTCCCCTTGTTGGCGCACGGACGCATCTCGATCAAGTAGCACTTGGTGGCTAAAGGATCACTCTCCGTGGCAGGTTTGCCCATCATGGACTGCATGCCATGCCGCAAGCAAGTATTCCGCCAGAACTCATCCGACCGAGTGAGGAAGTTGCCCGACGAGCCACTGACGGATCATCATGTTCGGCATGACTGAGCTGCCCACGATGAGGAGCCGTCGCCTCGGCCGCGAGCTGGCCGCACTCCGCGAGGGCAAGAACATGACCATGGGCGAGGTCGCCGCACACCTACACTGCGGCCAGCCCAAAGTGAGCAAGATTGAGTCCGGTCACCAGTCGGTCCGCCCGCTCGACCTGGACCTCATGCTGACTCTGTACGGCGTGGAAGACCCGCCCACACGTGAGGCCTTCGTGCGGCTCTCGCGTCAGGTGCGCCAGCAGGACTGGTGGAGCAGTCAAGGTCCGCTGCTCTGGGAGGACCTGAAGGACTATCTGACACTGGAGGCGGACAGCTCCCTCACGAGGACCTACGAGTTCCACGTGCTGCCCGGCCTGCTTCAGACGCCTGACTACATGCGTGAGGTCTTCCGACCCAACCGCTCGCTGCGCGAGATCGACGTGATGATGGAGACCCGCCAGAAGCGGCAGGATTTCTTCATCGCGCGTGGGACGCGGGTACGGTTGATCATCGATGTCGCGGCCCTGCACCGCGTCGTTGGCAGCAGCAAGATCATGCACGCGCAACTTGACCGCGTCTTGGACATGGCCCAGATGCCGAACCTCAGCATCCAGGTACTCCCCCTGCGGGTGCCCATGCAGGTTCCGGGCCAATACGCCCCTTATACCATCTTCACCATGGCGGAAGCCCCGCATGCCGAATACGTCTGGCTCGAGCACCTGACCGGCGCTACGGTGCTGGAGCGGGAACAGGACGTTACGCGCTACAAACAAGCCTGGGATGACCACACGGCAGCAGCGTCTCCGCCAGGCGAATCGCTCAAGTACATTTCCGAAGTAATGAAGGAGTTCGCATGACGGCACATCACGTTACGGACGATACGGCACTCAACGTGGTGACCTGGCACGTCAGCACGTATAGCGGCAGCGGGCAGAACTGCGTGGAGCATGGCCGCAGGCTCGACGGCATCGAGTTGGTTCGCGACACCAAAGCGCGCGACCAAGGAACCCTCGCGTTCCCGACGGGTTCGTGGTCCGCGTTCATCGAAGCAGTCAAGCAGGGTGCTTTCCCGGCGCTGAGCACCGCTAGCTGACGGTCTCGGAGTTCACCCAATCCAGGTACGCCGTGCTGCCAGTGACCACGGGAAGGCCGACGATCTCCGGGGTGTCGTAGCTGTGCTGTTCGCCGATGAAGGCGGCCAGGCGGTCGCCCAGGTCCGCGCGGGTCTTGAAGTCGATGCGCCACTCCGGCTCGGTCTGCACCTCTCCGTCCCACCAGTAGACCGAGTTGATCGAGTAAACCTGGGCGCAGGCGGCAAGGCGCTCACGGACCACAGCCGCAGCCAGCGCGCGAGCCTTGTCCTCGGCGTCGTGCGTGGTGGTCACCACGATGAAGTCACGATTCGTCATGAGCCGAGCGTAGAGGGATCCACAGCGTTGGGGCCCCGTTGGTCCGAGACTGGGCCGCAGGAGGGCGATTTCCTCGTTCCGCTCTCACCTGGCGATCTACCGTAGACCCATTGTTCCAGTGGTCCTACGCCGAACGTTGACCACGATCTCGCTGGCCGGGGGCAACCCGGAAACGCCCGCAGTCCCGCTGATCCCCATGGATTTGGCCGGCGAACAAAGGCCACTGGGACCACAGACCACGGCAGGCAACTGCACTGCTGGCACTCGCCGTTCGGCTCGGCACCTGGCCCCGGGTACGCCGACGGCGCCTGCACCCGGTTCTTGGTCGGGGTCGGGCGCAGGCGCCATCGGTTCGAGCTCCGCTGGTGGACCGGCAGCGCTGGCGGGTCAGCAGGGCGCGGCCCGCCAACGGCGGCGGGCGTGTGCGGGAGGGTCAGACCGCCAGGGGGCGGTCGGTGGGGTGGATCGGGGCGGGCAGCGGGGTCTTGCCACCCAGGTAGGCGTCGACCGCGGCGGCAGCGGAGCGGCCCTCGGCGATCGCCCAGACGATCAGCGACTGGCCGCGGCCGGCATCGCCGCAGACGTAGACGCCATCGACATTGGTGGCGAACTTGCCGTCGCGGGCAATGTTACCCCGGGCGTCCAGCTCGACGCCCAGCTGCTCCACCAGGCCGTTCCTGACGTCGGTGCCGGTGAAGCCCATGGCCAGGGTGACCAGCTGGGCCGGGATCGAGCGCTCGGTGCCGGGCACCTGCTCGAAGCGGCCGTCCCTGAACTCGACGTCGACCAGGTGGAGCTCCTGGACGTTGCCGTGCTCGTCGCCGGTGAAGTGGGTGGTGCTGACCGAGTAGACCCGGTCGCCGCCCTCCTCGTGCGCGGAGGTGACCTTGTAGACCATCGGCATGGTCGGCCACGGCTGGTGGGCCGGGCGGTCCTCGCCGGGGCGGGGCATGATCTCCAGCTGGGTGACCGAGGCGGCGCCCTGGCGCAGCGCGGTGCCCAGGCAGTCGGCGCCGGTGTCACCGCCGCCGATCACGATGACGTGCTTGCCCTCGGCGCTGATCGGGGAGGCGACGTAGTCGCCCTCCTGGACCTTGTTGGCCAGCGGCAGGTACTCCATCGCCTGGTGGATGCCCGCCAGCTCGCGCCCCGGCACCGGCAGGTCGCGGGCCGTGGTGGCGCCGGCGGCGACCACCACGGCGTCGAAGCGCTCGCGCAGCTGCTGCCCGGTGATGTCCTCGCCCACGTGCACGCCGGTGCGGAACCGGGTGCCCTCCGCGCGCATCTGCTCGATGCGGCGGTTGATGTGGCGCTTCTCCATCTTGAACTCGGGGATGCCGTAGCGCAGCAGGCCGCCGATCCGGTCGGCGCGCTCGTACACCACCACGGTGTGGCCGGCCCGGGTGAGCTGCTGGGCGGCGGCCAGGCCGGCCGGGCCGGAGCCGACCACGGCGACGGTCTTGCCGGACAGCCGCTCCGGCACCTGGGGGCGGACCCCGCCGTTGTCCCAGGCCCGGTCGATGATGGTGACCTCGACGTTCTTGATGGTCACCGGGTCCTGGTTGATGCCGAGCACGCAGGCCGACTCGCAGGGGGCCGGGCAGAGCCGGCCGGTGAACTCCGGGAAGTTGTTGGTGGCGTGCAGGCGCTCTATGGCGCCGGCCCAGTCGTCCCGGTAGGCCAGGTCGTTCCACTCGGGGATGAGGTTCCCGAGCGGGCAGCCGTTGTGGCAGAACGGGATGCCGCAGTCCATGCAGCGCCCGGCCTGCTTGCTGATGATCGGCAGCAGGGCGCGCTCGACGTAGACCTCGTTCCAGTCGCGCAGCCGCACGTCCACCGGCCGCCGCTCGGCCAGTTGCTTGGGCGTGGTCAGGAAGCCCTTGGGGTCAGCCATGTGCCGCCTCCATCATCTTGCGAGTGGTCTCGGCCTCGGAGAGGCCATCGCGCTCAGCGGCGTCCTTGGCGGCGAGCACTGCCTTGTAGTCGGTGGGCATGATCTTGGAGAACCGGGAGACCCCGCTGCCCCAGTCGGCGAGCAGTTCGGCGGCGACCGTGGAGCCGGTCTCCTCGTAGTGCTGCTGGACGGTCTCGCGCAGCCACTCGCGGTCCTTGGCGTCGGGGGCCTCGATGCCCACCATGCCGCCGTTGACGCTGGCCGGGCGCAGGTCGAGGACGTAGCCGATGCCGCCGGACATGCCCGCGGCCAGGTTGCGGCCGGTCTCGCCGAGGATCACCACCCGGCCGCCGGTCATGTACTCCAGGCCGTGGTCGCCGACGCCCTCGACGACCAGGACGGCGCCGGAGTTGCGCACCGCGAACCGCTCACCGGCCTTGCCGCGCAGGTGGATCCGGCCCGCGGTGGCACCGTAGCCGATGGTGTTGCCGGCGATCACGTGCTGCTGGGCGTCGGCGCCGATCACCGCGGCGTCGCGGGCCGGGCGGACCACCAGCACGCCGCCGGAGAGGCCCTTGCCGACGTAGTCGTTGGCGTCGCCCTCCAGGCGCAGGGTGACGCCCTTGGGCAGGAAGGCGCCGAAGGACTGGCCGGCCGAGCCGGTGAAGGTCACGTCGATGGTGCCCTCGGGCAGGCCGGCGCCCCGGTAGCGCTTGGTCACCTGGTGGCCGAGCATGGTGCCGACGGTGCGGTTGACGTTGCGGATCGGCAGCTGGATGCGGACCGCCTCGCCGTGCTCCAGGGCCTCGGCGGCCAGCTCGATCAGCTGGTTGTCGAGCGCCTTGTCCAGCCCGTGGTCCTGCTCGATGGTGCGGTGGCGGGCCGCGCCGACCGGCAGCTCGGGCACGTGGAAGAGCGGGGCCAGGTCGAGCCCGACGGCCTTCCAGTGGTCGATCGCGGCGGCGGCGTCGATGTGCTCGGCGTGGCCGACGGCCTCCTCGATCGAGCGGAAGCCCAGCTCGGCGAGGAGCTCGCGGACCTCCTCGGCGATGAACTCGAAGAAGTTGACCACGAATTCGGGCTTGCCGGAGAACCGCTCGCGCAGCACCGGGTTCTGGGTGGCGACGCCGACCGGGCAGGTGTCCAGGTGGCAGACCCGCATCATGACGCAGCCGGAGACCACCAGCGGGGCGGTGGCGAAGCCGAACTCCTCGGCGCCGAGCAGCGCGGCGATCACCACGTCGCGGCCGGTCTTCAGCTGGCCGTCGGTCTGCACCACGATCCGGTCGCGCAGCCCGTTGAGCAGCAGGGTCTGCTGGGTCTCGGCGAGGCCGAGCTCCCAGGGGCCGCCCGCGTGCTTCAGCGAGGTCAGCGGGGAGGCGCCGGTGCCGCCGTCGTGGCCGGAGACCAGCACCACGTCGGCGTGCGCCTTGGAGACGCCGGCCGCGACGGTGCCGACGCCGACCTCGGAGACCAGCTTGACGTGGATCCGGGCCTGCGGGTTGGCGTTCTTCAGGTCGTGGATCAGCTGGGCCAGATCCTCGATCGAGTAGATGTCGTGGTGCGGCGGCGGGGAGATCAGGCCGACGCCCGGGGTGGAGTGCCGGGTGCGGGCCACCCACGGGTAGACCTTGTGGCCCGGCAGCTGGCCGCCCTCGCCGGGCTTGGCGCCCTGGGCCATCTTGATCTGGATGTCGTCGGCGTTGACCAGGTACTCGGAGGTGACGCCGAACCGGCCGGAGGCGACCTGCTTGATCGCCGAGCGGCGCTCCGGGTCGTGGAGGCGCTCCGGGTCCTCGCCGCCCTCACCGGTGTTGGACTTGCCGCCCAGCCGGTTCATGGCGATCGCCAGCGTCTCGTGCGCCTCCATCGAGATGGAGCCGTAGGACATGGCGCCGGTGGAGAACCGCTTGACGATCTCGCTGACCGGCTCGACCTCGTCGATCGGCACCGGGGTGCGGGCGCCCGCGCCCAGCTTGAACAGGCCGCGCAGCGTCATCAGCCGCTCGGACTGCTCGTTCACCCGCTCCGTGTACTGCTTGAAGATGTCGTAGCGGCGGGTGCGGGTGGCGTGCTGGAGGCGGAAGACGGTGTCGGGGTCGAACAGGTGCGGCTCGCCCTCGCGGCGCCACTGGTACTCGCCGCCGATCTCCAGCGCGCGGTGCGCGGCCGGGATGCCGGAGGCCGGGTAGGCCTTGGCGTGCCGGGCGGCCACCTCGCGGGCGATCTCGTCGAGCCCGATGCCGCCCAACTTGCTGGTGGTGCCGGCGAAGTAGGCGTCCACGGTCTCCTGGGAGAGGCCGATCACCTCGAAGACCTGGGCGCCGCGGTAGGAGGCGACGGTGGAGATGCCCATCTTGGACATCACCTTGAGCACGCCCTTGCCGAGCGCCTTGATCAGGTTGCGGATCGCCTTCTCCGGGTCGGTCCCGGTGAGGAAGGTGCCCTGGGCCACCAGGTCCTCGACCGACTCCATCGCCAGGTAGGGGTTGATCGCGCTGGCGCCGTAGCCGATCAGCAGCGCCACGTGGTGCACCTCGCGGACGTCGCCGGCCTCGACCAGCAGCGAGACCTTGGTGCGCTGCTTGGTGCGGATCAGGTGGTGGTGCACCGCGGAGGTGAGCAGCAGCGAGGGGATCGGCGCGTGCTCGGCGTCCGAGTGGCGGTCGGAGAGCAGCAGGATCCGGGCGCCGTCGGCGATCGCCGCGTCGGCCTCGGCGGCGATCTCCCGCAGCCGCTCGGCCAGCGCCTCGCCGCCGCCGGCCACCCGGTAGAGGCCGGAGAGGGTGACCGCCTTGAGGCCGGGCTGGTCGCCGTCCACGTTGATGTGGATCAGCTTGGCCAGCTCGTCGTTGTCGATCACCGGGAAGGTGATGCCGACCGCACGGCAGTGCGCGGGCCCGGCGGTGAGCAGGTTGACCTCGGGGCCGAGGCTGCTGTGCAGCGAGGTGACCAGTTCCTCGCGGATGGCGTCCAGCGGCGGGTTGGTGACCTGGGCGAACAGCTGGATGAAGTAGTCGAAGAGCAGCCGGGGCTTCTCGGAGAGCGCGGCGATCGGCGAGTCGGTGCCCATCGAGCCGAGCGCCTCGGCGCCGGTGCGGGCCATCGGCGCCAGGATGACGCGCAGCTCCTCCTCGGTGTAGCCGAAGGTCTGCTGACGGCGGGTCACCGAGGCGTGGGTGTGCGCGATGTGCTCGCGCTCGGGCAGCTCGGCCAGCTGGATCCGGCCACCGGCCACCCACTCCTCGTAGGGGTGCTCGGCGGCCAGCGCGCCCTTGATCTCCTCGTCCTCGACGATCCGGTGCTCGGCGACGTCGACCAGGAACATCTTGCCGGGCTGCAGCCGGCCCTTGCGGATCACGCTCTCCTGCGGCAGGTCGAGCACGCCGACCTCGGAGGAGAGCACCACCAGGCCGTCCTCGGTGATCCAGTACCGGGCCGGGCGCAGGCCGTTGCGGTCCAGCACGGCGCCGATCTGGTTGCCGTCGGTGAAGGTGACGCAGGCCGGGCCGTCCCAGGGCTCCATCAGGTTGGAGTGGTACTGGTAGAAGGCGCGCCGCGCCGGGCTCATGGTGGCGTGGTTCTCCCAGGCCTCCGGGATCATCATCAGCACCGAGTGCGGCAGCGAGCGGCCGCTGAGGTGGAGCAGCTCCAGCACCTCGTCGAAGGAGGCGGAGTCGGAGTGGTCCGGGGTGCAGACCGGGAAGATCCGGCTGATGTCGCCCGGGATCAGGTCGGTGGCCAGCTGCGACTCGCGCGCGGTCATCCAGTTCCGGTTGCCCTTGACGGTGTTGATCTCGCCGTTGTGCGCGACGAACCGGTACGGGTGGGCGAGCGGCCAGCTCGGGAAGGTGTTGGTGGAGAACCGGGAGTGCACCAGGCCGATCGCGGAGGCAAACAGCCGGTCCGACAAGTCCGGGAAGAACGGCTCCAGTTGACCGGTGGTCAGCATGCCCTTGTAGACGATGGTCCGGGCGGACAGCGACGGGAAGTAGACACCGGCCTCGCGCTCGGCGCGCTTGCGGACCACGAAGGCGGTCCGGTCCAGCTCCAGGCCGGCCAATCCCCGTCCGCTGACGAAGAGTTGGCTGAACCGCGGCATCACCGAACGGGCAGTGGCGCCCAGCAGCTCGGGGGCGGTGGGCACCTCGCGCCAGCCGAGGACGGTCAGGCCCTCCTCGGCGGCGATCGTCTCGATGGCCGAGACGGCGGTGGCCGCGCCCTGGTCGTCGACGGGCAGGAAGGCGATGCCGACCGCGTACTCCCCGGCCGGGGGCAGCTCGAAGCCGGCGTTGGCGCGCAGGAAGGCGTCCGGGACCTGGGTCAGGATGCCCGCGCCGTCACCGGAGTCCGGCTCGGCGCCGGTGGCGCCGCGGTGCTCCAGGTTGCGCAGCACGGTGAGCGCCTGCTCGACGATGGCATGGTCGGCGGTGCCGGTCAGGGTCGCCACGAAGCCGACGCCGCAGGCGTCGTGTTCATTGCGGGGGTCGTACAGGCCCTGAGCTGCAGGTCGTGCATCCGGAACGAGCCGGTACGGCGAACGGCCGTCGCCCTGGGGCCCGTTGGCGGAGTGCATGGATGCAGAAAGCATCGGCTCTCCCGTCGTCGTCATTGGCAAGTGGTGGTGCCGCCCAGCCTCGGGCTGGGGGAGCTTTGCAACAGGGACGACGTTGGCCCTCTGCGATTTCGTGCAGGTTACATCATGCCGAAAATCCCGGGAAGTGGAATCTCTAGTCCAAATGGTGGACAGGACCGCAGGTCAGCGGCTATTACCGCCGGGTAGCCCCGGGGTCGAACTCCTGACAGTGTGCCCTGCCGGTCAAGACCCGAAACAGCCTGGAAATCACCTTGACCCCGACTGCGTGGCATCCGTCCTGCGATTTCGCCGGAATGACGCGGCCCGAGGCGCTGGTCTGATGGTCCAGGGCGCCTCGGGCCGTAAAAATTGTATTGCTATGCGGGGGGATGCGTGATGTTCCACACATCGGGGGTCAGCCCACCGTCAACCCACATGGCCGCCGATCAGCCAGCCCAGCAGGTACGTCACCCCGGCCGCGGCGCTGCCCAGCAGCAGCTGGCGCAGCCCGCTGAACCACCAGCTGCGCGCCGTCACCCGGGCCACCACCGCGCCGCACAGGAACAGGCCGACCACCGCCAGCAGCAGCGCCGGCAGCAGCGAGGCGGCCCCCAGCAGATAGGGCAGCAGCGGCAGCAGCGCGCCGATCGCGAAGCAGCCGAACGAGGAGACCGCGGCCACCAGCGGGCTGGGCAGGTCGTGCGGGTCCACGCCGAGCTCCTCCCGGACGTGCACCTCCAGCGCCTGCTCCGGATCCCTGGTCAGCTGCCGGGCCACCTCGGCGGCGAGCTCCGGCTCCACCCCGCGCTCGACGTACAGCTGGGCCAGCTCGGCCAGCTCGCCGCGCGGGTTGCGGTTCAGCTCGATCCGCTCGGCGGCGATCTCGGCCTCGACCAGCTCCCGCTGGGAGGCCACCGAGGTGTACTCCCCCGCCGCCATCGAGCAGGCCCCGGCCGCGAGACCCGCAAGACCCGTGAGGACCACCGTGCTGTGGCCGGCCGCGCCACCCACCACACCGGTCATCAGGGCGAAGTTGGAGACCAGGCCGTCCATCGCGCCGAACACCGCGGGCCGCAGCCAGCCGCCGTTGACATCGCGGTGGTGCCCGGCGTTGGGCACCCGGGGGACCGGGGCTTCGTCGATGGCCGGGCGGGTGATGACAGCACTCATGGCGGAACCTCCTGCAACTGCGTGACCCCTTGACGTTAATCGCAGGGTCTGACAGTTTCCAGCAAGCCAGCCCTGGCTTACCTCGCTGACCTGCGGCGATGCCGGCGGCTACCACGAAAGAGGGACCCGGAGTGGCAACTCCGGGTCCCTCTGATGACGATGTGACGGATGTTGCGCCTGCGCCGAGCCGTCAGACGTCCTCGGTGACCGGCTTCTCGGTGACCGGCTGGTCGGCGGGCTTCCCGGCAGTCGGCTTCTCGGTGGACGTCGCGGTCTCCGACTCGGTCGGCGCCTCGGACCCCGCCGCGCCGGCGGCGGCCTCGGCCTCCTCCCGCACGCCGACCGGGTCGATCGAGTCCGGCGCCTCGCGGCCCGGGCGCAGCCGCCCGACGACCACGAAGTAGGCCAGCGCACCGGCGAACACCACGATCGACGTCCAGTCGTTGAGCCGCAGGCCCAGGATGTGGTGCGCCTCGTCGATCCGCAGGTACTCGATCCAGGCCCGGCCCACCGTGTAGGCCATCACATAGAGCGCGAAGGCCCGCCCGTGGCCCAGCTTGAAGCGGCGGTCGGCCCAGAGCACCAGCAGCGCCACCCCGACGCACCAGAGCGACTCGTAGAGGAAGGTCGGCTGGAAGACCCCGTCGATCACGGTGCCGTCCGCATCCACCTTGTGGATCTTCAGGCCCCAGGGCAGCGAGGTCGGCCGACCGTAGAGCTCCTGGTTGAACCAGTTGCCCCAGCGCCCGCAGGCCTGGGCCAGCGCGATGCCGGGGGCGATCGCGTCGGCGTAGGCCGGCAGCGGCACGCCCCGGCGGCGGGCGCCGATCCAGGCGCCGACCGCGCCGAGCGCGATCGCACCCCAGATGCCGAGGCCGCCCTCCCAGATCTTGAAGGCGTTCCACGGGTTGCGGCCCGGGTCGAAGTACAGCTGGTGATCGGTGATCACGTGGTAGAGCCGGCCGCCGACCAGGCCGAACGGCACTGCCCAGACGGCGATGTCGCCCACCGTGTGCTTGGCCCCACCGCGGGCGACCCAGCGCTTGCTGCCGAGCCAGACGGCGACAACAACACCGATGATGATGCAGAAGGCGTACGCGCGCAGCGGGATCGGTCCCAGGTGGAGGACGCCCCGCGACGGGCTCGGAATGTAAGCGAGTTCCATGACATCACCGACGCTACCGTGTCCTGACTTTGAAGCCCGAACCGCCCGCCGTACCGGTTCGAAACCGGTTCGGGCACGGAACCGGACCGTGACACCGGATGGCCCGGGTCAGTTCGGCGGCACGGCCCCCGCCGCGGTGCTGGTCGGCGCCGGGCTGGCCGAGGCGCTGCCGGTGGTGCCCAGCGGCTTGCCCTGGTTGGCCTCGTCGACCCACTTCACGAGGTTGTCCGGGGAGATCTCGTCGTTGCCGTTCTTCGGATAGATCGACTTGCCGTTCAGCAGGACGGTCGGGGTGGAGGTGTAGCCGGTCTTGTCGAAGTCCTGCTCCACGGCCGAGACCCAGCTCTTGAAGTGCTGGCTGTTGACGCAGTTCTCGAAGGCCGGCGTGTCCAGACCGGGGACCTGCTTGGCCAGGGCGATCAGCTGGGACTTGTCCTTCCAGGTGTCCACGGTCTCGTCGGGCTGGTTCTTGTAGAGCACGTCGTGGTACGCCCGGAAGTACCCGGCGTCCTGGGCGCAGGCCAGCGCGTTGGCACCGTTCTTGGAGCCGTGGCCGCTGTCGTGCCGGTCGATGAACGAGACGATGTGGTAGTTGCCGTAGAGCTTGCCCTGGTCCTGCAACTGGTCGATGGTGGCCGAGAACTGGTGCTCGAAGCCGCCGCAGGCGGGGCAGCGCGGGTCCTCGTAGACGGTGAGGGTGGACGGGGCGTTGGCCGGGCCGTCCGGGATGATCAGCTTCTTGTCGCCGATCGCCCCGGCCGGCGCCGCGGTCGGGGTGGACGGCGCCGAGCGGTTGTTCTGAACCGCGATGCCGATGCCGACCCCGGCGCCGATCACCACCAGCACGGTGCCGATGACCAGCAGCTTCTTGCGCCGGGCGGCCTTGGCCTGCTGGGCCGCGCGCTCGTCCTGCATCCGCTCGCGGGCAGAGCGCTTGCCGTCGCGGTTCTTCTCACTCAATGACATTCAGGCTTCCGGGAAAGTTGGCGGTGCGGCTGGTTCCAGTGCACCGAGTGGGTCAGAGCGCGAGCCAGGCGTCGACCGAGGCCTTGGAGCGCGGCCGGTAGACCAGCCAGAGCGCCAGCAGCAGGAATCCGCAGTCGCGCAGGATCTCCTGGCCGTACTGGGTCTGCGACTTGGCCACCGCGCCGCCGCCGCCGAAGCAGCCGCAGTCGATCGAGATGCCGCGCGCCCAGGCCGAACTGATCCCGGCGATGAAGGTGAGCAGCAGCACCACCGAGATCACCGCGACGATCCGCACCCCGAGGCCGACCAGCAGCAGCAGCGCCAGCGCCAGTTCCAGGAACGGCAGCCCGTAGCCGACCGGTTTGACCAGCCCCTCGGGCAGGATCCGATAGGCCCGGACCGCCTGCGCGGCCACGGCCGGATCGGAGATCTTGGCCAGGCCCGCCCAGGCCCAGACCACTGCCAGGGCCAGCCGCACGACGGTGCTGAGCCACTCCGCCGCCGGTCCGTCAACCACCCGACGCATGCTGCCCACCGCCACCGCCTCGACCATGCTGCCTACCCCCTCGACGACGTCCGCTGCCGGGCCAGCGGGCCCGCCGGAGCTACCTGACGAACCGTAGGGGATAGATGCGAAATGGTCCAAAGTGTCCGATTCACCCGAATGGGTGATGGCGCGTCAATGGTGCAGCAGGTTGACCTGCCGTGCGGGCGCGTGGTGCTGCCTGTCCTGCTGCTGATGGGACGCCAGTTCGGCACCCCTGCGGGCGAGCGCGTGGCCCACCACGTGCTCGCTGCCGAATGCCACGGCCAGCACCACGGCGGCGGCAACCGCTCGCAGCAGGACCGCGCGGTGGATCCCGGCCACGGCCTCGCCTCCCGGTGGTTGTGAGTTACGCGAACGGCGGAGACCGGGAGCATTCCCCGCAGCCGCACCGGATACAACGTCCGGTCCGCGTCGGTAACACGTCAGGTCCGTTAATTTCACCCGAATGGGTCGGCGCATGGCAACGGCCCGCGCCCCCCGGAGTCGGGGAAGCGACGGGCCGTCGGAGATTGCCCAGGGCGGCTCAGCGCGAGCGCACGCCCTGCGCCAGCTCGCCCGCCAGCGCGCGCACCGCGTCGAGCGCGGCCGCCTCGTCCGCGCCGGCGTCCAGGATCCGCTGCACGAAGGCCGAGCCGACGATCACCCCGTCGGCGAAACCGGCCACCTGGGCGGCCTGCGCAGCGGTGGAGACACCCAGGCCCACGCAGACCGGCAGTTCGGTGGCGGCCCGGGTGCGGGCCACCAAGTCCTCGGCCAGCTCGCCGACCTGGGCCCGGGATCCCGTCACGCCCATCACGGCCGCGGCGTAGACGAAGCCGCTGCCGGCCGCGGTCACCTCGGCCAGCCGCGCGTCCCGGCTGGACGGCGCGACCACGAAGACGGTGTCCAGGCCGTGCTCGGCGGCCGCCTTGCGCCACTCGCCGGACTCCTCCACCGGCAGGTCGGGCAGGATCACGCCCACTCCCCCGGCGGCGGCCAGGTCGGCGGCGAACCGGGCGATGCCGTACCGGTCCACCGGGTTCCAGTAGGTCATCACCAGCACGGCGGCCGCCGGGTGCGCCTCGGCCACCTCCTTGACGGTGCGCAGCACGTCGGTGATCCGCACGCCGCCGCGCAGCGCGATGTCGTCGGCGGTCTGGATGGTGGCGCCGTCCAGCACCGGGTCGGAGTGCGGCAGGCCGATCTCGACGACGTCGCAGCCGCCCTCGATCAGCGCGTTGACCGCCCGGATGCCGCCGTCGACGGTCGGGAAGCCGGCCGGCAGGTAGCCGATCAGGGCCGCCCGGTTCTCGGACGCGGCCCGCGCCAGGACCGTGGTGAGCTTGGAGGTCATCGGTTCTCCCCCTTGGCCGGCTCGTCGTAGAGGCCGAAGTACTGGGCGGCGGTGTGCATGTCCTTGTCGCCGCGCCCCGACAGGTTGACCAGGATGGTGGCCTCCGGTCCCAGCTCGCGGCCCAACTCCAGTGCCCCGGCGAGCGCGTGGGCGCTCTCGATGGCCGGGATGATGCCCTCGGTGCGGGACAGCAGGCGCAGCGCCTGCATCGCGGCGTCGTCGGTGACCGTGCGGTACTCGGCGCGGCCGGTGTCCTTGAGCCAGGCGTGCTCGGGGCCGACGCCCGGGTAGTCCAGGCCGGCCGAGATGGAGTGGCTCTCGACGGTCTGGCCGTCCTCGTCCTGCAGCACGTAGGTGCGCATGCCGTGCAGCACGCCCGGGGTGCCCTTGGTGAGGGTGGCGCCGTGGCGCTGGGTCTCCAGGCCTTCACCGGCCGGCTCGCAGCCGACCAGGCGCACGCCCGCGTCCGGGATGAACTCGTGGAAGATGCCCATGGCGTTGGAGCCGCCGCCGACGCAGGCGACCACCGCGTCGGGCAGTCGGCCGGTGCGCTCCAGCACCTGCCGGCGGGCCTCGATGCCGATCACCCGGTGGAAGTCGCGGACCATGGCCGGGAACGGGTGCGGGCCGGCCACCGTGCCGAACAGGTAGTGGGTGGAGTCGACGTTGGCCACCCAGTCGCGGAAGGCCTCGTTGATCGCGTCCTTGAGGGTGCGGCTGCCGGACTTGACGGCCACCACCTCGGCGCCGAGCATCCGCATCCGGGCGACGTTGAGCGCCTGGCGCTCGGTGTCCACCTCGCCCATGTAGATGGTGCAGTCGAAGCCGAAGAGCGCGCAGGCGGTGGCGGTGGCCACGCCGTGCTGCCCGGCGCCGGTCTCGGCGATGATCCGGGTCTTGCCCATCCGGCGGGTGAGCAGGGCCTGGCCCAGCACGTTGTTGATCTTGTGCGAGCCGGTGTGGTTGAGGTCCTCGCGCTTGAGCAGCACCCGGGCGCCGCCGGCCTCGGCGGAGAACCGGTGCACGTCGGTCAGCGCGCTCGGGCGGCCGGTGTAGTCCTTGAGCAGCAGGTCGAGTTCGGCCGCGAAGGCCGGGTCCTGCTTGGCCTTCTCGTACTCCTCGGCGACCTGCTCCACGGCGGCGACCAGCGCCTCGGGGATGAAGCGGCCGCCGTAGGCACCGAAGTAGCCGCGGCCGTCGGGCACCTGAGGGCCCGTCAGATGATCTGACATGTCAGTTGTGATCCTTGGATGACGATGAAGCGGAAGTCAGCTGGAGTGACGATCCGTCCGACGCCATCGGCGACCGGGCACCTGCCCCGGCTCGCACCCGATCACATAGCGCACCCGCCGCCCCAGCACCCGGCGCGCGGGCGCCCGGCAGCCGCGCGGGCGGCAGCCGGGGGCCAGGCGGGCGCTGAGCGACATGGTGATCAGCCCTTGTTCCGCAGCGCGGGGTGGGCACCGGCCGCGACCAGGTCGGCGACCGCGGTGCGCGGGTCCTTGCCGGTCACCAGGGACTCGCCGACCAGCACCGCGTCGGCGCCGTCGTTGGCGTAGGCGATCAGGTCGTGCGGGCCGCGCACACCGGACTCGGCCACCTTGACGATGCGGTCCGGGATCGCGTGCACCACATTGGCGAAGGTGTCGCGGTGCACCTCGAGGGTCTTGAGGTTGCGCGCGTTCACCCCGATCACCCGGGCGCCGGCGTCGACCGCGCGGGCGATCTCCTCCTCGTCGTGCACCTCCACCAGCGGGGTCAGCCCGATCGACTCGGCCCGCTCGATCAGCGACACCAGGGCCGGCTGGTCCAGCGCGGCGACGATCAGCAGCACCAGGTCGGCGCCGTGCGCGCGGGCTTCCCAGAGCTGGTAGGCGGTGACGATGAAGTCCTTGCGGAGCAGCGGGGTGTCGACCGCGGCGCGGACCGCGTCCAGGTCGGCGAGCGAACCGCCGAACCGGCGCTGCTCGGTGAGCACGCTGATCGCCGCGGCACCGCCGGCCGCGTAGTCGGCCGCCAGCGCGGCCGGGTCGGCGATCGCGGCGAGCGCACCCTTGGACGGGCTGGAGCGCTTGACCTCGCAGATCACCCGCACGCCCTCGCCGCGCAGCGCGGCCACGCCGTCCTTGGCCTGCGGAGCCTTGGCGGCCAGCTCCTTGAGCTGGTCCAGGCTGACCCGCGCCTGCCGCTCGGCGAGATCCTCGCGGACTCCGGCGACGATGTCGTCCAGCACGCTCATCAGGCTGCCTCTCCCCTGGCCATCACGGCCGGAATGTCACGTGCCTCGCGCACCGCGCACCTCTCTACACCCGAAATCTTCCAGGGGCCCGATCGGATCATGCGGCGGCCGCGACCAGCACACGTCCATCGGCAACTCGATGGTAGCCGCACCGGGGGGCGCGCAGAGCATCCACCCGGCGCCCGTCTCGCCCTGCGGACCGGTAGCGGCGCAGGTCACCAGGGGCGGCCCAGGGGCGGGCAGCCGGGAGCGCCGGGAGTCAGACGGCCGACGGCGCCAGGTGCACGCCGGCCGGCAGGTTGCGCAGCACGGTGAAGGCCACCAGCACCAGCCCCAGCGCGACCAGCCGGGCCGGCCCCATCGCCACCCGCGGCCCGGGCCGCCGGTCAGCGCCGCGAAGGCCCAGCGCACCCAGAGCACCCCGAGGACCACGAAGAGCACCACGGCCAGCAGGTTGTCGTGCAGGCCGGCGGTGAACTCGCCGTGGGCCAGCGCGTGCACGCAGCGAAGTCCGCCGCAGCCGGGGCACCACCAGCCGGTGGCCTGCCGGAACGGGCAGAGCGGATAGTGCCCGGGGGTGTTCGGGTCGACGGCGGCGATGTAGGCGGTCGGCAGCGCGGTGGCGGCCAGGGCGGCGAACGGGCGGCTCAGCCGGCGCAGGACCGGCCCGCCGGCGGTGGTGCTCGGTGCGGTCACGGTGCTGATTCTGCCCGGGTGCCGCCAGGGCACGCGCAGCGCCGCGCGGCGGCAGGGGTGCGGGCGGGCGCCGCGCGCCGCCGGTCGCATAAACACGCGGACCGGGGCGCCGGGCCCGCATGGCCCTGGCGCCCCGGTCCGGGACGTTCGCTACGGCAGCGTCAGGCGTTGGCCGTGACGGCCTCGGGGGCGCCGGTCTGCGCGGTGCGCAGCGCACGGTACTCGGCCTTGATCTGCTCGACCTTCGGGTCGGGCTGCCTGCCCATGCCCGCCGCCTTCATCGCCAGGCCGGCCGCACCACCGGCGAGCACGACGACCAGACCGGCGATCACGATGACCGGCGAGGCCATGATCATGCCGACGCCGGAGATGCAGAAACCTACGAAGGCGATGACCACGCCGGTCCAGGCAGCAGTGGTGTGTCCATGGGCTTGCCGTGACATGTGTGGGTACTCCTTGGTTCCGCGGGTCTGTCACCCACCATTGTTGCCGACGCCTTTCGGCGCTCCCAAGCCGGGTCCGAGTGAGGACCGTCACGCTTCGCAGAGCGTTCACTCGGGAACGTCAGGCAGTCGGGTCCTCGCCGCGGTCCAGCGCCTTCCACAGATCGGCCGGGGTGCCGGCGCTCTTGGCGGCGGTGGCGGTGCGCCGGGCGGTCGGCGCGTCATAGCGGGCGCCCATGCTCGGCCAGGCCTTGCCCTGACGGATCGTCAGCAGCCCGGCCACCGCCAGCAGCAGCCCGCCGAGCAGCGCCACCCACGGCCAGGCGGTGTGGCCGACGTGCTCGGCCGTCACCCCGGTCAGCCCCAGCTTGCGGGCCGCGTCGGAGTCCAGCGCGGCGGTGTCCCCGGCCCGAGGCCGGCCGCCGCGGCGGTGCCCAGGCCGGCGAGCACGACCAGCCCACCGACCACCGCGCGGGCCGCACCGCGCACCGCGAAGACCGCCACGCCCGAGGCCAGCGAGACCAGTGCGAGGGCGCTCGGCAGCCCCGAGATGTCACTCCCGCTCGCCGTCACGTCCAGCCCGGCGACCTTTCCCGAGGCCCAGCCACGCCCGACCGCCCACAGCACCAGCGTGGCGCCGACCACGATCAGCAGCAGCATCACGCCCAAGCTGCGCCGCGCCGCGGCGGGGCGAGCGGGCACGGTCTCGGCAGCGGGGGCGGCGGACTCGGGGGCGGGTGCGGGTGCGGCAGTCACCCGTCCACTATCCCCCGGGACGGTTCGGCGCCCCGCACCGGGTCAGGGGGTCTCGTGAACGGGCGGGGCTTCTCACACCACCGGCGCCTGCAAGGTGTTCGCCGCAGCCACCGCCCGCAGCACGGCCGCCGCCTTGTTGCGGCACTCGGTGTCCTCGCTGACCGGGTCGGAGTCGGCCACCACGCCGGCGCCCGCCTGGACGTAGGCGGTGCCGTCGCGCAGGACGGCGGTGCGGATGGCGATCGCCGTGTCGGCGTCCCCGGCGAAGTCCAGGTAGCCGACGCAGCCGCCGTAGAGGCCGCGCCGGGTCGGCTCCAGCTCCTCGATGATCTGCATCGCGCGCGGCTTGGGCGCCCCGGAGAGGGTGCCGGCCGGGAAGCAGGCGGTGAGCACGTCGAAGGCGGTGCTGCCGTCGGCGACCTCGCCGGTGACGGTGGAGACGATGTGCATCACATGGCTGTACCGCTCCACCGACATGAAGTCGACCACCTCGACGCTGCCCGGCGCGCAGACCCGGCCCAGGTCGTTGCGGCCCAGGTCGACCAGCATCAGGTGCTCGGCCCGCTCCTTGGGGTCGGCCAGCAGCTCGGCGGCCAGCTCGGCGTCCTGCTGCGGGGTGTCGCCGCGGTGCCGGGTGCCGGCGATCGGGTGCAGCATCGCCTGCCGGTTGGTCACCTTGACCAGCGCCTCGGGGCTGGAGCCGACCACGTCGAAGCCGCCCTCGGCGCCGCCGTCCGGGCCGGGGAACCGGAACAGGTACATGTACGGACTGGGGTTGGTGGTGCGCAGCACCCGGTAGACGTCCAGCGCGGAGGCCGGGCAGGGCGCCTCGAACCGCTGCGAGGGGACCACCTGGAAGGCCTCGCCGGCCCGGATCCGCTCCTTCACCTGCTCCACGGCCGCCTGGTAGGGCGCGCCGCCGAACGGCGAGTGCACGTCGACCGCGGGCACCCGGCGGATGACGGCCAGCCCCGGGTCGACCGGGCGGGCCAGCTCCGCCTCCATGGCGTCCAGCCGGGCCACCGCGTCGGCGTAGGCCTCGTCCACGCCGCTGGCCCGGTCGTTGTGGTTGACCGCGTTGGCGATCAGCAGCACCGTGCCGTCCACGTGGTCGAGCACCGCGAGGTCGGTGGCGAGCAGCATGGTCAGCTCGGGCAGCCGCAGGTCGTCCGGGTTGAGGTCGGGCAGCTTCTCCAGGCGGCGGACGATGTCGTAGCCGAGGTACCCGACCAGGCCGCCGGTGAGCGGCGGCAGCCCGTCGTCGCCGAGGCGCGGGGTGTGCAGCGCGGCCAGGGCGGCGCGCAGCACCTCCAGCGGGTCGCCGTCGCGCGGGATGCCGACCGGCGGGGTGCCGAGCCAGCGGGCCCCGCCCTGCTCGTCCACGGTCAGGGCGGCGGCGCTGCGCACCCCGACGAAGGAGTAGCGGGACCAACTGCGGCCCTGCTCGGCCGACTCCAGCAGGAAGGTGCCGGGGCGCTCGGCGGCCAGGCTGCGGTAGAGGCCGATCGGGGTCAGGCCGTCCGCCAGCAGTCGGCGGGTGACCGGGATGACCCTGGTGTCGACGGCGAGCTTGCGGAAGGCGTCGAGGTCCATCGTCGGGAGCACCAATCTCGTCGAGGGTCGTTCGAGGTCAGGGGGCGAGCAGCACGTCTTCGTCGAAGCAGGTGCGGGCACCGGTGTGGCAGGCCGCGCCGACCTGGTCGACCCGGACCAGCAGGGTGTCGCCGTCGCAGTCCAGGGCCACCGACTTGACGTGCTGCAGGTGGCCGGAGGTGTCGCCCTTGACCCAGTACTCCTGGCGGCTGCGGCTCCAGTAGGTGCAGCGGCCGGTGGTCAGGGTGCGGTGCAGCGCCTCGTCGTCCATCCAACCGAGCATCAGCACCTCGCCGGTGTCGTACTGCTGCGCGATGGCCGGCAGCAGGCCGTCCGAGGTGCGCTTGAGGCGGGCGGCGATGGCGGGGTCGAGCCGGGTGCTGCCGGGGCGGCGGGGCTGGACGGCGTTGCGGATGACATGACGCCATTCTGGCAGGCTCGCGGGGCGGGCGGGGCCGTTGACCAACTGCCGGGAAAGCCTCACACGGACGGCCGGGCTGCGGGATTCTGGTGCGCATGACCCAGTCCGCGCGCGCCGCCGGCCGATTGGTCCTGCCGGCCCTGGTCCTGCTGCTCGTCGTGGCCGTGCTGGCCGTCGTGCTGCTCTGGCCGAGTCCGAAGCACAAGGCGGCCGCACCGCCGCCCCCGTCGCCCACCGCCTCGCCGTCGCCCTCCCCCAGCCCGAGCCCCAGCAAGCAGCTGCCGTACCCGTGGTTCCCGGTCGGCGCCTGCCTGGACCACCCGAAGCTGAGCCCGGTGATCACGGTGGCCAGGCCCCAGCAGTGCGACGGGCAGCACGACGCCGAGTCGATCGGCAATCCGCTGCTGCCCGACGGCCTGCTGAAGGAGAGTCAGATCGCCCTGACCCTGGAGCGGCTCTGCCAGCCCTATGCGGCGGCCGCCGAGGCCAAGCAGGGCGGCGGCACCTGGTTCAGCCTGCCGACCGGGCCCTCGCTGAAGTACTACAGCCAGGGCTACCGTGACGCCAGCTGCCTGCTGGCCGCCTCCGACCGGGAGGCGGCACCAAGTTGACCGCGCCGCTGAAGGGTTAGCGCACCGGGTGGCCGGCGTCGCGCAGCGCGTCCTTGACCGACCCGATGGTCAGGTCGCCGAAGTGGAAGACCGAGGCGGCCAGCACGGCGTCCGCGCCGGCGTCGATCGCCGGGGCGAAGTCGGCGAGCTTGCCGGCCCCGCCGGAGGCGATCACCGGGACGGAGACCAGCTCGCGGACCGCGCGGATCATCGCCAGGTCGTAGCCGTCCTTGGTGCCGTCGGCGTCCATCGAGTTGAGCAGGATCTCGCCGGCGCCCAACTCGGCGGCCTGCCGGGCCCATTCGACGGCGTCCAGGCCGGTGCCCTGGCGGCCGCCGTGCGTGGTCACCTCGTAGCCAGAGGGCGTCTCGGTGCCGGGCGGGCAGCGGCGGGCGTCGACCGAGAGCACCAGCACCTGGCGGCCGAACCGCTCGGCGATCTCCCGGATCAGCTCCGGGCGGGCGATCGCCGCGGTGTTGACGCCCACCTTGTCGGCCCCGGCCCGCAGCAGCTTGTCGACGTCCTCGACGGTGCGGATGCCGCCGCCGACGGTGAGCGGGATGAAGACCTGCTCGGCGGTGCGCCGCACCACGTCGTAGGTGGTCTCGCGGTCGCCGGAGGAGGCGGTGATGTCGAGGAAGGTCAGCTCGTCGGCGCCCTCGGCGTCGTACCGCTTGGCCAGCTCGACCGGGTCGCCGGCGTCGCGCAGGTTCTGGAAGTTGACGCCCTTGACGACCCGTCCGGCGTCCACGTCCAGGCAGGGGATAACTCGGACCGCGAGGGTCATCTCGTGTTGCCTTCCAGGGAGTTGGCGAGCCCGGCGCGGTGCGCTTCGAGCTCGATCTCGACCATCATCCGGGGGTCGACCAGGCCCGCCACCACCACCATGGTGGTGGCCGGCTGGATCGCGCCGAACAGCTGCTGGTGGGCCCGGCCCACCTCGTCGGCGTCCCGGACATGGGTGATGTACATCCGGGTGCGGACCACGTCGCCCGCGGTCAGACCGTAGGCGGCGAGCGCCTCGACGGCGGTGCCGAAGGCAGCCAGGGTCTGCCCGAACGGGTCGCCCTCGGGCTCGATCTTCGCGTCCCGCCAGGCCGTGCAGCCCGAGACGAGCACCAGGTCACCGGCCGCCACCGCGCGGGCCGAGCCGAGCTGCTCCTCCCAGTAGGAGGAACCGAGCAGCCGGCCGCGCACGATCTGACGGTCTGTCACGATGACACTGCCTCCAGGGCCTCGGCGAGGGTGAACTTCTGCTCGTAGAGGGCCTTGCCGATGATCGAGCCCTCGACGCCCTCCGGTACCAGGGTGGCAATGGCACGCAGGTCGTCCAGCGAGGACACGCCGCCGGAGGCCACCACCGGCTTGTCGGTCGCGGCGCAGACCCGGCGCAGCAGCTCCAGGTTGGGGCCGCTCAGGGTGCCGTCCCGGTTGACGTCGGTGACCACGTAGCGGGCGCAGCCCTCGGCGTCCAGGCGGGCCAGCACCTCGAACAGGTCGGGGCCCTCGGTGGTCCAGCCGCGGCCGCGCAGCTGGGTGCCGATCACGTCCAGGCCGACCGCGATCTTGTCGCCGTGCTCGGCGATCACCTTGGCCACCCAGTCGGGCGACTCCAGGGCCGCGGTGCCCAGGTTGACCCGGGTGCAGCCGGTGGCCAGCGCGCGGGCCAGCGACTCGTCGTCGCGGATGCCGCCGGAGAGCTCGACCTTGATGTCCAGGGTGCGGGCGATCTCCTCGACCAGGTCGCGGTTGTCGCCGGTGCCGAAGGCGGCGTCCAGGTCGACCAGGTGCAGCCACTCGGCACCGGCCTGCTGCCAGGCCAGGGCGGCGGCCAGCGGCTCACCGAAGGAGGTCTCGGTGCCGGAGGCGCCCTTGACCAGGCGGACCGCCTGGCCGTTGCGGACGTCGACGGCGGGGAGCAGTTCGAGGCGGCTCATGTGTGTCTTTCCAGGATTCGAGGAGCGTCAGAGGGTGTCGACCCAGTTGGTCAGCAGCGCGGCGCCGGCGTCGCCGGACTTCTCGGGATGGAACTGGGTGGCCCACAGCGGGCCGTTCTCCACGGCCGCCACGAACGGCTCGCCATGGGTGGCCCAGGTGACCAGCGGCGGGTTGATCTTCTCGTTGGTGACCTGGAGCTCCCAGCGGCGCACCGCGTAGGAGTGCACGAAGTAGAAGCGGGTCTGCGGGTCCAGCCCGGCGAACAGCCGGCTGCCCTGCGGCGCCTCGACGGTGTTCCACCCCATGTGCGGGATCACCGGCGCCTGCAGCGGCTCCACGGTGCCCGGCCACTCGTCGCAGCCGACGGTCTCCACACCGTGCTCCACCCCGCGCTCGAAGAGGATCTGCATGCCCACGCAGATGCCGAGCACCGGGCGGCCGCCGGCCAGCCGGCGGCCGATGATCTGCTCGCCGCGGACCGCCTTCAGCCCGCGCATGCAGGCCTCGAAGGCGCCCACGCCGGGGACCAGCAGCCCGTCGGCGTCCATCGCGGTCTTGAAGTCGGAGGTGACGGTGACGTTCGCGCCGGTGCGCTCCACGGCCCGCTGCGCCGAACGCAGGTTGCCGGAGCCGTAGTCGAGGACGACGACGTTCTTGCCCATCAAGCTGTTCCTGTCTGTTTCCGAAGGCACGAAGGCCTGGGGCCCGGGCTAGAGGCGCATGATGCCGGCGGACAGGCACATGACCGCGCCGATGGCGAGCACGGCGATCACGCCCTTGGCCACCTTCTGCTTCCAGAAGGAGTAGACCCCACCGCCCAGGAAGAGCCCGGCGGCGATCATCAGCATGGCGGACTTGCTCACAGTGCACCCTTGGTCGAAGGCAGGATCCCGGCCGCCCGCGGGTCGAACTCGGCGGCGTACCGCAGGGCCCGGGCCAGCGCCTTGAACTGGGCCTCCACGATGTGGTGCGCGTTGCGCCCGTACGGCACATGGACGTGCAGCGCGATCTGCGCCTGAGCCACGAAGGACTCGAGTATGTGCCGGGTCATCGTGACATCGTAGGTGCCGATCATCGGCGCCATGCCCTCGGGCTCGGTGTGCACCAGGTAGGGGCGGCCGGAGAGGTCGACGGTCACCTGGGCCAGCGACTCGTCCAGCGGCACCGTGCAGTTGCCGAACCGGTAGATGCCGACCTTGTCGCCGAGCGCCTGCTTGAAGGCGGCGCCCAGGGCCAGGGCGGTGTCCTCGATGGTGTGGTGGGTGTCGATGTGCAGGTCGCCCTCGGTCTTCACGGTGAGGTCGAAGAGACCGTGGCGGCCCAGCTGGTCGAGCATGTGGTCGTAGAACCCGACACCGGTGGAGATGTCGGTCCGGCCGGTGCCGTCGAGGTTGATCTCGACCAGGACCGTGGTCTCCTTGGTGGTGCGCTCGACGCGCCCGATGCGGGGGGTCATACGGGTGACAGCTCCTTGATGACGGTGGCGACGGCGGCCAGGAAGGCCTCGTTCTCCTCGGGGGTGCCAGCGGTCACCCGCAGTCGCCCGGGAACGCCGTTGTTGCGGACCAGCACGCCCTGGTCGAGCAGCGCCCGCCAGACGGCCTGCGGGTCCTGGAAGACGCCGAACTGGATGAAGTTGGCGTCCGAGGCGGTGACCTCCAGGCCGAGCGCGGCCAGCCGCGCCACCACCTCGTCGCGCCCCTCCTTGAGTCGGCGCACGTAGCCCAGCAGGGTGTCGGTGTGCTCCAGGCAGGCCAGCGCCGTCGCCTGGGTGACGGACGACAGGTGGTACGGCAGCCGGACCAGCTGCACGGCGTCCACCACCGCCGGGTCGGCGGCCAGGTAGCCGAGGCGCAGGCCGGCCGCGCCGAAGGCCTTGGACATGGTGCGGGTGATCACCAGCAGCGGGCGGCCCGCCAGCAGCGGCAGCAGCGAGGGCTGGTGGGAGAACTCCACATAGGCCTCGTCCACCACCACCATGGTCGGCTTGACCGCCTGGGCGGCGTCATAGAGCCGCAGCACGGTCTCGGCGGCCACCGCGGTGCCGGTCGGGTTGTTCGGCGAGCAGATGAACAGCACGTCCGGGCGGTGCTCGGCGAGGGCGGCCGCGGCGGCGGCCTCGTCGATGGTGAAGTCCGCGTTGCGCGGGCCGGCGATCCAGCGGGTGCCGGTGCCGCGCGAGATCAGCTCGTGCATCTGGTAGCTCGGCTCGAAGCCGAGCGCGCTGCGGCCCGGCCCGCCGAAGGTCTGCAGCAGCTGCTGGATGATCTCGTTGGAGCCGTTGGCCGCCCAGACCTGCCGGACGTCCAGCTCGGTGCCGGCGGTGCCGTTCAGGCCGTTCGTCCGGTTCAGGTAGGCGGCCAGCTCGGTGCGCAGCTGGACCGCGTCCCGGTCCGGGTAGCGGTTCAGGTCGCGGGCCGCCTCGGCGACCCGCTCGGCGATCCGGGCGACCAGCTCGTCGGGCAGCTGGTAGGGGTTCTCGTTGGTGTTCAGCTGGACCGGGACGTCCAGCTGCGGGGCGCCGTAAGGGGACTGGCCGCGCAGCTCGTCGCGGATCGGCAGGTCGTCGATCTTCATCAGTTGTTCGGCACCGTCCAGTCGAAGCGAGCCCGGATGGCGTCCCCGTGACCGGGCAGGTCCTCGGCGTTGGCCAGGTTGACCACGTGCGCGGCGACGTCCGCCAGCGCGTCCCTGCTGTAGTCGATCACGTGGATGCCGCGCAGGAAGGACTGCACCGACAGGCCGGAGGAGTGGCAGGCGCAGCCCGCGGTGGGCAGCACGTGGTTGGAGCCGGCCGCGTAGTCGCCCAGCGAGACCGGGGCGTAGCGGCCGACGAAGATCGCGCCGGCGTTGCGCACCCGGGCGGCCACCGCGGCCGCGTCCCGGGTCTGGATCTCCAGGTGCTCGGCCGCGTAGGCGTTGGCGACGGCCAGGCCCTGCTCCAGGTCGTCCACCAGCACGGTGGCGGACTGCCGGCCGGACAGCGCGGTGGTGACCCGCTCGCGGTGCTTGGTCTCGGCGACCTGCTTCTCCAGCGCGACGTCGACCGCGTCGGCCAGCGTCACGGAGTCGGTGACCAGCACCGAGGCGGCCATCGGGTCGTGCTCGGCCTGGCTGATCAGGTCGGCGGCCACCTCGGCGGGCACGGCCGTGTCGTCGGCGAGCACCAGGATCTCGGTCGGCCCGGCCTCGGCGTCGATCCCGATCCGGCCCTTGAGCAGGCGCTTGGCGGCGGCCACGAAGATGTTGCCGGGGCCGGTCACCATGTTGACCGGGGCGCACTCCTCGGTGCCGTAGGCGAACATCGCGACCGCCTGGGCGCCGCCGACCGCGTACACCTCGGTGACGCCGAGCAGCGCGCAGGCCGCCAGCACCGCCGGGTGCACCTTGCCGCCGAACGCCTTCTGCGGCGGGGAGGTCACCGCGATGCCCTGGACACCGGCCTCCTGCGCCGGGACCACATTCATCACAACGGAGGACGGGTAGACGGCCAGTCCGCCCGGTACGTAGAGGCCGACCCGGTCCACCGGCACCCAGCGCTCGGTGACCGTGCCGCCCTGGACCACCTCGGTGGTGTGGTCGGTGCGGCGCTGCGCGCGGTGCACGATCCGGACCCGGCGGATGGTCTCCTCCAGCGCGGCCCGGACCTTCGGGTCCAGGCCGGTCAGCGCCTCGTCCAGGTCGGACTGCGGCACCCGGGTGGAGGAAAGCCGCACCCCGTCGAACCGTTCGGTGATCTCGATCAGCGCCGCCACGCCGCGATGGCGCACGTCGTCGCAGATCGGGCGCACCTTCTCCAGGGCGTCCTCCACGTCGAACTCGGCACGGGGCAGCAGCTCGCGCGGGTCGGCAGTCGAGCCGCGCAGGTCGATTCGAGAGATCACAGGGCCAAGTGTAAGGAGTGGGCGGAATTGCTGGCCCCACATATCAGTCCGTGATACGAACACTGAGACCTTCGTCGTGAACCTGATCACACGGCGGTCGCGGGGCTGATCGGACAGGGGGGATGCAGGTGACTGTGGGGCGGAGCAGCTCGCTCCGGAGGGCTGGACCGAGGCGGAGTCGCGGCTCTGGGAGATGTTCCGGTGCAGCGAGGTGCTCGACCTGTCGGCCGGCAACCTGGCCGCCGACAACCCGGCCGGCGGGGCGGACTGGGGCCGGAGCGCAC
Source organism: Kitasatospora acidiphila (assembly GCF_006636205.1). Taxonomy (NCBI): domain Bacteria; kingdom Bacillati; phylum Actinomycetota; class Actinomycetes; order Kitasatosporales; family Streptomycetaceae; genus Kitasatospora; species Kitasatospora acidiphila. The sequence goes on along the minus strand of NZ_VIGB01000003.1, from coordinate 6,539,325 downwards.
GGTGCGCGCCGAGGTGCTGGCCCGGCTGCTGCTGTCCGGCCCCGACGCGCTGCCGGGCAAGGTGCGCGGGCTCAAGCTGATCGGCGCCCGGATCGCCGGGCGGCTCTGGCTGGCCGGCGGGCGCTGGGAGAGCTTCGTCGAGTTGCACGACTGCTACTTCGACACCGGTGCGGTGCTCTCCGAGGCGCACGCCGGCACGGTGCGGCTCGACGGCTGCTGGCTGCCCCGGCTCGACGCCTCCCGGCTGGACACCGCCGGTGACCTGGTGCTGGCCCGCTGCACCATCCCGTACGGCGTGCGGCTCACCGACGCGCAGATCGGCACCGACCTGATCGCCAACTACCTGACGGTGGGCGGCGACCAGTTCGGCCGGGGGTTCTCCGCCGACGGGTTGACGGTGCACCAGGACTTCGAGGCCGACCGGCTGACCAGCGACGGCGAGGTGAGCCTGCGCACCGCCCGGGTGGGCGGCCGGCTCTCGCTGCGCGGCGCCCAGCTGCACGGCCGACCCGGCAAGCCCAACTGCCTCAACGCGGCCCGCCTCACCGTGGGCAGCACCTGCTACCTGACCGGCTGGCGGGACCCGAAGGGCAACTCCGCCTGGACACCGCAGAGTCGGGACCCGTCCGCCGGCCCGCTGGCCGGATCGGCGGCCGCCGCCGCACAGGCAGCGGCCCAGGCGCAGCTCAACAACGTGCCCGACGTGCGCTACAGCCGCGCCCAGTACGACCCCGGGCCGTACCACACCGGTGCCGTCCCGGGCCCGTTCCACGGCGGCGGTGTGCCGGCGCCGCGCCCCGTCCTGGCGAACGACGACGACGCCGACGACGGGGACCAGGAGGAACGCGAACAGAGCATGTACGGCCAGGACTTCGGCGATGGGGCGGACGACGGCACCATCCCGTTCCGCGCCTACGGCGGAGTCCGGCTGGACGACGCGCACTTCGAGGCCGCCGTCCTGATCAACAACGCCGAGTTCCACCTGAACGGCAAGCAGGAGCTGTCACTGCGCCGGATCCAGACCCCGGAGCTGCGGTTCACCACCAAGACCCCGCCGACCGGCACGGTGGCGCTCTCCCGCGCCCGGGTCGGCAATCTGGTGGACACCCACACGGCCTGGCCCCGCAACCACAAGGTACGGCTCACCGGCTTCTCCTACGAGGCGCTGCGCCCGCCGGAGGGCACCAACTACCCGGTGGGGCAGCGGATCGACTGGCTGGACGCCGGCCTGGACAAGTTCCGCCCCGAGCCGTACGAGCAACTGGCCGCCGCCCTGCGCCGCGACGGCCTGGACGACGACGCCCGCCATGTGCAGTACGCCAAGCAGCGCCGCCGGGCCCGCACCCTGCCGCTGCCCGGCCGGCTCTGGTACCGCCTGCAGGACATCACCGTCGGCTACGGCTACCGCCCCGGCCGAGCCGCCCTGTGGCTGCTCGCCGCCTGGCTGGTCGGCACCCTGTGGTTCGCCTGGCACCAGCCCGAGCCCATCAAGCACGACGAACACCCGCACTGGAACGCCGCGTTGTACTCGGCCAGCCTGGTGCTCCCGATCGTCAACTTCGGCCAGGACGGCTGGGCGCCCGCCGGCTTCAGCCAGTGGCTCAGCGCCGCCCTGGTGGTCACCGGCTGGGTGCTCGCCTCCACCGTGGTCACCGGGGCGACCCGGGTCCTGCAGCGGGGTTAGGACGTTCCGTGCAGGTTCACAACGAGTTCAACGGCCGCGCGGTCTTCGTGATCCAGGCCGGCAGCATCAACGCGCCGGTGAACGTGGCGATCACGGCCCCGAGGACCCCGACGAGCGGCTCGCGCGGCAGTTGGCCCGGCTGGTGCAGCGCCAGTGGTACCGCGAGGCCGACGTGCGCGGCCTGCTGGACCCGGTGCCGCTGGCCACCCGCTGGGTGGCCGACCAGGCGGCGCACGGGGACCACGAGCAACTGGCCGGGCACCTGGAGCAGGAGCACGCCGGCGACCTGGACTCGTTCGCCGAGGCGTTCCGCGCCCTGCCGAAGCAGCGCCTGGTCCTGCTCGGCGACGCCGGATCGGGCAAGTCGAGCGTGGCCCTCCTGCTGCTGCTCGCCCTGCTTGAGCGGCGCGAGGCCGGCGAACCGGTGCCGGTGCTGCTGTCGTTGGGCTCCTGGGATCCGCACCAGCAGCTGCCCGGCACCTGGTTGGCGCAGCGGCTGGCCGAGGACTACCCGGCGCTCGGGGGTGCCGAGGTCGCCGAACGGCTGCTGGCGGCACGGCTGATCGTGCCGGTGCTGGACGGCCTCGACGAGATGTCGCCGCACCGGCGCGGCATGGCGCTGACCCGGCTCAACGAGTCCCGGGCCGACGGCACCCCGCTGATCCTGAGCTGCCGGGCCGCCGAGTACGACCACCTGGTGAGCGAGGACGCGGTGCTGCTGCGCGGGGCCGCCGTGGTTCGGGCCGTGCCGGTGACACCGCAGGACGCCCTGGAGTACCTGAGAACGGTGGTGGTACCGCAGCGGCATGCCGCCTGGGAGGGCGTGTTCGCCACGCTCGAAGAGGAGTCGCCGAGCCCGCTGCTGTCGGTGGCAGCCAGCCCGCTGATGCTGGGCCTGCTGCGGGTCTTCGCGGGCGGGCAGGGTGATCCGGCCGTGCTGCTGCGGTTCGGCGGGGCAAGGGAGTTGGAGGACTTCCTACTGGATGCGCTGGTGCCGACGGTGTTCGCGGCCCGGCCGGACGGTCCGCGGTGGCGGGCCGGGCCGGCGGAGCGGTGGCTGCGGTGGCTGGCTTGGGACATGACTGATCGTCAGAGTGCTGAACTGGCCTGGTGGCAGCTGCACCGGCGGGCCACCGACTGGCAGCGGGCGCTCGGCGCGGGGGTGATCGGCTGGCTGGCGACCGTGACGGTGATGGTGCTGGGCGGGGTGCTGAGTTGGCCACCGGGTGGGCTGAAGAACTGGGCGGTGATCGGCCTGTTCGCGAGCACCGCGGCGGTGCTTCTGGCGCAGCTCGCCTGGCGCCCGGTGGGGTTCGCGGAGGTGGTGCCCAAGCTTCGGGAGCACTACCGGATCCAGCCCGGCTCACCGTTGTCGCGCGTGCCGCGCCCGGTGCTGATCTGCGTGCCCGTGCTGGTGCTGGCGCTCTGGCTCGGCTGGTCGTCAGCGTCGGTGATCTCCTATCTGCGGTGGGACCGGAACCACCACGGCACCGAACCGAGCCTGTTCCCAGTGGCGTTCCTGACGGTAGCGATGGCGTTCGCGGCGAACGAGTGGTTCGAGCGCTTGGCGCCCGGCGTACCGCGGCGGAACGAATCGGTGGACCCGGCACGGGCGTTGGCCCTGGGTCGGCGGCGCGCCGTACTGCCGGCGGTGGTGGCCGGCCTGTTCTGGGTGTCCTGCACCGCGCTGCTGCTCCTGCCCATGCACTTCGACGCGGTCGGCTCCGGGGCAGGCAGATGGCTGGAGTTGGCGGTGATCGCGCTGGCCGTCGGTGCCTACTTCGGGTTCTACCGCCTGGTCCGCTCCCTCTGGTACGCCGCATTGCAAGCCCGCCTCCAACTCGCCCTCGCCGGCCGCCTCCCCCTCCGCCTCTCCGCCTTCCTCGCCGACGCCCACCGGCTGGGCATCCTGCGCCAGGTCGGCCCCGTCTACGAGTTCCGGCACGCCCGCCTCCGGGAGCGACTTGCCGAGGCGGATATGGTCTCGCCATGATCGACGACGACCGGATCGGCCCGCCCCACTTCGCGCCCGAGCGGGACATGCTCCGCGCCTTCCTGGACCTCCACCGCGCCACCCTGGCGCTGAAGTGCCAGGGCTTGACGGACGAGCAGCTCCGAGAGCGCTCCATGCCCCCGTCCACCCTGACCCTGCTCGGCCTGGTCCGCCACATGGCCGAGGTCGAACGGGCTTGGTTCCGCCGCGTCTTCGACGACCACGAGGCGCCGATGGTCTGGTCGGACAAGGTCGACTTCCAGGCCGCCTACGACGCGAGCAACTCGACCCGCGCCGAGGCGTTCGCCGCCTGGGAGGCCGAGGTCGCCCACTCCCGCGCGGTCGAGGCAGCGGTGGAGTCCCTGGACTCGCCCGGCTACCAGCCCCGTTGGGAGGAGGAGGTCTCGCTGCGGATGGTGATGCTGCACGTGCTGCTGGAGTACGGCCGCCACAATGGCCACGCGGACTTCCTGCGCGAGGGCGTCGACGGGGTGGTGGGCGCGTAGCGTCCGCCTACCCCTGGTGCTCTGCCGTGCCGCGCTGCCGTCCCGGGGCACGCGGCTCGGCAGCCCACGCCAGCGAGTACCACGACAGCACCGCCAGGACCGCGGCGCTCGGCAGCTCCGCGGTGTAGGCCAGCACCTGGGCGAGCAGGTAGGCCGAGCCGCGGTGCGCCGACCACAGGTCGAAGAACGCGTCCGTGGCGAGCAGCACCGCCGTCGCCGCGGCCAGCGGACTGGTGGCCCGGTGGCGGCGGCCGACCAGCGCGGCGAGCACGAAGAGCGCGACCACCTCGATCGCGTCGAACCAGACCCAGGCGTTGGAGAGGTTCCGCTTGCCGAAGTGCCCCCTGACGTTCAGCGCCAGCACCAGGATCCAGGGCAGCAGCAGGAACCCGGCCGTGCGGAGCGCGCGCGGCAGCCACCGCCGGAGTGCGGCTTCGCGGCACTCCAGGGCACTGTGCAGGTCGAGCATGCGCCAAGAGTAGTTGCCGCCGGCTCAGCTCCGTTCAGCCGACATTGCGCGGCCGGAACTGGATACTGATGCGCGGCCCGGCGCCGCGGGCGGTCTTGGGGACGGCATGCTCCCAGGTGCGCTGGCAGCTGCCGCCCATCACCACCAGGTCCCCGTGGCCCAGCGGGAACCGGTGCTGCGCCGCCCCGCCGTCACAGGGGCGCAGCGCCAGGGCCCTCGGCTCGCCGACGGAGAGGATCGCCACCATCGTGTCGTGGGTGCGGCCGCGCCCGATGCGGTCGCCGTGCCAGGCGACGCTGTCCCGCCCGTCGCGGTAGAGGCAGAGGCCGGCGGTGACGAAGGGCTCGCCGAGTTCCTCGGCGTAGTGGGCGCTCAGCGCGTCGCGGGCCGCGGCGAGCACGGGGTGGGGCAGCGGCTCCCCCTTCCGGTAGTGGGCCAGCAGGCGGGGCACGCTCACCACGTTGTCGTACATCTGGCGCCGCTCGGCCCGCCAGGGCACCTGGGCCGCCAGGTGTTCGAACAGTGCGTCCGACCCGGTGAGCCAGCCGGGCAGCACGTCGATCCAGGCGCCGTGCGACAGCTCGGTGCGCCGCAACGCCGCCAGGTCGGTCAACCGCAGCGGCGCAGCCTCGGCGGAGTCGAACAGGGAGGCCTGGAGGTGCACGGTCATGCCTCCAGGCTAACCCAGATATCGAACATATGAGCGAGTCAGGCGGGCACGGGCCCGCACCCGATCTCGTCGAGCCAGGCGCCGTCACGCCGCCGGCTGCGCCAGCACCACCTCGCCCTCCCCCACCGGCTCCTCGAAGTGCGCCCAGTAGCGGGCGAACAAGCGCTCGTCCACGGTGACGGCGTTGGCGCCGACCTCGCGGTTGCGCACCGCGAGGCGGCGCTCCAGTGTTGACCGGTCGGCCTTCAGGTGGAGCAACTCCCAGCGGCCGCCGTGGCTTTCGACCAGCGCCTTGTAGTCGTCCCGGGCAGCGCGGCTCCAGAAGCTGTAGTCCACCACCACATCGCGCCCCGCCCGCATCAACTCGACCAGTTCCAGCCGCTGTTCGCGCCGCACCGCGTCCTTGAGCTCGTCGTACCGCGCCGCGTCCAGCACCAACCCGGCGTCCCGCTGCCCGATCCGCTGCCAGACCGCCTCGTCGATCGACAGCCGTACGTACCCCTCGCGCACCAACCCCATCGCGTACGTGGTCTTGCCGGACCCCGGAAGCCCGCACATCAGCACCACCGTGCTCGCCGACCGCGTCATCGCCACCCGCCCCTCGTCTCGCCCGTCATCGGCCAGGATGGCCGCGTGAACCTCCACGTCGTGTTCGCCGGTGACCACGTCCGCCTTCCCAAATCCGCCGTCGTGCCCGCCGGTTCCGCTCCACAGGGCACCATCCCCGCCGCGGCCGTACGGGACGCCGATCCGGACGCCGCTCCACCGGAGATCCGCACCGTCTCGGGAGCGACCCTCTTCGTCCCGGCCGAACAGCGTGCCGAGTTGGAGAACTTCTGCGCAGCCAACCGGATTCCCCTGCGGTCCCGACCCGATGTGTGGGGCGACCTCCTCGAACCCTTCCTTGACACCGAGTTCACCACGGAGCGCCAGGCCGCCGCCCAGGTCCGCCTGGGCCGGGCCGACCTGGGTGCGGACGAGGTGGCCGGCATCCGGGCCAGGGTCGCCCCGGTCATGCGCGCCTACAACGCCGTCCACCAGGACTGGCACCACCTCGGCCTCGCCGACCTGCTCGACGCCGCCACCGCCGATTGGATACCTGCGCACCTGCGGATCAAGTCCGGTGAGAGAGCCGCGTTCTACGCCTGGGCGATGGCCATCGCGGACCTGGGCCGCCCGCACGGCTGACCACCCGCGCGCGGGGAGCACGAGCCGGCCGGGCCGGCCGGTCAGCGGGCGGGAACCGACGGGAACGGGCGAGACGGGTCGCCGCCCTGTCCCCGCGGGCGGCTACGCTGTGCGCCGTGACAGAACGGCTGCCGATCTTCCCGCTCGACGCGGTGCTCTACCCGGGGCTGGTGTTCCCGCTGCAGGTGTTCGAGGAGCGCTACCGGCGACTGGTCGCCGATCTGGTGGCGCTGCCGGAGGGCCAGCCGCAGCGGTTCGGGGTGCTGGCGATCAAGGACGGGCGGGAGGTCGCGCCGGTCACCGAGAGCGACAAGCCCGCCGGGCCGCTGGACGGCCTCGGCACGCCCACCGGGGACCCGCTGGAGGCGCTGTACCACATCGGCTGCGTCGCCGACGTGGCATCGGTGACCCCGCACACCGACGGCCGCTACGAGCTGCTGGTCACCGGCACCACCCGGTTCCGGCTGAGCGCGGTGGACACCAGCGGGCCGTACCTGATCGGCGACTGCGAACCGCTGGAGGAGCAGGACGGCAGCGGCGCCGGCGTGCTGGCCGGCGGGGTCGAGCGGGCGTTCCGGGCCTACCAGAAGCGGCTGGCCGGGGCCCGGCAGGCGAGCCTGGCCGGCGAGCAGGAGCTGCCGGACGACCCGCAGGTGCTCTCCTACCTGGTGGCCGCCGCCGCGGTGCTGGAGGTGCCGGTCAAGCAGAAGCTGCTGGCCTGCCCGGACACCGCCTCCCGGCTGAGCACCGAGCTGGAGCTGCTGCGCAAGGAGACCGCCCTGATCAACTGGCTGCCGTCAGTGCCGGCCGTGGAGCTGACCCGGCAGCCGTTCAGCCCCAACTGAGCAGCACCCCCGACAGGAGAGGACCAGGGCCCGTGGCGAAGAAGAACGGCGCCGGCGGCAAGGGCACCCCGGCGACGGTGGCCCTGGAGAAGGCCGGCGTGGCGTTCACCGTGCACGCCTACCAGCACGACCCCGCCGCGCCGTCCTACGGCACCGAGGCGGCCGAGGCGCTCGGAGTGGCGCCGGAGCGGGTGTTCAAGACCCTGGTGGCCGAGGTGGACGGCGCGCTCACGGTGGGCGTGGTCCCGGTCGCCGGGCAGCTGGACCTCAAGGCGCTGGCCGCCGCGGTGGGCGGCAAGCGGGCCGCGATGGCGGATCCGGCGGCGGCCGAGCGCAGCAGCGGGTACGTCCGGGGCGGGATCTCACCGCTGGGCCAGCGCAAGCCGCTGCGCACGGTGGTGGACGCCGGGGCGCTGGCCCACCCGACCGTCTACGTCTCGGCCGGGCGCCGGGGCCTCGAGGTGGAGCTGGCCCCGGCGGAGCTGCTGCGGCTCACCGGCGCGGTCAGCGCGGAGATCAGCCGCAGCAGCTAGGAGCACAGCTGGCAGCAGCTAGGAGCGGGCGCTCAGCGGCCGGTTTCGGTGTGCGACGGCGCCTGTGACCCGTCAGCGGGCGGCGAGGCGGCCGGCGGGGCCCACGGGTTGTCCGATCCGTCGGCGGCGGGCGGCAGCGGCCCGACCCACTGCGGCTCCGGCTGCTCCTCGCGCCTGCCGAAGGTGGCGGTCAGGGCGAGCAGCAGCACCATGGCGGCGATCGGCCAGGCCAGCAGCGCCCCGTGGGCGGGCAGCGTCAGGTTCTCGTAGAAGGTGTGCCCGTCCCCGACCTGCTTGGCGTGCGCGATGATGTTGCTGGTCGGACCGAGCTTCTCGCCCAGCCAGACGGCGATCAGCGAGCCGCCCACCCCGCCGAGCCCGAGCGCGACGGCCATCGCGATGCCGCCGCCGCGCCGCCGGGTGAGCAGGAACGCGACCAGCGCGGTGACCAGCCCGAAGGCCAGGCCGAGCAGCACGAAGGTGCCGACCGCGCCGGCCGACTGCTCGCCCTCCGGGTCCCCGTACAGCACCGAGTTGCCCTGCACCACCAGCGGCACCTCGGGCGCCAGCCAGTACCAGAGCGCGCCCATCAGCAGCCCGAGCAGCAGGCAGCCGAACCCGATCGGGAGGGCGATCCGCAGCTCGGCCCAGAGGCGGGTCAGGACGGTGCTGCTGCGGGGCTCCGAGATCAGCTCGCCCGGGGCCGTCGACAGCGGGTCGGGTTCCGCAGGAGTGTTCGGTACGGTCACCCGACCATCGTTTCACGTCGGCCCCGCGAACCGGCTACTCGGGCCCACGGCACCCAGCCCACGCCCCGGCTACCGCGGCACCTACCGCGTCGCCACCCGCCGGTACGCGTACGTCGCCAGGGTGAGCGCCAGCAGCCCGACCGCCGCGCAGACCCCGAGGTCGCCCAGCACGGCACCCCAGTCGGGGCGGGCCGCGAAGCTGTCGGCGAAGGCGTTGACGCCGTACGTGGACGGCAGCAGATCGCGCAGCACCTGGACGGCGCCGGGCAGCCGGGAAGCCGGGAGCACGCCGAGCAGCAGCGCGGCGGACATGCCCAGCTGGCCGAGCATGGTGGCGATCTCCTGCTTGGGCGCGAGCAGGCCGAGCGCCGCGCCCAGCCCCGACAGGGCTGCCCCGGCCAGCGGCACCACCGCCAGCAGCACCCACAGATGGGCCAGCGGCAACCCGAACAGCACTGCGCCGAAGCCGGCCGTGACCAGCGCGCCGGGCAGGGTGAAGGAGGCGTAGGCACCGGCCGCGCCGAGCACCACAGCAGCTGCCGGCACCGGCAGCGTGGCGTAGTGATCGAGGCCGCCGGTGGCGCGCAGCTTGCCGAAGTACTGGGCGAGCAGGTTGAGCGCCACGAAGGCGACCACCAGCACGGCGGAACCGGCCACCACGGCCCGGGACGACGGGTTGTCGCCGCTGTCCACCACGCCGCGCATCATCACCAGGATGCCCACGGACTGGAAGGTGGCGACGAACATCAGCGGGATCCGGGCGACCTTGGCCCGGGCCAGCTGCGCCCGGTAGACGGCGGCCAGCGCGGGCAGCAGGCGGGCCGCCGGGCCCAGCGGGGCGGCGGTCGGCGCGGCGGCGGGGGCCGCGGGGGCAGGGGTGAGTACGGTCACGTCACCGGTCCTCGCGAGCTGAGTACGTGAGCACGGCGGTCACTTCGCCAGTCCTTGGTGGCGGCCGCCGAGCCGGAGGTAGGCGTCCTCCAGGCTCGGGGTGGCCAGGGTGAAGTCGTCGAGGGCGGCGAACGCCGGCCCGGCGGTGACGGCGGCGACCAGTTCCCTGGCCTCCTCCGGGGTGGTGCGCACGGTCCAGCGGCGGCCGGAGCAGTCGGCGCGCTCGGCGAGCCGGGCCACGGCCGGGACGGTCAGCGGGGCCTCGCCGCGCCACACCAGGTCGAGCCGGACGTCGCCGTCGACCAGCGCCTTCAGTCCGCCGGGGGTGTCGCAGGCGATCACCCGGCCCTCGTCCAGCACCGCGACCCGGTCGAGCACGGTCTCGGCCTCGATGACGTTGTGGGTGACCAGCAGCACGGTGGTGCCGCGCTCCGCACGGCGGCGGTCCACGGCCGACCAGACGGCGCGGCGGGCGACCGGGTCCATGCCGGTGGTGGGTTCGTCGAGCACCAGCAGCGGCCGCTCCCCCACCAGGGTGGCCGCGAAGCAGGCGAGTCGGCGCTGGCCGCCGGAGAGCTTGGCCAGCGGGCGGGCGGCCAGCGGCTCCAGGCCCAGTTCGGCGAGCACCTCGGCGGTCTCGGCGCGGGCCGCCGAGCGGCTGAGCCCGCGCAGCCGGCCGGTGGTCTCGGCGGCGAGCGCGACGGTCAGCTCGTCGAGCGCGGTGGACTCCTGGCCGAGGTAGCCGAGCAGGCGGGCGGCCCGCTCCGGGTGGCGCACGATGTCGTGGCCGAGGATCTGCACGCTGCCCGCGTCGGGCCGCAGCAGTCCGGTGAGCTGGCGGACCAGGGTGGACTTGCCGGCCCCGTTCGGCCCGAGCAGGCCGAAGATCTCGCCCTGGCGGATCTCCAGGTCGACCCCGTCGTTGGCGCGGATCTCACCGTGACTCTTGGTGAGGCCCCGGACGGAGCAGCAGGGCAGGGGGGCGTGGCTCACGACCGAAGACTCTACGCGCCGATTGCGCGCAAAGCGGACCGGGGTCACCCCGGCCGGTGATCAGCTGTACCGACAGGCGTCAGCAGTCTTCGGCAGCGGCGTCAGCAGTTTTCGGCAGCGGTGGCAGTCGTCTTCGGTGGCGGCGCCAACCGTCCACCACGACCCGCCCTCGGCGCCAGTCGTCCACCACGACCCGTCCTCGCCGTCAGTCGTCCACCACGATCTGCTCGCCGCCCGGCACCCGGGCGGCGAGCTCCTTCCAGAAGCCGGCCCGGATCGCGTACCGGTCGTGCTCGTCGATCTGGTCGTCCTTGTGGGCGAGCAGGCCGAACCGGGCGGCATAGCGCAGCAGTTCGCCGTCGACCTTGTGCGGGATCCGCGGATAGTCGGACCAGATGACGGTCAGCCGCTCCTTGTCGCCCAGCCGCTCGGTCCAGCGGCGGGCGAAGACCTGGCCGACCTCGTGCGGGTCGCCGCCGATCGCCGTGATGTCCTCCTCGCGGTCGGCCCAGCGCTGCTCGGCGGTGGTCAACTGGGCCAGGGTGGGCAGCGAGTCGGCGGCGCAGGGCTGCTCGGCGGGGCGGTCGACGTAGCCGCGGTCGGAGGACCAGCGCAGCACCGGGCCGTTGGCAGCGGCGGGGGCGACCGGTTGCGGCGCCGGCTGGACGTGGGCCTGGGCGCGGCCGGCCAGGTCCTTGGGAGTGGGGACGACCTTGTGCGGCGCGGACGGCTCCGGCTCGGCGGGCGGGGCGGGCGTCTCGGCGGCGGCCGGGCGAGGCGAGGCGGGCGGGGCGGCGAGGATCTTGGCGATCTCGGGCGGCGGCCCCGAGGACGGGAACGGCGGCAGCTGCTCGCGCAGGCTGACCGAGCGGGTGATCCAGTCGCGGTCCAGCACCCGGCGCTCGTCGGCCTCGCCGACCAGGTCCTCCGACTGGTTGAAGTCGCCGTCGGCGGCCTGCAGCGCCCACAGGTGGACGGCCACGCCGTGTTCCTTGGCGCTCATCATGCCGGGCAGCAGATCACCGTCCCCGGTGACCAGCACCACGTCGGCGCAGGCCCGGTTGCGGGCGAGCTCGGAGAGTTCGGCGTGCATCGCGGCGTCCACGCCCTTCTGCACCCAGCGGCCCTCGGCCCGGGTGAGCGCACCGAGCCGCACGGTGACCCGGGGCAGCACCCGCAGGCGGCGGTGCTCGGGCAGCGGCCGGCGCTCCGGGGCGGCGTCGAACCAGTAGATCCGCAGCAGCGGCAGGCCGGTCTCCTCCTCGGCCCGTTCGCGCAACGAGGCGATCAGCGCGGTGTGGTCCACCATCACCCGGGAGCGGGATGGTTCTCCGGCGAGCAGGCTGGCGGAGGCACCCAGCAGGTACCCGGCGTCCACAAGGACAACGCAGCGGTCCACATTCCGCACCTTTCTCCCGGTCGGCCCCCGTGGTTGTGCCCGCTGACGCCGCCTGGAGGCAGTCTGCCCGAGCGAGGTCTCACCTGGCACCCGGTCTGACCGTTGCGATCACCTTTACCCCCCGAAGGCGGTGTGAATCACCCGGGTGCGCGGTCGGTGCACAAACCGCCAAGTCCGGTTCGACCGAACATTCGTGCTATCAGCCCGCGGCGCTTTCGGTGTCGACCTGCGGCGCTTTCACAGCCGGTACGGCGCGTCCGGCGTCAGCCCGCCGCACGCGCGGCGTCGTAGGCGGTGCGGGCCTGGTGGATGGTGGTGCGGTGCCGCTCGGCCCACGTAGTGAGCTGCGCCAGGTACTCGTTGAGCTCGATGCCGACCTCGGTGAGGGCGTACTCCACCTTGGGCGGCGCGGTCGGATAGACGGTGCGGGAGATCAGCCCGTCCCGCTCCAGGTTGCGGAGCGTCAGGGTGAGCATCCGCCGACTGATGCCGGTGATCTTGCGCTCCAGCTCGGTGAACCGGATCGGTCCGGCCGCCGCGGAGACGATCACCATGATGCTCCACTTGCTGCCCACCCGGTCGAGCACCTCGGTGACCGCGCACGCGCCACGCTCCACCGTGTCACCCGCCCTGAGCGGTCCCGGTACACAGGTGTTCCCCTGTGACAAAAAAGTGCCTTCTTCCATGGGATCTGATGGTCACACAGGATGGTCCACGTAACAAGACGTGCACCTTCGGAGGTCAAGCCATGTCTGCCAAGCCTGGCGAAGTCATATCCGGCAAGCCTGTTGGGGCCGATCGGCGCCGCTGGTACGCCCTGCTGGTGCTCTGCGCCGGCACTTTGATGATCATCCTGGACGGGACGATCGTGACGGTGGCCCAGCCCGCCATCCAGCACGACCTGGGCTTCAGCGACACCGGGCTGTCCTGGGTGATGAACGGCTATCAGATCCCCTTTGCCGGACTGCTGTTGCTGGCCGGACGGCTCGGCGACCTGCTCGGTCGCAAGCGGGTCTTCCTGGCAGGCCTCGTGCTGTTCGCCGCCGCCTCGGCGCTGTGCGGGCTGGCGAGCTCGGCGGGCATGCTGATCGCCGCCCGCTTCGTGCAGGGCGCGGGCGGGGCGCTGGTCTCGGCGGTCAGCCTCGGCATGATCGTCACGCTCTTCCCCGACCCGGCCGAACGGGGCCGCGCGATCGGCGCGTTCAGCTTCGTCGGCGCGGCCGGCGCCTCCCTCGGCATGGTGCTCGGCGGGGTGCTGACCCAACTCCTGGACTGGCACTGGATCTTCCTGGTGAACCTGCCGATCGCGCTGGCCGCCGGCCTGCCCGCGATGCGGCTGCTCGCCCCGGAGCCGGGCCAGGGCCTGCGGCAGGGCGCCGACGCGCTGGGCGCGCTGCTGGTCACGGCCGGCCTGATGCTCGCCGTCTACACCATCGTCAGCACCGGTACCCACGGCTGGAGTTCGGCGCACACCCTGGGCTACGGCGTGGCGGCGCTGGTGCTGCTGGCCGCCTTCCTGGTGCGGCAGGCCCGGGCGGCCCGTCCGCTGCTGCCGCTGCGGCTCTTCCGGTCCCGGCGCACCTCGGGGGCCAACCTGGTGCAACTGCTGATGATTTCGGCGATGTTCGGCTTCCAGGTGCTGATCGCGCTCTACCTGCAGAACGTGCTCGGCTACGGCGCGGCGGCCACCGGCTTCGGGATGCTGCCCACCGGACTGGCCATCGCCGCCGTCGCGTTGGGCCTGTCGGCCCGGCTCACCCGGGCCTTCGGCGCCCGCAGGGTGCTGCTGACCGGCGCCGGGATGCTGGTGCTGTCGCTGGCCTACCTGGCCCGGCTGCCCGAGCACGCGTCCTACCCGGTGGACGTGCTGCCCGCGCTGCTGCTGATCGCCGGCGGCGGCCTGGTGCTGCCGACGCTGGCCGGGCTGGCGATGGCGGACGCCACCCCGGAGGACTCGGGGGTCGCCTCCGGTCTGTTCAACACCTCGCAGACGGTGGCCTCGGCGCTCGGCGTGGCCGTTCTCTCCACCGTGGCGGCCGGGCACACCGCGGGGCTGCGGGCCGCCGGGCACGACGCGGTCGGCGCGCTGGCCGGCGGCTACCGGCTCTCCTTCGCGGTGGCCGCCGGGCTGCTGGCGCTCGCCTTCGTCGCGGCGGCGGTGCTGCTGCGGGAGCGGCGGGCCGAGGTGGCGCAGCCGGCGCTGGCGGCGTAGCTCCGAACGGAAATCCGAACGGAGAGCGGCGGGCCGGGCACCCATGGGGGTGGTGCCCGGCCCGCCGCGTTGAGCTACTTGGTCGAGCTCCTCAGCGGCTCAGCTCGGCCGCGACCAGCTCGGCCAGCTGCACGGTGTTCAGCGCGGCGCCCTTGCGCAGGTTGTCGTTCGAGATGAAGAGCGACAGGCCGTGCTCCACGGTCTCGTCCCGGCGGATCCGGCCGACGTAGCTCGGGTCCTGCCCGGCCGCCTGCAGCGGGGTCGGGATGTCGGTCAGCACCACGCCGGGCGCGGCGGCGAGCAGCTCCGCCGCCCGCTCCGGGCTGATCGGGCCGGCGAACCGGGCGTGCACCTGCAGCGAGTGGCCGGTGAAGACCGGCACCCGGACGCAGGTGCCGGCCACCTTGAGCTCCGGGATCTGAAGGATCTTGCGGCTCTCGAAGCGGAGCTTCTGCTCCTCGTCGGTCTCGTTCAGCCCGTCGTCCACCAGCGAGCCGGCCAGCGGGATCACGTTGAAGGCGATCGGGCGGGCGTAGACCTTGGGCTCGGGGAACGGCACGGCGCTGCCGTCCAGGGCCAGCGCGGCCGCGCCGTCCACCACCTTGGCGGTCTGCTCCTGCAGCTCGGCGACGCCGGCCACGCCGCTGCCGGAGACCGCCTGGTAGGTGGCGACCACCAGGGCGGTCAGTCCGGCCTCGGCGTGCAGCGGGCGCAGCACCGGCATGGCGGCCATGGTGGTGCAGTTCGGGTTGGCGATGATGCCCTTGGGGCGGTCGGCGATCGCCTGCGGGTTGACCTCGGCCACCACCAGCGGGACCTCGGGGTCACGGCGCCAGGCCGAGGAGTTGTCGATCACCACGGCGCCCGCAGCGGCGACCTTGGGCGCCAGCGCCCTGGAGGTGCCGCCGCCGGCCGACATGATCACGATGTCCAGACCGGCGTAGTCGGCGGTCGCCGCGTCCTCCACGACCACCTCGCCACCCTGCCAGGGCAGCGTCTTGCCCGCCGACCTCGCCGAGGCGAACAGCCGCAGCTGCGTCACCGGGAAGGCCCTCTCGGCCAGGATCTCGCGGACCACGCTGCCCACCTGCCCGGTGGCACCGACGATACCGATCTTCATACTTCCTCCTCCTGCCTACCTGCTCAGACTCATCTTGCCTGGTCACCGGTTCCGAACCGGCATGGCTTTCACCCAGTGGACACCGCGAGGTCCAGTGCCCGGGACACCGAGGCCTCGCTCGCGGGCAGCAGCGGCAGGCGGACCGCCGGCGAGGAGATGCGGCCCTGGGCGTGCAGCACGCCCTTGACCACGGTGGGGTTGGGCTCGGTGAACAGCGCGGCGGCCAGCCGGGAGAGGCGGTGCCCGAGGTCGCGCGCCCGGGCGACGTCACCGGCCTGCCAGGCGTCCACCAGCTCCGCCCAGCGGGCGGTCGCGATGTGCGCGGAGGCCATGATGCCGCCGGCCGCCCCGAGCGCCAGCAGCGGCGGGAGCACCACGTCGTCCCCGCCCAGCACGGCGAAGTGCGGCGGCAGCTCACCGCCGAGCAGCGCCACGACCTCCGGGTCGACCGCACCGGTGGCCAGCTTGACGCCCGCGATGCCGGGCAGCGCGGCCAGTTCGCGCAGCGCCTCGGCGTCCAGCGACTGCCCGGTGCGGTACGGGATGTGGTACGCGACCAGCGGCACCGGGCTGGCCGCCACCAGCTCCTTGAAGTGCGCCAGCACCCCGGCCGCCCCGGGCCGGACGAACGGCGGCACCAGGGTGAGCGCGGCCGTCGCCGCCGGGGTCAGCTCCCGGAGCGCGGCGGCCACCTGACGGGTCGCGCCGCCGCCGACGCCGACCACCAGGGCGGCTCCGCGGTCCTGGCAGACCCGGGTGCAGGTCTCGACCACGGCGGACTGCTCGGCCGTGTCCAGCGCGCCGGGCTCGCCGGTGGTGCCCAGCGCGACCAGGCCGGCCGCGCCGTCGTCCAGCACGCCGTTGGCGAGCTTCTCCAGGGCGGCCAGGTCGAGGCGGCCGTCGGCGGTGAAAGGGGTGACCAGGGGGACGTAGATCCCGCGCAACGTGGTTTCCATGCTTCTGACCCTCGCCGATGGCGATCGTGCAGGTCCAGTTCGCATTTCCGATGCAAAGCGTAAGCTGAGCCGATGCTCGATGTCCGTCGTCTGCGACTGCTGCGGGAGCTGGCCCACCGGGGCACCATCGCCGCCGTCGCCGAGGCCCTCGCCTTCAGCGCCTCCGCCGTCTCCCAGCAGCTCACCGCCCTGGAACGGGAGGCCGGCGTGGCGCTGCTGGAGCGCACCGGGCGCCGGGTGCGGCTCACCCCGGCCGCCGAGAAGCTGGTCGGCCACGCCGAGGCGGTGCTGGCCCGGCTGGAGCTGGCCGAGAGCGAACTGGCCGGCGCCCGGCGGAGTCCGGCCGGGCCGCTGCGGATCGGCACCTTCCCGTCCGCCGCCCGGGTGCTGATCCCGCCCGCGCTGGCGGCGCTGGCCGTCGACTGCCCGGAGCTGGAGCCGATGGTGTCCGAGGTCGACCCGGCCGGGGTGGGCGACCTGCTGCGCTCCGGGGAGCTGGACGTGGCGCTGGTGCACGACTACGACTTCGTGCCGCCCACCGCCGAGCCCGGGATCGAGCGGCAACCGCTGTTCGCGGAGGCGATGCACCTGGCCGCCCCGGGCAGTGCTCATCGACAGGGGGGCAGTGACCGGCTGGTCGACTACCGCGACCAGCCGTGGATCCTGGCCACCCACGGCACCCTCTGCCACGCGATGGCGATCCGGGCCTGCCAGGCCGCCGGGTTCACTCCCCGGATCCGGCACCGGGCGGACGACTTCGACACCGTGCTGGCCCTGGTCGCGGCCGGCCAAGGCGTGGCGCTGGTGCCGGACTTGGCGCTGCTGGCCCCGCCGCCCGGGGTGCGGCTGCACCGGCTGCCGATGTCGCGCCGCACCGCGGTGGCGGTCCGGGAGGGCGCGAGCGGGCATCCGGCGGTCGCCGCGTTCACCTCAGCCGTCAAGCAGGCGCTGCCAATAAATCTCGGCTGTTCTCATACCAGTTGAGAAAATGCTCTTCCTAAAGGATTGTCAAACCCGGTAGAACCTCTGAGGGTCAAGTCATTACGAGACGAGCGGCGATATGACCAACCCACCTCCCGGCTACGGCTACCCTTCGGACCCCCAGAACCCCCAGAACCCCTACGGCCAGCAGCCGTCGTCCCCGCAGCCCGGCTACGGCGTGCCGCAGGGTCCGTACGACCCGCAGCCCGGCTACACGCACCAGCCCCAACCCGACTACGCCGCTCCCCCGCAGCCCGGCTACCCCCAGCAGCCCACGGGGTACGCCCCCAACCCGGCGTACCCCCAGCTCCCTTACTGGATGACGCCGCCCAGCCCGTACGGTCCGCCGCAGCCCGGCAGCCGCACCCTGGCCAGCGCGGCCGACCGCTTCCTGGCCCGCCTGATCGACGCGGTCATCCTGGCGATCCCGGTCGTGATCCTCCAGGTCGCGGTCAGCGCCACCCTCGGCATCTGGGTGACGGCGCTCGTCGACGCGGCCATCTACTTCGGCTACGAAGCCCTGATGCTGCTCACCCAGGGCCAGCAGAGCGTCGGCAAGAAGGCCATGAAGCTGCGCGTGGTCGCCGTCGCCGACGGCGGCCGCCCCACCGACAACCAGCTCGTGAGCCGCGCCGCGGTGTTCGCCCTCCCACAGGCCGTCTACTGCCTCGGCTCGCTCTTCTTCCTGATCAACGTGCTCTCGCTGACCTGGGACAAGCCGCTGCAGCAGTGCTTCCACGACAAGGCGGGCAAGACCGTGGTCGTCAAGGAGTACTGACACTCACCCGCCTGACGGCCGGTCGGCCCGCCCATCGGGGAGGGCCGACCGGCCGTTCCGCTCTCCCCGGACAGCCTCCGGACCGATGCTCGACCTCAATGCCGCGATGCGGGCTTCATCACCGGCCAGGCCCTGCACCTGGAGGGCGGCGGCAGCCTCCCCGGCCACTGACCGCTACAGTCCCGGCACGTGATCCACTACACCCGCCCACCGGGCCGCTCCTGGCAGACCCCCACCACCTGCGGCCTGCTGCTCCTGGCCGCCATCTGGCAGACCTACCACGGCATCCTCTACCTGCGCACGGTCACACCGCTGAGCCACTGCCACACCATCGGCAAGGTCTCGGTGATGTCCTGGACATCCGGCTACAGCGCTCTCACCCTGACCCTGGCGGCAGCGGTGACAGCCGTCCTCTCTCCGCCCTCTATGCCCGCCGCACCGGTGGCACCATCGCCGTCGCCGTCCTGCTCCTAGTCATCACAGCGGCCCTACTGCTCTACGACGTCCTCGGCCTCTACGCCGACTTCGCCGCAGGCACCCTGGCGCCGTACGCCTGCGACTGACCAGGGGTTACGTCCCGAGCCGCAGAGTTTACTTGGCACCTGTGACAGTGCGGGCGGGGCGCGTTGTTCGTCGGCTTTCTCAGACCAGCAAGTGGCTAAGGGCAAAGCATGGTAGTCATGAAGGCTCACCAGAAGCAGCCAAGCGTCAGTCGGTGTTCAGATAGAGATGGGTCACCATGGAGCAGCCGTTGAGCAGAGTGGAGCTGTCCACCGTCGTACAGGGCTTGCGCGACGAGCTGCGGGCAGCAGCCCAAGACGGCGCCGATGATCCGATAGCCCTCGAAGTCGGCGAGATCCACTTGGAGTTCACCGTGGAGATCCAGGTCGATGTGACCGCCAAGGCTGGCTTCAAGGCCTGGGTTCTCACAGGCGAAGCCTCAGCGACGCGGGAGCGACGACAGACGCATACGGTCTCCCTCACGCTGAAGCCCCGGAACCGGCACACCGGAGCCGTTCTGGACATCGCCAACGAAGAACCAGCGGATCTGTCCGCATTCGGTTGAGGAGTCGTCGACTGACAGGCAGGTAGACACCCGTGAGCGTCCTTTCCAAGCACCGCATCGTTTTCGTTCACGCTGCCAGACAGGGGAGTGGCTATCTGCTGACTCGGCGTCTGATCCTCACCTCGGCTCATGTTGTCGTCGGAGACCAGGTTTCGGTGGCCGTTCCGGGACAGACCGGTCTGCATCCCTGCTCAGTGGTGTGGCGGCGTCTGGACGACCAGTGCGATGGCGCGCTCCTACTGTCATCGACCGACCTCATCGAGGCGGGGGAACACCTCGCACAGATGGCTTGGGGAACTACTGACGACCTGAGCGCCGTCCCTGGATGCGAGGCAGTGGGTTTCCCGGCTGTCGCGCGCAACTCACAGGCCCTGCCTGACACCGAGCAGTTGGTGGGAACCCTCAAGCCAGGCTCCTCGATCCTGCGGGGCCGATACGTTCTGGACAGTGCACACTCCAGTCCCCCAAGCACTGCGACAGGCTCGCCATGGGCCGGGATGTCCGGCGCGGCCGTCTTCGCGAGGTCGGCGCTGGTCGGTGTGGTTTCGGGTGACCCGACCAACTGGGCCCACGGCCGCGTCGAAGCCGTTCCTGCATCCTCCTTACTGGCGGATCCCGCTTTCGTACAGCTCCTGACCGAGCATGCGGGCACTCCTCCGGTACTCGCAAGCATCCATGCGGAGCAGTCGGACGCAGCGGGAAGTTCCTTCGTCCGCATGGCCGTATCCGACTCCGTGGCACGTGACTTCGGCATGCACCCGCTTGCCGAGATAGAGAGTCTTCCCACTCAACTCCCCTACATTCCACGGTTGATCGATAGCGAGCTCGACCGAAAGCTAGCTGCCATCGCGCCCACAGGTGGCCTCCTCATCGCTACCGGCGATTCCGCCGCAGGCAAGAGCAGATCAATGTTCGAGGCCATGAAGCGCCTCTTCCCGGCACATCAGGTCTACATTCCTGAGCCCGATGCAGATCTGCGTCAGCTGATCCCGCTGCTGTCCCGTGGCACAGCTGGATCTGCTGTCCTGTGGTTGGACGAGATACATCTCTTCCTTCGCCCCGATGGACTCACCTCTACCACCTTGGCCGGTCTCCAGCAGGCCCGAGTGGTGGTCCTGGGAACCCTTCGCTCCGAGTACGTCGACTTTCTGAGCCAGCCACCGGACGTTGACAACGGCGGTCGACAGATAGCCGGCGGAACCAGCTCGGCATGGCTCATCTTGCGCCGGGCCGCGACGATAGAGATCAAACGCCAATGGGAAGATCCGGAGCGAGAGGCTGCTGCCGCGCTGTCAGATCCGCGTGTTCGCGAAGCTCTTCGCGCTGATCGAGCACACGGTCTGGCGGAATACCTCGCTTCGGGACCGCAGGTACTCCAGCGGTGGAAGCGGGCCGTCCGAGCTGGCGGGCACCCACGCGGCGCCGCTCTGGTCGCGGCCTCGATCGACCTGGCCAGAACGGGACTTGATGTGGCTTCGCCTGCCGATTCCATCGAGCGGCTCCACGAGCACTATCTTGACGCCTACGGCGGTCCCGCCTTGCGTCCCGAACCCTTGCAGAAGGCATGGGAGTGGGCCAGTGCCATCGTCCTGGGTGTCACCAGCCCACTCATCCCCGCTACCGGCCAGCGGTGGCGCCCGTTTGACTACCTCGTTTCCGACGTCGCACGCAACAACGACCCCAAGACCATTCCTGACCTGGTCTGGCACGAGGCTTTGTCCCTGGTGGACGAGAAACGCCGAGACGTCGTGATGCTGGTCGCTCAGGCTGCCCGCCGATACGACATAGCGGCCACGCTGTGGCGCACCGAGGCGACCCAAGGCAACCCTGACGGGATGATCAACCTCGGTGCCATGCTCGTACGGCTTGGCCAGACCGACGAAGCGGCGCAGTGGTTCGAGAAGGCCGCAGACTGTGGCGACCCCATGGGTGCCCACAATGCCGGCGTCCTGGCCCAGGAGAACGGGGAGTTGGAATCGGCCCAAGCCTGGTTCCAGCGCGCCATCGACGCAGGACTGGAACAGTCACGTGCACCTCTCGGGCTGGTGCTCGAACGCCTCGGAGACGAGGACGGGGCTGCGGCCCAATGGCGAATCGGTTCCGAACACGGCGACGCTGCCAGCGCTTTCAGCTACTCACACTGGCTCCGCTCAAAATGGGAATCCGACGAAGCCCTGGCCGCCCTTCGCGTGGCCGCTGATGCCGGCCTGCCCATCGCCATGTTGTCCTACGCCGGAACGCTCCTCATCAGGCAGGACCCGGAGTCAGCCAACGACTACCTGGTACGTGCCTACGATCTCGCAGTACGAGAAGCCCGACTCGGCGACGCGGTACAGGCTGGCATCGCGGGGCTCATCGCCAACGCCATCCAGGACACGGATGGCGCTACCCATTGGTGGGAACTGGCACAGGCTGACGGCTACAGCGCTCCCTGGCAGATCATCCACGGGCATGAGGGAGCACTCGGCCTCAGCCGAATCGCAATCGACGACACGACCCTCGCGAAGCTCGGACCGGAGGAGGTCCAGCTCCTGATGAGCACGTTGTGGGCCGGAGACTGCTTCGACTGCGGCTTCCCACTGGGCGAGAGCATCCCCGCCCTGCAAGTCACCGACGATTACACCGGTGGACGCGCGAACCTGTACCACCTCGCCGTTTGTCGGTACCCCCGTTGGAACGACTCAGCCCTTCAAGAATTCACGCGCAACGCAGGGCTGAATTGGCGGTCGCACTCGGCAGCAGTTCCTGATCACGACGGGGTCCTCCGCCCAGCCCTGATCGTCAACCCGCGCCTCGAACAGAGTTCCCTGACTCTGGACGGCGACACCTGGAGGATGGTCGGAAGCGCCGATCCCTGGAACCATGCCCTGTCGAGCGGTGCTGCCCCACTATGGAAGGCGCAGATCCCGACAGTCGCCCCGGACCGACTTGCGGTCCACTTCAGCAGCACCGAAATTGCAGTGAGATATGCGGTGGAGGTCTGGAGCGCCGGCCTGACCCCGATGCTGAGGGCCCTGATCCAGCAGCAAGCAGGATTCCTGCTGATCATGACCAGCGGCCTGGGCCCCGACGAGGACGGGGTGGAAGCCGTCAGGATGGCAATCGAATCCTTCGACGCCGTGCAGGTCTGGGTGCCACTGGAGTAACCATCCCAGCCTTAGCGTCCGATCACCATGGCAGGCGAACCGGCGCCTTCAGGCCGCCTGCCGAACGCCTACCGCTCGAACTCGCTGAAGTCTGCAAGATGATCAAACTCGCCATCCCGGACTCCAAGGATGAACGCAGCGAGCTCATGCGGCGTGAAGGCCACCGAACCGAGTTCAGGACGCACGGAGTGGGCAATCACCACGGCATCCCCGTCTGCTCGGAGCGAAACACAGCCGTTGCCGTTGGCCCCGCTGTGGGACGACTTAATCGCGCCGCTGGGAAGGACGATCGCCTTGCTGCTACTCACAGTTCTTCCTTGACTCTCTCGATCAACTTGCTTGAGTCGGCTGCGGACAAGGCTTCTCCCCGCAATGCCTGGAGTCTCCGCCGGGACCACGAAATGAGGCCGGCATCACGAGAGAGGCGTGATCCGATGTCTCCCTCGGTGACGACTACCGGGGGCGACTCGCTTGCCGGGTACTCCAGGATACTGATCGGCATCCCCATGGCACTTGCCGCTCCGACACTGAGCGGCACCACCCGGAGCGTCACATTCGGCTCTTCTACAGCCTCCCGAAGATGCGTCAACTGCTTACGCATCACCCGGACTCCGCCAACGCGTGCAACCAGGGCGGCCTGAAGCATCACTACCTCCAACCTCGGCGGGTTGGGCTTGTTCAACAGCTCTGCTTGCCGCCGCAGGCGGATCTCCACGAACAGGTTCCGTCTTGCCGCGCTCTCATGGGTACGACCGAACTCGGCAATGGAGCGGATGTACTCCTCGGTCTGGAGCAGGCCAGGCACGTATGTACCCGAGTGGGTCTGGATCCGCTGCGCCGCGTCCTCCAGAGCGAAGTACCGCTGGTCATCGGCATCGAAGAAGTTCCGGTACTCGGGGCTGAGCCACCACTTCTGCCGCAGCGTCCGCATCGCGTCCAACTGGCCCTCAAGGCGACCCCGGGTGCGCTGGTCGACACCGTAGAGCGCGCACATCGCGCGCAGCTGCTCATCGGTGGGTGACTTCTTGCCGGCCTCGATGTTGCTGATCCACGCCTGCGTACAGCCCAGTGCCTGGGCCACTTGCACTTGGCTGTACTGCGTGCGTTCCTTGCGGAACCTGCGGAGGTCGGCCCCGAGGGACTGCATGAGCACCATCGCGCTCGGGTCCTGCGACAGCGCTCTCACCTCCTGACGGTCCATAACATCCGCAACTCTAGCGCGCCACGCGGAGGTCGTTCACTCACATGAGTGAGTATGACTCAGCGGCTTGCGATCAAGAGGTTATATAACCCACACTCTCAGACACGAGAGGTTTTTGACTGACCGTCACCAACCTCCGATGCTTCGCGCGTGGCCCATCGCGGGCCCAGGCACAAACGGAGGCGTCATGCAGACGCTGAATCACGAATTGCCGGCGTGGTGCTTGTTCCAGCCGGTCCCCGAATCGGTCTCCCAGGCCAGGAAATGGCTCCGGAGCCTCCTCTACGAGTCCCCGGGCTGGCTGCCTTCCGGCACGCTCGACCCCGAAGACCTGGAGGTGGTTGTCTCCGAGCTGGCCACCAACGCGGTGCGGGCCGCCGCCGCCGTCAACCGCCAGGGCAGCGCATGGTCATACCGCCTGGTGATCGACCGGACGCCCACCGGGTTCTGCATCGACGTCACCGACCCCAGCCCGGCCATACCGCTTCTGCCCGAACCCACCCCCACCGCGCTCGACCTGCTGACCGAGTCCGGCCGGGGCCTCCCGATGCTGCGGGCATACGGGTTCACCTGGCATGCCCTCCAGCAATACCACCAGGGCAGCAAGACCATCCGCTACCAGCTGTCCACCTCGCCGACTGGCGGCCTCAACTAATTCCAACTTTCCGCCCAGAAAGGGAATTCACCCATGCCCAGAAAGTTTGCCTTCGACCACCAGACTGCCCTCACCGACCTGCGCTCCCTCGGCCGCGCCCTCGATGCCAGGGGCACCCAGGATCAGGCCGTCCCTGACATCGACGCCACGCTGGCCGCCATGAAGCAGATCCACGCCGAGATCATGGTCAACCTCGCCGAGGCCCAGCGCTCCTGACCTCCCCAAGACGCCGCGTCGGCCTACCCCTTTCCCCTCCGGGCTGACGCGGCATTCCTGCTCGGCGCTCCCGTCCGCACCTTGACACGGCAGACTGACTCCCCAGAACTCCACCCACCCTGGCACGAGTTGGGAGCCTTCGTGACCGCCCGCCCCCTCCTCTACGTCATCGTCAGTGCCTCCGGCATCGCCGCCGACGTGGGCCGCCTCATCACCGCTGCCCAGGCCGAGGGCTGGCAGGTCGGCGTGATCGCCACCCCCAATGCGCTCGGCTTCATCGACCAGGAGACCATCGCGCAGCAGACCGGCCACCCGATCCGCTCGGCCTGGCGCACGCCAGACGTCCCAGCGCCACTCCCGCCCGCGGATGCCCTTGCCGTGGCCCCCGCCACGTTCAACACGATCAATAAGTGGGCCGCCGGCACCTCAGACACCCTCGCTCACGGCATCCTCTGCGAGGCGTACGGGCTCGGCATCCCCATCGCCGTGCTGCCCTACGTCAACGTCACTCTGACCGCACATCCCGCCTACGCACAGCCTGGTCCGCCTGCGTGCCATGGGCGTCCTGCTCGGCGACCACCTCCTCCACCAGCCCAGGTCCGGCGGCCGCGACACCTACAACTAGACCCACGTCCTCGACCTGCTCCGCCTAGTCCTGACACCCGACACCCCGAGGAGCCGAGTAGCGTGTCCGCTTACCCCAGCCCCCAGGCCTACTGGGGAGCCTTCTGGCCGACCGCCGGCGAGGACACCGCCGCCGCCCCGCCCGCCGAGCGCATCCACTGGACCCAGTACCCCCACCACGGCCCCGGCGCCGAGTTCCTCGGTCGGCCCCGTACCGCCCTGGAGATCGGCGCCGCCACCTGCGTCGCCGGGTTCGCACTCGCCCGCACCAGCGTGAAAGTCACCTGCGTCGACTTCTCATCCCACCAGATGGAGCGCGCCCGCCGCTGGTGGGGCAGCGAACCCGACCTCACCCTGGTCGAGGCAGACGTCCTCGACTACCTGGCAACGACCACCACCCGGTGGGACTGCATCTTCTCCAACTGGGGCGCCGCCTTCTTCACGGACCCCGACGTCCTGCTCCCCCTCGTCCTCCCCCGCCTCACCCCCGGCGGCCTCTTCGCCTTCTCCTCCGTCGAGCCGCTGGCGCCCTGCTACGGCCCGCAGATCACGTACGGCAACGGCTACCGAGGTCCCCGCCTCGCCATCGTCCGCTGGATGCTCAGCAACGAGCAGTGGACGGCGGCCCTCGCCCGCCACGGCTTCCGGCGCATCGACGTCCACACGCTCCCGGGCCCGGAAGAGGGCTTCGTCGGCACCACCACGGGACGTGCCTATGCGCCATGAGGCACCTCCCCGCGTCGGGAATCGATCATGCTCCGGAGCGCGCTAGGCTGGACAGCCTCCCACCCGCAGACCGACTTCAAGGAGCCTGCCCCCGTGGCCGACAGCTTCGTTCACCTGCATGTCCACACCGAGTACTCGATGCTCGACGGGGCGGCCAAGAACGGCAAGCTGGTTGCCGAGGCGGAGCGGCAGGGGATGCCGGCGATCGCGATGAGCGACCACGGCAACATGTTCGGGGCGTACGAGTTCTTCCAGAAGGCGAAGGACAGCGCGGTCAAGCCGATCATCGGCATCGAGGCCTATGTGGCGCCCCACTCGCGCTTCGAGAAGAAGCCGGTGTTCTGGTCCCCGGCGGCCAGCGCCCGGCGAGCAGTGACGGTGAGGGCGGCAAGGACGTCTCCGGTGGT
Source organism: Kitasatospora acidiphila (assembly GCF_006636205.1). Classification (NCBI taxonomy): domain Bacteria; kingdom Bacillati; phylum Actinomycetota; class Actinomycetes; order Kitasatosporales; family Streptomycetaceae; genus Kitasatospora; species Kitasatospora acidiphila. Next base: position 6,513,317 of record NZ_VIGB01000003.1, on the reverse strand, counting down.
GGCCGCTACACCCACATGACCATGTGGGCGCAGAACGCGACCGGTCTGCGCAACCTGTTCCGGCTCTCCTCGCTCGCGTCCATGGAGGGCTACTACATGAAGCCCCGGATGGACCGCGACCTGATCTCGCAGCACGCCGAGGGCATCATCGCCACCACCGGCTGCCCTTCCGGCGAGGTGCAGACCCGCCTGCGGCTCGGGCAGTACGAGGAGGCGGTCAAGGCGGCCGACGCCTACCAGCAGATCTTCGGCAAGGAGAACTACTTCCTGGAGCTGATGGACCACGGCCTGGACATCGAGCGCGACGTCCGCCTGGACCTGCTGCGGCTGGCCAAGGAGCTGAACATCCCGCTGCTGGCCACCAACGACTCGCACTACGTCACCGCCGACCAGGCGGACGCGCACGACAGCCTGCTCTGCGTCGGCGTGGGCAAGAACAAGGACGACCCGAACCGGTTCAAGTTCAACGGCAGCGGCTACTACGTCAAGACCGCCGAGGAGATGCGCGAGCTCTTCAGCGAGCTCCCGGAGGCCTGCGACAACACCCTCGCCATCGGCGAGCGGGTGGAGTCGTACAAGGAGGTCTTCGACTACGTCGACCGGATGCCGCAGTTCGACGTGCCCGAGGGCGAGACCCAGGCCTCCTTCCTGCGCAAGAAGATCGAGATCGGTCTGCAGAAGCGCTACGGCGACAGCCCGAGCCAGGAGGTGCTGGACCGGATCGAGCTGGAGATGGGCGTCATCACCCCGATGGGGTTCGACTCCTACTTCCTCGTGGTCGCCGACATCTGCGAGTACGGCCGCAACAACGGCATCCCGGTGGGCCCCGGCCGTGGTTCGGCGGCAGGGTCGATGGTGTCGTACCTGACCGGCATCACCCAGCTCGACCCGCTCGAGCACGATCTGCTGTTCGAGCGCTTCCTGAACCCCGAGCGCATCAACCCCCCGGACGTCGACATCGACTTCGACGACCGCCAGCGCGACCAGATGGTGCGCTACGTCACCGACAAGTACGGGGCGGAGTACACCGCCCAGGTGAACACCTTCGGCACCATCAAGGCGAAGGCCGCCGTCAAGGACGCCAACCGCATCCTGGGCTACCCGTTCTCGATGGGCGACCGCATCACCAAGGCGATGCCGCCGGACGTGATGGGCAAGGGCGTGCCGCTCAGCGACCTCTTCAACGAGTCGCACCCTCGCTACAACGAGGGCACCGAGATCCGCACGATGTATGCCAACGAGCCGGACGTCAAGAAGATCATCGACACCGGCATGGGCATCGAGGGCCTGATCCGCGGCACCGGTGTGCACGCCGCGGCCGTCATCCTCTCCTCGACCCCGCTGCTCGACCTGATCCCGCTGCACAAGCGGGACAAGGACGGCGTGATCATCACGGGCTTCGACTACCCGTCGTGCGAATCCATGGGCCTGATCAAGATGGACTTCCTGGGTCTGCGGAACCTGGGCATCATCGATCACTGCCTGCAGATCATCAAGGCCAACCGGGGCCAAGAGGTCGACATCGAGAACATCCCGATCGACGACCCGACCACGTACGAGATGCTGGCCCGCGGCGACACGTTGGGCGTGTTCCAGCTCGATGGCGGCCCGATGCGCGCCCTGCTGCGGCTGATGAAGCCCACCGAGTTCGCCGACATCTCCGCCGTCTCGGCGCTGTACCGCCCGGGCCCGATGGGCATGAACTCGCACACCAACTACGCGCTCCGCAAGAACGCGCAGCAGGAGATCGTGCCGATCCATCCGGAGTTGGAGGAGCCGCTCAAGGACGTCCTCGGCCCCACCTACGGTCTGATCGTGTACCAGGAGCAGGTTCAGCGTGCCGCGCAGGTGCTGGCCGGCTACAGCCTCGGCCAAGCAGACCTGCTCCGCCGCGCGATGGGCAAGAAGAAGAAAGAGGTCCTGGAGAAGGAGTTCGTGCCGTTCCACGCGGGCTGCAAGGAGCGCGGCTACTCGGACGAGGCGATCCAGGCGGTCTGGGACGTCCTGGTGCCGTTCGCCGGGTACGCGTTCAACAAATCGCACTCCGCCGCCTACGGCCTGGTCTCCTACCAGACCGCCTACCTGAAGGCGAACTACCCGGCCGAGTACATGGCCGCGCTGCTCACCTCGGTGGCGGACGACAAGGACAAGATGGCCGTCTATCTGGCCGAGTGCCGGGCGATGGGCATCAAAATCCTGTCTCCGGACGTCAACGAGTCGGTGGTCGACTTCACCGCCGTCGGCACCGACGTGCGGTTCGGCCTGAAGGCCGTCCGCAACGTCGGCGTGCCGGTGATCGAGTCGCTGATCGGCACCCGCAAGGAGAAGGGCAAGTACACCTCCTTCGCAGACTTCCTCGACAAGGTCGAGCTGGTCGCCTGCAACAAGCGCACCATCGACTCGCTGATCAAGGCCGGCGCCTTCGACTCCCTGGGCCACACCCGGCAGTCGCTCTGCGCGGTGCACGAGAACGCGATCGACGCGGTCACCGGCGTGAAGAAGCAGCAGGCGATCGGGCAGGACGACCTGTTCGGCGCGCTGGACACCGGCGCCGACAGCCCGGCGATCGGACTGGACTTCGAGCTGACCGACCGTGAGTGGCCGCGCAAGCAACTCCTCAGCCTGGAGCGGGAGATGCTCGGTCTGTACGTCTCCAGCCACCCGCTGGACGGCGCCGAGCACATCCTGGCCCGCAACCGGGACATCTCGATCGCCGAGCTGATGGGCTCCGGGCGCACCGAGGGCGAGGTGCGGCTCTCCGGGCTGATCACCAATGTGGACCGGCGGATCAACAAGGCGGGCAACGCCTGGGCGATCATCACCCTCGCCGACCGCGACGGCTCGGTGGAGGTGCTGTTCTTCCCGGCCACCTACAACCTGATGGCGGATCAGATGGTCGAGGACAACGTCATCTCCGCCCGCGGCCGCCTCAACGAGCGCGACGGCTCCCTGAGCATCTTCGGCCAGGAGATCACCACGCTGGACATCTCCGCCGCCGAGTTCGGCGGCAAGCCGCCGGTGCAGATCACCGTGCCGTACCCGAAGGTCACGCCCCACGTGGTGCGGGAGTTGAAGGCGACGCTGCAGGCGCACCCGGGCGATGTGCCGGTGCGGCTGCTGACCACCAGCCGACAGAAGGACGTGCTCTACGAGCTGGGCTTCCTGGTGAACCCCGACACGGCCTTCGCCAGCGAGGTCAAGACGCTGCTCGGGCCGTCCGCCTGGAGCGCGTGAAACAACCGCGTCACCGTTGTGCTTCCGGTGTGCGGGACGCCGTTCCCGGCGCACCGGAAGCGCGCTAGTCTCACCGGGCGGCGAACTGTGAGGCCGCTCGTCACGCGCTGCTCGGAGGGGACCACATGAGCTACGGCACGCCCGCTGTCGGCGGCTATCCGCCACGATTCGGCCAGCAGCCGACCCGGCCGCAGGGCGGGGCGCTGCCCGGTCTCGCGGTGCTGATGATCATTCAGCTGGTGCTGCAGCTGGCGATCCTGATCTGGGTGCTGAACCAGGTCGGTGCCGGCTACCTCAAGTTCGCGTTCGGCTTCGGCGACCAGCCGCGGTTCATGGGCTGCGGTGTCTTCACCCAGGCGGACACCACGCAGTGTGCGGCCCTGATCGTCATGATCATCGCCGCCTTCATGGGCCGGACCTGGGTGCGCCCGGCGGCAACCGTGCTGCTGCTGATCAACGCCTATGTCCTGGGGTCGTCCCTGATCAACGAGCTGAGCAGCGACCACGGCGGCTGGAGCGCGATGACCGGCACCACGGCGGGGCTGTGGCTGACCCTCGATCTGATCGCCCAGACGGTCATCAGCGTCGTCGTGCCGATCATCGTGCTGGCCACCCGCAACGCCGGCGGACCGAGCAGCTACCAGCCGCTGGCCGCGATGCCCGTTCCCGCCCCGCAGCCCGGCTACGCCCCGCCGATGCCGCCGCAGGACGCGCGGGGCGGGGCGCCCGGGTTCCCGCCGCCGCCCGCCCAGCCCCCGATGCAGCCGGGCCAGCCCCCGATGCAGCCGCCGGGGCAGCCGGGCCAGCCGCCCTACGGCGGTTACCCGCCGAACCGCTGACTCGGACTCAGAACTCAGTCGGTACCGAGGTCGTCGAGGAAGGCCAGGGCCGCCGCCCAGGCCCGCTCGGCGGCCTCTTCGTCGTAGTCGGGCAGCTCCGGGTCGGTGAAGACGTGGCCGGCGCCGTGGTAGCGGTGCACCTCGACGTCGGCACCGGCCCGGCACATCCGCAGGTACCAGGCGTTCAGCCAGTCCTCGGGCTCGAACGGGTCGGGCTCGGCCATGTGCAGCTGCACCGGGATCTCGGTGTGGGCGTCCTCACGCAGGTCGGAGGTGCCGTGCAGGAGCAGCAGGCCGAGCGCGTGCTCATCGGCGAGCGCCAGGTTCTGCGCCAGTGCGCCGCCGAGCGAGAAGCCCGCGTAGACCAGCCGGGTGCCCGGGGTGAGCAGCGGGGCAGCCGCGCCGACCGCCCGGCGGAGCAGTTCGTCGCTGCCGATCTCCTCGTTGTACGCGGTGGCCTCGTCGACGGTGTCGAAGACCTTGCCGTCGTAGAGGTCGGGCACGGTGACCTGGTGCCCGGCGGCGCGCAGCCGGTCGGCGGCGGCGTGCACGGCGGGGCGCAGGCCGAAGGCGGAGTGGAGGAGGAGGATCTGGGCCACGGTGGCGAGGGCTTCCTGAGAGGTGGACGGGTGTCGTCCCATCCTCCCTCACCCGGCTCTCAGGACACGATGTCCTTGCGCGCGAAGCCCCGGAACGCCAGGGCCAGCAGGATCAGCCCGTAGGAGACCGAGAGCGAGACGCCCTGGATCATGCCGCCCACCTCCAGCTGCGGCTGCAGCGCGTCCGCCCAGGCGTACTGCCAGTGCGCCGGCAGCCACTCGCGCAGCGAGCCGAGCGCCGTGATGGCGTCCAGCACCCCGGTGATGATGGCGATGAAGACCGCGCCGCCCACCGCGCCCAACGGGTTGTCGACCGCGGTGGAGAGGTAGAAGGCGAGCGAGCCCACCACCAGTTCGCTGAGCACGATGAACGCCACCGCGATCGCCAGCCGCGGCAGCACCTGCTCGGCCGGCAGTGCGCCGCCGGTGGGCAGCCGCAGGTCGCCCCAGCCGTAGACCAGGGTGCCCAGACCGAGTCCGACCAGCGGCAGCAGCACGATCGCCGCGCTGGAGAAGAGCAGCCCGATGGCCAGCTTGCGGGCCAGCAGCCGGCCCCGGGGCACCGGCGCGGCCAGCAGGTAGCGCAGCGACGACCAGCCGGCCTCGGCGGCCACCGTGTCGCCGCAGAACAGCGCCATCGGGATGACCAGCAGGAACCCGGTGCCCATGAAGAGCATGGTGGCCGCGAAGTTCGGGCCGGAGGCGGTGGCCAGCGCGATGAAGGTGGTCCGGTCGGTGCCCTGCCGGGCGCCGCCGAGCTGCAGGGCGGCCAGCACCAGGAAGGGCATGGCGAACAGCACCGCGAAGATCACCAGGGTGCGCCGGCGGCGCAGCTGGCGCAGCGCCTCCACCCGCAGCGGCAGGGTCCGCTGCGGGCGGTAGCCGAGCGCCCGGTCGGCCTGGGCAAGGCTCATGCGCCCGCCTCGCAGAGCTCGGCGGAGGCATTCGCCCACGCGCGCCTTTCAACGATGAGTTCGCTCCGCTCACTCATGCAACTGCTCCTCTCAGAGCGATGAGGCTCATGCGCCGCCCCCGATCAGTGAGAGGAACGCGTCCTCCAGGCGGCGGTGCGGTCCGGCCCGTTCCACCGGCACGTCCAGTCGGACCAGCTCGGTGATCAGCTCGGTGGCCGTCATGCCGTTCAGCCGGACCAGCAGGCCGTGCTCGACCGTCTCCACCTCGGCGATGCCGGGCAGCGCCTCCACCTTGCCGGCGGCGACCAGCAGCCGTTCCGGCCCGTAGCTCGCCGGGGTGCCGACCAGCAGCAGCTCGCCGCCGCCGACGATCTCGCCGACCTCCCCGGCGGTGACCAGCCGGCCGCGGTCCATCACCACCAGGTGGGTGCAGCTCTGCTCGACCTCGGCCAGCAGGTGGCTGGAGACGATGACGGTGCGTCCGCCGGCCGCGTAACGGATCATCACCTCGCGCATCTCGCGGATCTGCGGCGGGTCGAGCCCGTTGGTCGGCTCGTCGAGGATCAGCAGCTCGGGCAGGCCCAGCATGGCCTGGGCGATGGCCAGGCGCTGGCGCATGCCCTGCGAGTAGGTGCGCACCGCGCGGTTCAGGGCCTCGCCGAGGTCGGCGATCTCCAGCGCCTCGTCCAGGTGGGCGTCGGCGGCGGGGCGGCCGGTGCTGCGCCAGTAGAGCTCCAGGTTGGCCCGCCCGGTCAGGTGCGGCAGGAAGCCGGCGCCCTCGACGAACGCGCCGACCCGGGAGAGCACCGGGCTGCCGGGCCGCACGGCGTGGCCGAACACCCGGATCTCGCCCTCGTCGGGGCGGATCAGGCCCATCAGCATCCGCAGCGTGGTGGTCTTGCCGGCGCCGTTGGGTCCGAGCAGGCCGAGCACCTGGCCGCGCTGCACGGTGAACGAGAGGTCCCGCACCGCGTAGCGGTCCTGGGCGCCCTTGTAGCGCTTGCTCAGCCCGGTGATCTCCAGCGGCACGTCGGCCAGCACCGGGTCGGGCGGCGGCAGCGCGCGGCGGCGCCGGGCGGTGAGCAGCAGTACGGCGCCGACGGCCAGCGCGACCAGCGGCAGCGCCCAGGTGCGGGTGGGCAGTGCGGTGGGCTCGGGGGTCAGGGCGGCGTCGGTGGGCACGGTGATCGGGCCGGCCACCGCCACCTGGTAGGTGGCCGGGTCGCTGGGCGAGGCGTAGGCCAGGTCGGTGCTGGAGAGGGTGAGCCGCAGCCGGTGGCCGGCCGGGAATGAGTAGTCGACGGCCGGCAGCCGGACGGTGACGGTGCGGCCGCCCGGGGTGTCGGCGCCGGTGACCCGCAGCGGGGCGGCGAGCTGCTGGGGCAGCGTGGTCTTGCCGTCCGGGGCGAGGTCGTAGAGCTTGGCGAAGAGCACCGCGTCGGGCCGGTCGGCGTGCACGGTAACGTCGGCGGTGGGGGCGCCGGTGAGCTGGAGCGATCCGTCCAGCGGCGCGGAGTCGAAGGAGGCGGACTGCCCCGGGAAGTCGAGGGAGAGGCTCACGCCCAGCTGGGAGGCTTGGCTGAGGGCGCCGAGGCCGGGCACGGTGGAGATCGCCGGGGGCGCGCCACCGGGCGGGTTGGAAATGGTCTGCGGAGCGCCGGTCAGCTGGACGGTGCGCTGGGCGGTGCCGTTCAGGCCCGGGTAGCTGCTGCCGTCGGCGCCGCGCAGCACGGCCTGGAAGCCGGTCGAGTCGACGCCTCCGGTGCGGGTGACCCGGAAGGCCGGGCCGGTGCCGGTCGACTGGTGCTTGAGGTAGTGGTCGAACCAGCTGGTCACCCGGGTGGTCACCCGGTCGCTGGTCTCCAGACCGCCGTCGTGGCCGCCGGCGAACCAGTCCACCGAGACCGGCGCGCCGTTGGCGGCGATCGCCTTGGCCATCTGGTCGCCCTGGTCGAGCGGGAAGAGCGAGTCCTGCTGGCCCTGGACCACCAGGGTCGGCACCTTGATCCTGGACGCGTACGCGGACGGGCTGGACTTCTCCAGCAGGGCGACGGCGGCCGGGTCGGGTCGGCCGCTGCTGGCCACCCGGTTGTACATGGCGCACAGCTCGGGGGTGAACCGCCCGCAGCCGACCGGACCGCTCTGGACGCTCACCGGCTTGTTGTTGCCCGAGCTGATGATGTCGCCGGAGGAGCCGGTGGTGAAGAAGATGCCGGCCCAGAGCTTCTTGAACACGCCGTCGGCCGGGCTGCTGCCCTGCACGCTCTGCGGGAAGAGCGCCTGCGGCAGGTCCCACCAGGTGATCTGGGGCGCGATGGCGTCGATCCGCGGGTCGGCGGCGGCCGCCAGCAGCGCTATCGCGCCGCCGTAGGAGGCGCCGGTGATCCCGACCCGCGGGTCGCCCGGGCCGTCCAGCTGGACCTCGGGCCGGGTCGCCAGCCAGTCGACCAGGTGCTTGACGTCCTGCACCTCGCCGTCCTGCGCGTTGAGCCCGATCTGCCCGGTGGACTTGCCGAAGCCGCGGGCCGACCAGGTGAGCACCGCGTAGCCGGAGCGGGCCAGGGTGCGGGCCTCGCCGGCCTCGTCCGCCTTGCTGCCGCCGAAGCCGTGGGCGAGCAGGATCGCGGGGCGCGGGCTGCTGCCGGTGGTGAAGAAGGAGGTGTCGATGCGGACCTGGTCGCTGCTGCCGGGCGCCTGGGGCATCGAGAGGAACCGGTCCTGCTCGTGCACGGCCGCCTGGCCGCTCGCCACCGCGGTGACGGTTCCGAGCCCGATCAGCGCGACCAGGGCGAGTCCGGCCGCCAGCACCCGACGGCGGGTCGGCTTGAAACGTCCGCGCAGGCTCATGGAAGCCGATCCTATGTGCGGTAACTGAAGATCTGCTGAAGAGCGTTCAGGACCCTGGCGTACTACGGCTGGTCGATTTCGGCGCTTTGTCCGGATCGGCGCGTATCGTGTGGCTGTGCTCTGGCCGCTCGTCACGCTGCTCTCCATCGCCGCCGTCACCCTGCTGACCGGCTGGCTGGTGGACCAGGCACTGCAGCGGCTGAGTGCCCGGCATCCCAGCGAGACGGTCTGGGCGCCGCTGCGGCGCTGCCGGGTGCCGATCCAGCTGGTGGTGGCGACCGGGCTGCTGCTGGGCCTCGGCTGGGTGGTCCATCCGGGCAAGGACCTGCGGCACGTGATGCTGCTGGCGCTGATCGCGTCCATCGGCTGGCTGGTCGTGCGGATCGACGCGGCGGTGCTCACCGCCGCGCTGGCCCGCTACGAGAGGGTGATCGACGATCCGGCGCGGCTGCAGCGGGTCCGCACCCAGCTGAGCATCCTGCGCCGGGTGCTGAGCGCGCTGATCGCCGTGCTCACCGTCGCCGTGATGCTGCTGACCTTCGGCACCCTGCGCGCGATCGGCACCAGCCTGCTGGCCTCCGCCGGCATCATCGGCATCGTGGCCGGCATCGCGGCGCAGAACACCCTGGGCAACTTCTTCGCCGGCCTGCAGATCGCGTTCGGCGACACCGTGCGCATCGGCGACACGGTGGTGGTGGACGGCCAGCAGGGCATCGTGGAGGAGATCACCCTGGTCTGCCTGGTGGTGCGGCTCTGGGACGACCGGCGGCTGGTGGTCCCGGTCTCGTACTTCGTCGCCCGGCCGTTCGAGAACTGGACCAGGCGGGACGCGGCGCTGCTCGCCTCGGTGCTGCTGCACCTGGACCACACCGTGCCGGTGCCCGAGCTGCGGATGCGGCTGCGCGAGGTGCTGGCCGCCAGCCCGCACTGGGACGGCCGGGACTCGGCCCTGGTGGTGTTCGACTCCACCCCGAGCACCGTGCTGCTGCGGGCCACCATGACGGCCGCCGACCCGGCACAAGCCTTCGCGCTGCGCTGCACGGTGCGGGAGGAGCTGATCGCCTTCCTGCGGGACCGGTACCCGCACGCACTGCCCCGGGTGCGGACCGGCGACTGACGGGCCGTCAGTCCCGCTGCTCGTGCAGTATGTGGTCCACGCAGACCGCGAGCACCAGCAGCATGGTGGTGTCCGCCGGCTCCATCACGTCCACCGCATAGGTGTCGCGCAGGCTGAACCAGCGCCGGGAGACGTGCGCCAGGGTGGTGCCGCGGTGCTGGATGTCGAACTCGCGGTCCCACAGGTTGCCGTTGATCCGCAGCTTCCGCCCGTCCCGCAGCTTGACCACGAAGCGGTCGCCGAACAGCCGGAAGAGCCGCCGGCTGATCTTGCCGAGCCGCTCCCCGTCGTGCTTGATCAGTATGGTGTGGTGCCAGGTCATCGCCTTGCGCACGATGGTGGCGGCGGTCTGGCCCCAGGGGTCGACGAACGCGAAGGTGGTGCGCAGCCGCAGCAGCTTCCGGTCGACCTTGAACACCTTCTCGCGGTGCTCGGTCTCTATCCACGCCTCTTCGTGGAAGGCGAACATGCGGTCGCGCACCAGATAGCGCACGGCTCCCCCTTGTGACGAACTACCAGCGACTCAGAGCGTCTTCACCATGGTGCGGTGCGGGATCCCGGCGTCGTCGTAGACCGGGCCCTGGGCACGATAGCCGAGCCGCTCGTAGAAGCCCATCGCCACCACCTGGGCGTGCAGCTCGCACTCCTTGGCGCCGAGCGCCCGGCCGGCCTCCTCAACGGCGCCAACCAGCGCCGCGCCGAGCCCGGTGCCGCGGGCCGCCGCCAGCACGGCGAGCCGGCCGAGCAGCACCCGGTCGGCGATCCCGGTGAGCGCCAGGGCCTGCTCGCCGCTGATCAGCCGGGCGGTGCCGAGCGGCGCGCCGCCGGCGTCGCGGGCCAGCAGGTGCACGGAGGTGGCGTCCAGCTCGTCGTACTCCAGCTCCGCCGGGATGCCCTGCTCCTCGACGAAGACCGCCCGGCGCACCTCGAAGGCGGCGTCCAGCGCGGCCTGGTCGCCGGCCGTGCCGATCACCGCAGCCATCAGCTCTCCCCGGCGATCACGTCGAGGGCGTGCTGCAGGTCGGCCGGGTAGGGGCTGGAGAACTCCACCCACTCGCCGTCCGCCGGGTGCTCGAAGCCCAGCGAGACCGCGTGCAGCCACTGGCGGGTGATCCCCAGCCGCTTGGCCAGCACCGGGTCGGCGCCGTAGGTGAGGTCGCCGACGCAGGGGTGGCGCAGGGCCTGCATGTGCACCCGGATCTGGTGGGTGCGGCCGGTCTCCAGCTTGACGGCGAGCAGCGAGGCGGCCCGGTAGGCCTCGATCAGGTCGTAGTGCGTGACCGATGGCTTGCCGTCCCGGGTGACCGCCCACTTCCAGTCGGAGCTGGGGTGCCGGCCGATCGGGGCGTCCACGGTGCCGCTCAGCGGGTCGGGGTGGCCCTGGACCAGGGTGTGGTAGCGCTTGTCGGTGATCCGGTCGTGGAACTGGCGCTTGAGGTCGCTGTAGGCGCGCTCGGACTTGGCGACCACCATCAGGCCGGAGGTGCCGACGTCGAGGCGGTGCACGATGCCCTGGCGCTCGGCGGCGCCGGAGGTGGAGATCCGGTAGCCGGCGGCGGCCAGGTGGCCGATCACGGTCGGGCCGGTCCAGCCCGGGCTGGGGTGGGCGGCCACCCCGACCGGCTTGTCGACCAGCACGATGTCCTGGTCGTCATGGACGATCCGCATGCCCTCGACGAACTCGGGGACGATCTGCACCGGGGCGGCGGGGGCCGGGATCTCGACCTCCAGCCAGGCGCCGGCCGTCACCCGGTCGGACTTTCCGGCCTGCGATCCGTCGATCCGGACCTTGCCGTCGGCGGCCAGCTCGGCGGCCTTGGTCCGCGAGAAGCCGAACATCCGGGCCAGGGCGGCGTCGACACGCTCGCCCTCCAGGCCGTCCGGAACAGGGAGGGAGCGGGTCTGCGCTGCGGTACTCACCCGTACGAGTATGCCGTAACGGCTGCTCTCAGTTGGCCTGGTCGTCCTTGGCCGGCTCGGCCGGGGCCTCGGAGCCCTTGGCCTCCTTGGCCTGCTCGGCCGCCGGAGCGGCGGTGCGGTGGGTGCTGCCATCGGGGTTGCTGCCGCGGAACGAGAGCAGCACCACCAGGATGCCGCCGCAGACGATGGCCGAATCGGCCAGGTTGAAGACCGCGAAGTGCTGCACCGAGATGAAGTCGACGACATGGCCGCGGAAGGTGGCCGGGGACCGGAAGATCCGGTCGGTCAGGTTGCCCAGCGCGCCGCCGAGCAGCAGGCCGAGCGCGATCGCCCAGGGCAGGCTGTAGAGCCGGCGGGAGATCCGCCAGATCACCACGATCACCGCGGCGGCGATCACCGTGAAGACCACCGTCATGGTCTGGCCCATGCCGAAGGCCGCACCGGCGTTGCGGATCACCTGGAGGGTGACCACGTCGCCGATCACCTGGATCGGCGAGTGGCCCTCCAGCTTGGCGACGACCAGCAGCTTGCTGCCCAGGTCGAGCAGGTAGGCGAGCAGCGCCACCGAGAAGAGCAGGGTGAGCCGGCGGCGGCGCACCATCGCCCGCAGCTCGCTCGGCTCGGTGACGGGGCTGGCGCCCGCGAGCTGGGACTCCTCGTCCCGCGTCTGGGGGGAACCTGGGGTAGTGATGATCCGCTCCGCTGCCGAGAAATGGGGCCGACGTTACGGGGTCGAGCATACGGCTCGCGGACCGCGCGTCGGCCCGACCCCGGTCAACACCCTTGTAACGAGTGTCAGCGGCGTTCCTGCTTGGCCTTGCAGCTGACGCAGAGGGTGGCCCGTGGGAAGGCCTGCAGCCGGGCCTTGCCGATCGGCTGCCCGCACGACTCGCAGGAGCCGAACTCGCCGCCCTCCAGCCGGGCCAGCGCGCGCTCGCTCTGGTCGAGCATGTCGCGGGCGTTGTTGGCCAGTGACAGCTCGCTCTCCCGGTTGATGTTCTTGGTGCCGGCGTCGACCTGGTCGTCGCCCGCGCCGTCGTTGGAGTCGCGCATCAGGCCGGTGAGCGCCGCCTCGGCGGCCTCGATCTCGGCCTTGAGGCGCCGCACGTCGTCGTTGAGCTCCTCGTGCACCTCGGCGACCTCGGCCGCGGTCCACGGGTCCTCACCCGGGCGGACCGGCAGCTCGGCCGGGTCGACCGACTCGGCGGTGAGCCGGGTGGCCGCCCGGGCACCGCTGCCCGAGGGGACGTGGTTGCGACTGGCGGCCGTCCGGCCGGTGGTGGTGCTGGTCTTCCGCCGTGTCGTCGTGGTCACGGAACCCTCCCCTTGGTCGCCTGCCATGGCCTTCCGGATCCGCCTGGTAGCGGTACCCGTGCCCGTTGCCTTCTCAGCCATGGCTCGACCCCATCTACGAATGACTCCGGCCGACGGTTCCCGTCGGCCTCCGGTCCCGGAACGATAATCCTGATCGAATCCGGTCACAACGGGACATACCGGCGCCACCCCGCGATCCCACCCGGGCAGCGGTTACACCTCGGTCCCAGGGCAGCGACAAGGTTGTGCCCAGAACATCACCGGTTAACCGCCCTGCTCAGCGGGGCCGGGCCCGGTTGGCCGAATTCGGTTGCCCGCTCCCTATAGACTGGGCCGGCAAGGCGCAGATGGGACGAGTACCGACGTACGCAGCCAGGAGCGACCCGGGGATGGTGCGAGCCCGGGGGTGTGCGCGGCGGGAAGATCACCCCGGAGCCGCCGGAAGAACGGCCGCCTCGGCCTACTAGACCCGGTAGCAAGACCCAAGGAGTGGGCCGTCGGCAGGACCGCGACGGCCAAGGAGGGTGGTACCGCGGGGCGCCAGTCGTCTCGTCCCTCCGTCGGAATGCCCGTCCACGCATCCGTCGGAGGCGCAGTGACCAGCTACAACCCCGTCCCCGCCCAGGTCGACCTGCCCGCACTCGAGCACGGCATCCTCAGCTTCTGGCGCGACCAGAAGGTCTTCCAGCGCAGCCTGGAGCAGTCCGAGGGCCGCCCCGAGTGGGTCTTCTACGAGGGCCCGCCGACCGCCAACGGCATGCCGGGCGCCCATCACATCGAGGCCCGCGTCTTCAAGGACGTGTTCCCGCGCTACCGGACCATGAAGGGCTACCACGTGGCCCGCAAGGCCGGCTGGGACTGCCACGGCCTGCCGGTCGAGCTGGCAGTGGAGAAGGAGCTGGGCTTCTCCGGCAAGCCGGACATCGAGAAGTACGGCATCGCCGAGTTCAACGCCAAGTGCCGCGAGTCGGTGACCCGGCACACCGACGAGTTCACCAAGCTCACCGAGCGGATGGGCTACTGGGTCGACCTCGACGAGGCGTACCGGACCATGGACCCGTCCTACATCCAGTCGGTCTGGTGGTCGCTCAAGCAGATCTTCGACAAGGGCCTGCTGGTCCAGGACCACCGCGTGGCGCCCTGGTGCCCGCGCTGCGGCACCGGCCTGTCCGACCACGAGCTGGCCCAGGGCTACGAGACCGTGGTCGACCCCTCGGTCTTCGTGAAGTTCCCGCTGACCAGCGGCCCGCTGGCCGGCCAGGCGTCGCTGCTGGTGTGGACCACCACCCCGTGGACCCTGGTCTCCAACACCGCCGCCGCCGTGCACCCCGAGGTGACCTACGTGGTCGCCACCGACGGCACCGAGCGCCTGGTGGTCGCCGAGCCGCTGGTGGGCAAGGCGCTGGGCGAGGGCTGGGAGCCCACCGGCGAGTCGTTCACCGGCGCCGAGATGGAGCGCTGGGCCTACCAGCGGCCGTTCGACCTCGTAGAGATCGAGGACGCCCACTTCGTCCTCAACGCCGACTACGTGACCACCGAGGACGGCACCGGCATCGTCCACCAGGCCCCGGCCTTCGGTGCCGACGACCTCGCGACCTGCCGCAAGTACGGCCTGCCGGTGGTCAACCCGGTCGAGGCCGACGGCACCTTCGCCGCCGAGGTGCCGCTGGTCGGCGGGCAGTTCTTCAAGAAGGCCGACGAGGCACTGGTCGCCGACCTCAAGGCCCGCGACCTGCTGTTCCGCCACCTCCCGTACGAGCACAGCTACCCGCACTGCTGGCGCTGCCACACCGCGCTGCTCTACTACGCGCAGCCGTCCTGGTACATCCGGACCACCGCCGTCAAGGACGCGATGATCCGCGAGAACGAGGCCACCAACTGGTACCCGGAGACGGTCAAGCACGGCCGCTTCGGCGACTGGCTCAACAACAACATCGACTGGGCGCTCTCCCGCAACCGCTACTGGGGCACCCCGCTGCCGATCTGGCGCTGCGAGGAGGGCCACCTCACCTGCGTCGGCTCGCTTGCCGAGCTGGGCGAGCTGACCGGCACCGACCAGAGCGACCTCGACCCGCACCGCCCGTTCATCGACGCGGTCACCTTCGCCTGCCGTGAGTGCTCCGGCACCGCCGTCCGGGTGCCCGAGGTGATCGACGCCTGGTACGACTCGGGCTCGATGCCGTTCGCGCAGTACGGCTACCCGCACCAGAACAAGGAGCTGTTCGAAAGCCGTTATCCGGCCCAGTTCATCTCCGAGGCGATCGACCAGACCCGTGGCTGGTTCTACACCCTGATGGCGGTCGGCACCCTGGTGTTCGACAAGTCGTCCTACGAGAACGTGGTCTGCCTGGGCCACATCCTCGCCGAGGACGGCCGCAAGATGTCCAAGCACCTGGGCAACACCCTGGAGCCGATCCCGCTGATGGACCAGCACGGCGCCGACGCGGTGCGCTGGTTCATGGCGGCCGGCGGCTCGCCCTGGTCGGCCCGCCGGGTCGGCCACGGCACCATCCAGGAGGTGGTCCGCAAGACGCTGCTGACCTTCTGGAACACCGTCGCCTTCCAGGCGCTGTACGCGCGGACCGCCGGCTGGGCGCCGAGCGCGACCGACCCCGCCCCGGCCGACCGCCCGCAGCTGGACCGCTGGGTGCTCTCCGAGCTGAACCAGCTGGTCAAGGACGTCGACGTGGCGCTGGCCGACTACGACACCCAGCGGGCCGGCAAGCTGCTCTCCGGTTTCGTCGACGACCTGTCCAACTGGTACGTCCGCCGCGGCCGCCGCCGCTTCTGGCAGGGCGACGCCGCCGCGCTCGCCACCCTGCACGAGGCCCTGGAGACGGTCACCCGGCTGATGGCGCCGCTCACGCCGTTCATCACCGAGCGGGTCTGGCAGGACCTGGTGGTGCCGGTCACCCCGGACGCCCCGGCCTCGGTGCACCTGTCCAGCTGGCCGGAGGCGGACCAGGAGCTGATCGACGCGGACCTCTCCCGGCACATGGCGCTGGTCCGCCGCCTGGTCGAGCTCGGCCGGGCGACCCGCGCCGAGTCCGGCGTGAAGACCCGTCAGCCGCTGTCCCGCGCGCTGATCGCCGCCCAGGGCTGGGACGAGCTGCCGGCCGACCTGCGGGCGCAGATCGCCGAGGAGCTCAACGTCTCGGTGCTGGAGTCGCTCACCGAGGTCGGCGGGTCGCTGGTCGACACCACCGCCAAGGCCAACTTCCGGGCGCTGGGCAAGCGGTTCGGCAAGGGCGTGCAGGAGGTGGCGAAGGCGGTGGCCGCTGCGGACGCCGCCGTGCTGGCCGCCGAGCTGCGCGCCTCGGGCGAGACCTCGGTCCAGCTCGACGGTGAGACGATCAGCCTCTCCCCCGATGAGGTGATCATCACCGAGACCCCGCGCGAGGGTTGGGCGGTCGCCAACGAGTCCGGCGCCACCGTCGCCCTCGACCTGGCGATCACCCCTGAGCTCAAGCGCCTCGGCATCGCCCGCGACGCGATCCGGCAGATCCAGGAGGCCCGCAAGAACTCCGGCCTCGACGTCGCCGACCGGATCGTGCTGCGCTGGCAGTCCGCGGCCGAGGAGACGGTCGCCGCCATCACCGAGCACGGCCCGCTGGTCGCCGAGGAGGTGCTGGCCGTGGACTTCGCCGACGGCGCCGCCGACTGGGAGTCGGACACCTTCGCGGACGAGGGTCTGGAACTGACCTTCCAGCTGCGCAAGGCGTAACACCGCACTGGCTGAGGGCCGGGGCCGCGCGCACGGGCGCGGCCCCGGCCCTCAGCCGTCGGCACCTCGGAGCACGGAAGCGCGGAAGCACGAACGAGGGCGCCCCCACCGCATCGCGGTAGGGGCGCCCTCGTGGGTGTGACCCGACTTAGTTGTCGCCGTCCTCGTCGATGAGGAAGCCGCGCATCGGGGCCGGGGCCTGCTGCATGGGCTGCATCGGCTGGGGCGGCTGCGGACGGACCGCGGCCATCGGCTGGGTCATGCCGGCCGGGGCCATCTGCGGCGCGCCGCTGCCCGAGGGCTGCCCGCCGCCGAACGACGGCTGGCCGTTGCCGCCGCCGAAGGACGGGGAGCTGCCACCGAACGACGGGCTGGAGCCGCCGAAGGAGGACTGACCGCCGAACGACGGGGCACCGGTGGAGGCCATCGAGGAGGCCGCCGGCGGCAGCGAGGCGGTGGCCGGGATCCGCGGCGGAGCCAGCGAGTCGTCCGCCTGCGACTCCAGCTGGCGCAGCTGGGTCTCCAGGTAGGACTTCAGGCGGGTGCGGTACTCGCGCTCGAAGGCGCGCAGGTCCTCGACCTTGCGCTCCAGGGTGGCGCGGGCGGACTCCAGGGAGCCCATCGCGACCCGGTGCTTCTCCTGAGCGTCCCGCTCCAGCGCGTCGGCCTTGGCGCGGGCGTCCCGCTCCAGGCCCTCGGCACGGCTGCGGGCCTCGCCGACGATCTTGTTGGCCTCGGAGCGCGCCTCGGAGATCGCCTGGTCGGCGGTCTGCTGAGCGAGCGCCAGCACCCGGGCGGCGCTGTCGCCACCGGGACCCTGCTGCTGCATCGGGCCGCCGAGCGGGCCACCACCGAGCGGACCGCCCATCGGCGCCAGCTGCTGCTGACCGCCCATGGTCTGGCCCATCTGCTGCGGCATCTGGCCACCCATCGGGCCGCCCTGCTGCATCGGCGACGGCATCGGCTGCAGCATCTGACCGCCCATCGGCTGCACCAGCTGCTGCTGGCCGCCCATGGTGCCCATGCCCTGCTGCTGCGGCATGCCCTGCTGCTGCACCAGCTGCTGCTGACCGCCCATGGTGCCCATGCCCTGCTGCTGGGGCGGCATGCCCTGGCCGGGCATCTGGCCCTGCTGCGGCGGCATGCCCTGACCGGCCGGCAGCTGCGGAGCGCCGGACGGCAGACCCAGCGGCTGGCCGCCCATCTGCTGCTGAGGCTGGGGCTGCTGCTGGCCGGGACCCTGCTGACCAGGGACCGGCGGACCGGATATGGCGGCGGGCACCGGGGCACCGGGCCGCTGCGCGTCCTGCGGAGGCTCCTTGCGCATGTTCGCCTGGTTCTGCGCGGCAGCCCGGGTCGCGGCGGCGAGCTTGGCCCGCAGGTCCTCGTTCTCGCGCAGCAGGCGGGTCAGCTCGGCTTCGACCTCGTCGAGGAAGGCATCGACCTCGTCCTCGTCATAGCCTTCGCGCAAGCGGACGGTCGTGAACTGCTTGTTCCGAACGTCCTCGGGGGTCAACGGCATCTCTTCACCTCAACGTGATCGTCGGCACAGATGGCATCCTGCCGCATCGCTCACCACGGCAGACGCTGCACGAGCGAGATCAGGGCATACACAATGATCATCAGTACGAAGAAGGACAGGTCGAGCGCCACGCCCCCGAGACGCAACGGCGGGATAAACCGCCGAAGAAGCTTGAGTGGCGGATCCGTGACAGTGTACGTGGCCTCCAACAGCACCACCATGGCCTTGCCCGGTCGCCAAGAGCGGGCGAACTGGAAGACCCAGTCCATGACCAGGCGGAACAGCAGAATCACCAGGAAGACGGTCAGTGCGTAGTAGAGCACTGCCCCCACGATCCCCATCGGGTATCCCTCTCCCGGTTTCTTCCGCTACCGCTTGGTCACTCACTGTCCATCAGGTCCACACATGTCGTCGTGGCCGGGTCAGCTCTGGTTGAAGAACCCACCCTCGGCGATCCGAGCCTTGTCCTCCGCCGTGACATCGACGTTAGCAGGAGACAGCAGGAACACCTTCTGAGTCACGCGCTCAATGCTGCCGTGCAGACCGAAGACGAGTCCAGCCGCGAAGTCTACGAGCCGCTTCGCGTCGGTGTCGTCCATCTCGGTCAGATTCATGATCACCGGGGTACCGCCACGGAACTGTTCCCCGATGGTACGGGCCTCGTTGTAGGTCCTCGGGTGCAGCGTGGTGATGCGGTACGACTCCCGCTCGTTGACGACCTTGGGCATGATCACCGGGGCACTCTTCTCCAGATTCTGGCGGCGTTCGGGTGTGATGGACGACACGGGGGCCATCCGGGGCTGCTCCTGCCGGATCGGCACGGCGGCCGCCACCGGCTGGGGTTGGGGCGCGATCGAGGCAACCTGCGCCGTGGGGGCGGCGGCGGGCGCCGCCGGGCGCGGGATGTCCTCGGTCCGTCCGGTCCGGATCGGCTCGGGGTCCGTGTCGTAGTCGTCGTCCGGGTCGTAACCCTGGCCGTCGTACGTCTCGTCCTCCACGAGGCCGAGGTAGACCGCCATCTTGCGCATTGCGCCGGCCATGCTCCTGTCCTCCGCTCTGTGGTGGATCGGCTCGGTCACTGGCCTGGCCCGCGAAACCCGGCTCCGTCGAGTACGGTGACCCAGGGAGCCAGGTGCCCAGGACCGCGGTCCGCTCACCTTCCGTCAGATCCCGACTACGGTGAGCCGACGATCCGTCAGTCCGTGTGCGTGGCCGCGGCCTTACGATCCACGATGTGCTGTCGGTTCAGCAGGACTAATCCGTGCTTTGTCCTGATTTGTCCTGCAGTCTGATCTACTACCCGGTGACGTTACCCGAGGGGTGACCTCGCACCGAGCACCGCCGTACCGACGCGTACATGTGTCGCCCCGGCGGCAATCGCCTGCTCGAGGTCGCCGCTCATCCCTGCCGACACCATCGTGGCAGCCGGATGGCTCGCGCGTACGGCGGTTGAGATTTCCGCCAGACGCGTAAAGGCGGCGGACGGGTCGCCGGTCAGCGGACCGGTGAGCGGAGCGACCGTCATCACACCGTCCAGCCGCAGACCGGGCGTGTCGGCGATCAGATCGGCCATTTCCAGCACCTGCTCCGGGGGCACCCCGGCCCGGCCCTGGGCCGTGCCGCCATCGAAGGCGACCTGCACCAGGCAGCCCAGCTCCCGGCGTTCGGCCTTGAGCACCGCCTCGGAGAGGGCGCTGACCAGCCGGGACCGGTCGACCGAGTGAACATGGTGCGCGTAGCGCACCACCGAGCGCGCCTTGTTGGTCTGCAACTGTCCGACGAAGTGCCAGATCAGCGGCAGGTCGGCGCAGTCGGCCGCCTTGGGCGCGGCGTCCTGGTCGCGGTTCTCGGCGACGTGCCGCACCCCCAGCGAGGCGAGCAGCCGGGTGTCCGAGGCGGGGTAGGTCTTGGTGACCACCACCAGGGTCACCTCGGAGCGGGGCCGGCCGGCCGCCGCGCAGGCGGCGTCGATCCGCCGTTCGACCGTGGCGAGGCCGGCGCGGAGCTGCTCAAGGCGCGCGGCCGGGACCCCGGCCGACTGTCCTTCCGTCATATCTCCTGTCCCTCCTCTTGTTCACACTGCCCGCTCACACGACGATGCCCACCCCGGCCAGTGGCGGGATGGGCATCGAAGCCTGCAGAAGATCCTACAAATTACTTCGAGCAGAGCCTCACTTCAGGCCGTGCCCTACTTCAAGAAGTCCGGCACGTCGAGCTCCTCGGCCGGGCTCTCCACGTAGGGCAGCCGGGTCGGCTGCACCTGCGGCGGCACCGGTGGGACCACCGGGGGCTCCGGCTTGACCGGGGCCGGGGCGCTGTCCTCGGTCGAACGACCCGTCACCGAGCCGACGCCGCCGTAGGGTCGGCTGGTCGGACGCTCGGCGGGCGGGGCCGGGGTGGTCTTCACCACCGGGTCGCGCACGATGGCCGGCGGCTGGCCGCCGTCGAAGCCGGCCGCGATCACGGTGACCCGGACCTCGTCGCCCAGCGCGTCGTCGATCACCGCACCGAAGATGATGTTGGCCTCGGGGTGCGCCGCCTCGCTGACCAGCTGCGCCGACTCGTTGATCTCGAACAGGCCGAGGTCGGAGCCGCCGGAGATGGAGAGCAGCACGCCGCGGGCGCCGTCGATCGAGGCCTCCAGCAGCGGGGAGGAGATCGCCATCACGGCGGCCGCCTTGGCGCGGTCCTCGCCGCGCGCCGAGCCGATCCCCATCAGCGCCGAGCCCGCGTCCGACATGACCGACTTGACGTCGGCGAAGTCCAGGTTGATCAGACCCGGAGTGGTGATCAGGTCGGTGATGCCCTGGACGCCGGAGAGCAGCACCTGGTCAGCCGAGCGGAACGCGTCCAGCACGCTGACCTGGCGGTCGGAGATGGAGAGCAGCCGGTCGTTCGGGATGACGATCAGGGTGTCCACCTCCTCGCGCAGCGAGGCGATGCCGTCCTCGGCCTGGTTGGCCCGGCGGCGGCCCTCGAAGGTGAACGGGCGGGTGACCACGCCGATGGTCAGCGCGCCGAGCGAGCGGGCGATGTTGGCCACCACCGGCGCGCCGCCGGTGCCGGTGCCGCCGCCCTCGCCGGCCGTGACGAAGACCATGTCGGCCCCCTTGAGGACCTCCTCGATCTCCTCGCGGTGGTCCTCGGCGGCCTTGCGGCCGACCTCCGGGTTGGCCCCGGCGCCGAGGCCGCGGGTGAGCTCCCGGCCGACGTCGAGCTTGACGTCGGCGTCGCTCATCAGCAGGGCCTGCGCGTCGGTGTTGATCGCGATGAACTCGACGCCCTTCAGACCGACCTCGATCATCCGGTTGATGGCGTTGACACCGCCGCCGCCGATACCGACGACCTTGATGACTGCGAGGTAGTTCTGCGGTGCTGCCACGTCGAAGGCCTCTCGCCTCGGATGTCCGGGTCGGCTTCCTGGGTCTGGGAGAGCCGACGGATGTCGATGGGTGGGGAGCCCGGTTCCTGACTGATTGTCCGAAATGGAGACCGCCGACCCGAACCCTAAACTTGACGTTGAGGGTTCACGCCGCGCCTACGTCAACGAGCCGCGAGGCACAGCCTGGTGACACAGGACACTAAGTGCCGGGCGGGTCCGTGTTCAACGAACACGCCGAGCTTCCCTTTTTTCTTTTGAGCCTATGTGATCATCGCCCAGTGACAAGCACCAGGCTCAGCCCTGGAGCTGACGAAGATTCGAGACCACCCAGGGTCGGGGACGCATCGACAGATCGTCAATGACTCCCCAGCATCAGAACCTACCCGATTTCGGTCAACTCGAGATCGCCGGGGCATCAGGAGCGGTCACGTCATAGACCTTGGCGGACTGCTTCAGCAGTGCCCGCAGCACGACCGCCTTGCGGTCGACCTGCTCGGGACTCCCCCAACGGATCGTCACCCCGCTCGGCAGTCCGATCTCGATGTCGTCATACGAACGGACCAGCAATGACGGTCCCTGCTTGGCCACTTCGGCCGGCAGACCGGCCGCGACCTTGACCGCGCCCTGCACCAGCGCGGCCTGCGGCAGCACCGCGGCGGCGTCCTGAGCGGGCTGACTGAGCTGCAGCTGGACCACCGGAACCCCCGCCGGTGGTGTGTCCGCGGTGGCGAAACTCACCCCGGATGCATCCATTTGGGTGAACTTACCGTCAGCACCCTTGACGGCTGCCACTGGTTGACGCTCGATCACCTTGATCCGCAGGGTGTGCGGCCAGCCGCGCCAGACCTCGGCCCGGGCCACCCTGGGGATGGCCTGGACGCGGTGCTGTACCGCGTCCAGGTCGACCCGGGCGAGCGGACCGTGCTGCAGCGGCCCCACGGCCTGGCGCACCTCATCCACCGTCAGCTGGTCGTTCTGCAGACCCTGGATGGCGACCGTGCGCACGTCCAGCGCCGAGGAGAAGAAGATCACCCAGCCGATCACGGCCAGCACCAGGGCGCCCAGCGAGCTGAGCACCACGATGCCGCGCCGGGAGAGCCGCAGCGGGACCCGGACCGGCTCGTCCGGGTCCTCGTCCGCCTCGGCGGCCCGGGCCCGCCGTTCGCCGACCAGCCGGTCAGCCACGTCGCCGGCCGCCACGTGCCGCGTCGATCGCTTCGTAGACCATGCCGACCAGCAGCTCGTCGGCGTCCCGGCGGCCGAACTCGGCGGCGGCCCGGCTCATGTCCCACAGCCGCTGCGGGTCGGTGAGCACCGGGAGCACATTGGCCATCACCCAGTCCGGGGTCAGCTCGGCGTCGTCCACCAGCAGGCCACCGCCGGCCTTGACCATCGGCTGGGCGTTCAGCCGCTGCTCGCCGTTGCCGATCGGCAGCGGCACGAAGGCGGCCGGCAGGCCGACCGCGGCCAGCTCGGCCACCGTCATCGCGCCGGCCCGGCAGAGCATCAGATCGGCGGCGGCGTAGGCCAGATCCATCCGGTCCACGTAGGGCAGCGCCCGGTACGGCGGCATGCCCGGGATGTCGTCGATCTGCGGCAGCTCGTTCTTCGGGCCGACCGCGTGCAGGATCTGCACGCCGTACTGCTGCAGCCGCGGCGCGATCGCCTGGACGGTCTCGTTGAGCCGGCGGGCGCCCTGCGAACCGCCCGAGACCAGCAGGGTGGGCAGCCGCTGGTCCAGGCCGAAGTAGGCCCGGGCCTCGGGGCGCACCGCGTTGCGGTCCAGGGTGGCGATGGTCCGGCGCAGCGGGATGCCGATGTAGCGCGAGTCGCGCAGCTTGCTGTCCGGGGTGGAGACCGCGACGAAGTCGCTGTAGCGGGCGCCGATCTTGTTGGCCAGGCCCGGGCGGGCGTTGGCCTCGTGCACCACGATCGGCACCCCGGCCCGCTTGGCGGCCAGGTAGGCCGGCATCGCGACGTAGCCGCCGAAGCCCACCACCGCATCGGCGTTGACCCGCTCGATGATCTCCTGCGCCGCGCGGACGGTACCGCGCAGCCGACCGGGAACGGTGATCAGCTCGGGGGTGGGCTTGCGGGGCAGCGGAACGGCCGGAATCAGTTCCAGCTGGTAACCGCGCTCGGGTACCAACCGGGTCTCCAGGCCGCGCTCGGTGCCGAGCGCGGTGATGCCGATGCTGGGGTCGTGCCTGCGCAGCGCGTCCGCGAGCGCCATGGCCGGCTCGATGTGGCCGGCGGTGCCTCCGCCGGCGAGTACGACATGCACCGAAATTCACCGCTCCCTGCGCGGTGGCCGGGGAGCCGACCGCGCTGTGGTTCGTCGTCGTGGCAGCACCCGGCGCAGACCTGTCCTGAACCGGGACTTCGAGCTCCGGGCGGCGAGCGCCGCCTTCGCTCCGGGAAGGCTGCGTGCGAAGCAGAGCAGCATCCCGATCGCCGTCATGGCCGACAGCATCGCGGATCCCCCGTAGGAGAACAGCGGGAGGGGCACGCCCGCGATGGGCAGCAGTCCCAACGCCGACCCCAGGTTGATCATGGCCTGGGCCATGATCCACGTAGTGGCGGCTCCCGCGGCATACCTGACGAAGGAGTCCTTCGTGCCGATGGCCACTCGGATACCCGCATACCCTAGTGCCGCGAAGAGACCGATAACCGACAGCGTCCCCACCAGACCGAGTTCCTCACCGGTCGCGGCGAAGATGAAGTCGGTGTGCGCCTCGGGCAGCTGGCCCCACTTCTCGTAGCCGGCGCCCAGGCCGGTGCCGAAGGTGCCGCCCAGCCCGAAGGCGTAGAGGCCGTGCAGTGCCTGGAAGCAGTCGTGGTTGGCGACCGGCTTGGTGATGCCGATGCAGGACAGCCGGTCGAGCCGGTGCGGCACGGTGATGATCAGCGCGGTGCAGGCCACCACGGCGATGCCCAGGGTGGCGACGAACAGCCGCAGCGGCGCGCCGACCATCCAGAGCAGCGCGAAGACCATGGCCACCAGGATCATCGAGGTGCCCATGTCGCCGCCGAGCATGATCAGCATCAGCAGCACCAGGGCGCCCGGCACCAGCGGCACCAGCAGGTGCTTCCACTGGGTCAGGGTGCCGGCCTTCTGCTTGCGGGCCAGCAGGTCGGCCGCCCAGAGCAGCAGCGCCAGCTTGGCGAACTCCGAGGGCTGCACCTGGAAGAAGCCGAAGTTCAGCCAGTTCCGGTTTCCGTTGACCTTCATCCCGATGCCGGGGATGGCCACCAGCACCATCGCGCCGATCGAGCCGAGCAGCACCGGATAGGCCAGCACCCGGTGCACCGCGACCGGCACCCGGGCGGCGGCCACCAGCAGGGCGCTGCCCAGCACCACCGCGACCAGCTGCTTGCGGAAGAAGAACTGGCCGGGCAGGCCGTCGCGGATCGCGGTGATGTTGGACGAGGAGAAGACCATGACCAGGCCCAGCACCAGCAGCAGCGAGGCCGAGCCGAGCAGCAGGTAGTAGGGCGTCAGCGGGCGGCTCAGGGTGTAGCGCAGCCGCTCCCGCAGGGCCCGCAGCCGGCCCACCGCCCCCTGGGCCTTGAAGACCGTGCTGGTGGCGGAGATCAGCGCCGGACCCGACGAGGACGGCGCGGTCGTGTCCGCCTTGCTCTGACCCGCCACCGCGCCGTCCCTCTGTGTTAGTCGCCACTCTCCCCCAGCCTGACGGCTGGGAGGTGCCCCCACCCGGGCCCTGCGACCCGGTGTCGACGCTCCTCGGTCGCTTGTCCCCGCCGCGGAGCGGCTGATCAAGCACTGCCGACACCGGCGGGCCCTTTGGCTCGGGCGGGCCCTGAGACCTTCTAGTCCGTCAGCCCCCGCACCGCCTCGGCGAAGAGGTCGCCCCGCTCGCCGTAGTTGGTGAACATGTCCATCGAGGCGCAGGCGGGGGCGAGGAGCACGGTATCCCCTGGTCGGGCGAGCTCGGCGGCCGCCCGGACCACCGCGGCCATCGCCACCGCGCCAGTCTGGCCCTCGGCCGGTTCGATCACCGGTACATCCGGGGCGTGTCGCGCCAGCGCCTCGCGGATCAGCGCGCGGTCGGCGCCGATCAGCACGGCGGCCCGCAATCGGCCGGCGGCCTGACTGGCCAGGTCGTCGAACTCGGCGCCCTTGGCCAGTCCGCCGGCGATCCAGACGATCGGGTCGTAGGCGCGCAGCGAGGCGGCGGCGGCGTGGGTGTTGGTGGCCTTGGAGTCGTCGACGTACGTGACGCCGCCGACCTCCGCGACCGTCGCGATCCGGTGCGCGTCCGGGCGGAAGGCCCGCAGGCCGTCCCGGACCGCCTTGGCGTCCACGCCGTAGGCGCGGGCCAGTGCGGCGGCGGCCAGCGCGTTGGCGATGTTGTGCGGGGCCGGCGGGTTGACGTCGGAGATCGAACCGATCTCGGCCGCGTTCTTGTCCCGGCCCGGCACGAAGGCGCGGTCCACCAGCAGCTCGTCGACCACGCCGAAGTTCGAGAGCGCCGGTGTGCCCAGGCCGAAGCCGATGGCCCGGCAGCCCTCCTCGACGTCGGCCTCCCGGACCAGCTCCTCGGTCGCCGGGTCGGCCAGGTTGTAGACGCAGGCCACCTGGTTGCCCTGGTAGATCCGGCCCTTGTCGGCCGCGTAGGCCTCCATCGAGCCGTGCCAGTCCAGGTGGTCGGGGGCCAGGTTGAGCACGGCCGCCGAGTGCACCCGCAGCGACGGCGCCCAGTGCAGCTGGTAGCTGGAGAGCTCGACGGCGAGCACGTCGTACGGCTCCTCGGCGAGCACCGCGTCCAGCACCGAGACGCCCACGTTGCCGACCGCGGCGGTGCGCTTGCCGGCGGCGGTGAGGATCGAGGCGAGCATCTGGACCGTGGTGGTCTTGCCGTTGGTGCCGGTGACGGCCAGCCAGGGGGCCGGCTCGCCGGTGGCCGGCAGCGGCTTGCGCAGCCGCCAGGCCAGCTCGACGTCGCCCCAGACCTCCACCCCGGCGGCCGCGGCGGCCAGGAACAGCGGGCTGCTCGGCGGCCAGCCGGGCGAGGTGACGACCAGTCGGGTGCCCTCGGGCAGCGTGTCCGCGTCGCCGAGCCGCACGGTGATGCCGGTGAGCTCGGCGGCCCGGTCCCGCAGCACCGGGCTGTCGCCGCCGTCGACCACGGTGACCCGGGCGCCCAGGTCGCGCAGCACCCGGGCCGCGCTGACCCCGGAGACGCCCAGGCCCGCCACGGTGACCGGAAGGTCCTGCCAGTCCATCAGTTCGTCATCCAACCCGCGTAGAAGAGTCCGAGGCCGACGGCGACGCAGAGCCCCTGGATGATCCAGAACCGGACCACGATCAGGACTTCGCTCCAGCCCTTCAGTTCGAAGTGGTGCTGGAGTGGTGCCATCTTGAAGACACGCTTGCCGGTCAGCCGGAACGAGCCGACCTGGATGATCACCGACAGGGTGATGATCACGAAGAGACCGCCGAGCAGCGCCAGCAGCAGCTCGGTGCGCGAGCAGATCGCCAGACCGGCGAGCGCGCCACCGAGGGCCAGCGAGCCGGTGTCACCCATGAAGATCTTGGCCGGCGAGGTGTTCCACCACAGGAAGCCGAAGCAGGAGCCCATCAGGCCGGCGGCGACCACCGCGAGGTCCAGCGGATCGCGCACCTCGTAGCACTTGGCCGTGGCGGTGATCACGTTGGCGCAGCTCTGGTTGTACTCCCACACGCAGATGAAGGTGTAGGCGCCGAAGACCAGCACCGAGGCGCCGGTGGCCAGGCCGTCCAGACCGTCCGTCAGGTTCACGCCGTTCGACATCGCCGCGATCATGAAGTACGCGAACATCACGAACAGCACCGGGCCGATCTGCCACCCGAAGTCCTGGGTGAACGACAGGTGCATGGAGGCCGGGGTGATCCCGCGGCTGTCCTTGAACTGCAGCGCCAGGATCGCGAAGCCGAGGCCCACGATCGACTGGCCCGCCAGCTTCGCCTTGGCCCGCAGGCCCAGCGAGCGGCGCTTGACCACCTTGATGTAGTCGTCCAGGAAGCCGACCAGGCCGAGCCCCGCCATCAGGAAGAGGACCAGCAGGCCGGAGGCCCGCGGCGCCGACCCGACGATCGCCTTGGTCGCGAAGTACGCGATCACGGTCGCCAGGATGAAGGCGATGCCGCCCATGGTGGGCGTGCCCTTCTTGCTGTGGTGGGCCTTGGGCCCGTCGTCCCGGATGTACTGGCCGTAGCCCTGCCGGGCCAGCAGCTTGATCAGGGCCGGCGTGCCGAGCAGCGACAGCACCAGACCGATCATGCCGGAGAAGAGGATCTGCTTCACTGGGCGGCACCATCCGCGAGGAGGGCCTCGGCCACCCTCTCCAGTCCCACCGAACGGCTGGCCTTCACCAGCACCACGTCCCCTGGCCGCAGCTGATCGCGCAGCAGCTCGACCGCCGCGTCCGCGTCGGACACCAGCACCGACTCCTCACCCCACGAACCTTCGTTCCTCGCGCCCAGTTCCATGCAGGCCGCCTCCCGTCCGCCCACCGCCACCAGTTTGGTGACGTCGAGTCGGACCGCGAGCCGGCCGATGGCGTCGTGCTCGTCGAGGCTCTCCTCGCCGAGCTCCCGCATCTCGCCGAGCACCGCCCAGGTACGGCGGCGCTCCGGACCGCGGCCGCCCATCGTGGCGAGCGCGCGCAGCGCGGCCCGCATCGACTCCGGGTTCGCGTTGTACGCGTCGTTCACGACGGTCACACCATCGGCCCGGTCGACGACTTCCATGCGCCAGCGGGACAGCGCACCGGCCTCGCCCAAGGCGGCGGCGGTGTCGTCGACGGACAGCCCGAGCTCCATCGCCACCGCGGCGGCGGCGAGGGCGTTCGAGACGTGGTGCTCACCGTACAGGCGCAGTCGTACCGGAGCGGAACCGGCCGGGGTGGTCAGCGTGAACGATGGACGGCCGGTGGAGTCCAGGCGAACGTCCTGTGCCCGGACGTCGGCCTTCGAGCTCTCGCCGAACAGCACCACCTTCGCCCTGGTACGGTCTGCCATCGCGCGCACCAGCGGGTCGTCGGCGTTGAGCACCGCGGTGCCGTCCGCGGGCAGCGACTCGACCAGTTCGCCCTTGGCCTGCGCGATGCCCTCCTTGGAGCCGAACTCGCCCAGGTGCGCCGAACCGACGTTCAGCACCAGGCCGATCGAGGGGCGGGCCAGCTCGCACAGGTAGGCGATGTCGCCCTTGTGCCGGGCGCCCATCTCCAGCACCAGGTGCCGGGTGTCCTCCTCGGCCCGGGTGGCGGTCAGCGGGAAGCCCAGCTCGTTGTTGAGCGAGCCCTCGGTGGCCACCGTGGGGCCGAGCCTGACCAGCAGCTGGGCGATCAGGTCCTTGGTGCTGGTCTTGCCGGCCGAGCCGGTCAGCGCCACCAGCCGGGCGCCCTTGGCCCGCTCCACCACGGCGCGGCCGATCAGGCCCAGCGCCCGCTGCGCGTCCGGCACAACCACGGCGGGCACCCCGACCGGGCGCTCCGCCAGCACCGCGACGGCACCGGCCGCCACCGCGCGCTCGGCGTAGTCGTGGCCGTCCACCTGCTCACCGCGGAAGGCGGCGAACAGGCTGCCCGCCTCGACCTTGCGGGAGTCGATCACCACCGGGCCGGTGACCCGCGCCTGCGGGTCCGCCACCTCGGACAGCTCACCGCCCGTCACGGCGGCCAGCTCCGCCAGGGTCAGTGCGATCACGACTGCTCCACTCCTCGCTGCTCGGGATCGGTGTGCCGGGCGACGGCCGCGCGCAGCACCTCCCGGTCGTCGAACGGGCGTACCTCGCCCTTGACGTACTGGCCCAGCTCGTGGCCCTTGCCGGCCACGAGCACGGTGTCCCCCGGGTGCGCCCGGGCCACCGCGTCGGCGATCGCCTCGGCCCGGTCCGGGACCACCAGCACCTCGCCGCGCTCCGCCTCGGGCACCTCGGCGGCGCCGGCCAGCATGCTGGCCAGGATCGTCAGCGGGTCCTCGGAGCGCGGGTTGTCGCTGGTCAGCACCGCGGTGTCGGCGAGCCGGGCGGCGATGGCGCCCATCGGGCCGCGCTTGAACGGGTCGCGGTCGCCGCCGCAGCCGATCACCACGTGCAGCCGGCCCTTGGTCACCTCGCGCAGCG
Source organism: Kitasatospora acidiphila (assembly GCF_006636205.1). Classification (NCBI taxonomy): domain Bacteria; kingdom Bacillati; phylum Actinomycetota; class Actinomycetes; order Kitasatosporales; family Streptomycetaceae; genus Kitasatospora; species Kitasatospora acidiphila. Next base: position 6,483,776 of record NZ_VIGB01000003.1, on the reverse strand, counting down.
ATGCGAGCACCGCCTGCAGGGCGTCCGGCTTGTGCGCGTAGTCCACCACCGCGACGTACTCCTGCCCGGCGTCCACCCGCTCCAGCCGGCCCGGCACGCCGGGGGCGGCGGCCACTCCGGCGACCGCCGCGGCCAGCGGCAGCCCGGCGGTGACCAGGGCGGTGATCGCGGCCAGCGCGTTGGAGACGTTGAACGGGCCGGGCAGCGGCACCTCGGCCTGCGCCGACTCTCCACCGGGTCCGCTCACCGTGAAGGTGGAGCTCGCCGGGCCCAGCTGCACGTCCACCGCGCGCCAGTCGGCCTCCGGGTGGCCGGTCGCGGAGAAGGTGGTGACCGGCAGCGCGGTCTCGCCGGCCAGCCGGCGGCCGTACTCCTCGTCCAGGTTGATCACGGCGGCGGCCGCCCGGTCGGACTCGAACAGCCGGGCCTTGGCCCGGTAGTAGTCCTCCATGTCCGGGTGGAAGTCGAGGTGCTCGGGCGTCAGGTTGTTGAAGACCGCCACGTCGTAGCGGACCCCGTCGACCCGGCCGAAGACCAGCGCGTGGCTGGAGACCTCCATCACCACCGAGTCGGCGCCGCGCTCGCGCATCACCGCGAGGATCGCGTGCAGGTCGGTGGCCTCCGGGGTGGTGCGCTCGCTCTTGATCCGCTCGTCGCCGACCCGCATCTCCACGGTGCCGATCACGCCGGGGGTCCGCAGTGCGCCCTTGAGGCCGGCCTCGATCAGGTACGAGGTGGTGGTCTTGCCGTTGGTCCCGGTGATCCCGATGGTCAGCAGGGCGCGCGACGGGTCACCGTAGATCCGGGCGGCCAGCCGGCCCATCCAGGCCCGCGGCTGCTCGACCACCAGCACCGGCACGGCCAGCGGCCCGGCCTGTTCGGCGCCGACCGGGTCGGTCAGCACCGCGACGGCGCCGGCGGCCACCGCACCGGCGGCGAAGGCCGCACCGTGGTGGTTGGCGCCGCCGAAGGCCACGTACAGGTCGCCCGGGCGCACCGCGCGGGAGTCGTGCGTGATGCCGGTCGCCGGCGCGCCCTGGACCGGGGCGAGGCCCAGCAGATCGGCCAGCTCGGCGAGCGGGGTGGGCACCGTCCCGGTCGGTCGGGGCGGGCTCACACTGGTTTGGTCTGATTTCGGCACGGCGGGCAGGGTATCGGGCGCGGGGCGCTGGAAGCCAAGTGAGTCGACCGGCGTCCCTTGGGGCGCTGGGGACTCGGCGGACAGGGGTGTGACAGGGTTCACAGGTTCAGGGCTTCCACTCGACGGGCAGGTTCGGAGGTTCGCTGCCGCTCGGCGGCACCTGCAGGGTCTTCAGGGCGAACTCCATCACCTGCTTGAACACCGGCCCGCACAGCTGGCCGCCGAAGTGGCCGTTCTGCGGGTTCTGGATGACGCAGGAGACGGTCACCCGGGGCGCGTCGGCCGGGGCGAAGCCGATGAACGAGGCGGTGTAACCGCTGTACTCTCCGGTTTTGGGATCGACCCGGTTGGCGGTTCCGGTCTTGCCGGCGACCCGGTAGCCGGGGATCTGGGCGGTGTTCCCGGTGCCCTGCTCGTCGCTGACGACGGACTCCAGCATCTGCTCCAGGGTCTTGGCGGTCTCCGGCTTCACCACCCGGCTCTGCGCGCCCGGCGCGGCCGGGGTGTAGTGGCCGTCCGGGCCGGTGACGCCGGCCACCACGCTCGGCGCCACCCGCACCCCGCCGTTGGCGATGGCGGAGTAGACCGAGGTGGCCTGCAGCGCGCTGACCGACAGGCCCTGGCCGAACGGGATGGTGTACTGCTGGGAGCCCTTCCAGTTCTTCGGGTCGGCCAGCAGGCCCCGGGTCTCGCCCGGGAAGTTCAGGCCGGTCGGCTGGCCGATGCCGAACTTCTGCAGGTAGCCGCCGAGCACCTGGTTGGCCTGCTGCTGGGTCGGGCCGAGCTGGCCGGCCGCCTCGATGGTGCCGATGTTGGACGACTTGGCCAGCACCCCGGCCAGGGTCAGGTACCAGGTGCCGTGGTCGACGTCGTCGTGGAAGACGTGGTCGCCGCGCTGCAGCGTGCCGGGCACCGTGACGTGCGCGTCCCAGTTGGCGGTGCCGGTGTCCAGCACCGCCGCCATGGTCATCAGCTTGGCGGTGGAGCCCGGCTCGAAGGCGTCCTGCACGGCGGTGTTGCCGAGGTCCTCGGGGCGGGCGCCGGACAGGTCGTTGGGGTTGAAGGTGGGCGAGGTGGCCATCGCCAGGACCTGGCCGGTCTTCACGTCCTGGACGATCACGTAGCCCTTGTCCGCGCCGGCCGCGGCCACCTGGTCGGTGATGGCCCGCTGGGCGGCCCACTGGATGTCCCGGTTGATGGTCAGCCGGATGTCGCTGCCGGGCACCGGGTCCTGCTGGGAGCCGCCGCTGGTGGGGATCGGCTGGGTGCCGGAGACCGCGCCGGTGCGCCGGCCGTCCTTGCCGGCCAGCTGCTGCTGGTACTGCAGTTCCAGGCCGCCGGCGCCGGCCTCCTCCGCGTTGACGAAGCCGACCAGGTTGGACGCCAGCCCGTCGCCGGGGTAGACCCGGGCGGTGGTCTCGTTGAAGAAGATCCCCTCCAGCGGGTTCACGCAGGCGGAGTCGATGGTGCTGTGGCCGCCCTGGGCGACGATCTTGGCGGCCTTGGCCTTCTGGGTGCGGCAGGTGGCGGTGTCGGTCTTCTTGATCAGCGCGTTGCGCAGGTCGGTGATCTGGTTGCGGGCCTGCGGGGTCTGCCGGGGCGCCACCGTGAGGCCCCTGGTCCTGGTGCGCAGCTTGGCCACCACCTTGTCCCGCGGCATGTTCAGGATCGGGGCCAGCAGGTCGGCGGCCTGCTCGGGGCCGTCCGGCACGTAGAGCGCGTCCTGGGTGAACATCGTCGGGTCGGCGGTGACGTCGTAGGCGTCCACGGTGGTGGCCAGCGCCACCCCGTCCGCCGTCGTTATCGAACCGCGGGCGGCGGGCAGCGGGACGTCGATGTAGCGGTAGGTGCTGGCGTCGGCGGCCAGGTTCGAGGAGTCCACCAGCTGGATCTGGACCAGGCGGGCCGCGAACAGCGAGAAGACGGTGGCGAGCGCCACCGTGACCACCCGCAGCCGGCGCTTGGGGTCGGCCAGCTTGAGCCGCTTGGGCTGCGGGCGGGCCGGCGGGCGCTTGGCGGCGGGGCGGGTGCCGGGGCGGACCGGGCCGGCGGACCCGGCCGCCTTGGCCGAGGCGGACGGTCTGGCCGCGCCGGACTTGCCGGTCGCCTCGGGCCGGCGGGCCGCGGCCGGGCGCGGGCGGTCGCCGCCCGCGGCCCGGTCACCGGTGCGGCGCTGCTGCGGGGTGGCCGGGCGGTCGCGGCGCGGCTGCTCGCCGGGGGTGCGGGGACGGCGGGGCGTGGTCATCGGCTGGGGCTTCCGCTCGGGCTGGTCGACGGGCTCACGGAGTCGAACCGCAGCGCGCCCTCGCCGGTGGCCGCCGGGTCGGGGGCGGCGGGCGAGCCGGACGGCGCCGGCGGGGCGGCCGACTGGCCGGCAGATGGGGCCGGCCGGCCGGCGCCCGGCCACAGACCGGTGTCGGAGCGCTTGACCGGCGGGCTGTCCTTGGCCGGCCCCGGGGAGCCGATCACCTTGCCGCCGTCCAGCAGGAAGGCCGGGTCGCCGCCGGGCACCATGCCCAGCTGGCGGGCCGCGTTCTCGAGCGCGTCCGGGGCCGACCGGCGGTCGATCTCCTGCTGCAGCGCCTGCTGCTGGTCGGTCAGCGTGCTGGTCTGCTTCTGCAGCTTGGCCAGCTCGAAGGAGTTCTCGTTCAGCGCGGTGTTGAGCATCAGCAGCCCCAGCAGGCCGAGCGCCAGCAGCACCACCACCAGCACCACGAACGGCGTCCGCCCCCGGACGCTGCCGCGCGGCGACCGCCCGGGGCGCACGGTGATCCGCGCCCGCCCCAACTGCCCCGGCAGCAGCCGGCCCTGCTGGATGCCCTCGCCGGCCCGCACCGTCTTCTCCCTCACTGTCGCCCCGCCGTCGCCCCCCGGAGGGTGCCCTACTGCTTCCGGTCCCTGATCCTCTCCGCCACCCGCAGCCGGACGGGCGCGGCGCGCCGGTTCTCCTCGATCTCCGCCTCCGTGGCCAGTTCGGCACCACGGGTGATCAGCTTCAGCCAGGGCTGGTGCTCTTCGGGGACGAACGGCAGCCCGGGCGGCGCGGTGCTGGTCGCGCCGGCCGCGAAGTACTGCTTGACCAGGCGGTCCTCCAGCGACTGGTAGGACATCACGGCGATCCGGCCGCCGACCGCCAGCACGTCCAGCGCGCCGGGGATCGCCCGGTCCAGCACCTCCAGCTCGCCGTTGACCTCGATCCGCAGCGCCTGGAAGGTCCGCTTGGCCGGGTTGCCGCCGGTGCGCCGGGTGGCCGCCGGAATGGCGTTGCGCACCAACTCCACCAGACGCGCGCTGTTGCTGAACGGTTCCTTCTCGCGTTCCCGGACGATGACCGAGGCGATCTTCCCGGCGAACCGCTCCTCGCCGTAGACCTTGAGGATCCGGGCCAGTTCGCCGTGGCTGTAGGTGTTGAGCACCTCGGCGGCGCTGATCCCGCGGGTCTGGTCCATCCGCATGTCCAGCGGCGCGTCCTGGGCGTAGGCGAAGCCGCGCTCGGCCTCGTCCAACTGCATCGAGGAGACGCCGAGGTCGAACAGCAGCCCCTTCACCCGGTCGATGCCCAACTCCTGGAGCACCTCGGGGATCTCGTCGTAGACCGCGTGCACCAGGGTGGCCCGGTCGCCGAACGGCGCCAGCCGCTCGCCGGCCATCCGCAGCGCCACCGGATCGCGGTCCACGGCGACCAGCCGGACCTCGGGGAACTGGGTGAGCAGCGCCTCGCTGTGGCCGCCGAGGCCCAGGGTGGCGTCCACCACCACGGCACCGGGCTCGGAGATCGCCGGGGCCAGCGCGTCCATGCAGCGCTGCAGCATGACCGGGACGTGCTTGGGGTCCGGGGTGCCAGTGGGCATGCGCGTGGGGCGCCTTTCGTCGGTGCGGAGCCGCTGTCAGGCCTGCCCGAGGGGTGGCCGGCTGCGGTGGATCGGACCATTCTCGCCCACCGGGCCGCAAGGATCCGACGCAGCCCGTGGTCCCCGCCCGCTCGGAAGGGGAAGGCGATACCGCCAGGCGCCGGGGAAGGTGCGTCGGGTGGCACGGAGCGGGAGGAGGCCGCGGGCTGCGTACGGACCGTCAGACTACCCTCCGCTCCAGTGCCACCCGGCGGCGCCACGCGAGCCATATGCGCTCCGTCACAACCGCGTGGTAAGCCGGGGTGTGGACTCCCCGTGGCCAGCGCTTTCCTACTACGGTCGTACCTATGCCTGACTCTTCGGTTCCCACCTCCGCACAGGCCCCGGCCGCCGCCAAGACCATCACCGACCGGCTCGTCGAAGCCAACCGTGAATACGCGGTCACCTTCAAGGACGGCGGCATGGACGCCCGCCCGGTCCAGAAGGTCGCCGTGGTCGCCTGCATGGACGCCCGCCTCGACCTGTTCGCCGCGCTCGGCCTGGAGCTCGGCGACTCCCACATCATCCGCAACGCGGGCGGCGTGGTCACCGACGACACCATCCGCTCCCTGACCATCAGCCAGCGCGCCCTGGGCACCAGCTCGGTCGTGCTGATCCACCACACCGGCTGCGGTCTGCTCGGGCTCACCGAGGACTTCCGCCACGAGCTGGAGCTCGAGGTCGGCCAGCGCCCGCAGTGGGCCGTGGAGGCCTTCGTCGACCTGGACGGTGACGTCCGCCAGTCCATGCAGCGGGTCCGCACCTCGCCGTTCCTGCCGCACACGGACGACGTGCGCGGTTTTGTCTTCGACGTGCACACCGGCCTGCTCCGCGAGATCCACTGACCGTCGCCCCCGGCTCGGCCGGCGTCGTCCGAGCCACGCGTCGCCCCATCGGGTGACTTTCGGCCACCGCTCAGGGAAGAATGCGCCTACGGCCGGTACCCGGACAGGCGGGGTCGGCGCGAGGAGGGGCGAGGAGCTGTCAGGGTGACGACCTACAACGAGCAGACCGGTACCACGGGTCTGCCCGAGCTGAACGCGGTCATCGAGCGGGTCCGCGCTTCGGTGGAGAGCGTGATCGAGGGCAAGCCGGAGGCCGTCCGGATCGCGCTCACCGTGATGCTGGCCGAGGGCCACCTGCTCCTGGAGGACGTTCCCGGCGTCGGCAAGACCATGCTCGCCAAGGCCCTGGCCAAGTCGGTCGACTGCTCGGTCCGCCGGATCCAGTTCACTCCCGACCTGCTGCCCTCCGACGTCACCGGCACCAACGTCTTCGACCAGCAGCGCCTGGACTTCGAGTTCCGGCCCGGCGCGATCTTCGCGCAGATCGTGGTCGGCGACGAGATCAACCGCGCCTCCCCCAAGACCCAGTCCGCGCTGCTGGAGTCGATGGCCGAGCGCCAGGTCACCATCGACGGCACCACCTACGAACTGCCCTCCCCGTTCATGGTGATCGCCACCCAGAACCCGGTGGAGATGGAGGGCACCTACCCGCTGCCGGAGGCCCAGCGGGACCGCTTCATGGCCCGGATCTCGATCGGCTACCCCAGCCCCGAGGCCGAGTTGGCGATGCTCGACGTGCACGGCGGCGCCTCACCGCTGGACGACCTGCAGGCGGTCGCGCACGCCCACGACATCCTCAAGCTGATCGAGCTGGTGCGCACCGTGCACGTGGCCGACAGCGTCCGCCGGTACGCGGTCGACCTGGTCACCGCCACCCGCACCTCCCCCGAACTGCGGCTCGGCGCCTCGCCCGGGCCACCCTGCACCTGATCCGCGCCGCCCGGGCCGCCGCCGCGCTGGCCGGCCGCGACTACGTGGTGCCCGACGACATCCAGGCGCTCGCCGTGCCGGTCCTGGCGCACCGTCTCCTGCCCACCGCGGAAGCCCAGTTGAGCCGGCGCAGCGCCGAGCAGATCGTGCTGGAGCTGGTCCGCCGACTGCCCGTTCCGCAGGGCCGCTGAGGTGGCCTCCGAGGGTGCCCCGACCGGATTCCGGACGGGGCTGCGCGGCCTGACCACCCGCGGGCGTTCCTTCCTCGCGGCCGGCATCACCGCGGTGCTCTGCTCCTACCTGCTGGGCCAGGGCGCCCTGCTGCAGGTGGGGGTGCTGCTGGCCGCGCTGCCGCTGCTGGCCGCCGCGCTGGTGCTGCGCACCCGCTACCAGGTGGCCGGCGGGCGGCGCCTCGCCCCGCACCGGGCGCCGGCCGGCCAGGAGGCCCGGGTGCACCTTCGGGTGGACAACATCTCCCGGGTGCCGACCGGGCTGCTGATGCTGGAGGACAAGGTCCCGTACGTGCTGGGGCCGCGCCCGCGGTTCGTGCTGGACCGGGTCGAGCCGCGCGGCTACCGCGAGGTGTCCTACCGGGTCCGCTCCGACCTGCGCGGGCGCTACCCGCTCGGCCCGCTGCAGCTGCGGCTGACCGACCCGTTCGGCATGTGCGAGCTGACCCGCTCGTTCAGCGCCGCCGACACCCTGACCGTGGTGCCGCTGGTGCAGCCGCTGCCGCCGGTCAAGCTGGCCGGCGCGTGGGCCGGCTACGGCGACAGCCACTCCCGTGCGGTCGCCCTGGCCGGCGACGACGACGCGGTGCCGCGCGAGTACCGGCACGGCGACGACCTGCGCCGGGTGCACTGGAAGTCCACCGCCAAGTACGGCGAGCTGATGGTCCGCCGCGAGGAGCAGCCGCTCAAGTCGCGGGCCACCGTGCTGCTGGACACCCGGGAGATCGGGCACCGCGGCGCCGGACCGGCCTCCTCCTTCGAATGGGCGGTGGGCTGCGCCGCCTCGGTCGGGCACCACCTCCTGGAGCGCGGCTACCAGACCCGGCTGCTCACCGACAACGGCACCCAGGTGCCGCCGGTGGTGACCGGCGCGAACAGTTCGGTCAGCGAGTCGATCGGCCTGCTGCTGGACGAGCTCGCGGTGGTCCAGCACTCCAGCGGCGGCGGGCTGAACCGAGCCGAGGAAGTGCTGCGCCACGGCGGCGAGGGCCTGCTGGTGGCGGTCGTCGGCACACTGGACGACGAGCAGGTGGCGGGGCTGGGCCGGCTGCGTCGCAGCGCGGGCGCGGCGGTGGCGTTCGTGCTGGACACCGCCAGCTGGAGCAGCCTGCGCCAGCCGGCACCGGCCGGACCGGACGAGGGCCTGCAGCGCCAGCTGCGGCTGCTCCGCGAGGCCGGCTGGACGGTGCTGGCGGCCCGGGCCGGTGACTCGGTGCCCGATCTGTGGCGGATGGCGGATGTACATGCCCAGGCGGCCGCGACGGCGCCGGACTCGAAGGGGACGGCCGGCCGATGACCACCCAGACCCGACTGACGGTCTACGCGGCGCTCGCCACCCTGCTGGCGATGGCCACCCTGACCCCGCTGCTGGAGCCCAACAACTGGGTGATGCCCGCGACCCTGCAGATCGCCGTGGTGGCGGCGGCCGGCGCCGGGCTGCGCCGGCTCCCGATGCCCCGCGCCCTGGTGCCGCTCATCCAGTTGCTGCTGGTGGTCTACCTGCTGATGCTCGGCGCGGTGCGATCGGCGCTGGCCTTCGGGGTGCTGCCCGGGCCGCACGCCGTCCAGGCCCTCTCCGACCTGCTGAACAGCGCCGGCAGCGACATCGGCACCTACACCATCCCGGCCCCGGCCACCCCCGGCCTGCGGTTCGTGCTGGTCGCCTCGACCGCGCTGATCGCGGTGCTGGTCGACACCCTGGCGGTGACCTTCCGCAAGGCGGCGCTGGCCGGGCTGCCGCTGCTGGCGCTCTACTGCGTGGGCAGCGGGCTGAACCCCACCGGCCAGGGCGGCGTGCCCTGGCTCTGGTTCCTGCTGGCCGGGGCGGCTACCTGGCGCTGCTGTTCGCCGAGGGACGGGACCGGCTGTCCCGCTGGGGCCGGGTCTTCCGCGGCTCCGGCACCTCCGACAGCCGCGGCGGGCTGCCCACCGGCGGCCACCGGATCGGCGTGCTGGCGCTGGTCTGCGCCACCGTGCTGGGCGCGGCGCTGCCCGCCACCGACGGGCTGGACCTGCTGGGCGGCGGCCTGGGCGGCGGCGACGGCAGCGGGCCGGGCGGCCACAGCATCAACGCGCTCAGCCCGATGGTCTCGCTGGCCGACGGGCTGCGCCGGCCGGCCAACCAGCCGCTGCTCCACTACCACGGCACCGACCCGGCGCTGCGCGACGCCTATCTGCGGATCACCGCGCTGGACGACTTCGACGGCGTCGAGTGGAAGCCCGGCAACGAGGACCTCAAGCCGGTGCCGCAGGCCGCCTTCCCGGCGCCGGACGGTCTCGACCCGTCGGTCAGCGCGCCGGAGATGACCACCATCATCAGCCTCGAACCCGATCTGAGCACCCAGTGGCTGCCGGCGCCGTACCCGATCAGCCGGATCAAGCTGAGCGGCGACGGCTGGCGCTACGAGCCGGACACCCGCTCGGTGATCACCGGCAGCGGCCAGCAGGCCGGCGGGCTCACCTACAGCGTGACCTCGTACAACGTCAGTCCCACCGCGGACCAGCTGCGGCAGGCCGCGCCCGCGCCCACCGCGATCACCGATCGCTACACCAAGCTGCCCGACGACCTGCCGTCCATGGTGACCGACCTCGCCCGCCAGGTGACGGCCGGCAAGGAGACCGCCTACGACCAGGCGGTGGCCCTGCAGGACTGGTTCACCAGCACCGGCGGCTTCCGCTACAACACCAAGGTGGACGCGGGTACCGGGCCGCAGGCGATCGCCAAGTTCCTGCAGGACAAGCAGGGCTTCTGCGTGCACTTCGCGGCCACCATGGCGGCGATGGCGCGCACCCTGCACATCCCGGCCCGGGTCGCGGTCGGCTTCGCGCCGGGTGTCGAGCTGGGCGGCGGCGACTTCCAGGTCGGCACCAGGAACTACCACGCCTGGCCGGAGCTGTACTTCTCCGGCGTCGGCTGGCTGCGCTTCGAACCGACCCCGAGCGTCGGCGTCGCGCCGAGCTACAGCACCCAGCAGACGGCCTCGCAGCCGACCAGCGCCCCCACCCAGGCGAGCGCCCAGCCCACCGCCCAGGACGGCCCGACCGCCTCGTCCGCGGCCAACTGCCCGGCGGCGCTGCGCAAGCAGGGCGGCTGCCAGGCCCAGCAGTCGGCGCCGGCGGTCGCGGTGGCGCCGACCACGAGCGGGATGGCGTGGCAGCTGCCGGCACTGCTGGCGGCGATCGCCGTGGTGGTCCTGCTGCTGCTGAGCCCGATGCTGTGGCGCGACCGGGTGCGGCGACGCCGGCTCGGCGGCGGGCGGCGGCGGCCCGGTGGCCCGGGCGGCGGCGAGCTGACCGAGGCTCAGGTGCTGGCCGCGTGGCAGGAGCTGATCGACAGCGCCTGGGATCTGGGCATCCCGCCGGACGAGGCGCTCAGCCCGCGGCACACGGCGCGCCGGATCAGCGAGGCCGGCGGGCTGGACGAGCAGAGCTCGGCCGCGGCCGGACGGGTGGCGCTGGCCACCGAACGGGTGCTGTACGCCCGCGAGCCGGGGCTGTCCGCGCCGCTGGCCGGCGATGTGCGCGCCGCGCGGGACGGCCTGCGGGCCACCGCCGGGCGTCGGCAGCGGCTGCGCGCGGTGCTGCTGCCGCCGTCGGCGGCCCGGGTGCTGTGGCGGGCCGGGGACCGCAGGCGGGCGCTACGGGACGGGCTGCACGCTCGGCTGGCCCGGCTCGGCGAGCGGACCGTGGGCCGGCTGCGGCGCTGCCGGTAGCGGCACAAGACGGCGGCGGGCGGGTGATCCTGGTGGATCACCCGCCCGCCGAGGTCGATGGGGCCGGTCCGTCAAGAAGTCCCTGCGGGGCGACGAGCTCCGTCAGAAGCCGTCTTGTTCATCGCGCCGGCGCTGCCAGCGCTGCTCCATCCGGTCCATCACGCCGGCCTTGCGCCGCACCGGCTGGGCGGCGCCAAGCCCGCTGCCGGGGCCCGCCACCGGATGCCGCCGCCAGCCGGCCACCGCCAGCACGGCGCAGCCGAGCATCACCAGGAAGCCGACCACACTCAGCCAGATGAACTGCGGCTGGGCGATCATGCCTCCCATCAGGAGGCCCACTCCCAGCACGAATCCCGCCGCCGCGAGGTACACCCGTCGCCGGGTGTAGGTGCGCAGGCCGGTTCCCTCAAGCGCCGACGCGAACTTGGGATCTTCGGCGTACAGCGCTCGCTCCATCTGGTCGAGCAGTCGCTGCTCGTGCTCCGAGAGCGGCACGGAGTCCTCCTACTCGTCGGTCGCGGGGCGACCGGTCCGCCACCTGGCCCTGTCGTGGTCCATATGCCCCATGCGTCTGGCCGTCATGCGTTCTGGCTTTACCCAGATCATACGGTCCGACGAGGGGATCCGGAGGGGGCCGCGTTCCGTCGTGTCCGACACATCACGCCGGCCCCCGCACCCGTGCAACGCTCCCGGTGCCTGTGAAGTTTCCGTCAGTACGCCGGGCCCGTCGCGGTCGGTGCGGCGGGCCCGCCGCCGTCAGTCGAGCGCGGCCAGCAGGTGCAGCTGGGTGGCGACCGCGTGGAAGGCGGGCTCGGCGGCGGCCGCCTCCTCCAGCTTGAGCAGTGCCTCCATCGCGCCGGGCTCGGTGTCCACCAGCACCCCGGGCACCAGGTCGGCGAAGACCCGCACCCCGTGCACCGACTCGACCCGCAGGCCCGCGGCCCGGGCCAGGCCGTGCAGCTCCTCGGTGGTGAAGCGGCGCGGCATCGGATCGCCGGCGCCCCAGCGGCCGTCGGGCGCACCAAGCACGGTGCGGGCCTCCTCGAAGTGGCCGGCCAGCGCCCGGGCCAGCACGGCGCCGTTGCGGTTGGCGGCCAGCAGGCTGACCAGGCCGCCCTTGCGCAGGGTGGCGGCGAGGTGGCCGAGCGACTCCGCCGGGTCGTCCACGACCTCCAGGACGCCGTGGCAGAGCACCGCGTCCACCGAGTCGGGGGTGATCAGCTCGGGCAGCGTCTGGGTGTCCCCCTGCACCGCGCGGACCAGCTCGGTCACCCCGGCCTCGGCAGCCCGGCGCTCCAGGGCGAACAGCGCGTCGGGGCTGGGGTCCACGACGGTCACCCGGTGGCCCAGCTTGGCCACCGGCACCGCGAAGTTGCCGGTGCCGCCGCCGGTGTCGAGCACGTCCAGCACCGGCTGGTCCAGCTCGGCGACCCGGCGCTCCAGGGCCGTCCGGACCACCTCCCAGACCACGGCGGTGCGCAGGGCGCTGCGGGGGCGCGAGGGGTACACGAGCGGGCTCCTCAGGGGGCGGCGGACTGGCCGGACCCTCCCACCCTATTGCCTCCTGTTGCCGTCGAGCTGGAGCACCCGGGCCACCAGCCGCAGGAAGACGGCGGTGTTGCGGATCAGGTCGTCCGCGTCGCGGGCCGAGGCGGCGCCCCGCACCCCGGCCTCGGCGGCCGCCCGCTTGCTCGCGCCGGCCGCGAAGTAGACCGCCCACTCGGCCAGTTCGGGCGCCACCTCGGGCAGCACCTCCCAGGCGCTGCGGATCGCCTTGCGGCGGCGGGGGTTCTTCTCCGGGCGGCCCCGGACGGCCAGCACGGCGGCCGTGGTGCGCAGCGCGGCCAGGTGCGCGGTGGCGTACCGCTCGAGCGGGTCCTCGGCGGCGTCGGCGGCCAGCAGGGTGCGCTCGGCCTGTGCCAGCAGGTCCCGGGCGGCCGGCGGGGTGCCGGCGCGCAGCAGCACCGGATGGACGTCGACGGAGCGCAGCGGGATCTGGTCGGGGCGGTCGTCGGAGGGTCGGTGCGGGAGGTCGGTGACGGTCATGGTCGGTACCCCCGGATCCTTCGGCAGGCATCGGGCGGGCCGGTCGGCCGCCCGCTGAGGCCATGCTCGCGCCCGGCACTGACAATCGACCTGGACGGCCGTCCGGGGACGGACCACCGGGCCGCGAAAAGTAAGATCACGCCCCATGGCACGGATCGTCATCATCGGAGCGGGAATCAGCGGCCTGGCCGCCGCGGCGCGGCTGGCCACCCTCGGTCACCGGGTGACGGTCTGCGAGGCCGCGCCGGGCCCGGGCGGGATGCTCGGGCAGTACCGCCGCGACGGCTTCGCCTTCGACACCGGGCCGACCCTGCTGACGCTGCCGGCCGTCTACCGGGACCTGGCGCTGAAGACCGGCCGGGAGCCGCTGGAGCAGCTGCTGGAGCTGACCCCGGTGGACCCGGAGAGCCGGCACCTGTTCGCCGACGGCACCGAGCTGACCCTGCCCAACGCCTCCCGGGGCGGCGTCGCCAAGGCGCTGGACCAGGCGCTCGGCGCGGACACCGGGCGGCTCTGGGGCGAGGTGATGAACCGCGGCCGCACGGTCTGGGAGGCCACTCGCCGCCCGCTGCTGGAGGAGCCGCTGCCCGCCGACCCGGGGCCGCTGGGCACCGACCCGTATCCGGCCGCACCGCGGCGCGGCCTGGCCCGGCTGTTCGGCGGCTCCCGGCAGCCCACCGTCGACGAGGTGGCGCAGCGCGAGCTGGGCGGCCATCCGGCGCTGACGGCGCTGCTCACCGAGTCGGTGCTGCGGTTCGGTTTCGACCCGCGGACCACTCCGGCGAGCGCGACCGTGCTGCCGTACGTGGAGCAGACCTTCGGCGTCTGGTCGGTGCGGGGTGGCCTGCACGCCCTGGTGGCCGCGGTGGTCGGGCGCTGCGAGCAGCGCGGGGTGGAGTTCCGGTTCGGCGCCCGGGTCCATCCGGACGACTTCCCCGAGGCCGACCTGGTGCTGCGCCCCGAGCCGCCGGACGCCGGCCTGCCGGGCCGGTTCAGCCTGCTGCTGGCGCTGGCGGGGCCGCGCCCGGCCGGGGCCGCGCAGCGGACCGTGGTGCACACGCCGTCCCGGCGGGACGAGTTGGCCGCGCTGTTCGACGAGCCGGCGCCGCCGGGCTTCCCGACCGTCCAGGTGCTGCGACCTGACGATCCGTCACTGGTGCCCGACGGCCGGCACGAGGCGGTGGTGCTGACCTGCACCGTCCCTTCGCAGGCCGTGGTCGACTGGACGGCCCCCGGGGTCGCCGACGCGTTCGCCGACACGGTGCTGGCCCAGGTCGAGGCCGCCGGGCTCGACCTGGCGGACCGGGTCCTGTGGCGGGTGGCGCGCACCCCGGCCGACACCGAACGGGAGACCCTGTCCCCCGGCGGCGCGGTGGCCCGCCCGGCGCTGCCCGGCGCCGGCGGCGGCTTCCTGCAGCGCGCCAACACCACCGACCGGCCGGGGCACTACCTGCTAGGGCAGGCCGCCCACCCGGGCGGCGGGCTGGCCCGGGCCGGGATGTCCGCCTGCGTGGTGGCGGGGCTGATCGGGCCGGCGTAGCGGACGGCCGGGCTACTGCCAGCCCTGCCAGCTGCCGTGCTCCTGCGGCTGCTCCTGGTACTGGGGTTGGGGCTGGTACTGCTGGTAGTACTCCGGGGGCTGCTGCTGCGGGATGCCCGGCATGCCGTACTCGGGCTGGCCGCCGTACTCGGGCTGGTAGGAGCCCTGGTCGTAGGCCGGCGCCTGCGGCTGCCACTGCTGCTGGTCGTAGCCCTGGTAGCCGTCGTGGCCCTGGTGGCCCTGGTAGCCCTGGTACTGCGGCTGCTGCTCGTAGTAGCCGTAGGCGGGCTGCTGCTGCTCGTACGGCTCCTGCTGGTAGTACCCGTAGGCGAACTGCTGCTGCAGTTGCGGCTGTTGCTGCTCGGGCTGCGGGTAGGCGGTCTCGTAGATGCCGAAGTCGCCGTCATCGACCGGCAGTTGGGCCAGCTCCGGTTCCGGCAGCAGCTCGGCCTCGGGCTCGGTCACCTCGATCGGGCCGACCTCGCCGATCCGCGGCGGCTCCGCCGCCACCACCGCCTCGGTGCCGCTGGTCGCAGCGGCCAGCAGCGGCACCTTGGCCAGCGCCCCGGGCAGTTCGCCGTTGCTGCGGCGCAGCGACCAGGCGGGCTTGCCGCCGCGCTTGACCGCCGTGGTGACCAGCACCTGCCCGAGGGCGAAGCCGACCGCCCCGCCGCCGATCACCGGCACCGAGTGCACCGCCATCCCGGCCACCACCAGCAGGAACCCGCCCAGCGCGAGCGCTCGCCAGTGCAGCGGCGCCCGGCCCTGCAGCAGCAGCTCGGCGGTCAGCCACAGTCCGACCACGGCGAGGGCCGCGTACAACACCAGCATCCCGATGCCCATCGGCGTCCTCCAGCACGTGCGCGGCGCGTGTCGCGACTGTACCGGGTATCCGGTCGCCGTCCCACATCCCGGTCAGCTGCTGTGCAGGCCCAGGTTCTGGTAGATCTGCAGGGTCGCGGTGGAGCCGTTGAGCGTGATGAAGTGCAGGCCGGGCGCGCCCTCGGAGAGCAGTTGCTCGCTCATCGCGGTGGCGTGCTCCATGCCCACCTCGCGCAGCGCCTTCGGGTCGTCCTTCACGGCCTCCAGTCTGGCCGCCAGCTCGGGCGGGAACTCCGAGCCGCTGAGCTGCGGAAAGCGCACCAGCTGCTTGGCGTTGGTGACCGGCATGATCTCGGGGATGATCGGCACCTCGCAGCCGGCCGCCTGCACCCGGTCGCGCAGCCGCAGGTAGTCCTCCACCTCGAAGAACATCTGGGTGATCGCGTAGTCGGCGCCGGCCCGCACCTTGGCGACGAAGTGCCGGATGTCCTCGTCCCAGTCGGTGGAGCGCGGATGCATGTTCGGCGAGGCGGCCACGCCCACGCAGAAGTCGCCGATCCCCTTGATCAGTTCGACCAGCTCGTACGCGTAGGTGACGCCCTGCGGGTGGGTCACCCACTCCCCCATCGGGTCGCCCGGCGGGTCGCCGCGCACCGCGAGGACGTTGCGCACGCCCTGGTCCGCGTACTGGCCGATGATGTTGCGCAGTTCGGCCACCGAGTGGTCGACGGCGGTGAGGTGGGCCACCGGCGTCAGGGTGGTCTCGCCGGCGATCCGGCCGACCATGTTGACGGTGCGGCCGCGGGTCGAGCCGCCCGCGCCGTAGGTCACGCAGACGAAGTTGGGGTTCAGCGGCTCCAGCCGGCGGATCGCGGACCACAGCTTCTGCTCGGCGGCCTCGCTGCGCGGGGGCATGAACTCGAACGAGAAGGAACGCCTGCCGGCCGCCAGGAGGTCGCGGACGGTCGCCGCGTGATCGGTTCTGGTCGAGGAGACGCCGAGTGCCATGTCGGCAGGTTAGCCGTCACAGGTGGACGGCAAACAAACCCGGTCCAGCAGCTGAGACCGAATAGTCCGAACCCGGGTTCGGCTAGTCTTTTGAGGATCCCCATTCACCCCCGGAGCGCCTCGTGACCTCGCCCAGCCCCGCCCCCGTGCTGCCGCTCGACCTGGAGGCGGTCCGCGACCGGGTGAACTCCGCGCTCGCCCGCTTCATGGCCGAGCAGCACGCACTGCTGAGCTCGATATCCCCGGACCTGCTGCCGGTCGCCGAGGCACTGCGCGACTTCCTGCTGGACGGCGGCAAGCGGCTGCGGCCGGCCTTCTGCTACTGGGGCTGGCGGGGTGCGGGCGGCGCGGCGGACAGCGAGGGGATCGCCGGGGCCGCCGCGGCGCTGGAGCTGCTGCAGGCCAGCGCCCTGGTGCACGACGACCTGATGGACCGCAGCGACACCCGCCGCGGCCTGCCGTCGATGCACCGCCGGTTCGAGGCCCGGCACCGCGCCAGCGGCTGGCGCGGCGACCGCGAGCAGTACGGGGCCGGCGCCGCGGTGCTGCTCGGCGACCTGCTGCTGATCTGGTGCGACGAGCTGTTCGTGCGCTGCGGCCTGGAGCCGGCGGCGGTGCTGGCCGCCAAGCCGGTCTTCGACCTGATGCGCACCGAGGTGATGGCCGGCCAGTACCTGGACGTGCTGGAGCCGGTGGCCGGCGACTCCATGGACGAGCTGGCGCTCACCCGGGCGCAGACCGTGCTGCACTACAAGTCGGCGAAGTACACCATCGAGCGGCCGCTGCAGGTGGGCGCCCGGCTGGCCGGCGCGTCCGACGAACTGGTCGCCGCCTACGGGGCGTTCGGGCTGCCGCTGGGCGAGGCGTTCCAGCTGCGGGACGACCTGCTCGGCGTCTTCGGCGACCCGGCGGTCACCGGCAAGCCCACCGGCGACGACCTGCGCGAGGGCAAGCGCACCCTGCTCGTGGCGCTGGCGCTGCGCGGCCTGGACGAGGTGGACGCCAAGGAGCTGGACAGCCGGCTGGGCGCCCCCGGGCTGACCGGCGAGGAGATCGCCGAGCTGAGCACCCTGGTGGCGCGCAGCGGCGCCGCCGAGCAGGTGGAGCAGCGGATCGAGCAGCTGATGGACGAGTCGCTGGGCGCGCTGGAGGCGGCCCCGCTGGCGGACGAGACGGTCCGGGAGGCGCTGCGGGCGCTGGCCGAGGCCGCCACCGTGCGGCGGTACTGACCAGCCGCCTCCCGGAGAACGACCCGGCGGGCCGTCAACTACCGTGGACGGCCCGCCAGTTCGCAGAAGCGGTCAGCCCGCCGCGCGCAGTCGCCGGGCCAGCTCGGCGGCCGCGGCTCCCGGGTCCTCGGCGGCCGTGATCGCGCGGACCACTACCACCCGCCGGGCGCCGGCGGCCAGCACCTGGTCCAGGTTGCCCAGGTCGATCCCGCCGATCGCGAACCACGGCCGGTCACTCCGCTGCCGGGCCGCGTACTCCACCAGGCCCAGCCCGGGGGCCGGGCGGCCCGGCTTGGTCGGGGTCGGCCAGGTCGGGCCGGTGCAGAAGTAGTCCACACCCGGCTCGGCGATCGCGGCGGCCACCTCCGACTCGGCGTGGCAGGACCGGCCGATCAGCATCTCGTCGCCGACGATCGCCCGGGCAGCCGCCACCGGCAGGTCGTCCTGCCCCAGGTGCAGCACCTGGGGGCGGGCGGCGTGCGCCACATCCGCCCGGTCGTTGACCGCGAGCAGCTTGCCGTGCCGGGCCGCGGCGTCCGCGAACACCTCCAGGGCGGCCAGCTCCTGGCGGGCCTCCAGACCCTTGTCCCGCAACTGCACGATGTCCACGCCGCCGGCCAGCGCCGCGTCCAGGAACTCGGCCAGGTCGCCCTGCTCGCGGCGGGCGTCGGTGCACAGGTAGAGCCGCGCGTCGGCCAGTCGGCCACGCAGGTCCGGCGTCACAGCGAGAGCGCCTGGGCGCGGCGCTTCACCTCGGTCCCGCGGTTCTCGCGCAAAGCCTGGATCGGGCTGCCGGGCAGCGACGCGTCCTCGGTGAAGAGCCACTCGAGGATCTCCTCGTCGCTGAAGCGCCCGTCGCGCAGCACCGTCAGGGTGCCGGCCAGGTGCTTGACCAGGCCGTCGTCCTCGATGAACGCGGCCGGCACCTGCAGCGAATTGTTGGGGCCGCGGCGGACCGCGATCAGCTTGTGGTCCTTGACCATCTGGCGGACCTCGGTGACCGCCACACCCCAGCGCTCGGAGATGTCGGGCAGGTACAGCCACTCGGGAACGAGCCGCTCAATCATGGATTCCGTCTCACTACTCACGGCACCAGCCTGCCATCTATCCGGCCGCGCTCGCACCAACCCCACACGTCAGGCGACGATCGCGGCCTTCAGCGGCACCTCGGGGTCGGCCGCCGGCACGGGGTCGACCGCCCGCGCCTGCTCGATCAGCCGCCGCCCCTGCGCCAGGTCGCGCGGCCGGTCCACCGCCAGCAGTGCGGTCGGCACCCCGTCGCGCAGCCAGAGCGCGCTCCAGGACGCCTCGGCGGGCGAGCCGCGCCAGAGCAGCCGGTCGCCCGCCGCGTGCCGGCCGGCGTACTGCACCATCCGCCCGAACTGCTCGGACCAGAAGTACGGCACCGGGTCGTAGGGCGCGTCGCCGCCGAGCAGGCCCGCGGCCACGGCCCGTCCGGAGTGCAGCGCGTGGTCCCAGTGCTGCACGGTGATCCGCTCGCCGAACCGCGCCGACGGGTAGCTCGCGCAGTCGCCGGCCACCCGGACGCCGGGCAGCGAGGTGCGCAGCCGGTCGTCGGCGAGCACCGCGCCGGCCGCGTCCAGCGCGATGCCGCTGCCGGCCAGCCAGGCGGTGTCGGGGCGGGCGCCGATGCCCACCACCACCTGGTCGGCGGCGAGCTCGGTGCCGTCGGCGAGCCGCACCGCGCCCGGTTCGACGGCGGCCACCGCCGCGCCGAGCCGCAGCTGAACTCCGGCCTCCCGGTACCAGTCGAGCATCGGCTCGGTCAGTGCGGCGGGCAGCGCACCGGGCAGCGGCGCGGTGGCGGCCTCCAGCACGGTCACCTCGCAGCCGAGCTTGCGGGCCGCGGTGGCGGTCTCGGCGCCGATCCAGCCGGCGCCGATCAGCACCAGCCTGGTTCCGGGCCGCAGCACCTCACGCAGTGCCAGCGAATCGTCGATGGTGCGCAGCAGGTGGGCGTCGGCCGCGCCGGGAAGCGAGGCGGCCCGGGCGCCGGTGGCGATCACCAGGTGGTCGAAGCCGACCGGTCCGGCGTCGGTGTGCAGGACGCCGTCGGCCAGTCCGGTGGCGGTGCGGCCGAGCAGCAGCTCCACGCCGAGCTGGTCCCAGTCCAGGTCGAAGGCGGTGGTGTCGGCCTGGCCGAGCAGCACGTCCTTGGAGAGCGGCGGGCGGTCGTAGGGCCGGTGCGGTTCCGCACCGACCACGCTGACCGGCCCGCGCCAGCCGCCCTCCCGCAGCGCGATCGCGCACTGCGCCCCCGCCATTCCGGCGCCGACGATCACCACCCGCTCATCCGTCACCGGGCCACTGTAGCGAGCGGGCGGGCCCCCGCCCACGGTCGGTCTTCAGCCCGGCGCTCACCCGGCGTTATGGTGGGGTCATCCTCACGGGAGCCCGGCGCACCGGGCTGAGAGGCGGGCTGCGGCGGCCTGCGACCGTCCGAACCTGATCCGGGTCATTCCGGCGAAGGGAGACGTGGTCCTCTTGACGCGCTTCAAAGACGGTGCGCGTTCCGACGTCCTGGTGATCGGCGGCGGCATCATCGGTCTCGGCCTGGCCTGGCGCACGGCCCAGCGCGGCCTGTCGGTCACCGTGGTCGATCCGGCCCCCGGCGGCGGCGCGGCCCGGGTGGCGGCCGGCATGCTGGCCCCGGTCACCGAGCTGCAGTACGGCGAGGAGCCGCTGCTGCACCTCGGGATCGCCTCCAACACCCGCTACGCGGACTTCTGCCAGGAGCTCACCGCGGCCACCGGCCTGGACACCGGCTACCGCGCCACCGGCACCCTGGCGGTCGCGCTGGACGCCGACGACAAGGCCGAGCTGAGCGAGCTGCACGCCTTCCACCAGCGGCTCGGCCTGGACTCGCGCTGGCTGACCGGCCGGGAGGCCCGCAAGCTCGAACCGATGCTGGCCCCCGGCGTGCGCGGCGGCCTGCACGTGGCCGACGACCACCAGGTGGACGGGCGGCGCCTGTCGACCGCGCTGCTGCGCGCCTGCGAGCTGGCCGGCGTCACCCTGCACCGGGCTGAAGCGGTGGAACTGCTGGTCGAGGGCGACCGGGCGCACGGCGTCCGGTTGAGCACCGGCGAGCGGGTGACCGGCGGGCAGCTGGTGCTGGCGGCCGGCCCGCGCAGCCATCAGCTGCCCGGCTTGCCCGACGGCGTGCTGCCCGCGATCCGCCCGGTCAAGGGCCAGATCCTGCGGCTGCGGATCCCGCCCGCCTACGGCCCGTTCCTGTCCCGCAACGTGCGCGCCGTGGTCCGCGGCGGCCACCTGTACCTGGTGCCGCGGGCCGACGGCGAGCTGGTGATCGGCGCCACCGTCGAGGAGCAGGGCTACGACACCACGGTGACCGCCGGCGGTGTCTACGAGCTGCTGCGCGACGCCCACGAGCTGGTCCCCGGGATCACCGAGCTGCCGCTGGTGGAGAGCTCCGCCGGTCTGCGCCCCGGCTCCCCGGACAACGCCCCGCTGCTCGGCCCCACCGCGCTGCCCGGCCTGGTGGCCGCCACCGGCCACTACCGCAACGGCGTGCTGCTCGCCCCGGTGACCGCCGACCTGATCGCCGAGTACCTGGCCACCGGCACCGTCCCCGCCCTGGCCGCCCCCTTCTCCCCCAGTCGCTTCGCCAGGAGCCCCCGATGAACCAGATCCCCCTGACCGTCAACGGCGAGCCGCGCGAGGTCTCCGACCTCGCGACCCTCGCCGAGCTGGTCGCCGAGCTGAGCAAGGCCCCCACCGGGGTGGCCGCCGCCGTCAACGAGACGGTGGTGCCGCGCGGCGCCTGGCCCGGCACCCGGCTGGCCGCCGGGGACCGGGTGGAGATCCTCACCGCCGTGCAGGGAGGCTGACGACATGGCCGACACTGCGCTTGTCACGCTAGAAGACGGTCTGATCATCGGTGACACCACCTTCAGCTCCCGGCTGATCATGGGCACCGGCGGCGCGCCCAGTCTGGAGGTGCTGGAGCAGGCGCTGATCGTCTCCGGCACCGAGCTGACCACGGTGGCGATGCGCCGGGTGAACGCCGGCACCCAGGGCTCGGTGCTGGACGTCCTAGTCCGCAACGGCATCCGGGTGCTGCCCAACACGGCCGGCTGCTTCACCGCCGGGGAGGCGGTGCTGACCGCCCGGCTGGCCCGCGAGGCGCTCGGCACCGACTGGGTGAAGCTGGAGGTGATCGCCGACGAGCGGACCCTGCTGCCCGACCCGATCGAACTGCTGGACGCCGCCGAGACCCTGGTGGACGACGGCTTCACGGTGCTGCCGTACACCAATGACGACCCGGTGCTGGCCCGCAAGCTGGAGGACGTGGGCTGCGCGGCGATCATGCCGCTGGGCTCGCCGATCGGCTCCGGCCTGGGCATCCGCAATCCGCACAACTTTCAGCTGATCGTGGAGGGCGCCGGAGTGCCGGTGATCCTGGACGCCGGCGCGGGCACCGCCTCCGACGTGGCGCTGGCCATGGAGCTGGGCTGCTCGGCGGTGATGCTGGCGTCCGCGGTCACCCGGGCGCAGCAGCCGGTGCTGATGGCGGAGGGGATGCGCCGGGCCGTCGAGGCCGGTCGGCTCGCCCACCGGGCCGGGCGGATCCCGCGCCGGTTCCACGCGGAGGCCTCCTCGGCGATGGCCGGGCGCGCCGACCTGGACCACCGGGAGCGGCCGGCGTTCTGACGACGGGTCGGGGCGGCCGGGGCGCGGCCGTACCGAACGATGACGTCAGGGTCACCCAACCGTGCCCTGGCCGCCCCTAGACTCCTCGGGTGGACATGACGCTGAACGATTCCTTGATCGGATCGCTCCTCGACGGCCGGTACCGGGTCGAGGAGCGGATCGCGGTGGGCGGCATGGCCACGGTCTACAAGGGCACCGACACCCGGCTGGACCGGGTGGTGGCGCTCAAGGTGATGCACCCGCAGTTCGCGGGGGATCCGGCGTTCGCCGAGCGGTTCATCCGCGAGGCCAAAGCGGTGGCCCGGCTCTCGCACCCCAATGTGGTCAACGTCTTCGACCAGAGCGCGGACGGCGGCCACGCGTTCCTGGCGATGGAGTACGTGCCGGGCCGCACGCTGCGCGAGGTGCTGGCCGACCGGGGCGCGTTCTCGGTGCGGGCGGCGCTGGACGTGATGGAGCCGGTGCTGGCCGCGCTGGGCGCCGCGCACCGGGCGCACCTGGTGCACCGGGACGTCAAGCCGGAGAACGTGCTGATCACCGACGGCGGCCTGGTCAAGGTGGCCGACTTCGGCCTGGTCCGGATGACCACCCAGTCGGAGCCCTCGGACTCCAGCACCACCACGCCCGGCCTCATCATGGGCACGGTCTCCTACCTGGCGCCCGAGCAGATCCAGCCGACCGGCCCGACCGACCAGCGGGTGGACGTCTACGCGGCCGGCATCATGCTCTACGAGCTGCTGACGGGCAGTAAGCCGTATGTCGGCGAGACCCCGATGCAGGTGATCTACCGTCACCTGGAGGAGGACGTACCGCCGCCGTCCCGCGCGGTGCCGGGCCTGCCGCCGGAGCTGGACGCGATAGTGGCCGCCGCCACCGCACGGAACCGGGATGCCCGGCCGTGGGACGCGGTCGAGCTGCTGGCCGCGCTGCAGCGGCTGCGCCGGGGCCTGACGCCGGCGCAGCTGGACGCCGAGCCGCCGGCCTCCACCCACCAGCCCCCGCGGTTCGCCGCCACCGAGGCCACCTCGGTGCTTCCTGCCGCACCGCTCATGGCCGAGCGCACCGCCGTGCTCACCCCGCAGCGGCAGGGGCCGCCCCCGCTGCTGCCGAAGCGGCCGTACAACGAGCCGCCGCCGCTCCGCAAGCCGATGTCGCCGCGCTCCCGGCGCTCGGTGGTCTGGGGCGGGGTGCTGGCCGCCGTGGTCGCGGTGGTCGCCGTCCTCACCTATCTGCTCTCCGGGGCGGTCTACGCCGTGGTGCCGAGCGTGCTCGGCCAGACCCAGGCGCAGGCCGCCGCCACCCTCGGCGGGGCCGGCCTGCGGGGCAGCTTCAGCCAGGCGTACAGCGAGACGGTGCCGGCCGGGCAGGCGATCAGCAGCGCCCCCGGGGTGGGCCAGAAGATCCGCAAGAGCGACGCGGTGAAGGTCGTGATCTCCAAGGGTCCGGAGCGGATATCCGTGCCGGACGTCACCGGCAAGCCGCTCGACCAGGCCAAGCAAGCGCTCACTCAGGCCCGGCTCACCCCGGGCAGCACCACCGAGGACTACAGCCCGACCGTGCCGCAGGGCTCGGTGATCTCCACCACGCCGGCCGCCGGACAGCAGCTGGCGGTGAACGCTGCGGTCTCGCTGCTGGTCAGCAAGGGCGCCCCGCCGGTGCCGGTGCCGGACGCCACCGGGAAGCCGGTGGACCAGGCGCAGTCGCTGCTCACCGGGGCCGGCTTCAAGGTGGCCCTCGCCGCCGACCAGGCGTACTCCGACACCGCGCCCGCCGGGTCCGTCGCCTCCCAGGACGTCACGGGCACCGCCTCGCCCGGCACCACGGTGACGCTGACGCTGTCCAAGGGCCCGCAGCCGGTGGCGGTGCCCGATGTGGGCGGCATGAGCCAGTCGGACGCCACCAAGGCGCTGACCGCGGCCGGGTTCAAGGTGAAGACCAGCGGCCTGAACTTCTTCGGGCTGAGCAGCGTCTCCTCGCAGTCCCCGACGGCCGGCACCATGACGCCCAAGGGCAGCACGGTGACCATCATCTTCTGACGTTCCGATGTTCCGACGTCCTGACGGTCTGGCGGGACGCGGGGGCGGCCGGCGGTTCAGCTGAGCGGGCCGTCCCCCGGCTCCTCCTGGTAGGTGTAGCGCTGCTCGCGCCAGGGGTCGGCCAGGTTGTGGTAGCCGCGCTCCTCCCAGAAGCCGCGCCGGTCGGCCGTCATGTACTCCACGGCCCGCACCCACTTGGGGCCCTTCCAGGCGTACAGCCCGGGGACGATCAGCCGGACCGGGAAGCCGTGCTCGGCGGTGAGCGGCTCGCCGTCGTGGTGGGTGGCCAGCAGGGTCCGCGGGTCGGCGAACTCGGCCAGCCGCAGGTTGGCGCTGTAGCCGTACTCGGCCCACACCATCACATGGGTGACATCGGCGGCCGGCGGCACCAGGTCCAGGAGGGTGGCGCCGGCGACTCCGCTCCACTCGTTGTCAAGCATCGAGAAGCGGGTCACACAGTGGAAGTCGGCGCGCACGGTGGCGCGCGGCAGCCGGTGGAACTCCTCGTGGTTCCAGCTGTGCTTGGCGCCGGAGGCGGTCGCCCCGAACACCTGGAGGTCCCAGGTCAGCGGCTTGAACCGGGGGATCGGGCCGTAGTGCAGCACCGGCCAGCCGCGTTGCAGGCGCTGTCCGGGCGGGAGCCTCGGGTCAGGCGGCTGCGCTGCTGCTTGCTCGGACCGACCCATGGCTCCATGGTGACAGACGGCGGGCGCCGATCGACGCGCGCCCCTTGTCGGCCCTGCGCTCCCCTGCGAATGTCTCAATAGCCATGAAATCGGGCAATCCGACACAGACCCGAGTGAGTGTGAACTTACTGGAAAAACCACTCATGGCGATGCCACGATGCGTCCCACCGCCGCGTCCGGCGCTGCGCGCACCCATCGAGGGCAGGAAGGCACACCATGAAGGGCGACCCCGAGGTCATCGAGTTCCTCAACGAACAGCTCACCGCCGAGCTGACCGCCATCAACCAGTACTTCCTGCACTCGAAGATGCAGGACCACTTCGGCTGGACCAAGCTCGCCGCCTTCACCCGGCACGAGTCCTTCGACGAGATGAAGCACGCCGAGGTGCTCACCGACCGGATCCTGCTGCTCGACGGCCTGCCCAACTACCAGCGGCTCTTCCACGTCCGGATCGGCCAGACGGTCAAGGAGATGTTCGAGGCCGACCGGCAGGTGGAGGTCGAGGCGATCGACCGGCTGCGCCGCGGCATCGTGGTGATGCGGGCCAAGAACGACGTCACCTCGGCCAACATCTTCGAGTCGATCCTGGCCGACGAGGAGGACCACATCGACTACCTGGACACCCAGCTGGAGCTGGTGGAGAAGCTCGGCGAGGCGCTCTACCTGTCGACGCTGATCGAGCAGCCCGAGGAGAGCTGACCGCTCAGGCGGCCTGCGAGCCGGTCACCCGGACCGGCTCGGCCGTCGGGACCGCCTCGGGGGCCGGGATCGGCTCGGGGGCGTTGCGCCGGTCGAGTCCGGGATCGGCCAGCCCGAGCTTGGCGGCCAGCCGGGCGGTCGGGCACGGGCGGGCGCCGTGCTCGCCCAGCAGGGCCTGGATCCGGCGGACGCAGGAGCCGCAGTCGGTGCCGGCCTTGCAGCCCTGGGCGACGATCTGGCGCGGCGAGTTGGCGCCGGCGTCGATGGCCCGCTTCACCTGGTCCTCGGTGACCGCATGGCACATGCATACATACATCGCGGTCTCTCCCGGGGTGGTGCGGGGCGCCGTGGCGCCGGTGAGCTAAGGCTTACCTTACCGAACTGCTGGACGGTACGAGAAGGCCCTGCCCCCGTTCGGGGACAGGGCCTTCGTCACACTGCCTTCGCGCTCGCCTCAGTGCTCGCGGTACATCTCCGCGACCAGGAAGGCCAGGTCCAGCGACTGGCTGCGGTTGAGCCGCGGGTCGCAGGCCGTCTCGTAGCGCTGGTGCAGGTCGTCGACCAGCACCTCGTCGCCGCCGCCGACGCACTCGGTCACATCGTCACCGGTCAGCTCCACATGGATGCCGCCCGGGTGGGTGCCGAGCGCGCGGTGCACCTCGAAGAAGCCCTTGACCTCGTCCAGCACGTCGTCGAAGCGGCGGGTCTTGTGCCCGGTCTCCGCCTCGAAGGTGTTGCCGTGCATCGGGTCGCAGATCCACACCGGCTGCGCGCCGCTGGCCGTGACCTTCTCCACCAGCTCCGGCAGGCGGTCGCGGACCTTGCCCGCGCCCATCCGGGTGATGAAGGTGAGCCGGCCCGGCTCGCGGTCCGGGTCGAGCCGCTCGATCAGGGTCAGCGCCTCGTCGACCGAGGTGGTCGGGCCGAGCTTGACGCCGATCGGGTTGCGGATCCTGGACGCGAACTCGATGTGCGCGTGGTCCAGCTGGCGGGTCCGCTCGCCGATCCAGACCATGTGGCCCGAGACGTCGTAGAGCTCGCCGGTGCGCGAGTCCACCCGGGTCAGGGCGGTCTCGTAGTCCAGCACCAGCGCCTCGTGCGAGGAGTAGAACTCGACGGTGCGGAACTCCTCCGGGGTGACCCCGCAGGCCTGCATGAAGTTCAGCGCGTTGTCGATCTCCTTGGCCAGCCGCTCGTAGCGCTGACCGGCCGGCGAGTTGCGCACGAAGTCCTGGTTCCAGGCGTGCACCTGGCGCAGGTCGGCGTAGCCACCGGTGGTGAACGCGCGCACCAGGTTCAGGGTGGCGGCGGAGGCGTGGTACATCCGCTTCAGCCGCTCCGGGTCCGGGCGGCGGGCCTCGGGGGTGAACTCGAAGCCGTTCACCGAGTCGCCGCGGTAGACCGGCAGGGTCACGCCGTCGCGGGTCTCGGTCGCCTTGGAGCGCGGCTTGGAGTACTGGCCGGCGATCCGGCCCACCTTGACCACCGGGACCGAGGCCGCGTAGGTGAGCACGGCGGCCATCTGCAGCAGGGTCTTGAGCTTGTTGCGGATGTGCTCCGCCGAGACCCCGTCGAAGGCCTCCGCGCAGTCGCCGCCCTGCAGCAGGAAGGCTTCGCCACGCGCGACGGCACCGAGCCGGGCGCGCAGCTGGTCGCACTCGCCGGCGAACACCAGCGGCGGATACGAGGCGAGTTCCGTAAGGGCGTTGCGCAGCGCCTCCGGGTCCGGCCACTCAGGCTGCTGCGCCGCGGGCAGGGACTGCCAGGGGAAGGCTGTCCTAGATGTCTCAGTTGTCACGGTCACGCAGCCAAGGCTACGGGGTGCGTCGACCGATTTACCTCGCCTAACCACGTAGTGAGACGCGATGTGGACGATTCCTCCCGCGCGGCCCACCTGGGGAGCCGATCCGCTATGGTCCTTTCCATGACCGCGCCGCACACCTTCTCCTGGTGGTGGACCATCCCCCGAGGTGGCCCACGGATCGCGCGTTCCCAGTAGACGACACGACGGCCGCCCTCGGGCGGCCGTCGGTTTTTCCGGCACCTGCGGCCCGCCCGGTGGAGCGACCTTGATCCTCGGAATGAGGTTGCAGATGAACAGCTCCACCGCCGCCCTGCTCGCCCGCCTGACCGCCCCCGGCGCGCCCGCCTTCGCCCTGCTGCACCGCCGTACCCCGCGGCTGGCGCCGGACACCGTGGAGCTGCTGATCGGCGAGGTCGGCCGGTACGAGACGCTGGCCGAGCTGCCGCTGCCGACCGGCGCCCCGGCCGACGGCCGGCCGCGCCACGACCTGCTGGCGCTGGTCCCGTACCGGCAGCTGAGCGAGCGCGGCTTCGAGGTGCACGACGACGGCACCCCGCTGCAGGCGCTGGCGGTGACCGAGCAGTACGCGCTGCCGCTGGCCGAGGTGCTGGCCGCGCTGCCGGACCTGCCGGTGGCGCTGACCGACGGCGCCTTCGACATCGACGACGAGGAGTACGCCGGGATCGTCCGGCGGGTGATCGAGGACGAGATCGGGCGCGGTGAGGGCGCCAACTTCGTGATCCGGCGCGACTTCCGCGCCACGCTCCGGGACTGGTCCCCCCGGCTGGGGCTGAGCCTGCTGCGCCGGCTGCTCTCCCAGGAGCGCGGCGCCTACTGGACCTTCCTGGTCTCGACCGGTGAGCGGCTGCTGGTCGGCGCCTCCCCCGAGGTCCACGTCCGGCAGAGCGGCGGCACGGTGGTGATGAACCCGATCTCCGGCACCTACCGCTATCCGGCCGGCGGCCCGACCCTCGACACGCTGCTCCAATTCCTGCACGACCCCAAGGAGTTGGAGGAGCTCACCATGGTGGTCGACGAGGAGCTCAAGATGATGTGCGCGGTCGGCGACCTCGGCGGCCAGGTGCTCGGCCCCCGGCTCAAGGAGATGGCCCATCTCGCCCACACCGAGTACGAGTTGCGCGGCCGCACCTCGCTGGACGTCCGCGAGGTGCTGCGCGAGAGCATGTTCGCGGCGACCGTCACCGGGAGCCCGGTGCAGAACGCCGCCCGGGTGATCCGCCGCTACGAGACCTCGGGCCGCGGCTACTACGCGGGCGCGCTGGCGCTGATCGGGCGCTCGGCGGGCGGCGGCCAGCAGTTGGACTCGCCGATCTGCATCCGCACCGCCGACATCGACCCGGCCGACGGCTCGCTGGTGGTGCGGGTCGGCGCCACCCTGGTGCGGCACTCCGACCCGGCCTGCGAGGTGGCCGAGACGCACGCCAAGGCCGCCGGGGTGCTGGCCGCGCTCGGCGCCCGGCCGGCCCCGACCCGGCTGCCCGGCCACGGCACCGCCCCGCGGCTCGCCGAGAACCACCGGGTGCAGGCCGCGCTGGACGCCCGGCGGGCCGGGCTGGCCCCCTTCTGGCTGCGGATGCAGCAGCCGCTGCCGCCGGCGCAGCCCGAACCGACCCTGGTGGTGGACGGCGAGGACACCTTCACCACCATGCTGGCCCATCTGCTGCGCTCGCTCGGCCACCGGGTGGAGGTGGTCCGCTTCGACGCCCCCGGCCTGCCCGAGCGGGTGGCCGCGCACACCGGGCCGCTGGTGCTGGGGCCCGGCCCCGGCGACCCGGCCGACGCGGCGGACCCGAAGATGGCGGTGCTGCGGCCGATCGTCGCCGATGCGCTGGCGGCCGCGCTCTCCGGCAGCCGGCCGGCGCCGTTGCTCGCGGTCTGCCTCAGCCACCAGCTGCTCTGCGCCGCCCTCGGCCTCGACCTGCACCGCAAGGCCCAGGTCTACCAGGGCACCCAGGAGCAGGTCGACCTGTTCGGCACGCCGCGCACGGTCGGCTTCTACAACACCTTCACCGCCCGCTGCACCCCCGACGGCCTAGCCCGACTGGCCGCCGGCGGCATCGAGGTGGCCCACGACCCGGCCACCGGCGATGTGGTCGCGGTGCGCGGCCCGGGCTTCGCCGGGCTGCAGTTCCACCCGGAGTCGGTGCTCACCCTTCAGGGCCCGCAGATCGTCGCCGACCTGCTGGGCTCGCGTCAGGCCTCGTCCAGTCCCTGCTCGATCGCATAGCGGACCAGCTCCACCCGGTTGTGCAGTTGCAGCTTGCCCAGGGTGTTCTGGACGTGGTTCTGCACCGTGCGGTGCGAGAGCACCAGCCGCTCGGCGATCTGGCGGTAGGACAGGCCCTTGGCCACCATCCGCAGCACCTCGGTCTCCCGCGCCGTCAGCCGGGGCACCGCCGGCTCCCCCCGGTCCGGTCCGGCGGGGGCCGGCGCGGCGGCCAGCCGGCGGAACTCGCCCAGCACCAGGCCGGCCAGGCCGGGCGTGAAGACCGGGTCGCCGGCCGCCGTGCGCCGCACCGCGTCCAGCAGTTCGTCCCGGCCGGCCGACTTCACCAGGTAGCCGGTGGCCCCGGCCTTCACCGCCTCCAGCACGTCCGCGTGCTCCCCGCTGGCGGAGAGCACCAGCACCCGCACCGCAGGGTCGGCGGCCACCACCTGGCGGCAGACCTCGACCCCGGGCAGCCCGGGCAGGTTGAGGTCGAGGACCAGCACCTGCGGCGCCGCCGCCTTGGCCCGGCGCACCGCCTCCGGTCCGTCCCCCGCGGTCGCCACCACCCCGAACCCGGCGTCCGCCAGGTCGCGGGCCACCGCCTCGCGCCACATCGGGTGGTCGTCGACCACCATCACCCGCAGCCCGTCCATCACCGTCAGCCCTCCCTGGGCACCGTCAACTCGACCTCCACGCCCTCGCCGGGCGCCGAGTGGAAGCTCGCCGTGCCGCCCAGATCGCGCAGCCGGCCCTCGATCGACTGGACCACCCCGAGCCGCCCGGCCGCGCGCGCCTCGGCGAGGCGGCCCGGCGCGAACCCCGGGCCGTCGTCGCGGATCGAGACGGTCACCGCCTCGGGCTCGTCCTCCAGCAGGATCCAGGCCCGGGCCGCGTCACCCGCGTGCCGCCGCACGTTGTCGACGGCCGCACCGACCGCAGCGGCCAGCTCCGCGGCCGCCTGGGCGGGCAGCAGCACCTCGGTGGCCGGCGCTGCGACGGTGATCCGCTCGTCGCCGAACGGCGTCAGCAGCTCCCGCAGATCACGCGGCCCGTCCGCCGGCTCGCCGTCGCGCTGCCCGGGCAGCGGCCCGCCCGTCATCAGCGCGCGCAGCGCCCGCTCCTGCTCGCCCGCCAGCCGGCCCAGCTCGCCGCGCACTTGGCGCTGGGTCAGGGCCAGCACCTGGAGCACGCCGTCGTGGATGTCCCGGGAGAACCGCTCCCGTTCCCTGGTCGCGGCTTCCAGCTTGAGCGCCTTGGTGAGGGTGGCCTCGCTGGCCCGGGCCAGCTCGATGACGTAGCCGATCGCGCAGCCGGCCACCAGCAGCAGCACGCAGTTGTGCACGTTGTCGCCGGTGATCCCGCCGTGGCCGAGCAGGTTGGCGGCGCCGATCACCAGGCCGGCGGTCACGGCCGGGCGCCAGCCGCCCTTGGCCGCGCAGCCGAGCACGGTGCCGGCCGCCCAGATGGTGGGCAGGGTGAGGGAGCCGGCCGCGATCCGCTGCGGGGTGTCGATCTGCCCGCTCAGCACCACGCCGTAGACCGCGATCCCCAGGTCGACGGCGAGCACCGGCCAGAACAGCCGGGTCGGGCTGCCGAACGCGCGCAGCGTGGCCAGCGTCCAGACCACCAGGCCGCCCAGGTAGATCCAGCCGGGGACCGGGTGGGCGAAGTGGCGGTAGGAGGCGCCGTACCGGGCCAGCGCATAGCCGAGCGCGAGCACCCGGAAGACGCTGATCGCCCGCCACAGCGGCAGCTCCACCGACATCCCGCCGGCCGCCACCGCCCCGCTCGCGCCACTGCGCAGCTCGGCCATCGCCGCCCCGCCCCCGTCCCCGTCCCCCGATCGCGGACCTAGCTCCTGCCGTCCTGCTCCGAACCCTCGGCCTTCTCGGCCTTCTCGGCCTCGGCCTGGGCCGCCTTCTCGGCCGCCTGGCGCTCCTTCTCGGCGGCCCGCTCGGCCCGCTGCTCGGCCCGGCGCTCGGCCTCGGCGCGCTTCTTCTCGTCCGCGATCTGCCGCTTGGCGGCGGTCGCGTAGATGTCCACGTACTCCTGGCCGGACAGCCGCATGATCTCGTACATCACCTCGTCGGTGACCGAGCGCAGGATGAACCGGTCGTTCTCCATGCCCTGGTAGCGGGAGAAGTCCATCGGGCGGCCGATCCGGATGCCCGGGCGGATCCCGAAGTTGGGGATCACCTGGCCGGGCGGCTGCACCTTCTCGGTGCCGATCATCGCGACCGGGATCACCGGCGCGCCGGTCTGCAGCGCGACCCGGGCCAGTCCGCCGACCTTGCCCCGGTAGAGCTTGCCGTCGGGCGACCGGGTGCCCTCGGGGTACACCCCGAACAGCTCGCCGCTGTCGATCACCGCGATGGCGCTGCGGATCGCGGCCTCGCCGGCACCGCGCACCCCGGAGCGGTCCACCGGCAGCTGGCCGACGCCCTTGAAGAACGCCGCGGTCAGCCGGCCCTTGAGGCCCGGCGTGTTGAAGTACTCGGCCTTGGCGATGAAGGTGACTCGACGCTTCATCAGTGCAGGCAGGAAGAAGGAGTCCGAGAACGACAGGTGGTTGCTCGCGATGATCGCCGGCCCCTCGTCCGGGATGTTCTCCATTCCTTCCGTCCACGGCCGGAAGAAGATCCGCAGCATCGGCGCGACGATCATCTTCATCAGTCGGTAGAACAACCCGGACCTCCTGTGTTGCAGACCGGTCGATCCTAATGCCCCGATCGCGCGTCGGACGCA
Source organism: Kitasatospora acidiphila (assembly GCF_006636205.1). Taxonomy (NCBI): domain Bacteria; kingdom Bacillati; phylum Actinomycetota; class Actinomycetes; order Kitasatosporales; family Streptomycetaceae; genus Kitasatospora; species Kitasatospora acidiphila. The sequence continues at coordinate 6,451,487 of NZ_VIGB01000003.1, read as the reverse complement.
CCCGAGGGGGTGCGGCGTCCACGAGGTCTGTACGCCCGCCCCGTGCCGTGGGACGATCTGGATCTACCCGATCCCTCGCCGAGGAGCCCCGGATGCCCCTGCTGCCCGGTGCCGAGCCCTTCCACCACCGCGCCGGTCCGGTCGGCGTGCTCCTCTGCCACGGCTTCACCGGCAGCCCGCAGTCGCTGCGGCCGTGGGCCGAGCGGCTGGCCGCGGCCGGTCTGACCGTCTCGCTGCCGCTGCTGCCCGGTCACGGCACCCGCTGGCAGGATCTGCAGGTCACCCGCTGGCAGGACTGGTACGCCGAGGCCGCGCGGGAGCTGCTGCTCCTCACCGAGGAGTGCGAGCAGGTCTTCGTCTTCGGGCTGTCGATGGGCGGCGGCCTGGCGCTGAAGCTGGCCGCCGACCACGGCGACCGGGTCAGCGGCGTGGTGGTGGTCAACCCCTCGGTGCGGTCCGACAACCCGGCGACGGCGCTGCTGCCGGTGCTGCGCCATCTGGTCCCGAGCCGGCCGGGGATCGCCAGTGACATCGCCCGCCCGGGCACCGTGGAGCTCGGCTACGACCGGGTCCCGCTGCACGCGGCCTGGTCGCTGAGCCGGTTCTGGCGCGAGGTCCAGCAGGCGCTGCCGGCGGTGGGCCAACCGGTGCTGCTGCTGCGCAGCCCGCAGGACCACGTGGTCTCGCCGGCCAACTCCGCTCTGGTCCTCGCCCGGATATCCTCGGTCGATGTGACGGAGCGGCTCTGCGAGCAGAGCTTCCACGTGGCGACCCTGGACCACGACGCCGAACTGATCTTCGGGGAATCCCTCGGGTTCGTCCGGCGGTTGTCCAGGGCGACGAAGCCCACCGAGGCCACCGACCAGCGGGGCTGAGGGCCCACCAGGACCGAAGGGCCGGCAGTGCACGAGCACGAGCAGGAGAACACCCCCGCGGGGGACGGCGAGGAGCGCCCGAAGGACACCGAGCCGCGGCCGACCCCCAGTCAGGCCGAGCAGGACGCGATCTTCGCCGCCCTGGTGGCGCAGTTCGACGACCCCGTCGACCTGAGCCGCCCGGACTGGCCCGAGATCGAGAACATCCGCAGCCGCACGGACGTGGCCGGCTTCACCCCGCAGCCGCGTCCCCGCACCCCGGCCGCCGGCCCGCGCGACTGGGCGGCCGCCGAGGATCCGGACGAGGGCCACTTCGTCCCGCCCGAGCCGCCCCCGCTGCCGACCGGCGACACCACCGCCAAGCTCGCCTGGATCGGCGTCCTCGGCGGTCCGGCCCTGCTGCTGTTCGACGTCTTCTTCTGGCACGAGGTCGCCGGCTGGCCGGCCTGGGTCGGCCTGCCCGCCTTCCTCGCCGGCTTCGTCACCCTGATCGCCCGCCTCAAGGACCGCGACCCCGACGACCCCGAGCCGCCGAACGGCGGCGCGGTGGTGTGACGTCCGAACGCCGCTGCCCCCGGGAGGAACCTCCCGGGGGCAGCGGCGTGTTGATGGTGCGTCAGCGCGTGCGGGCCAGGTCGGCGGCGCCCACGATGCCGGCGGCGGAGCCCATCGAGGCCAGCACCACCTCGGCGCGCGGGCGCAGCGCGCCGCCCGTCAGATAGCGCTCGAAGGCCTTGGCGACCGGGTCGAGCAGCAGCCGGCCGGAGTCCGAGACCCCGCCGCCGAGCACGAAGACGCCCGGGTCGAAGAGGGCGGCCAGGTCGGCCATGCCGCGGCCGAGCCAGTCGGCGACCTCCTCGTAAACCTCCAGGGCGAGCGGGTCGCCGCCCTCGGCCGCCTCGGTGATGTGGATGCCGCGCAGGGTCTCGGCGACGCCCTCGTTGAGCTCCAGCATCTTCTTGCCGGCCACCGGGTCGGCGGCGGCCTTCTCCCGGCCGTAGCGGCGCAGCGCCCGGCCGGAGGCGTACTGCTCCCAGCAGCCCTTGCCGCCGCAGCCGCAGGGCAGGCCGTCCGGGACCATGTTGAGGTGGCCGATCTCGCCGGCCACGCCGAACCGGCCGCGGTGCAGGCGGCCGTCGAGCACGATGCCGCCGCCGATGCCGGTGCCGACGGTGATCAGCACCATGTCGGAGTGGTCAGCGGCCGCGCCGAACTTGAACTCGGCCCAGGCCGCGCTGTTGGCGTCGTTCTCCACCACCGCGGCGAGACCGGTGAGCTCCTCGATCCGGCCGCGCAGCGGCTCGTTCTCCCAGGCGATGTTGGGCGCGAAGATCACCGTGGAACGGTCCCGGTCGACGAAGCCGGGGGCGCCCACGCCCACCGCGACGACCTCGGGGAACTCCTCCTTGAGCTCGCGGACCGCCTGGGCGATGGCGTCGACCGCCCACTGCGGGTCGGCCGGAGTGGGCACCCGGGTGCGCGCCAGGATCTCGCCGCTCTCGTCGACCACACCGGCCGCGATCTTGGTCCCGCCGACGTCGACGCCGATGGTCAGAGCCATGTGTCCCTCAGTCATTCGCTCGTGCCCGATGAGCGGAAACGGTACCGCCCGGCCGTGCTCCAGTACACACTTCGCCATACATTATCCGAAGCCAACGTCCTGGGAACCCCGCCGAGAGGCTTCAAAAGTCGTACGATTCGATCCGGTCGGTAGCCGCCGGATGCCGCACGGTCATAAGGTCTAGACGTCTTGGCGGTCCGGCCCGGCGTCCGGTTCGGCGTCCAGGTCGATCCGCTCGGAATCCGCCGGCGCGGGCTGCGACCAGCGGCGCTCCTGGCCGTCGAGGACCGCCCGGTAGGCGGCCAGCAACTCGTTCCCGGCGGCCGCCAGGTGCTGGTAGACCTCGGGGTTGTCGTCCCGGAAGCGGCCCAGGACCTGCTGGGCCTGCTCTCCGACGGCCGACACCAGCTTGCGCACCTCGTCGACCAAAGGGTTGTCGACAGGGCTTGAATCGTTCATGACGCGTCTCTCTCCAGTGATCGTTCTCCAGCGATCCTCGAGTTCGACGCTACCGGCTACCCGCGCTCGGGCCAGAGGGCCGGGTCCGGTGCGAAGCGCAACGTCAACTCGCCGTCACGCAACGCGGCGCCCGCCACCGTGCAGCGGCGCAGCGCGCCGGGCAGCGGCAGGATCCGCCGGTACGGGCCGAGGCCGACCACCAGCTCGTCACCGCGGCGCACCAGCTCCAGGTCGGCGCGGTCGGCGCCGGGCGCGGCCAGCCGCCAGACCAGCACGCCGTCCTCGGCGCGGCGGTCCTCCGCGGTCCACGGCCAGCGCTCGGCCGGCTCCGGCGCGGGCCGGTCGCCGAACAGCTGGGCCGCCAGCCGGTCCACCTGGTGGGCGCTGCGGTCGGCGGTCAGCAGCGGCACGCCCAGGTCGATGGCGGCCAGCCGGTCGCGTTCGGCCGCCGCCTGCTCGGCCAGCCACGGGTCGGCGGAGTCGGCCGCCTGCCGGGGCAGCGCGCCGTGCACGGCCACCGAGTCCAGCCGGTGCCCGAAGAGCGCCAGGCCTGCGGCGGCCCGGCGCAGGCCCGGCACCGAGCAGTCGGCGGCGCTCACCGCGAGCCGCACCGAGGTGTGCGGCGACTCGATCACCGACCGGGTGGCGGCCAGCTCGGCGGCCGCCCAGCCGCGGGCGGCGTGCAGCCACTCGGCGGGCGCCGGCATCCCCGCCACCGCGGCCAGCAGCGGGCGCAGCGCGCGGGCGGCCTGGCGCTGCTCGGGCAGCAGCCGGGCCAGGTAGCGGTCGAGCTGCTCGGGGAGGGCGAGGGCCTCGGTCAGTTCGGCGGGCGGCGGGGCGGCGACCACCACCTGGTCGAACGGCCTGCCGTCGGCCGGGCCGCGCAGGGCGTGCAGCAGGGCGAGCGCGCGGGTGCCGGGGAGCGCGGTCAGCTCGTCGGGCTCCAGCGGGTCGACGCCGAGCAGGTCGTAGCCGGTGCGCAGGCGCCCGTCCAGGCCGGCCACTGCCTGCCGGAACGCCTGCTGCTCGTCCAGGCGGCGCGCGCACAGGCCGGGCCTGACCTCCGTGTCGGCGGCGCTCAGCCGGGTGCCGAGGTGCTCGTCCAGCAGCCGGTGCGGGTCGTCGGCGGCCAGCAGCAGGGTGCGCTCACCCTGGCCTGCGGCGTGCACGGCACTCGCGGCGGCCACCGCGGGGATCGCCGCGGCGTCCCCGGTGACCAGCACCAGACGCGGCATCAGGGGTTCTCGACGCGCTTCTTCAGACCGGCCAGGGCGCGGTCGATGATCACCTTCTCGGCCTTGCGCTTGATCATGCCGAGCATCGGGATCTTGACGTCCACGGCCAGCTGGTAGGTCACCTCGGTGCCACCGGCCACCGGGGCCAGCGTGTAGGAGCCGTCCAGTGAGCGCAGCATCTGGCTCTTCACCAGGGTCCAGGAGACCTCGCGGTCGTCGTCCCAGGTGTAGGCGAGCACGTGCTCGTCGCGGATCGCGCCGGCGTCCAGCAGCAGCCGGACCTGCTCGGCGCGGCCCTGCTCGGTGGAGCCGAGCACCTCGACCTCCTTGACCTCACCCGTCCAGGCGGGGTACGCCTCGAAGTCGGCGATCACCGCCATCACCTCGGCCGGGGTCGCCGCGATGACGATGCTCGACCTGGTGTGTTCCGCCATGGGTGGGCCTCCGTGTATCCCGCGTGTGTCCCGGGCCGGTCGTCAGTGCCGGTCAATGCACCCGAAGGCTATCGCGCGCGGGCCGGGCCCCTGTGCCTGCGGGGGTTACCGAGGAGTCACCACCGGTGGGCGGCCGACGGCCGGCACGCCGCCGCCGTCCGGGGTCATCCGGTGGCTGCCGTATCGTGCAAATTACAACGGTCGGCGTTCGGTCAGGGTTCGTCCGTGGATGTGACACTTCGAACACCCGCCCTGACCCTCTATCGGAATCCGACTACTGGGCAGTAACGTCCTGCCGTCCCGCAGCGTCGCAGACGAGGAGCAGCAGTGCTCGACGAGTTCCGCCTTCCGGCCCTCTACCAGGTACCAAGCGGTGGCAACCTCTCGGACCTGATCCACCAGAACGCCGAGCGCAGCCCGCAGAACGCGGTGCTTGCCCGCAAGGTGGACGGCCGCTGGCAGGACGTCTCCGCGGCCGCGTTCCTGGCCGAGGTGCACCAGGCGGCCAAGGGCCTGATCGCCTCCGGCGTCCAGCCGGGCGACCGGGTCGCGATCATGTCGCGGACCCGGTACGAGTGGACGCTGCTCGACTTCGCGATCTGGTGCGCCGGCGCGATCACCGTGCCGGTCTACGAGACCTCCTCCGCGGAGCAGGTGCAGTGGATCCTCGGCGACTCCGGCGCGGTGGCGGTGCTCACCGAGACCGACACCCACGCGGCCGTGGTCGAGTCGGTCCGGGAGAGCCTGCCCGAGCTCCGGCGGACCTGGCAGATCGAGCGCGGCGGGCTGGCCGAACTGGCCGCGGCGGGCGCCGAGGTGGCCGACGCCACGGTGACTGAGCGCCGGGCCACGCTGAACCCCGACTCGATCGCCTCCATCGTCTACACCTCGGGCACCACCGGGCGCCCGAAGGGGTGTCAGCTGACCCACCGCAACTTCCTGCACGAGCTGGGCAACGTGACGGCCCGGCTGCCCGACCTGTTCGTCCAGGGCGAGGGGTCGGTGCTGCTCTTCCTGCCGCTGGCCCACGTCCTCGGCCGGATCGCCCCGATCGCCACCGCGATCTCCGGCACCAAGGTCGGACACGTCAGCGACATCAAGAACGTCACCGCCGAGCTGGCCTCGTTCCGCCCGACCCTGATCCTGGGCGTGCCGCGGGTCTTCGAGAAGGTCTTCAACACGGCGCGGGCCAAGGCCCAGTCCGAGGGCAAGGGCAAGATCTTCGACCAGGCCGCCGACGTGGCGATCGCCTACAGCCGGGCGCAGGACCAGGGCGGCGCGGGGCTGGTGCTCAGACTGAAGCACGCACTCTTCGACAAGCTGGTCTACAGCAAGCTGCGGGCCGCGCTCGGCGGCCGGGCCACCCACGCGATCTCCGGCGGCGCACCGCTCGGCGAGCGGCTCGGCCACTTCTACCGGGGCATCGGCTTCACGGTGCTGGAGGGCTACGGGCTGACCGAGACGGCCGCCGCCACCGCCTTCAACCCGGCCGACAAGCCGAAGATCGGCACGGTCGGCCAGCCGGTGCCCGGCTCGGCGTGCCGGATCGCCGAGGACGGCGAGGTGCTCTTCAAGGGCCCGCAGGTGTTCACCGGCTACTGGAACAACCCGGCCGCCACCGCCGAGGCTCTGCAGGACGGCTGGTTCGCCACCGGCGACATCGGCAGCATCGACGACGACGGCTACCTGACCATCACCGGCCGGAAGAAGGAGATCATCATCACCGCGGGCGGCAAGAACGTCGCCCCGGCGGTGATCGAGGACCGGATCCGGGCCCACCCGCTGGTCGGCGAGGTGATGGTGGTCGGCGACCGCAGGCCGTTCATCGGCTGCCTGATCACCGTCGACGAGGAGTTCCTGCCCAAGTGGCTGGAGCTGAACGACCGGCAGCCCGCCACCGTGGCCGAGCTGCGCGAGGACCCGCAGCTGCTGGCCGCCCTCCAGGAGGCGGTGGACGAGGGCAACAAGGCCGTCTCGCACGCCGAGGCGGTGAAGAAGTTCCGCATCCTGGACACCGTCTTCTCCGAGGAGAACGGCTATCTGACGCCGTCGCTGAAGCTGAAGCGCAATGTGGTGCTGAAGGACTTCGCGGCGGAGGTCGAGGCGCTGTACCAGAAGTAATGGTGTGAACGAGCGCTTGCTCAGCGGTATGCGCTGAGCAAGCGCTCGGTCGTATCCAGGCGCCTGGGCGGGCTGCGGCGAGCAAGCGCTCAGTCAGCCCCCAGCAACCCCCGCAGCCGCCCCGCGAGCAGCTCCCACCGCCACTCCGCCTCCACCCAGGCGCGCCCGGCCTCACCGAGCTTGCGCCGCAGCGCCGCGTCCCGCAGCAGCCGCACCACCCGCTCGGCGAGCTCCTCCGGCGCCCGCCCCGGCACCACGTACCCGGTCTCGCCCTCCCGCACCGCGTCCGGCGCCCCGCCGGAATCCCCGGCGATCACCGGCAGCCCGGTCGCCGAGGCCTCCAGGTAGACCATCCCGAGCCCCTCCACGTCCAGCCCGCCGCGCCTGGTCCGGCACGGCATCGCGAACACGTCCCCGGCCCCGTAGTGCGCCGGCAGCTCCGGCCACGGCACCTCCCCGGTGAACCGCACCGAGCCGGCCACCCCGAGCGACTCGGCGAGCCTGCGCAGCCGGGGCAGGTAGGGCCCGCCCCCGACGATCAGCAGCACCGTGTCCGGCTCGGTCGCCAGGATCCGCGGCAGCGCGGCGATCAGCGTGTCCTGTCCCTTGCGCCGCACCAGCCGGGAGACGCAGACCACCACCGGCCGGTCCGTCAGCCCGAGCGCGGCCCGCACCGCCTCGCCCCCCGAGCCGGGGTGGAAGACCCGCTCGTCCACCCCCGGCGGCAGCCGCGCCATCCGCGCCGCCGGTCCGGGGCCGACCGCGCCCGCGATCCGCACCCGGGTGTACTCCCCCAGGTAGGTCAGCGTGTCCGTGCCCTCGGCGACCCGCCGCAGCATCTGCCGCGAGCCGGGGAGCTGGGCCCAGGCCGCCTCATGACCGTGCGTCATGCCGACCAGCCGCCGGGCGCCGGCCCGGCGCAGCGCGGGCGCCATCAGGCCGAGCGGGGCGGCCGCGCCGAACCACACCGAGTCGCAGCCTTCGGCCCGCAGGATCTGCGCCGCCCGCCGGGCCGCCCGCGGGGTCGGCAGCAGCATGGTGGCCCGGTCCCGGATCACCTGAAAGGGCTGCTCCGCGTCGAACCGCTGGGTCACCCGATCGGGAGCGTCGCCCGAGCCGCGCCATGATGAGGCATACACCACAATCTCAGCGGCCGGCTGGCGCACCGCCATGCTGTGGACAAAGCGCTGGATTCCGCCTGGGCGCGGGGGAAAGTCGTTGGTGACGATGAGGGTTTTCGGCATACTGGCCACGCCTCGCACGGTCGGGGGGGTGCATGGTTCTCCCCCGCCGGTCCGTACGATAGGTCACCATGCCGTCGCGGCGGGAACGGACGTGCAGGCCGCAACCGTTTTCCTGCCGGACCAGTCCTAACCGGTAGACAGATGCAGAAGACAGGCAGGGCGACAGGCGTACGGACAGGCGTACGACCAGTCAGCGTCGGCCCGGTCCGGTGCGGACGTATGGCGAGATGAATGAGGGAGCTCAGTGGTGTTGGCGGAGGACGGCCCGGACGATCGGGCCGGCAGCGTTGGCAGTAGCACCGTCGCACTGACCGCTCCGCCCGCCGAAGGCGCCACCGCCATCAGCTCGACGGTCCCGGCCCGGGGCGCGCTCTGGGCCGTGAGCACCGGCTGGGTGGTCAGCAGGACCTTGATCGTGCTGATGATCACCGGGGTGATCAAGATCGGCCTGGACGTGAGCACCGACATCACGCTGATCTACCACGCCTGGTACGAGGTGCTGCAGACCGGCACCTTCCCGATGGACGACGTGACCTGGCAGTACCCGCCGGGCGCCGCCCTGGTGATACTGCTGCCGGGCCTGCTGCCGTGGTCCTACCTGGTCTCGTTCTGGGTGTGCTGCGGCATCTTCGACGCGGCTGCCATGGTGCTGCTGGTCCGCTCCGGCGCCCGTCGCGGCCGCAGCCTGGCCGGCGGGTGGATGTGGGTGGTCGGCGTGCCGCTGCTCGGCCCCACCGTCTACAACCGCTACGACATCCTGGTGACCGCCATCGCGGTGATCGGCCTGCTGGTGCTGCTGCGCCGCCCGGTGCTCGGCGGCATGCTGCTGGGCCTCGGCGGCCTGCTCAAGCTCTGGCCACTGGTCGCCCTGGCCGGCACCCCGCGCGGCCGCCGCACCACCCGCTCCTGGACCGGCGCACTGGCCGCGCTCTCCTCGCTGGCCTTCCTGCTCGCCGCCGGCATGAACGGTGCCTTCCAGTTCCTCACCTTCCAGGCCAACCGCGGCATCGAGGTGGAGTCGGTGGGCGCGCTGCCGATCCACTTCGCCCGGCTGTTCGGTTCCTGGCACGGCCAGGTGCAGATGAACTACGGCTCGGTGGAGATGCTCGGCCCGTGGGTCAGCGTCATCTCCAAGGTCGCGCTGGCCGGCACCGCGGTCGGCTTCGGCTGGCTGCTCTACTGGCGGCTGCGGGCCCGCCACTGGCAGGCGGCCACCACCTACGACGCCGCGCTGGCCGCGCTGCTGATCTTCACCGCGACCAGCCGGGTGATCAGCCCGCAGTACATGGTGTGGCTGATCGGCCTGTCCGCGGTCTGCCTCACCGTGCGCGGCACCAGCCAGCGCCCGGTGGCCGTGATGATCCTGATCGCCACGCTGCTGACCACCCTGGAGTTCCCGGTGAACTTCAGCGACACGGTGAACAGCCACCCGCTGGGCGTGGCCACCATCACCGCGCGCAACCTGCTGCTGATCGCCGCCACCGTGGTCTCCTGCCGCCGCCTGTGGATCAGCACCCGGGGCGAGCGGCCCGAGCCGACCGCGGTCACCGCGGTGCTGCCCGGCCCCGAGCAGTCCTCCTACCCGGTGCGCCCCGGCATCGCCTACGAGCAGAGCCTGCTGGACGACTGACCGCCGGGGCCGCGTCAGGCCTGCGGCGACAGCTGCCGCTCCACCTCGCCGATCCAGTCGCGGGTGAACTGCGCCAGCCCGTAGCCCAGTTGCCGCTGGAACACCTGGTCGAGCCGCTGGTCCCGCACCGCGCCGGGCCCGGCCGCGCCCACCGCGCGGTAGAGGCCGACCAGCACCGGTCGGCCGTGCCGCCGGGCGATCAGGTCGCAGGCCAGCCAGGCGAGCTCATAGGCCTGCGCTATGCCCTGGGCGCCGGCCGCGAAGTCGCTGTCCGCGGGCAGCGCGGTGGGCAGCTTGCCGGCCGCCACGTCCTGGGTCAGCTCGGGCGCGATCTGCCGGGCGGTGCGGCCGGTGGTCAGGTAGGCGGTCCAGTCCGCCACCCCCTCGGAGAGCCAGAGCGGGGTCCAGGGGTGGGTGTCGCCGCGGGTCGCCACATGGGTGGTCTCATGGGTGATCACCACCTGCTTGCCGACCTCGCTGAGCTGCCGGAAGGCATCCGGATTGACCATCACCCGGTCGGCGGGGGTGTGCAGCGGCGCACCGGCCGCCGCGCTGGTGACCGCGGCTATGTCCTGGTAGGAGCCCGGGTCGACCCCCAGCAGCTGGGCGAACTGCGGCTCGCTGCCCGGCAGTTGCAGCACCAGCCGCTGCGCCCAGCCGGTCCCCCAGACGGCGCTGACGGCCGGCACCGCGCGGTCGCCGATCGCCGCCAGCGCGGCGAGCTCGGCCGACCCGGCGGGGCCGAGCACCAGGCAGCGCGCCCCGCGCACCGGGTCGGGCGTGCCCAGGTCCCAGGGCGCCGCGGCCGCGTCCGGGGCCGCGCCCTCGCCCGTCACCGCCGCGCCGGCCAGGGTGAGCCGGCGCTGCAGCACCGCGGGGTAGTCGTCGTAGCCGAGCAGCCGGTACCGCAGCTCGGCGGTGACCGTGCCGGCGTCCCAGCCGACCGGCCGGTAGTCGAGCTCGGCCAGCGGCAGCGCGGCCAGCTCGCCGGTCCGCAGCCGGTCGGCGCGGCGGGCGAGCAGCGCGGTCAGCCGGTCGGCGGCGAGCCGGCCGTCCGCCGGCCGCCGGTCGGCGGACGGCGCGGCGGCCGGCGGCAGCGAGAGCTGGGTGAGCGCCCCCGCCACCAGCAGCAGCGCGGTACGCCGCGACACCCCGGCGCGACTGGCCGCACCGGCGTGTGCCGCGCTCTCCACCGGCAGCCTCTCGACGGCGCTCAGACCCGCACCACCGCTGAGACCGGCATCGCCGAGACGCTCTCGTACCGCACCTGGGCTCCGGGGTGCGGGGCATGGATCACCGTGCCACCGCCGACGTACATGCCGACGTGGTGCATGTCCTTGAAGAAGATCACCAAGTCTCCCGGTTGCGCCTCGGCCAGGCTGATCCGCCGCCCCCCGAACGCCTGCGCCTGGGAGGTGCGCGGCAGGGTCACTCCGGCCTGCCGCCAGGCCCAGTACATCAGACCGGAGCAGTCGAAGGCATCGGGCCCGGTGGCTCCGTAGACGTAGGGCGACCCGAGCTTGCCCAGCGCGGCGGCCAGCGCGATGCCGGCGCGGTCCGAGGAGGGCGGCGCGCTGCCCAGGTCGAGCCGGTCGGTGCCGCGGGTGGCGCGCTGCTCGGCGTCCCGCTCGTCCTGTGCGGCCAGCTGCGCCCGGTCGTCGGCGGTCAGGGTGCCGAGCAGGGCCTGGGCGCTCTTCAGCCGGTCCTGCAGCTGCTGCCTGCTCTGCGCCAGCGTGCTGCGGACCGCCTCCAGCTCGGCCAGCTTGGCGGTCGCCTCGGCGCGGCGCTGGTCCAGGGCGCGCTCCTGCTGCTGGAGCGTGCGCAGCGAGTCGGCCCGCTGCTCACCCGCCTGCCCCAGGCTGCGGGCTTCGGCCAGGTAGCGGGTCGGGTCGCCGGAGAGCATCAGCTGCACGGCCGGGTCCATCCCGCCGGAGCGGTACTGGGCGGCGGCGATCTCGGCGAGCGCGGTGCGGGTCTCGGTGACCGCCTCCTGGTCCCGGGCCACCGCCCCTGCAGCTCGGTCGCCTCGCGCTGCAGCCGCTTGGCGTCGTCCTCGGCGGCGGTGGAGCGCTCCGACGCCTGCTCGGCCTCCGTGTAGAGCTGGTCGACCTGCGCCCTGACGCCGGCCCGGTCCGGTCCGGGCCCGCCGGGCGCCGCCTGCGCCGCGCCGCCCGCCGCTATCGCCAGCGCCGTGGTCGCGGCGGCGGTGACCGCCAGCACCCGGGAGAGCCGACGTTCGGCGCCCTGCTGGGGAGTGCGGCCCGGGAGCACCGGGCGTTGCGGCATCGTCATGGGCTGACGACTCCAATCGGCGGCGGAACAGATCCGCGCCGACGTTAGCGAGTCGGGGCGGACGAGTCCAAACCCCTGCCAATACGAATATTTGACCAAGAATCGGACATGCAGCCGAAAGAGCCCGGCCCCCGAAGCGGGGACCGGGCTCTTTCCCGACGAACCGTCAGGGGCGCATCACACGCGGATGATGGCCGCGATCGGCATCACGGTGGCGTTCTCGTAGTGCACGACCGCGCCGGTGTGCGGGGCGTGGATGATCTGCCCGCCACCCACGTACATGCCGACGTGGTGCATGTCGGAGAAGTAGATGATCAGGTCGCCGGGCTGCGCGTTGGCGATGTCCGTGCCCACGTTGGTGCCGATCGTGGCCTGCTCCTCGGAGGTGCGCGGCAGCGAGACGCCGGCCTTCGCGTAGGCCCACTGCATCAGGCCCGAGCAGTCGAACGAGGTCGGACCGGCGGCACCGTAGACGTACGGCGAGCCCAGCGCGGACTCGGCGGCGGCGATCGCGGCCTGCGCGTGCGAGCCGGCCGGGATGCTGCTCAGATCGGTGCGGGCGCTGCCGCGGGAGGCGGCGTCCTGCTGGCCGGCCTGGCTCTGGGCCTGGCTGGCGGCGGCCTTGGCAGCGGCGGCGGCCTGGGCCTCCTGCGCGGCGATGGCCTGCTTCTGCTGCTCGGTGAGCGAGTTGAGCAGGTCCTGGGCGGCCTTCAGCTTGGCCTGGGCGTCGTCCTTGGCGGACTTCAGCTGGGCGGTGGTGGAGTCCAGCTCGGCCAGCTTGCCGCTCGCGTCGGCCTTGTCCTGGTCGAGCTTGCGCTGCTCCTGCTGGAGCTCCTTCAGCGTCTCGCCCTGGCTGGTGTTCAGCTGGTTGATCGAGCCGGCCTGGTTGAGGAAGCTGTCCGGGTTCGCGTTCAGCATCAGCTGAACCGTCGGGGATATCCCGTCGTTGGCGTACTGGTCGGCGGCCACGCCGGCCAGGCCGTTCTGCAGGTTGGTCACCTGGTCCTGCTGCCGGGCCACCTGGTCCTGCAGGTCGCCGACCTGCTTCTGCAGCGTCTGCTGCTTGGACTGGGCCGTCATGTACGCCTGGTTGGCCGCCTCGGCCTTCTGGTTGAGGTCGTCGACCTGGGTCTTCACCTGGTCCAGCGTCGGCGCCGGGTCGGCGTGCGCGCTGGTCTGTGCGGACAGGGCGACGGCGGTCGCCGCAGCAGCGGTCAGGATCGACGCGCGAGTTCGGCCGACGGGCTTGGGACGACGGTGGGACGCCACGAATCCTTCTTCCTCGGGCCGCCTACCGGGTGAGCTGACGGGTTCGGGCCGGAAGCATGCCCTACGACGCCTCACCGGCCCGCGGGCCGACCTGGCGCCGATTCACCCCGGAGGAACGTGTGGTTCCCCGGCTCCGGTCCACAGCACCCCCGCGGGGACTCCCCTCGGGCCGTCAACTGCCCGGGCTGCTTTCCGAACTCGGCGGGACCTCCGCTGCCACCCGGGTCGGGTGATCGCCATCGCATCGGTCTGGAGCCGACCCTAGTAACAGGTCCGTGATGTGTTCAAATCCTTGTCGGAATTACTTACGAACTTTGACTGTCCGTGATAAGCGCGTCACCCATCGGTGATCAAGACGCAGACGAACAGGTGTCCCAGCTCACAACTCGGACCGCTCGGGACCCGGACACGCGCTGACCGACCCTCAGCAGGAGGGCCGGCCAGGTGGCTCGACGGGGAGTCAGCGGGGTCGGGTCAGACCCGGCGGATGGTCTTGATCGGGCCGATCGAGGCGGCGTCGGCGATCCGCACCACGTCACCGGTGTGCGGGGCGTGCACCACCTTGCCGTTGCCGATGTACATCCCCACGTGGTGCGCGTCGGCGCCGTAGATCACCAGGTCGCCGGGCTGCGCGTCGGCCAGGCTGGGCACGGCGGTGCCGACCGTGGCCTGCTCCTGCGAGGTGCGCGGCAGCGAGACGCCGGCCTGCGCGTAGGACCACTGCATCAGGCCCGAGCAGTCGAAGGTGGTCGGGCCGGTGGCGCCCCAGACGTAGTAGTCGCCCAGCCGGGTCAGCGCCTGCTGCACCGCGCTGCCCGCGTAACCGCCGGCCTGCGGCAGGCCGATCGGCGTGCGGACGTCGCTGCGCGAGGCGTGGTCGTCGGCGGTGACCGCCGCCCGGTCGGCCGCGCTCAGCGAGGCCAGCAGCTGCTGCGCCGCCGCCAACTTGCCCTGCACATCGGTCTTGGCCGCGTTCAGCTCCTGCGTCGAGCGGTCCAGCTCGGCCAGCGTGTCGGCGGCTTCCTTCTTCTCCTGGTCCAGCTTGCGCTGCTGGTCCATGAGCGACTTCAGCGCGGCGGTCTCGGAGGTGGTGGCCATCTGCATGCTGGCCGTCTGGTCCAGGTAGCTCTGCGGGTTGGAGTTGAGCATCACCTGGACCGCGGGGTCGATCCCGTCGGTGCGGTACTGGTCGCCCGCCACCGCCGCCAGGCCGGACTCCAGGTCCGTCACCTGCTGCTGGGTGCGGGCCACCTGGTCCTGCAGCTGGGTGGCCTGCTGGCGCAGCTGGGTGGCGCGCTCGTTGGCCCCGTCGTACTTCTCGGACGCCGCCTCGACCTGCTGGTTCAGTCCGTCGACCTGCGTCTTGACGTCGTCCACCGACGGCTTCGGGTCGGCCCAGGCGCCCGGCTGCGCGGAGAGGGCGACCGCCGTCGCGGCAGCGGCGGTGAACACGTAGACCCGCGCACGACTCGGCTGCTTGGGACGGCGGTGGGACGCCACTGGACCGCTCCTTCTTCTGCCGGCCGCCTACCTGATCGGGTGAGTGGCCGGAAAAATAGGTTTGACGCCGGACCCTACTGAACATCAGAACCCTGCGCTACTCCCCCGGCCGCGAACCACCTTCGGTCGAACGGCCTTCACCGGGCCTTCACCGGCGCTCAACTGGTGACGGACGGACCGGCGGCAGGCGAACGGCGGCTCAGCTGCGCGCCAAGCGGTTGAGCAGCAGGACCGACGAGACGGGGCGCGCGCCGGCCTTCCGCACGCCGTCGGCCACCTCGCGGTCGGCCGAGACCACCACCACCGGGCGGCCCTGCGGCTCGGCCCGGACCAGCTGGCGGATCAGCTCGTCCGCGGTCTGCCCGGTCCGGCTGAACCGCACCCGCACCCCGCGCGGCGGCGCCATGATCACCGGCACGTCCAGGTCCTGCCCGTCGAAGACGCAGGTCACCTCGGCCTGGGTGCGCTGCGCCAGCATCGCCAGGCCGCCGAGCAGCCGCATCCGCTGCTGCTCCAGCGGCAGCGTCGGGTAGCCGGTCTTGGTCACGTTGTAGCCGTCCACCACCAGGTGGACCTGAGGAATCGCCAGCAGCTGGTCCAGCAGCGCCGGATCGTCCTCGGCCAGCCCGCGCCGGGCCACGTCGTGCGGCGAGGCGGTGCCCGGCACCACCGCGTCCACCAGGTCGGCCGGATGCAGCTGGGTGACCGGGAGCGCCAGCTCCCGCTGCAACCCCTGGGCCGACTGCAGCACGGTGTCCAGCAGCAGCCGCAGTCGCATGTCGGCCACGCTGCGCCCCTCCCGGGCCGACCGGCGGCCGGACTCCAGGGTGCTCTCCAGCTCGGCCACCCGGTGGCGCAGCCGGCGGTTCTCGCTCTCCAGGCCGGTCCGCTCGGTGGCGGCCACCGCCTTGGCGCTGTCCAGCTCGCCCTGCAGCTTGCGGCTCTCCGCCTGGGCCCGGCGGGTGTCGCTCTCCAGACTGCGCACCTTCTTGCGCAGCGCCTCCAGCTCCCGGCGCACCCCTTCGCTCTCGGCGCGCTGGCGCTCCAGGTCGGCCCGGGCCAGCGCCTTGGTCGCGGCCAGCTCCTCCTGGAGCTTCTCCAGCAGCCGGGCGGCCTCGGCGGCCGCATCGGCCACCTCGGCCCGCTCCGCCTGCTCGCCGGCCTCGGCCACCAGGCGGGTCCAGCCGCGGGTGCGCAGCAGGTAGGCGGCGGCGGCCACGTCCAGCGGCTCGGCGGCGCCCGGCACCTGGCCGGCCTCCAGGGCCGCCACCAGGTCCGGCTGGCCGGCCCGCAGGCGGTCCGCTATCCGGGTCCGGAACACCGGGTCCGCCTCAAGCGCCGCGGCCACCGCGGTGCCGGCGTAGCGGGCGCGGCGGGCGGCGGTGAACTTGGCGTACGGGCGCAGGGTGGCCGGCAGTTCGGTGAGCGGCAGCCCGCCGAGCGCGTCGGCGGCCAGCCCCACCACCCGGCGGCGCACGCCCTCGGGGAGCGGGCGGTCCAGCTGCTCGGCCGACTCGGCCCCGGCCTCGCTGGGGACGTCGGCCGGCAGCGGCTCACCGCCGGCGGGCTGGGGCCCCTCGGGCTCGGCGGCCTGACTCGCTGCGTCCATCGCGTCCTCGGCTCCGATCCCTGGTCTCCTGACACACCGCTCGGTGCAATTGTCTCGTGTGCGGCATGCCACGAACACCACGCACGACACGGCACCCTCGCGGGTCCAGGGTGTCAGGCTTCCTCGGTGGCGTCCGGCCGGGGCACCAGCTCCACCTGGTCGACCGCGTTGCACCAGCGGCAGCGCACCGACTCCAGGGTCTCGGTGAGCACCTCGCGCTCCTCCACCTGCGGCTCGCCGGCCAGGTCGAGGTGGACGAACTCGACGACCCGGGAGGACTTGGTCACGTCGAATCGGGTCAGATTGCCGCAGAGCGTGCAGCGCCAGCGGGTCTCGGCCGTGGGCACGGGGACAGGCATGGGGGTCCTCTCGATCGCTGGTCCGGAGCGGGTTCCGGCCAGGGCCCCAAGCCTAGGGCCTGAGCCGCCGGCGCCGGCCGCCGGACAGCGGACCGTCCACCTGCTGGACGGCTCACCCGCTCGCCGTACACCGGGGTGTCACCACTGGTGCGGCGCGGAATGGATCGGCTCATGCCCCCGACCCGAGCGCAGCCGGTGCCGCTGGTCTGCTACGTGCTGATCGCGGTGAACTGCCTGGTCTTCCTGGCCGGGCCGAGCGGGGTCAACCCGGCCTACGGCACCCGGCCCGCCGCCCGGGCCTGCGCGGCCCAGCACTACCAGCAGCGCTGGGGTGCCATCCCGGCGGAGCTGCTGACCGACCGTCCGCTGACGCCCGCCCAGCTGACCCGGCTGGCACCGGTGCTGCCGGGCTGCCCGCCGCAGTCCACCCCGGGCAAGCTGCCCGCGGTCTCCGCGGTCTCCGCGCTCTTCGTGCACGGCGGCTGGCTGCACCTGCTGGGCAACATGCTCTTCCTCTTCGTCTTCGGCCCGGCGGTGGAGCAGCGGCTCGGGCGGTCCAGGTTCCTCCTCTTCTACCTGGCTGCCGGACTGCTGGCGACCTACGGCTACGCGCTCACCGCGCACTCGGGGGCGCAGGCGCTGCGGCCGCTGGTCGGCGCCTCGGGGGCGATCGCCGGGGTGCTGGGCGGGTACCTGCGGCTCTATCCGAAGGCCCGGGTGACCGCGCTGGTGCCGGTGCTGTTCTTCCTGCCGCTGCGGTTTCCGGCCTGGCTGGTGCTGGGCCTCTGGTTCGCCGTGCAGTGGTGGTCGGCGCGCCGGGGCGAGCCCGGGGTCGCCTACCTGGCGCATGTGATCGGGTTCGCCGGCGGGTTCCTGGCCCTCTGGGCCCTGGGCCGCCGGGCCCGATACCCTGACCCCATCCCCCAACCAGGAGCCACGCCGTGATCACAGCCATTGTGCTCATCAAGACCAGCATCGACCGGACCCCCGAGATCGCCGAGGCCATCGCGGCGATCGACGGGGTGAGCGAGGTGTACTCGGTGACCGGCGGGTGCGACCTGGTGGCGATGGTCCGGGTGCGGCGGCACGACGACCTGGCCGATGTGATCCCGGGTCGGCTGAACAAGGTGCCGGGCGTGGTGAGCACCGAGACCCACATCGCCTTCCGCACCTACTCCCAGCACGACCTGGAGGCGGCGTTCGCCATCGGCCTGGACAGCTGACGGCCCGGCCGCCGACTGGCGGCCGTCCGCTACTCGACGCCGGATGCCCTCCCGTCAGCGCCGGGTGTCCGCGACGCAGCGGCCGCCCTCGTTGCGGTAGGTCCAGCGCGCCCCGTCGGTGACCAGCTCGCGCACCGCGGCCAGGAACCGGTCCACGTGCTCCCCCGGCGTGCCGGCCCCGAAGCTGACCCGGATCGCGTTGAGGCTGCGCTCCCCCGGCAGCGAGGGCTCCGGCGCACCGCACGCCGAGGGCGCCGCGTCCTGGGAGCCGAGCAGCGTGCGCACCAGCGGGTGGGCGCAGAACAGCCCGTCCCGCACCCCGATCCCGTACTCGGCGGAGAGCGCCGCCGCGAAGTGCGAGCTGTTCCAGCCGCTCACCACGAAGGAGAGCACCCCGACCCGCGGCGCGCCGTCCCCGAACAGGTTGAGCACCCGGACCTCGGGGATCTCGGCGAGGCCGGCGGTGAGGCGGTCGATCAGCAGCTGCTCATGGTCCCGCAGCCGGTCGAAGCCGGTCTCGGCGAGCGCCCGGCAGGCCGAGGCGATGGCATAGGCCCCGATCACGTTGGGCGAGCCGGCCTCGTGCCGGGCCGGGCCGCGGTGCCACTCGACGGCGACCGCGCCGTCCGCCTGCCGGGCCACGGTCCGCGAGGCGCCACCGCCGGCCAGGTAGGGATCGGCCGCGTCCAGCCAGTCGGCGCGGCCGGCCAGCACACCGGCGCCGAACGGGGCGTAGAGCTTGTGGCCGGAGAAGGCGACCCAGTCGACGTCCAGTTCGCGCACCGAGACGCGGTGGTGCGGGGCCAGCTGCGCGGCGTCCAGCACCACCCGGGCGCCGTGCCGGTGGGCCGTCTCGGTCAGTTCGGCCACCGGCCACAGCTCGCCGGTGACGTTGGAGGCACCGGTGACGCAGAGCAGCCGGGGCCATCGGGGTGTTCGGCCAGCGCGGCGTCCAGTGCGGCCACCGCCTCGGCGTGCGAGCGCGGCGCCCGCAGGTAGCTGACGGCCAGTCCGGCCTGCCGCCAGGGCAGCAGCGAGGCGTGGTGCTCGGTCTCGAAGGCGAACACCCGGGTGCCGGGCGGCACCGCGCCGGCCAGCAGGTTGAGCGAGTCGGTGGTGGCCCGGGTGAACACCACCTGGTCGCCGTCGCGCAGGTCGAGGAAGTCGGCGACGGTCCGCCGGCTCTGCTCGAACAGGTCGGTGGAGAGCTGCGAGAGGTAGCCGGCGCCGCGGTGCACGCTGCCGTAGTAAGGGGCGTAGCCGGCCACGTCGTCCCAGACCCGCTGCAGGGCGGGGGCGCTGGCGGCGTAGTCGAGCGCGGCGTAGCCGACCTTCTCACCGGAGACCAGCGGCACCTGGACGTCGGCGCCGAGCACGGCGAGCGGGGCGGCGCAGTCGGCGATCAGCTGGGTGGACGTCATGGGAACGCACTCCTCCTGGGGTCAGGACCCCGGGGGTGCGTGTCGTCCGGTGGTCCGCGCTTGCCCTGCGGACCTGTCGCCGCCGAGCCCGGTCTTCACCCAGGGCACCCCGCCACGGACGGAGGGTTGCCGGACAGCAAGCTGGGGCTTGTCGCGCTGTCACTCATGACCTGACGCAGACCTTATGCACACCGTCGAGACGCGGTCAACCGCGCTTCCACCATCCGGACGACCGGCCGGCTGACGGGGCGTCAGCGGTCGGTGGCCGCCGCCCACCGGTCCAGCAGCCCGATCGCCGCGCCGGAGTCCACGGCGGCGGCGGTGCGCTTCATCGCGGCGGCCAGCTGCTCGGCCAGCGGCGCGTCGGTGAGGTCCAGGGCGACCAGCGCGGCCGCCGAGTTGAGCACCACGGCATCGCGCACCGGGCCGTGCTCGCCGCCCAGCACCCGGCGGGCCACCTGGGCGTTGTACTCGGGGTCGGCGCCGCGCAGCGCCTCGATCGGCACCCGCTCGATGCCGAGCTCGCGCGGGTCGAGCACGGTCTCGGTCACCTGCCCGTCGCGCACCAGCCAGACCCGGGAGCTGTCGCAGATGGTCAGCTCGTCCAGTCCGTCGTCGCCGCGGAAGACCAGGGCGGTGGAGCCGCGCTCGGCCAGCACTCCGGCGATCAGGCCGGCCAGCCGGGTGTCGAAGCAGCCGACCGCATGGGCCGTCACCCTGGCGGGGTTGGTGAGCGGGCCGAGGATGTTGAAGGCGGTCGGCACCCCGAGGTCGCGCCGGGCGGCGGCGGTGTGCCGCATCGCGGGGTGGAAGGTGGCGGCGTTGCAGAAGGTGAGGCCGATCTCCTCGGCCACCTCGGCGACCCGGCGCGGGGTCAGGTCCAGCCGCACGCCGAGCCGCTCCAGCACGTCGGAGGAGCCGCTGGCCGAGGAGGACGCCCGGTTGCCGTGCTTGACCACCTTGGCGCCGGCCGCCGCCGCGACGATCGCCGACATGGTGGAGATGTTGACGGTCTTCGCCCGGTCGCCGCCGGTGCCGACGATGTCCACCGCGGGCCCGGGGATGACCAGCGGCCTGGCGTGCTCGTACATCGCCTCGACCAGGCCGGAGATCTCGTCGACCGTCTCGCCCTTGGCCCGCAGCGCCACCATGAAGCCGGCCACCTGGACGGGGCTGGCCTCGCCGCTCATGATCCGGTCCATCGCCCAGGCGGTGTCGGCCCGGCCGAGGTCGCCGCCGCCGAGCAGCACCGTCAGGACGTCCGGCCAGGTGCGGCTCACCTGCGTGGGGTGGTTACCGCCACTCACAGGCTTCACGTTCACCATGGCCGACTCCAGCTCGCATCCGGTGCGGACAAAACAGGTCGTCGCCAGCCTAACGAGCGCGGCAGGGCCGCCGTCCGGTGGACGGCGGCCCTTCTCTTCCTCTGAGACGGCTCCGCGCTCTGCGCTGCCCCGACCGTCTTGACCGGCGGGATCGGACCCGGCCCGGCTCAGCTGGACAGGGTGCGGGCGCCCAGCCGCGCGCGCAGCAGGGTGGCGGCGGCCTCGGCCAGCGCCACCTGGTCCACCGGCTGGGAGATCGCCGCGTCCGCCCGGCTCCAGGCGGCCAGCCAGCTGTCCTGCGGACGACCGATCAGCACCAGCACCGGCGGGCAGCCGTAGATCTCGTCCTTCACCTGCCGGGCCAGGCCGAGCCCGCCGGCCGGCACCGCCTCGCCGTCGAAGACGCAGAGGTCCACGCCGCCCTTCTCCAGCGCCCGCAGCACCGCCGGAGTGGTGGCGCACTCCAGGTACTCCAGCTCCGGCAGGTCGGCGGCCGGGCGCCGGCCGAGGGCCGAGGTCACCTGCGCCCGGGTGTTGCGGTCGTCGCTGTAGACGAGGACGGTGAGCGTCTCGTCGCTGCCGTACGTCATCGGACCTGCTCCCATGTGTCAGACGAATGTGATCCAGACCACGTCCACCACCTCCGGATGCTACTCCCGCTTCCCCCGTCCCGGTGAGCATCCGGCACGATCTCCTCGCCGGCACCGGGATCCGGCTGGAGCCACTTGCGTGAGTCACCGTCACCCGTGCGGGCGATGGAGCGTCAGCGGATGGCCCTGACAGCCCGTCCGAGGGCACCCGAGGGGACCAAAGCCGCTGGTGCGGGCATCCGGGCATACCGCACGCACCGGACACTCCGAGGAAGACCCCCCGGCGTGAAGACGGAATAAGGGACCGACATAATGTCGGTCGTGGCGACAGCAACAGCAACAGAAACCGGGCACGCGCATGGATCGGTCAACCGACCGAACATGACCAGTGTCGGAACCATCGTCTGGCTGAGTTCCGAGCTGATGTTCTTCGCGGCCCTCTTCGCGATGTACTTCACGGCGCGTTCCGTGAAGGGACCAGACTTCTGGGCCGAGAAGGCGCATGCCCTCAACGTCCCCTTCTCCTCCGTGAACACCACGATCCTGGTGCTCTCCTCGCTCACCTGCCAGCTCGGCGTGTTCGCCGCCGAGCGCGGTGACGTCAAGAAGCTCCGCTCGTGGTTCACGGTCACCTTCGTGATGGGCGCGATCTTCATCGGCGGCCAGATCTACGAGTACACCTCGCTGGTGAAGAAGGACCACCTCTCGTTGTCCTCCGACCCGTACGGCACGGTGTTCTACCTGACCACCGGCTTCCACGGGCTCCACGTGACGGGCGGTCTGATCGCCTTCCTGCTGGTGCTGGGGCGGACCTACGCCGCCAAGCGGTTCACGCATGAGCAGGCCACCGCGGCGATCGTCGTGTCGTACTACTGGCACTTCGTCGACGTGGTCTGGATCGGCCTCTTCGCGACCATCTACCTGATCAAGTAACCGATCAGGTCGCTGGCTCGCCGGCCGGACCCGAATGCCCGAGCGGCGACGGGTCCTTTGCCCGTGCCCCACGCCCCTGCCGGTTACCGTCACCGGCACCGGGCCACCACCACCAGACGACCAGATCCTGACACCGGGGTTAATCCGTGAAAAAGCTCTCCGCACGACGGCGCCACCCACTGGCGGCGCTGGTCGTCCTACTCTTCGCCCTCGTGGCCTCCGGGGGGCTGTACGCCGCGTTCGCGCCCGCCGAGAAGGCCCAGGCTGACAGCTCCGCGCAGTCGCTTGCGATCGACGAGGGCAAGCGGCTCTTCGCCGTCGGCTGCTCCTCCTGCCACGGCCTGAACGGCCAGGGCTCCAGCATGGGCCCGAGCCTGGTCGGCGTGGGTTCCGCCGCCGTCGACTTCCAGGTCGGCACCGGCCGGATGCCCGCCCAGCAGCCCGGCGCCCAGGTCCCCCGTAAGAAGGGCATCTACAGCCAGGCCGAGATCGACCAGCTGGCCGCCTTCGTCGCCTCGCTGGGTCCCGGCCCGGTGACGCCGACCCAGGAGCAGTACACCGCGACCGAGACGGACGCCATCTCCAAGGGTGGCGAGCTCTTCCGCACCAACTGCTCGCAGTGCCACAACTTCGCCGGTGCGGGTGGTGCGCTGACGCAGGGCAAGTTCGCCCCGTCGCTGGAGAACGTCGACCCCAAGCACATCTACGAGGCCATGCAGACCGGCCCGCAGAACATGCCCTCCTTCCCGGACACCACCATGCCGGAGAAGCAGAAGCAGGAGATCGTGGCCTTCGTCCGCTACCAGGCCAACGAGGCGCCGAACCCCGGTGGTCTCTCGCTGGGTAGCCTCGGCCCGGTCACCGAGGGCCTGTTCGGTTGGATCTTCGGCCTCGGCGTCCTGATCGCCGTCGCGATCTGGGTTGCCGCCCACACCACCAAGGCCAAGAAGTCATGAGCCAGGACATGTCAGACGACAAGCTGCCGCAGGCGCACGGCGCCGGCGAAGGGCACGGCGAGGTAGCCGCTGCCGACAACCCGTTCGCGGACCCGGGCCTGCCGCCCCACGAGCCGCGGCGGACAGACATCGACGAGCGGGCCGCCAAGCGGGCCGAACGCCAGGTGTCGCTGCTGTTCATCGTCTCGATGCTGGCCACCGTCGGCTTCATCGCCTCGTACGTGGCCATCGACCCGGCGAAGATCGTCTACATCTTCCCGCTGGGTCACATCAGCGCCCTGAACTTCGCGCTCGGCATGACCCTGGGCGTGGCGCTCTTCTGCATCGGCGCCGGCGCCGTGCACTGGGCCCGCACCCTGATGTCGGACGTCGAGCTGCCGGCCGAGCGTCACCCGATCGAGGCCGACGACGAGGTCCGCGCGGACGTCATCCAGCAGTTCAAGACCGGTGCCGGCGAGTCCGGCTTCGGCCGCCGCAAGATGATCCGCAACACGCTGATCGGCTCGATGGCGCTGGTCCCGCTCTCCGGTGTGGTGCTGCTGCGCGACCTCGGCCCGCTGCCGGGGACGAGCCTGGACACCACGGCTTGGAAGGAGGCCACTCCGACCACCCCGATCCGCCTGATCAACGTCAACACCAACCTGCCGATGAAGGCCGAGGACATCGCGGTCGGCTCGCTGACCTTCGCCAAGCCCGGCCCCTCGGCGCTGCGTCCGGACGGTCTGCAGGAGTCCGACGAGGACTTCCAGCAGGTCATCGCCAAGTCCGCGCTGATGCTGATCCGCATCCAGCCGAGCGACATCAAGGACGCCAAGTCCGCGGCTCTCGGCTTCGAGGGCGTGCTCGCCTACTCCAAGATCTGCACCCACGTCGGTTGCCCGATCTCGCTGTACGAGCAGCAGACCCACCACGCGCTCTGCCCGTGCCACCAGTCGACCTTCGACCTGTCGGACGGCGCCCGCGTCATCTTCGGCCCGGCCGGCCACCCGCTGCCGCAGCTGAAGATCACCACCGATGCCTCGGGCTACCTGATCGCCACCCAGGACTTCGATCTGCCCGTCGGCCCGAGCTTCTGGGAGCGCAACGCATGAGTTCCTCGGCCAGCGCCAAGACGGCCGCACCGGCCAGCACCCGCGCCAAGCCCGCCAACAAGGCCGAGGCCGCCGCGGACTACCTGGACGGCCGGCTGGGGATCTACTCCCTCGCCAAGTCCAACCTGCGCAAGATCTTCCCGGACCACTGGTCCTTCATGCTCGGTGAGATCTGCCTCTACACCTTCATCATCATCATCCTGACGGGTGTCTACCTGACGCTCTTCTTCAAGCCGAGCATGGGTGAGGTCGTCTACAACGGCTCGTACGCCCCGCTCAACGGCATCAGGATGTCGGAGGCCTACGCCTCGACGCTGAACATCAGCTTCGAGGTCCGCGGTGGTCTGCTGATCCGCCAGATCCACCACTGGGCCGCCATCGTGTTCGTCGCGGCGATGTTCGTGCACATGATGCGCGTCTTCTTCACCGGCGCGTTCCGCAAGCCCCGTGAGATCAACTGGATCTTCGGCTTCCTGCTGCTCTTCCTGGGCTTCTTCGACGGCTTCCTCGGGTACTCGCTCCCCGACGACCTGCTCTCCGGTACCGGTATCCGGTTCATGGAGGGCGCCATCCTGGCCGTCCCGCTGGTGGGCACCTACATCTCGTTCTTCCTGTTCGGCGGGGAGTTCCCCGGCACCGACATCGTGCCGCGGTTCTTCACCATCCACGTGCTGCTGATCCCGGGCGTCATGCTCGGCCTGCTGGTGGCGCACCTGATCCTGGTCTTCTACCACAAGCACACCCAGTGGGCGGGCCCGGGCCGGACCGAGAAGAACGTCGTCGGCATGCCGCTGATGCCGGTCTACATGGCCAAGGCCGGTGGCTTCTTCTTCCTGGTCTTCGGCATCATCGCGGCGATGTCCGCGATCGCCTCGGTCAACCCGGTCTGGGCCTACGGCCCGTACCGTCCGGACCAGGTCTCCACCGACGCCCAGCCCGACTGGTACATGGGCTTCGCCGAGGGTCTGATCCGTGTCATGCCGGGTTGGGAGATCCGGGCTTGGGGCCACACCCTGAACCTGGGTGTCTTCATCCCGCTGATGCTCTTCCCGCTGGTCCTGGTGCTGATCGCGGTCTACCCGTTCATCGAGTCCTGGATCACCGGCGACAAGCGCGAGCACCACATCCTGGACCGCCCGCGCAACGCCCCGGTCCGCACCGCTCTCGGTGCCGCCTGGATCAGCCTCTACCTGGTGCTGCTCTCCGGCGGTGGCAACGACCTGATCGCGACGCACTTCCACCTGTCGCTGAACGACATCACGTACTTCGTGCGTGCCGGCTCGTTCATCGTCCCGGTCATCACCTACTTCGTCACCAAGCGCTGGTGCCTCGGCCTGCAGCGCCGTGACAAGGAGAAGGTGCTGCACGGTCGCGAGACCGGTGTCATCAAGCGACTGCCGCACGGTGAGTTCATCGAGGTGCACGCCCAGCTCCCGCAGGACAAGCTGCACACGCTCACCTCGCACGAGCAGTACGAGCCGGTCGAGCTGCCCGCCGAGGTCGACGAGAACGGTGTCGCCCGCAAGGTCGGCCTGCTCACCAAGACCCGGGCCAAGCTGTCCGAGGGCTACTTCGGCGAGCACGGCCAGATCACCAAGCCGACCGCCGAGGAGCACCACGAGATCACCAGCGGCCACGGCCACCACTGATCTCCGCTCTCGGTAGAGAGCACAGCGTCAGCCACCTGAGGGCCCCTGCCCGGCATCCGCCGGGCAGGGGCCCTTGGCATATTCGGGCCGCCCGGTCGCGGGTGCACAATATGGTGACGCCTCGTCAGCCCCCGCAGAAGGAGCCGCAGCAAGTGCAGCTGAGCATCGACCACGCCGGCCCCACTCCCCCGTACGAGCAGTTGCGCGCGCAGATCGCCGAGCAGGCCAGGGCCGGCGCGCTGCCGGCCGGGCTGAAGCTCCCCACCGTGCGGGCGCTGGCCGAGCAACTGGGCCTGGCGGCCAACACGGTGGCCCGCGCCTACCGGGAGTTGGAGGCGGACGGCGTGGTGGAGACCCACGGCCGGCGCGGCACCCTGGTGGCCGCGGTGGGCGACACCGCGCACCGGCTGGCCAGCACGGCGGCCAACGAGTACGCCGAGCGGGTGCACCGCCTGGGCCTGGACCGCGACGAGGCCCAGGCGGCCGTCACCGGCGCACTGGACCTCGTCTACGGGGGGCTGGGGCGCTCCTAGGGCCTAGGGGCCGCCCTGACCATGGGGGCGGCTAGAACTGCGGCTTCAGGGTGGCGGCGGCCTGCGCGGCCGCCGGCGGGGCGTCGGTGCTGACCGGCTTGCCCAGCGCGCTGCCCTTCAGCCAGTCGTCCCAGCTCAGGTTCCAGTCCCCGAAGCCGTTGCCGAACGGCTCCATCTGGTGCCCCTTGCTGTTGACCACCTGGACGATGTCGCCGACCCGGGTGTTCTCGTAGAACCACTTGGCGTTCTCGGTGCTCATGCCGGTGCAGCCGTGGCTGACGTTCGCGACGCCCTGGGAGCCCACCGACCAGGGTGCGGCGTGCACGTACTCGCCGCTCCAGGTCACCCGGGTGGCCCACTCGACATGGAGGTCGTAGGCCTCGCTGCTGCCCTCGGCGATGCCGATGGTCTCGCTCTTCATCTGCACCGAGCGTTCCTGGCCGAGCACCACCTTGATGCCGTTGCGGGTGTCGAAGCCGGGCTTGCCGGTGGTGACCGGCATGGTGCTCACCACCTGGCCGTTGCGCTTGAAGGTGAGCTGGTCGCTGGCGGCGTCCACGACGGCCTCCACCCGGTCGCCGACCGTGAATGCGACGCCGGTGGCCGGGCCGCCGTACATCCCGTGGTCGTCGATCGCCGTGCCCTGGCCGGCCCAGCCGAGCTTCACCTTGGCGCCGGTGGGCCAGTAGTCCTTCGGGCGGAAGTGCAGGTTCTTGGCGTCCACCCAGTACCAGGCGCCGGTCACCGCGGGCATGGAGGTCACCGTGAGGGCCTGCTCGACGCGCTGGCGGTAGGCGGGGTCGGTGATCGGCTCGGACAGCTCCGCGGTCAGCGGCTCGCCCACGCCGTAGGTGTCCCGGCCCAGGTCGGGGCCGAGCGCCACGGTGAGCGTGATGTCGGCCGCCTTGGTGGTGAACTCCGCGGTGGTCTGGCCGCGACCGCCGCGGCGGTCGGCGGCCGCGATCCGAGCGCGGTAGTGGGTGGCCGGCAGCAGCGGGGCGGTGCTGTGCCAGCCGTGCCCGTCGGGGTCCAGCGCGCCGGCCACCTGCTTGCCGTCCGGACCGCTCAGCGTCACGTCGGTGACGGTGCCGCCCTGTGCGGTCACCGTGAACGGCTTGCCCGGGTCGGCGTCGGCCCCGGCCGAGGTGTGCACCAGACGGCCGGCGTCGATCGTGTGCGGCGTGGCTATTGAGTCGCCGCTGCCGGAGCAGGCCGCGAGCGGCCCGGCCAGCAGCGGGGTGAGTGCCAGCCAGACCGCCCTACGACGGCCCCGCGCGGTACTGCTCCCCCGGTCTCCTGCCCATCTGACGGCCACCGGATCCTCCTGAGGCTCGGACGATGCATCAGATCGTAGGAACATCACCGCACCTCGATCCGCTGCCCGCACGCCGCTGCACCCGCCGGGGTGAATCTGCCACCCGGGCGGAGCAACAAAAGAGGCGGGACCCCTCCGAAGAGGGGTCCCGCCGGTGCGTCGGGTGCCGGACCTACTGGTTCCGGTTCTCGCCGCGGTAGAACTCGAAGACCCAGCCGTACAGGCCGATCAGGATGATCGGGACGGCCCAGAACATCAGCCACCAGCCGAAGATGACGCCGCAGAAAGCGAGGGCGCCACCGATCGCCAGGGAGAGCGGCTGCCAGCTGTGCGGGGCGAAGAAGCCCATCTCACCGGCGTCGTCCGAGACCTCGGCCTCGGGGTTGTCGCCCGCGCCCAGGTCCACCCGTCGGGCCGTGAAGCCCAGGTAGAAGGCGATGAAGGCACACAGGCCGAAGGCCAGGAAGAGTGCCGTGGTGCCGGCTGCCTCGGGGTGACCCTTGCTCGAGTCGGTCCAGACGCCGTACACGATCGCCATGATCAGGATGAAGGCGGCGAAGCCCGCGAAGATCTTGCCTTGTTCCTTCATCAGGCACCGCCCTCCTTCTTGCCCGGCTTGTCGTACTCGGCCGGAATGACGCCCTCCAGGTGCTTGGCCGTGTGGCCGTGCAGCTCCAGGTAGTCCAGCTGGGCGATGTCCGGGTGGTGCAGGTCGAACGCCGGGGATTCGGAGCGGATCCGCGGCAGCGTGAGGAAGTTGTGCCGCGGCGGCGGGCAGGAGGTCGCCCACTCCAGCGAGCGGCCGTAACCCCACGGGTCGTCGACCTCGACCTTCTCGCCGTACTTGGCGGTCTTCCAGACGTTGTAGAGGAACGGCAGGATCGACATGCCGAGCAGGAACGAACCGATGGTCGAGACGGTGTTCAGCGTGGTGAAGCCGTCCGAGGCCAGGTAGTCGGCGTAGCGGCGGGGCATGCCCTCGGCGCCGAGCCAGTGCTGCACCAGGAAGGTGGCGTGGAAGCCGATGAACAGCGTCCAGAAGGTGATCTTGCCGAGGCGCTCGTCCAGCATCTTGCCGGTCATCTTCGGCCACCAGAAGTGGAAGCCGGCGAACATCGCGAAGACGACGGTGCCGAAGACCACGTAGTGGAAGTGGGCGACGACGAAGTACGAGTCCGAGACGTGGAAGTCGATCGGCGGCGAGGCGAGCAGCACACCGGTCAGACCACCGAAGAGGAAGGTGACCAGGAAGCCGACCGTCCAGAGCATCGGGGTCTCGAAGCTCAGCGAGCCCTTCCACATGGTGCCGACCCAGTTGAAGAACTTCACACCGGTCGGGACCGCGATCAGGAAGGTCATGAAGGAGAAGAACGGCAGCAGCACCTGGCCGGTGACGTACATGTGGTGCGCCCACACCGTCACCGAGAGGCCGGCGATGCCGATGGTCGCGGCGATCAGGCCGGAGTAGCCGAACATCGGCTTGCGGCTGAAGACCGGGATGATCTCCGACACGATGCCGAAGAACGGCAGCGCGATGATGTACACCTCAGGGTGACCGAAGAACCAGAACAGGTGTTGCCACAGCAAGGCTCCACCGTTGGCCGGATCGAATACGTGTGCCCCGAATTTGCGGTCCGCCTCCAGGGCGAACAACGCGGCGGCGAGCACCGGGAAGGCCAGCAGCACCAGCACGGCGGTCAGCAGGACGTTCCAGACGAAGATCGACATCCGGAACATCGTCATGCCGGGGGCGCGCATGCAGATGATGGTGGTGATGAAGTTGACCGCACCGAGGATGGTGCCGAAGCCGGAGAAGGCCAGACCCATGATCCACATGTCGGCGCCGACACCCGGCGAGCGGACCGCGTCCGACAGCGGCGAGTAGGCGAACCAACCGAAGTCGGCCGCACCCTGCGGGGTGAGGAAGCCGCCGACCGCGATCAGCGAGCCGAACAGGTAGAGCCAGTAGGCGAACATGTTCAGCCGCGGGAACGCGACGTCGGGCGCACCGATCTGGAGCGGCATGATCCAGTTCGCGAAGCCCGCGAAGAGCGGGGTGGCGAACATCAGCAGCATGATCGTGCCGTGCATGGTGAAGGCCTGGTTGAACTGCTCGTTCGACAGGATCTGAGTCCCGGGACGAGCCAGCTCTGCGCGCATCACCAGCGCCAGGATGCCACCGATCAGGAAGAACGCGAACGAGGTACCGAGGTACAGCGTGCCGATCGTCTTGTGGTCGGTGGTTGTCAGCCACTTGATGATGGTGGCGCCGGGCGTACGGGGGCGCTTGACCTTGCCCGCCGCGACGGTGCCCCCGGCCCCGCCGGCCGCGGCGGGTTCGTTGAGGAGGGTCACTTCTCTTCACTTCCCATGCTCGTGATACCCGAGGGCACCGCGCCGGCCTGGCCCAGGGCGCGCAGGTCCTGCAGGTGCTTCACGTAGTCGTCGTGCGAAACGACCTTCACCTTGAAGAGCATCCGGGAGTGGTCCACGCCGCAGAGCTCCGCGCACTTCCCGTCGAACTCGCCGATCTGGGTCGGGGTGACCTCGAACTTGTTCACCACGCCCGGGATGACGTCCATCTTCATGAGGAAGTTGACGGGCCAGAAGTCGTGGATCACATCGCGGGAGGTCAGCCGGAACTGCACCGACTCGTTGACGGGCAGCCAGAGCACGGGCACGTCCTTGGGGGTGCCCACGTCGTAAGCGGCGGTCTGGCTGTTGGGGTCAGGGTTCTCGGTGTTCTCGTAGTTGAACGCCCAGCTCCACTGGAAGCCCACCACGTTGACGTAGTGCTGCGGCTTGGCGGAGACCGAGGTCAGCTTCGCCTCGTCGCGGGCGACGAAGTAGAAGAGGACCGAGACGATGACGATGGGGACCGCGGTGTACAGCGCCTCGATCGGCACGTTGTACCGGGTCTGCGGCGGGATCTCGATACCGGTGCGGCTGCGCCGGTGGAAGATCACGCTCCAGAGGATCAGACCCCACATCAGTACGCCGACTGCCAGCGCCGCGATCCAGGACCCCTGCCACATCTGAAGGACGAGGTGCCCAGTGGAGGTGACGGGGCTCGGCATGCCAAGCCTGGGCAGGTCGTTGGACGAGCAGCCAGTAGCGGTCGCGATGACGAGGCCCAGTGCCAGCGCCTGAGGCAGCTTCCGCCGCATCGTGCGCCGCGGCGAGCGGTCGGAGCCGTTGGGACTCACGTAGCGCCTTCCCGAAGTCTCGCCCGCGATCGCGCCGCCCCGGGAGTACGCTGAGCCTCCCCGGCGACCCGCCCACGGGCACGGTTTGAATGCTTATGCGGGCCAAACCCTACTCCAGGCTTATGTGGACCTGACGAGCAGGTCCCGGTAACGCGCCGCCCGCCTACCCGATCAGCCCCGGCAGGTGCGGACTCCCAGGTCATCGCGGGCTTTCGGGGCCCGTACACCCCATCGAGTGATACCGCTGAGCCGACCGGGTGACGGTCCGTCGGGCGGGGACGAAGCGGACAAAATCCTCACCGTCGCGGGGCTCGGCTGACGGGCCGTGAGGGCCGGATAGCGTGTCGGATGTGCCGCCCACTGAGAACGTCTACTTCGACGCCGCCACCACCGCCCCACTGCACCCCGTCGCCCGGCAGGCGCTGACCGCAGCGCTGGACGAGGGCTGGGCCGACCCGGCCCGGCTCTACCGCTCCGGACGGCAGGCCCGGATGCTGCTCGACGCCGCCCGCGAGACCGTGGCCGAGGTGCTGGGCGCCCGCCCCGACGAGGTCTCCTTCACCGCCAGCGGCACCCAGGCCGTCCAGCTGGGCATGCTCGGCGCGCTGCGCGGGCGCCGCCGGACGGGCCGTCACCTGGTGCACTCGGCGGTGGAGCACTCCAGCGTGCTGCACACCGCGGAGCGGTTCGAGGCGGACGGCGGGGAGGTGGCGGCGGTTCCGGTGGACCGGCAGGGCCGGGTCTCCCCCGCCGAGTTCGCCGCCGCGGTGCGGCCGGACACCGCGCTCGCCGTGCTGCAGTCGGCCAACCACGAGGTGGGCACGGTCCAGCCGGTGGCCGAGACCGCCGAGCTGCTCCATGCCCAAGGGAATGAGCACTGTCCGCTGCTGGTGGACGCCGCGCAGAGCGCCGGGCGGCTGCCGGTCCCGGCCGGCTGGTCGCTGCTGACGGCCAGTGCGCACAAGTGGGGCGGGCCGCCCGGGGTCGGGGTGCTGGCGGTGCGCAAGGGCAGCCGGTTCAACTCCGCGCTGTCGGCCGACGAGCGGGAGGGCGGCCGGGTGCCCGGCTTCGTCAATGTGCCCGCGATCGTGGCCGCGGCGGCCTCGCTGCGCGCCGTCCAGGCCGAGGCGGCGGCCGAGAACGCCCGGCTGCACGCCCTGGTGGAGCGGATCCGGGCCGCGGTGCCGCGGCTGGTGCCGGAGGTGGAGGTGGTCGGCGATCCGGTCGCCCGGCTGCCGCACATCGTCACCTTCTCCTGCCTCTACGTGGACGGCGAGGTGCTGCTCGGCGAGCTGGACCGGGCCGGCTTCGCGGTCTCCTCCGGCTCCTCCTGCACGTCGAGCACCCTGACCCCGAGCCATGTGCTGGCCGCGATGGGTGTGCTGACGGAGGGCAACGTGCGCCTCTCGCTGCCCTCCGGGACCACCGCCGAGCAGGTGGAGCGGTTCCTCACGGTGCTGCCCGAACTGGTCGCCCGGGTCCGCGAACCGCTGGGGCTGGACCTGCCGGCGCCCGCGGGTGCGGCCGGTTCCGAACTGGTGGTCGATCAACTGGGCAAGCGCTGTCCGCTGCCGGTGATCGAGCTGGCCAAGCGGATCGGCGAGGTGCCGGTGGGCGGGCTGGTGGTGGTGCTGGCCGACGACGAGGCCGCCCGCCTCGACATCCCGGCCTGGTGCGAGATGCGCGGGCAGGCCTACGAGGGCGAAGCCCCGGCCGACGCCTACGGGGCGGACCGGGGCTTCGCCTACCTGGTGCGGCGGGTCAGCTAGCCGAGCTTGGCCGACAGCTCGGCGGCGGCCGGCTCGCCGTAGGCGGCGCCGAAGCGCTCCAGGAAGTGGCCGGTGCGCAGCTCGTACTCCTGGGTGCCGACGGTCTCGATCACCAGGGTGGCCAGCATGCAGCCGATCTGGGCGGCCCGCTCCAGGCCCAGGCCCCAGGCGAGGCCGGCCACGAAGCCGGCCCGGAAGCCGTCGCCGACCCCGGTCGGGTCGGCCTTGACCAGCTCCGGCGGGCACGGCACGGTGAGGTCCGGCTCGCCCTGGCGCTGGATCCGCACGCCCTTGGCACCCAGCGTGGTGACCCGGGTGCCGACCCGGGTCAGGATCTCCTCGCCGCTCCAGCCGGTCTTGGACTCGATCAGCGCGGCCTCGTACTCGTTGGTGAACAGGTAAGCGGCACCGTCCACCAGCTCGCGGATGTCGTCGCCGTCCAGCCGGGCCAGCTGCTGCGAGGGGTCGGCGGCGAAGGCGTAGCCGCGGGTGCGGCACTCCTGGGTGTGGCGCACCATCGCCTGCGGGTCGTCGGCGCCGATCAGCACCAGGTCGAGCCCGCCGACCCGCTCGGCGACCGGCTGCAGCTCGATGTTGCGGGCCTCGGCCATCGCGCCGGTGTAGAAGGACGCGATCTGGTTGTGGTCCTCGTCGGTGGTGCACATGAAGCGCGCGGTGTGCCGGGTCTCGGAGATGTGCACCGAGTCGGTGTCCACGTTGTGCCGCTGCAGCCAGGAGCGGTACTCGGCGAAGTCGGCGCCGGCCGCGCCGACCAGGACCGGCCGCAGGCCCAGCAGGCCCATGCCGAAGGCGATGTTCGGCCCGACGCCGCCGCGGCGGATCTCCAGCGAGTCGACCAGGAACGAGAGTGAGACGGTGTGCAGCTGCTCCGGGACCAGCTGGTCGGCGAACCGACCCGGGAAGGTCATCAGATGATCGGTGGCGATCGAGGCGGCGACGGCGATGCGCACGGGAGGGTCTCCTCATCGGGGACGGCTGGCCAACCCCCCTACGGTACCGGCCGGTGTGCGGCCGCATCCCGCCAACCGTCCGAGCGACTACCTGCGGGTAGGTCTGGCCGCTCCCGGCGGCGCGGCCTAGGGTCGCGATCAGCGGGGCCCACCCGGGCTCCGGACGCCGCGGCGACGGTGCCGCGGCCGGCGATCGGAGCGCACTCCATGCTGCCCAGTCACTCCCCCGTCCAGCTGCCCGGCGAGGCCGACCCGGACACCCTCGACGCGCTGCTGGACTCCTCGCGGCGGCTCGGCGTCTTCTGGCCGCTGCTGGAGGGCACTGCCGAGCCCGGCAGTGCGCCCGGCGGCCCGATCACGGTGCCGGCCAGGACCAGGGAGCTGGTCGCCGGGATGGCGGAGTACGGCCTGTGAACCCGGGCTGAAAATTCTCCCGCCCGGTCGGGAACCTGTTTCCTCCGTGCCACGTCAGATCCGCGCAGCCAACGCTGTGCAAGGATCCGCCGAACACTGGAGGACGTCG
Organism: Kitasatospora acidiphila; assembly: GCF_006636205.1. Taxonomy (NCBI): domain Bacteria; kingdom Bacillati; phylum Actinomycetota; class Actinomycetes; order Kitasatosporales; family Streptomycetaceae; genus Kitasatospora; species Kitasatospora acidiphila. Next base: position 6,417,394 of record NZ_VIGB01000003.1, on the reverse strand, counting down.
CACCATGGACGACAAGACCACCGCTCCCCACCCGGCCGCACCGACCGGTCGGCCGAGCCGCCGCCGGCGGGCACTGGCGGCCGCCGCGCTGCTGCTCTCGGTTTCGGCGGCGGTCAGCGCGTGCGGCAGCAGCGGCGGCAAGACCGCCGCGAGCGGCACGAGCGCCTCGGTCTCGACCGGTGCCTCCCCCGCGCCGAGCGGCTCGGCCTCCGGTGCGCCGTCCGCCGGTTCCTCGGCCACCCCGTCCGGCGCCCCGGCCACCGGCAAGGCCGGCGCCTCCGGGGGCAGCAGCGGCGCCCTGCCCGGGGGCAACCCCTCGGCTCCGCTCAAGACCCAGGCCCCCGGCTCACCGCTCCCGGTCGACCCGATCCACCCCGCCACCGCGTTCAAGCCGGAGAGCTACCTCTCCAACGGCAACCAGCTGACCGTCTTCTTCACCGGCGGCATCTGCGACAAGTACGGCCTGAAGATCAACGAGAAGCCGGGCGGCGTGGTCGGGGTGGACGTGGTGATCGCCGAGCCCGCGCCGGCCGGTCAGCAGTGCCCGGCGCTGTCCAAGCGCCAGTCCGTGGTGGGCACCCTCGCCCAGCCGCTGAACGGCCGCTCGGTGGTGAGCCTGCGGGACAGCTCCCCGGTGCCGCTGGAGTCGGCGCCGGGCGGTGGCCCGGTCAGCGCCGGCAACTGACCGCACCGCGCGCATGACGAAGGGGCGGCCCCCGGAGTGCTCCGGGGGCCGCCCCTTTCCGATCCGCCCGGCGACTTAGCTGAACGAGTCGCCGCAGGCGCAGGAGCCGGTGGCGTTCGGGTTGTCGATGGTGAAGCCCTGCTTCTCGATGGTGTCGACGAAGTCGACCGTGGCACCGCCGAGGTAAGGGGCGCTCATCCGGTCGGTGACGACCTTGACGCCACCGAACTCCTTGACGACGTCGCCGTCGAGCGAGCGCTCGTCGAAGAAGAGCTGGTACCGCAGGCCCGAGCAGCCGCCCGGCTGCACGGCGACGCGCAGCGCGAGGTCGTCGCGGCCTTCCTGGTCCAGCAGGGCCTTCACCTTGGCCGCAGCGGCATCGGTAAGGAGCAGACCACTCTCGACGGTGGTCTCGTCCTGGACGGTCATCTGCTTACTCCCGGTCTATGACGACGTAGTGCCGCCAGTGCCAACCAGCGGCTGCCCGATTTGATTCCGGGCAGTGGATCCGGCGTCTTGTGGATTGCACGGTGCCGGGCGCCGCCCGTTCCCGTTGTCCGTTCCATGCTCGCACATGCGCGAAATCATCGACGCGGGTCGGGGCCGAGCCGCCAGGATGGTCGGATGATCCTGCGTCAGCTGCATGACTCGAATGCCGAGGCCGAGACCGTCCGGGAGATCGCGCTGGCCGCCTTCAGCCCGCTCTCCCCGGGGCCGGCGCACCGGCCCACCGAGGCGGAGAACGTCTTCCACCGGGCCCGGACCAGGCATCTGGTCGCCCACGACCCCCAGGGCTGCTGGCTGGCGGTGGTGGACGGGCGGCCGGTGGGGTTCGCGCTCTCGCTGCGCCGCGAGGGTGTGTGGGTGCTGGCGCTCACGGCGGTGCTGCCCGACTTCCAGGGCAAGGGAATCGGGCGGCTGCTGCTCGACCGGGCCGCCGGGCACGGGCGCGGCTGCCTGCGCGGCATGATGACCGTCTCGACCGACCCGGCCGCCGCCCGCCGCTACCGCCGGGCCGGCTTCAGCCTCTACCCGGCCATGCGGCTGACCGGCGAGATAGACCGGTCGGCGCTGCGGGAGGTGGGCGAGCTGCCGGTGCACCGCGGCACCGAACGCCAGCTGGACCTGCTGGACTCCATCGACCGCCGGGTGCGCGGCGCCGCGCACGGGGTCGACCACCGGCTGATGCTGGCGCACTACGACGAACTGCTGGTGGTCGACACCCTGGCCGGAAGCGGCTACTGCTACCGGGACGGCGGGACGGTCAAACTGCTGGCCGCCACCTCCCGCCGGCTGGCGGCCCGGCTGCTGCGCGAGGCGCTGGCCCGGGTGCCGCAGGGCGCCCGGGCCAAGGTGGAGCACGCCACCGCGGAGCAGGAGTGGGCGGTGGACGTCGGCCTGGACCTCGGGCTGACCCTGGAGAACGCCGGCTATCTGGCGCTGCGCGGGATGCGCCCGCCGACCGCCTACCTGCCCAGCGGCGCCTTCTTGTGATCGAGCACAGCTTGTAGGTCCTTCAAGGCCGTGGTCAGGCCATGGTGTCCAGGATCTCCCGGACCATCTCCATGGTGGTGCCCGGGTGCAGGAACGCGAACCGGGCCACCGTCTCGCCGTCCCAGCCGGTGGGGGTGACGAAGCCGATCTGGTCGGCGAGCAGCTGGTGCGACCAGTCGTAGTACTGCTGCTCGGTCCAGCCGGTGCGGCGGAAGCAGACCGCGGAGAGCTGCGGGTCGTGCAGCAGTTCCAGGTGCTCGGTCTCGCGGATCAGCTGGGCGGTGTCCCGGGCCAGCGTGAGGCCCTCCTCGATCGCGTCGGTGTAGGCCTGGGTGCCGTGCACCGCGAGCGAGAACCAGAGCGGCAGGCCGCGGGCCCGGCGGGTCAGGTGGTAGGCGTAGTCGGTGGGGTTCCACTCGTCGCCCTCGTGGTGCAGCACGTCCAGGTAGCCGGCGTCCTGGGTGTGCACGGCCTTGGCCAGGCGCGGCTCGCGGTAGAGCAGCGCGGCGCAGTCGAAGGGCGCGAACAGCCACTTGTGCGGGTCGACGACGAAGGAGTCGGCGTGCTCGATGCCGTTGTAGCGCTCCCGGATCGAGGGGGCGAACAGGCCGGCGCCACCGTACGCGCCGTCCACGTGGAACCACAGGCCGCGCTCCCGGGTGACCTCGGACAGGCCCTGCAGGTCGTCGATGATGCCCTCGTTGGTGGTGCCGGCGGTGCCGACCACGGCGATGACGGTTTCGGGGTTGGGGTCGGCGGCCAGCGCGGCCCGCAGCGCCTCGCCGGTGAACCGGCGGTCCACGGTCGGGACCTTGAAGGCCTCCACGCCGATGATGTTGAAGGTGTTCTTCACCGAGGAGTGCACCTGGTCGGCCACCGCGATCCGCAGCCGGGCCTCCGGGCCGACGCCCAGCTTGCGGCGGGCCGTGTCGCGGGCCACCACCAGCGCCGAGAGGTTGCCGGCCGAGCCACCGGAGACGAAGGTGCCGCCGGCCGTCTCGGGCAGCCCGGCCCGGTCGGCTATCAGGCGCAGCACCTGGTTCTCGGCGGCGATCGCACCGGCCGCCTCCAGCCAGGAGATGCCCTGCAGCGAGGCGCAGGAGACCACCATGTCGAAGAGCAGCGCGGCCTTGGTCGGCGCGCACGGGATGAAGGAGAGGTAGCGCGGGCTGTCGGCGGAGATCACCGCGCGGGACAGCTCGTGGTCGTAGAGCTTGAGCACATCGGCCGGGTTGTTGCCGTGCTCGTTCAGCAGGCCGGCCAGGTGCGCGCGCAGCTGCTCGCCGTCCCCGGGGTGGTCGAGCGGCACCGGGTCGTACTGCAGCCGCTCGCGCATGTAGCCGAAGACCAGGTCGACCAGCTCGTTGTCGGGCCGGTGCATGCGGTTGGGTGCGGTGCTCACAGGGGTACTCCTTCGGCTGAACAACTCGGATCAGCGTAGGCAGCGCGGGGTGTCACCCGCGCGTCCGAATGCGCCGGTCCAGGCAGCTTTCGAGCGTCTTCGGCGGCCCTGGCGCAGGATTCCTGCGTGCTCCGGTCCCAGCGGCCCGCGGGTCAGCCGATCAACCGGGAGAGCACCACCGAGCTGCGGCTGCGCTGGACGCCGGGCTCCTTGCGGATCCGCTCGATCACCGCCTCCAGGTGGCGGGTGTCGGCGGCCCGCAGGTGGACCAGGGCGTCCGGGTCGCCGGTGACCGTCCAGGCCGCGACCACCTCGGGGAACTGGCGCAGGCTGGCCAGGATCTCCTCCGGCGCGGTCCGCTCGCGGCAGTAGACCTCGACGAAGGCCTCGGTCTGCCAGCCGAGCAGCTCCGGGTCGAGCACCACGGTGAAACCGCGCACCACGCCGCGGGCCCGCAGCCGGTCGATCCGGCGGCGCACGGCGGTCGCCGAGAGGTTGGCGAGCAGGCCGATCTCCGCGTACGAGGCCCGGCCGTCCCGGCCCAGATGGGCCAGCAGCAGGCGGTCGGTCTCGTCCAGGGAGACTCCGCCCAGCTCGGACGGGGGTCTGCTGGTGCTCATGGCTGGCCGGTCTCCCAGAGGGTTCGGATTGCGGACGGCGGTTACCGCCGCCCCCATTCTCCCGAACCCTGCTGATCAGTCCACCATCCGGTGATCAGTCCACGGTCAGCACGATCTTGCCGCGGGTGCGGCGCTCGGCCAGCAGTTCCTGGGCGGAGGCGGCCTGGGCCAGCGGGAAGGTGGCGGCCACGTTGACGGTGAGCCGGCCGCTGTCGGCGAGGTCCCCGAGGGCGGCGAGGCCGGCCGGGTCGGGGCGCGCCCAGACGTAGCGGCCGCCGTGGTCGACCACGGCGGTGTCGACGACCGAGGCGATCCGCTCCGGGTCGGCGACCAGCTCCCGGGACACCTCCAGCGCCGAGCCGCCGACCAGGTCGAAGGCGGCGTCCACACCCTGCGGGGCGAGCTCCCGGACCCGGTCGGCCAGCCCCTCCCCGTAAGCGACCGGCTCGGCGCCCAGCGAACGCAGATAGCCGTGGTTGTGCTCGCTCGCGGTGCCGATCACCCGGGCGCCGAGGGCGACGGCGATCTGGGTGGCCATGCTGCCCACCCCGCCGGCCGCCGCGTGGATCAGCACCGTCTCGCCCGGCTTGACGGCCAGCGCCCGGTGCAGCCCCTGGTAGGCGGTCAGCCCGGCCAGTGGCAGCCCGCCGGCCTGCGCCCAGTCGAGCGAGGCGGGCTTGCGGGCCAGGGTGCGCACCGGGCAGGCGACCAGCTCGGCGAAGGTGCCGTTCTGCACCCAGTCCTTGTGGACGTAGCCGATCACCTTGTCGCCCACCTGGTACTCGGTCACCGCAGGGCCCACCCGCTCCACCACGCCGGCCACGTCCCAGCCCAGGACCAGCGGGAACCGCACCTCCAGCACGGCGTCCGCGGTGCCCTCCCGGATGTGCCGGTCGGCCGGGTTGAGGCCGGCCGCCTTGACCCGGACCAGCACCGCGTCGGGATCCAGCTTGGGGTCGGGCAGCTCCAGGAACTCGACGACCTCGGGGCCGCCGTACCGTTGGATCGCGATTGCCTTCATAGAGCCCAGCAAACACGCTCCCGGCCATGATCGCCGGGGCGCGCGCGCACTGAGTCGAGTCGACCTGACGTCACGCCGATCCGTCGAGACGATCGCGTCACATCGACACGATGTCCATCGTCAGAGTGACGCTAACAGGGTTATGATAGATAGCGTCAGATAGACGAGAAGGCTGGTAGTGTCCGGCCGCACAGGAGGGCAGCCGCCCGTGACCACCATCGTTGACAGCACCTTCACCGAGCCGACGGCCACGCCGCTGGCCCTGCTGCTGCTCGGCCGCCAGGCCGACCCGAACAGCGAGCGCGGCGTCGAGTGCCCCGGCGATCTGCCGCCCGCCTCCGACCCGGAGCTGATCGAGCGTGCCCGCGCCGCCAAGGCCAAGCTCGGTGACCGCGTCTTCATCCTGGGCCACCACTACCAGCGCGACGAGGTCATCGAGTTCGCCGACGTCACCGGTGACTCCTTCAAGCTGGCCCGCGACGCGGCGGCCCGTCCGGAGGCCGAGTACATCGTCTTCTGCGGTGTGCACTTCATGGCCGAGTCGGCGGACATCCTGACCGGCGACGCGCAGCGGGTCGTGCTGCCGGACCTGGCGGCCGGCTGCTCGATGGCCGACATGGCCACCGCCGAGCAGGTCGCCGAGTGCTGGGACGTGCTGCGGGACGCCGGCATCGCCGACGTGACCGTGCCGGTCTCCTACATGAACTCCTCCGCCGACATCAAGGCGTTCACCGGCAAGCACGGCGGCACCATCTGCACCTCCTCCAACGCCAAGCGGGCCCTGGAGTGGGCCTTCGAGCAGGGAGAGAAGGTGCTGTTCCTGCCGGACCAGCACCTGGGCCGCAACACCGCGGTGCGGGACATGGGCTTCTCGCTGGACGACTGCGTGCTCTACAACCCGCACAAGCCGAACGGCGGCCTGACCGCCGAGGAGCTGCGGAACGCCAAGATGATCCTGTGGCGCGGGCACTGCTCGGTGCACGGCCGCTTCACCCTGGACTCGGTGGCCGAGGTCCGGGAGCGGATCCCGGGCGTCACCGTGATGGTGCACCCCGAGTGCCGCCACGAGGTGGTCGCCGCCGCCGACCTGGTGGGCTCCACCGAGTACATCATCAAGGCGCTGGACGCCGCCGAGCCCGGCTCCAAGTGGGCCATCGGCACCGAGCTCAACCTGGTCCGCCGGCTCGCCAAGGCGCACCCGGACAAGGAGGTCGTCTTCCTGGACCGCTCGGTCTGCTTCTGCTCCACGATGAACCGGATCGACCTGCCGCACCTGGTGTGGGCGCTGGAGTCGCTGGTCGAGGGCCGGGTACCGAACGTGATCACGGTGGACCCGGAGACCGAGAAGTTCGCCAAGGCCGCCCTGGACCGGATGCTGGCCCTGCCGTAACGATTCTTCACGTCGCCTCACGTCGAAGGGGCGGCACCCGCAGTGCGGGTGCCGCCCCTTCGACGTCGGTCGGCGGTTACTCCGGGATGCCCGGAATCAGGCCGTCGCCCTCGGTCCGCAGCAACTCCCGGACCTCCTCGATCGTGGCGCCGTCGCGCGGCAGGATCGAGTCGGACGGGCCCAGGTAGTCCGCCGCCACCGGGACGGCTGCCTCGCGCACCGCACCGAGCAGGTTGTCCAGAGCGGTCCGGAACTTGCCCTCGTCGCCCGAGTCCAGCGCCTTGAGCAGCTCGTCGTCGAGCTGGTTGAGCCGGTTCAGGTGTTCGTCCGCCACCTCGAACTGGCCCTCAGCCATGATCCGCATGATCATGCCGGTGTTTCTCCCTGCTGTTCGAGCCGGTGGACTTACTTCTGGTAGTTGATGGTGGGCGGCGGGGTGTCCTGCTGGCCGTGCCCGTTCTGGTGCTGCTGCGCGCCGCCGCCGTTGCCCTGCTCCAGCGCCGCCGGGCCGGTGGAGCCGCCGCTCAGCTCGGCCTTCATCCGGGCCAGCTCCAGCTCCACGTCGCTACCGCCGGCCACCCGCTCCAGCTCGGCCTCGATGTCGTCCTTGCGCAGACCGCTCGGGTCGTCGAGCGCGCCGGAGGCGAGCAGCTCGTCGATCGCGCCGGCCCGGGCCTGCATCTGCGCCGTCTTGTCCTCGGCCCGCTGGATCGCCAGGCCGACGTCGCCCATCTCCTCGGAGATGCCGGAGAACGACTCGGCGATCCGGGTCTGCGCCTGGGCAGCGGTGTAGGTGGCCTTGATGGTCTCCTTCTTGGTGCGGAAGGCGTCCACCTTGGCCTGCAGCCGCTGGGAAGCGAGGGTGAGCTTCTCCTCCTCGCCCTGCAGCTGCTGGTACTGCACCTGGAGGTCGTTGATCTGCCCCTGCATCGCGGACTTGCGGGTCAGCGCCTCCCGGGCCAGGTCCTCCCGGCCCAGGGACAGCGCCTTGCGGCCCTGCTCCTCGTACTTGGCAGACTGCTGCTGGAGCTGGGTCAGCTGGAGCTCCAGCCGCTTGCGCGAGGTGGCGACGTCGGCGACACCCCGGCGGACCTTCTGCAGCAGCTCGAGCTGCTTCTGGTACGAGTAGTCCAGCGTCTCGCGGGGATCCTCCGCCCGGTCCAGGGCCTTGTTCGCCTTGGAGCGGAAGATTAGCCCCATACGCTTCATGATTCCGTCGCTCATGGGCCTCGGGTGCCCCCTTCTCCGGGCTGCGGATTGCTATCTCGTACCGAATTATCTACTGCGAGTGTAGGTGCAGCGGGGCCGTCACCGCAGTGCACTCCGCTGCAACAAGACTGCTACGACCGGCCATGCCCCGGCCTCATCCCCTGGGTGGATCTGCACCCCCTACTCACGGCCCGCCCGGACGGGGGCAGCCGTACGGGACGACCACCCCGTACCCTTGTCATCGTGTTCCGACGCCGTTCAGATGAAGCCACCTCCTCCGCCACCGCGCTGGCCGAGCAGGACGACGCCCAGCCCCGCGACCCGCAGGCGAAGAAGGGCCGCCCCACCCCCAAGCGCAGCGAGGCCCAGGCCAACCGCCGCGTCCGGGTGAGCGTGCCCAAGGACCGCAAGGAGGCGTCCCGGCAGTCCCGGGAGCGGCTTCGAGCCGAGCGCGAGAAGCAGCGCGAGGCCCTGATCAACGGTGACGAGCGCGCCCTGCCGGCCCGTGACAAGGGCCCGGTGCGCAAGTTCGCCCGCGACTACATGGACTCCCGCTGGTCGGTGGCCGAGTTCTTCCTCCCGTTCGCCGTGCTGATCCTGATCCTCAGCATCGTGCGGGTGCCGGCCCTGCAGCTGCTCTCCACGCTGCTCTTCCTGATCTTCCTGATCCTGGTGATCGTCGACTTCGTGCGGCTCGGCCTGGGCCTGCGCCGGGCGCTGGCCAACCGGTTCCCGGACACCGACAGCCGCGGCACCGTGATGTACGGCCTGATGCGCAACCTCCAGCTGCGCCGACTGCGGCTGCCCAAGCCGCAGGTGAAGCGGGGCGAGCACCCCTGACCGCGGAACCGCTGCCGTACGACTGGGCCCCCGCCGCCACGGGCACGGGGCCCGGCCTGTACGCGCTGCCCGGCCAGACCGACGGCGGGCACGAGCGCGACCCCGCCCCGACTGGCAACGGCTACCCGCAGCACGGCCTGCCCGCCCGCAGCGGCTCGTTCGCCGGCGGCGCCGGAGCCTGGCTGGAGCGGCAGGGCGGGCTGCACAACCTGGTCCGCCAGGAGATGGTGGGCCGCCAGCTGGCCGAGCAGCTGCTGCAGCACTTCGGGATGCGGGTGGTCCAGGAGCCGCTGCGGGTGCTGGACGTCGGCTGCGGCCAGGGCACCCAGGCCATCCGGCTGGCCCGGGCCGGCCACTGGGTCACCGGCCTGGACTCCGACCCGGTCACCCTGGGCGCCGCCCAGGCGCTGCTCGGCGCCGAGTCGCCCGAGGTGCGCGACCGGGTCCGGCTGCTCAGCGGCGACGGCCACCACTGCGGGCGCTGGTTCGACCCGGGCAGCTTCGACGTGGTGCTCTGCCACGGGGTGCTGATGTACCTGCCCGACCCCGGCCCGCTGATCGCCTCGCTGGCCCGGATGATCGCCCCCGGCGGCCTGCTCTCGCTGCTGGCCCGCAACCGGGACGCACTGGCCATGCGGGCCGGCCTCACCGGCGACTGGCGCGCCGCCGTGCAGGCCTTCGACTCCGACCACTACACCAACCGGCTCGGCCTGAGCGCCCGCGCCGACCGGCTCGCCGATCTGGCCACCACCCTGCGCGAGGTGTCCGTGCCGCTGCGGCACTGGTACGGCGTGCGGGTCTTCACCGACGCGACGCCGGACCACGCCGCCCCGGTGGACGGGCGCCAGCTCGGCCAGCTGCTGGACGCCGAGGAGCGGGCCGGGCGCGAGGACCCGTACCGCCAGGTCGCCGCGCTGCTGCACCTGGTGGGCACCAAGTAGTGCCCGCCCCGGCGGACCGTCAGCCCTCCTGCAGGCTCATCCCGTAGACCTTCGCGCCGTCCTCCAGCAGCACCACCGTGTCGACGCCGTCCTCCTTGAGGCCCTTCCACTCCTCGCCGATCCAGCTCTCCGCATCGCCCTGGCTGGAGAACTCCTCGGCCGAGCCGCTCGCCGGGTCCAGCTGCGCGCCGTCCGCCCCCAGGTACTGCCACGTCCACGCCATGGGTCCACTCCGTCTCGGTCGTCTCTGTCGTGCGAGCTCCAGACAGGCAGGCTGCCCGCCCTGCCACCGGTCAACCCCGGTGGGCCAGGATGGAGCGTATGACACGCACCCTGATCCTCGGCGGGGCCCGGTCCGGCAAGTCGACCCGGGCCGAACAGCTGCTCGGCGAGCACCCCGACGTCCTCTACGTGGCCACCGGCGGCAACCGTGAGGGCGACGCCGAGTGGGCGGCCCGGGTCGAGCTGCACCGGCGGCGCCGGCCGGCCGGCTGGCGCACCGCGGAGACCTGGGACCTGGAGGCGGTGCTGGCCGACGGGGCCGACCCGGCCCCGGTGCTGATCGACTGCCTGGGCCTGTGGCTGACCCATGTGATGGACCGGGCCGGCGCCTGGGACGACGGCGACTGGGTCCGGTCCGCCGAGGCCTCGGTGGCCGGGCGGTGCGCCGAGCTGGCCGAGGCGGTCCGGCTGACCTCGCGTCAGGTGGTGCTGGTCAGCAACGAGGTCGGGCTGGGCGTGGTGCCCGCCACCGCGGCCGGCCGGCGGTTCCGGGACACCCTGGGGCGGCTCAACATGGCCGTCGCCGAGGCCGCCGACCAGGTGCTGCTGGTGGTGGCCGGTCAGGTGATGACGGTGAAGGACGCCCAGAGGGGCCGCCAGTAGTGGGGTGGATCGAGGAGCGGCGTCCGGGCCGAGTCTGGGCGGCGCCGACGATGGGGCACCTCCCGGCCGAAGGCTGGGGGAGAGAGTCCGGGCGTCGCGACGCCGCCCCGACTACTGGCGGCCCCTCCAGACCTGATTGGTAAGGTTCCCCGCGATGGACACCACCGTGGATCTCGACATGTTCGCCGCCCAGGTCGAGCGGCCGGACGACGCCGCCCGCCGGGCCGCGGAGCAGCGCTGGCAGGAGCTGGAGCAGCCGCGCGGCGGGCTGGGACGCCTGGAGGAGCTGGGCAACTGGCTCGCCTCGGTCCAGGGCGCCTCCCCCGTGCGACCGGTCACCGCACCCAAGGTGCTGCTGTTCGCCGGTGACCACGGCATCGCCGAGCTGGGCGTCTCCCGGCTGCCCGCGACCGGCGGCACCGCCCGCCGGGTGCACGCGGTGCTGGACGGCACCGCCCCGGTGGCCCGGCTGGCCCGCCGCTACGGCGCCGGCGTGCGGGTGGTCGACGTGGCGGTGGACGCCCCGCTGGAGGAGTTCCCCGAGGACGTCACCGCGCACCGGGTGCGCCGCGGCTCGGGCCGGATCGACCGGATGGACGCGATCAGCCGCGAGGAGGCCGCCGCGGCGTTCGCGGTCGGCACCGCGCTGGCCGACGAGGAGGCCGAGCTCGGCACCGACCTGGTGCTGCTCGGCGACCTCGGGGTCGGCTCCACCACGGTCGCGGCGGTGCTGATCGGCGCGCTCTGCGGCACCGACGCGGCCGCGGTCTGCGGCCGCGGCTCCGGCATCGACGACCAGGTCTGGATGGTCAAGTGCGCCGCGATCCGCGACTCGCTGCGCCGCGCCCGCCCGGTGCTCGGCGACCAGCTGGCGCTGCTGTCGGCCACCGGCGGCGCCGACTTCGCGGCGATCACCGGGTTCCTGCTGCAGGCCGCGGTGCGCCGACTGCCGGTGGTGCTGGACGGCGTGGTGTCGGCCGCCTGCGCGCTGGTCGCGCAGCGGGTGGCGTTCCGGGCCCCGGAGTGGTGGCGGGCCGCCGTGCTGACCGGCGAGCCGGCGCTGGCCAAGGCCTACGACCGGCTCACCCTGACCCCGCTGCACGAGCAGGACACCCGGATGGGCGAGGGCGTCGGCTCGGCTCTGGCGCTGCCCTTGCTGCAGGCCGCCTCCGACACCCTGGCCGAGGAGCTGTTCGAGCCGGCGCTGCCGTCCACGCCCCGCCGGCCGCGACCGCTGCCGACCGCCGCCGAGCTGCTGGGCAAGCTCTGAGCACGCCGGATGCCCAGCCGTCGCCCGGACTGCGGCTGGCCGGACTGCGGTTCGCGTTCGGCACCCTGACGGTCTTTCCGGTCCGGGTCGAGCGCTGGGACCGGGCGGCGGGCGGCCGGGCGATGCTGGCCGCGCCGCTGGTCGGCCTGCTGGTCGGGGCGCTGGCCGGGGCCGTCGGCGCGCTGCTCTGCTGGCGCGCCGGGCCGCTGCTCGGCGCGGTCGCCGCGGTGGCGCTGCCGGCCGTGCTCACCCGCGGGCTGCACCTGGACGGGCTGGCCGACGTGGCCGACGGCCTGGGCAGCGGCAAGCCCGCCGAGGACGCGCTGCGGATCATGAAGCAGTCCGACATCGGCCCGTTCGGCGTACTCACCCTCGTGCTGCTGATGGCAGGTCAGATCGCCGTGCTGGCCCAGCAGTTCGGGCACTCGGCGGGGCGGGGTCTGCTTGCCGCGCTGACCGCCGGGGCGGCCGGCCGCTGTGCGCTGCTGTGGGGCTGCCGGGAGCAGGTGCCGGCCGCCCGACCGGGCGGGCTGGGCGCCATGGTGGCCGCGACCGTGCCGACCCGGGCGGCACTCGCGGTGACCGTGCTGACGGCGGGCGCGGTGGCACTGGTCGGCCGTCACCCTCGGTATGCGCTGGCCCTGATCCTCGGTCAGCTGGCGGCCGTCTTCCTGCTGCGGCGCTGCGTGCGGCGGTTCGGCGGGATCACCGGGGACGTGCTGGGTGCGCTGGTGGAGACGGCCGCCATGGCCGCGCTGGCCGCTCTCGCACTGGGTCCCTGAAGAACCGTCTGCATCCCAGGGGGCACGGCATCCCAACCCGCGGACTACCATGCGCACCGTAGCCCTGCGCCGCCACGACGGAGCATGCTTGGGCTGTAGCCATGCCGCAAATCCGGCCGTGGACCGCGAAAGAACAGGACACAATACGTGACTGCACTGTCTGTGAGCACCTCCTCCGCCACCGCGCTGCGCGCGGACGCCCTGGTGATCGGCGTGGCCAAGGGCCCCAAGGGCCTGGTGGTCGCCGCCGGCGCAGAGGCCGTGGCGGAGGCGTTCGAAGGCAAGCTGACCGATCTGCTCACCACCCTGGGTGCCACCGGCGCCGAGGGCGAGACCACCAAGCTGCCGGCTCCGGCCGGTGTCAAGGCCGGTTTCGTGCTGGCCGTCGGCCTCGGTGACGCCTCCGAGGACGGCTTCGACGGCGAGGCGCTGCGCCGCGCCGCCGGTGTCGCCGCGCGCACCCTGGCCGGGGCCAAGAAGGCGGGCCTGCTGCTGCCGGCCGACTCGGCCGAGGAGGTCGAGGCCGTGGCGCTCGGCGGCCTGCTGGGTGCGTACGACTTCACCGTCTACCGCACCTCGGAGGGCGGCAAGGAGCCGGTCGGCGAGCTCACCGTGCTGACCAGCCGCAAGGGCAGCAAGGACGCCAAGGCCGCGATCGAGCGCGCCACCGTGCTGGGCGAGGAGATGAACCGCGCCCGCGACCTGATCAACACCCCGCCGAACGACCTCAACCCGAAGATCTTCGCGACCATCGCGCAGACCGTCGGCAAGGAGTACGGCCTCAAGGTCGAGGTGCTGGACGAGAAGGCGCTCACCAAGGGCGGCTTCGGCGGCCTGCTGGGCGTGGGCAACGGCTCGACCAACCCGCCCCGGCTGGTGAAGATCGCCTACACCCACCCGAAGGCCAAGGCCACCCTCGCTTTCGTCGGCAAGGGCATCACCTACGACTCGGGCGGCATCTCGCTGAAGCCGGCCGGCCACAACGAGACCATGAAGTGCGACATGTCCGGCGCCGCCGCCGTGTTCGCCGCCGTGGTCGCCGCCAAGCGGCTGGGCCTGGCCGTCAACGTCACCGGCTGGCTGGCGCTGGCCGAGAACATGCCGTCCGGCTCCGCCACCCGCCCGGGTGACGTGCTGCGCATGTACGGCGGCAAGACCGTCGAGGTGCTCAACACCGACGCCGAGGGCCGCCTGGTGCTGGCCGACGCGATCGTGCGGGCCGGTGAGGAGAACCCGGACACCATCGTCGACGTGGCCACCCTGACCGGCGCCATGGTGCTGGCCCTGGGCAACCGCACCTTCGGTGTGCTGAGCAGCAGCGACGAGTTCCGCGACCGGCTGCACGCGATCGCCGGCCGGGCCGGTGAGCAGTCCTGGCCGATGCCGATGCCGGCTGAGCTGCGCAAGGGCATGGACTCCCCGATCGCCGACATCGCCAACATGGGCGAGCGGATGGGCGGCGGCCTGGTGGCCGGCCTGTTCCTGAAGGAGTTCGTGGCCGACGGCATCGAGTGGGCGCACCTGGACATCGCCGGCCCGGCGTTCCACGAGAGCGCCCCGTACGGCTACACCCCGAAGGGCGGCACCGGCAGCGCGGTGCGCACCCTGGTGCAGCTGGCGGTCGAGACCGCGGGCTGACCCGACCCCTCGAACAGGGCCCGGTGCTTTTCGCACCGGGCCCTGTTGACTTTTGCGCCTGGTTACCGGTTGGTAGCCCGCCGAATCCCGTTCATCTCCCTGTTCGCCTCCGGCGAAACTTTGTTCCACACAGTGGAATCGCGCCGGGGCGGGTCGGGCGCGGCGGCCCGCCAGAACCGCCTGATCACGGCCTTGACCTGCGCAGACGGGGGTCAACCCGGGTCCCGGCGGGGTGCGGACCGGGCCGTCCGACCCCCGGGGCACGGACCCGGACATCAGTCGCGGTGAACAAGTGCGAAGATGTATTTCCGGCACGACTGGGCGCCTCACAAGGGCTTCCGACACCTGGACAACCAGTACTGGCGGAACCAGCACCGGCCCGGACGATCCACACCCATTGCATGGAGGACGTGACGTGGCGAACGACGCCAGCACCGTTTTCGACGTAGTCATCCTCGGAGGCGGAAGCGGCGGCTACGCCGCGGCGCTCCGCGCCGCCCAGCTCGGGCTGAGCGTGGCCCTGATCGAGAAGGGCGAGCTGGGCGGCACCTGCCTGCACCGCGGCTGCATCCCGACCAAGGCGCTGCTGCACGCGGCCGAGATCGCGGACGAGACCAAGGAAGCCGCCGACTTCGGTGTGCTGGCGACCTTCCAGGGCATCGACATCAACGGCGTCCACAAGTACAAGGACGACGTGATCGCCGGCCTGTACAAGGGCCTGCAGGGCCTGGTCGCCTCCCGCAAGGTCACCTTCATCCAGGGCGAGGGCCGGCTCTCCTCGGCCACCTCGGTGGATGTCGACGGCCAGCGGGTCGAGGGCCGCCACATCGTGCTGGCCACCGGCTCGGTCCCGAAGTCGCTGCCCGGCCTGACCATCGACGGCGACCGGATCATCTCCTCCGACCACGCCCTCAAGCTCGACCGGATCCCGAAGTCGGCCGTCATCCTCGGCGGCGGTGTGATCGGTGTCGAGTTCGCCTCCGTCTGGAAGTCCTTCGGCGTCGACGTCACCATCGTCGAGGCCCTGCCGCACCTGGTTCCGCTGGAGGACGAGAACTCCTCCAAGCTGCTGGAGCGCGCCTTCCGCAAGCGGGGCATCAAGTTCGAGCTCAAGGCCCGCTTCTCGGGCGTGGAGTACACCGAGACCGGTGTGCGGGTCTCCACCGAGAACGGCAAGCAGATCGACGCCGACCTGCTGCTGGTCGCGATCGGCCGCGGCCCGGTCTCGCAGGGCCTGGGCTACGAGGAGGCCGGGGTCGCGATGGACCGCGGCTACGTCCTGGTCGACGAGTACATGCGCACCAACGTGCCCACCATCTCGGCCGTCGGCGACCTGGTCCCGACCCTGCAGCTGGCCCACGTCGGCTTCGCCGAGGGCATCCTGGTCGCCGAGCGGCTGGCCGGCCTCAAGGCCGTGCCGATCGACTACGACGGCGTGCCGCGCGTGACCTACTCCAACCCCGAGGTCGCCTCGGTGGGTATCAGCGAGGCCAAGGCGGTCGAGCTGTACGGCAAGGAGAAGGTCGTCACCCTCAAGTACAACCTGGCCGGCAACGGCAAGAGCAAGATCCTCAAGACCGCCGGTGAGATCAAGCTGGTCCAGGTCAAGGACGGCGCCGTGGTCGGCGTCCACATGGTCGGCGCCCGGATGGGTGAGCAGGTCGGCGAGGCCCAGCTCATCTACAACTGGGAGGCGCTGCCCGCCGAGGTCGCCCAGCTGATCCACGCGCACCCGACCCAGTCGGAGGCGCTCGGCGAGGCGCACCTGGCGCTGGCCGGCAAGCCGCTGCACGCGCACGACTGAGCCCTCTCGCCCCGCACCACTTATCCGGTCCATTCACACGGACTTCCCTGAACGCAAGACTTGATAGGAGTCGCTGAAACCATGGCGGTCTCAGTAACGCTGCCCGCGCTGGGCGAGAGTGTGTCCGAAGGTACTGTCACCCGCTGGCTGAAGGCCGAGGGTGAGCGAGTGGAGGCCGACGAGCCGCTGCTCGAGGTGTCGACCGACAAGGTCGACACCGAGATCCCCGCGCCGGCCTCCGGCATCCTGGCCTCGATCAAGGTCGCCGAGGACGAGACCGTCGAGGTCGGCGCCGAGCTGGCGATCATCGAGGACGGCTCCGGTGCCCCGGCTGCCGCCCCGGCCCCCGTCGCCGAGGCCGCTCCGGCCGCTCCGGCTCCGGTTGCCGAGGCCCCGGCTGCCCCGGCTCCGGCCGCCACCGCTCCGGCCCCGGCCGCCCCCGCCGGCGACGCCACCCCGGTGCTGCTGCCCGCGCTGGGCGAGTCGGTCACCGAGGGCACCGTCACCCGCTGGCTGAAGGCCGAGGGTGACACCGTCGAGGTCGACGAGCCGCTGCTCGAGGTGTCGACGGACAAGGTCGACACCGAGATCCCGTCGCCGGTCGCCGGCACCCTGGTGAAGATCCTGGTCGGCGAGGACGAGACCGCCGAGGTCGGCGCCCAGCTCGCGCTGATCGGCGCCGCGGGTGCGGTTGCGGCTGCTCCGGCCGCCCCGGCTGCTCCGGCTCCGGTTGCCGCTCCGGCCCCGGTTGCCGCCCCGGCTGCCCCGGCCCCGGTCGCCGCTGCTCCGGCCCCGGCCCCGGCTCCGGCTGCCCCGGTCGCCCCGGCTGCCCCGGCCCCCGCTCCGGCTCCGCTCGCCCCCGCGGCTCCCGCCGCTCCGGCCCCGGTTGCCGCCCCGGCCGCTCCGGTCGCCGCCGCGCCGGTCGCCGACTCGGGTGACGCCTACGTGACCCCGCTGGTCCGCAAGCTCGCCGCCGAGCAGGGCATCGCGCTCTCCGCGATCACCGGCTCCGGCGTCGGCGGCCGGATCCGCAAGCAGGACGTGCTGGCCGCCGCCGAGGCCGCGAAGGCCGCCGCTGCCGCCGTCCCGGCCACCGCCCCCGCCGCTGCCGCCGCGCCGAAGGCCGCCGCCGCGCCGTCCCCGCTGCGTGGCCAGACGGTCAAGATGAGCCGGATGCGCAAGGTCATCGGCGACAACATGATGAAGGCCCTGCACGAGCAGGCCCAGCTGACCAGCGTGGTCGAGGTGGACGTCACCAAGATCATGTCGCTGCGCGGCAAGGCCAAGGACTCGTTCCTGGCCCGCGAGGGCGTCAAGCTGTCGCCGATGCCGTTCTTCGTCAAGGCCGCCGCCCAGGCGCTGAAGAGCCACCCGGTGATCAACGCCCGGATCAACGAGGCCGAGGGCACCATCACCTACTTCGACACCGAGAACATCGGTATCGCGGTGGACTCCGAGAAGGGCCTGATGACCCCGGTCATCAAGGGCGCGGGCGACCTCAACATCGCCGGCATCTCCAAGAAGACCGCCGAGCTGGCCACCAAGGTGCGCGAGAGCAAGATCACCCCGGACGAGCTGTCCGGCGCCACCTTCACCATCAGCAACACCGGCTCGCGCGGCGCGCTCTTCGACACCGTGATCGTGCCGCCGACCCAGGCCGCCATCCTGGGCATCGGCGCCACCGTGAAGCGCCCGGTCGTCATCGAGGTCGACGGCGGCACCGCCATCGGCATCCGCGACATGACCTACCTGTCGCTCTCCTACGACCACCGCCTGGTGGACGGCGCCGACGCCGCCCGCTACCTGGTGGCCGTCAAGGAGATCCTGGAGGCGGGCGAGTTCGAGGTCGAGCTCGGCCTGTAAGGGTCTGCTGTCAACGCCGCCGGCCGGTGTCCCTCGCGGGGCGCCGGCCGGCGGCGTTCCGCTTCCGAGCGAGCGTGCCTTGTGGACCCCATTGACCCTGTGGACCCCGTGGACCCTGTGGACCCCGTGGACCCTGTGGAAGCGAGGGCGTTCCCCCAACCCAGCGAGCGCGCGCCCCGCTCCCCCGGCGCGTGGGCATGCATTCGCACCCCCTAGCGGCGATGCTGGTGGGCGTGATGTACGAGACCGACTTCTGGCAGCTGATCGACGAGTCCCGGGACGCCGCGGACGGTGATCCGCAGGACCAGGCCGATCTGCTGGTGGAGCGGCTGGTGCAGTTGACGCCGGACGAGGTGATCGACTTCGCCCGGCTGTTCGAGGCGCGGTTCCAGCGCGCGTACACCTGGGAGCTGTGGGGTGCCGCGGTGCTGCTGCTGGACGGAGCCTCGGATGACGCGTTCGACTACTTCCGCTGCTGGCTGATCGCCCAGGGCCGGGAGGTCTTCGAGGGCGCGGTGCACAACCCGGACGACCTGGCCGAGTTGGTGCCCGACTTCGACGAGGAGGAGGACGGCGACGCCGAGGAGATCGGCTACGCCGCCGACGAGGCGCACGAGCAGCTCACCGGCCTCCCGCTGCCGGAGCTCGGCACCGGCCAACCGCGCCGGCCCGCGGGGCAGCCGTTCGACTTCGACGACCCCGCGACACTGGCCGAGCGCTTTCCCAGGCTCTGGGAGCGGTTCGGGGACTAGGGCCGCTCTTACGGATCATGCCGGGCGCCGCGCGGCCACGGCGTCGAAGAGGAGCCAGCCGTCGAGGTGGACGGGCTCCGGCTGGTCCGGCCGCCAGCCGCGGGCGAGCGCCTCGTCCAGGAGGGCCCGGACGGTTCCGGGCTGGTGCAGGTTGAGGCAGGCCCCGCCCGCCCTGCCGACTGCTCCGGAGGGCAGGTAGCCGTCGGGCACCAGGTGTCCGGGCCGCTTCTGGAAGCCGATCTGGAGCCGCCCGTGCGTTCCCTCCCGCCGCAGCGTGAGCACGTGGCACTCCCCGGGAGGCCACGGCGCCGAGCGGACGCGGCGCTGGTGGCCCACCGTCCATCGGTAGGCGGCGTCCCCCACCAGCAGGCGCCGGACCCGGCGGACGTTGCGGGTCATGGCGGCTACGAGGCGTCGGCCGGGACCACGGCGGTGATGCCGGCGGCGATCCGGTCCAGGATGGTGCGGTCGGGCGACTTCGAGCTGTCGTCCACCGCGCCGACCACGGTGGTGAAGTCGCCGTCGGCGGCGGGGACGGCGACCAGCAGCAGATAGGCCGGGGTGCCCTGCTGCGGCACCACCCGCCAGCGGACCGCGAAGCCGGTCCGGCCGGCCACGGTGATCGGGGCGCAGGTCAGCTCCTGGTGGTCGACGGGGGTGCCGTAGGTCTGCTGCGCGTACGAGGCCATGGTCAGCCGGGCCACCGTCTCGGCGTCGCCGCCGCGCGAGGGCTTGGCGTCGATGGCGAAGTTGCCGCGCACGCACCCGCCCGGGGTGCCGCACTCGTAGTGGCCGGTGACCATCATCAGGGTGTGGCTGTCGCCAGGGTCGGCCACCTGCCAGCCCTGAGGCAGCGGGACGTTCCAGCCGTGCTGCTGGTCCTGGAGCGCGCCGCTGGTCGGCAGGGGCGGCGCGGGGGTCAACGGTCGCACGCCGTCCGGCTGGTCGGTGGGCCGCCCGGCGCCCAGGGCCGGTGCGGGGGCGCCCGCCGCGTCGCTGCTGCGGGCGGCACTCCCTCGGGACAGCATCATGGCGAGCCCGCCCACGAGCATCACCAGCAGCAGCGCGCCCACCGTGAGGCCGATGACCAGCCCGGTGCGCTTCTGCTGCGGCGGGTCGAACGGGTGGCCGCCGGGCTCCTGGACGGGCAGCGGGCCGGCGTATCCTGCGGGCTCCGGCGGCTCGGAGAGCACCAGCGACTCCGGGATGGCCGGGTGGCCGTACGCCGGGGAGGCGTCGGAGACCGGGCCGGGGAGCACCAGCGGTTCCGGGATCGCCGGCTGGCCGTACGCCGGGGTGGCGTCGGGGACCGGGCCCGCGGCCGGTGCGGTCGGCGGCCGGCTCTGCCCGGTCCAGTCGCGTCCGTCCCAGTAGCGCTCGTGCCCGGCGGCCCGCGGGTCCGGGTACCAACCGGGAGGGGTGGAGGTGCTCACCGGCTCACCGTATCGGGCCGGGTCCACTCCCAGACAGGGCGGGCGACCTGAGGGCGGGTCAGCCGCCGCCCACCCGGTGCCGGCTGCCAGGATGGCCCCATGCGTATCGCTGTCACCGGTTCCTCGGGGCTGATCGGCTCCGCCCTCGTCCGTTCCCTGCTGGCCGACGGACATGACGTACTGCGGCTGGTCCGCCACCGGACCGGGCTGGGGGTGCAGCCGGACGGGTCGGTGGGCGTGGGGTGGAACCCGGTCCGCGGCGAGGTCGACCTGGCCGGTCTGGCCGGGACCGAGGCCGTGGTGCACCTGGCCGGCGCCGGGGTGGCCGACCACCGCTGGACGGACGCCTACCGGCAGCGGATCCGCGACAGCCGGGTGCAGGGCACGCTCACCCTGGCCAATGCGCTGCCCCGGCTGGACACCCCGCCGTCCGTCCTGGTCAGCGCCTCGGCGGTGGGCTACTACGGGCAGACCGGCGACCGGGTGATCGACGAGACCGCGCCGCCCGGGGACGATTTCCTGGCCGGGGTCTGCGTGGAGTGGGAGGGTGCGGCCCGTCCGGCGGCGGAAGCCGGCATCCGGGTGGTGCACCCGCGCACCGGGCTGGTGCTGAGCGCCGACGGCGGCGCGGGCGCCCGGCTCCTCCCGCTCTTCCGGCTGGGCCTGGGCGGTCGGCTGGGCAGCGGCGAGCAGTACTGGAGCTTCATCTCGCTGGCCGACCAGGTCGCCGCGCTCCGATTCCTGATCGACTGCGAGGAGTTGAGCGGTCCGGTCAATCTGACGGCACCCCAGCCGGTGACCAACGCCGAGCTGACCCGGGCGCTCGGCCGGGTGCTCGGCCGGCCCACGGTGCTGCCGGTGCCGGAGTGGGCGCTGCGGCTGGTGCTGGGCGACATGGCGATCGAGGTGGTGGGCAGCCACCGGGTGCTGCCGCACAAGCTGCTCACCGCGGGGTTCCGGTTCGCCCACCCGCAGGTGGCCGACGCCCTGCGGGCGGCCGTGACCCGCGGTGCGGGCGGGTGAGGCGCGGAGAGTTGAGACGCGGACGGTTGGGACGCGGACCGGTGAGACGCCGACGGTTGGGACGCTGACGACCCGCGGCGCACGGCCCCGACCGCAGCACCGCGCGCGCACCCGCCACCCCCGGCGCAGGGGCGCACGCGACGGCGCACGGCGCAATCGCGTGCCCCCAGCCCGTGCCACCGCCACAGTGCGGAGGCCGGCGATCCGGAGCGGTCTGCCCGCCTGATCAAGCAACTGACGGGGCATCACCCCCTGGACCATCCCGGCATGCCCGCAGCCGTCCGCCGGCCGGAGACCCGGGACCAGGGAGGGAGCTCACCCGTGACCCCACACGACTTCACCCGCCGCAGCCGGTCCGACGACCCCGATGTGGTGGTGGTCGGCGCCGGACTGGCCGGTCTCACCGCCGCCAGGGCGCTGGACCGGGCCGGACTCCAGGTGCGGATCCTGGAGGCGACCGACCGGATCGGCGGCCGGATGGCCGGCCACCAGCTGGACGGATACCGGCTGGAGCACGGCAGCCAGCTGCTCAACACCGGATTCCCCGAGCTGGCCCGCCGGCTCGACCTGGCCGACCTGCGACTGAGCCCGCTGGCCCCGGGGTCCTGGTGCACAGCGCCGGCCGGCGCTACCGGGTCGGCAGCCCGCAGCTCGGCGGCACCCGGCAGGTCGCCGCCCGGTCGCCGCTGGGCAGCCCGCTGGAGAAGGCCAGGCTCGGTGCCACCCTCAGCCGCCTGGCCGCGGCGCCGGTCCCCAAGCTGCTGGCCCGGCCGGAGACCACCGCCGCCCGGGCACTGGCCGAACGCGGCCTGCCGAACCGGGTGGTGGACGGCTTCCTGCGTCCACTGCTGACCGCGCTGCTCAGCGATCCGGCGCTCGGCACCAGCAGCCGGGTGGCCGACCTGGTGCTGCGCGGCTACGCCCGGGGGCGGCTGGCGCTGCCCGCCGCCGGCACCGGAGCGGTGCCCGCGCAGCTGGCCGCCACGCTGCCGGCCGGGACCGTCCAGCTGAACACCCGGGTGACCTCGGTCGGCGCCGACGGGGTGCAGACCGAGGAGCACGGCTGGCTCGGCGCCCGCGCGGTGGTGATGGCCACCGATGCCCGGTCCGCCGTGGAGCTGCTGCCGGGGCTGCGGCTGCCCGACTTCCATCCGGTGACGACCTTCTACCACAGCTGCGCCGACGCCCCGTTGGCCGAGCCGCTGCTGCTCCTGGACGCGGACCACACGGTCGGCCCGGCACCGGTCTCGCACGCCCTGGTGCTCAGCCAGGTGCACCCCTCCTACGCGCCGGCCGGCCGCTCGCTGGTCGCCACCACGGTGCTGGGCCGGCGCGCCTGGGCGGGCGGGCCGGCCGCGGCCGAGCAGCTGGTCCGGGCCCGGCTGGCCGAGCTCTACCAGGTACCGACCCGAGACTGGGAGTTCCTGAGCGTGCGTCACCTCCCGGACGCCGTACCGGCGATGCCGCCCCCGCACAACTTCCACCGCCCGGTCCGGGTACTGGCCGGCCTCTACGTCTGCGGGGACCACCGGGACACCAGCAGCGCCCACGGCGCGATGGTCTCCGGCCGCCGGGCGGCGCTGGCCGTGCTGCGCGACCTGGGGATCGCCGCCACCGAGCCCGGCCAGGACCGCGCGGCGGCTTGACGGCATCCGGCGGGTGTCGGGCCGTTCGGCCCGACACCTCGCCATCCTCAGAGGGTAGTTGACGATCCGTCAGAGCACTCCCGCCTGCCGGGCCGCCTCCTCGAAGGCGCGGGCGGCCGGGCTGCCCCGGTAGGGGGCCAGCCGGCGGTGGAAGTCCCGCAGGTACTCGACGGTGCGGGCGGAGCGCATCTCACCGGCCGCCCGCAGCGCCTCGGTGGCCAGCTGGCAGGACTCGTCCACCTCGCCCATGCCGAGCCGGGCGGCGGCCAGCACCATCCGGCAGAACACCCGGCTGCGGGCGTAGCCGGAGGAGCGCAGCCGCAGCGACTTCTCGGCGTGCTGCATGGCCGGGCGCCACTGCTGGAGGTCCCGGTAGCAGTGCGCGAACTCGTCGGCGAGCTGGGCCTCGTCGAAGAACCTGGCCCAGGAGGGCAGGTCGTCGCCGGTCCTGGCGAGCGCCAGCGAGCGCTCGGCCCGCACCAGGGCGGCGGTGCAGGAGCGGACGTCGCCCAGTATCCCGTGCCCGCGGGCCTCGGCCGCGTGCATCAGCGCCTGCACGGCGGCCGGCGCCGTGCTGCCGACGCCCTGCTGGGCGACCCGGGCCAGTTGCACCGCCTCCCGGCCGTGGCCCAGGTGGACGGCCTGCTGGCTCATGGTGATCAGCACGTAGCCGCCCAGCACCCGGTCGCCCGCCGCCTGGGAGAGCCGCAGCGCCTGCACGAAGTAGCGCTGGGCCAGCCCGTGCGCGGCGATGTCGAAGCTGGTCCACCCGGCGAGTCTGGTCAGGTCGGCGACCGCGCCGAACAGTGCCCGGCCGATCTGCTCGCCGTACCGGCCGCGCAGCATCGGCTCGGCCTCGCTCTCCAGGTAGCGCACCAGGGCCTGCCGGGCGTGGCCACCGCCGTAGGCGTTGTCCAGCGCCCGGAACAGGTCGCCGACCGCGCGCACCGCGGCGATGTCGCCCCGGCCCACCCGCAGCCCGGGCCGCTGCGAGCGCGGCCGTTCGTCGTGACCGGCGGGGCCGGCCGCGCCGCCGTGCGCCGGGCCGGGCAGCGGCACCGTGCGGGCGCCGGAGACCAGCGGGCGGCGGGCCTGCGAGGGCACCCGGCCCGCCGGGGTGCCGCGCGCTCCGCGGCCGCCCGGGTCGGGGTGGTCGAGGGCCGGGTCCAGCTTGGCCAGCGGGCCGTCGGGGCCGGACACGTAGATGCCCGCCGAGCCGTCCCTGGCGACCTGTTCGTCGCTGCGCCCGATCAGCCAGTCGCGGCTGGGCACCACGAGGCCGGCCGGGGTGAAGGCGATCCGGCGCAGCTCGGACTGCGGGCCGGTGTCCTTGCGCCACATGCTGGAGACGATGTCGACGGCCTCCTGCGGGGTCTCGGCGAACTCCAGGCCCGCGTAGACCGGGGCGCAGGCGTCCAGGCCGATGTCCTGGGCGGAGAGCCGGCGGCCGAGCCGGCGGGTGAACACCTCGGCGATCAGCGCGGGCGTGGCACCCCGGGGCTGCTGGCCGCGCAGCCAGCGGGTCACCGAGGTCTTGTCGTAGCGCAGGTCGAGGCCGTGTTCCAGGCCCAGCTGGTCGACCCGGCGGGCCAGGCCCGCGTGCGAGAAGCCGGCTTCCTCGATCAGCGCGGCCAGCAGCGGGTTCTGGGCCCGGCCGGCCTCGGAGTGCGCGGCGGCGTCGGCGGCCGGCCCGTCCGGTCCGTCCGGTTGGTGTCCGGCGTCCTGGCGCGGCCCGGGCAGGGCGGCGCCGTGCGGCGTCGGGTCGGACTGCCGCTCGTGCGGGTCCAGCGGGTCCGTCGGGTCGAGCGGACGGTAGGCCGGGCTGTCGGTTGCAGGCCGTTGGGGCATGATCAGTCAACACCTCTCGGACGCCGCAGTCCGGGCCCCCGGTGCCGTTCGCGACGCCCCTGTCGGGAATCGGCGTGAATGTAGCGAGCATTCGGGCGCTCTGGGCGGTTATGGCCGGGCAATCCTCCGAACGGGTGAAGGGCACGCGTCCGATCCGCTGAACCCGGGGCGCTTGTGGTTTGGGTTCGCGCGGGTTCTCGGCGCCGAGCCCATGGTGGCTGGGAACACCATGTCTAGCGGCGAACCTGTGGCGGCCACCCACATGCCGTGATCTTCCGTACCGGGCTGCCGTTCTGACACCATGTCGGGCACCATGAGCCACGCCGCACCACTCCCCGCCGCGGGTGCCGCGCCCGCGCTGCGCCGCCTGCTCGACCTGCTGGCCGCCGGCGCCGCCGCCGAGGACTACGCCGCCGTGCCCGCCCGGGCCCGCCGCGACGGCGCCGGGCCCGAGGTGCTCGCCGAGGTCGAGGAGGCCACCGCGCTGGCCCTGACCGTCCATCGCACGCTCGGTCAGCACCGCCGCCGCGAAGCCGAGTTGACCGCGCTCTTCGACACCGCGACCGACCTGGCCGCCTCCCGCGACCTGGACCAGGTGCTGCGGGCGATCGTGCACCGGGCGCGGCTGCTGCTGGGCACCGACACCGCCTATCTGACGCTGCCGGACGAGGCGGCCGGCGACACCTACATGCGGGTCACCGACGGCTCGGTCTCGCCGCTCTTCCAGAACCTCCGGCTCAGCCTGGGCGACGGCCTCGGCGGCCTGGTCGCGCAGACCGCCCGCCCGTACGCCACCCCCGACTACCGCACCGACGAGCGGTTCCGGCACACCGGGCGGATCGACGCCGGGGTGGCGGAGGAGGGCCTGGTGGCGATCCTCGGGGTGCCGCTGCTGCTCGGGCGCCAGGTGATCGGGGTGCTGTTCGCGGCCGACCGGCAGCCGCGCGCCTTCTCCCCCGACCAGGTCGCGCTGCTCTGCTCGCTGGCCGCGCACGCCGCGATCGCGCTGGACACCGCCGGGGCGCTGGCCGACACCCGGGCCGCGCTGGCCGAGCTGAACGCCGCCAACACCGTGATCCGGGCGAACGCGGCCGCCGCGCAGCGGGCCGAGGAGGCCCACGACCGGCTGACCGACCTGGTGCTGCGCGGCGCGGACCTGGCCGAGGTGGCCGGCGAGGTCGCCACCCTGCTGGGCGGCCGGATCGCGGCGCAGGACGCCGAGGGGTACCCCCACACCGGGCGGGCCGCCACGGCGGGCCTGGCCGGCGCGGTGGAGCGGTCCCGGGCCGAGGGCCGCGCGGTGCGGCACGGTGACGGCTGGGTCTGCGCGGTGCTGGCCGGGCAGGAGCTGCTGGGCTCGCTGCTGCTGTCCGGGCGCGGCGACCTGGACGACGCCGACCGGCGGCTCTTCGAACGGGCGGGCGTGGTCACCGCGCTGCTCCTGCTGCTGCGCCGGTCGGCCGCCGAGGCCGAGCACCGGGTGCGCGGCGAGCTGCTCACCGACCTGCTGACCGCGCCGGACCGCGATCCGGCCGCGCTGCTGGCCCGGGGCCGCCGGCTGGGCGTCGACCTGTCCCGCCCGCACCTGGTGCTGGTCGCCGAGACCGGGCCGCACGGGCGGTCCCGGCTGGCCGGGGCCGCCGCCCAGTACCTCTTCGGCCGGCCCGCCCGGCCTGGGGGTCCCTCCGACCGAAGGCTGGGGGACGGCGCCCGCTGGGTCAGCGCGGAGCACGACGACGCGGTGGTGCTGCTGCTGCCGGCCGACCCGGGTGCCGGTGCGGACCTGGCGGCGGACGAGGCGGCGGCCGCCGCGGCGCAGCGGCTGGCCCGGCTGGCCGGGCAGCCGGTGACGGTCGGCGCCGGGCGCCCGGCCGCCGGCCCGGCCGCGCTGGCCGCCGCCCATGCGGAGGCGGCGCGCTGCGTCCGCGCCCTGCACGCGCTGGGCCGCACCGGCGACGGCGCCTCGGCCGCCTCGCTCGGGTTCCTCGGGGTGCTGCTCGGCGACGGGCACGACGTGGCCGGCTTCGTGGCGCACACCCTGGGGCCCCTGCTGGAGTACGACGCCCGGCGCGGCACCGAGCTGGTCCGCACCGTGCGCGCCTACTTCGCCTGCGGCGGCAGCCTGACCCGGGCCAAGGACGAGCTCCATGTGCACGTGAACACGGTGGTGCAGCGGCTGGACCGGGTGGAGGCGCTGCTGGGGCGGGACTGGAACGGGCCGGAGCGCGCACTGGAGCTCCAGCTGGCCCTGCGGCTGGCGCTGCTCTCGGACGGTTGAGCGAGCAGGCGTACAGTGGCGAGGTTGGCGGGTCGGCCCCGGGTCGCGCTCGCTCGCGTCGTCTGGGCTAGGAGCAGTGGTGAGCGAGAACGTGCGGTTCGTCCGGCTGGGCAACGGCGAGGAGCTGGTCCCGTACCAGGACGCCTGGGAGGAGCAGCAGCGGCTGCACGCCCTGCGGCTCGCCGACCAGATCCCCGACACCGTGCTGCTGCTCCAGCACCCGCCGGTGTTCACGGCCGGCAAGCGCACCAAGCCGGAGGACCTGCCGCTGGACGACACCCCGGTGGTCCAGGTGAACCGCGGTGGCGAGGGCACCTGGCACGGGCCCGGCCAGCTGGTCGGCTACCCGATCATCAAGCTGCCCGAGCCGATGGACGTGGTGGCCTACGTGCGCCGGCTGGAGGAGGCGCTGATCCGGGCCTGCACCGATTTCACCGTGCCGACCACCCGGGTGGAGGGCCGCAGCGGGGTCTGGGTGCTCGGCGACGAGCTGCCGGACGCCCAGGTGGACCCGGCGCAGGTGGTGGACATCGGCAAGCTGACCCTGCGGATGGGCCTGCCGCTGGGCATCGACCCGCGGCTGGCCGGCCCGGAGTACGCGCCGTCCAACGCGGGGCAGCGCGGCGACGACCGCAAGCTGGCCGCGATCGGCGTCCGGGTGGCGCGCGGCGTGACGATGCACGGCTTCGCGCTCAACTGCAACCCCGACATGACCTGGTTCGACCGGATCATCCCGTGCGGCATCCGGGACGCCGGGGTGGCCTCGCTCAGTTCCGAGCTGAGCCGGGACGTTCCGGTGCCCGAGGTGATCCCGGCGGTGGAGCGGCGCCTCGCCGAGGTGCTCGCCGAACTGCCCGAGCCGGCCGCCGCTCGCTGAGCCAGGCCCAGGGGCCCGGGAATCTACCGACCGGTAGCGATGTTGCCCTGCGATTGCTGGGCACCGGCCCGGCGCCGACCGTACAAGCACAGGCGTACCCTGGGGGTACCCCGTCTACTTCTAGGAGCCGCACGTGTCCGCTGTCGCACCCGACGGCAGGAAGCTTCTCCGCCTGGAGGTCCGCAACAGCGAGACCCCCATCGAGCGGAAGCCGGAGTGGATCAAGACTCGGGCCAAGATGGGCCCGGAGTACAACGCGCTGCACTCGCTGGTGAAGAAGGAAGGGCTGCACACGGTCTGCCAGGAGGCCGGCTGCCCCAACATCTTCGAGTGCTGGGAGGACCGCGAGGCGACCTTCCTGATCGGCGGCGACCAGTGCACCCGGCGCTGCGACTTCTGCCAGATCGACACCGGCAAGCCCGCCGAGTTCGACCGTGACGAGCCGCGCCGGGTCGCCGAGTCCATCGTCACCATGGACCTCAACTACGCGACCATCACCGGCGTCGCCCGCGACGACCTGGAGGACGGCGGCGCCTGGCTGTACGCCGAGACGGTCCGCCAGGTGCACGCGATGACCGCGGAGCGCGCGGCCGGCCGCACCGGCGTCGAGCTGCTGATCCCGGACTTCAACGCGGTGCCGGAGCAGCTGGCCGAGGTCTTCTCGTCCCGCCCCGAGGTGCTGGCGCACAACGTCGAGACGGTGCCGCGGATCTTCAAGCGGATCCGCCCGGCGTTCCGCTACGAGCGCTCGCTGGACGTCATCACCCAGGCCCGGGCGGCCGGCCTGGTGACCAAGTCCAACCTGATCCTGGGCATGGGCGAGACCCGCGAGGAGGTCAGCCAGGCGCTGGCCGACCTGGTCGGCGCCGGCTGCGAGCTGATCACCATCACCCAGTACCTGCGCCCGTCGCTGCGCCACCACCCGGTGGAGCGCTGGGTCAAGCCGCAGGAGTTCGTGGAGCTGCAGGAGGAGGCCGAGGAGCTGGGCTTCGCCGGTGTGATGTCCGGCCCGCTGGTCCGCTCCTCCTACCGGGCCGGCCGGCTCTACCGGCAGGCGCTGGAGCGGCGTTCGGCCGCCCAGGCCTGACGGTCCACGTAACCCGGGCCTGACGGCCCGCGGGGCTCGGTCGTGCGAACGGCCGGGCCCCGCGGCCTTTCCGCTGCGGTTCTCTCCGCCGGGCACGGTGGGCCGTCGGATTACGGTTCGGACCGAATCGGGACCGGGCTTCGTCGTCTGCAGGTCCCGCCACGTACCATGACCTTCATGGCGAGGGAAAAATCCGACACTCCTGGGCGGCTCGCACAGATCCGCCAGGCGTACATCATGACCAAGCAGATCGACACCAAGATCGGTC
Organism: Kitasatospora acidiphila; assembly: GCF_006636205.1. NCBI lineage: Bacteria > Bacillati > Actinomycetota > Actinomycetes > Kitasatosporales > Streptomycetaceae > Kitasatospora > Kitasatospora acidiphila. The sequence continues at coordinate 6,388,338 of NZ_VIGB01000003.1, read as the reverse complement.
TGATCCTCGGGGGCATCGGCCTCCTGACGTTCGGCGTGTTCCTCGCCATCGGCTTCCTGGTCGGTCACCCGATCTACTTGGGGATCCTGGGCTTCATCGTGGCCGTCCTGGCCGTCGCGATCGTCTTCGGCCGCCGGGCCGAGCGGGCCGCGTTCGGTCAGATGGAGGGCCAGCCGGGTGCCGCCGCGGCAGTGCTGAACAACCTGCGGCGCGGCTGGACCGCCAACCCGACCCCGGTCGCGGTCACCCGCAGCCAGGACGCGGTCTACCGTGCGGTCGGCCGGGCCGGCATCGCGCTGATCGGCGAGGGCAACCCGAACCGGGTCCGCCCGCTGCTCGCCGCCGAGAAGAAGAAGATGGCCCGTGTGGTCGCCGATGTGCCGGTGCACGACATCATGGTCGGCGACGGCGAGGGCGAGGTGCCGCTGAAGAAGCTGCAGATCACCCTGATGCGACTGCCCCGCGCGATCACCGGGGCGCAGGTGACCGAGACCAACGACCGGCTGCGCGCGCTGGGCGACCTGCTCTCCCGGGCGCCGATCCCCAAGGGCCCGATGCCCAAGGGCGCCCGGATGCCCAAGGGCGGCCAGGCCCGCTGAGGCTCCGCAGAACGTATGAGAGGGGCCCCGCTGCCGTCGGCAGCAGGGCCCCTCTCATACGTTCCCGACGACGTCGTGCGATCTCTCGCTCTCGGCGCTTCAGCTCCGGACCTCGACGGTGCCGACCGCCTTGTCGTGCAGCCCGCGCTGGTCCCGGTCCCAGATCAGTGCCGGCACCACCAGGCAGAGCAGGAGGGTGCGCAGCAGCACCTGCGGGACAGTCGCCCGGTTGCCGTCCAGCCGGACCAGCCGCAGTCCGAAGAGCCGCTTGCCGAAGGTGGTGCCGGCGGTCGCCAGCAGCACCGCGTTGACGGCGAAGAAGACCGGCAGCCCGTAGATGTTGGCCTTGGCCAGGTTGCCGTGGGCGAGCAGGCCGAGGGCGATGATGTTGGCGATCCAGCCGTCGACGAACAACGCGCCGATCCGCCGGCCCGGCCCGGCCACGGCTCCGGAACCGGTCTGCGGGCGGCCCAGCCGCTCACCGCGGTAGCCGAAGTCGGCCCCCATGCGCTCGGCTGCGGCCTTGGGGCCCTCCAGCCACGATCCCAGTGCTTCTCTGCTGTCCACGAATCAACAGTAGCCGGGCTTACCGGGCGCACCGGCGGCGACTCCCCCTGCGGGTGAATCCCGCTTGGCCGACAGCCCGAGTGGTCTAGTCCACCCAGCAGGAACGTCCCTGCCGTGGACACGATTTGCCCCGTCCCGCCCGGTTTTGCCATCCGTCCGGGGGAGGCTGCTTAACATGGGGGAAACGAATGGGTCACCGCGAGGAAACGGCCTGTTCCTATCGTGAGCCCACCCCGAACCGGTTGGGACGGCCGGCCGACGGACGGGTAGAGGAGACTCCGATGTTCAAGAACGCGGACGAGGTCAAGCAGTTCATCGCGGAGAACGACGTCAAGTTCGTCGACGTGCGGTTCTGTGACCTGCCTGGCGTCATGCAGCACTTCGCAGTCCCGGCAGCCACCTTCGATCCCGACGAGACGCTGATGTTCGACGGCTCGTCGATCCGCGGGTTCCAGGCGATCCACGAGTCGGACATGGCCCTGGTGCCCGACCTGGCCACCGCCAGACTGGACCCGTTCCGAAGCGAGAAGCACCTCAACATCAACTTCTTCATCCAGGACCCGATCACCGGCGAGGCCTACAGTCGCGACCCGCGCAACATCGCCAAGAAGGCCGAGGCCTACCTGGCCTCGTCCGGCATCGCCGACACCGCCTTCTTCGGCCCCGAGGCCGAGTTCTACGTGTTCGACTCGGTGCGCTTCGACACCAGCGCCAACGCGTCGTACTACCACATCGACTCGGAGGCCGGCGCCTGGAACACCGGCTCCACCGAGGGCGACGTGCGCGGCTACAAGGTCAAGTACAAGGGCGGCTACTTCCCCACCCCGCCGGTCGACCACTTCGCCGACCTGCGCGCCGAGATGTCCCTGGAGCTGGCCAAGGCCGGCCTGCAGGTCGAGCGCCAGCACCACGAGGTCGGCACGGCCGGCCAGGCGGAGATCAACTACCGCTTCAACACCCTGCTGCACGCCGCCGACGACCTGATGCTGTTCAAGTACATCATCAAGAACGTGGCCTGGCGGAACGGCAAGACCGCCACCTTCATGCCCAAGCCGATCTTCGGTGACAACGGCTCCGGCATGCACGTGCACCAGTCGCTCTGGGCCGAGGGCGCGCCGCTCTTCTACGACGAGCAGGGTTACGCGGGCCTGTCCGACACCGCCCGCTACTACATCGGCGGCCTGCTCAAGCACGCCCCCTCGCTGCTCGCCTTCACCAACCCCTCGGTGAACTCCTACCACCGCCTGGTGCCCGGCTTCGAGGCCCCGGTCAACCTGGTCTACTCGCAGCGCAACCGCTCAGCGGCGATCCGGATCCCGATCACCGGCTCCAACGCCAAGGCCAAGCGCATCGAGTTCCGTGCGCCCGACCCGTCCTCCAACCCGTACCTGGCCTTCTCCGCGATGCTGATGGCCGGCCTGGACGGCATCAAGAACAAGATCGAGCCGCTCCAGCCGGTCGACAAGGACCTCTACGAGCTGGCCCCCGAGGAGCACGCCGGCGTCCCGCAGGTGCCGTCCTCGCTCCCCGCGGTACTGGAGGCCCTGGAGGCCGACCACGAGTACCTGCTGGCCGGCGGCGTCTTCACCCCGGACCTGATCGAGACCTGGATCGACTTCAAGCGCACCAACGAGATCGCCCCCATCGCCCTGCGCCCGCACCCGCACGAGTTCGAGCTCTACTACGACCTCTGAGAATCCGCTCCCCGTCTCGCGGCCGCACCCGCCTCCAGGGCCCGCCCCTCGCCCGAAGGGGCGGGCCCTGCGGGCACTGGCCCATATCGACCCCGAAGGACTGATCGCGAAGCGCCATTCGCGCTCTCGAAGATCGCACGCGAATCCAGCCTCACAGGGCGTACTCACACAGGTCGGATATCGTTGCAGATCTCGTCCGGACTGAGGGATGGTCCGGGTCGTCTCAACAGGGGGGTCGTCCCAGTGCACGCGAGCGATCGGCCATTCTGGGGCAAACCGGGCCGAGATCGCATGCCCGACAGACCCGCCGCTCCCGGCGCCGGGCAGTCGTTCGTCTGGCCGGCCGCCGTGCTGTCGCTGCTGTCCCTGGTGGCCTTCATCGCGCTCCGGCACCACCAGCACCACTCCATGGTGGACATGCTGGTCTACCAGGCCGAGGGCGCGGCGGTGGTGCACGGCCAGGACCTCTACGCGATGCGGCTGCCGGGCTGGGACCTGGCCGCCACCTACCCGCCGTTCGCGGCGCTGCTCTTCGCGCCGAGCGCCTGGGTGCACGCCGCGACACTGCGGATCATCGTGATGGTCCTCAACATCGGCCTGCTGGCCCTCGCCGTCCACCTCTCGGTGAAGCTGGCGGGTTGGTCGGGTCGGCGGTACCACGCGGCCGCGGTGCTGCTCGGGACCGGTTTCGCGGTCTGGCTGGAGCCGGTCTTCACCACCCTGCAGTACGGCCAGGTCAATCTGGCCATTCTCTGCCTGGTCCTGTGGGACATGACCCGCTCGGAATCCTGCGCCCACAAGGGCGTCGGCATCGGGCTGGCCACCGCCATCAAGATCACGCCCGGCCTGTTCGTGGTCTATCTGCTGCTCACCCGCCAGTTCCGGACCGCCGCGGTCTCGATCGGCACCTTCCTCGGAGCGGCGCTGCTCGGCTGGCTGGCACTGCCGGGCGCCTCGGGCAGCTTCTGGACCCGCTACCTCTGGGACACCCGGCGGGTCGGCGAGGTCCAGCTGGTCGACAACCAGTCGCTGCGCGGTGTCGCGGCCCGACTGCTGCACACCGAGCAGCCCGGGACCGCGGTCATGGCGGTGGCCGTGCTGGTCGGGCTGCTGGGGCTGGCGGTCGCCGTGGCGGCCGGCCGTTCGGCGAACGTGCTGCCCCGGGCCGAGGCCTGGGGGCGATGGCCACCGCGATAACCGCCCTGCTCGTCTCCCCGATCAGCTGGACCCATCACTTCGTCTGGTGCGTGCCGCTGCTGGTCCTGCTCGCCGCCGAGGCCCGCAGCTGGCCGGCCCGGGGCCTGCTCGCCGTGGTGTCGGTGGCCTTCCTGTCGTACGCCATGTGGCTGGCGCCCAACCAGGACGGCCGGGGCGTGCCCTTGTCCTGGCAGCTGCCGTCGGCGCCCTACGCGCCTGTCCTGATCGCGGTGCTGATCTACCTGGGCGTGCGGATACGTCAGGCCCGACAGCTGCCCGCGGTCGCTGCGGAGGCCGATCTGATCCTCCAGCAGGCGGAGTTGGAGTCGATCCACTAGCGCACCACACCGCGCCCTGGGCGAACCCGATCGAGGCGCACCTGCATCGAGCTGAGAACGTCGGTGGCGCCCACGCTTTGCGAGGCGGCACCAAGTGGTCGGTCAGCTCGGGTGGTTGGCCGGCAGGCGGGGGTGAGTTCCTGGTAGCCGACGAACACCATGCCCTCGGATTCCACGCCCACTGCCGGCCGACCATGAACAAAGCAACCGCACGTACGTGCAGTTAAAAGAGCGTCAGATGTAAGCCGCCTCACATCGCCGATCGTTCAAGTACCGGCCGCCTGCCCGAATTCGACTGGGCATCGCATTCATGATGAGTCGTCTGGGCTGAACGTCTCGCTGCCTGCTCCGTCGTCCACGGCGTCCCTCAAACGGCTGGACCTTGACCGAATGGCCGCTTCCCGGTGCTGCCAGCGTCACGACAGGCGCTACAACCGCTACGAGAAGCAGCCGCCCGGCAGCCGGATCCGGCAGGGGCACGACTCGTGAAGCGCCAGCAAGGAACCACGTGAGCATCCAGACCGCACCGCCGCAGCCCACCGCCGTCAGGCCTGAGGCCCGGAAGGGCCGCAGTCCGCAACGCCTCTCGGACACCCAGCGCACCCTGCTGCTGACCGGGCTGTGCTTCGCCGCCTTGCTCGGCACCGACCTGCGGGCCTGGTCCTCGGTGGGGCTCGGCGGGTTCGACCTCGGGATCTTCGACCAGGGTGTGCGCGGCTACGCCCACTTCGGGCTGCCGGTCTCCACGCTGAAGTACTTCCACCACGAGTTCCCGCCCGGCTTCTCGCTGCTGGGCGACCACTTCTCGCCGATCCTGGCGCTGCTGGCCCCGCTGTACTGGGTCTGGGACGACCCGCGCTCGCTACTGCTCGGCCAGGCGCTGCTGTTCGCCGCCGGCGTCCCGCTGGTCCGGCGGATCAGCGACCACGCCTTCGCCGCCGCCGAACCCGTGGTGCGGCGGCGGGCCCGCGATCTGGCCGGGCTGGTCTTCGGGCTGGGCTGGCCGCTGCTGGTCGCCTCCCAGGTCGGGTTCCACGAGGTCGGCTTCGCCGTGCCGCTGACCCTGCTGATGCTGGAACGCGGCATGGCCCGCGAGTACCGCCCGGTGGTCCTGGCCGCCGTGCTGCTCTGCTGCACCAAGGAGGACATGGGCCTGGTGGTCGCCGCCTACGGCCTGGTGCTGCTGTGGCGGGGCCGCGGCTCGGCTGCAGCCCGCACCGCTCGGCAGACCGGCGGCTGGCTGCTCGTCTCCGGGCTCGCGACCACCGCGATCACCGTCCAGTGGGCGATCCCGACGATGGGTGGGGAACCCGGCTACTACTGGCATTACGACGCCGTCGGCCCCAATGCTCCCGCCGCGGCCCTGCACGTCCTCACCGACCCGCTGGTGCTGCTGCGCGCCGCCACCGACCAGACGCTGAAGCCGCTACTGCTGCTCTGGCTGTTCGGCACCCTGTTCCTGCTGCCGCTGCGGTCCGCCACGGCGCTCTGCGCGGTGCCGCTGCTGGCCGAGCGGATCCTCTCCAGCAACCCCAACCACTGGTCGGTCGCCCGGCACTACGACGCCTTCCTGTGGCCGATCCTGCTGACCGCGACCATCGAGGTACTGGGCCGCCTGCACGGCCGGGGCCGGCCCCGGCGGGTCCAGTGGCTCGGCATCGGCTTGGCGGGCGTCAGTCTGGCCACCGCCGTGCCGCTGGGGCTGGCCGAGCTGGCCATCCCGTCGCAGTGGTCCCCGGGGCCCCGCCAGGTCACGTTGCTGAAGGCCACCGCGTTGATCCCGGACGGCGCCTGGGTGGAGGCGGACAACCAGATCGCGCCCCGGCTGACCGCCCGGGACCACGTGGTCCTCGTCGACCAGACGCCGCGCGGCTGCGAGTACGTGCTCATCCGGTCCCTCGGGCGCTCGTTCCCGTTCGCCACCGACCAGCAGCAGCGGGACCGGATCCGGCTGCTGCTGGCCCACGGCTACCGGCAGGTGTGGGGGAGCAACGGCGTCGTGCTGCTGCACCGGTGGCAGAGCGAGCCCGTTCCCGGTGAGCACGTCCCGGTGCCCGGCGGCAAGCCGGTCCAGGACGTGGTGCCGGCGGACGTCGGGCACAACCTGTTCGAGGGCTGAGCCTCAACGGCCGAGCCTCAAGGGCTGATCCGAAAAGGGCCGTCACCCCGAAAGGCCGTCACCCCGAAGAGGCCGTCACCCCGGATGTGCCGCCTGCCCGCGAACGGGCGCCGGGGTGAGTGCCAGCAGGGCCAGGTCGTCGCGGGCCGGGCCGGTGTGCCGGGCCAGGTCCTCGGTGACGAACGAGACCAGCTGCTCGGGCACGACCGAGGGGCGGCCGTGGAACCGGGTGGCCAGCCGGGCGGTCAGCGGGTAGAACCGGCCGGCCCGGTCCCGGGCCTCGGTGACGCCGTCGGTGTGCAGCAGCAGCGTCTGGCCGGCGGCGAACGGAATGGTGGTCGGCGCCGGGGCCGACTGGCCGCGCAGATGCCCGAGCCCCAGCGGCAGGTCCTGCGGGCAGTGCACCGTCCGCACCGCACCGCCCCGAGCAGCACCGGGTCCAGATGGCCCCGGTTGACCACGTCCAGCCGGTCCGCGCCGGGCCGGTGCTCCAGCAGCACGGCGGTGATGAACAGCTCCTCGTCGCCGCTCTCCAGCGCCCCGCGGCGCACCTGGCGGTCCAACAGCTCGGCCAGTTCGCCCAGTTCGCGTACCTCGTGGGCGGTGGCCCGGAATGCGCCGAGCAGGTCGGCCACCGCCCGCACCGCCTCCAGACCGCTCCCCCGCACATCGCCGAGCAGCACCCGGGTGCCGAACGGGGTGTCGCACAGCTCGTAGAGGTCGCCGCCGATCGCCACCTCCGCCTGGGCGGCCTGGTAGCGGCCGGCGGTGCGCAGCTCGCCGACCTGCTCCGGCACCGGGTGCAGCACGGTGCGGCGCAGTGCCTCGCTCACCGTGCTCGCCAGCACCAGGTGGCGGGCCTGCCGGACCCGCTGCAGGGCGAGCATCACACCGGCCAGGGCGGCCAGCCCGGTGGACAGGTACACCCAGACGTGGTGGTGCTCGTAGAGGTGCCCGGCATGGCTGGCCACCAGCACCTGGAGCACCAGGGCGCCGGCGCCGGACGCGGCGGTGAGCCACGGCCCGAAGCCGAAGGCGACCAGCACGGGCAGCGCGGTGAGCAGGAACCCCGCCGCGGTGGCCTGCGGGAACACCGCCTGGATCACCAGGTCGGTGAAGAGCAGCAGCACCGGCAGCCAGCGCACCCAGCGCGGCGGGGAGCCGGGCTCGGCCACCGCTCGCGGACCGGCCGGACAGCGCGGCTCGGCGGGTGCGGGCACGGCGGGGCTCCTCTGGGTCCTGGTCTGAGTGGGCATGCCATCCATGGTCGCGTAACCGCCGGAGGCCCGTGCGAGGGCGTTCGACCCCGCGGAGCGGGCCCAAGGTCCCGTTTCGGTCACCTGCACCACATACGCTGAGCCCATGGAGATCTGGATCAATCCCCGCTGCAGCAAGTGCCGGGTCGCGCTCACCGAGCTCGACGCGGCCGGCCTCGACTACACGGTCCGCCGCTACCTGGAGGACCCGCCGTCGGTGGCCGAGCTGGAGGCGGTGCTCGGCCGGCTGCACCTGGAGCCGTGGGACATCACCCGGCTCGACGAGGCGGTGGCCAAGGAGCTGGGCATGCGCGAGTGGCAGCGCGGCGACGCGGCCCGGGCGCGCTGGATCGCCGCGCTGGCGGAGCATCCGATCCTGATCCAGCGGCCGATCATCACCGCCGACGACGGGCACGCCGTGGTGGCCCGCAGCGAGGAGGCGCTGCGGTCGGTGCTGCCGTCGTGACCACCTGGGTGGCGCTGCTGCGCGCGGTGAACGTGCCCGGTCGGCAGGTGCGGATGGAGCGGTTGCGGGCGCTCTTCGCGGAGCTGGGGCTGGCCGGGGTGCGCAGCTACATCCAGAGCGGCAACGTCTTCTTCCAGGATCCGGCCGGCCGCGACCGGGCGGAGCTCGCCCGGGTGATCTCGGCGCACCTGCGGGAGGCGCTCGGCTTTCCGGTGCCGGTGCTGCTGCGCACCGTCGAGGAGCTGGCCGCCGTGGTCGAGGCCGACCCGTTCCGCGGGGTCCCGGTCACCGAGGACGTGCGGCTCTGCGTGGCCTTCCTCACCGAGCCGCTGCCCGCCGCCCTGGCGCTGCCGGCCCGGTCGGCGCGGGGCGACGTCGAGGTGATCGCCGCCACCGAGGGCGAGGCCTTCATCGTCGGGCGGATCATCGGCGGGCGCCCGGTCGGCGCTCCGGACCCGGTCTTCGGCAAGGACTGGACCGGCGAGACGACCGTCCGCTTCTTCCACACCACCGCCAAGATCCTGGCGGCGGCCCGCAAGGGCTGACCGGCACCCGGTCAGCCCTTGCGGTGCACGCCGCTCAGCCGCGGAGGCTGATCACTTGGCGCTGAGCCGGTTGACCGCGGCCGTGCTCAGCTGGAGCGCGTCGGTGGAGAGCGGCACCATCGCCTTCTGCACCTTCGCGGCGTCGGGCTGCTTGGCGGAGGCGGCGCTGACCAGGACACCGGCGTGCTGCCGCAGCGCGGTCAGCAGTTCCGCCACGCCCTTGGCGGCGGCCGGCTGGGTGTCCCGCTGGATCGGCCCGCCGAACTGCACCGGGCCGCCGGGGTCCTCGGCCGTGCCGGGCTGCTCGGGGCCGCCGGGGTTGACGCTGCCCGGCTGCGCGGCGCCGGCCGGCGAGGCGAAGCCCGCCGGGTCGACCGGCGCACCGGGCACGCCCGACTGGTCGTCGGCGGTGGTGGCGGTCTCGGCGGGCAGCTCCGCCTTGAGCTTGTCGGCGGCGGCGGTCAGCTTGGCCAGCTGGTCCTTGAGCGCGGTGGGGTTGACCGCGGCCCCGTTCACCGGGCTGCTGGTCGCGGCGAGGTCGCCGACCAGGTGCAGCACGGCGCCGAGGTCGCCGATCGCCGCGAGGGTCTTGGGCGCGGTGGGGGTCCCCACAGCCGGGCTGATCATCGGGTGGTTGTCAGCGGCGGCGTGGCTGATGGCGATGCCCGTGGTGACGGCGAGCGAGCCCGCCAGCGCGCCGGTGACGAGGACCGAGGTCCACTTCTTCTGCATGAGGGTGGTGTTCCTTCCAAGGTTGGCTCAGGCCGGTTACGGCCTGTTCCTACCTTCTCCACCCACGGTCACCGACCGCACCACGGGTAACCCGAATGTGCGCCAACTCCTGCTCCGGATGCGACGGATCGGGCGCCGAAAGTCGGCTGCGCCCGGTTCAGTCCCCGGACGGCACCGCGCCCCACAGCTCCTCGGTGCACCGCGCGTAGACAGCCTGCCAGTGCGGCCACTGGCGGGCGGTCAGGTCGTCGCACTCGGCGAGCAGCGCGTCCACCTGCTCCGGCGCCACTCCCTCCAGCAGCCAGGCCAGCGCGTCCGGTGCGCCGGGCCCGTCGGCCAGCCGCAGCAGGTCCAGCAGCTCGCCCAGGGTGCCGACCCGGGACTGCGGGGCGAGCAGCTGCGCCATCACCGGCAGCACCTGCTCCTCCTCGATCCGCAGATGGGTCTCCAGCCGGGCGGCCAGCTCCTCGACCGCGTAGGCCACCGGCCAGGCGCTGGCCGGGTCCCGGGTGCCGATCCGCATCAGCGTGGTGGTCCGGGTGAAGGAGTGGTCCAGGTTGTGGTGGTCGTCCTCCAGCCAGTTGATGAGCAGCCGCAGCTCGGGGGCGAACCGGCGCAGCATCGGCCAGATCCGCCCGTCCTGCTGCTCGTGGTGGCAGGTGAGCATGGCGGTGAGGAAGTCCCAGTGCCGCTGCAGCGCCTCGGCGCTCGCCTCGTCATCGGGCTGCAGCAGGCGCAGCGCGGTGGGGATCCGCTGCAGGTCACGGCGGAGGGCGGCGTGGACCAGGCGGAGGCCGGCGAATCGGACGGGACGCACGGCTGGAACCGCCTCACTGGCGCCGCGCTGGGCGGGGACGGAAAGCAGATGCGACTGCATGGCACTCTTCTCGGCACTCAGGGCGGACTCTGGAGGGACCTGGCGTCGACGTCCACCCGTGCTGGTCGGGTAGCGCGATGCCGTGGCCCACAGCGTGTCCGCAGTCGATCAGAACCGAATCAATGCTGGATTGCCGTGCAGGTCAGAGGCCATACGGGGACGAAACAGGGCGGTGCTGACGAGATGTCAGCACCGCCCGTTCGTCGGTCGCGGCCAGGGTCAGGGAGCGGACGGCCCCGCCATGTTCTTGGTCAGCCACTGCAGGGTGTCCGGGATCATCTTCTTGAAGTGCGAGGTGAGGTGCTTGCCGCCGGGCTGCTCGTAGTAGTCGATCTTCAGCGGCGGGGCGGCCTTGGCCACCCAGTTCTTGACCAGCCTCACCTCGTCCGGGGTGGCGCCGCCCGCGGTGGCCAGCATCCGCACGTCGGCCTTGGACTGGCTGACCAGCACATCCGGGCTGTTGGCGAGCCGCTCGGCCTCGTGGCCCTTCCAGAAGGAGGAGTCCGGGTCGAAGTAGCCGTCGATCGGCACCGCGGCCTTGTACTGATCGGGGTGCTGCATGGCCAGCTTGGCGCTGCAGAACGCGCCGGTGGAGGCGCCCATCAGCCCCCAGCCGTCCCGGCTCTTCAGGGTGCGGAAGTTGGCGCGCACGAAGTCCGGCACGTCCTGGGTCATCCAGGTCTCCATCTTCGGCTGGCCGGGGATGTCGCTGCAGTCCAGGGTCTGGTGCTCGTTGGACACCAGGTTCTGCACCGGCATCACCATGATGAACGGGGCGGCCTTGCCCTGCTTGACCAGTTGCTCGTCCTCGACCTGGATCGGCAGCTGGTCGTCGGTCCAGGTGTTGTAGCCGTTGCTCTGGCCGCCCGCGTAGAGGGTGAGCACCGGGAAGCCGTAGTCGGCGTACTTGGGGTCGTTGTACTCCGGCGGCAGCCAGATCCAGACCTTGGCCGTCACACCGGACTTGGGCCCGGCCAGCGTGGTCATCATGATCGGGCCGGCCGCGGTGTCATGGGCCTTGGTCAGCTGGGTGGCGGGCCCGGTGGGCATCAGCACCTTGGAGTCGCTCGCACTCGGCGAGGCGCTCGGCTGACTGCTCGCCGCACCGCTCGGTGCGGCCGAGCCGTTCGGCGACGCTGCCGCCGAGGCCCCCTTGGCCGCATCGGCCGCCGACTTCTTGCCATCGTCGGAACCGCCGCAGGCCGTGAGCGCGGTGGCCAGGGCCAGGACGACGGCGGTGGACGAAAACACACGGGAACGACTGGGGCGCGGCTGCACGGTGGGCGGACTTCCGGCTGGTGGGTGGATGCCCGGGCCGAACGAGCCCGGGCCGCGCCGGCCCGAGACCGGGCGGCGACTTGTGCAGATCTTATGACGACACCGGGGCCCGCAGCGGTTCCGACCGAGCGGACCATCAGTCAATCTTCGGTGGGGCTTTGGCATCGCGGCCGCGCCTCGTCCGACTGCCCGCCGGACCCTCGGACGACGGCCCGGGTCACAGCAGTCCGAGCGAGCTGAACGGCTCGGTGATCACCCGCTCCAGCACCGGCACGGCGGAGGAGCGCACCAGGGTCCGGGCGCCGAAGTCGGCGGGCACGATGTCGGCGGCCACCGAGGGGCCGCGATGGCTGCGCCGGGCGACTTCGGCGCGCAGGTCGTCCAGGTACTCGTCGGCCACCAGGATCCCGCCGGCCAGCACCACCCGGCTCGGGTTCACCAGGTCGACCACGGTGGCGATCGCCCGCCCGGCCCGGCGGGCCCGGCGGCGCAGCAGCTCCTGGGCCCGCTCGTCGCCGCTGCCGGAGCCGGCCGGGCGGGCGTTCGCCACCAGCCGCTCCAGGTCCAGCGAGCCGCCGGTGCCGGGCCGCCCCGCCGCATCCAGCAGACCGGCCGCGCGGGCCTCGGCCAGCAGCGCGATGTCGCTCGCCGCCACGCTCAGGCAGCCGGTCCCGCACTTCGGGCAGCGAACTGACGGGTCATCAGTGGCCGGCAAGTGCTCGATCCCGCCGGCCGCCGCCCCCGGACCGCGGTGCACGGTGCGGTCCACCACGATCGCGGCGCCCAGCACGTTGCCCAGGAACACCAGCACGAAGTCGTCGACCTCGCGCCCGACGCCGAACCACAGCTCGGCCCGCGCGATCGCCCGCACGGTCTGCTCCAGCACCACCGGACCGGGCAGCCGGTCGCCGAACTCGGCGAGCAGCGGCACGTCGCGCCAGCCCAGCGGGCCGTGCTCGACCACCAGCCCGCGGGCGCCGTCCACCCAGCCCCCGATGCTCACCCCGGTGCCGACCAGCCGCCGCCCGCCCAGCCGCTCCCGCAGGAACGTCCCGATCGCCTCCGCCGCCCGCCCGACCAGCTCGCCCGGGCCGAGCCGCGCCGGGTCGGCCGGGTGCACGATCTCGCGTTCCGCGATGATCCGGCCGCCCAGGCCGACCAGGCCGAAGGTGGTGCGCAGCAGGTCGATGTGCACCCCGAGCGCCACCGTGTGCTCGCCGTCCACCCGCAGCGGCACCCGCGGCCGCCCCTGGGTCGGCTCGGCCGGCGCCAGCTCGGCCAGCAGGCCGGCCTCGATCAGCACGGCGGTCAGCTTGGTGACGCTGGGCGCGGACAGCCCGGTGTGCCGGACGATCTCCGCGCGCGACACCGGCCCGTAGGCGAGCACCGCACGCAGCACCGCCGAGGCGTTCCCCTGCCGCATGTACTCGGCCCGCTGCCCGGTGGTGATCAGCCCCTGGGGCCGCTGCTTGCGCTGCTCCCGCTGCGCACTGCGATCGGTCACGATGGTCGCCCTCCTCCCCGGCACTCTATTGCTGCCCCGCGGCGCTCATCCCGCCCCCGTCCAACTGCTCTTCCCACTGGGTCACTTCACGGCGTCCGCCGACCCTCAGATCGCGTCCGGCCCGCGCTCCCCGGTGCGGACCCGGATCAGGGTGTCGACCGGGAGGGCCCAGACCTTGCCGTCGCCGATCCGGCCGGTGCGGGCGGCCTGCACGATGGCGGCCATCACCCGTTCGGCGTCGTCGTCCTCCACCACGGTCTCCAAGCGCACCTTGGGCACCAGGTCGACCCGGTACTCGGCGCCCCGGTAGACCTCGGTGTGGCCGTGCTGGCGGCCGTAACCAGTGGCTTCGGTGACGGTCAGGCCGTGCACACCCAGCTCCTGCAGCGCGGCCTTGACCGCCTCCAGCTTGAACGGCTTGAGGACGGCGGTGATCAGCTTCATACCGCGTGATGGTAGGCGCTCGATGCCCGATTCGGCCGCCCACCTGGCCCTTTACAGTTCACTTGACCCTGATTGACATCGCCGGACGGCGCTCAGGAGAGTGCCCGCCGCCGTCCGGGCACCGGCACGGGGGCGGCGGGCAGGCCCAGCACGGTCAGCGCGGTCTGGTAGGCCGTCATCGCCTCCTCCGCCTGCTGCCGCTCGGCCCAGACGTCGCCGAGCTGGCGCCACAGCACGGCGACCGGGCGGGCCGACGACGCCCGCCCCAGCAGCGCCGCACAGCCGCGCAGCTCCGTCTCCCCCGGCCCGTCCTGGCCGGCCAGCAGCCGGGCCCGGGCCGCGGCCAGGGCGAGTTGCGCGCGGTAGTGCCAGTGCGGCTGCCGGCCCCCGTCCAACCGGGCGCGGCCGCGCGCCACCCAGCCCAGCGCCGCGTCCGGCTCGCCGAGTTGGACCAGCGCCTCGGCGTGCAGCGCCATCGCGAACACGGCCTCGTGGAGCTGGGCGTGGTCCGCCAGGATCGGATGGGCGGTGGCGAGCAACTCGACGGCGCGGCACGGCTCGCCGCCGGCCAGCAGCACCGTCGCCAGGTTCACCCGGAGCATGCCCTGGTGCCGCTCGTTGTCCGCCTCGGCCATCAACACCAGGGCCCGCTCGGCCAGTTCGAGCGCATCCGCGAGGCGGCCCTGCTCCCGGGCGATCACCGAGCGGTTCCACTCCACCGCGCCCCGGGCCACCCGCGAGTCGGCACGCTCGGCGAGCGGCAGCAGTTGCTCGGCCAGCAGCTTGGCCGAGGTCAGATCGCCGCGCACCACGTAGCACCCCATCAGGGTGGAGCCGAGCTGCAGGTGCTCGTGGATCGGCTCGACCTCGGCGGCGGCCAGCTCGCGCAGCGCCCGCTCCCCCAGGTCGATGCTCATCGCATGGTCCCCGACGTCCCGGTAGCAGCGGCACAGCCCCACCGTCAGCAGCGCCCAGTCCGCGCTGCCCGGCACGGCCTCGGGCGCGACCAGCAGCTCCCGGTACTCGGCGATCGCCTCCTCCAGGCGTCCCAGCTTCTCCAGCGCCCAGGCCTGTCCGCGGCGGGCCCGCCAGGCGATGGCCGGGTCGGGCGGCGGCTCCGCGGCCAGCACCCGTCTGAAGACCGCCAGCGCCGCCGTGTCCCCGCCGGTGCGCAACGCCAGTTCGGCGAATGCGGTGTCCAGCCGAAGTGACACGGTTCCCCCCAAGGTGACGGGCCACCGACGCCGCGGGCACCGGCGGTCCGCCCCAGGCTACCCGTCAACTTCCATTCCAACCATGGGTGTCAAGGCTCACAGCCGGTGAACTTCGTGAGCGCTCGGCAGGGCCGGGCGCAGCGCCGCGGGCAGCGGCGCGGCGCCGGACAGCCCCGCGGCGGCGAGTCCCTGGCGGTAGGCCCGCATCGCCGCCTCGGAGTCCTGGTTGTTCAGCCACAGGTCGCCGAGCGCCCGCCAGGCCTCGGCCAGATCGCGCCCGGCGGCCAGCTGGGGGCCGTCAAGCAGCCGCTCGGCGGTGCGCAGCGAGGCGGCCGCCTGATCCGGGCGGCCCTGCAGCCGGCGGGCCTCGGCCAGTTGCAGCCAGGCCCAGACGCAGACGCCGGTCGGCTCGGTGCCGGCCAGCTGCAGTGCGCGCTCGGCGTGGGCGGCTCCCTGGGCGTACTCGCCGAGCATCACGTCGGCCCGGGCCAGGCTGAGTTCGCAGCCGGCCCGGTCCAGTCGGCGGCCGTGCAGGGCGAGTTCGCGGCCGGCCGAGGAGAGGTAGCTCTTGGCCCGGTCCGGCTCGGGAAGCGGCCCGTCCAGCAGCAGCGAGCCGTAACCCGCCTTGAGCAGCCCGAGGCAGCGGGCCACGTCGTCCTCGGCGGGCAGCGCCAGGGCGCGTTCCGCCAGGGTGAGGGCGAGCGCGGTGTTGCCGACCGACTGGGCGCGGCGGCTGGCCGCTTCGAAGGCGGTGGCGCGCACCACGGGCGTGGCCGGCTGCTCGGCCTGCGGCAGCAGCCGGTCGGCCAGGCAGCGGGCGGCCCGCAGGTCGCCGTTGCGGTGGTGCGCCTCGATCAGCACCACGCCGAGGCCCAGGTGGTCCTCGGTGGGCTCGCTGAGCACGGCGTCCAGTCGGCCCAGGGCGTGCTCGCCCGCCTCCACCGCGCTTCCGGGTTCGCCGGCCAGCAGGTGGCAGCGGCAGAGCGCGACGGCCAGCCGCAGCCACTCCACCGAGCCGGGCCCCAGCACGGTCTCCCGGTAGAGCCGGTGCAGCTCGCCGAGCGCCTCGCCGGGCCGACCGAGCCGCTCCAGCGCGTCGGCCCGGGCGATCATGGCCCGCCGCAGGGTGGGGCCTTCGGCGGGCGGCTCCTCGGCCAGCACCGCCTCGCAGGCCGTCAGCGTCCGCTGGTAGTCGCCCTCCCGCAGGGCCAGCTCGCCCATCGTGACGCAGAGCAGCAACTCCCTTTGGCGTTCCCGCTCCTGGCTGCTCTCCCGTCCGGTGCGCAGGTACTCGACTGTGCAGCCTAGTTCGCCGGCCAGTCGGCGCAGGATCGCCGGGGTGAGCGGCCGCTTGCCGGACTCCAGCAGCGACAGGTAGCTGACCGAGAGGCCCTCGCCGGCCAGGTCGCTCTGTTTGAGCCCGCGCTCGCGGCGCAGATCGCGAAGGCGGCGGCCGATCTCACTGGTGGCGTCCTGCCCCGATTCCATGCGCGTCCTTGCGTTCGAGTTGTCACAAGCCGGGTCGACCGCGTGCGCGTAGGCCCGTCGGCGGCGGGTGTGCGCGCAACTCGCCGTCGGCCGGCGGGGCGACCCGAAGCCAACTTGACTCCATTGTTTACAGGATTGACAACGCCACTCCAAGTCCGCCGGAGCATCAATTGACAGAAAGTCGGGCCCGTTATCCGGACCCGACTTCCTCAATTAGTGCTGATCAGCGGCCCGATCAGCGGCGACTCCAGTTCTGCCACCTGCCGAGGCGGCTCGCGGTCGGTCGCTGACTTGGTACTTGGCTGGTGCTGACTTGATACTGACTCACTGTTGTACGAACACCGCCACCGTGCGTGCAGGAACTGTGAAGATCCCTGAATCCGACTGGAAAGCGGTCTGCTTGACCACCGCGTCGGCGCCATTGGCCTGGACCGGGTGCAGTTTCTCGGCAGTGCCGCGCAGTGCGTCCACCCGCTGGGTCTGGGTGACCGGGGTGGCGTTGAAGACCACCGTCAGACCGCGCTCGGCGCCCGCCAGGCCGGTGCCGTCCAGGTGCATGGTGATCACGCCCGGCACCTCGGCCGCCGTGCCGGAGAGCGGGAAGCTCAGCCGGCGCTGCACGTCCGCCGCAGTGGGCAGGGCGAACAGCGGGGAGGACTGCTTGATCTGGAGGAACTGGCGGTACTGCTCGGCGGTCGCGCTGATCTGCGAACACCCCATGGTGAGCGCCGAGTTGTCCAGCAGCGCGGCATCGGTGGGCCACATCGACCGGTTGTCGGCGGCCGGCGGCAGCCCGTGGCCCCAGCCGTTGCCGTCGGCGCACTGCCAGTGGATCGCGTTGAACCAGTCGCCGGAGTTGAAGGAGTTGCTGTCCAGCGACTTGGAGCGGAGCAGGTCGCTGCCGGCCACCGCGAAGCCGGGGCCCTGGGTGAGCGCCGTCAGCGACAGGCCCAGCGCCTGCATCCGGGCCCGGTCGGCGGGGCTGGTGCCGGTCGGCAGCTTGTAGGCGAGCGCGTCGAACAGGTCGGTGTTGTCGTGCGCGTCCAGATACTCCACCGCCTCACCGGGGTTGGCCGCATAGCCGGTGGGCGAGCCGTTGTAGTCGACCTGCGCCCCGGTGACCGCCTTGCCCGTGCTGTCGGTGAACGAGTAGCCGGCCAGGTTGCCGGTCAGGCCGACCTTGATCTGGTCCATCTGGTGCAGCAGGGTCGACTCCTGCTGATCAGAACTCCCGTTCGCCGCATTGCCGTTGGGGTCGGTGAACAGCCCCGAGGCGAAGCCCTGCTGCGGCGCGGAGGAGAGCATGAAGGTGCCGCCCCGCCCGGCGTCGCGGATCCGGTCGTTGAAGGTGGCGATCCCGGTGCCGGCCATGTTCAGCTGGGTGGCCTGCTCGAACCGGGCGTTGTTCGCCACCACGCCGAAGTTCCAGCCCTCGCCGTAGAGGAACTCCGCGGCGCCGTCCACTCCGTCGTGCTGGAGGGTCAGCTTGTGCAGGGCCGACTGCACGTCCAGCATGGTCGACTTGGGATCCAGGCCCATCAGGTCGAAGCGGAAGCCGTCCACCTTGTACTGGCCGGCCCAGGTGGTCACCGAGTCGACCACCAGCTTGTTCATCATGGTGTGTTCGGGCGCGGTGTCGGCGCAGCAGCTGTCCGTGGTGACGGCGCCGGTGTCGCTGAGCCGCTGGTAGTAGCCCGGCACGATCCGGTCCAGCACCGAGTGCGGGTCCTGCCCGGCGGCTGCCGTGTGGTTGTAGACCACGTCCAGCACCACCCGCAGGCCGGCTTGGTGGATCGCCTGCACCATCTGCCGGAACTGCACGGTGCGTTGGACGCCGGTCGGGTCACTGGCGTAGGCGCCCTCCGGGACGGTGTAGTGCAGCGGGTCGTAGCCCCAGTTGTAGGCGTCCTGGTCGGCGACGGTCGCGATGCACTCCTGCTGCTTGGGGCTGTCCTTGGGCAGCGCGGCCAGATCGCACGGCGGCAGCTTCTGGTCGGCGGCCGGCGGGATGGAGGCGATGTCGAAGGTGGGCAGCAGGTGGATCGTGGTCACGCCGGCCTTGGCCAGCTCGCGCAGATGCTGCATGCCGGCCGACTGCGACTCGGTGAAGGCCAGGTAGGTGCCGCGTTCGGCGGCCGGCACGGTGCCGTCCGCCGCCGAGAAGTCGCGCACGTGCAGTTCCTGGATCTGCTGCTTGGTGGGCGGCACCGGCGCCGGAGCCCGGTCGGTGTCCCAGCCGGCCGGCTTGGTCGAACGGTCGGTCAGGTCGGCGACCAGGCTGCGCTGCGAGTCCGGTGAGAGCGCCACCGAGTAGGGGTCGGTCACCAGGTTGGTGACCAGCTGCTGGACGCTGGGCGCCCAGACCTTCACCTGGTACTGGTAGTACTTGCCGGCCAGTTCGGACCGGCTGCCGGTGAGCGACCAGACGCCGGTGGCGTCGTCGCGCTTCAGCGGGACCGTCCGCGGGGTGCCGCCGGTCGGGCCGCCGTAGAGCTGCACCGCGACGTCCGCCGCCGTGGGCGCCCAGAGCGCGAGGGTCACCCGGTTGTCCTGGTAGACCGGGCCGAGCTTGGCCTGTGCGGCCTTGCTGCCGTACAAGTCGTCCAGCACGCCTGGCAGTTGCACGCCGGTGGCGGACAGCACGGCGCCGTTCGGCAGGTGCTCGGTGAAGATCAGCTGACCGCGCAGCGCCTGCGGGATCCGCTTGGCGTCCCGCTGGTCGACGCTGAAGGCGCGGTAGCCGGCCAGGTTGGGGTACTTCTTCTTCTGGGCGTCGGTCAGGCCGCCGGCCACCGGGTTGAGCCGCAGCCAGTAGCCCGGCTTGCTGAGCACGCCCTTGTTCAGAGAGATCCCTCCCGCCGGGTCGTAGACCAGCTGGGCGCTGGTGCCGCCCTGCAGGGCCGCGTCACCCGCGCCGTAGCCGGCCGGTACCGCGACCGTCGAGGCGTCCAGCCACTGCGCCTTGGCCGTGCTCAGGTCCAACTGCGCGCCGCTGGTGGCGACTTCGGGCAGCAGATAGCCCTCCTGGCCGCCGAGCACCCAGACCTCGCCGCCATGGGTGGCAAGGCTGAGCGACTGGTCGTCGGGCAGGTCCTTGGTGTCGCCGTTGTGCACGATGTAGCTCAGGCTGGTGGCGCCGGCGGCCAGCGGGACCTCGAAGACGTCACCGAAGGCGTCCTGCCGGGCCGGCGGCAGCGGGTGGGTCCAGTCGGTGGGCGAGGCGGCACCGGTCCAGACGTGCAGGCCCCAGCCGGCGTAGTTGCCGTCGGCCCGGTGGTAGTGGATCACCGCGCTCCCGGCCGCCGGCGGCGGTGCCGGGTTAGTGGTGTAGACGGTCGGATCGCCCTCCTTCACCCACACCTCGCCGGTGCTGCCGACGTCGATGTGGCGGTCCGCCGCGACGTCCTTGGTGCCGTTGTTCTCCACGATGAAGCCGACGTCGGAGGCGGAAGGGTTCAACTTGACGTAGGCGAAGGCGCCGTAGGCGTCGCGGCCGATGAACGGGTGCCCCGCGGGCCAGGTGGTCTGCTCGCCGTCGGCGATGTCACCCCAGGCGTAGAGGTTCCAGCCGTCGTAGTTGCCGTCCTCGCGCTGGTAGTGCACCACCGCGTACGGATGCGAACCGGCGGTCGGGGGCGACTGCGGGGCCGGGGTGCCGGTGGTGAAGCTGCCGGTGGCCGCGCGCAGGTGGCCGGCGTCGTCCGCGACCACCGCCTTGAAGCGCACCACGGTGCCGGGGGCCACGCCGGACAGGTCCCAGGTCACCTTGTCGGCACCGGAGTCCGAGGTTCCGAGCAACTGCCATGGGCCGTTGCCTATTTGAGCGGCATAGCCGACCCGGTGGAAGCCGTCGCCGGACACCTGCGCCCCCAGGGTGACCTGGCCGGTGCTCCCGTCGGCCGGCATGACCGGCGTGATCGCGGGTGTGGCCGGGGACGGCGCGAGCTTGGCGGCGGCCTGGTACACCACCGAGGAGAGCGGCGGCACCGTGACGGTCAACTGCCGGTCCGCACCGGTGGTGAGCCTCTGCCCGGTGGCCGGGTAGATCTTCTCGAAGCCCATGTCGGCCGAATAGGTGCCCAGTTGGACGGTCTGCGGGGTGGTCGCGTTGTTCACCGCCACCAGGTACTCGACCTGCTCCTTGGCGTCGATCCGGGAGAAGGCGTACACCCCGGGCCCGTTGGCCGCGTACCGCTGGATCTGGGCGCCGTCCGCCAGCGCCGGGTTGGCGGCGCGCAGTTTGGCGAGGTCGGAAATGCCTTGGTAGATAGGCCCGTTGGTGCCGTAGCGGTCCATCGAGCCGGAGGGCCCGCCGATCACCGGGTCGGCCGCGTAGGAGGCCGTCCTGGTGGCGAACATGTCCTGGCGGGCGTCCTTGTCACCGCCCGGCCCGGTGAAGCCCTGCTCGTCACCGTAGTAGACGACGGGCTGGCCGCGCGTCAGGAACTGGAGCTGGTCGGCCAGTTGGTCCTTGGCCAGCAGCGTGCCCTGATCGGCACCGGGGTTGTCGGCGAGCAGGAACGAGCCGATCCGGCCCATGTCGTGGTTGCCGGTGAAGGTCGGCAGCTCGTACGCGTTGGTGTCGGCCGAGGTGTAGCGGTAGTCCTGCGCGTACAGGTCGGCCAGCGCCTGCGCCGAGCCACCCTGCGAGACATAGCGCCGGGCCGCGTCCTGGAACGGGAAGTCCAGGGTGGCCTGCAACTTGCCCTTGGTCACATAGGGCGAGGTGACGGCCGGGTCGGCGGAGTAGACCTCGCCGAACATGAAGAAGTTCTTGTTGCCCTGCTTGGCCGCGAACTGCTTGAGCGCGGGCGCCCATTGCTGCCAGAACGCCATGTTGACGTTCTTGACGGTGTCGATCCGGAACCCGTCGACGCCGGTGGTGCGCACCCAGTCCTGGTAGACCTGCTCGAAGCCGCGCACCACGCGCGGATCCTGGGTGTCCAGGTCGTCCAGGCCGGAGAAGTCGCCCTCGGTGCCGGACTCGCCGGCGAAGGTGGAGTCGCCGCGGTTGTGGTACAGCGTGGGGTCGTTGAGCCAGTCCGGCTTCTTCACGCCTGACTGGGTCACCACCGGGGTGTACGGGAACGAGTCGGGCGTCAGATCCGGGTAACCGGCCGTGTGGTTCGCCGCGTTGGCGTCCGCGATCGCGGTGGTGTCGACCGGGGCGCCGTTCTTGTCCAGCACCGGGTAGGCGCCGGTGGAGCGGTAGGCGTGGCTGCCCTCGGCGTAGTCGATGACGTCCGCGGTGTGGTTGGTGATGACGTCGAAGAAGACCTTGATCCCGCGCTGGTGCGCCTTCGCTATCAGCTCCTTGAGCTGGTCGTTGGTGCCGAAGTGCGGGTCGACCTGGGTGAAGTCGGTTATCCAGTAGCCGTGGTAGCCGGCCGAGGCGCTGGCCCCGGTGCCCTGCACCGGCTTGTTCTTGAAGATCGGCGCCAGCCAGATCGCGGTGGTGCCCAACCCCTTGATGTAGTCGAGCTTGTCGATCACGCCGGCGAGGTCGCCACCGTGGTAGAAGCCCTTGTCGGTGGGGTCGAAGCCGTTCTGCATCCGGGTGCCGGTGATGCCGCCGGTGTCATTGCCCTGATCCCCGTTGGCGAACCGGTCGGGGAGGACGAAGTAGTACTGCTCCCTGGTGAGGTCGTGGCGGTCGGCCTGGCCGGCCACGGCCCGGTCCGACGGCGGGGCCGGGGCGGCGGCCGCCGCGGGCAGCGGGGAGACCGCGCCCAGGGCGGCCGCGGTGAGCGCGACGGCCAGCAGCACCCCCGTCCGGCTCCGTCTCCTTCTGGTGGCGCTCCTGGGGTAGCGCGGAACAGCGGGCACAGCGGCTCCCTTGCCGGGCTCGTCGTCGTTCGGGTGGCGAGGACGCTAGCGGCTGAAATATCTTTCAGCAAGATGCAGAAAGGACAAACAGCCACCTGTCCGGAATCCCCAAGCCCCTTGTCCCGCAAGGGACCCTGCGTGGCCGGGCCCCTGGCGACGGCGTAACAATGGAATCCATGTGTGTTCCTCCGACGCGTCGCCATCGGGCGTAGCGTGCCGACTCCCCCGTCCCGACTGGGGGTGGTCACCTAGTACCGCGGGAGGACAGCCGGTGACGAATCCACGACCAAAGGATGATCGGACGGCCACAGAACGTCTGGCAGACTCTTCCCCATGGGGGAATCGACCATCCATGTGCCAGGCAGCGACGACACCGCCGCGCCCCGTCACGGCGATTCCGTTCAGACCCCGGGCGGCGCGGCCGCCGAGGCCGCGAACGGAACCGGCGGCAGCACGGCCGTCAGTTCGGCCGACTCGCTGCGCCACCGGATCGCCCGCGCCCGCCGCCGCCCCAAGCGGCCCCGGCTCTGGTTCGAGATCGCCCTGATGGGCATCACGTACTGGCTGTACAACATCGTGCGCAACGCGATCCCGCAGCAGGACGCGATCGCCCAGCGGCACGCCACCTGGGTGTGGCACACCGAGCAGGACTTCGGCATCTCCATCGAGCGCTGGGTCAACCACACCCTCGACAAGGTGGGTTGGTTGATCACGGGGATGAACTACTACTACGCCACGCTGCACTTCATCGTGACCCTCGCGGTGCTGATCTGGCTCTACCGCAGCCACCCCGGGCGGTACGCGGCCGCGCGCCTGGTGCTCGCCGTCACCACGATCATCGCCCTGGTCGGGTTCTACCTCTTTCCGCTGGCACCACCCCGGCTGATGAACGGCGGCGGCTTCGTCGACACCGTGATCACCCATCACACCTGGGGCTCCCTGGCCTCGGGCGCGGCGGCCAGCGTCACCAACAAGTACGCGGCGATGCCCTCGATGCACATCGGCTGGTCGATGTGGTGCGGGCTGAGCATCTTCTTCCTGGCCGAGCGCACCTGGGTGCGGGCCCTGGGCCTGGCCTACCCGGCCGCCACCCTGGTGGTGATCATCGCCACCGCCAACCACTTCTGGATGGACGCGGTCGGCGGCGCGGCCTGCCTGGCCGTCGGCTTCCTGGTGGCCCGGCTGGTGTACCACCGCTGGGCCTTCCAGTTCCCGCAGATCCCGGCCTCCTGGCAGGCCGAGGCCGGCACCCTGCCGGAGCAGCGGCCCACCCCGGTGGGGGTCAAGGTCTCCCGCTGAGCCGGCCCTGACCGCCCAGCCGCAGGCGGCGTCCCCGCAGTCAGCCGTAGGCGCCGTCAGCCGCAGCCGGCCATAGGCGCCGTCACCCGTAGAAGGCCCGCTCGACCACCGAGCGCGCCCGCCGGGTGATCCGCCGGTAGTCGTCCACCAGCTCGCCGGTGCGGCCCGCGCCGTACCCCAGGTAGCGGGCCACCCCCGCGAGCTCGCGCGGTTCGCTGGGGAAGCTGTCCCCCGGGCGGCCGCGCACCAGCATCACCGCGGACCGCACCCGGGAGGCCAGCACCCAGGCGGTGTCCAGCACCTCGCCGTCCTCCGCGTTCAGCAGCCCGGCCCGGACGGCGGCCAGCAGTGCCTGCCTGGTCCGGGTGGTGCGCAGTCCGGGCAGCTCATGGCCGTGCCGCAGCTGGAACAGCTGCACCGTCCACTCGACGTCGGCCAGACCACCCCGGCCGATCTTGGTGTGGGTGGTCGGATCCGCCCCGCGCGGCAGCCGCTCGTTCTCGATCCGCGCCTTGATCCGCCGGATCTCCCGCAGATCGGTCTCGGACACCCCCTCGGGCGGGTAGCGCAGCGGATCGATCAGTTCGACGAACCGCTCCCCCAGCTCCTGGTCCCCCGCCACCGGCTCGGCCCGCAGCAGCGCCTGGCTCTCCCAGACGTGCGACCAGCGCTGGTAGTACGCCCGGTACGAGCCGAGGGTGCGGACCAGGGCGCCCTGCCGCCCCTCCGGCCGCAGGTCGGCGTCGACCAGCAGCGGCGGCTCGGTGGCCGGGGCGGCCAGCAGGGTGCGCAGCTCGTTGCAGACCGAGCGGGCCGCGGCGGCCGCGTCGTGCTCGGTGTCCGGCAGCGGCTCGTGCACGAAGAGCACATCGGCGTCCGAGCCGTAGCCCAGCTCATGGCCGCCGAACCGGCCCATCGCGATCACCGCGATCCGGGCCGGCAGCGGCTCCCCGTGCTTGCGCTCCCAGTCGGCGACGCAGCCGGCCAGTGCGCCGGACAGGGTGGCCGCGTTGAGGTCGGTGAGCGCGTTGGAGGCCAGCTCCAGCGCCTCGGCCCCACCCTCAGATGTCGCTGCGTCGCCGAACCGGCCGAGCAGATCGCCTGCCGAGGTGCGGAACAGCTCGCGGCGGCGCACCGAGCGGGCCGCCGCCACCGCCTGGGCGGCGCTCGGCGCCCGGCCCACCGCCGCCATGATCTCGCCCTCCAGCGCCTGCCGGCCGCGCGCCTCCAGACCGCGCGGATCGCCCAGCAGCGCCACCGCCTCGGGCGCCCGCAGCAGCAGGTCGGGCGCCAGCCGGCCGGCCGACAGCACCCGGGCCAGGTCCTCGGCCGCGGCGCTCTCGTCCCGCAGCAACCGCAGGTACCAGGGCGTGCGGCCGAGCGCGTCGGAGACCTGGCGGAACCCCAGCAGCCCGGCATCCGGGTCGGCCGAGTCGCTGAACCTGGCCAGCAGCACCGGCAGCAGGGTCCGCTGGATCGCCGCCTTCCGGCTGACCCCGCTGGCCAGCGCCTGCAGGTGGCGCAGCGCGGCCGGCGGGTCGGCGAAGCCCAGCGCCTCCAGCCGGGCCTGGGCCGCCTCGGGGGTCATCGCGGGCGTGCCCGGCGTGAGCGCCTCCCCGCCGGACAGGTTGGCGACCGCGGTCAGCAGCGGACGGTAGAAGAGCTTCTCGTGCAGCCGCCGGACCTCCAGCGCATGGCGCTTCCACTCGCGGTTCAGCGCGGCCACCGGGTCGGCCCGGGTGTCGTCGTTGATCATCGGGGCCAGTGAGCGGGCCAGCAGGCGCAGATCGGCCGGGTCGGTCGGCATCAGATGGGTGCGGCGCAGCCGGTGCAGCTGGATCCGGTGCTCCAGGGAGCGCAGGAACCGGTAGGCGCTCTCCAGCGCGGCCGCGTCGGCCCGGCCCACGTAGCCGCCGGCGGAGAGCGCCCGCAGCGCGGCCAGGGTGTTGCCGCTGCGCAGCTCGGGGTCGGTGCGCCCGTGGACCAGTTGCAGCAGCTGGACGGAGAACTCCACGTCGCGCAGGCCGCCCGGGCCGAGCTTGAGCTGCCGGTCCACCTCGGTCACCGGGATCGCGTCGATCACCCGGCGGCGCATCTGCTGGACGTCGGCGACGAAGTTCTCCCGCTCGGCCGCCTGCCACACCATCGGCGCCAGCGCCGTCGCATAGGCCTCGCCCAGCTCGGCGTCGCCGGCCACCGGGCGGGCCTTGAGCAGCGCCTGGAACTCCCAGGTCTTGGCCCAGCGCTGGTAGTACGCGATGTGGCTGGCCAGGGTGCGCACCAGCGGGCCGTTGCGGCCTTCCGGGCGCAGATTGGCGTCCACCGGCCAGATGGTGCCCTCCCGGGTGGTGTCCGAGCAGAGCCGCATCATCGCCGCGGCCAGCCGGGTGGCCGCCTGCAGTGCGCGGCTCTCCTCGACGCCCTCGCGGGCCTCCGCCACGAAGATCACGTCCACGTCGGAGACGTAGTTCAGCTCCCGGCCGCCGCACTTGCCCATGCCGATCACGGCCAGCCGGCAGGCGTCGGCGGCGGCCGGCTCCTGCTCGGCGGCGATCTGCAGCGCGGTGCGCAGGGTGGCGCCGGCCAGGTCCGCCAGTTCGGCCGCGGTCTGCTCGAAGTCGGCGGTGTCGCTCAGGTCGCGGGCGGCGATGGTGAGCAGGCAGCGCCGGTAGGCGGCGCGCAGCGCGTCGGCGGGCTCGGCCGGCGAGTCGCGCACCTGCTGCTCCAGCTCCCGGCGGAAGTCGGCGATGCCCGGGTGGATGTCGCGCAGCTCGAAGGTGACCAGCGCGTGCCAGTCCCGGGGGTGGGTGGCCAGGTGGTCGGCGAGCGCGGCGGAGGCGCCCAGCACGCCCAGCAGCCGGTCGCGCAGCGGCTTCGAGGCGGTCAGGGTGTCGCGCAGGGCCTGCCGCTCGTCGTCCGGGAGCGCCTCCAGCAGGCGGGCCAGGCCGAGCAGCGCCAGGTCCGGGTCGGCGGTGGCCCCGAGCGCGTCGAGCAGGATCGGGTCGTCGGCCAGCCCCACCAGCGCGGGTGCGCTCAGCCGGCGGACGGCGGCCTCGGGGTCGGTGAAACCCCGGCGGACCAACCGGTTCTCCGGTCGGCTGAGGCGGTTCCCGGCAGCGGACATGCGCCCTCCCGTCGCTCCGTGCGCTTGGCTCGATCATCTCGCACCTACCCGCGTCGATCACCCGGCGCACCTGCCGCAGTCGGCCGTCAGTGCGGGTCAGCGGTCGCCGGCGGGCAGGCGTGCGGGGCCCGACCGGGTGGTGGTCGGGCCCCGCATCAGCCGTCAGGCCGGTCGGTTCCTGCTGGTGATCAGCGCCGGTGCCTGCGCAGTCGGCGGGTCAGCATCAGCAGACCGCCGCCGCCCAGCAGCAGCGCCAGCGCGGAGCCGGCCAGTACCGCGGTGCCGGTGACGCCGGTGTGCGGCAGCTCGTGGTGGCCCTGGGGCTGCGGGTGGTGGGGCTCGGGCGCCGGCGGGACCAGGACCGGGGCCGGGGGCGGGACGGGAGCCGGGGTGGGGGTCGGGGTCGGAACGGGCGTGTGGGGCGGGGGCGGCGTGCGGTCCTCCAGGCGGATCTCGACGTGGGCCCTGCAGCGGACGTCGGTGGAGCCCTCCTGGCAGTCCGTCGACTGCGGCGACACGATGGTGTTGTGCAGGAACCGCTCGCCCGAGTACGGATCGTCGACCTGCACCTGGTAGCTGAACGAGCCCTCCTCACCGGCCGCCAACCCACCGGTCCAGGTGATCGTCCTGGCCGTCGGGTCGAAGGTCGCGGTCGGCACCGTCGAGCTCAGTGAACCGGCCACGAACGTGCTGTGCCGGAGCACCTGGTTCAGGTCGTCGGTGATGACGGGCAGGTCGTTGTCCGGGAACCGGTCGCTGCCGGAGTTGCCGAACCGCACGGTGTAGGTGACCAGTTCACCGGGCTTCGCCTGCTTGCGGTCGGCCTCCTTGCTCACCGTCAGGCTCGGCGAGCCCAGGTCCAGGTGGCAGCCGTCCTCGGTGCCGGTCGGGCAGCTGCTGAACCCCGGGCCGGTCACCGCGTCCTTGAGGTGCTTGGGGCCGCTGTCCGGGTTGTTCGCGGTGACGGTGTAGACGATCTGGGTGCTGTCGCCCGGCTTCAGGTCGCCGACCCAGGTCAGGATCGGCGGCGCGTAGCTCAGCGTGCCGGTGCCGACGTGGGCGTCGTCGTTGTACACGCCGTCCTGCAGATCGCCGCTGAGGTCGTCGGCGACCACCGCGCCGGTGATCATCTGATTGCCGTCATTGGTGATCGTGATGGTGTAGGTGACCATCTCGCCGGGCAGGTAGTGGTCCCGGTCGGCGGTCTTGACGATCTTCAGATGGCACCGCTCCGGCCCGTCGGTGCCCTGCTGCACGGGCGCCGAGCTCTGCTCGGGCGCGGGCGACGACGCGGCGTCGGACACCGAGGGGCTCGCCTCGGCCTGCGGCGACGCGGCGTCGGACGCCGAGGGGCTCGCCTCGGCCTGCGGCGACGCGGACGGAGAGGCGGAGTCCGACGGAGAGTCGGACGCGGAGGCAGCGGCGGACGGCGAAGCCGGCGCCGAGTCAGGCGCGGAGGACGAGTCGGACGCGGACGCCGAAGCGGTGTCGGACGGCGACACGGAATCCGATGCGGACGGCGACGCGGACGCAGGGTCAGACGCGGACGGCGACGCGGAAGCGGACGGCGACGCCGATTCCGACGCCATGTCAGGCGCGGCGACCGGCACAGGCGAAGCCGAGTCCCGAGGCGTCTGCGAGTCCCCTGCCTCAGCCGAACCCACCAGCGCCACCCGGCCCGCGTGCCCGACATGCGCGTTGCCCGGCAGCGCGGTGTACAGCAACCCACCACTGGCAGCACCGAGTGCCACGAGCGGGGCGATCCAGCGGCATGCGCCTCTCATCGGCTCACCGGCCCGCTCGCCGATTCCTGACGACTACTCACAGGGACTCCCTCATGACACCGAGCCAACAGTGACTCAGATCATGAGCAGCCCACGTCCGCTAATACGATGAGCACGCCGAGCCCCCGTCAAATGACCCCCGCCATTCACTCATCCCGCCTACACCACTCCTCCACATGGCATTCTGATCATCCATCAGAAGACGCCAAACGGCCCCGCTGCCGGGTGTCAGTGGATGTGGGGCCGCTCGGCTGGAGGACGTCGAGAAGGTCACCGGTCGCAAGCCGACCGCCTTCCGGGAGTTCGCGCAGCGCAACGCCCACGCCTGGACCGCAACAGCGGGTGCGTAACCCCCGGATACCCCCGGATACCCGCGAGGCCCCGAGCCGGCGGAGGCGTTCCGCCGGCTCGGGGCCTGCTCGTGTTCGCGGTCGGCCGCTGAACTCGGTTACAGCACCTGAAGGTTCTTCCGCAGCTCGAACGGGGTGACCTCGCTGCGGTACTCCTCCCACTCCTGCTTCTTGTTGCGCAAGAAGAAGTCGAAGACGTGCTCGCCCAGCGTCTGGGCCACCAGCTCGCTGCGCTGCATCAGGTCGATCGCCTCGCCCAGGTTCTGCGGCATCGGCTGGATGCCCATGGCGCGGCGCTCGGCGTCGGAGAGGGCCCAGACGTCGTCGTCGGCGCCGGGCGGGAGTTCGTAGCCCTCCTCGATGCCCTTGAGGCCGGCGGCGAGGGTGACGGCGTAGGCGAGGTAGGGGTTGCAGCCGGTGTCCAGGGAGCGGACCTCGACGCGGGTGGAGCCCTGCTTGCCCGGCTTGTACATGGGGACGCGGATCAGGGCGGAGCGGTTGTTGTGGCCCCAGCAGATGTAGGAGGGGGCCTCGCCGCCGGCGCCGGCGGTGCGCTGGGAGCCGCCCCAGATGCGCTTGTAGGAGTTGACCCACTGGTTGGTGACGGCGGCGGTCTCGGCGGCGTGGCGGAGCAGGCCGGCGATGAACGAGCGGCCGATCTTGGAGAGTTGGTACTCGGCGCCGGACTCGTGGAAGGCGTTGCGGTCGCCCTCGAAGAGCGAGACGTGGGTGTGCATGCCGGAACCGGGGAATCCGGAGAACGGCTTGGGCATGAAGCTGGCGTACACGCCCTGCTCCAGCGCGACCTCCTTCATGACCAGCCGGAAGGTCATGATGTTGTCGGCGGTGGAGAGCGCGTCGGCGTAGCGCAGGTCGATCTCCTGCTGGCCGGGGGCGCCCTCGTGGTGGGAGAACTCCACCGAGATGCCCATCGACTCCAGCATGGTGATGGCCTGTCGGCGGAAGTCGTGGCCGACGCCGCGCGGAGTGTGGTCGAAGTAGCCGGACTGGTCGGCCGGCTCCGGCACGGTGCCGTCGCCCGGGAGGTTCTTCAGCAGGAAGAACTCGATCTCCGGGTGGGTGTAGAAGGTGAAGCCCTGGGCGGAGGCCTTCTCCAGGGTGCGCTTGAGCACGAACCGCGGGTCGGCGTACGACGGCGAGCCGTCGGGCATCAGGATGTCGCAGAACATCCGCGCCGTGCCGGGGGTCTCGGACCGCCAGGGGAGTATCTGGAACGTCGTCGGGTCCGGCTTGGCGATCATGTCGGACTCGTAGACCCGGGCGAAGCCCTCGATCGCCGAGCCGTCGAACCCGATGCCCTCCTCGAAGGCCTGCTCCAGCTCGGCCGGGGCGACGGCCACCGACTTCAGGAAGCCGAGCACGTCGGTGAACCACAGCCGGACGAACCGGATGTCACGCTCTTCGAGCGTACGAAGCACGAACTCCTGCTGCTTGCCCATGGGGACAGTCTCACCTCTGCTCTTTACGTTCGTGTTACGTTCGCACCCCGCCTGCGAGCGTGATCACCGGACACCTGACCGACCAGTCCCCATCATCCCGGATCCCGACCCCAGCCGGGCACCCGGGACGCGGAACAGCTCGGGAACGGGGTGCGAACCGGTCGAACACCGAGGGCCCCGGCGTCCATCGGCGCCCCTCACCCCCCATAGCGTCAGAACGACGATTACACTGGGCCCATGCCGAATCTGCGTATTGCCCTGGCCCAAACCGACCCGCGGGTCGGCGATATCGCGCACAACACTGACGAGGTGATCCGCTGGTCCAGGCAGGCCGTGGCGGCGGGGGCGCGGTTGGTGGCGTTCCCGGAGATGGCCCTGACCGGGTACCCGGTGGAGGACCTGGCGCTGCGGACGTCGTTCGTGGAGGCGTCGCGGGCCGCGCTGGTGGAGACCGCCGAGCGGCTCGCCGCGGAGGGGCTTGGCGAGGTCCCGGTGGTGCTCGGCTACCTGGGGCGCAAGCCGGAGACCTCGTCGCCGCAGAACTGCGCCGCGGTGCTGTACCGGGGCGAGGTGGCGCTGCGGTTCGCCAAGCACTTCCTGCCCAACTACGGCGTCTTCGACGAGTACCGCTACTTCGTGCCCGGCCACCAGCTGCCGGTGCTGCGGGTGGACGGGGTGGACGTCGCCCTGGCCATCTGCGAGGACATCTGGCAGGAGGGCGGCCGGGTGCGCGCGACGGGCGAGGCGGGCGCCGGGCTGCTGCTGGTGGTCAACGGCTCGCCGTACGAGCAGGGCAAGAACGACGGGCGGCTGGAGCTGGTCCGGCGCCGGGCCGCCGAGGCGGGCTGCACCCTGGCCTACCTCAACATGGTCGGCGGCCAGGACGAGCTGGTCTTCGACGGCGACACCCTGGTGGTGACCAAGGACGGCGAACTCCTGGCCCGCGGACCGAAGTTCGAGGAGGCGCTGCTGGTCATGGACTTGGAGCTGCCGGCCGCCGACCGCCAGGATCCCGATGGCACGGTCTACAGCGACGGCCTGCGCCTGGTCCGCCTCGACCTGGGCACCGCCCCCGTCGAGCAGTCCGAGCCGGCCCCGGCGCAGGACTTCCCGCGGCTGGACGACGAGGCCGAGATCTACGCCGCGCTGGTCACCGGCACCCGGGCGTACGTCCGCAAGAACGGCTTCAAGTCGGTGCTGATCGGCCTCTCCGGCGGCATCGACTCGGCGCTGGTGGCGGCCATCGCCTGCGATGCGATCGGCGCCGAGAACGTGTACTGCGTGTCGATGCCGAGCCGCTACTCCTCGCAGCACTCCAAGGACGACGCCGCCGAGCTGGCCCACCGCACCGGCCTCAACTTCCGTACCGTGTCCATCGCCCCGATGTTCGACGCCTACATGGAGTCGCTGGGCCTGACCGGTCTGGCCGAGGAGAACCTGCAGTCCCGGCTGCGCGGCACGCTGCTGATGGCGATCTCCA
This sequence comes from Kitasatospora acidiphila, assembly GCF_006636205.1. Taxonomy (NCBI): domain Bacteria; kingdom Bacillati; phylum Actinomycetota; class Actinomycetes; order Kitasatosporales; family Streptomycetaceae; genus Kitasatospora; species Kitasatospora acidiphila. The sequence continues at coordinate 6,356,697 of NZ_VIGB01000003.1, read as the reverse complement.
ACCAGGAGGGCCACATCGTGCTGGCCCCGGGCAACAAGAGCGAGCTGGCGGTCGGCTACTCGACGCTGTACGGCGACTCGGTGGGCGCGTTCGGCCCGATCAAGGACGTCTACAAGACGCTGATCTTCCGGCTCGCCAAGTGGCGCAACGAGCTGGCCGAGCAGCGCGGCGAGACTCCGCCGATCCCGGAGAACACCATCCTCAAGCCGCCGAGCGCCGAGCTGCGCCCGGACCAGGTGGACTCCGACTCGCTGCCCGACTACGACCTGCTGGACTCGGTGCTCGACCTGTACATCGAGCACGACCTGGGCCGGGAGGCGATCGTGGCCAAGGGCTTCGACCCGGCCGTGGTGGACCGGGTCGGGCGCCTGGTGGACACCGCCGAGTACAAGCGGCGCCAGTACCCGCCGGGCCCGAAGATCTCCCAGAAGGGCTTCGGCCGCGACCGCCGGCTGCCGATCACCAACGGCTGGCGGCGGGGCTGACCGGCGGGAGCGGGAGCGTAGCGGTTGTAACGGCAGGCGCCAGCGGTTGCAGCGGTCGGCGTCAACGGTTGTAGCGGTAGTCGGCAGCGATCGCCCGGTGGTCGCTGCCGTCGGCCGCCAGCACCCGGGAGTCGGTGGGCTTCATGCCCCGGCTCATGATCTGGTCGATCCGCGCCATCGGGAAGTCGGACGGCCAGCTGAAGCCGAACCCGGAGCCGGCCGAGCCCTGGGCGGAGCGCAGCTGCGAGGTGACGGGGGCCAGGCTGCGGTCGTTCATGGTGCCGTTGAGGTCGCCGAGCAGCAGCACCTTCTGCAGCGGCTCGGCCTGGATCGCGTCGCCCAGCGCCTGGGCGCTGACGTTGCGCCGATCCGCCGTGAAGCCGCCGTCGAACTTCACCCGAACGGATGGCATGTGGGCCACGTAGACGGCTAGCGGACCCTGCGGGGTGTCCACCTGGGTGCGGAACGCCCGGGTCCAGCCGATCTTGATGTCCACCACCCGGGTACCGCTGATCGGATAGCTGGACCAGAGCCCGACCGTGCCCTCCACCACGTGGTACGGGTACTTGGCGGCCAGGCCGGCGGTGTAGACCTGCAGCGCCCGGCCGGTCAGCTCCTCCAGGGCGATGATCTGCGCGCCGGAGGAGTTGAGCAGCCGCACGGTGCCCGCCGGATCGGGGTTGTCGGCCTCGACGTTGTGCTGCACCACGGTGAAGTCGCCCTTGCCGCCGCTCTTGTCCCCCAGCAGGCCGCCGAAGAGCTGCGTCCAGACGGCGACTGGCAGCAGCAGGGCGATCAGCGCGGTCGCCGAGCGCCGCAGCAGCGCCAGGACCAGCAGCGGCAGCACCAGCAGGCCCGCCCAGGGCAGGAAGGTCTCGAACAGGCTGCCGAAGTTGCCGAAGGAGTCGGGCACCAGCCGGTGGCCGGCCAGCAGCCCGGCCAGGGCGGCGGCCAGTACGGCGAGCACCCAGCCGCGCCGCCAGCAGTTCCGGCCGCGGGAGTCCGTCCCCCACCGCCACCGCCACCGGCCGGCCGGGGCCTCCGGGGCGGGCTGGTCGCCATCCGTGGGCAGCCCAACCTGATCGGCCTGGGTCATCCGCTGGCCCCTTCGTCGTCATCCGCGCCGAGCCCGACGGTCCCGGCTCATCGGGCTCACCCGGAATGGACGGGTTCGCACCGAGATGATCGGCTCGTCGGCTCAGCCTATGCGGATAGCGACGCGTCCATCGGTGCGGCGGGTTCCGGATTCGCGGAGCTGTGAGCCGGGCCACCCAGGCCCTCCAGCAGGGTGTCCACGATCAGCGCGGGCAGCTCCGGGTCGTCCAGCGGGGAGTCGGGGTAGACCATGGCCCGCATCAGCATCGGCCCGACCAGCATCTCGGAGATCAACGCGGAGTCCAGGTCGGAGCGGATCTCGCCGTTGGCCATGCCGCGCTCGACCAGCGCCCGGGACATCAAGCGGCGACGCTGGATCACCCGGTCGTAGTAGACCTCCTTGAGTGCGGGCAGCGCGTTCATCTGCTCCAGGGCGACGCGCAGCTGCCAGCGCGAACGCTTGGCCAGGCCGCGGCGGCGCATGTAGTCGATCATCACCACCAGGTCGTCCCGCACGCTGGTGCCGGGCAGCTCCGGCTCGGGCTCCTCCAGGCGGGCGATCACATCGACCAGCAGGGCGTCCTTGTTGGGCCAGCGGCGGTAGATGGTGGCCTTGCCTACGCCGGCCTCCTGGGCGATGCCCTCGATGGTGAGGTCGGCCAGGGTGCCGCCGTCGGCCATCAGCCGTTCCACGGCCTGACAGATCGCCAGCTCCGCCGCCTCCGAGCGGGGACGCCCGCGACGCGGCGCCCCACAGCGTGGCGGCTCGGAGGTCGGCTGCGGAATCTGGCGATCTGTCTCCATGGCCCTATTCTCCTTCGCCCTGCTCAGCCCTTGGCGGAGGGCACGGCGTCAGCCGTGTCGACCCGCTCGGCGGCGCCGGCCGGCTCGGGCGCCCCGCCCGGGCCGGCGATCCGCGCCGGCAGGAAGAACCAGGCCAGCAGCGCGCCGACCAGGGTGATCCCGGCGGACAGGGCCGCCACCGTGTGCATCGCGTGCAGGAAGGAGTCGTAGGCGGGCTGGACCAGCCCGCCGGCCGTCTGCTTGTGCGCCTGGATGAAGCCCAGGGTGGCCTCCAGCGACTCGCCGGCCTTGTCGCGGGCCTGCGGGGGCAGCTTGTCGGCGATGCCGTTGCGGTAGACGGTGGAGAGCACCGCGCCCAGCACCGCGACCCCGAGCGACCCGCCGACCTGGCGGAAGGTGTTGTTGATCGCCGAACCGGCGCCGGCCTTCTCGCGCGGCAGCGAGCCCATGATGGCCACGGTCACCGGCGGCATCACGTGCGCCATGCCGGCACCCATCACGAAGCCGATCACCTCCAGCACCCAGATCGGGGTGTGCTGGCCGAGCAGCAGGTAGCCCAGGAAGGCGATGGTGATCAGCGCCATGCCGCCGGCGCAGGTGGCCCGGACGCCGATCTTGTCCACCACCAGGCGGGCCCGCGGCGCGAAGACCAGCTGGGCGCAGGCCAGCGGCAGCATCAGCGCGCCGGACTGCAGGGCGCTGTAGCCGCGCACGCTCTGGGTGTAGAAGACGCCGAAGAAGGAGACGCCCATCAGCGCGAAGAAGACCACGCCGACCACGGCCACCGAGGTGGAGAACACCTTGTTGCGGAACCAGCTGACGTTCAGCGCCGGGTGCTCGATCCGCTTCTCGTAGAGCACGAACGCGACCAGCGCCAGCACGCCGATCAGGCCCGGCACCCAGGCCTGGGTGGCGGTGACGGAGGCCAGGTCGCCGCCCTTGATGATGCCGTAGATCAGCGCCACCAGGCCGATGATCGACAGCAGCACGCCGACCGGGTCGAGCCGGCCCGGGTTGGGGTCCTTGGAGTCCGGCACCATCAGGAACATGGCCACCAGCGCCACGGCCACGATCGGCACGTTGATCAGGAAGACCGAGCCCCACCAGAAGTGCTCGATCAGCAGACCGCCGGTGATCGGGCCGATCGCGATCGCCAGGCCCACCGCGCCGGCCCAGACGCCGATCGCCTTGGGCTGCTCGGCGCGCTCGAAGACGTTCATGATGATCGCCAGGGTGGCGGGCATCACGAAGGCACCGCCGAGGCCCATCACGCCGCGGTAGGCGATCAGCTGGCCCGGGCTGGTGGCGAGCGCCGACAGCAGCGAGCCGACGCCGAACACCAGCATGCCGCTGAGCAGCGCCTTCTTGCGGCCGAACCGGTCACCGAGCAGGCCCGAGGTGAACAGCAGGCCGGCGAAGACCAGGGTGTAGGAGTTGATGGCCCATTCGAGGTCGCTCTGCGTGGCACCGAGGCCGACCGGGGCCGGGGTCGCGATGGTCTTCATCGCGACGTTGAGGATCGAGTTGTCGAGGACGACGACGAGCAGCGCCAGGATCAGCGTGCTCAGGATCGCCCAGCGGCGGCGATGGATGTGCTCCGGCACCCGTCGTGCGGCGCCTGGTATCGCGGTGGTCATGTGCGTGAATGTCCCGTCCATGCGGAGAACAGCGGCTGGCGGCGGGCGCAGCGAGACGCGCACGTCTCGTAATCCCCCAGGCATGACTGTACCTGATTTCCGATACGAGTACGTCTCGTATCGGAAACGCCCGCGGACTGTCCCGGGAACGGCGGCCGGCGGTCTCGGGGCACGCAGCCTGCGGTCTCGGAAACGGCCGAGGCCGGCCCTGTGAAGCACCGGCGACCTCGGGAAAAACCGGAGCCCCCGCCCCGGCTCTTTGCGCGGCGCACCGGCCGTGCAAGCATGGAGGAGATCCGGGGACGCCACACGGCGCCACGAGACCACAACCCATCAGGAGCCTGTTCGATGAACGCTTCTCAGCTTTCGCCTGCCCAGACGCCGGACCAGGGATCCACCCAGGCACCGGCCGCCGCGGTCACCGCGTCCGGCGGGCACTCGCTCTACGGCGGGGTCACCAACCGCCGCGTCACCGTCCGGGACCTGGCCGCCGCCAAGCAGCGCGGAGAGCGGTGGGCGATGCTCACCGCCTACGACGCCCTGACGGCCGGTGTCTTCGACGAGGCCGGCATCCCGGTCCTGCTGGTCGGCGACTCGGCCGGCAACTGCGCGCTCGGCTACGAGAGCACCGTGCCGGTCACCATGGACGAGATGACCATCCTCTCGGCCGCCGTGGTGCGCGGCACCAAGCGCGCCATGGTCGTCGGCGACCTGCCGTTCGGCTCCTACCAGGAGTCCCCCGCCCAGGCGCTGCGCAACGCGGCCCGGCTGATGAAGGAGGCGGGGGTCGGCGCGGTCAAGCTGGAGGGCGGCGAGCGCAGCGCCCGCACCATCGAGCTGCTCACCGAGTCCGGGGTGCCGGTGATGGCGCACATCGGCCTCACCCCGCAGTCGGTGCACGCGCTCGGCGGCTACCCGGTGCAGGGGCGCGGCGACGAGGCGGCCCACCGACTGCAGCGGGACGCCAAGGCGGTGCAGGACGCGGGCGCCTTCGCGGTGGTGCTGGAGGCGGTGCCGGCCGAGCTGGCGGCGCACGTCACCGAGACGATGGCCATCCCGACCGTCGGCATCGGCGCCGGGGTGGGCTGCGACGCCCAGGTGCTGGTCTGGACGGACATGGCCGGGATGACGGCCGGCCGGGTGCCGAAGTTCGTCAAGCAGTACGCCAACCTGCGCGCCGTGCTCGGCGACGCGGCCCGCGAGTACGCCGAGGAGGTGCGCGGCGCCACCTTCCCGGCGCCGGAGCACTCCTTCAAGTAGCCCTCTGAGCAGGCACTGTCGGCCCGCTGTCATCCGGTGACAGCGGGCCGACAGCACTGACGGCCGGATGCCCGGGGCCTGACAGCGGCGCCGGACAGTCTGGTGTCATGACAACGCAGATCGCACCCGCCCCGAAGGGCTCGGGGCAACAGGCCGGTCGGGCCCCGGAATCGGACAACGCCGGATCGGGCAACGCCGTCGAGGCCCGCGGCATCGTCAAGCACTTCGGTGCCACCAAGGCCCTGGACGGCGTCGACCTGACGGTCCGCCAGGGCACCGTGCTGGGCGTGCTCGGGCCCAACGGGGCCGGCAAGACCACGCTGATCCGGATCCTCTCCACGCTGCTCAAGCCGGACGCGGGCACCGCCGTGGTCGGCGGCTACGACGTGCTGCGCCAGCCCAAGCAGCTGCGCCGCACCATCGGCCTGACCGGGCAGTACGCCTCGGTCGACGAGTTGCTCTCCGGCGCCGAGAACCTCTACCTGATCGGCCGGCTGCTGGACCTGCCGGCCAAGCAGGCCAAGGCCCGGGCCGCGGAGCTGCTGGAGCGCTTCTCGCTCACCGAGGCCGCAGGGCGCCCGGCCAAGACCTACTCCGGCGGGATGCGCCGCCGCCTGGACCTGGCCGCCAGCATGATCGGCCGCCCCCGGGTGCTCTACCTCGACGAGCCCACCACCGGCCTCGACCCGCGCACCCGCAACGAGGTGTGGGAGGAGGTGCAGCGGATGGTGGCCGACGGCGCCACCGTGCTGCTCACCACCCAGTACATGGAGGAGGCCGAGCAGTTGGCCACCGACCTGACGGTGATCGACCGCGGCCAGGTGATCGCCAACGGCACGGTGGACGGCCTGAAGCAGCAGGTCGGCGGCCAGACGCTGCAGGTCCGGCCCAGCCACCCGGCCGAACTGCCGGAGATGGCCGGCTGCTTGGCCGAGCGCGGGATCTCCGCCACCGTCACCGACACCGGGCTGCTGGCCGTGCCGATCACCGGCGACGCCCAACTCACCGAGGTGATCGGGGTGCTGGGCGGCCGGGGCTTCGGCGTCGCCGGCATCGACACCGTCGTCCCCAGCCTGGACGAGGTCTTCCTGGCCCTCACCAACAAGCCCACCGCTGCGCAGACCGCCGAGGAGGCCGACCGATGAGTGCGCGAAGCAAGCTCATAATCGAAAGGCGCGTGTGGGCGAATGCCCCCGCCGAGCTCTGCGAGGTGGGCGCATGAGTACCGCGACCACCTTTCCCGACGCCGACTTCGCGGACCGCCGGATCGGCCTCATCGACCATCTGCGCCACATCGGCGCGTTGACCCGGCGCAATCTGATGCGGATCAAGGCCGATCCGGAGTCGATGTTCGACGCACTGCTGATGCCGATCATCTTCACGCTGCTCTTCGTCTACGTCTTCGGCGGCGCCATCTCCGGCACCCAGGGCGCCTACAAGCAGTGGCTGATCCCCGGCCTGCTCGGCACCACCGGGATGAACCTGGCGATGGCGGTCGGCACCGGCCTCAACGCGGACCTGAAGACCGGGGTGATGGACCGGTTCCGGACCCTGCCGATCGGGCGCGCCTCGGTGCTGATCGGCAAGATGCTGGCCGAGGCCTGCCGCGGCCTGGTCGCCTACACCGTGCTGATCGTCTTCTCGCTGATCATCGGGCTGCAGCTGAAGACCGGGATCACCGGGGTGCTGGCGGCGGTCGGGCTGTCGCTGCTGTTCGGGATGTCGCTGGTCTGGGTCTCCATGCTGCTCGGCCTCTCCCTGGACAACGCCCAGGCGGTGCAGGGCGTCGGCATGATGGTGCTGATGCCGCTGCAGTTCGGCAGCTCGATCTTCGTGCCCCCGAGCACCATGCCGGGCTGGCTGCGGGCGTTCACCAAGTACAACCCGCTCTCCAACCTGGCGGACGCCTGCCGCAACCTGATCAACGGCCATCCGGCGGGCCACTCGGTCACCGTGGTGCTGCTCTGGTCGGTGGCGATCACCGCCGTCACCGCGCCGCTGGCGGTGGCCCGGTTCCGGAAGGTGGCCTGACGAGGCGTCAGTCGCCCGCCATCAGCGCATCCAGCAGGGCGGTGGTCTCGTCCCAGGACAGGCCGCCGCCCTGCTCGACCAGCCGGTCGAACTCCTCGCGACCCAGCATCGCGACCAGCGCGGCCTCGCGCCGGGACCGCTCCAGCCGCTCCATGTAGGTGCCCTGCAGTCCCATCCGGTCACCGTGCGCGCCCGACAGGACGGCGGCCAGCCGGGCCAGTTCACGGTCGTCGTCCCGTCCGGCCCGCAGCTCCAGCACCCCGGCGACCACCGGAAGCATCTGCAGCGTGATGTGCTGGGCGAAGACGGAGGCGGCGTGCGGCACCGCCCGCAGGATCCGCACCCCCTCGCGCATCCGCGCCACCCCGGCGTCGATGTCACCGCAGCGGGCCAGGATCAGGGCCGCCGCGCAGGCCGTCAGGCCGCCCATCAGGCCCGGCGCCGCCGCTTCGAGCACCTGGTGGGAGGCGTCCAGGACGGCGAGTTCGGCCAGTGCCGCCGCGGTTTCCCCCCGGTGGGCGTGGAGGCCGGCGAGCACCATGTGGCCGTAGACCAGCGCGCCGTCCGTGTACCGGCCGGTCCGGGCGGCGCCCGCCAGCCCCTCCCGGATCACCCGCTCCCCCTCGGCCTCGTCCTGCTCCAGCAGCGCCTCGCCCAACCGCACCTGGAGCATCGGCAGTTCCTGCGGCGCACCCAGCTCCAGGGCCAGCTCGATCGCCTGCCGGTAGCGGACCACTGCCTCGGCGCTGTCCCCGGAGAATCCGGAGGTCTCGGCCTGCGCGGCCAGCGTCTCGGACATGCCCCAACTGTCGCCGCGCCGACGGTAGATGGCCATCGCCTCGTCGCCGTCCCGGCGGGCCTGTTCCAGGCCGCCGACCTGGTCGTTGGACATCTTGGCGCGCAGTTGCAGCGTCCAGGCCAACTCGTACTCCCGGCCGAACCGGCGGCAGCCGTCCACCGCCTGGTCGAGCAGCGCCAGCATCTGCTCCGCCTGGCCGGCCAGGAAGCAGGCGAAGAGCCGCAGCAGCGGCGCGAAGTTGTAGGACTGCGGCAGCTCCGGGCTGTAGGCGGCGAGGATCCTGGGCGCCCGCTCGACCAGTTCGGGGTCCCCGATCACCGCCATGTCCCCCTCGAAGCGGGCCACCAGATGGTAGATCCACACCTGGCGGCGGGCCTCCTGGCGCACTGCCTCCGGCCATGGGAACGGGTGGGCGAGCGGTTCCTCGGCGAGCGGCACCGGCGCGGGGGCGTGGGGGCCGTACGGGTCCGGTGCCATCGCGCACACCTGGTCGACCCAACTGCGGGCCTCGCCGCGGAAGTCGCGCAGCACCCAGAACCAGGTCATGCCGAGCACCAGCGCCAGCGCCTCCGCCTCCGCGCCGCTCGCCACCGCATGGCGCAGCGCGGCCCGGATGTTCTGCTGCTCGCGCTCCAGCACACCGACCATCGGCAGCTGCTGGTGCCCGTGCAGCCGCGGCTCGGTGATCCGGACCAGCTCGCGGTAGGCGGTCAGGTGCCGGTCCGCGGCCTGCGGTTCGCCGGCCTCGGCCAGCCGTTCGGTCGCGTACTCGTGGATGGTCTCCAGCATCCAGTAGCGGGGCTGCTCGGGCTGGTCGAGCCCGGCCACCACCAGCGACTTGTCGACCAACGAGGCGAGCAGCTCGGCCACTTCAGCGGTACGCACCAACTCGCCGTCTGCGCAGACCTGTTCGGCGATCTCCAGGGTCCAGCCGCCGGCGAAGACGGCGAGCCGGCGCAGCACCGCGCGCTCCCGCTCGTCCAGCAGCTCCCAGCTCCAGTCGACCACCGCGCGCAGGGTCTGCTGGCGGGGCAGCAGCACCCGGCTGCCGCCGGTGAGCAGCGCGAAGCGGCCGTCCAGGCGGTCGGCCAGCTGGCGGGGCGTCAGGGAGCGCAGCCGGGCGGCGGCCAGTTCGATGGCCAGCGGCAGGCCGTCCAGGCGGCGGCAGATCTCGGCGCAGGCGTCCGGGTCCTGCTCGGTGCTGAAACCGGGCCGCGCCGCCGCGCCGCGCTCGGCGAGCAGCCGGCGGGCCGTCGGGTCGGGCAGCGGCTCGACCGGCAGCACCGCCTCGCCCGGGACACCCAGCGGCTCCCGGCTGGTGGCCAGCACGGTCAGCTGCGGGCACTCGGCCAGCAGCAGGTCGACCAACTCGGCGGCGCTCTGGATCAGGTGCTCGCAGTTGTCGAGCAGCAGCAGCATCTTGGCGCGGGCGCAGTGCTCGACTATTCGCCGCACCGGGTCGACCGGCCCCTCGGTGACCGAGCCGACCGAGTGGTGCAGCACGGCGCGCAGGCCGAGCGCGGTGAGCACCGCCCCGGGCACCGCGGCCGGATCCTCCAGCGGGGCCAGCTCGATCTGCCAGACGCCGTCCGGCCAGCTGCCGGCGTGCTGGGCCAGCCGGCCGGCCTCCACCGAGAGGCGGGTCTTGCCGGAGCCGCCGGGGCCGGTGAGGGTCACCAGCCGTGCGCTGCCGAGCAGTTCGCCGACGGCGGCGAGGTCCTGCTCGCGGCCGACGAAGCTGGTGAGGCGGGCTTTCAGGTTGCCGGGCTCGGCAGCAGCCGGCGCGGCGGGTGCGGGTGTCGCCGCCGGCTTCGGCGCCGGGGCGGGGCGGGGCGGGGCGGGGCGGGGGCGGGCCGCAGCAGCTCCTGGTGCACCGCGCGCAGTTCGGCGCCCGGGTCCGCGCCGAGCTGCTCGGCGAGCGCGCGGCGCACCTTCTCGTACTGCTCCAGCGCCTGGGCGGTGCGCCCGGCGCCGTGCAGCGCACGGATCCAGAGCACCTGCAGCGGCTCGTCCAGTGGATGGTCGGCGGTCAGCCCTGCGAGTTCGGCCAGCAGCTCGGCGGCCCGGCCCAGCGCCAGGTCGGCGGCGATCCGGGCCCGGTGGGCCTCGGTGCGCTGCGCCTCCAGCCGCACCGCGCTGCCCGCCCGGTCGGGCAGGTCGGCCAGCGCCGGGCCGCGCCACAGCGCCAGCGCCTCGCGCAGCAGCGGGGCCGCGGTGGCCGCCTCGCCCGCCGCGAGCGCCGCCGTGCCGCGGGCGGCCAGCTCCTGGAAGCGGGTCAGGTCGCTCTGATCCTCCGTCAACCAGTAGCCGCCGGGCCCGGAGCCGACCGCGGCGCGGCCGATGGTGCGGCGCAGCCGGCCGACCAGGGTCTGCAGCGCGGCGGCCGGGTCCTGGGGCGGTTCGTCGGCCCAGACTTCGGCGGCCAGCACCTCGGCCGGCACCGGCCGCCCCTGGCGCAGCACCAGTGCGGCGAGCAGCGCACGCAGCCGGGCACCGCCCAGCGGCGCCGGGGTGCCGTCGTCGTGCTGCGCGGTCGTGGTCCCGAGAATCCCATAGTGCACCGCACCATTCTGCTGCCTGCGGATCCGGGCCGTCCCGGACGGGGGCTCCGCCCGGCGCGGCGGCCCTATACGCTCGCGGGATGAAGCAGGCGACATCCTCCAGGGAGCTGTGATGAGTTTTGCCGACGCGCGCCGGTCCAGCGACGAGCGCCGGATCAGCCCGGTCTTCTGGGTGCTGCTCGCGATACTGGGCACCTCGGCATGGGCGGTGTGGCAGGGGTACGGGGCCGCTGGCTTCGGGGTCTTCCTCTTCGTGGTGGCGGGCTGGATGGTCTCGCTCTGCCTGCACGAGTACGCGCACGCCAGGACCGCGCTGCACGGCGGCGACATCACGGTCGGTGCCAAGGGCTATCTGACGCTCAACCCGTTCAAGTACGCCAATGCCGTGACCAGCTTCATCCTGCCGGTGGTCTTCGTGCTGCTGGGCGGGATCGGCCTGCCCGGCGGGGCGGTCTTCATCGAGCGGCACCGGATCCGCGGGCGGCTGAAGCACAGCCTGATCTCGGCGGCCGGGCCGCTGGTCAACCTGGCCTTCGCGGTCGTGCTGCTGGTGCCGGTGGGCGCCGGCTGGCTGGACGGCTCTCCGGGCACCGCGCAGGTCGGCCCGTACCTGGTGCACACCTTCCCGGCGGCGCTGACCTTCCTGGCGCTGCTGCAGGTGAGTGCCGCGCTGCTGAACTTCCTGCCGGTCCCGGGCCTGGACGGCTACGGCATCATCGAGCCCTGGCTGTCGCTGAAGACCCGGCGGGCGGTCGAGCCGTTCGCCCCGTACGGCCTGCTGGCGGTCTTCATCATCTTCTGGCAGTCGCAGGTGAACCAGTGGTTCTTCAACCTGGTCTACCAGATCATGAACCTGTTCGGCGTGGACGACTTCTACATCTACTTCGGCCAGCACCTGTTCCGGTTCTGGCAGCTGTGACGGGGCGGGGCTAGCGGGCGCTCAGGCCTGGTCGGCCTGCCGGGCCAGCTTCTCCTTGCGCAGGTAGAACCAGGCGATGTTGCTGGACACGCCGGCGAGCAGCACCCAGATCACGCCCAGCCAGTTGCCCTCCACGAAGGACACCACGGCGGCGGACACCGCGAGGACGAAGACGATCGAGGCGTAGAGGGCGTTGCGGGGCATCTGTCCGGCTTTCCGGTCGGTGAGGCGACGGGTCTGTCGCGGGTCGGTCGGCGTCCATTGTCGCCGACGGGCCGGAGCCGCCCGCAGCCGGGTGACTCCGGACCCGTCATTCCGTGACCAGACTGTCACATTCCGTCACATGCCGGTGATCCGCAGCCCCGCGTGCGTCTTGTAGCGGCGGTTGACCGCGATCAGGTTGGCCACCAGCGACTCCACCTGGTGGGCGTTGCGCAGCCGGCCGGCGTAGACGCCCCGCATGCCCGGGATCCGGTCGGCCAGCGCGCGCACCACGTCGGTGGCGGCACGGTCGTCACCGAGCACCATCACGTCGATGTCGATCCGGTCGACCTGCGGGTCCTGCAGCAGCACCGCCGAGAGGTGGTGGAAGGCGCCGGTCACCCGGGACTCGGGCAGCAGTGCGGCGGCCTGCTGGGCGGCGCTGCCCTCCTCCGGGCGCAGCGGGTAGGCGCCCTGCTTGTCGAAGCCGAGCGGGTTGACGCAGTCGATGACGATCTTGCCGGCCAGCTCGGCGCGCAGGCTGCCGAGCAGCTCGGCGTGGCCGTCCCACGGCACGGCGACGATCACCACGTCGCAGTCCTTGGCGACGGTGTGGTTGTCGGCGCCGAGCACGCCGTTCTCGAGCTCGTCGGCCACCGTCTTGGCCCGCTCGGCGCTGCGCGAGCCGATCATCACTTGCTGGCCGGCCCGTGCCAGCCGGTAGGCGAGGCCCCGGCCCTGGTCGCCGGTCCCGCCGAGCACGCCGACCACCAGGTCGTTGACGTCGGGTCCGCTGTCGGTCGCTGATTCGAGGGAAGTCATACCGACGATCCTGCCAAACGCCTCCGGCAGGCTCCATGCTTCGGGGATGGATGCAACCAGCCTGTCGGAAGTCCGCGAAGCATTGGCCGGTTCCGAGCTGCTGGCGGCCACCCGCTCCTTCGCGGGGTCGCTGCGCGGCGCGGTGACCCGGCGCACCGCCCGTGGCCTGCTGCTGGTCGGCACGGCGGAGTACGAGCCCTGGCACCTGGCCGCGCACCTGGACGACGAGGCGGCCTGGTCGGCGGTGCCGCAGCTGTCGCCGCTGCTGATCCGCCGTCAGCCGGCCGGGCCGCAGCAGCCGGGCCCGGACCGGCTGGCCGCCGCCGGTCGGGGCGAGACGGTGCTGGTGGTGAGCCCGGGCGCGGCGGGCGAGGCGCTGCTGGCGCGGGTGTCGGACGCCCGGCGGGGCGGCGCGGTGGTGCTGGCGCTGGAGGCGGGCGACCGGGAGCTGGGCGAGCTGGCGCACGAGCGGCTGACCGTCGACGAGCCGGCCGAGCCGGGCTTCGACCTGGTGCAGCACCTGGTGAGCGCGGCGGCCGGGGAGCGGCCGCGCTCCCGGCTGGCCCGGCTGGTCCGGCAGTTCACCGCGGAGCCGGTCAACCGCTGGTAGCCGGCCTCAGCTCCGGTCGTCCTCGGGGCGGTCGTCGTTCCAGGCCGGGTCGGTGCGCCACTCGCGGTTGCGCTCGGCGGCGATCTCCAGCGCGTTCTGCGCCTCCTCGCGGGTGGCGTAGGGCCCCAGCCGGTCCTTGGCGGCGCACTCCGGCCCCTCTTCGACCTTCTGGTGCTTGAGGCAGTAGTACCACTCACCGGGCTTGCCGGTGGGCTGGTGGCGGAACAGGGGCATGGGTGTCTCCTTCGTCGCTCTGGCTGGATCATGCCCGGCCGCGCCTTCGCACACACAGCCGGGCCGGACGGGCCCTGCGGGATAGACTCCGCCCATGGCTCACCTCGTTCCCGGCACCCAGTCCCCCGTCCGCAAGGTTCCGGCGCACATCGCCCGGCCGGAGTACGTGGGCAAGCCGATGCCGACCCCGTACACCGGTCCGAGGTGCAGGACGCGGAGACCGTCGAGAAGATGCGGATCGCCGGCCGGATCGCGGCGCAGGCAATGGCGGCGGCGGCCGAGCTGATCGCGCCCGGGGTGACCACCGACCAGCTGGACGCGGTGGCCCACGCGTACATGTGCGACCACGGCGCCTACCCGTCCGACCTGGGCTACCGCGGCTTCCCCAAGTCGATCTGCACCTCGATCAACGAGGTGATCTGCCACGGCATCCCGGACTCGACGGTGCTGCAGGACGGCGACATCGTCAACATCGACGCCACCGCGTACATCCACGGGGTGCACGGCGACCTGAACGCCACCTACCTGGTCGGCGACGTGGACGAGGAGTCCCGGCTGCTGGTCGAGCGGACCAGGGAGTCGCTCAACCGGGCGATCAAGGCGGTCAAGCCGGGTCGTCAGATCAATGTGATCGGCCGGGTGATCGAGTCCTACGCCAAGCGCTTCGACTACGGCGTGGTGCGGGACTTCACCGGGCACGGGATCAACACCTCGTTCCACTCCGGCCTGATCATCCCGCACTACGACAGCGACCGGGCCACCACGGTGATCAAGCCCGGCATGACCTTCACCATCGAGCCGATGCTCACCCTGGGCACCTACGACTACGAGGTCTGGCCGGACGGCTGGACCGTGGTCACCAAGGACCGCAAGCGCACCGCCCAGTTCGAGCACACCCTGCTGGTGACCGCCGACGGCGCGGAGATCCTGACGCTCCCCTGAGCGGCCCTCTGCCCTATCGGCTCTTTGACCGACCGGCTCTTTGACGCGGCGTCAGACGGACGCAGCGTCAGGCGAACGCGGCGTCAGGCGAACGCCGCGTCAGCCGATCAGCCACTGCTCCTCGGCGACCGCACCGACCTCGGTGCAGGCGTCGGTGAGTACGTCGAGCACCCGCAGCGGATCGGGCAGCGGGTGCTCGGGGCCGCGCACCCAGCGCACCTCGGTGCCGTCCGGCAGCGCGGCCGGGGGCAGCAGGGTGTAGGAGCCGCGGCAGTGCCAGCGCAGCCCCGGGTGCTCGGTTGGCGAGTCCGGATGGCTGTCCAGTTCGGAGGACCAGAACTCGTCCTCGTCCTCGGGAGTGCCCCGGGTGGCGGTGAAGAACAGGTAGCGGTCCTCGCCGACGGCCGCGACCGGCACCTCCACCCCGAGCTCGGCGAGCCGCTCCAGCGCCAGCCGGCCGGCCTCGGCGGGCACGTCCAGCACGTCGTGGGCCCGGCCGGTGGCGGAGATGAAGTTGGCCTGCGGGTCGCGGGAGAGCCAGCGGTTCAGCTGCTCGGTGTCGGTGGTCGCCTGGGATTGCCAGGCGAACGAGACCGGATGCCGGGCCGGGGCCGGACAGCCGACCCGGTCACAGGAGCAGCGGTGGCCGGCCGGATGCGCCGCCGGCGCCAGCGGGAAGCCGGCCCGCACCGAGGAGAGCAGTTCTTCCAGTCGGGCCTGCGGGGTGGCCGGGCGGCCTGCGGTCGGCCCAGGGTTCCGATCACGCCGCAACCACGCCGTCCACCTGCTGCTGGCTACCATCAGGCCCCTTCCGCACAGCTGTGACTGGTGCGCCACAGCGTTCTACGCACCTACCGACGCAACACCGGGCGCGGTCCGCAGCTTCCCGGTCAGGCCCGGGGCCGTCCACCGGGCGGCCGCGCCGGGGTTCACCGGACGTGGGGTGCTGCCGTGGAGGGGGTGCGCTCGGGGCGCGCTGACCGGGCTCTGGTCCCGGAGGCGTATTGAGCAGGATAAGGGAGCGGCGGGCCTGCTCCGACCCGGGGGTGTCGGCCCGCGGGTTTGGAGCGGCCCCCACCAGGTGCGAAGCTGGACGGATCAGCACGTGGGAAGGGCACTGGTCATGCGGAGCGAGGACACCGAGTTCGTCGGCGGACCATTGGACGGCCGGGTACTGCCGATCATGGTGAGCCTGTTCAACGGGGTGCCCAAGGTCTACCGGGTGCCGGTGCCGGCCCACGGTGACGAGCCGGCCCGGACCCTGCTGTACGACCGGGCCAAGGTGTACAACGCCAAGGGGCGGATGCGCTGGCGGTACGAGTACCGGGCGCCCGAGGACGCCGTCCGGTAGCCCTCCTCCCCCCGGGGTCTCATGCCTCCTCGGCCTCGGCCAGGATCAGGTAGAGCTTCTTGCGGGCCTCCACCAGCACCGCCAGCCCCTTGGTGCGCTGCTCCTCGGTGCCGGTGGTCATCACCTGGCGGATCGCGTGGTCCAGTGAGGCCATGGTCTGCCCCACCTCCTGCACCGCCGCCCAGTCGATGCCGCGCCCGGCCTCCTGCCAGGGCTCGGCCGAACCGCCCTCGGCCTCGGCCCGACCGGTCCCGGTGAGCGTGAACAGCCGCTTGCCACTGGACTCCTGAGCCTCGATCAGGCCTTCCTCCTCCAGCAGCTGCAGGGTCGGGTAGACCGATCCCGGGCTGGGCCGCCAGGCGCCGCCGGTCCGCTCGCCGATCTCGGTGATCATCTCGTAGCCGTGCATCGGACGCTCCTTCAGCAGCGCCAGCAGCGAGGCCCGGACGTCGCCGCGCCGCGCCCGCCCGTGCCGTCCGCGCCCGCGGCCGCCGCGGTGCGGTCCGAAGCCCCCGAACGGGCCACCGCCGAACGGGCCGCCCGGCGGCATCGGCGGCCCGAAGGCGCCGCGCCCCTCGCCGTACTCACCCAGCGGTTCGCCGAACCGGGCCCGGTAGCGGCGCCTGCCATGTCGTTCTGCGCGCATGGTGCGCACCTCCTTGGTTGCCTTTCGTTGTCGTACGCGCCGTTGTCGGTAGGACTGTCGCGTACCATCTCGATGGCTCAACGATATATCGGTGACTGTCGGCTGGCAACGATATATCGGAAGGAACTTCCGGCGGCGGGTTCCCGGATCCGGGCGGGCCGGGCCGCTACCGTGGCAGGCATGGCCGGCGAGAGAGATCTTCATGAGCTGCTCAGGCAGCTGCGCCCCGAGGTCGCCCCGGGCGGTACGTCTTCTGCAGCTTCCCCGGGCGGGTGCCGGCCGGGCTGCGTCCGGTGGTGACCGTGGCGGAGCCGGAGGGCATCACGGCGGTGGTCGAGCAGCAGGAGGCCGAGGCGCTCGGATTCGACTACGCCTATCCGGCGGTCTGGATCACGCTGCGCAGCCACTCGGTTCTGGACGAGACCGGGGTGGTCACCACCGCGGTCGCCGGCCGGCTGGCCGAGCACGGGATCAGCTGCAATGTGGTGGCCGGCTTCCACCACGACCACCTGTTCGTGGCCGCCGACCACGCCGAGCGGGCCGTGCGGGTGCTGGAGCGGCTCGCCGCCGGCTGACGGCGGGCCCGGCCGCACCTCACTGGCGCCGCAGCACCGTCACCTGGTCGCGGTTGAACACCACGGTGTACCGGGCCCCCGGGTGGAACGCGGCGCCGTAGGCGGGCAGATCGGTCGGCGGGTTGTTCCAGCCCTCCGTGTCGAGCACCAGGTACTGCGGCGGGTTCGGCTTGCAGCCGCCGACCCAGTAGGCGTCGTCCGCGGCGGCCAGCCGGGAGAGCGGCCCCATGGTGGACTCCACCGTGACGCCGCGCGGCACCAGCGCCAGCCCGTCCCGCAGCGCCGCCGCGTGCTGCCCGCCGCTCCAGCTGCCCGGGTCGGCCAGCCCGCCTACGCCGACCGGCAGGCTCACCGTGCAGGCCGCGCCGATCGCCAGCGCCGCGGGCACCATGCCCTCGGCGAAGCCCCGCAGCACCGGCCCCGCGTTGCCGGCCCGCAGCCGGGCGATCGCGTCCACCAGGGCCAGGAAGAGGATCGGCATCAGGGTCGCGTTGTAGTGCCAGTCCTGCCCCCAGAACATCGAGTTCGAGGAGGCGAAGCGCCAAGCCAGGGTGGGCAGGGCGAGCAGCACCAGCGGCGAGCGCAGCGCCAGGAACCCGACGATGCCCAGCAGCCAGCCGCAGGTCTTCCAGACCGTCAGCCGGGTGAACGGCGCGATCACCAGCTGCCACAGCTGCGGATGGGTGCCGCCGGGCAGCTTGGCCCAGTAGTCGTACTGGTGCTGCGGGTTGAAGTGCGGGATCAGCACGCCGACGGTGAGCGCCGCGAACCCCAGGCCGAACAGCACCAGCCCGGCCGCGGTGGACCGGCGCCGGGCCGTCACCAGCAGCACCACGCCGACGGCCGCCACGGTCAGCCCCATGTCCTCCTTGACCAGCACCAGCGGCATGGCCCAGCAGGCCGCCCGGTCCCACCGCTTGAGCAGCAGCTGGCGGCAGACCACGGCGAGCAGCGGGACGGCGAAGGCGATCTCGTGGAACTCGAAGTCGATCGCCCGCTGCAGCCCCCAGGACAGGCCGTAGGCGGCACCGATCAGCAGGCCCTTGCTGCGACTGCCGAGGACCCGCTCGGCGGTGTCCGAGACCACCCCGATCGACCAGGCGAACAGCGCGGCCTGGGCGGCCAGCAGCATCAACGGCGACGGCCACACCCACCAGAGGGGGGCCAGCAGCGCGACGATCGGGGACCAGTGGTCACCGAGCGCGTTGTAGCCGGGCCCCTTGATCGACAGGGTCGGCGCGCCGAAGTGCGCATAGCCCTTGACCGCCTCGGTGAAGATCCCGAGGTCCCAGGAGGGCGCCGCGAACCGCTGGTAGCGCAGCAGCTCGACCACGCCGTACCCGAGCAGGAAGAGCACGGCCAGCGCCAGGTGCGGCCCGGCCTCCCGCAGCCGGCCCTCGCGGGCCGCCTGGGCCACCCGCCGGGTACGGCCCCACACGGGCACCCGCTGGGACGGGATCGCGGACTCGCGGGTCTCGGCCATCCGGGCAGGGCCCCTTCCGCTCTCGTGCTGTGCGCGTCCTGTTGCGTGCTGTGCTCGTGCTGTGCTCGTGCTGTTCTCGCCGACCGGTGTGCGAAGGGTGCAGGCTACCGCGTGCCCGCCCGGGCGGCACAGCGGCGACGGCGGTGTTCCGCCGTTCGCGAGGGCCCGGACCCCCTATCGTGGTGCCATGACGCTGCCTGTGCCCGCCGTGCTGCGGATCGTCTCCCGCTCGTCCCCGATGGCCCTGGCCCAAGTCGCCCGGGTCCAGGCCGAACTGGCGGCCCTGCACCAGGGGATCCACACCGAGGTGGTGCCGGTCACCACCTCCGGGGACCGCTGGACCGGGGCGCTCTCGGCGCTCGGCGGCAAGGGCGCGTTCACCAAGGAGGTGGACGCGGCGCTGCTGGCCGGCGAGGCGGACCTGGCCGTGCACTGCGTCAAGGACGTCCCCGCCGACCGTCCGCTGCCGGCCGGCACCGTGTTCGCCGCCTTCCTGCGCCGCGACGACGTGCGGGACGCCCTGGTGCACCCCGCCGGCCTGACCCTCGATCAGCTGCCGCCCGGCTCCCGGATCGGCACCTCCTCGGTCCGCCGGATCGCCCAACTCGCCGTCACCCACCCGCAGCTGGTCTGCGTGCCGATGCGCGGCAACGCCAACCGGCGGCTGGAGAAGCTGGCCGCCGGCGAGGCCGACGCGCTGCTGCTCGCCGCCTCCGGCCTGGCCCGGATCGGCGCCGAGCACCGGATCAGCGAGATCCTGCCGGTGGAGCTGATGTGCCCGCCGATCGGCGCCGGGGTGCTCGCCATCCAGTGCCGGGAGGACGACGCGGCCACCATCGCGGCGGTCAGCGGGCTCGGCGACGAGGACGCCTGGCGGGAGACCACCGCCGAGCGGATGTTCCTGCACGTGCTGCAGGGGCACTGCAACAGCCCGATCGCCGGCTTCGCCCGGGCCGAACGGGACGGGCGGCTCTCGCTGCGCGGCCGGGTCTTCTCACCGGACGGCAAGACCGTGCTGGACGCCCATGAGTGGGCCGGTCCGCTGGACCCGGCGACCCTGGGCACCTCGGTCGCGGTGGCGCTGCTGCGGCAGGGCGCGCGCGAGGTGATCGACGCCATCCCGCACTGACGCCCCGCCTCCTGGCGCCGGGCACCGGGCACCGGGCGCCCCGGGGTCACTCGCCTTCGCGGCGGTTCTCCTCACGGGCCTCCGCCACACCCGCCTCGTGGCCGGCCTGGTAGACCCGGCGGACGAAGTCGGCGGCCTGCTCCTGCGTCAGATCGCCGGTCAGCGTCATCAACTCGTCGGTGAAGCGGATCAGCCAGTGCTGTCGGTGTGCCATGGATCCCATGACACACCGTCAGCCCGGCACCCGCCCGCTGGGACGGGCATCCGGGGCGGGCGGGTCCAGGCTCGCTCGCCGGGAGCCCTCAGCGCGCGAACGGCTCGCCGCGGACCGCCGCCAGCACCTGGGCGGGCACCCTGGGCCGTCACCGCAGGTGGGTCACCTGGACGATGTAGATCGCTTCATCTCGCGGGAAGGTCGTGTAACAGACCATCAGATGCGCTCTGACGACCTTCCGCATCCCTGGGCCCGTTCCCTGGAAATCCCGACCCTCGGGGTAGGTCATGGAGTTGAGAACCGCCAGTTCTGCGGCGATCGACTCAACCTCCTCAACCACAGCCTCCGGCAGCCCGCCCACAACGTACTGGGCATCCGGCAGATACTCCCAGGTCCAGTCACTCACCCTCGGACCTCGGCCTCTGCCTCCGCAAGGATGCGGCCGATCTCGATCGAGGCGGCGCGGGCTTCCTCGCGGGTGCCGGCGTTGGCGACCCGGTGTTCGCACTCCCGGAAACGGTGGGCCCGCGATGGGATGCGCTCGATGGCGATGACCATCCCCCAGCGCAGGTGGAACAGTCGAATGGGAGAGATGCTCTCTTGTTCCTCGGCCCAGATGAACGTCTGCCGCATGTCTTCGAACAACTCCGGCAGGCGGGACGGGACAAGAGTTGCGACGGCCTTCTGTAGGCCTGGAAAGGTCAACGGCGGCATCGGAATGAGTGGCTCGTCCGACGGATGCTGGGACGCGGTAACCATGACGTGCCCTCCAGGGCGCACAGGGGGCGGACGAGTCGGCCTGTACGCCGGGTTCTGTCTCCCGGGTTGCTTGCGCGGCCCGGGGAGGCGGTCATCCATCTAGGGCTGCCGTTGCCGACAGCCTCGTGCGGTCTACCCGCGGGCTCGGGCGAGCAGCCCTCGAACACCCGCGCACGGGACCCGAGGGTCCCGATCTTGACCTTGCTCCGAGTGGGGTTTACCGAGCCGGCCGAGTCACCTCGGTCGCTGGTGGTCTCTTACACCACCGTTTCACCCTTACCTACCGAGGTAGGCGGTCTGTTTTCTGTGGCACTGTCCCGCGGGTCACCCCGGGTGGGCGTTACCCACCACCCTGCTCTGTGGAGCCCGGACGTTCCTCGGCGGGCCCCGTGAGGGACCCGTCGCGACCGCCCGGCCGGCTCGTCCGCCGTACTGGTCATCGTAGCCGGTCGTGACCGGTCCCCCGGACCGAGGGCGGTCACTACGCGGTGGGCGTCGTCTCGCACTGGGTCTTGAGGCCGAGCGCCTCCAGGGCGAGGTAGCGGCGGATCAGCCGGCCGTAGAGCAGGCGGCCGAGCAGGGCCAGCGGGCCGGTCAGGCGCAGGTCCAGGGTGACCCGGGTGCCGGTAGGGGTGGCCTGCAGCTGGTGGCCGGCCTCGGTCTTCGCTCCCGGGGCACGGGTGTGCCAGACGAACGAGCGCTCCGGCTCGTACGCGGTGACCTGCCAGTGCGCGCCGCGCAGCCGGGGCTGCTTGATCCACACCCGGGAGCCGACGCCGAACGGGCGCTCGGGGTCCGGGCGGCGGATCAGCTCGATGGACGGCGTCCAGGTGTGCCAGTGCTGCACATCGGTGAGCACGGCCCAGACTGCCGCGGGCTCGGCTTCGATCTCGACCTGTTCTCGGTGGAACATCGCGTGCCACCCCCTCCTCACCCATGGTAGGGAGATTGCCCATGGTAGGGAGGGTGGCGGCGGGCGGGTAGATTGCTGCGGAAGGTTCTTGAGGAGTATCGAGGAGAAGTCGCGCGCATGCCGTTCCTGGTCCTGCTGCCGCCGTCCGAGGGCAAGGCCGAGGCGCCCGAGGGGGCGCCCCTGAAGCCGGCCGAGCTGTCGCTGCCGGGGCTGACCCAGGCCCGCGAGCGGGTGCTGTCGGCGCTGGTGGAGCTCTGCCGCGGGGACGAGGACGACGCCGCCGCGGTGCTCGGGCTGAGCAAGGGCCTGCGCGGCGAGGTGGCCCGCAACGCGGGGCTGCGCACCGCCGGCACGCTGCCGGCCGGCGAGCTCTACACCGGGGTGCTGTACGACGCGCTGGCCCTCGGCAAGTTGGACGAGGCCGCCTACCGGCGGGCCGAGCGCTCGCTGCTGGTGTTCTCCGGGCTGTGGGGCGCGGTGCGGATCGGCGACCGGATCCCCGCCTACCGCTGCTCGGGCGGGGTCAAGCTGCCGCCGCTCGGGGCGCTGGGCGCTTACTGGCGGCGGGAGTTGGCCGAGGTGCTGCCGCGCGAGGCGGCGGCCGACTCGCTGGTGCTGGACCTGCGCAGCTCGGCGTACGCGGCGTCCTGGAAGCCGGTCGGCGAGGTGGCGGCGCGGACCGCGACGGTGCGGGTGCTGCACGAGAAGGACGGCAGGCGCTCGGTGGTCAGCCACTTCAACAAGGCCACCAAGGGGCGGCTGGTCCGCGACCTGCTGAACTCCGGCGCCGAACCGGCCACTCCGGGCGAGTTGTTCGAGGTGCTGGGCGGGCTCGGCTACACCGTCGAGCTGGCCGCCGAGGGCACCGCCCGCAAGCCGTGGCAGCTGGACGTGGTGGTCACCGAGCTGCACTGAGCGCCTGGTAGGTCGGTGCAGCTCAGTGCAGCTCGGTGACCAAGCGCTCAGTCAGCGCAGGTGCCCCGTGTCGTTCAGCAGCCGCAGCGAGGCGTTCCCGTCGCCGTAGTACTGCACCGCGCAGAGCGAGGCCGCCGACAGCTCCATCCGGTAGATCGCGTCCGGCGGCGCGCCGAGCGCCAGCCGGACCAGCGTCTTGATCGGGCTGACGTGCGAGACCACCAGCACGGTCTTGCCGGCGTAGCGGGCCAGGATCTTGTCCCGGGCCACCGAGACCCGCTGGGTCAGCGAGGCGAAGCTCTCGCTGCTGCCGGTGGGCTTGGCCTTGGTGGAGGCCAGCCAGGCGTCCAGGTCCGCCGGGTGGCGTTCCTGCACCTCGGCGAAGGTGAGCCCCTCCCAGGCGCCGAAGTCCAGCTCGCGCAGCCCCTCCTCGACCCGGACCTCCAGGCCGAGCCGGACCGCCACCGCCTCCGCGGTCTGCCGGGTGCGCAGCATCGGCGAGCAGACCACGGCCTGCACGGTGCCGCGCCCGGCCAGTGCCTCGGCGGCCCGCTCGGCCTGCCAGCGGCCCCTGTCGGAGAGCTCCGGGTCGCTGCCGGTGGAGCCGGAGAACCGCTTCTGCGGGGTGAGCGCCGTCTCGCCGTGGCGCAGCAGCACCAAGGTGGTGGTGATGCCCAGGTCGGCGCCCCAGCCGGCCTTGGGGGCGGCGGGCTCCGGCAGCGGCTCCGGGTCGGTCGCGAGCACCGGGGCGGCGGGCCGGACCTTGGGCTCCCACTGCTTGCCGGCCTTGCCCGCGTCCATCGCCTCGTTGGCCAGCCGGTCGGCGTCCTTGTTGCGCTCGCGCGGGATCCACTCGTAGCCGACCCGGCCGCGCGGGAAGACCTCGCGGGCCTCGGCGGCCAGCGGCTGCATGTCCGGGTGCTTGATCTTCCAGCGCCCGGACATCTGCTCGACCACCAGCTTGGAGTCCATCCGGACGTCCACCCGGGCCTCGGGGTCGAGCTCACGGGCGGCGCGCAGGCCGGCGATCAGGCCCCGGTACTCGGCCACATTGTTGGTCGCGGTACCGATGTACTCGGCGGCCTCGACCAGGATCCGGCCGGTGTCGCCGTCCCGGACCACCGCGCCGTAGCCGGCCGGGCCCGGGTTGCCCCGGGAGCCGCCGTCCGCCTCGACGATGAACCTGCGCTCCGCCATCAGGGCTGCCCTCAGATGCCCGAGTCGGCGGTGCGGACCAGGATCCGACCGCAGTTCTCGCAGCGGACCACGGCATCGGCGGGCTCGGCCTTGATCGCGTTGAGGTCGGTGATGGCGAACTCCACCCGGCAGCCCTCGCAGCGGCGCTGGTAGAGCCGGGCCGCGCCGACGCCGCCCTGCTGCTCGCGCAGCCGGGTGTAGAGCTTGATCAGGTCGGCCGGGATGACCGCCGCCACGGCCTCGCGGTCGCGGGCGACCTTGGCCACCTCGGCGTCGATCTCGGCGAGGGCCGCGTCCCGGCGCTCGGTGGCTTCCTTGAGCACCACCTCGGCGTGCTCCAGCCGGCCGGTCAGCTCGGTCACCCGGGTCTGGGCGGTCTCCAGGCGCTCCATCACCTCCAGCACGACGTCCTCCAGATCGCCCTGGCGCTTGGCCAGCGAGGCGTTCTCGTGCTGCAGGTTCTCCAGGTCCTTGGCGGAGCTGACCGCGCCGGAGTCCATCCGCTGCTGGTTGCGGGCGGCCCGGGTGCGGACCTGCTCCACGTCCTGCTCGGCCTTGGCCAGCTCGCGGGTGGTGTCGCCGTGCTGGGCCTCGGCGGCGACCACCAGGTCCTTGAGCGCGGTGTGGTCGGCGGTGGCCTTGTCGATCTGGGCGTGCTCGGGCAGGCTGCGGCGCCGGTGGGCCAGCTGGTCCAGCTTGGAGTCGATGGACTGCAGGTCGAGAAGGCGGATCTGGTCGGCGGGCGCGGCGTTCACGCGGAGGGCTCCTGGGGGGAATGAAGTCGAGCGGTCGGGTGTGTGGTGCGCCTTAAGAGGACGCGGGGTGCGGCATCGGCGCGTGCGCCGTCCACGGGTCGGTGACCAGCGTGGAGACCCGGGTCTCCAGCGTCCAGCCGTGCTTCTCGGCGATGCCGCCGAGTTCGCGGGCGGCCTGCTTCAGCCAGGGCCACTCGGTGGCCCAGTGGGCGGCGTCGACCAGGGCGATCGGGGCCGCCTCGGCGGCCTCGGAGGCCGGGTGGTGGCGCAGGTCGGCGGTGACGTAGGCGTCCACGCCGGCGGCCCGGACCTCGGCGAAGAAGCTGTCGCCGGAGCCGCCGCTGACCGCGACCCGACGGATCGTCAGGCCGGGGTCGCCGGCCACCCGGATCCCGGTGGCGGTGGCGGGCAGACCGGCCGCCACCCGGTCGGCGAAGGCGCTCAGCGGCAGCGGCTCGGGCAGCTCGCAGATCCGCCCGGTGCCGCGCCGCCCGGCCGGGTCGGTCGGGTCCGGCACCAGCGGGCCGAGCACCCGCAGGCCGATCGCCTCGGCCAGCGCGTCGGAGACCCCGGGGTCGGCGTGGTCGGCGTTGGTGTGGGCGACGTGCAGGGCGATGCCGGCCCGGATCAGCGAGTGCACCACCCGGCCCTTGAAGGAGGTGGCGGCCACGCTGGTGGTGCCGCGCAGATAGAGGGGGTGGTGGGTGACGACCAGGTCGGCACCCCAGGCGGCGGCTTCCTCGGCCACCGCCGGCACCGGGTCGACCGCGAAGAGCACCCGGCGCACCTCGGCGTCCGGATCGCCGCAGACCAGTCCGACGGCATCCCAGGACTCCGCCCACCGGGGCGGGTACAGCTCTTCCAGTGCGGTGATGACCTCGGACAGTTTCGGCACCCGTTGAGACTACCGCCTGCCTGGGCCGGAGCGGGCCGGACGGGTGCTCGTCAACCCGCGTGCGAGGGCGCTCCGAGGCCCGCCGACCGCCTGCCGCGCCGCGCTCGCCCGGGAGTGCGGGGGCGAATGAGGCATCATCGGCGGCCCGCATGACGGCGAAAACGAATCCAGATCACCCTTACGAGTGAAGTGACCCGCTTGGCGTTGAGCACCCCTCGCACTGAAAGTAACTTCTCTGGTGCGCAGGGAAGTTACTCGGGCCGGGGGGCTGAGAAAGAGCCGCGGGGCCGCATTCGACATTCGATGCGGTGCGCGCGGCAGGTGACTTCCCGCACTTCCGAAGGCCTCCGGGGGATTCCCGGGCAAGCCTTGCGGACATCGAATCCGGACCGTCGAGCCAGAACAGGGGTGTGAAAGCAGCATGGGGACGGGCACACCATTGCGCTCGGTCGGGGGGGCGGAGTCGGTGGACGACGCGTGGCGGACCGGGGCGCTCGCGGACGACACGCTGGTGGAGGTGGCGCGGGCGGCCGTGACCGGTGCCGCGGCACCGGGCGGCGCCGAGGTCGCGGGCGGCTGGGGGGCCGCCTGCGACGGCTTCTGGTGCACGGTCCGGCCGCCCGAGGGGGTGCCGGCGCCGCCCGCCCAGGGGTGGAAGATCCATGTCAGTGCGGCCGGCACGGTGGCCACCGAGGTGCTCTCGGCGGTGGCCGGGGCGATCGCCGAGGATCCGTGCACCTTCAAGTTCGCGGCCGACCGGGAAAAGCTGCACCAGATCAATTCCCGGAACAGCGAGCGCGGTTCGGCCGGAAAGTTCATCACCGTCTACCCGGCCGACGAGGAGCAGTTCCTGAGGCTCGCCGAGGAATTGCACCGGGCCACCGAGGGAATGCCGGGGCCGGTGGTGCTGTCGGATCGACCTTTCGCACCCGACAGTCTGGTGCACTACCGGTACGGCGCGTTTTCCCGGCGGGCCGAACTCGGCAATGACGGCGCTTATCGATCGATGTTGCACGGACCTGACGATGAACGGTTCGAAGATGTTCGCATGGCCGGCTACCGCTGCCCGCCCTGGGTGGTCGACCCGGTACGGGGAGCGGAGGCGGCGGTGGCGAACGGCGCACGGCGCGGCGGTGGCGGGGTGCTGGTCGGCGGGCGGTTCGCGCTCACCGCGGCGCTGCGGCACTCCGCGAAGGGCGGGGTGTTCCTGGGCACCGACACCACCGACGGCACCCCCGTGGTGGTCAAGCAGGCCCGCGCCCACATCGAGGTGGACCGCTCCGGCACCGAGGCCCGCAGCGCGCTGCGCCACGAGGCCCGGATGCTCGCCGAGTTGGCCGACCTCGGGCTGACCGCCCGACCGCTGGAGCTGATCGAGCAGCAGGACTCGCTGCTGCTGGTGCAGGAGCACATCGCGGGCCAGTCGCTGGGCAGTTGGGTGGCGGCCCGGCTGACCAGGGACGGCGCGCCGGACGTGCCGTGGGACCAGGCGCAGCCGATGGCGCTGGCCCTGGTCGACCTGCTGGCGCGGGTGCACGCGGCCGGCGTGGTGCTGCGCGACCTGGCACCGGGCAACGTCCTGGTCCGCACCGACGGGTCGCTGTGCCTGGTGGACCTCGAACTCGCCTGCGCCGCCGGCACCTCGGCCGGCACCGCGGGCACCCCCGGCTACCGCGCCCCGGAGCAGCGCGAGTCGGCCGCGGTGGCCGACCCGCAGGCCGACCTGTTCGCGCTCGGCGGGCTGTTCTTCCTGCTGGCCACCGGGCACGACCCGCTGCTCCCCGAGCAGCCCGCCGGCGGCCGTCCGCTCCCGCAGCGCCTCGACCGCTGGCTGGCGCTGGCCGCCCGCACCGGCGCCACCGCGCGCCGACTGGCCCCGCTGGTCCGCGAGTTGCGCGCCGAGCGGCCCGAGCAGCGCGCCACCCTCGCCGAGGTCCGCCGACTGCTCGGCGCCCCGGCCGCTCCCCCGCCCACCCCGGCGCCGCAGCCGTTCGACCGGCTGGTCCGGGACGGGCTGCGCCGGCTGGCCGAGACCGCCACCCCGCACCGCCCCGACCGGCTCTGGCCGACCGTGCCGAACGGGCAGCGCACCGACCCGTGCAATGTGCAGCACGGCGCGGCCGGCGTGCTCGCCGTGCTGGCCCGTGGGCTGGCCGTCTACCCGGCCGCGGCGCCGACGATCCACCAGGCCGCCCGCTGGACCGAGCGGCGCTGCGCCGCCGAACCCGTGGTGCTGCCCGGCCTGCACTTCGGCCGCTCCGGGGTCGCCTGGGCGCTGCTGGACGCCGCCGAGGCGCTGGGCGACGAGGCCGCCGCCGAGCGGGCCCGGCGCCTCGCCGAGCCGATCCCGCACCGCTGGCCCAACCCGGACGTCTGCCACGGCGCCGCCGGGGCCGGCTTCCTGCGGCTGCGGCTCGGCGACCACCAGGCCGCGCTGGACACTGCCCGGGCGCTGCTCGCCGCCGCCGCGGCGGAGCCGTACGGCACGGTCTGGCCGGTCCCGAAGACCTTCGACTCCAGCCTGGCCGGCATCACCCACCTCGGGTACGGGCACGGCGTGGCCGGTGTCGGCGCCTTCCTGCTGGCGGTGCACCGGGCCACCGGCGACGCCGCCGCCCTGGCCGGCGCCGAACGGGCCGCCCGGACGCTGACGGCCACCGCCCGCACCGCCACCGGTGCCCGCTACGACGGCCAGGGCGCCGCCTGGTGGCCGCAGAGCGCCGGCGACCCGGCGACCGTCCGGCTGGCCCACTGGTGCAACGGCTCCTCGGGGGTGGGCAGCTTCCTGCTCCGCTACTGGCAGGCCACCGGCGACACCGGCGCGGGTGAGCTGGCCCTGGCCGCCGGCCAGGCGGTGCTGGACAACCGCTGGCACTGCGGCACCAGCGCCTGCCACGGCCTGGCCGGGGACGGCGAGTACCTGCTCGACCTGGCCGAGGCCACCGGCGAGGCGCGCTTCGCGGACGGCGCCCGGGAGTTCGCCGAGCTGCTCGGCGCCCGCGCGGTGCTGCACGACGGCCTGCTGGTGCTGCCCGACGAGACGGGCACCGGCTGCGCGGCCGGCTACGGCACCGGGACGGCCGGACCGCTGGCCTTCCTGCTGCGCCTGCTGCACGGCGGGCCGCGGCTCTGGGTCGACCCGGTCGCCGCCACCGCCGTCCGGCAGCCCACCGCCCGTCAGGAGCCGACCGCATGAACACCGCGATACGTGCCACCACTCCCGCGCTGCGCCGGCTCAGCTTCGCCTTCGCCGCGGACGGCTCGCACGCCGCCTGCCTGGCCGCCGGCCCCGACGGCGGCTGGTACGCCGAGAGCTGGCGGCTCGCCCCGGACGCGCTGGCCGAGCCCGTTGCGCTGCCGCTGCCCGGCGACCGCTTCGAGAGCCTGCGCACCCAGCTGGTCCCGCTGCCCGACGGCCGGCTGCTGGCCTGCCGGCACGACGGCGAACGCCACGACCTGGTGCTGCTCGCACCGAGCCCGGCCGGTGCCGCGGCCGCGGAGCAGCCGGTGGCCACGCTGCGGATGCCCGGGCTGCGGCTGCTGGCGCTCCCGGCCGCCTCCGACCCGGCCGTGTCCGACGCACCGGTGGCCGTGGCGCTCGGCACCGACACCACCCCGACCACCCACGCCTGGCTGGTCTTCGCCGACGGGCGCCCGCCCCGCCAGGTCGCCGAGTTCGCCGGGCTGCACGGCGGCGGCGTCTGGCTGGACCGCACCGGGCGGCTGCTGGCGCTGGACCGGGTGCGCGCGGGCGTGGTCAAGTCCGTGGTGCTCGACCTGCGGCTGGGCACCGTGACACCGCTGCTGGAGATCTCCGAGCGGAGCAACGACCGGCTGGTGCTCTTCGACCCCGACACCTCGTTCCTGCTGCTGCGCAGCGACGCGCCCGGCGCGGACCGGCTCGGCTGGGGCGTGCTGGGCAGTTCGGCCCCGGTGCGGTTCCCCGAGTGCCTGCACGTGCCCGGACTGTTCCTGCGTCCCGTGGTGCTCGAACCCGGCGCCCGCGCGCCGGAGCAGACCCGGGTGGCGATCCAGGTCGACCACGGCGTCTCGTCGGCCCTCGCGCTGTGGCGGCCGAGCGGCGGGCGGCTGGAGCCGCTCGCGGTGCCGCCCGGCCGGCTGGGCGCGGTCGGCCACTGGTCGGCGGCCGGCCTGCGGATGCCGTACTCCGCGCCGGACCACCCGGCGGCGCTGGCCA
Source organism: Kitasatospora acidiphila (assembly GCF_006636205.1). Taxonomy (NCBI): domain Bacteria; kingdom Bacillati; phylum Actinomycetota; class Actinomycetes; order Kitasatosporales; family Streptomycetaceae; genus Kitasatospora; species Kitasatospora acidiphila. The sequence continues at coordinate 6,327,267 of NZ_VIGB01000003.1, read as the reverse complement.
CCCTGCGGGTCGACCAGTTGCGCGGCCAAGAGGCCGGGGTGGCCGCCGCAGGGCCGCTGCCGCTCGCCCTGGCCCCGCTCTCCGGGCCGCGGCTGCTGCCCAACCCGGCCGCCGCCGTACCCGGCACCGGGCTGGTCCCGGCCCAGGTCACCGGCGCCCCGCCGACTCCGGTGCTCGGCTGGCGGCTGGACGGCAGCTCGGCGCCCGCCGAGGGCGGCCGCTGGCACAGCGCCCTGGCGCTGGAGCTCGCCGGACCGCTCGGCCCGATCGAGGCGGTGGTCTACGGCGGCGAGGCCTGGCTGAGCAGCCCGCAGCTGGTGCTCGCGCTGCACGGCGGTCCGGCCGACGCCTGGCGCCTGGAGTTCGACCCGATGCTGCAGCGGATGGCCGCCGAGGGCCTGGCGGTGCTCGCGCCCAACCAGCGCGGCAGCACCGGCTACGGCACCGAGCACGCGATGGCGATCCGCGGCGCCTGGGGCGGGCCCGACCTGGCCGACGTGCTCGGCCTGCTGGAGGGGCTGGCCGGGCAGCGGGCCGCGATCGGGCTGGAGCCGCCCGCCCTGTTCGGGGTCAGCTACGGCGCCTTCCTGGCGCTGCTGACCGCCGCCCACGCCCCGGCGGACCGGGTGGCGCGGTGCGCCGTGGTCGCGCCGTTCCTGTCCGGTGCCCGACTGCTGGCCGAGGCCACACCGCCGGTGCGGGCGCTCACCAGGCGGCTGGGCGGCGGCGACCCGATCGACGACGAGCTCGGCCCGCGTGACGTGCTGGCGCTCGCCGACCGCCTCACCGCGCCGCTGCTGATCGTGCACGGCGACCGCGACGAGGCCGTCCCGGTCGGCCAGTCCCGGGCGCTGCGCCACGAGTTGCTGCGCCTGGGCCGTGCGGAGGGCAGCGACTTCCGTTACGTGGAGGCCGCCGGGGCCGGGCACGAGGTGCTCACCGAGGAGGGCTCGGCCGTCCTGCACGAGCTGCTGGCCGGCTTCCTGCGGACCGGACGCACCGGCTGACGAAACGTCACATCACAGACTTCCCCGCTTCGCGATCGCGACGCGACCCGGGGGACTGCCCGGCCACCGTGGCCGGGCGGAGCACCACACAACACCGCGCCCGACCAGGGCGCGACCATCAAGGGGAGGAACCCATCATGGAGATGACCGCTTTCGAGACCGACCTCGCGGCCCTGCAGGACCTGCCGGAGACCGAGTCGGTCGAGCTGAACGGCGGCAACGGCTGCCAGTTCACCTGCCTGCTCCTGACCTGCCTGATCTTCACCATCGCCTGACGACCGTCGCCTGACGCGATCGGGATCAGCAGTCACCCCGGGTGGCCCAGGGCGTTCGCGCCCCGGGCCACCCGGCCTTTCCCCGGGGCGGGTTTGACCGCCGCGATGCGTTCCACCGTGCCGGCCTTGAGCCGCTGGGCCTCGGTGATCCGCAGCCCGGCCGCCTCGACCAGCGGGCGCTGGCGGCGGGTGAAGTGCTCCCCGGCGGCGCGGATCGTGCCCCGCTCGGTGAGCCGCTGGACGGCGTGCAGGATCGGCCAGCTGCTGCCGACGTGGTCGAGCAGCAGCAGCGTGCCGCCGGGCTTGAGCACCCGGGCCATCTCACCGACCGCCCGGGCCGGCCGGGGGATGGAGCAGAGCGCCAGCACGCACACCACGGTGTCGAACGTGCCGTCCGCGAAAGGGAGCTCCTCGGCGTCACCGTCACGCAGGTCGGCGTCGATGCCGAGCCCGGCCGCGCGCCGGACGGCGATCGCCAGCATCGCCGGGCTCAGCTCGATCCCGGTGAGCCGCACGCCGGCCCGGTAGTGGGGCAGGCTGCGGCCGGTCCCGATCGCCACCTCCAGCACGCGGCCGCCGGCGCGCGAGCCGATCCACTCCCGCCCGCCGCCGAACCAGACGCGCTCGAAGAAGGCGATCTGCCGGTCGTAGCCGGGGGCCGCCGAGTCCCACAGCCTGCGCTGCCGGGCGGTGGGGCTCTCCTGCTCCATCGGTGCGCCACCTCCTGCGGGGGCCTGCGGCCCGCTCACCTCCACCTTCTCACCGCACCCAGCCGGGCACCCACCCCTCCACTCGGCATGCCCGGGCCGCCGCGAACTCGCGCAGCGCCGCCAGGGCCGGGTGCGAGTTGTCGTCGCGCCAGACCAGCGAGTGCGGGTACAGCGGCACCGGGTCGACCACCGGGATCCGCCGCAGGTCGTACTCCGCGGGCCAGACCAACCTGGTCCGCTCCGTCGTCAAGGTGGCCACCGTCGCCGAGTCGGCGATCACCTCCAGCAGCGCCTCGCTGCCGAAGTTGGGCCCGACCGCGTCGATGGCGAGCCCGAACTCGGCCACCAACTCGTCGTAGTACGCGGTCCATTCGGTGCCCGGAGAGGCACCCGGGATCCAGATCCGGTGGCCGGTCAGCTCCGCGAGGGTGACCTCCCGGGCCGCCGCCAGCGGATGCCGGGGCCCGGCGAGCAGCTGATGGGGCTCGTCGATCACCCGCATCGACCGTACTCCGTCCGGGAGTTGGCGCCCCGGCTGGACGACGGCGCGGAACGTCGCATCGATCGCCCCGGAGGCGACGGCGGCGATCGCCGTGTCACCGTCGAAGAGCGTCACCACGTCGAGCTCGGTCTCGGGCTGGGCCCGGTGGAACTCCCGCAGCAGCGCCGCCGGCGCGATCCGCATGCCGATCACATCGACCCGCAGCGCGCGCTGCCCGGGCCGCACCGAGGCCACCGCCCGCTCGGCGGACCGCAGCAGCTCGCGCGCGTGCGGGAGGAACGCCTGCCCGTCGATGGTGAGCACCGAGCCGCGCGCGGTCCGGGTGAACAGGCGCACCCCGAGCTCCCCCTCCAGCGTCGCGATCCGCCGGGAGACGGCCTGCTGGGTGACCGCCAGGTCGACGGCCGCGTCCTGGAAACGGCCCGCGTCGGCGGCGGCCACGAACGTGCGCACGGCTTCAAGGTCCATGGGTCGTGATGCTACTGCCACAATGATCCGTTGTGGCCAGGCCCTCCCTCGCGGGTTTGAACAGCGCATCCGCCGCCCGCTTGGATGGTCCGTATCACGGTTGAGTTGTACGAGTGAGGAAGGCACACATGGCAAAGCGGCGATCACTTGGGCGGAACTACCACCTCCTCTGGGGTGCCTACGCCGTCAGTGCCTACGGTTCGGGGCTCGGCTTCGGCGCCTTCTCGCTGATCGCGATCCGGGTGCTGCACGCCGGGTCGGCCCAGGTCTCGCTGCTCGCGTCGGCCGGGCTGGCGGTGGGGGCGGCGATCGCGGTGCCGCTCGGGCCCTGGGTGGAGTTCCGCCGCAAGCGGCGGGTGATGGTGGCGATGGACGCGGTGCGGTTCGCCGCCCTGCTGACCATCCCGGCCGCCTATGCCATCGGCCGGCTGAGCTTCCTCCAACTCCTGGTCGTGGCCGTGGTGGTGGCCGCGGCCAAGATCGCCTTCCGGGCGGCCAGCAGCGCCTACCTCAAGTCGCTGGTTGCGCCCGAGGACCTGTTGGCCGCCAACGCCGGCTTCGAGTCGACCACCTGGACGTCCACCGTGCTCGGCCCGCCGCTCGGCGGCGCCGCGATCGGCTGGTTCGGCTCGGTGGTGACGGTGCTGGCCGACGCGGTCAGCTACCTGCTCTCCGCGGTGGGGATCGCCGCCATCCGGCACCGCGAACCGCAGCCGGCGCCGCCCAGCTCGCCCCGCGCCGGCGGCGGACTGCTGGACGGCTGGCGCCACATCCTCGGCCACCCCGTGCTGCGCCCGCTGTTCCTCAACTCCGTCCTGTTCAACGCCCTGATCATGGCAACCGAACCGCTGCTCTCCGTGCTGATGCTCGGCCGGCTCGGCTTCGCCCCTTGGCAGTACACCCTGGCCTTCGCCACCCCCTGCCTCGGCGGCCTGCTCGGCTCACGGCTCTCCAAGCGGGTCGTCGACCGCTACGGCCGGCACCGGGTCCTGCTGGTGGGCGGCACCCTGCGCGCCTGCTGGCCGATCGGCCTGGCCTTCATCGGCTCCGGCACGGGCGGCATGCTGCTGGTGATCGTCCTCCAGTTCGCCCTGATCCTGTTCATCGGCATCACCAACCCGGTGCTGGCCACCATGCGGCTCGACCACACCGAGCAGCACCTGGTGGCCCGCACCATCTCCGCCTGGTCGATCACCAGCAGCGCCACCATCGCGGCCCTGACCGCGCTCTGGGGCCTGCTCGCCGCCGTCACCGGCCCGCGCACCGCCATCGCGGCCGCGGGCCTGCTCCTGCTGGCGACTCCCCTGCTACTGCCGCGTCAGTCCCCCATGGAGATCACCACCTTGCCGAACGCCGCCGCCGAGGCGTAGCGCCGGAACGCCGCCGGGGCCTCGTCGAACGGCACCACCCGGTCGATCACCGGACGGATCCCGTGCTCCTCCGGCGTCCGGTTCATCGCCGCGAACTGCGCATGCTCCGACCGCCGTTCACGCTTCGGCCGCCAGCGGCACCTCACCGGCCGTCTTGCTGTAGCCGAGGGCCTCGACGATGCGGCCGTCCCGCACCCGCATCAGGTTGACGCCCCGGACGGAGTCGGCGGGGCCGTCGCCGTACCGGTACCGCCAGCGGATGGTGGCGTGCTCACCCATCACCACCACCTCCTCCGGCGCGAACCGGGTGGTGCGGTCGGCGGCCAGCGCCCGCCAGAACTCCAGGCAGGCCTGTCCGCCGTCGTAACGCTCGCCGTCCGGCGCGGGCTGGATCCCCTCCATCACGCAGTCCTCGCCGACCAGTTCGTCGAGCTCATCGGGGAGGTGGTGGACGAATGCGTGGTTGAACCGCTCGATCACGGCCGCCGTGGTGCGCACCGATGACATGAAGAACCCCCAAGTAGATAGAACATCCGGTCTACTTCCGTCGGCAAATATATAGACCGGTTGATCTACTCGGCAAGAGCTGACAGGCTGGCACCATGACCACCCGCACCAAACCCGGCCCCCGCGAACGCCTGCTCGACGCCGCCCAGGAGTTGACGTACCGCCAAGGCGTCGGGGTCGGCGTGGACACCCTGCTCAAGGCCGCCAACGTGGCGCGGCGCTCGCTCTACGAGCACTTCGGCGGCAAGGACGGCCTGATCGCCGAGGTGCTCCGCCGCAGCGCCGCGCAGGACGAGGCCGCCTACCGCGCGACCATGGCCGCGGCCGGCGACGACCCGCGCGCCCGACTGCTGGCGGTCTTCGACCAGCTGGCACTGGTCGTCGAGCAGGCCGACTTCCGGGGCTGCCGCTACCTGGCGGCGGACCTGGCCCTGGCCGACCCGGACCACCCGGGGCATGCCGTCACCCGGGAGTACCGGGCCACCGTGACAGGGCTGTTCGAAGTCGAGCTGGCTCGCCTCGGCCATCCGCGACCGGCGCCGGCGGCCGGCCAGTTGCTGCTGGTCATCGACGGCATCATGGCCGCCGGCGCCACTCGGCCGGACGGCGACCCGGCGGGCGCGGGGCGGGAGTTGGCGTTGAGCATCCTGGCGCAGGCGGGTACCGGCTGACCGTCACGGAGTCGTGGGCCTGCGCGGGCGCGGTCGGCACGCCCGCGCAGGCCCCGTGTTCCGCTACTTCTCGTCGCCCGGTGGGACGGCGCAGAAGTCACTGACCTCGAAGCTGCGGTGGCCGGTGTCACAGCACATCAGCGGCTCCAGCAACTCCTCGTAGGTTTCGGGCAGTTCCTGCAGTTCCAGAACCTGGGTGTCCATGGTTCGACTCTCCTCTCGGGGTGTACTTCTCTTCTGCCGACGGCCTCCCGACGGGTCGACCCGTGTCGACCAGCCACGAACGGTGGCCGCCGTGTCTGAGGCGGAGCAGGAAGTCCAGGACGCCGGCGAAGCCGACCTGGTAGCTCGCGCAGATGTCGCGCAGGGTGTCGTCCGGCACCACCAGCCGGCCCCCGCGATGCGCCGCCCTGACGAAGAGGCAGGTGGCGCTCTCCGCCGCCCACCCCCGGTACCGCTGCTCCCCCGTCGCCTCCGCCAGGTCGAGCAGCAGCTCCGCGTTGCCGGCCACGCCGTGGCAGTCGCCGGGGCCGAGCCGCCAGCGGTTCTGGTGGACGGCGACGCCGGCCCGCTCCGCATGGGCGCGGAACCGGTCGATCCCGGTCTGCTGCCAGAGGCGGACCAGGAAGGTGCCGATGCCCGAGCTGCCGTTGCACCAGAAGTCCAGGCCCATGCGCTCGGTGCGACCGGGGCCCTTCGGCCACTCGGCCCACTCACCCGCCGACTCCGCGACGGCGCAGAGCACCTGGCCGCCGCCGACCGCGATCTCCAGGAGCTCGGGCCGGGCCAGGTCGCGGCCGGCGGCAGCCAGGAAGGTGCCGAGCCCGGCGACCCCGTGCCCGAAGCCGTAGGAGCCGGCACCGGCCAGCTCGGAGCGGACCCCCTCGCCCAGCGGCCAGTCCACCCCGCCCTGCGCCTGCGAGCTCAGTCGCACCACCCGGTCCGCGCACTCCGATGCCCGCTCGGCGAAGCGCTGGTCGCCCGTCGCATGCCACAGGTGCAGCTGCGCGGTGCCGGCCCCGGCCAGGCCGTGGCAGACATCGGGGTTGTGCCAGTCGAGCGGAATGCGCAGCGCGTAGTCGACGGCCCGGCTCGCCAGTGCCTCGTCGCCGAGGGTGCGAGCGGCGTCGTACAGCGCCCACGCCGTGCCGGAGCGGCCGAAGTAGAGGCCGGGCAACGTCCTGCTGGGCCGCTCCAGGTGGCAGTCCAGCCAGTGCGCGGCGGTGCGCAGCGTCGGTTCGGCCACGCGGTGCCCGCAGCGGACGGCCCGGCCCAGCACGGCCAGCACGCCGGCCGCGCCCATCTGCACATTGCAGGCGTCGCCGTACGGCAGCGAGCGCGGGCGGGCCCACAGGTACTCGGCCGCCGGGTCGATGGTCTCCGCGAGCTGGGCGAGCCCGTCGGCCAGCAGCCGGTCGAGGTCGTCCCGGGCGAGCTCGGCGGCCGGTGGCACCGGCCCGTCTCGGGGCTCGGCCGCGAGGAATGAGGCGACCGCCGCCAGCGACCAGCGGTCGGCCGGCTCGGCGGTGAGCCCGAGGATCGCGGGGGCCAGCGCCCGCAGGGCCGGGAACTCGGGCAGTGCGGCCCGGACGATCGCCGCGATCCGCTCGCCGTCCGTCCGGGCGGCCGGGATGTCGGGGGTGAGCACGGGGTTGATGCCGGTGCTGACGTAGAGCAGGGTGGCGCCCAGGCTGTAGCAGTCGACCGCCGGGCCGGGCGCGGGCCGCGGCGGATCGTCCGGCTCGGCGGTGGCCAGGTACTCGGGGCGGTGAAGCCCCGGGTGCCGGCCACCCGGACCGGTTCGCCCGGGCGGGCGGCGCACTCCAGGTCGACCAGCACGGGTGTGTCGCCGGCCGCCATCATCACATTGCTCGGCTTGAAGTCCCGCAGCACGAACCCGGCTTCGTGCACCTCGCCGATCAGCCGTGCCAGCCGGCCCGCCAGTTGCCGGACGAGCCGCGCCGGCATCCGGCCGCCGGCCTGCCGCGCGCGGTCGACCGCCCACTGCTGCAGGGTGCCGCCATCGATCAACTCCTCCATCAGGAAGACGTGTTCGGCGGCGGTGAACACCTCGTGCACGGCAGGGGCGACACCCCGGGGTGCCAGGGCGCGCAGCACCTCGGCCTCATGGCGCAGCCAGTCCCGCGCGTCCCGCCCACTGGGGTCGGCGGCTACGTGGGGCCGGGCCTCCTTCAACAGGACCTCGGCGCCGGTCCGTTCGTCCCGGGCCCGGTAGACGCCGCCCCTGTTGGAGTGCCGGATGGCCTCCTTGACCAGATAGCGGTCGGCGAGGAGCACTGGTCCGCCGCGCCGCCGCCCCGCCGCACCCTCGGGCTCGGGCTGGTCGAACGGCAGCGGGACCCAGGGCGGCGGCGAGAACCACGCCTCCCGCCGGTCGGGCTCCGAACTGCCGTCGGGGGCGCGCAATCGGCCCTCGTAGAACCCCTCGTCGTTCAGCTCGTGCGGCCGGGCGAAGCAGCCGTAGCGGTAGTACACCGGGCTGTCGGGGTGGTAGCGCCGGTCGGAGAGGATCGCGGGGCCGTCCAAGCCGACCGTGGCCCGGTGCAGCTGCTCGGCGAGCAGCCGCAGCTGGTCGTCATCGGCCGGATAGGCGGTGAGGAACTTGCCCGACTGGCCGCGGACCGCCCGCACCGAGTTCAGCTCGGCGGCGACCTGCGGGGTGACGGCGAACTTGAACGCGCAGTCGTGCGCCACCAGCACCCGGGCCGCCGCCTCCAGCAGTCGGCACGCGACCCCCGGGGTCGCCGACAGGTGCAGCTTCCAGCCCTGGTCCCGGCGCACGTGTCGCGGAGGGGAGACCATGCACCAGGTCTCGTCCTCCTGAACCCGCCACTCGGCCGCGGGAGCCACCTCCCGGACAGCACGCTCGGCGATCGTCCGATAGCTCGGCGTCATAATCCCAGGGTGCCATCGTGACAAGGCGGGCGGGAGGGCCTGGCGGAAAAAATTCGAGTACGGACGAAACTCGGATTATCAGACCTCAAGGGTCGACTCCGGGCCGGCTCCGGGTTGATCCCGATACCCGGTGAGCTGACCTGCCGTCAGGCTGGTTCATGCCACCACGGACCGCACCCCCGAACCACCGGAGCCACCGCATGCAGCCGCTCGCCCGTCGCGCCGCCACCCTCGGCCTGGCCTGCACCGCCCTGATCGGCCTCACCGCCGGCGCCGGCACCCAGGCCTTCGCCGCAGGCGCCCCGGCCCCGACGCACCCGAACACGGCCACCGCCTGCCCGCCGCTCGACCCCACCGCCCTGCGGGCCGCCCTCCGCTACCGGTACCGCACCTTCGACGAGATCATCCAGTCCACCCTGCGCCCCGCCCACCGCCCCTGGCCCGGCCCGCACTTCGCCCCCGGCACCAAGCAGGAGTACAACTCCCTCGGCTTCCGGATCGCGGGCAAGCTGATCGAGCAGACCACCGGCCGCTCCTTCAGGGACGAGGTCACCGAGCGCGTCCTGACGCCGCTGCACCTCGAACAGACCTCGGTGCCTGAGGATGATCCGACCATGCCGCGCCCCTGTCTGCACGGCTATCTGACGGACAGCCACGGTGAGAACGTGGACGTCAGCGAGCAGGGCGGCGACCCGTCCAACATGATCTCCACCCCGGCCGACCTGGACCGCTTCCTCACCGCCCTGCTCCAGGGCCGTCTGCTGCCCGCCGCGCAGCAGCAGGAGCTGTTCACCCTGCCCAAGGACGGCCGGGGCAAGCCCGTGCCGTTCGTCAACGGCACCTCCTGCAACAAGCTGGCCTGCTTCGGCGCCGGCCTGATGTCCGTCCAACTGCCCGACGGGCAGCTGCTCTGGGGCAAGACCGGGCACGACCTCGGTTACGCCAACGGCATGTTCGCCAGCCGCGACCTGAGCGTCCGCGCCGTCTACTCGGTCTCCAACCTGAGCCTGGACTTCGCCGCCCCTGCTCCCCTGGCCAACCGGCTGCTGACGGCGGTCCTGGACCCGGCCGCCGCAACCGGCTGAGCGCGGGCAGCGGTTCGGCCCCGCCCGGGCGAGCGGACGGGCGGGCGAGCGGGCGGGGCCGAACCGGGCGGGACCGAACGGAGTGCGGATCAGGGAATCGCGCGGATCAGCACCAGCGAACCGTTGTAGCTGTCCTGGTGCCGCAGGGCGCCGTGGCGCTCGTCCCAGGCGCCGGAGCTCAGTTCGCGGCGGAACTTCTTGAGGTACTGCTCCCGCAGCTCCGGCTCGACGAAGCTCCACGCCGAGCAGGCCTGGCGGGCGCCCGGGTCCAACAGCCGCTCCGGGCGGGCGAAGTAGGCCTCGTTGAAGCCGTCGGTGCAGTCGGCCGGGATCGGCACCCGGTCCACCGCGACGGCACCGCCGAGGGTGTCGGAGATGGTGCTGATCGCGGGGTAGCGCCGGGCCTCGTGGTCGAGGACGTCCGGCGCGTACTGGTGCAGCCAGAAGTCCCGCACCAACGCGGGGTCGCAGGTCAGGATGACCACCGGACCGCGGGCGACGCGCCGCAGCTCGCGCAGTCCGGCCTTGACGTCGCTCCACTGGTGCACGGTGAAGGTGGCCAGCGCGGCGTCGAACGAGCCGTCCTCGAAAGGCAGTTGCTCGGCCGTGGCGTCAATGGCGGGCGCCAGGTGCTCGGGCCGCTGCTCCCGCATCACCTGGGACGGCTCCACCGCGGTGAACTCGAACGGCCCGGCCTCGTAGGACCCCGCCCCGCACCGACGTTGACAACGGTGCGGACCTCGCCCAGGGCCTGCTGGATGAGCTCCGCGATGCGCGGATCCGGCTGGCGGTAGTTGCTGTAGCCAGCACCGATGGAACCGTAGTCGGCGTCTCCGGCGCTTCCGTCCTTGAATTCGTTGGTCACGAGGCCAAACCTATCGACAAGCCCGCGCTGTGGGCAGGTCTATGACCGTTCAGGGCCATACATCAGGGAGTCGGTAGGCTGCCTTGATGGGCTATCAGTTAGTGATCTTCGACAATGACGGGGTGCTCGTCGACAGCGAGCCGACCGCGCACCGGATCCTCTCGGGCTATCTGACCGAACTCGGCTTCCCGACCACCCTCGAGGAGTCCTACCACCACTTCCTCGGCAACGCGGGTCGGACGGTCCACCAGGTGATCGCCGACCGCTACCAGGGCGTCCTGCCCGAGGACTTCACGGCGCGCTGCCACGACCGGGTCTTCGCCGCGTTCCGCGAGGGACTGGCCGCGACACCGGATGCCGCGGCGGTGCTGACCGAACTGCGGCAGCGCGGTGTGCCGTACTGCCTGGCGTCCTCCTCCGACCACGCCTGGATCGACCTCACCCTGGACCGGGCGGGGCTGCGTCCGCAGCTGCCGCGGGAGGTGGTGTTCAGCGCGCAGGACGTCGACGGCGTGGGCAAGCCCGCTCCGGACCTCTTCCTGCACGCGGCGGCCTCGCTCGGGGTGGCGCCGGGCGACTGCCTGGTGGTCGAGGACAGCCCCAACGGGGTGCGGGCCGCACGGGCCGCCGGCATGGACGTGATCGGCTACACCGCCCTGATGCCGCCTCAGCGGCTCGTCGATGCCGGGGCGACCGCGCTGATCGAGCGGCTGCCGGAGCTGCTCGACCGACTCTGAGACGAGTACGGCCCAGCCGGGGCCGGGGCCGGGCCGCGGGCGGGCGTCCCGGCAGACGTCAGGAGCGACGGCACCGACGTTCCGTGCCGCTGCGGGCGACACGCCGCGCCTGATCGTCCGCCAGGCGCGGGGGTGGATAGGCTTTGTCAGGGTCGGCCATTAGGGTGACCTACCAACGGGGCGAGATCGCTTCGGTGTGCCGCGGGTCGCCGCGCCGTACCGAGGCGGCATTTCCCTGTGCCAGGCCCGGTCACGGCGTACGGGCCCGGTCATGGCCGGCGGTGCCGCGCGGCACCACAGACCTTGCACCCACGCACGGAGAAGACGACAGATGTCCGAAACCCTCAACGACACCAGCGACCACGGCGCCGACGAGGCCAACTCGGAGGACGCCGCCCACGGCCGCCACCGCGGTCTGCTCGCCTCGGACGACAGCAGCGAGGCCGGCGGGCGCGGCCGCCACCGCATGGAGGCGACCGCGAACTGACGGCCGACGGCCGCCTGCGCGATCCCGGGCCCGATTCCGCCGCCGGCGGGGTCGGGCCCGTCCTCATGTCCGGGGCACCCAGCCGGCTACCGGCCGGTAATGCGGTGCGAGGATGTCCCCACCCCGTCCGCCCGATCCACCAGCGCAGGAGCAGCACCATGACCGAGACCCCCGCCCCGGCTCCCGAGGTGCTGGCGGCCTTCAGCGCCGCCGACGGCTTCATGCCGGTGGACGAGGGCCTGGCGCTGTACGCGGCCGCCGTCGAGGCCGCCGAGCGCACCGGCCTGCCGGTGCTGGAGATCGGCACCTACTGCGGCCGGTCGGCGATCCTGCTGGCCGACGCCGCCCGCCGCACCGGCACCGTCGCGCTGACCGTCGACCACCACCGCGGCTCCGAGGAGCAGCAGCCGGGCTGGGAGTACCACGACGACACGCTGGTCGACCCTGAGGTCGGCCTGATGGACACGCTGCCCCGGTTCCGCCGCACCCTGCACCGGGCCGGCCTGGAGCAGCACGTGATCGCCCTGGTGGGCCGCTCCCCGCAGGTGGCGGCGGTCTGGGGCGGCCGCCTCGCGCTGGTCTTCATCGACGGCGGGCACACCGACGAGCACGCCACCGGCGACTACGAGGGCTGGGTGCCGCACCTGGCCGAGGACGGCCTGCTGGTGGTGCACGACGTCTTCCCCGACCCCGCCGACGGCGGCCAGGCGCCGTACCGGGTGTACCTGCGGGCGCTGGCCGAGGGGTTCGAGGAGGTCTCGGTCACCGGTTCGCTGCGGGTGCTGCGCCGCACCGTCTGACACCGCCCGCTGACCGTGCGTGGTCCGTTACGGCGGATCGGCTCGATTTTTCCGGAGCCGATCCCCTCGGGACCTCGAACGGCCGGTACGGTGACGACGGGCACTCGCGGGGTCCGTACCGGCACCGACGGTCCGGACGGGACCGGCGGGCCGCCGCACCGCGCACCACTGACCACCAGCGACCACGGGCACGGCCGGACCTGAAGGCGGGGGCCACTGAGCATGACGGACCATCAGGGCGACATGACACCCGCGGTCTGGGATCCGGCCGCGAACGGCGGCGCGGGCGGCTGGGTGCGCCGTCCGGCGGCCGGCGGCGCGCCGCGGCCGACCGGGCCCACGCCGCCCGGGGGTGCGCCCGCCTCCCCGATGGCGCCGCAGCCACACGCCGGGGCGGTGGGCGACCAGGGTCCGATGCTGACCGCCCGTCCGTATCTGCAGGCCGGCCCGCCGCCGCCCGTGCCACCGGCCCCGCCCACGGCACCCCCGGGCGCCCCCGGCCAGGCCGCGCCGCAACCCGGCTACGGCTACCCGCCGCCGCGCACCCCCGCGCACCCGCCGACCGCCCCCTGCTGCCCCCGCCCCCCGGCGCACCGGGCGGCTACGGCTACCCCCCGGCCACCCCGCCGGACGCACCCACCGCGATGCTGCCCCCGGTCCCCGCCGGCTACCCCCCGCCGCCCCAGGCCCCGCCCGGCGGCGGTCTGGACCTGCCGGGCCGGTACGAGGAGGATCCGGACGACGATGACCGCCCGGCCCGCCGCCGCACCCCGCTGCTGGTCGGCGCCGGCCTGGTGCTGCTGCTGGCGGTGGGCGGCGGCGCTGTGCTGGCGATGCAGAACTCCGGTTCCGGCAGCCCGACCGCCAAGGCGGCTGCCCCGCCCACCACCGGTGCAACGGCGCCGAGCACGGGCGGCGCGCCGGCGTCCGGCTCGCCGTCGGCCACTGACAGCCCGAGCGCCGGCGCGTCCGACTCGGCCGGCGCCAGTGCGAGCGCGAGTGGCGGCGCGAACGCGCAGAGCGAGGCCCAGGCGCTGGACGGCCTGCTGACCCAGGGCGAGGCGGCCAAGGCCCCGATCGGCAGCGCGGTCGCCCAGGTGGCCAGCTGTCCCGCCAAGGCCGACATCGACGCCGCCGTGCAGACCTTCACCAGCGGCGCCGACCAGCGCGACAAGCTGGTCGCCCAGCTGGCCGTCCTCAATGTGGCCGACATCCCCGGCGGCGCCGACGCCGTGCAGAGCCTGAAGTCGGCCTGGCAGACGTCCGCGGACATCGACCGGGCGTACGCGGCCTGGGCGCAGTCGGTCAGCGCCGGCGGCTGCGGCAACGGCAACCAGGCGCCCGACACCGCGGACAAGCAGAAGGCCGACCAGCTCAACCCGCAGGCCACTCAGGCCAAGAAGGACTTCGTCGCCAAGTGGAACGCGCTGGCCGGCAGCTACGGCCTGGCCAGCCGGACCTGGGACAGGATCTGACAGCTCGTGAACCTCCGTACCACCCGGCCCACCCGTGACCGCACCGCCGCCCGCCCGGCCCGCGGCGCGCTGCTCGCCGCGCTCGGCCTGACCACGGCGCTCGCGCTCACCGGCTGCGGCGGCAGCAGCGCGGCCGCCGGTGCCGCCCCGGCGCCGACCACGCCCAGCAGCGCCAGCCCGAGCGCCTCCCCCAGCAGCACCGCCGCCGGCAGCGCCAGCCCGAGTGCCGCCGCGACCAGCGCGCCACCCGGCAGCGCCGGCCCCGGCAGTGCCGGCCCCAGCAGCACCGCGGACAAGCCGCTGGCCGGCCGCACCATCGCGCTCGACCCGGGCCACAACCCGAACAACGTCAACCACCCCACCGAGATCAACCAGCAGGTGGACGTCGGCAACGGGCACAAGGAGTGCGACACCACCGGCACCTCGACCGACGCGGGCTACACCGAGGCCGACTTCACCCTGGACGTCTCGCACCGGCTGCGCGACCTGCTGCAGGGCCTCGGCGCCACGGTGATCCTCACCCAGGACGGCGACCGCCCGTACGGCCCGTGCATCACCGAGCGCGCGGCGATCGGCAACGACGCGCACGCCGACGCCGCCATCTCGGTGCACGGGGACGGCGGACCGGCCTCCGGCAGCGGCTTCCACGTGATCGTGCCGGCCAAGGTGGTCGCCGGGCAGGCCGACACCACCGCGATCACCGAGCCCTCGCACCAGCTCGGCCTGCTGGTCCGCGACGACTTCCAGCGCGCCACCGGCGAGCAGTTCGCCGACTACATCGCCGACCAGGGCCTGGACACCCGTGACGACCTGGGCGGACTGAACCTGTCCAAGGTGCCCAAGGTGTTCATCGAATGCGGCAACATGCGCAACGCGGGCGACGCCGAACGGATGACGGATCCGCAGTGGCGGCAGAAGGCGGCCCAGGGCATCGCCGACGGGTTCACCGCCTTTCTGAGCCACGCCGGAGCCACGCCGAGCCCCACCGGCTGACCGGTTGGTACCGGGATCAGTAGAATCACAGGCCGTTACGCCGACACGACACACCAGCGAGGGGAACCGAAACCGTGAATCTGCGCGCTCTCACCAGGGGAGATGCCGCCGTCGCCGGTGCGGCCGTGCTTCTGCTCATCTCGTCCTTCCTGCCGTTCATCACGGCCGAGGCCTGCTACGAGGGCACCTGCAAGACCCTCAGCGGCCTGCCGGACAACGCCTGGTCCACCCAGCTGCTCCCGGTGCTGCCGTCGATCTACCTGCTGGGCATCGCCGCGGCGGTGCTGATCCTGCTGCAGCGGCTCCAGGGTGAGGCGGCGAAGACCCGGCAGATCCTGGGCCTGCGGCTGGACCAGTGGGGCAACGGGCTCGCGGTGGCCTCGCTGTGGACCGCGCTCTGGTCGCTGGGCAGCGGCTCCGGCAACCAGGACGTCACCTTCTCCCACTCCTGGGGCGCCTACCTGGGTCTGATCGCCACCGCGGTGCTGACCGGCGCGGCCGTCGCCGGGCCGCTGGTGCCGGCGCTCCAGGCGCCGCTGGTGAGCGACAAGCCGGCCGCCCCTGGCTTCCAGCAGGGCTTCCCCGGCCAGGGCTTCCCGCAGGCGGGCGGCTACGGCTACCCGGGTCAGCAGCACGCGCCCGGCCAGCAGTTCCCCGGCCAGCAGCCGGGCGGCTACGGTTTCCCGGCCCCGGATGCCGGCCAGGCCGGTGCGCCGGCTGCGTTCGGTCAGCAGCCCGGCCAGCAGCCGCAGTTCGGCCAGCCGGCCCCGGGCGTGGGTGCCCAGCCGCAGCCGCAGGACGCCTTCCCGGCCCCCGCTCCCGCTGCCGCTGCCGCCCCGGTGGCCGCCCAGGGCATCCCCGAGTCGGCCGCCGAGCAGACCGCCGTGCTGCCGCCGACCCTGGCCGCCGACCCGGCCCCGGCGGCCGCGGCACCCGCCCCGAGCGCTCCGGTCGCCGAGTTCGCCCCGTTCTGGTTCGCCGTTCCGGCACCGCGGTCGCTGGCCCCCAAGGACGGCTCGGCCGGTCCGCCGGTCGGCCAGCTGGTGCCCGGCACCTGGTACCTGGCGGTGGAGCAGCGCGGCACCGCCCTGGTGGCCCAGCTGCAGGACGGCACCCAGGGTGTGTTGGTGGACGTCACCGGCATCCAGCGCGGCTGACCGCAGCCGAGCTCAACTGCGAACGGCCCGGCGGGAGTTCTCCCGCCGGGCCGTTCGGGTTTTGCGCGCTGCGGTCAGCAGCAGCCTTGCACGGCAAGTCCGCCCGGCAGCTTGTCGGCGGCGAAGACGGCGCAGGTGGCGGGGTCGCCACCGAGCACGGCCACCGCGAGCAGCATCGAGCCGGCGGTCCAGGTGGTGTGCTCCTCGGGCCAGATGGCGTCGTCCTCGAAGACGTAGCCGGTCCAGTAGGAGCCGTCCTGGTTCCGCAGCCGGCGGATCCAGCGCAGGATGGTCGCGGCGTCCTCGTGCCGGCCCACCGCCCAGAGCGCGAGGGCGAGTTCGGCGCTCTCACCACCGGTCACCCAGGGCCGGTCGCTGACGCAGCGCACCCCGAGCCCGTCGACCACGAAGCGGTCCCAGTCGGCCGCCAGCCGGCGCTCGGCCGCGGCACCGCTCAGCGCGCCGCCGAGCACCGGGTAGTACCAGTCCATCGAGTAGCGGCCCTTGTCGAGGAACCGCTCGGGGTGCTCGGCCACCGCGTGCTGCAGCAGACCGGCCGCCAACTCCCAGTCGGGCTGGGGCTCCTGGCGGTGCTCGGCGATGGCGAGACCGCACCGCAGGGCGTGCAGGATGCTGGACGAGCCGGTCAGCAGCGCCTCCTGCGCGGGTGCGCCGTCCTCGTCCAGCCGCCAGGCTATCGGGCCGCCCGGCAGTTGCAGGCCCACCGTGAAGTCCAGCGCCCGGCGCACCACCGGCCACATCCGGTCCACGAAGGCGTCGTCGCCGGTGGTCAGGTAGTGGTGCCAACTGCCCACCGCCACATAGGCGCAGAAGTTGCTCTCGACCGCCCGGTTGCTGACGCCCGGGGCGCCGTCGCCGTAGTAGCCGGCGTACCAGGAGCCGTCCGGGTTCTGCTGCTCGGCCAGCCAGCGGTAGGCGCGGTCGGCGGCGGCGTGTTCGCCGGCCGCGTCCAGGGCCATCGCCGCCTCGGTGTGGTCCCACGGGTCGAGGTGACCGCCGGTGAACCACGGGATGCCGCCGTCGGGGCGCTGCTCGGCCAGGATCGAACGCACGGTGGCGGCGGCCTCGGCGGCGTCCAGCACGCCGGGCAGCAGCAGGGTCTCGGGGGCCGCCACGCCCTCGGGGATCGTCATTCGGCGGTCCGGTTGGGCTTGCTGGCGTAGGCGACGAAGCTCTTGCCGATCACCGGGTTGAGCGCGGCCTCGGCGGCCTTGGTGAGCTTGCTGATCACCGGGGTGCCGACGATGTCCCAGACCAGCAGCTGGTGGTAGGCCCGCACCGGCAGCGCCTTGTCGTTGTTGACGCCGACCGCGCACTTGATCCACCAGTACGGCGAGTGCAGGGCGTGGGCGTGGTGGGTGCCGTACGGCTTGAGGCCGGCGTCGCGCAGCTTGTCCAGCAGCTCGTCGCCGCGGTAGATCCGGATGTGGCCGCCCTCGACCTCGTGGTACTCGTCGGAGAGTGTCCAGCAGATCTTCTCCGGCAGCCAGCGCGGCACCGTGACGGCGAGCAGCCCGCCGGGCTTGAGCACCCGGAACATCTCGTTGAGGACGCCCTTGTCGTCCGGGATGTGCTCCATCACCTCGGAGATGATGATCTTGTCGAAGGACTCGTCCTCGAACGGCAGCGCCAGCGCGTTGCCCTCCATGGCCACCGCGCTCGCCCCCTCGGGCGCCTCGCCGGCCTCGGCCATCGCGGCGAACCACTTGCGGACCTCGGCGATCTCGTCGGCGTTCTGGTCCAGGGCCACCACGTTGGCGCCGCGGCGGTAGCACTCGAACGCGTGCCGGCCACCGCCGCAGCCCAGATCGAGCACCCGGTCGCCCGGGGCGAGTGGGAAGCGGGAGAAGTCGACGGTCAGCACTGCGGGACTCCCATTCGTTACGACGCCTTCGTTACGACGTCAAGCGGGGGTGACGGGTGATCAGGTGACGGAGGTTCACGGCCGCGGACGGTCAGACATAGCGCCAGCCCGGACCGGAGCGGGCCCGCTGCCCGACCCCGGTGGCGATCGCCGCCCGGTAGCAGTCGGCGGTGCGCTCGGCGGCCCGTTCCCAGGTGAAGCCGGCCAGCACCCGGGCCCGGCCGGCGGCCCCGAGCCTGGCCCGCAGCTCGGGATCGTCCAGCAGCCGGGCGAGCGCGCCGGCCAGCGCGTCCGCGTTCCCGGGCGGCACGGCCAGGCAGGTCTCGCCGTCCGGCCCGGCCACCTCGGGGATCGCCCCGCCGGTACTGGCCACCAGCGGGGTGCCGGTGGCCATCGCCTCGGCGGCCGGCAGCGAGAACCCCTCGTAGAGCGAGGGCACGCAGGCCACCTCGGCGGACCGGTAGAGGTCGACCAGCTCCTGGTCGCTCAGCCCGCTGCGGAACTCGATGTGCCGCTCCAGCCCGAACCGCTTCACCGCGTCCGCGACCGGGCCCTCGCCCTGCTTCTTGCACACCACCACCAGATGCGCGTCACGCTCGGTGCGCACCTTGGCGAGCGCCTCCACCAGGTACACCAGCCCCTTGAGCGGCACGTCCGCGCTGGAGGTGGTGACGATCCGTCCGGGCACCACGGGCACCGCGTCGGACGGCGACCAGAGCCGGGTGTCGGCGCCGATCGGCACCACCTGGATGCTGCCCGGCGCGGTACCCAGCTGGTCGACGATGTCGGCCTTGGAGCTGCCGGACACCGTGATCACATGGTCGAGGCGGGCCGCGACCCGGCGCTGCATCCGGGTGAAGGCGTACCAGCGGCGCAACGACAGCCGGCGGGCCCGGGTCCCGGCGGCCGCCAGCTCCAGCCGGCGGTCCTCGGTGACCGGGTGGTGCACCGTGGTGACCAGCGGGAAGCCGTGCCGGGCCAGGCCCAGCAGGCCGTAGCCGAGGGTCTGGTTGTCGTGCACCACGTCGTAGCGGCCACGGTGCCTGGCCAGGTACTGCCGGGCCCGCAGCGAGAAGGTGAGCGGCTCCGGGAACCCGCCGGTCCACATGGTGGCGACCTCCAACGCGTCCACCGGGCCGCGCAGCTCGGCGGCCTTGGGGGTGCGGAACGGGTCGTCGGCCCGGTACAGGTCCAGGCTGGGCAGCTTCACCAGGCGCACCTTGCCGGGGCTGGTGTCCTCGCCTGCGTCGAGCACGGGGTAGGGCTGGGCGCCGATCACGTCGACGTGGTGACCGAGCCGGGCCAGCTCCCGGGACAGGTGGCGGACGTACACACCCTGGCCACCGCAGAACGGGTCACCGCGGTAGGAGAGCAGCGCGATCCGCAGCGGCTGGTCGGCGGTGGGTGGCTGCCCCGTCATGGTCGGCCCCTTCTTGCCCACGCCCACCGGGCCGAGCGTGTGAACTCCAGAGACCCTGAAGATTACCGGCCCGTAGCTTGTGCTTCGCAGGGCGGGCTGGTGATTCACACCACGCCAGGCCGGGGGCAGTGGTACGGCAGCGCCTGCGGGGCGGCGGGGGCTGGTGGGGGGCGCTGGGACGGCACGGGCGCGGGGGGCTGCGGGGGCGCCGGCACGGGGGGCTGCGGCGGGTCTGGGACGGCGACTCGCGGCGTCCTGCGGCGGCCCGCGTGGGCCTGCGGCGGCGGTGACGACGGCCCGCAAGGGCCCTGAAGCGGATCCCGGAACGGCGACTCGCGGGGCCCCGGCGGACGGCCCGCGGGGGGCTGCGGGGGCGCCGGCACGACGGCTCGCGGGGCTCTGCCGTGGGCTCCGGCTAGAGTCTTGGTGGCCGCGCTCGGCCCCGGCCATGGCCGGGTGCGGGGACCGCGGCCGGTCTGCTCCGTCTGCCCGTCCACCGAAAGGCCCGCGCTCCGCCATGCTCGCACCCGCCCGTATCGGGGCCGCCCTGCTCGCCGCCGGCCTGCTCACCGGTCTCGCCACCGGCCCGGCGCTGGCGGACTCGGGCGCACCGTCCGCCCCCGCGTCGGCGACGGCACCGTCCTCGCCGCCCGCCCCCGCGGCGGTCCCCAGTGCGCTGTACGGCAAGAGCGACCCCACCTATGACGGCGTCTACCGGCAGTCGCTGGCGCTGCTCGCGCTGAAGGCCACCGGCCAGACGCCCCCGACCGCCGCGGTGGACTGGCTGAAGGGCCAGCAGTGCACGGACGGCGGCTGGCCGTCGTTCCGCGCCGACACCGGCACCGCCTGCGCGGCCGCCACCGAGGACAGCAACGCGACCGCGCTGGCGATGCAGGCGCTGGTGGCGCTCGGCGGGCACCAGGACGCGGTGGACAAGGGCACCGGCTGGCTGAAGGCCAACCAGAACGCCGACGGCAGCTGGTCCTACAACCCCGGCAACGCGGGCGACGCCAACTCCACCGGTCTGGCCGTGAGCGCGCTGCACGCGGCCGGGGTGGACCCGAAGACCGTCGCCAAGCAGGGCAAGAGCGGGGTGCAGGCGCTGACGGCACTGCAGCTCGACTGCAAGGCGGCGGCCGACCAGCGCGGCGCGCTCGCCTACCAGGCGGCCGCCCCCGGCGCCGCGCCGGCCGCCAACGCGCTGGCCACCGCCCAGGCCGAGCTGGCCCTGGCCGACGGCTCGCTGCCGGTGACGGCGGGCAGTGCGCAGCCGGGTGCGCCGAAGCCGCTGGACTGCTCGGGTGCCGTCGCGCCCGCCGAGGGCTCGGCCGCCTACCTGGTGGGCACGCTGGGCGCCAACGGCCAGCACCTGATGCTCGCCATGCCCGGCGCGGCCCCCACGCCGGACTTCGCGGCCACCTCCTGGGCGGTGCTGAGCCTCGCCAAGGCCGGCTACGGCGCGCAGGCGGGCCCGGCCGTGGACTGGCTGTCCGCCAACGCCGCCGGCTGGCTGCACAACAAGTCCGGCACCGACGCGGCTGCCACCGCCACGCTGATCCTCACCACCAAGGCCGCCGGGCGCGATCCGCACTCGTTCGCGGGCGCCGACCTGGTCAGCAGCCTGGCCGCCGCCGGCCCGGCCGCGCCGTCCACCGCCCCCAGCACCCCGCCACCAAGCACAGCAGCGGCTCGGGCGGCCTCAACCCGTTCTGGATCGCGGGCGGCGGCCTGCTGATCGGCATCGGCTACGGCGTCTACCTGAGCAAGCGCAAGCGCCAGCCGTGACCCGGCCCCACCGGGCGGGGGACGGAACCACAACGCCCCCACCCCGCCCGGCCCGACCGCACAGCACCCGGGAACCACTGCCACACCCCTCGCAGCGCAACCCACCTCCCCCGGCACCCCCGGCACCCCGGCACCCCCGGCACCCCCGGCACCCCCGGCACCCCCGGCACCCCCGGCACCCCCGGCACCCCCGGCACCCCGGCACCCCCGGCACCCCCGGCACCCGGCGGGCAACGACCCACCGCGCCACCGTCGTTGCCGCGCTGCTCGCCACCTTGGCCGGCCTGCTGCTCGCGGCCGCCGGCCCCGCGCAGGCCGCCGACTACCGCTACTGGTCGTTCTGGCGCGGGAATTCGGGTGGCTGGGCCTATCAGCAGCAGGGCCCGGCCATGTACCAGCCGCCGGACGGCAGCGTGGACGGCTGGCGCTTCACCCTCAGCCAGGGCGTCGGCCAGGCCGACGAACGGCCCGGCGCCGCCCCCGACTTCGCCACGCTGTGCGCCAACGTCCCGGCGCAGCCCGGGCGCAAGCGGGTCGGCGTCGTCCTTGACTTCGGCACGCCCGCTGACGCACCGTCAGCCCACGCTGATCCTCCCTCACTTCGCACCACCTGTACCCAGGTGCCAACCCAGGCGAGCTCCGCCGAGGTGCTGGCTGCCATCGCCCCGCCGCTGCGCTACGACACCAACGGGATCCTCTGCGCCATCGCCGGCTACCCGGTCACCGGCTGCGGCGAGGCGTTGACCGGCCCGGCCCCGGCCGCCGCAGCGGCACCCACCGCACCGCACGCGACCGCCCCCGCCCTGCCACTCCCCGCCGCCCTGGCCCTGATCGCCCTGGTGGCCGGGGGCGCCGCCTGGCTGGCCCACCGCCGACGCACCGCCACACACAGCACCCCTGACCGCCCATGAACCGCACACCCGACCACCCACGCCCCTCCCAGCACCACCGCCCCAAGCACCCGCGCCCCACCTCGGCCGCCCCCGCCCCGCCCTGCCCAGCGCCCCCCTCACCAACGCCCGCCCACCGACCCCATCGAGCGCGCCCCATGACACCCCCGCAGCACCTCTGCGCCGCCGCCCTGCCGCTGCTCACCCTGCACACCCTGCACACCGCGGGAGCCCTCGGCGCACTCGCCCTCACCGCGACCTCGCGCGGCATCCGCCCGAATCCGCCCCAGTGCGAGATACCCGCCCCCGACACCCACCCCCGGCCTGCCCTATGAGCACCACCATCGCCCTCCCCGAAAGTCGACCCACCCGACTTCCCACCCACGCGCACGCGCACCCCCACCCCCACACCCACCCCGGCTCACCCCATGACCGCCTCCCCCGACTCCCGCCCGCTGCACCCCGGCGCCTGGTGGCTGTGGGCGCTCGGGTTGGCCACCGCCGCGTCGCGCAGTACCAACCCGCTGCTGCTCCTGCTGATCATGGCCAGCGCCGCCCTGGTGGTGGCCGCCCGGCGGACCGAGGCGCCGTGGGCCCGCAGCTACGCCGGTTTCCTGCGGGTGGCACTGGCGGTACTGGCACTGCGACTGGTGTTCACGCTGCTCCTCGGCTCCCCGGTGGCGGGCTCCCACACGATCCTGACGCTCCCCCAACTCCCCCTCCCCGCCTGGGCGCAGGGAGTGCGGATCGGCGGCCGGGTGACCCTTGAGGGGCTGCTCTTCACGCTCTACGACGCGCTTCGACTGGCCGCCGTGCTGGTCTGCGTGGGCGCGGCCAATGCGCTGGCCTCACCGGCCCGGCTGCTGCGGCTGCTGCCCGGCGCGCTCTACGAAGTGGGGGTGGCGGTGGTGGTCGCGCTCTCCTTCGCACCCAACCTGCTGGCGGACGTGCAGCGGCTGCGGGCGGCCCGGCGGCTGCGGGGCCGCCCGGATCGCGGGGTGCGCTCGATGCTGAGCGTCGGACTGCCGGTGCTTGAAAGCGCGTTGGAGCGGTCGATCGCGCTCGCCGCCGCGATGGACACCCGGGGCTTCGGCCGCACCCGGCCGGTGTCGCGTGCCCTCGCCCGGGCCACCACCGCCTGCACCGTCCTCGGACTGCTGGGCCTGTGCGCGGCGGTGTTCGGGCTGCTCGGCTCGGACGGCGGTGGTTGGGCGGTGCCCGCGCTGCTCGCCGGCCTGGCGCTGACCGCCACCGGCCTGGCGCTCGGCAGCCGGCGCACCGTGCGGACCCGCTACCGGCCGGACGGATGGTCCTGGCCCGAGTGGCTGGTGGCCGGCTCGGGGCTGACCGCGGCGGCCGTGGTGACGGTGCTCTCGGTGCGCGACCCGGCTCCGTTCACACCCACGGTGGTCCCGCCGACTGCCCCGGTGCTGCCGCTGTTCGCCGCGCTCGCCGTACTGCTGGCGCTGCTCCCCGCCGTCGCCGCACCCCGACCGCTCCCCCTCACTCCCGCCCTGGACGGCCGCTCGTGATCACCTTCGACCAGGTCAGCGTCCACTACCCGGACGCCGCCGCCCCGGCCCTCGCCGGCCTCGATCTCACCATCCCCGAGGGCGAGTTGTGCCTGCTGGTCGGCCCGTCGGGGGCCGGCAAGTCCACCCTGCTGGGCCTGGTCAGCGGCCTGGTGCCGCACTTCACGGGCGGGCTGCTGCGCGGCCGGGTGACGGTGGCCGGCCGGGACACCCGCGAGCACCGGCCGCGCGAACTGGCCGACCTGGTCGGCACCGTCGGCCAGGACCCGCGCGCGCAGTTCGTCACCGACACCGTCGAGGAGGAACTCGCCTACGGCATGGAGTCATTGGGGCTCGCGCCGGCGGTGATGCGGCGCCGCGTGGAGGAGACACTGGACCTGCTCGGCCTGGCCGAGCTGCGCGGCCGCCCACTGGCCACCCTGTCGGGCGGTCAGCAGCAGCGGGTGGCGATCGGCTCGGTGCTGGCCGTGCACCCGAGGGTGCTGGTGCTGGACGAGCCCACCTCGGCCCTCGATCCCGGCGCGGCCGAGGAGGTGCTCGCCGTGGTGCAGCGGCTGGTGCACGACCTGGGCATCACCGTGCTGATGGCCGAACACCGCCTGGAACGGGTGGTGCAGTACGCCGACCAGGTGCTGCTGCTGCCCGGCGACGGCCGTGCGCCGCTGCTCGGCGCGCCGGGCGAGGTGCTCGCCGAGTCGCCGGTCTTCCCGCCGGTGGTGGGCCTGGGCCGGCTGGCCGGCTGGTCGCCGCTGCCGCTCTCGGTGCGTGACGCCCGCCGCCGCGCCACCGACCTGCGGGAACGCCTGGCACACCACCAGCCGCCCACCGGCTCGCCGGGCCCTGGCACCGAAAGTCGACCCACCCGACTTTTCGACCGCACCACCAACCCCCAGGCTCCCACCACCGCCCCCACCGGAAGTCGGCCCGCCCAACTCTTCAGGCGCACGCCCAACCCCCAGGACCCCACCACCCCCGCCCCGAAAATCGGCTCGCCCGACTTCTCCACCGCACCACCAACCCCAGGGCCCCACCACCGCCCCACCGGAAGTCGGCCCGCCCAACTCTTCAGGCGCACGCCCAACCCCAGGACCCCACCACCCCCGCCCCGAAAGTCGGCTCACCCGACTTCTCCGCCACCTCGCCAACCGCCAAGCCCCGGCCACCACCCCACCCCCGTCGCCGTCGTCGACCGGCTGGCCGTCCGGCGCGGCCCGGTCCCCGCCGTGCGCGGCGTCTCACTCGCACTGCGCGCCGGCGAGGTCACCGCGCTGATGGGACGCAACGGCGCGGGCAAGTCCAGCCTGCTCGGCGCGCTGGCGGGCCTGCATGCCCCGGCGGGCGGTTCGGTGCGGGTGGGCGACCTGACCCCGCACCGGGCCCGCCCGGCCGAGCTGGTCCGCCGGGTCGGCCTGGTCCCGCAGGACCCCGCGACCTGCTCTACGCCGAGACCGTGGCCGCCGAGTGCGCCGCCGCCGACCGGGACGCGGGCGCCGAACCGGGACGCTGCCGCGCCCTGCTGGAGCGCCTGCTGCCCGCCCTGCCGGACGCCGCCCATCCGCGCGACCTCTCCGAGGGGCAGCGGCTCACCCTGGCCCTGGCCGTGGTGCTGGCGGCCCGCCCGGCGCTGCTGCTGCTCGACGAACCGACCCGCGGCCTCGACTACCCGGCCAAGGCCCGCCTGGTCGAGATCCTCGGCGGCCTCGCTGCGGACGGACACGCGATCCTGCTGGCCACCCACGACGTGGAGCTGGCCGCCGAGCTGGCGCACCGCACCCTGGTGCTGGCCGACGGCGAGCTGGTGGCCGACGGACCGTCCGCCCAGGTGGTGCTGGCCTCCCCGGTGTACGCCCGCAGGTGGCCAAGGTGCTGGCCCCGCAACCGTGGCTGACGGTCACCCAGGTCGCGGCCGCCCTGGCTGACGACGCCACCCCAACCGAGGAGCCCACCCACCCCCTGGCCCCGGCCCACCCCCTGCCCAGCCAGCCCCCCGGACCCACCGAAGAGGGCACCGCAAGCACAGAACCCACCCACCCACCAGCCCGGCCCACCCCTGCCCAGCCAGCCCCCGCACCCGGGGCCGCCCACCGCGCCCCCACCCCCGCGCCCGCCGAGGAGGGCGGCACCTCGTGAGCCAGCGCCCGCTCCCGCCGCTCGGCCCGCGCTCGGTCGCCGCGCTCGCCCTCACCAGCCTGCTCGGCCTGGCCGCGTTCACCTGGCCGCTGATCGCGTCGGCCCACTCGGCGGTGGTCGCGCATGCCGCCGACGCGCCCTGGCTGTTCGCCCTGCTGCTGCCGCTGCTGCTCGCCGTGCTGCTGGCCCAGCTCGCCGACTCCGGGCTGGAGCCGAAGGCGGTGGCGCTGCTGGGGGTGCTGGCCGCGGCCGGTGCGGCGCTGCGACCGCTGGGGGCGGGGACGGCGGGGCTGGAGCCGATGTTCTTCCTGATGGTGCTGGCGGGCCGGGTGCTGGGCCCGAGCAGCGGGTTCGTGCTCGGCGCGGTGACGATGGCCGCGTCGGCGCTGCTCACCGGCGGGGTCGGGCCATGGCTGCCGTTCCAGATGCTGGCCATGGGCTGGGTCTGCCTCGGGGCCGGCCTGCTGCCCGGGGCGGACCGGCTGCGCGGGCGGCGCGAGGTGCTGCTGCTGGCGGGGTACGGCGCGGTGGCGGCGGTGCTGTACGGCACGGTGATGAACCTCCAGGGCTGGCCGTACATCGCGGGCCTGAGCAGCTCGATCGCCTTCGTGCCCGGTGACCCGCTGAGCGCCAACCTGCCGCGCTTCGCGGTCTACTGCCTGACCACCTCGCTCGGGCCTCTCGGAGGCGCCGTCGGCCGACGCCGTGCAACGGGTGCACGAGCGCGCGGGCCACCGGGCGGACGAGATCCACTCGGTGCCGTTCAGCGTCTGAGAGCGCCGGAAGGCACCCGAGCCACCCCAGGCCAGCCGGCCACCGGCCCACGGCACGACCTCCGCGAGGCCGCCGGCCGCCGGCCGTCGGCCGCCGTGGCGGGGCCCGACCCTCGACAAGATCGCCAAGCCCCCGGTATACCGGGCGGATGACCTCCACCGTCCGGCCTTTCGATGCCGTGCTGACCGATCTCGACGGCGTGATCCGGCTGTTCGACCACAGCGAGCTCAACCGCCTGGAGCGAGCCGCCGGTCTGCCGGCCGGCCACACCATGAGGACCGCCTTCCACCCCGATTTGCGCGGCCCGCTGCTGCTCGGGCAGTTGGGCAAGGCCGAGTGGCAGGCGCGGATCGCCGAACGCCTGGCAGCAGAGTCGGTCACAACACCAGAGCCGACCACAGCACCGGAGTCGGCCACGACACCGGAGCCCGCCACCCCAGCAGAGCTGGCCGCGGCCTTCACCAGCGCGCCGTTCCGGGCTGACCCGACCGTGGTGTCGCTGCTGCGTGCGGTGCGCGAGCACGTCCCGGTGGTGGTGGTCACCAATGCCACGGCGTGGCTGGACGCCGATCTGGCGGCGATGGAGCAGCTGACCGGGGTGGCGGATGCGGTGGTGAACAGCGCCGAGGTGGGCGCGGTCAAGCCGGAGGAGCGGATCTACCGGATCGCCGCCGAGCGCGCCCAAGTCGCGCCGGAGCGCTGCCTGTTCGTCGACGACACGGCGGGCAACGTGGCGGCCGCTCGGGCGCTCGGCATGACGGGGGTGGACTACCGCGAGCCGGCCGACCTCCGCAACGCCCTTGCACACCTATTGAACTGAACTGAACTGGCGGACTCAGAGCGTGCGCCCCTCGTTGTGCGGGACGTGCGGCTCGGGGACGCGGTCGGGGCGGTCGTGCGGGTCGCCGCAGAGGTTGTGGCTCAGCGTGGTGAGCAGCGCGGCCAGGTCGGCGAACTGCTTCTCGTCCCAGTCGCCGAGCAGCTTGGACAGTTGGGTGCGCCGCGCGGTGACGAGTTGCTGGGCGACGCGCTCGCCCTCCTCGGTCAGGCGCATCGGCAGCCCGTTGCGGATCGCCAGGCCCCTGCCCTCGACCTCGCGGGCGGCGGCCTCGATCACCGCCGGCGGCACGATCCGGCGTTCTGCCAACTCGGCCGGTTCCATGGAGCCTTGGCGGAGCAGCTGCAGCAGCAGCCAGCTGGAGGCGGGTTGCAGATCGAGCCCGGCCTCGGCGGTGATCCGCCGGTAGAGGTCGCGGCGGGCCTCCCGGGTGTTCAACACCGCGAGGGCGCGGGCGATTTCGTCGACCGAGCTGCGCTGCACCGGGTTCATCCCGATCGACTCGCCGAGGTCGGGCGCGGTCACCGACTCGCGCAGCGGCTGCTCCTTGATGAACAGTGCGAACACGAATGCCACGGCCGCCACGGGGCGGCGTAGAGGAAGACTTGGGAGATGGAAGTGGCGTAGGCGTGCAGCACGTTGTGCGCGGCCGCGGGCGGCAGGGTGTGGATCACCCGGGGGTCTTCGGTGATCTTCCCGGGAGAGAAGCCCGGTGGCAGCGGGACGCCGCGCAGTGCGTCCCGGAGCCGGTGGTTGAGGCCGGTGGTGAAGATGGTGCCGAAGATCGAGACGCCGAACGACGCGCCGATCGAGCGGAAGAAGGTGGCGGCGGCAGTGGCGACGCCCAGGTCCTGGTAGCCGACGGAGTTCTGCACGATCAGCACCAGCACCTGGAGCACCAGGCCCAACCCCAGTCCGAAGACCAGGAAGTAGAAGCTCATCACGGTGGTGGAGGTGGACTCGGTGAGCCGGGAGAGCAGCACCAGCCCGACCACCATCACCGCGGTGCCGATGATCGGGAAGAGCCGGTAGCGGCCGGTGCGGGCGACGATCTGGCCGGACCCGATCGAGGTGACCAGCATGCCGAGCACCATCGGCAGCATGTGCACGCCCGACATGGTCGGCGAGACGCCCTGCACCACCTGCAGGAAGGTCGGCAGATAGGTGAGCGCGCCGAACATCGCGAAGCCGACCACGAAGGAGATCACCGCGACCAGGTTGAAGGTGCGGGAGGTGAACAGGCGGGGCGGCAGCACGGCCTCCGCGGCCCGTCGCTCGACCAGCACGAAGGCGATCAGCAGCAGCACGCCGAGCACGCCCAGGCCGATGATCTGCCAGCTGCCCCAGCCGTAGCTGACACCGCCGAGCGAGGTCATCAGCACGAAGCAGGTGGCCACGGCGGCGATCAGCACGATGCCGGGGTAGTCGATGGCGTGCTTGTGGGTGACCTCGGTGCTGTGCAGCACCAGCGCGATCGCGACCAGGGCGACCGCGCCGATCGGCAGGTTGATGTAGAAGACCCAGCGCCAGGAGAGCTGGTCCACGAAGAACCCGCCGAGCAGCGGGCCGAGCACGCTGGTGGCGCCGAAGACCGCGCCGAACAGGCCCTGGTACTTGCCCCGCTCCCGCGGTGGCACCAGGTCGCCCACGATCGCCTGGGTGAGCACGATCAGGCCGCCGCCGCCCAGCCCCTGCAGCGCGCGGAAGGCGATCAGCTCGCCCATGTTCTGGGAGATCCCGCAGAGCGCCGAGCCGATCAGGAAGATCACGATGGAGGCCTGGAAGAACCGCTTCCGGCCGTACATGTCGCCCAACTTGCCCCAGAGCGGGGTGGCGGCGGTGGAAGCCAGCAGATAGGCCGTCACCACCCAGGAGAGGTGCTCCAGCCCGCCGAGGTCGCTGACGATGGTGGGCAGTGCGGTCGAGACGATGGTCTGGTCGAGCGCGGCCAGCAGCAGGGCCAGCAGCAGCGCACCGATCGGGACCCAGAGGTTGTGGACCGGCACTTGTTGCGGGGCCGGTGCGTGGGTCTCGGTCGCCGGTTCCGCCATGACAGAACCTCCGTCTGGTGATCCGTCGGTGTTCCGTCCGGTGATCCTGATGATCCGGCAGCTTCTGACTTCTCATCGTGTCAGATTTGTCTGCTTTTGCGGCTCGGGGTTGGGCCATTCGTTAGCCGGGTGGCACTGTTCGCCCGCTGTGGCGTCCTGCATAATCGGGCGCGTTCCGAAGCCCGTCGCAATCTCCAGGAGGACCGGCCCATGCCGGGGTTCGCCCAGCCAGGTCCCGGCCGGGATCCCGATCTGACCGAGACGGCGGTCCTCCCGCACACCGAGGGGCCCCGCTGGTCCGCCCGTACGTCCCGTCGGTGCCGGTCGAGGAGTACCCGGACCCGTACGCCACCGCGCCAGCCGACCCGTACGCCACCGCCGTACTGCCCCCGGCCCCGGCCGCCCCGTACACCGCCGACCCGTACACCGCCGACCCGTACACCGCCGCCCCGTACGCCACCGCACCCGCCGACCCCTACGCCACCGCCGTACTGCCCCCGCTCGGCCCGAACCCGGCCGGCCCGAACCCAGTCCGCCAGGAAAGCACCGCGCCCCCGCCCCGGGAGCTCGGCCTGTTCCCGATCGCCGACAGCCAGGACGGCTCCCGCGGCCGCGCCGCCGCCCGACGGGCCCGGCGGCGCCGCGGCGGCCTGGTCGCGGCGGCCGGTGCCGGCGTGGTCGCCCTCGGCGTGGGGCTGGCCTACGTCCTCTCCCCCGGCGGCTCGTCGACCGACCAGGCGCTGCCGGTCGTGCCCACCGGCGCCGCCTCGCCGAGCAGCGCGCCGACCGACAGCGCCGCCCCCAGCAGCGCCCCCGCCACCACCGCAGCCAGCGCCAGCGCGGCCCCGGCGACCTCGGCCAGACCGGCCGCGCCCAGAACCAAGGCGGCGCCCCGCACCACCCCGCCGCCGGCCCCCAGCACCAGCGCGGCCGCCCCGCCGCCCCCACCCGCGACCACCCAGGCGCCGCCGCCCACCACGGCACCGCCCACCAGCGCCGCGCCGAGCCCGAGCGCCGCCCTGCCCGCCCCGGGTGACTCCGGCCCGACGGTGGTGGCCTTGCAGCGGCAGCTCCGGTCGGCGGGCTGCGGCGGGACGCACAGCGGGACCTACGACACCCGCACCGAGAGCGAGGTGGCGCAGTTCCAGTACTGGAACAACATCGACGCCAACCAGCAGGGCGTGCTGGACCAGCAGACCCAGGACGCCCTCAACGCCGGCGACACCTGCTGACCCCCGCCCCCGCCGGCGACACCCGCAACTGACCCGGCCTCAGCCGGTCACCGCCTCGACGATGCTGATCCCGGACAGCACCAGCATCGCGGCGGCGGCCACCCGGATGATCGCCTTCATCGGCACGTGCTTCAGCAGCTTCTGCCCGCCGAGGATGGCCAGGCCGCCGACCGCGCACAGCGCCAGCCAGGCGCCCAGGCCCACCGCGAGCGGCTCGGCGTACTTGGCGGCCAGGTTGGCGGTCATGATCTGGGTCAGGTCGCCGAACTCGGCGACCGCCACCACCAGGAAGCTGGTGCCGGCCACCTTCCAGAAGCTGTTGGCGGCGGGCTTGCGGGCCTCGTGCTCCTCGTCCTCGTCCTTGTGCATCAGCAGCATCACGGCGCCGACCAGGAAGAGCAGCCCGGCCACGCCCTCCACCCAGCGGTGCGGCAGCAGCGCCAGCAGACTGCCGGCCACCAGCGCCAGGCCGACCTGCACGGCCATCGCGGCGGCAACCCCGGCGAAGACGTACGACGCGCGGTAGCGGGTGCCCAGCATCAGCGCGGCCAGCGCGGTCTTGTCCGGTAGCTCGGCCAGGAAGATGATGCCGAAGGTCACGGCGAACACGGTCAGATTCATCGGGGGACGTTCCTCCACGGTCGGGCTGCCCGGCCGCGCGGCCCCGAAAACAGAAGAGACCCCGGCCCGACAGCACTGGTCATCAGAGACAGCACTGCGGCCGAAGGTCTCGCCAACACACGTGGTGTCCCGGGCGCCGGGCCACCCCGCTGGGGCGACCAGTATGTCGACGGTCCGGTGGAGGGCTACTCCCCTTCAACCCCGCCAGTCTACCGGACGCTTCACCAGGCCCCGCCCGACCAGTTCCAGCACCACCACGATCGCCACCGCCTCCACCGCCAGCAGTGCGACCAGCACGAAGAGCTGCACCGCCCCCGCCGCCACCGGCGAGGCGCCGCCGAGCAGCATGCCGACAAACGCACCGGGCAGCGTCACCAGGCCGACGGTGCGGGTCTGGTCCAGTGCGGGCACCAGCGAGGTGGCGGCGGCGGCGCGGCAGATCTCCAGCCGGGCGTCCCGGTCCTCGAAGCCGAGCGCCAGCGCCGCCTCCACCTCGCCGTGGCGCTGGGCCAGCTCGTCGAGCGCGCGCCGACCGGCCAGCGAGGTGGCGGTCAGCCCGCCGCCGATCAGGATCCCGGCCACCGGCACGATCGACAGGCCCTGCCACGGCAGCAGCCTGGTGCCGAGCAGCAGGGCCAGCACGGGCAGCACTCCGGCCCCGATCGGCGCGGCGGCCCAGGCCCAGGACCAGCCCGGTGCCTCGGTCATCCGCCGCCCGGCCGTGCGCACCGCCACCGTGAACATCAGCAGCACGAAGAGCGCGGTCAGCCAGAGCGAGTGCACCACGCCCGTGATCACCAGCGAGACCGCCACCAGCTGCACCACCGCCCGCACGCCGGCCTTCAGCACCGAGCGCCCGTGGCCGAGCTTCCCCCACCCCGCCACCGCGACGGCCGCCGCGAGCAGCACCGCCATCAGCACCCCGAGCAGCGGGGTGACCGGCAGCAGCTGGCTGGAGCCGGCCGCGCTCAGATCCAGCTGACGAACCACATGTGGTCCTGCCAGTCGGACATCGGGATCACCTGTGCGGTGTACAGCGGGAGGAAGTAGAGGAAGCAGCCCATGATCGCCAGCACCAGGCCGCCGGCGGCCGCCCCGCCCCAGGCCCGCCGCCGCACGGTCGCCGGCGCCGGGCCGACCATGGCGCCCAGCATCTGGGCCACGGCCAGGCAGAGGAACGGCACCAGCACCACCATGTAGAAGGAGAAGATGGTGCGCTGCTGGTACTGGAACCAGGGCAGGTAGATCGCGGCCACCGCGCAGAGCACCGCGCCGGAGCGCCAGTCCCGCTTGAAGAGCCAGGCCCAGAGCTGATAGGCCAGCGCGAAGCAGGCCGCCCACCACAGCAGCGGGGTGCCGAGCGCCAGGATCTGGGTGGTGCAGCCGCCGGAGTCGGTGCAGCCCCGCTGCCCGAAGGGCACCGGCTGCCAGTACATGCTGACCGGGCGGCCCTGGACCAGCCAGCTCCACGGGTTGGACTGGTAGGTGTGCGGGGTGGTCAGCGTGGTGTTGAACCGCCACATCTCGGTCTGGTACTGCCACCAGCTGCGCAGCGGTCCGGGCAGGAAGCCGCCGGGGTGGGTGTCGGCCCAGTGCCGGTCGTAGCCGCCGGAGCTGAGGAACCAGCCGCCCCAGGAGCCGATGTAGACCACCGCCCCGACCAGCACCATGGAGCAGAAGGCGGGCACGGCGTCGTGCCGCAGCATGCTGCGCCAGGGGTGCCGGGCGCCGGCCCGGCGTCGCCCGGCCTGGTCCCAGAGCACGGTGAGCAGCGCGAAGGCGGCCAGGATCGGGGCGCCGGTCCACTTGACCGAGCAGGCGCAACCGAGCATCAGCCCGGCGGCCAGCCGCCAGGGGCGCAGCCCGAGCCGGATCCGGTCGCCGTCCACCCCGTCGGCCGGCAGCTTGGCCCTGGTGTGGTCGCGGTCGATCAGCAGGCAGCCGAAGGCGGCCAGTACGAAGAACATCAGGATGCCGTCGAGCAGGCCGGTGCGGCTCATCACCAGTTGCAGGCCGTCCACCGACATCAGCAGCGCGGCGGTGCAGCCGAGCAGCGTGGAGCCGAAGAGCCGGCGGCCGATCCGGGCCAGCATCAGCACCGAGACCGTGCCGACCAGCGCGACCATCACCCGCCAGCCGAACGGATGGAGTCCGAAGAGCGCCTCACCGATCGCGATCACCCACTTGCCGAGCGGCGGGTGCGCCACGAAGGCCCACTGGGTGTTCAGCGGGATCTGCTGCGGGGTGGAGAGGATCGCGCTGTTGGCGTTCTCCGCCCAGCTGCCCTCGTATCCCTGGTGGAGCAGCGACCAGGCGTCCTTGGGGTAGTACGTCTCGTCGAAGACGAAGGCGTTGGGGTAGCCGAGGTTCCAGAACCGCAGCACGCCGGCGAAGAGCGCCACCGCGATCGGTCCGAGCCAGCCGGCGTGCCGGACCAGCCAGGGCAGCCGGCGGCCCAGCTCCAGCAGCACGGACGTGCGGCCGACCGGTTGCGGGTGCGCACCGGCCGGCCGCTCGATGACTGCCGTATTCGCCATGGCCCCACCGTCGTCGACTCGTTGATCACCGACGACTCTAGGCGGCCGCGGTCTCCCCCGTCACCCTCTCATGCCGCCGTCTGCAGCTCACGGACCGGCACGGTGACCGGAGCGGGCCGCTCGGCGTTGTCCTGCACGGGCGTCAGGTGGCCGCGCAGCCGCAGCGCCATGACGATGATCAGCAGGGTGCTGCCGGCCATCGCGGCCAGGTAGAGCGGCCAGGTGCCGGAGCCGACCAGCAGCACGCCGAAGGCCGGGCCGACCGCCGTGGCGGTCTGCTTGACCAGCGAGAACGCCGAGTTGTAGGTGCCGAGCAGCCGGGTCGGGGCCAGGTCGGCGACGATCGGGCCCAGGGTCGGGGCCAGCATCGACTCGCCGATGCCGAACAGCACGTAGATGGAGACGATCGCCGCGGTGGCGAGCGCGGCCTCGCCGCGGATCAGGCCGGCCAGCAGCGCCATGCCCCAGGCGCCGAGCCAGACCACGCCGGTGGCGGCCATCGCGGTGGTGCGGCGGCGCTTGGCGGTGATCCGGACCATCATCATCTGCAGCACCACGATGGTGACCGCGTTGGCGCCGATCGCCAGGCCCAGGGTGGACGGCGCGGTGTGCACGGTGGTGGTGGCGAAGGCCGCCACACCCGACTCGTACTGGCCGTAGCAGGTGAAGAAGATCAGCGCGGCGAGCACCAGCAGGTTCAGCATCGCCTTGTCACCGGCCAGCGTCCGCAGGCCGCTGGGCCGGCGGTCGTCGGCGACCGGCACCGGGCCGGGGCCGGCGATCTTGGCGGTGCCGGTGACCAGGGCCAGGCCCAGGTAGGTCAGCGCCTCGATGGTGAACAGCCGGGTCAGGCTGGCCGGCTCGGCCACGTCGACGATCTGCCCGCCGACCAGCGCGCCGATGCCCATCCCCAGGTTGACCAGGGTGAACTGGAGCGCGAAGGCGTGCGAGCGGGTCGCGGCCGTGGAGCTGCGCACGATCATGGTGGCCAGCGCCGGCTGGCAGGTGGTGACGCCGCCGCCGAACAGGAAGACGGAGAGCAGCAGTCCGGCCGTGCTCTGCGCCTGCCCGAAGGCGAAGGCGCCGACGGCGGCCATCGCACACCCGGCGAGCAGCACCGGGCGCGGCCCGTACCGGTCGATGGAGCGGCCGGCGAACGGCAGCACGGCGAGCGCGGCCAGCGCGAAGAGGGTGAACACCATGGTGGCGGCGAGCGAACCCTGCCCGCGCACCTGGTCCACGTAGATGAACATGTACGGCAGCGTGAACCCGCTGCCGAAGGCGCTCAGCGCGTTGCCGAGCTGGACCCGGCGAAGGGCACCACCCGTACCGAACTTCAGCTGCATCATGGAGACCACCCCTCACCGGTTTCAACCCTCAAGATTTCAGAGCTAAACTCTATGAGAGGAAAGACTCCACTGTCAAAGCCTTAACTTCGCTATAAGGCGTGGGAGACTGAAGCCCATGAGCGCACGCAAGGCCGCCGCGGCGGCCGAACCGGACTGCGGTGACCTCGGCATCGCCGAGCAAGTGGCCATCTACCAGCGGGAGTTCCCCACCGTCGACCCGCAGGTGGAGACCATCGTGTCGTCCCTGTCCCGGGTCGCCCGGCGGATGTCGGTGGCCTACGACCGGCAGCTGACTGTGCTCGGAATCACCAGCGCCGAGTGGGAGGTGCTCAAGGCCCTGGTGGTGGCCGGCAGCCCGTACCGGCTCGGCCCGGGCGAGCTGGCCAAGCGGCTGGGCCTCACCCCGGCGGCGATGACCCACCGGATCGACCGGATGGTGGCCGAGGAGCTGGTCACCCGGGAGCGCGACGAGGCCAACCGGGTCCGGGTGATCATCGAGCTGACCGAGACCGGCCGCGACAAGTGGCTGGAGTCGATGCGGATGGCCGCCGTCTTCGAGGAGGAGCTGCTCCAGGACGTCGGCGCCGATGAGCGCACCGTGCTCTCCGGGCTGCTGGGGCGGATGCTCACCCGGATCGAGACCGGCGCGCCCTGAGCGCCATGAGTGGGCCCCCTGAGTGGCGGGGCGGTGGGACGGCGGCAGTGTGTGTCGGGGGGCAACAAACGTCTGACCAGACGACTTCCGCCCTGGAGGCGACACCCATGCCCGTGGTCACCACCCCGTACACCCCCGGCACTCCGTGCTGGGTCGACCTCGCCGCTCCCGACCAGCAGGCGGCCATCGACTTCTACAAGGACCTGCTCGAGTGGCAGGGCGAGAAGGGCCCCGAGGAGTTCGGCGGCTACGCCGTGATGATGCTCAACGAAAAGGCGGTGGCCGGCATCATGGCGGCCGTGCCGATGGACGGCAACCCGCCACCGCCCACCGCCTGGACCACCTACCTCGCCACCGACGACGCCGATGCCGCCGCCGCCCGGGTCGGCGCCAACGGCGGCAAGGTGCTCTTCGGCCGATGACGGTCGGCACGGTCGGCCGGATGTTCATCGCCGCCGACCCGGCCGGCGCGGTCTTCGGGGTCTGGCAGAAGCTGGACTTCTTCGGCGCCCAGATCGTCAACGAGCCCGGCGCGGTGATCTGGAACGAGCTGAACACCAGCGACATCCCGGGCGCCAAGGCGTTCTACCAGGCCGCCCTCGGCATCGAGATCAAGCTGATGGAGATGCCCGGCACGGAGAGCATGCCCGAGTACTACGGGCTCGAGGTCGGCGGCAAGCCGGTCGGCGGCGCGCAGAGCCTGGCCAACCACCCGGAGGGCACCCCGGCGCACTGGGCCGTCTACTTCGCGGTGGACGACGTGGACAGCACGGTGGACGCGGCGGTCCGGACCGGCGGCTCGGTGCTGGTCCCGCCGATGGACACGCCGGTCGGCAAGATGGGCGCGCTCACCGACCCGCAGGGCGGCGCGTTCTGGTTGATCAAGCCGCAGATGCCCGAGGGCTCCTGACCGACGCACCGACGACCCGTGCCCCCGGAGCGCAGCCGCTCCGGGGGCACGGCGCGTCCGGCGAACCCTCTGCATCCGAAGCAAGGTCCGTCTCAAGATGTACGTCCGGTGGGTCTTGTGGACCACCCCCGCCACCTGCGGTTCCTCCTCACGCGGCACGTTTTCGGCCGTTGCCGGCACCTAGCGTGGACACCGTCGCCCGTCCACCCCCTCGCCCGAGGACCACAGATGATCGAAGCCGTCGGCCTCACCAAGAGCTACGGCCCCAAAACCGCCGTCCAGGACCTGAGTTTCAGCGTCCGCCCCGGCATCGTGACCGGCTTTCTCGGCCCCAACGGAGCCGGCAAGTCCACCACCATGCGCATGCTGCTCGGCCTGGACACCCCGACCTCGGGGCACGCCACGGTCAACGGCCGCCGCTACTCGGACCACCCGGCCCCGCTGCGCGAGGTCGGCGCGATGCTGGAGGCCCGGGCCATCCACACCGGCCGCTCGGCCCGCAACCACCTGCTGGCGCTGGCCGCCACCCACGGCATCCCGACCTCCCGGGTGGACGAGGTGATCGACCTGGTCGGCCTGCGCGAGGTGGCCCGCCGACGGGCCGGCGGCTTCTCGCTCGGCATGGGCCAGCGCCTGGGCATCGCCTCCGCACTGCTCGGCGACCCGGCCACGCTGATCCTCGACGAGCCGGTCAACGGGCTCGACCCCGAGGGCATCCTGTGGATCCGCAACCTGCTCAAGTCGCTTGCGGCGGAAGGCCGTACGGTGCTGGTCTCGTCGCACCTGATGAGCGAGATGGCGCTGACCGCCGAGCACCTGATCGTGATCGGCCGCGGTCGGCTGATCGCGGACACCTCGGTGGCCGACTTCACCGCCGGCGCCTCGCAGGGCGGCGTGCGGGTGCGCACCCCGCAGGCCGACGAGCTGGCGCTGCTGCTGCGCGACCTTCCCGGCGCGGCCGTCGCCGTCGAGGACGAGCCCGGAGTGCTCACCGTGGAGGGCGTCGACAGCGAGGCGGTCGGCAAGTTGGCCGCCGAACACCGCGTGGTGCTCTTCGAGTTGACGCCGCGTCAGGCATCGCTGGAGGAGGCGTTCATGGAACTCACCCGGGACGCCGTCGAGTACGAGGCCGTGGTCCGGCCCGCCGAGCTGGTCAAGGAGCCCGCGGCATGAGCACGACTACGACATACGTTTCGAACCGGGCCGGCGACGGCAAGGTCACGCTGCCCCGCGTGGTCACCTCCGAGTGGATCAAGTTCCGCTCGCTGCGCTCCAGTTGGATCACCCTGGCGGTGGCGGCCGCGCTCACCATCGGGTTCGGCGCGCTGTTCTGCTGGGCCACCATGAACCGCTGGGACCACCTGCCGGCCGACGAGCGGGCTGCCTTCACGCCCGCCGAGCACAGCCTGCGCGGCTTCTACCTGGCGCAGATGGCGATCGGCGTGCTCGGCGTGCTGGTGGTCACCGGCGAGTACTCCACCGGCATGATCCGGGCCTCGCTCTCCGCCGTGCCCAAGCGGCTGCCGGTGCTCTGGGCCAAGGCGCTGGTCTTCGGCACGGTCACCTGGGTGGTGGCCACCGTCTCGTGCCTGGTCGCCTTCTTCGTCGGCCAGTCGATCCTGGCCGGCAAGCACCTGGACACCACGCTCTCCGCGCCCGGGGTGACCCGGGTGGTGCTCGGCATGGGCCTCTACCTCACCGCCATCGGCCTGCTCGCGGTCGCCCTCGGCACCCTGATCCGCAACACCGCGGGCGGCATCGCCTCGGTCTTCGGCGTGCTGCTGGTGCTGCCGGTGCTCAGCGAGGCGCTGCCCAGCTCCTGGCAGCAGCACATCAGCCCGTACCTGCCCAGCAACGCCGGGCAGGCCCTCGTCCACATCACCCAGGAGCCGCACTCGATGGCGCCGTGGGCCGGGTTCGGCCTGCTCTGCGGCTATGTCGCCGTCGCCCTGGTCGCCGCCGCCGCGGTGCTCAAGCGGC
This sequence comes from Kitasatospora acidiphila, assembly GCF_006636205.1. NCBI lineage: Bacteria > Bacillati > Actinomycetota > Actinomycetes > Kitasatosporales > Streptomycetaceae > Kitasatospora > Kitasatospora acidiphila. Next base: position 6,288,653 of record NZ_VIGB01000003.1, on the reverse strand, counting down.
GGGACGCGTGACCGTCACCGGTCGCCCGGTTCGTTGCACAATGGCGCAATGACAGTGGCTGGACTGCCCGAGCTGCCCCTGACCGCCCTCGGGCGGCGCTTCCCCGGCGCCACCCGGGGGCTCGCGGCGCTGCGGGCCCGGCGGCTCGGTGAGCGCCACCCGGTGCTGGTCGACGGCTGCGGCGCGGTGCTGCTGCTGGTGCTCACCTCCGGCGTGCACGCCCGGATGATGCCGGGGCTCTGGGAGCTGCCGCTGCAGGCCGCCCTGGTGCTGCCGCTCGCGCTGCGCCGCCGCCACCCGGCCGGGGTCTTCGCCGTGGTCGCGGTGGTCGCGTTCGTCCAGTGGGTGATCAGCTGGTGGGCCGACAGCCATGTGCTGCCGGCCGACATCGCCGCGCTGATCGCGCTCTACACGGTGGCTGCGCACCGCTCGTTCCGCTGGACGCTGGCCGCGTACGGGACGCTCGAGGTCGGCGTGCTGCTGTGCGTGCTGCGCTGGCGCCCCGAGTACCCAATCGCCTCCCCCTTCGAGGCGGTCCTGAAGACGGTCTTCTTCCTCTCCGGCGTCACCACCGCCGCCGTGGTGCTGGGCCGCAATGTGCGGGCCCGGCAGGCCAAGCTGGCGGCGCTGCAGCAGCGGGCCCGCGACCTGGAGCGCCGGCGCGACCAGCAGTCCGCGCTGGCGGTCGCCGAGGAGCGCAGCCGGATCGCCCGGGAGATGCACGACATCGTCACCCACAACCTGTCGGTGATGGTGGCGCTCGCCGACGGCGCCGTCTACGCCAACGAGCACGCGCCCGAGAAGGCCACCGCCGCGATGCGGCAGAGCGCCGAGACCGGCCGCCAGGCGCTCACCGACATGCGCCGGTTCCTCGGCGTGCTGCGCGCCGACGAGCCGGACGCGCTGCGCCACCCCCAGCCGGGCCTGGGCCAGCTGCCCGCGCTGACCGCCCAGGTGCGCGCCGCCGGGCTGCCCACCGAGCTGGCGCTGACCGGCGACCACGCCCATGTCTCCCCCGGCGCCCAACTCACCGTCTACCGGCTGGTCCAGGAGTCGCTGACCAACACCATCAAGCACACCGCCCCCGGCGCCCGCGCCACCGTCACCGTGGTCTGCGGGCCGGGCTCGGTGGCGGTCGAGGTGTGCGACGACGGCCGCGCCCTGCCCCGCCCCGCCGAAGGCCTGCTCGGCACCGGCCACGGCCTGGCCGGGATGCGCGACCGGGCCGCCGCCTACGGCGCCGAGCTCAGCGCCGGGCCGCTGCCGCAGGGCGGCTGGCGGGTGGCGGCCACCCTCGATCTCGCCCTGCCCGACCTCGCCGAGGAGAAGCCGTCATGACCATCCGCGTCCTGCTGGTGGACGACCAGCCGCTGCTGCGGGTGGCCTTCACCCTGGTCCTCGACTCGCAACCCGACCTGGCGGTGGCCGGCGAGGCCGAGGACGGCGCCACCGCCGTCCGGCTGGCCGCCGAGCAGCGCCCGGACGTGGTGCTGATGGACGTCCGGATGCCCGGCATGGACGGCATCGAGGCGACCCGCCGGATCGTCGAGGAGTCCCCCGACACCAAGGTGCTCATCCTGACCACCTTCGACCTCGACGAGTACGCCTTCGCCGGGCTGCGGGCCGGCGCCTCCGGCTTCCTGCTGAAGAACGCCCAGCCGGCCGAGCTGCTCAGCGCGATCCGCAGCGTGGCGGCCGGGGACGCCGTGGTGGCGCCGCGGATCACCCGGCGGCTCCTCGACCACTTCGCCGACAAGCTGCCCGACCGCAGCTCCCCGATCGCGCGGCGACCGCGATCGAGTCGCTGACCGCCCGGGAGCGCAGCGTGCTGGTCCAGGTCGCCCGCGGCCTGTCCAACGCCGAGGTCGCCGCCGAACTCCAGCTCGCCGAGGCCACCGTGAAGACCCACGTCAGCCGGATCCTGCTGAAGCTCGGCCTGCGCGACCGGGTGCAGGCGGTGGTCTTCGCCTACGAGAACCGCCTGGTGCGCCCGACCTGACCGGGCTCAGGGCCGCTGTTTTGGATCAGGGGGCCCGGCATGATCCATAACAGCGGCCCTAATAGCGCAGCGCCGTCTCCACGGTTGCGGTGATGCCGCTGGAGAGGGCCCGGTGGCTGACCGCCGTGCCGGTGCCGGTCTGGCCGGCGGCCACCGGGCCGATGGTGACCACCGTGGTGTCCTGCAGGGCGCCGCCGGCGTCCTTGAAGGCGACCTGGACGGTGTAACGGGCGCTGCCGGAGCCGTGGTTGGCCACTGTGACCGGCACCTGGAGCTTGCCGTCCGAGGTGGTGCTCGCCGTGCCCAGGGTGACGTCCTTGGTGGCGTTCACGCCGCCGGTGGCGCTGGCGAACGCGGAGGCGGCCTGGGACTGCGCGGACGAGAGCGCGGAGGAGCCCACGGAGGCGGCGGCGGAGAGCGCCGAGGAGGCCGCGGAGGCGGCCTGCGAACCGGCCCCGGAGGCGATCGACGACAGCACCGACTGGGCCCCGGCGAGCGCGGAGGAGGCCGCCGGGGAGGTCGTGGCCGTGGTGCTGGAGGAGCAGCCGGTCAGGGCCAGCCCCAACGACAGCGCCACTCCGGTCGCCAGGGCGAGCGGGGCGGCAAGCGCGCGGACACGGCGCGGCGCGGTGGCGCGGGGCGGGGTGCGGCGGTCCATCGGGCGGCCTCCTGGGTCGGGAACTACCCACCCACCGTCGACCGGCCCCGGGGCCCGCGCCAGGCGGGCCGGGCAACCGGGTGAGGGCCCGTCACATGCCCGGGCGGACCGTCACACGCTCAGGCGGACCGTCACACGCTCAGGTAGACCGCGCTGCCGACGCCGGCGAGCATGCAGTAGATCGCGAACGGGGTCAGGCTGCGGTTCTCGAAGTACTTGGTCAGGAACTTCACCGAGATGTAGCCGGCCACGAAGGCGGCCACCGAGCCGGCCAGCAGCGGGCCGCGGATCCCGGCGTTCTCCGGCTTGGCCAGCTCGGGCAGCTTGAGCGCCGAGGCGGCCAGGATCACCGGGGTGGCCAGCAGGAAGGAGAACCGGGCCGCGTCCTCGTGGTTCAGCCCGCGCAGGATGCCGGTGCTCATGGTGACGCCGGAGCGGCTGATGCCCGGCAGCAGGGCGAGGATCTGGGCGGCGCCGATCCAGGCGCCCTTGCCGAAGCTCATCTTGACCAGCCGGCGGTCCGAGGCCAGGTCGGGGTCGACCCCCGGGGTGTGCTGGACGGCCGCGCCGGCCCGGCGCCGACCGCCGCCACCGCGCCGCAGCCGGTCCGCGCCCAGCAGCACGAATCCGTTGAGCGCCAGGAAGATCGCCGCCGGAACGGGCTTGCCGAGCGCGTTGCGCAGCGCCTTCTCGGCGACCAGGCCGGCGATGCCGACCGGGATGGTGCCGACGACCAGCAGCCAGGCGAGCTTCTGCTCGATGGTCTGGATCCGGCGCTCGCGTATGGAGGTGTACAGCCCGCGGATCACCCGCACCCAGTCCCTGCGGAAGAAGACCACCAGGGCGAGCGCGGTGGCCAGGTGCAGGCCTACCAGGACCGTCAGGTACGGGGACTGGGCGGCGGTCAGGTCCAGGTCGCTCTTGGTCTTGCCGCCGATCAGGGCCGGGAGCAGGATGCTGTGTCCCAGGCTGGAGACCGGAAAGAGCTCGGTCACACCTTGCAGCAGGCCCACGCCGATGGATTCCGGGTAGGTCAGGGACATCGGCACACCCTCAGTCGCGGTACGGGTCTGGTGGGAGGCGACACCGCACCGAGCCGTTCGAAACGGCTTTCGGGCCCCTCCCCGCGAGAAGGTACTACGTCCGTGTAGACGTCAGGCGGGGTTGGACCCGAAGTTCACCAGCTGTTCGACTGGGGGTCGGTTTGCGGACTCCTTTCGCCGTCCGACCGCGGGTGGCAGAGAGGTTCGGGATTACTCGGGCTCGGAGTCCATCGCCTTGGCGGCCGCCTCCCGGACGGCGCGCTCGCGCTTGGTCACCACCGCGTAGGCGCCGGCCGCCGCGGCCGCGAACGACAGCGCGCCGAGGACCGAGCGGTTGAAAGCGTTGCCGGTCAGCTCGTCCAGCGAGTAGCGGCCCGGGCCGGCGATGCCGAGCGCCAGGCCGCAGACGCCGAGCAGCGCCGGGTACTCGTAGCCGCCCTTGGTGACGAAGAAGCCGTGCGGGAAGTGCACCGAGGCCGCCCCGGCCATGGTGCCCGCCACCACCGGTCCGGCCACCGGCGTGGCCAGCCCCATCACCAGCAGCGCGCCGCCGCCCGCCTCGCCCAGGCCGGCCGCCAGCGCGCTCTGCCCGCCCGGCTTGAACCCCATCGACTCCATCGCCTTCGCGGTGCCCTCCAGCCCGCCGCCGCCGAACCAGCCGAAGAGCTTCTGGGTGCCGTGCGAGAACAGCACCCCGCCGACGGCCGCCCGCAGCACGAGCAGTCCGAGATCCTTGCGGTTGACGCAGCCCATGGTGTCCTCATCTCTGCCGCCCCCGGATGACGCCTCCATCCCAACCGACCGCTGCCCACTCCTCACCCCGGCGCGGCCATCCGGGGGACCCCGCCGGGCCCGCCGAGACGCCGCCCACACCTGGCGCGCCCGCCGGTGCGCCGACCGCCCCGCCCCGGTCCGCTCGCTCATCCTGGGGAAATGGCCACCTTCAACTTCAGCAGCGTGTTCATCACCTTCTTCGCCGTGGTCGGCCCGCCCAAGGTGCTGCTGACCTACGCCGAGCTGAGCCGCACCCGCAGCCAGCGCGAACTGATCAGGCTGGTGGCGGTGAGCACCGCGCTGGCCGCGGCCGTCGGGGTGCTGATGGCCCTGCTGGCCGAGACGGTGACCGGGTTCTTCCACGTCAGCGACGAGTCCCTGCAGCTGGCCGGCGGGACGATCTTCTTCCTCTATGCGGTCGGCCTGGTGCTCGGGGTGCACTTCGGCGTCGTGACGACCGAGTACGACGACCGGCTGAGCCGCCCACTGGCCGAAGGCGTGCGGGAGCTGTCCCTCCCGTACATCGCCAGCCCGCTGGCGATCACCGCGGTGCTGGTGGAATCGCTCGCCAACGATGCCGTGAGCTGGCGGTTCACGGTGGCCGGCGCCTATCTGCTGGTGGTCGGGTGCAACGCGGTCAGCGTGGTGGCGCTGGCCCCGCTGCTGCGCCGCACCCACCAGACCTCCTTGGAGGTGGTCTCCCGACTGCTCGGCCTGCTGCTGGCCGCGGTCGGCGTGGAGCTCATCCTCAACGGCCTGGAGGGGCTCGGGGTGCACCTGGCCAGCCCCAACAGGCAGTGAGGCGGGGCTACGGCGGGGTGACCGGCCGCCAGGGCACCGGGGTGGAGAGGATCATCGAGCTGGTCGGCTGCCCGTAGGGGGCGAAGCGGTCGGTCAGCGCCTCGAACTCGGCCATCCCGGGGACCGCCACCAGCAGGACGCAGCAGGCCCCGCCGGTGACCCGGTGCAGTTGCAGCACCTCCGGCCACTCGGCCACCTCGGGGTCGCGCAGCAGGCAGCGCGGGCCGTAGCACTGCACCTGGACCAGCGCCGTCACCGGCAGTCCGGCGCGGGAGAGGTCGACCTGCGCGTGGTAGCCGGCGATCACCCCGTCCGCCTCCAGCCGCCGCACCCGCTCGGCGACGGCCGGTGCGGACAGGCTGACCCGGCGCGACAATTCGTTGTAGGAGAGCCGGGCGTCGGCCTGCAACTCGGCGAGCAGTCGGCGGTCCAGCGCGTCCAGCGCCATCGGTTCCTCCAGGGCAGTAACCGCTACCCGGAGTAATCGCCAAGTCATCGGGGAAAACACCTTGTGATCGGAAAGCGATGACCGCGATCTGGTAGCCGGTACCCATTCAAGACTGCCGTGAGCCGCCGCACAATAGTCCGCGCCTGCCATGAGAGGGAGCGAGATTATGGCCCAGTCCACCGTCCAGAAGCCGAAGCTGGCCTACGACGCCGACCCGGCCGCGGCGCACGGCGGCGCCACGCCCTACGAGGCCTACGCCCGCCTCGACGTGCTGCACACCCTGCAGCAGCCGCGAAGCACCGTCGACGCCGAGATGTCGTTCATCATCACCACCCAGGTGATGGAACTGCTCTTCGACCTGGTGCGGCACGAGTGGACGCTGACCCAGCAGGCGCTGCGCGCGGACGACCTGCCGGCCGCCCGCGCCGCGCTGCGCCGGGGCGCGCTCACCCAGGACGTGCTGAACAGCTCCTGGGACCTGCTGGCCACGCTCTCCCCGGTGGAGTTCAGCGCCTTCCGCCCGCTGCTCGGCGAGGCCTCCGGGTTCCAGTCCTCGGCCTACCTCCTGCTGGAGTTCCTGCTCGGCAACAAGTCCGAGCGGCTGCTGGAGATGTACGGCGGCGCCCCCGAGGTCCGCAAGCAGCTCACCGCCGCCCTGCACGGCCCGAGCCTCTACGACGAGGTGCTGGCGCTGCTGGCCCGCCGCGGCCTGCTGAGCGAGCCGGCGGCCCCGGGCACGGAGCGCTACCGGCCGAGCGAGGCCGTGCAGGCTGCCTGGCGCACCGTCTACACGGACCCGGCGCACGCCGATCTGGTCGAGCTGGCCGAGGCGCTGCTGGACACCGCCGAACGGGTCACCCGCTGGCGGCAGCGCCACTACTCTTCGGTCAAGCGCACCATGGGGGCCAAGTCGGGCACCGCCGGCTCCAGCGGGCTGGCCTGGCTGAAGGCCGCCACCGAGCAGGACGTCTTTCCGGAGCTGTGGACCGTGCGAGGAGAGCTGTGACCGACCCGAAGAGCCTGGCCGTCCCCACCACCCGCGAGCAGTGCGCGGCGCTGGACGCCGTCGACCCGCTGGCGCCGCTGCGCAAGGAGTTCACGCTGCCCGTCGAGGGCATCTACCTGGACGGGAACTCGCTCGGCGTGCTGCCGGTGCGCACCCCCGAGGTGGTCCGACGGACCGTCGAGCAGGAGTGGGGCCAGGGCCTGATCACCAGCTGGAACGCGGCCGGCTGGACCGAGCTGCCGCACACCCTGGGTGCCGGGATCGCGCCGCTGATCGGGGCCGGCGACGGCGAGGTGCTGGTCTGCGACGGCGTCTCGATCAACCTCTTCAAGATCCTCACGGCGGCAATGCGGATGCGCCCCGGGCGGCACACGGTGCTCGGCGAGCGGGACACCTTCCCGACCGACCTCTACATCGCCGAGGGCGTCACCGGGCTCTTCGAGGGCGCCCGCAGCGTGCTGCTCGACTCGCTGGACGACCTGGACGCCCACCTCGACGAGGGCGTCGCCGCGGTGGTGCTCTCGCACGTGGACTACCGCACCGGCGTGCTGCTCGACATGGCCGGGATCACCGAACGGGTGCACCGCGCGGGCGCGTTGATGATCTGGGACCTGTGCCACTCGGCCGGTGCGCTGCCGATCGACCTGACGGCCTGCGAGGTGGACTTCGCGGTCGGCTGCACCTACAAGTACCTCAACGCCGGACCGTGCGCACCCGGTTTCCTCTACGCGGCGACCCGCCACCACGACGCCGTGCGGCAACCGCTGACCGGGTGGTTCGGGCATGCCGAGCCCTTCGCGTTCCGGCCCGAGTACCAGGCGGCGCAGGGCATCACCCGGTTCATGACCAGCTTCCCGCCGCTGCTGGCGCTGGCCGGGCTGCGGGCCACCCTGGAGATCTGGGAGCAGGTCGACCTCGACCAGGTGCGGGCCAAGAGCCTGGCGCTGACCGAGCTGTTCATGGCGCGGCTGGCGGACCTGGAGATCGTCACCCCGAGGGAGCCGGAGCGGCGCGGCAGCCAGGTGGCGATCCGGTACCCGGACGGGTTCCCGGTGGTGCAGGCGCTGATCGAACGCGGGGTGATCGGGGACTTCCGGGCGCCCGACCTGATGCGCTTCGGGTTCACCCCGCTCTACACCTCGTACACCGACGCCTGGGACGCGGCCGAGGCGCTGCGCGAGGTGCTGGCGAGCGGTGAGTGGCGCGCCGAGCGGTTCCACCGGCGGGGCGCGGTGACCTGAGGTTCCCCTGTGGAGGGCCCGGCCTCAGGGCCGGGCCCGTGGGTTCTGGGGGCGGGTGTTAGCGTGCCGGGCGGAGCCGTCTCCCCCGGACGGCCGCACCCACCGCACGAAAGCGATCCTTTCCATGGGCAAGTTCCTGCTGAGCCTGCACGTTCTGGCGGCCGTGATCGCCATCGGGCCGGTGACGGTCGCCGCGAGCATGTTCCCGCGCAAGGCCCGCGCCGCGCTGGCCGGCGGACCGGAGGCGGCCGGGGAGGCCTCGGCGGTGCACACCCTGAACCGGATCACCAAGGTCTACGCGGCGATCGGCGTGGCGGTGCCCGTGCTGGGCATCGGCACCGCGCAGGTGATGGGCGTCATGAGCAGCCCCTGGCTGATCACCTCGCTGGTGCTCACCATCGTGGCGGCGCTGGTGCTGCTGGTGCTGGTGCTGCCCCCGCAGCAGGCGGTGGTCGACACCCTGGCCGGCGAGGCAGAGGCCGACGCCGGCAAGGCGCTGGGCGGGCTCAAGATGCTGGCCATGAGCACCGGGCTGTTCTCGCTGCTCTGGGCGGTGGTCACGGTGCTGATGGTGGTCCGGCCGGGCTCCACCACGCACGCCTGACGCTCACGGTCCGGGCAGCACCATGGGCGCTTGGCGCTCACGGTCTGGGCAGCACCACGCACGCCTGACGCTCATGGCTTGGGCAGCACCACGCGCGCGCCCGCGCGTTTGACGGCTCGCGCGACGATCACCGTCTCCATCCGGTCCACGCCGAGCGGGCCGAGCACCTCGGTGGTGAAGCGGTAGAGCGCGGCGTGGTCCGGGCAGAAGACCGCGGCCATCAGGTTGTGCGGGCCACTGGTGGCCACCACCCCGTGCACCTGCGGGTGGGCGGCCAGTGCCGTACCGGCCGCCGCAAGTCGGCCGGGCGGCAGCGCGAGGTAGAGGTTGGCGTCCACGGCCATGCCGAGCAGGCGCGGGTCGACCGTCACATGGGTGCGCAACTGCCCGGCCGCGGCCAGCCGTTGCAGTCGCCGGCGCACCGTGGACTCGGGGGCGCCGACGGCGGTGGCCAGGGCGGCGGCCGAGCTGCGGGCGTCCTCGGTCAGGGCGGCCAGCAGCGCACGGTCCAGCGGGTCGTCCTTCGCCGCGACCGGGGCCGGCACGGTCGGCGGCGGGGTGGTCGGTTGCGGGGTGGTCGGATGCGGGGTGAGGGCGGCCGTCTCCTCGGGGGTGAGCAGGCCGGCGTGCCACTGCGCGGCGTCGGCGAACAGGTGGAGCACCGCGTACACCGTGGTCTCGGTGACCGCGCCGGTGACCGGCAGTTGGCGGTAGAGCAGGCCGTCCCGGCCGGCCTGGTCGCTGACCAGTACCGCGCCCACCTCCTGCCCGCCCAGCATCACATCGACGAACGGCACGTCCGAGCGGTCCGCGAGCGCGTCGGCCACGGCGGCCACCCGGCCCTGCAGCACCCGGATCCGCAGTAGCAGCGCACCGACCGCGTCGTCCACGGCCCGCGGCTGCACCACCACCTTGACCACCCCGGTCTCCCGCAGCCGGGCCAGCCGCCGCGTCACGGTGCGCGCCGAGACGCCGAGCGCGGCGGCGATCCGGCCCGGCTCGGCACGGCCGTCGACTTGCAGGGCGCAGACCAGTCGGCGGTCCAAGGCGTCCAGGGCGTCCGCGGGGTTCGCAGTGTCCGGATCCGCTGTTCTGGGTGCCATCGCTGTCCGATCTCCGCCACATCCAGGGTGGTCCACGACGTACTCGGCCGCACTCACGGTACTCCTTGTCCCACACGGGAGAGCTCATGGAGTGGGACGGAGCGGGAGATGACCGAGCTGTTGGACGGTGTGCTGGCGGCGGTGCGCGAGACCGCTGACTGGCTGGCGCAGCGGCACCGCAGCGAGCCGCTGCCGGCCGCCGGCCGCGCCGAGGCGTTCGCCGCCTTCGCCGCGATCGACGAGCCGGCGGCCGGCCTGCTGCGTGAGCGGCTGACCGCGCTGCGCCCGGAAGTCGGCTGGCTGGACGCCGAGTTGGCGGGCGTGGTGCCGGACAGCGGCGACTGGTGGGTGTGCGACGCCACCGACGGCGCGGTGCAGTACCTGCTCGGCCAGCCGCACTGGGCGGTCACCGCGACCCTGCTGCGGGACGGCGAGGCGGTGCTCGCCGTGGTGCACGCGCCCCAACTGGGCCTCAGCTACACCGCGTTGCGCGGCTCCGGCGCCTGGCTGAACGGCCGGCCGATCACCCCGTCCGCGCGGGAGCTGGCCGCCGCCGTGGTCGCCACCAGCCAGCCGCCGGCGGTCCGCGAGGACCCGTGGGCGCTGCACCGGGCCGGCGCCTCGCTGAGCGCCGTGCTCGCCGGCGGAGTGGTCGCCGTGCGCAACCTGGGTCCGACCGCGCTCCAGGTGGCCCAGGTGGGCTCCGGACACCTGGACGCCTTCTGGGAGTTCGGCCTGGACGGGCCCAACCTGCTGCCGGGCGCGCTGATCGCCGCCGAGGCCGGTGCCCTGGTCACCGACGAGCGCGGGGCGCCCTGGCGAGCCTCCTCGACCGGCTTCGTCGCTGCCGGCCCGGTGGTGCATCACGCACTGGTTGGGCTGCTCAACTGAGGTCGGTTGCGGGGTGATTGGGGTCGTCCACGCGCACCAGCACATCCGCGCTCTCGGCCGGCCGGACCTGGGCGTCGTAGCGGGCGAAGGCGGGCAGCGTCCACTGCTCGGCGTCGGGGGTGCGGCGGGCCAACGCCGGTGGGGACATCAGCAGATGGACCGTCAAGTCGAACGGGAACCAGCGGCCGAGCAGCAGCGGCCCGTCCAGCAGCACCACGGTGCCGGGCGCCAACTGGCGGTAGGGGCTGCGGGTTGCGCGATCGGTGCGCGGATCCCACAGGTCCGGCAGCACCTTGCCGCTGCCGCCCGGGTCGAGCGGCGTGAACACCTCGCGGAACAGCGCGTTGGTGTCCAGCCACAGGTCGAGGTAGGCGTCCGCGTCCTGGTGGCCGTACTCCAGCCGGATCGAGGCCGGCCGCAAGAACCCCTGTGCCCGGATCCGCTGCACCGCCCGACCGCGCAGCCGCAGCTCGTCGGCCAGCGCCTCGGCCAGCCGCCCCGGCCCGGCCGCGCCCGCGCCGTCCACCGCGACCCGCGGCCACTGCCCGCCGTCGGCCGGCATCAGCTGCTCGACCCGGTCGGCGAGTTGCTCGGTGAGCCGGGTCCAGGAGATCGGGTGCAGCCGCATGATGGGGCCCATGCTAGCCGCTCACCGCCCCAGTCGCGGGGCGTGCCGACCTCCAGCAGCGTCTTGCCCACCGTCGCCCGGGACTCGATCGCGGCATGCGCGGCGGCCGCCTCGGCGAGCGGGTAGCGCTGGCCGATCACCGGGCGCAGCCGGCCCGCCGCAGCCTCGGCGAGTGCGTACTCGGTGGCGTCGCGCAGGGCGTCCGGGGTGCGGTCCGCGGTGACCAGCGCCACGCCCCGGGCGGCCGCGGTGTCGGCCGGGATCGCCGCCCACTCCCCGCTGGCCAGCCCGTAACTCACCATCCGCCCACCCGGGCCCAGCAGTTCGAAGGCGGCCCGGCCGATCGCGCCGCCCACGCCGTCGAACACCGCGTCCACCGCCCCCACCGCGGCCGTCCAGTCGGCCTCCCGGTAGTCGACCGCCAGGTCCGCGCCCAACTCCCGGGCCAGCGCCGGCTTGCGGGGCCCACCGGCCGCCGCGACCACCTCGGCGCCGGCCGCCTTGGCCAACTGCAGCAGCAGGCTGCCCACCCCGCCGGCCGCGGCTTCCACCAGCACCCGCTCCCCCGCCGCCGGCCGGACCGCTCGCAGCTGGAGCACCGCCGTCCGCCCGTCCGCCAGCAGCGCCAGCGCGTCGTCCAGGGCCAGCCCGTCCGGCACCTCGAACACCCCGGCGGCCGGCACCGCGGCCAGTTCGGCATAACCACCGCTGCCGCCCGTGCCGGTGACGACCCGCCGGCCGAGCAGCGCCGCGTCCGCTCCCGCCCCGACGGCCGTCACCGTGCCGGCCACCCCGTTGCCCGGGATCATCGGCAGCTCGGCCCGGAACGGCCCCGCCCCGGTGGCCCGGAACTGCGTCTCCACGAAGGTGATGTTGGCGAACTCCACGGCCACCAGCGCCTCCCCCGCCCCGGGCACCGGATCGGGAGCCGTACCCGGCACCAGCACCGAGGGGTCACCGAATTGCTTGAGCCAGATCGCGCGCATCAGCTTCAACTCCTTGATCGGACAGCCGCCTGCGGCCCATCCTGGTAGCTCAAGGAGGCTTGAGGTCAAGGGACGGCCCTTGAGGTCAAGGGAGGGCCCTCAGGCCTGCCGCCTCACCAGGTGCTCGATGATTTCGGCGACGTAGGCGCCGCGGTCCCGGATCAGCTCGATGCTCGCCGCGATCACATCGTCCCGGATCGGCTGGAAGCAGGCTTCTCCGGCCGGGATGGCAGTGATCGTCAAGTGGAATTCGGAGAACTGGGTTCCGGTCTGCCGGCTGTGGTCGCGGATGGCGTCGGCGAGGCGGATGGGCTGCCGGCCGGGGGCCGGCCTGCTCAGTCGTGCGAGTTCCCTCTTCCGGGCGGACCTCCAGGCCAGCAGCGCGGCGGAGTTCCGGTGGATGACCACGCCGAGCGGGCCGTCGAGGGTGCGGGCGAGCTGGGACTGGTGGGTCGGTGCCGCCATGGCGCGCTCCCACCACGTCCGCCACTGCTCCGCGATCACCGGGTCGTGGTGCTCCTCCCGGCGGAGTTCCAGTGCCACGGGCGGGTCGACGGGCGGTAGGCCGAACGGATCCGGGTAGCCGAACGCGTCGCGCACGGCGAGCGCGAGCGCCACGTCGTGCGAGTAGTCCAGGGTGACCGACCAGGGTGTACTCGGTGCTGCCGTCATCCGGTTCGCTCCTGTCTGGTGCACCCAGCGGTGCCCCGTCGGTGAAGCCGGCCGGCCGGCTGCCGGCCGGCTTCACGTCATCGGGTCAGCCTGCCAGCTCGCTCAGCAGGCGCTGCTCCTCCTGCGCGCCGAGTCCCTCGCCGCCGGCGGCCGGGCCACCCCGGGAGGTGTCCCAGGCGAGGGTGTCGGCCAGGGTCTGCGCGAGCGGCCGCAGGGCCAGGCCGGCGGCGAGCGCCCGCGAGACGTCCACCTGGTTGATGGCGGCGCAGTCCGGGTCGGCGATCCACATCGGGACCCCCATCCAGGGGTCGACCCCCGCGGCGAGCAGCCGGTCGCTCGGGATCCACACCGGCTCGGCCGCCGACCGCGTGACGGCACGGCAGGCGTCGAAGAACGCACCGAACGGCATGGACCGGCCGGTGGTGTTGTAGACGCCGCCGAGCCCTGCCCGTGCGCACCTGAGGATCCAGTCGGCGAGGTCGCGGACGTCGATGAACTGGGCGGCGTCCGCCGGATCGCCGGGGAGCAGGACCCGGCCGCCGCGGGCGAAGCGGCGGGGCCAGTAGGCGAAGCGGTCCGTGGGGTCGTGCGGGCCGACGATCATGCCGGGGCGGACGATCGTGGCCTGCTGCCCGAAGGCGTCGAGCACCACCCGCTCGCAGGCGGCCTTGCGTGCCCCGTACTCCTCGTGGGCCGGCAGGTACTCGCGCAGCCGGAGCACCTCGCCGTCCTCGTTCTGGGGGGTGCTCTGGTCGGCCAGGACGGAGAGGGACGAGACGAAGACGTACCGTCCCACCCGGCCGTGGAGTGCGTCGACGGACTTGGCCACCACCTGGGGGTCGTAGCCGGCCACGTCGACGACGGCGTCCCAGCGGCCGCCGCTCAGAGCGGCGAGGTCTTCGGTGCGGTCGCCGATGACGGTCCGGACCTCGGGGAACAGGCCCGGGTTGGTGCGGCCCCGGTTGAACAGGGTCACCTGGTGGCCGCCGCCGAGCGCGGCCTCGACGACGGCGCGGCCCAGGAAGCGGGTGCCGCCGAGGACAAGGAGGTTCAGCGGTCGAGCGTTGTTGTTGTGCACGGTGTGCGACTCCGGAGTTCGTTGTCGTTGCCCGGGTCGCGGCGGCACGGCGCCGGTGCGCTCTGCTCAGTCGGCGACCCGGATGAGGGCATGGCGAAGCTCGCTCACGGCACCCATAACCTCACCTCCTCACTCGACGACGACGGCGGAGAGCATACTGCCCGGCGGCCGGCACCGCTGGGAATTTCAGCCCCGCCCCGGGCCGCCGGGCACCCCCGCCGTCGCCGCCCGGGCCGCCGCCTCGGCGCGGGCGTCCAACTCGGTGCCCCGGCCGCGGAGTTGCTGCACGGTTTCGGCGGCCGCCAGGGCCAGCAGGCCGGGCAACAGGTCGACGCCGCGCCGCGCCAGCCACGCTGTTCCCCGGGTGGCCAGCCACCACAGGTCGGCGCAGCGGCCGGGGGCCGGTGGGGCCAGCACCGCGGCGGGTGGCGGGCCCACCGGGTGACCGGCGGCGGCGAGGCAGGCGTGGAACTCGCGGGCGATCAGCAGGTGCCCGGCGGGGCTGGGGTGCAGGCGGTCGGCGCTGAGCAGCGGCCGGTCGCGCAGCCAGGGCAGCTCGGCCAGGTGCAGATGGATCGCGTCATGACGGCGGGAGAGCTCGTGCACCACGGTGTTGACGGCCGCCATCCGGCGGGCGAGCGGGCGGGCCAGCGGTCCGGGCAGCCGGAGCAGTCGGCCCGGGTCGGGCAGGCACGCGGTGAGCAACACTGCTCCAGCGGCGGCGAGTTCGCGTAGTGCGGTGTCGAGGTCGGTGGCGGTGCGGGCGATGTCGAAGTCGGCCCGCAGGGTGTCGTTGCCGCCCGCCACAACCGCCACCAGGTGCGGCCGCATGGCCAGCGCGGCGGGGAGTTGCCGGCTGACCAGGTCGGCGCTGCGGGCGCCGCTGACCGCCAGGTTGCGGTGCAGCACGTGGGCCGGGTCGGCCGCCAACGCGGGTGCCAGCAGTGCCGGCCAGCCCCGCCAGCCGGGCATGGCGGGCCGGCGGGGGCGCCGACCCCCTCGGTGACGGAGTCGCCCAGGGCGGCGAAGCGGACGATCTCAACCGGGGCGGCCGCGATCGCGGGCGCGGAGTGGGTGGGTGCGGTCATGTCATGCTCCCGACGCTGCGTGCTCTGCTCCGTTCGTGGATGGCCAGGAACGCCGCGACCGCTGCGTCCCAGCTGTACTGCTCGGCCCGGGCCCGGGCCTCGGTGCGCCGCCGGTCCTCGGGGCGGGCCAGCAACTCCCGTACCGCTGCGGCGAATCCTGGTCCGGTGTCGGCGGCCACCGCGCCCGCGTCGGCCACGATGCCGGGCAGCGCCGAGGAACGGCTGACCGCCACCGGGGTGCCGCAGGCCAGCGCCTCCAGCGCGGCCAGCCCGAAGGTCTCGATCGGCCCGGGCGCCAGCACCACATCGGCCGAGGCCAACAGGGCGCTGAGCTCGGCCCGTTCGGCGATGTGGCCGAGGAACCGCACGGGCAGCCCCTCGCGCCCGGCGCGCCGTTGCAGCCG
Organism: Kitasatospora acidiphila; assembly: GCF_006636205.1. NCBI lineage: Bacteria > Bacillati > Actinomycetota > Actinomycetes > Kitasatosporales > Streptomycetaceae > Kitasatospora > Kitasatospora acidiphila. Next base: position 6,273,229 of record NZ_VIGB01000003.1, on the reverse strand, counting down.
TTCCCGCAGCGGGCCGGTGCCGGCCACCACCAGGACGGCGTCCAGCCCGGTGCGGCGCAGCTCGGCCAGCGCGTCCAGCGCCCGCCCCGGCCGTTTCTCCGCCGAGAGCCGCGAGCAGAGCATCAGCATGGTCTGACCATCCGTCACATAGCGCTGCCGCACGGCCGGGTCGTGCCGCCATGGGTGCAGTCGGTCCAGATCCACGCCGAGCGGCGCCTGCACCAGGTGCTGGACGCCGAGTCGGCGGAACTCGTCGGCGGCCCAGTCGGTGGTGCAGATCACGGTGTCATATGCGTGCGCGGTGCGGGAGTTGAGGCGGTCGGCGAGGGCCCGGGCGGCAGGCTCGGGCAGGCCCCGGGTGCGGAGCAGGCCGGTGGCGCTCTCGTGCGAGACCATCGCCGCGGGCACCCCGTTGCGCCGGGCCCAACTGCCGGTCCAGCGCAGCGTGGTGCGGTCGGAGACCTCCAGTCGGTCGGGGGCCAGCCGGTGCAGCAGCCGGGCGACGGCCATCCGGTCGGTGAGCAGCCGGTAGCCGCCGCTGGCCGGCAGCACCGGGCCCGGGAGGGTCACCACCCGGCCCTGTTCGGTGAGTTCGTCGCGGTGCTCGGGGCCGGGCACCACCAGCACCGGTTCATGCCCGGCGGCCAGGTAGCCGGCGCCGAGGTGGCGCAGCGCGGTGCGCAGGCCGCCGGACACCGGGGTGACGAAGTTGGCCAGCCGGACGATGCGCAGTGAGGAGCTCATACCGCCTGCTCCTCGACGGGAGCCGGGTGCTCGATCGGAGCGACCGGAGCGGGGAACTCCTCGACGGGCTGCGCGGGAGCCGCCGGCACCGCGTCGTAGCGCACCGGCGTGCCGCGGTGCTCCGCCAGCGCCTCCGCGTAGTGCCGCAGCAGCAGGTCCCCCATCGCCTCCCAGGTGCGGGCGGTGACGTCGCCCCGGCCGGCCTGCCCGTAGGCGGCGCGGCGCTGCGGGTCGGCGGCGAGTTCGGCGACCGCCTCGGTGACGGCGCGCTGGTCGCGCGGGGCGACCAGCAGGCCGGTGCGGCGGTGCCCGATCAGGTCGAGCGGCCCGCCGGCGGCCGGGCCGACCACCGCGACGCCGCTGGCCATCGCCTCCTGGATGGTCTGGCAGAAGGTCTCCAGCGGACCGGTGTGCACGAACAGGTCGAGGCTGGCGTAGCAGCGGGCCAGTTCCTCGCCGGTGCGCCGCCCCAGGAACACCGCACCGGGCAGCAGTTCGCGCAGCGCGCCGGCGCTCGGCCCGTCGCCGATCACCACCAGCCGGACACCGGGCAGGGCGGCCACTCCGGCGAGCAGGTCGACCCGCTTCTCGGGGGCCAGCCGGCCGACGTAGCCGACCAGCACCTCGCCACCGGGGGCGAGCGCCCGGCGCAGCGCCTGGTCGCGGTGGCGGGGGTGGAAGCGCAGCGAGTCGACGCCGCGCGGCCACAGGTGGACGCGCGGGACGCCGTGCGCGGTGAGGTCCTGGGCGGCGGGGGTGGAGGGCGCCAGGGTGCGGGTGGCGGCCCGGTGGATGGTGCGGATCCGTTGCCAGGCGGCGGCCGCGCCGAGGCCGCCGCCGATCCGGTACGCCTGGGCGTAGCCGGCCAGGTCGGTCTGGTAGACGGCCACGCTGGGCAGGCCGAGCCGGGCGGCCTGCGCCATGCCTCGGGCGCCGAGGATGAACGGGCTGGCCAGGTGGACCAGGTCGGGCCGGTGGGCGGCCAGTGCCGCGCCCAGCCGGGAGCTGGGCAGGGCGAGCCGCACCTGCGGATAGCCGGGCAGCGGGACTGAGGGGATCCGCACCACCGGCAGGTCGGCGGCCTCGGGGCCGAAGGTGTGCTCGGGGCTGCTGGAGCCGCGGGCCGGGGCCGGGGTGATGACCAGGGCTGGTGGCCGCGCCGCACCAGGTGCTCGGCGGTGCGCAGCACGCTGTGGGCGACGCCGTTGACTTCCGGCGGAAAGGACTCGGTGACGATGGCGACTCGCATGCCTTGGTTGTTGCCGCCCTGGACGTGCGCTGGGCCAAAGGGATCTGTCGAACAGGCGAACTGCTGCCAGCGCTTTATCTCTCCCTTACAACCGGTACGACTGCCCTCCGCCGCGCCCGGCGCCGCCCCTCCCCCTCGAAGGCACCGCCCGCACCCCTCGAAGTCGTCAAGACATGACAAATAATCACACTGAATCCGCGCACAGCGGCTAGGCACCGAACAGAATCCGACTTACCGTCAGGTTTCCTTTCCTGCACAGCGAGGAGCCTGATCGTGCCCCCACGCATGCCCTTGCGGATCCGGCGACCACACGCCGGTGACCGTCGCTCCACCGGGATCAGAACCGCGCTCGCCGCCACTGTGGCCGCCGCTCTGCTGGCGGCCGTGCCGGGCGCCGTGACCGCCCAGGCCGCGACCGGCCACGCGACCGGCCGGGCCGCCGCCGCCAACGACTACTGCGCCGGCCAGTGCAACGACATCCTGCCGCCCGGCGAGAACGGCAACGCCACCCTTGCCGACATCCTCGCCAACAAGGTGTTCGGCACCAAACCGGCCCACACCGACGACCAGCTCGGCCCCTACTCCGCGCTCGCATCCGGCTACCCCGGCCTCACCAACGGCCAGTTGAACAACTTCTTCAACGACTCCTCGTTCGGCATCCCGGCCGGCCAGGTGACCAGCACCAGCAACCCGCGCCCGGACGTCACCATCCTGCGCGACAAGGTCGGCGTGCCGCACATCACCGGAACGACCAGGTACGGCACCGAGTTCGGGGCCGGCTACGCGGCCGCCCAGGACCGGCTCTGGGTGATGGACCTGTTCCGGCACGTCGGCCGGGGCGAGCTGTCCGGCTTCGCCGGCGGCGCGGCCGCCAACCGGCAGCTGGAGCAGAGCTTCTGGCAGGCCGCGCCCTACACCGAGGACGAACTCCAGGGGCAGATCGACGCGTTGGCCAACCAGAACGCCCGCACCAAGCAGGCCCTCGCCGACGCCCAGGCCTATGTCGACGGGATCAACCAGTACATCAACGAGTCCTACAACGGCCGCTACTTCCCGGGCGAGTACGACCTGACCGGGCAGGTCAACGCCATCACCAACGCCGGCTCGATACAGCCGTTCAAGCTGACCGACCTGGTCGCGCTGGCCTCGGTGATCGGCGCGCTGTTCGGCTCCGGCGGCGGTGGCGAACTGCAGTCGGCCGCGGTCAAGCAGGCCGCCGAGGCCCGCTACGGCACCGCGCTCGGCGACCAGTTGTGGCTCTCGCTGCGCGAGGCCAACGACCCGGAGGCGGTCACCACCCTGCACGACGGCCAGTCGTTCCCGTACGCGCTGCCGCCGAACAACCCGCAGGGCGTCGCGATGCCGGACCAGGGCTCGGTGGTGCCCGAGCAACTGATCTACAACGCCACCGGATCGGCCACCAGCAGCACCACGGCCGCCGCCGGCGTGCTGCCCGGCAATCTGCTGACCGCCAAGCACGGCATGTCCAACGCCCTGGTGGTGTCCGGCAAGTACACCTCCAGCGGACATCCCGTGGCGGTATTCGGCCCGCAGACCGGCTACTTCGCACCGCAGCTGCTGATGCTGGAGGAGCTGCAGGGCCCGGGGATCAGCGCCCGCGGCGCCGCCTTCGCCGGGCTGAGCTTCTACGTCGAGCTGGGCCGCGGCCAGGACTACGCGTGGAGCGCCACCTCGGCCGGGCAGGACATCACCGACACCTACGCCGTGCCGCTCTGCACCACCGACGGCTCCCCGGTGACGCTGGCCGCCGAGTCCTACCTCTACCACGGGGTCTGCACCCCGTTCGACAAGCTGGTGCAGAACGACTCCTGGTCGCCGACCACCGCCGACTCCACCCCGGCCGGCTCCTACTCACTGGTGATGTACCGCTCCGACTACGGCCTGGTGACGGCCCGCGGCACGGTCGGCGGGCAGCCGGTGGCGTTCACCTCGCTGCGTTCCAGCTACAAGCACGAGGTCGACTCGATCGTCGGGTTCCAGATGCTCAACGACCCGTCCGTGGTGCAGGGTCCGGCCGGTTTCCAGCAGGCGGTGCAGAACATCAACTACACCTTCAACTGGTTCTACGCCGACTCCCAGCACACCGCCTACTACAACTCCGGGAACAACCCGGTGCGGGCGCCCGGAGTCGACCCCGGCCTGCCGGTCATGGCCCAAGCCGCTTACGAGTGGCAGGGGTTCGACCCTGCCACCAACACCGCCCGGTACACCCCGCCGTCCCAGCACCCGCAGTCCGTCGACCAGGACTACTACGTCTCCTGGAACAACAAGCAGGCCGCGGACTACGGTGCGGCCGGGTTCGGCGACGGCTCGGTGCACCGGGCCAATCTGCTGGACTCCCGGGTCAAGGCGCTGGTCGCCAAGGGCGGGGTGACCCGGGCCTCGCTCACCCAGGCGATGGAGGACGCCGCGGTCACCGACCTGCGTGGTGAGGACGTGCTGCCCGAACTGCTCCAGGTGATTGGCAGCTCTCCGGTGACCGATCCCCAGCTCGCTTCGGTCGTCCAGGAGTTGACCTCCTGGCAGGCATCCGGCAGCAAGCGGGTGGAGACCTCCGCGGGCAGCCACGCCTACACCGACGCCACCGCGATCCAGGTGATGGACGCCTGGTGGCCGCTGCTCGCCGACGGCGTCATGCACCCCGGCCTCGGCGACCAGGCCTACACCGCGCTGACCGGCGCCCTGCAGATCAACGAGTCGCCCTCGGGCGGGCAGACCGGGTCCACCAGCGGCTCGGTGAGCGCCAACGAGTCGATCCCGCACAAGGGTTCGTCGTTCCAGTACGGCTGGTGGAGCTACCTGGACAAGGACCTGCGCTCGGTGCTCGGTCACCCGGTGGCCGGTCCGCTGGCCCAGCAGTTCTGCGGCGGCGGGCAGTTGGCGGCCTGCCGGACGGTGCTGCTGAACACCCTGCAGCAGGCCGCCGCCGAGAGCGCGTCCCAGGTCTACCCGGGCGACGGCAACTGCTCGGCGGGTGACCAGTGGTGCGCCGACGGGATCATCCAGCGCCCGTTGGGTGGGGTCACCGACGCGACCACCACCTGGCAGAACCGGCCGACCTACCAGCAGGTGGTGGAGTTCCCGAGCCACCGCTGAGCCATCCGGCGGGTGGTGCGGGGCCGCGCCCCGCACCACCCGTCCGGCACACCCCGGTTGCCCGGCCCACCGCCCCGGCCGACGCTGGCCGCATGTCCTCAGTCTCGCCGTTCCACCCGTATGCCACCCGGTTGCCCAACGAGAGCCCCGAGTACGCCGAGGCGCGTGAACAACTGCAGCGCGCCGAGATCGAGTTGATGCGGCAGCGCGAGGGGGTCGCGGAGCGGCGGCGGGCCCTGCCGACCGGTCCGGCGGTGACCGACTACATCTTCCTGGAGGGCCCGGCCCACCTCGACCAGGGCGACCTGCCGGTCCGTCCGGTCCAGCTGTCCTCGCTCTTCACCGAACCCGGACGCCCCCTGCTGGTCTACCAGTTCATGTACGGCAAGAAGCAGGTCGACCCTTGCCCGATGTGCACCCTGTGGATCGACGGCTTCAACGGCGTGGTCGGCCATGTGCAGCGCCGGGCCGACTTCGTGGTGATCGCCGCCGCCGACCCGGAGCAGCTGCGGGAGCACGCCCGGCGGCGGCGCTGGGACCGGCTGCGGCTGCTCAGCTGCGGGGCCGGCTCGTTCAAGTACGACCTGGGCAGCGAGGACGAGGCGGGCAACCAGGACTCGACGATCTCGGTGTTCACCAAGGACCCCGACGGCACCATCCGCCACCAGTACTCGACCCGCCCCAGGATGGACTCCGACATCGACCAGCGCGGCATCGACCTGCTCTCGCCGGTCTGGAACCTGCTGGACCTCACCCCGCAGGGGCGCGGCGACTGGTTCCCGGGGCTGGACTACTGAGCAAGCGCTTGCTCGCCGCCCACTCGCCGAGCGTCGACGCGCCCCCGCCGACACACCGTCCTACCGTGGAAGGGACGGCATGCCTCGACGCCGCGCGCCTCGCAGTGCCGGCAAGGTGGTGAGAACCCATGTGCCGATGGCTGGCCTACTCCGGGACACCCATCCTGCTCGACGAACTGATCTACAAGCCCGAACACTCCCTGATCGACCAGAGCCGCCACTCCCGTCTCGGCGCCGAGACGACCAACGGCGACGGCTTCGGCGTCGGCTGGTACACCGACCCGGCCGTCGGCCCACTCGATCCGGACGAGACGCCGGCGGTGTTCCACGGCGTCGGACCGGCCTGGAGCAACCGCAACCTGCACGACCTGGCCTCCCACGTCCGCTCGCACCTGTTCTTCGCCCACATCCGCGCCGCCACCGGCACGGGCACGGCGACCCAGGAGAGCAACTGCCACCCGTTCCGCTACAAGCAGTGGCTGTGGATGCACAACGGCCTGATCAACCGCTTCCACGAGATCCGCCGGGAGCTCATGCTCGCGGTCGACCCCTCCCTCTTCCCCTCGATCGAGGGCACCACCGACTCGGAGACCATGTTCTACCTCGCCCTCACCCTCGGCATGGAGAACGACGTCCCAGGCGCGGTGGAACGCATGATCGGCCTGGTGGAGGCCACCGCCGCCCGCCACGGCATACCCAATGCCATCAACATGACGGTGGCCGTGTCCGACGGCGACCGGCTGTGGGCCTTCCGCTACTCCACCGAGCGCGCCACGCGATCGCTCTTCTACAGCACGGACGTCGATTCGCTGCGCGCCCTGCACCCCGAGGTCGGCACCCTGCGCCTGGTCTCCGACGAGACCCGCATCGTGGTCTCCGAACCGCTCGGCGCCCTCTCCGGTGCCTGGAACCCCGTCCCCGAGTGCAGCTACGGCTGCATCCGGGACGGCCAGGACGAGATGCACGAACTGGTCCCGCAGGCGGCCTGACCCACGACCGCAGCAGCCCGCCAACGGCGAAGCCCCGGACCGCGACCGGTCCGGGGCTTCCCTCTGGTGGGCGCGGACGGTTTCGAACCGCCGACATCTGCTTTGTAAGAGCAGCGCTCTACCACTGAGCTACGCACCCCTGCCGCCGGGCGGCACCCTGAGGGGCCGTGCGGCGAGAGGTAAGAGTACCTAATCCGCGGCCTGGCGTCCTGCTGGATATGGCGGTACGAAGGGTGGGCGGGGCGATCGGGGAGAATGAGGGGTCCGGTCGGCGGGTTGAGCAGGGGGTGCTGGGTGAGCGGGTCGTTCGGCAGTGGCGGTGGGCGCGGCTCCTGGTGGCGGCGCGGCAACGACACCCAGCGGGACGAGGCGGTGGCCGCGCGGGATGCGGCGCAGCTGGCCTTCTACGACCTGGAGGCCGCCCAGCGGGAGGCGGAGCTCGCGGTGGAGACGGTGCGGGCGGCCGAGGACTCGGCGATGGTGCGGCAGGCGCTGGCCGACTACCGGGGTCTGACCGAGCGGATCAACCAGGTCACGCTGGGCTACTTCGCCGCGCTGGACACGGCCGACCTGGAGGCCGCCGAGCTGCCGCCGGGGGCCGTCGCCGAGGCCCGGCAGCGCCTGGGGCACGCCCAGCAGCAGTTGACCGCCACGCAGGCCGAACTGACCGCCTACCTCGCCCGGCTGCAGCCGCTGGTGCAGCACGCCGAGGACCAGCTGGCCCGGGTCGCCCCGGCGGTGGAGCAGGCCAAGCGGGAACTGCTGGGCGCCACCACCGCGCTGGACGCCGTGCGGGCCGCCGGGTTGACCGCCACCGAGTCGGCGGCCCGGTTGGCCGCGCTGGCGCCGGAGCTGACCAAGCTCAACGAGGGCGTCACCCGGCACGGCATCAAGGACACCCTGCGGCGCGCCGCGGAGGTCCGGCGGCAGGCGGCTCAGATCCGGGCCGAGGCCGAGCAGTTGCCCGAGCAGGCCGCCGGGATCGACCGCCGGCTGGCCAGCCTGCGCACCCGGATCGACGCGCTGCGCACCAGATCGGCGGTGGTCGAGCCGACCCTCAGCGAGCTGCGCCGGGGGTTCGCCTCGGCCTGCTGGCAGGACCTGCAGCGGGTGCCGCAGCAACTGGACGAGGCCGTGCGGGCCGCCGAGGCCCGGCTCGCCGAAGCCGCCCGGGCCCGTGACGAGCAGCGCTGGCGGAGGCGACGGCCGCGCTCGGCACGGTTCGCGCGCTGCTGGACACCGCCGACGGCTCGGCGCAGGCGGTCGCGGACCGGCTGCGCCGGCTGACCGCGGTGGCGAGCGAGCCGACGGCCGAGGTGGAGCGGGCCCGGTTCGCGCTGCGGGACGCCCAGCGCCTGGCGATGGCCGGCCGCAGCACCCCGGACCCGCGCCACGCCGGGCCGTTGGACGCCGCGGTGCTGCGGGTGGACCGCGCGGTGGCCGCGCTGTCGGCGGCCGGGCGGCACCCCGACTACTGGCTGTTCCTCACCGAGCTGGACGGCGCCCGGCAGGCGGCCGCCGAGGTGGTCGCGCTGATCCGCGCGGACGCCCACTAGCCGGGTGCTGCCGCAGCACCCGGCGGCGGGGTGCCCCCGCGGGTACGCTGCGGTCATGCCACGTTATGACTTCCGCTGCCGCACCTGTGGTGCCACCTTCGAACTGCGCCGCCCGATGGCGCAGGCCAACGCTCCGGCGGTCTGCCCGCAGGGCCACCCGGACACCACCAAGCTGCTCTCCACGGTCGCCATCACCTCTCCGGGCGGCACGGGCGCGCCGCAGTCCTCGGGCGGTGGCGGCGGCTGCTGCGGTGGCGGCTGCTGCGGCTGAGCCCGCGCACCCGGCGCGGCGGGAGGCCCCCTGCGGTCACCTCCCGCCGTTCGCCAGCGGCCGGATCAACCCGACGCACGAGTACGGCAGCTCGGCCACCTCCTCCACCGGAACGTCCCGCTCCTCGGCCAGCAGCCGCAGGTGCTCCAGCTCGGCGCCCGCGCCGGCCCGCACCAGCACCCGCCAGGGCACCCGGCGCAGCAGCACCCGGGTGGTCTCCCCCACGCCGGGCTTGACCAGGTTGACGTCGGCCAGCCCGTACCGCTCGCTGATCCGCTCGACGGCCGCCCAACCGGCCCAGTCCGGCTCCCGGCCGTCGCCCGCCCGAGCCAGCAAGTCCGCTGCGGCCAGGGCTTCTTGACGGACCGTCGGAAACCATTCGCAGACCGCGTCGACGAACCGTGCGGAGACGTCGTGCGGGGCCAACTCCCGGTAGTGCTTGGCGCCGTGGAAGTCCCCGGGGCCGATCAGGTCGGCGCGGAGCACGGTGCGTGAAACCAGCCCGGAGACCGTCGAGTTGAGGCAGGCCGACGGGATCAGGAAGTCCTCCCGGGTGCCGTAGGTGCGCACGCACCGGCCGGGGTCGGCCAGTACGGCCAGCGCGGGGTCGAACGGGGTGCCGGCCAGCGCGGCCGTGAGCTCCCGGGTGATCGCGCCCTTGCCGGTCCAGCCGTCCACGAAGGCCACCTGCCGCGGCTCGTGGTGGTGGGCGAGGTAGCGCAGTGCCACCCGGTCGACGCCCCGACCGCGCAGGATCGACACCGCGTAGTGCGGCACCGTCAGACCGTGCGTCAGGGCCAGCCAGCGCCGCACCAGCAGGCCCACCGGCGTGCCGGCCCGGGCCAGCGAGGCCAGCACCAGGCTGCTGCCGCGCTCCCGGAGCAGGGTCTCGGCGACCACGCCGACGGCCACCGCGAGCCGGCGGGCCGAGGCGGCCAGCGCCTGCCGGAACAGCTCCTGGTAGCGGGGGCCGGGCTGGTACTCCACTGGCAGCGACTGGGCGTAGTGCGCCCGCCCGGACTGCGTCGCGGCCTCGCGCTCGGCGGTCGGCGTCTCCAGGGCGGCGCCGGAGAGGTCGGTCAGCAGCCAGCGCACCTCGCTCGCCGAGTAGGAGGAGAAGTCGGGGCCGCCGAGGGGGCGCGGCAGCGCCCCGACCGTGGGCAGCACGGCCAGCACCACCCGGTCGGTGGTCGCGCGCAGCCGGGCCGGCAGGCCGTCCGGTGCGTGCAGTGCGGGGGTGTCGGCGGTCGCGTCGACCACCAGGACCACGGCGTCGAACCGGCTGGCCCGGCGCCGGCCGGGTGCCACGTTGTAGGCGTACCGCTCGCCCTCGCCCTCGGGTGCCGGGAAATCCACCACGGTGCGGATCGGGTAGCCGTCGGCGTCCACCGCGTGCACCGGTGAGCGGGTGGTGCTGGAGAACCGGACCTCCGCTTGGGGCAGGGCCCCGGCCAGCGCCTCGGCCAGCCGCAGCGGCGCGTACATCAGCTCCTCGCTGCCGAGCACCAGGATCCGCCGTTCGTCGCCGCGCAGCCGGCCGGCCAGGGTGTCCGCCAGCGCGGGCAGCGCCGCGGTGAGCCGGCGCACCTCGTCGGGCGTGCAGCCGTGCCGCGCACCCTCCGGCACCCCGAGTGGCCAGTCGAGCTCCAGGCGCACCAGGTCGGCGCGCTCAGCAGCCGGCGCGCCGGTCGCACCCTCGCCCGCACCACCGGGGCGCCCCGCACCACTGCAGCCGCCCGTGCCTCCGCTCCGGCCCGTGCCACCACTGCAGCCGCCCGCACCACCACGTCGGCCGGCAGCCGGATCTCGCCGCGAGCCAGGGCGACCGCGGTCACCGAGGCCCCGAGCCCGGCGGCGAACTCCGCGAGGCGCGCCCGGTCCCGCACGGTGCGCAGATCGACCAGCGCGGCCAGTACGTACCGCCGGCGCGGCCACCGGCGATGCAGCGCGGCGATGGTGTTCAACACCGTACGGCCGGTCGAAAGTTCGTCGTCGACGAGAACCAACGCGCCGTCGGCCGCCAGCAGTTCGGGATCACGTGGCAGCAGCAGGTGCGAGGTGGCGTGCGAGTGCTCCTCCTCGAAGTCGGCCACCGAGGTGTAGGCGGGCACCGCGCGCCGGGTGGAGTGCAGGTGGACAGCTCCCAACTCGTCGGCCACGCACTGCCCGAGCGCGGTGGCGGTCTCCGCGTAGCTCAGCACCACGGCCGGCTCCGCCCCGAGCACGGCCCGCACCTCGGCGCCCAGCCGCCGCCCGGCGCCGAGCACCACCGAGGGGTGCTGCGGAACGTGCTTGCCCAGCACCCGGGAGACCAGCAGCTGGGCGCGCGCCGGGTTGCCGCGCCGGATCGCCATCCCCACCAGGTCCCGCAGGCCGGGCGAGTCGGACAGCTCGATGCCGACCTGCTCGGCCACCCAGGAACCGCCCCAGGCCTCGCCCTCCGGCCGGCCGGCCACCACCTCGCCCTCCGGCCCGCCGGCCACCACCTCACCCACCAGCCCGCCGGCCACCACCTCACCCACCTGCCCGCCGGCCACCACCTCACCCACCCCGCACCGCCGACAGCAGCTCCGCGAACCCGACCCCGGCCCGGGCCACCCCGAAGGCCGCCGCCCGCCTCAGCACCCGCTCGGCCCACCGCCGGTGCGGCCCGGCCTCGTTCATCTTGTTGCGGTAGTCGGAGGCCGAGACCCCGCCGGCCTCACGGCGCAGGATGTCCGAGGCGTCGCGGTACTCCTCGTGGCTGACCACCGTGCGGGCGTGCACCACCGGCAGCTGGCTGGGGTGCACGCAGGTCTTGCCCAGCAGCCCGTTGGCCAGGTCGAGTTCGAGCTCGCGCCGCAGGCCGTCCAGCTCGGGGCCGCCGCCGGGCAGCGGGAAGTACTCCCAGACCGGCCCGGTCAGGGTGAAGCCGGTGCCGTCGGTCCGGCCGAGGACGTTGACCACGTCGCCGATCGCGCTGGCGACCAACGGCAGCTCGTAGGCGGTCAGTTCGGGTGAGCGGCGCAGTCCGTAGGCGGCGCACAGGTCGGTGACGCCCAGCCGGACGGCCAGCACTCGCTCCCGGTGCTTGGCCAGCACCTCGGCCACGCCCAGCAGTTCGGATCTGCGTCGCTCGAGGTGGGCCAGTTCCGGCGATTCCAGCACGGGCATCCCGAACAGCCGCTGCCCCAGGGCGGCTTCGGCCTCGGCCAGCCGCTCCAGGTAGCCCGGGCCGGTGGCCTCGGTGAACTTGGGCAGCACATAGCCGCTGAGCAGCCGGGCGGCGGCCCCGAGCCGCCGGGTCAGGTCGCCGATCTGCTCGGCGGTGCGGACCCGGACGAAGAGCAGCGGCAGGTCGTCCTCGGGGCCGGCGGCAAGCCGGGCCAGTTGGGTCAGCAGGTTGGCCTCGGCCGCGCGGACCTGGGAGTCGGCTATCGCGTCCTCCAGGCAGAGCACCATGGAGACGGCGCCGCGGGCCGCCTGGCGGCGGACGTCGGCGGCGAGCGCGGGCCGGGTGGCGGGGCAGTAGAGGGTGGCGCCCAGGGCGGCGGCCAGCACGGGGGCGTCGCTTCGCCGATCGAACGACTGCGGCTCGAGATGGAAGAGCCGCCGGCGGACCTCCGCGCCCAGCTGGCCGAAATGGCGCAAAACAATCTCCCGTGACGGGGCCGGCACATGGCCGGCAGGGCATCGGAAAGCAGCGGCAGGGCAAGACCCGGGAACCACCCCCGGCAATGCGCCGAAAATCCCCCGCGATGCCGCGCGGGCAACGCCCGTTGCCGCAGCCCACCCTGTCGGTAGCGGCCTATCGTACGACCCGTCAGAGGCGGTTCCGGCGCGCACGGACCCGGAATTCGCTGAACTTTTCGACGCGCGATAAACGTTTAATCAGTTGCGATATCAGGCAAGTTTTTCGGCCACTCGGCGGCTCTCCGGACACGTACCGCCGTGCCCCGCGGCCCGGACACGCCCGTGCACCCGCGTTGTCCGGCGGTCGGGTGGGCAGGCAGGATGGCCGGTATGACGCACGTGATGGCGAAGGGTGCCAATATCTCGCTGGCCGCAGCCGCGGTCCGGGCCGTGCTGCGCTGGAGCGCGGTGCCGGACGCGCCGGACGTGGACGCTTCGGCTCTGCTGCTCGGCGCGGGCGGCAAGGTCCAGTCGGACGCCGACTTCGTCTTCTACAACCAGCCGCGCCACCCCTCCGGGGTGGTCCGCCACCTGCCCAAGCAGCGGGTGGCGGGCGCCGCGGAGATCGCCGACACCATCGAGGTCGACCTGGCCAAGCTCCCGGCCTGGGTCGACCGGGTGGTGGTCGCGGGCTCGGTGGAGCCGGGCACCTTCCACGAGGTCAGCGGGCTGCGGATGCTGCTCTACGACGCCGGCGGCGACCCGCTGGCCGAGTTCCAGGTGCGCGGCATCGAGGCGGTCACCGCGCTGGTCTGCGGCGAGCTCTACCGGCGGGACGGCGGCTGGAAGTTCCGCGCGGTCGGCCAGGGCTACGCGTCCGGCCTGAGCGGCCTGGCCACCGACTTCGGCATCACGGTGGACGAGGAGGCTCCCGTGCCGGGTGCGGCCGCGGAGCAGGCCGCCGAGCCCGGCACCCCGGCCGTGCCGCCACCGCCCGGCGCCCCGCCGGTCACCGCGCCGCACGGCGTCACCACCGCCCCCGCGCCCGCCGGTCAACCGCAGGCTGCTCACCCGCAGGCCGCCCAGCCCACCACCGGCCCGACCCTGCCGCCGCCCCCGGCGGCCCCGCCCACCGTGCCGACGCCACCCGCCGCGGCGCCCGCTCCCGCCCCGGTGGCCGCCGGGTACGGCTACCCGCCGAGCCAGCCGCCGCAGCAGCCGACCCAGTCCGGCTACGGCTATCCGCAGCAGCAGCCCGGCTACGGCTACCCTCAGACCATGCAGCCGCCGCAGACCCAGCCCCCGCACCCCGGTTACGGCTACCCGCCCGCGCCGCAGCAGGCGCCGGGGGTGCCCGGAGTGCCCGGGGTGCCGCCGCAGCCCGCGCCGGTGGTGGACCCCAACTTCGCGCTCCCGCCGCAGGGCCCGCAGTTCCAGCCGCGCTGACCGGCCCGGCGCACGGCGACCGGGCCGGCCGGGCCCGGCCGCAGGCTCAGCTGTCCTTGTAGCCGCGCTGCCACTGCATGCCGAAGCCGTACAGGCGGTCCAGGTCCGACTGGAAGCCGTGCACGTACCGCAGCTCCCGGCGGGCCATCAGCACGCCGCCCTGGTTCTCGATCAGCAGCACCGCACAGGACCGGGCGGCCGCCTCCCGGCGGTCGAGGTTGACCTCCAGGCGCGGCCCGGTCGGCGGGATGATCTGGATCACGGCATGGGTGTGGGCGAAGGCCGGCGTCCCGTCGTAGATGTAGACGAAGATCAGCAGCCGCTTGAACTCGTCCTTCTTCTCCAGGTTGATGAACATCGTCTCGCCGGACGGCGCACCGTACTGGTCGTCGCCGCTCAGCTTGATGTACGGCGGCTGGTTGAGGTCGCCGAAGAACTGGCCGAGCGGCTGCACCACGCCCCGGGCGCCGTTGGCGAGTTCATACATGCAGGCGAGGTCCAGGTCGACGTTCTGCGGCCCGACCGGCTGGCCGACCTCGGTCTCGTTGCGCAGCAGTTGGCGCGGCTGGAGCAGCTTGCGGCGCAGCTGCCCCTGCCCGCCGTCGACCTCGCGTGCCGTCCAGTGCAGGTTCACGTAGAGGTTGCCGGTCATCGCGCCCTCGCCCGTTATCGCGTGCGCGGGGCTGGACTTGGTCAGGGTGATCTTGCCGCCCTGGTTCAGCTGCACGTCGGACAGATGCCGTTCACCGCGCAGGAACTCCCAGACCGCACCCACAGCCGACCCCCAGCCCTCGGACCCGTCGTCACCTGCCGCGACGATCGTCTGACGCACCATTGTGCACCGGGTTCCCTACCCAGCAGTGGGACTGAGCCATCGTCGGATCCGACACCCCGTCACTCGGTTTGCATACCACCCGTCACGGTGATGGCGGTCCAACTCGTACTCCCGTACCATGCCGCCTTCTCGGACGCGATATCGTCATGGCGCACAGGTGTCCCCCGTCACCCGCGGGCACCTCTCCAACCTCCCCGCCCGACCGCGGAAAGCAGAGGCTCACACCCGCATGTCACTCTCCTCCATACAGGTCGTCTGGGCCGTCGTCGGCGGCGCGGCCCTGATCTTCACTGCAATCCTGGTGGCCACCCTGCGCTTCAAGGCCGCCAAGTCCGAGGAGAACACGGACTCGTGGGAGCGCAGCGAGGAGCGCCGCCGCCGCAAGGAGATGGTCTACGGGATCTCCTCCTACGTGCTGCTGTTCGTCTGTGCCGGCGTGGCCGCCGCGCTCTCGTTCCACGGCCTGGTCGGTTTCGGTACGCAGAACCTGGGCCTGAGCAACGGCTGGCAGTACCTGGTGCCGTTCGGCCTGGACGGTGCGGCCATGTTCTGCTCGGTGCTCGCGGTGCGGGAGGCCAGCCACGGTGACGCGGCGCTCGGCTCCCGCATGCTGGTGTGGCTCTTCGCGATCGCCTCGGCCTGGTTCAACTGGGTGCACGCCCCGCGCGGCGGCGACCACAACGGTGCCCCGCAGTTCTTCGCCGGCATGTCGATCTCGGCGGCGGTGCTCTTCGACCGGGCGCTGAAGCAGACCCGCCGGGCCGCGCTGCGCGAGCAGGGCCTGATTCCGCGCCCGCTGCCGCAGATCCGGATCGTCCGCTGGCTGCGGGCGCCGCGCGAGACCTACGCGGCCTGGTCGCTGATGCTGCTGGAGAACGTGCGCAGCCTGGACGAGGCGGTGGAGGAGGTCCGCGAGGAGCGGACCGCCAAGCTGGAGGCCCGTGCGGCGGCCCGCAGCGCCGACCGCCGGGAGCGGGCCGAGCTGAAGGCGATCGCCCGGACCGGCACCGGCCTGCCCCGGGGTCGCGGTGGCCGCCAGGTGCCCGCGCTGACCCGCGGCAGCGGCGACGCCCAGCCCGCTACGGAGCCTGCGCTAGCGGAGGCCGCTGACCCGATGGCCAAGGTCGGCCCGTCGGCGCTGGAGCCGGCGGCGCTCTCCGGCGGCCTGCGCGGCGAGGGCCGGAGCAGCCGGGACGGCGGTTGGGAGAGCCGGGAGGCCATCGACCTGACCCCGGACGACGACACGCTGTCGCTGCCCAAGCTGGACTCGCCGTTCGACTCGCTGGAGCGCAAGCTGCGCGCCATGGAGAAGAAGCTCGGCTGACCCTTCCGACCCGGGCCGACCAGGCCTGGGCCCCGACGGGCCGAACCGGCCCCGCACCCGAGCCGAGCGGGCCGAACCGGCCCCGAACGCACCGGAGCCCCGCACCTGATCACCAGGTGCGGGGCTCCTCGCTTGCCGGCCGCCCGATCAGTGCCTCGCCGCCACCGAGGGCTGGTCCGCCGCCGCGAGCTCAGGGTCCTCCGGCTGCCGCCGGTTGCGCAGCACCGAGGAGATGAGCGCGGCACCGATGAAGGCCACGCCGATCAGGCCGGTGACGATCTCCGGGATCTTGTGCGCGATGGAGACCAGCAGGATCCCGGCCAGCGCCCCGATCGCGTAGTGCGCGCCGTGCTCCAGGTAGACGTAGTCGTCCAGGGTGCCCTTGCGGACCAGGAAGACCGTCAGCGAGCGGATGTACAGCGCGCCGATGCCCAGGCCCAGCGTGATCTGGAAGATGTTGTCCGAAACGGCGAAGGCGCCGACCACGCCGTCGAACGAGAACGACGCGTCCAGCACCTCGAGGTAGAGGAACAGGAAGAAGGCCGCCTTGCCGGCCACCTGCACGAGCGAACGCCCGGCCCGCTGGTCTTCCTCCTCGCCCTCCTCATCGGCCTCCATCGACGACTCGAAGAGCCCGGAGAGGCCGTTCACCGCCAGGTAGGTCGCCAGGCCCAGCACCCCGGCGAGCAGCACCGTCTCGGCCCGGTCGCCGGCGAAGAAGCGGGCGGCGAGCACCAGGGCGACCAGCGCGAGCACCGTGGAGACCGAGGCCAGCCGACCGATCCTCTCCAGCGGGCGCTCGATGAACCGCAGCCAGTGGTAGTCCTTCTCCTCCAGCACGAAGTCCAGGAAGATCATCAGCAGGAAGATCCCACCGAACGCGGCGATCGCCGGGTTGGCCGCCTCCAGGTGCTGAGCGTAGGTCAGCCCGTGGTACGTGTGGTCGCTGTGCAGGGCGAGGTCCAGCACCGTGCCGGGCCCGATCTTCGCGGTCAGCCCCACCACCAGCAGCGGGAACAGCAGGCGCATGCCGAAGACCGCGATCAGCACGCCGACCGTCAGGAAGATCTTCTGCCAGAACGGGTTCATCCGCTTCAGGACCGTGGCGTTGACCACCGCGTTGTCGAAGGAGAGCGAGATCTCCAGGATCGCCAAGATCAGCACTACGCCGAACCCGGTCGGTCCCCAGACCAGCCCTGCCCCGATCAGTGCGGCGATCGTGGCCGCGAACGGCCATCCGAAGGTTCGGAGGAACACGCTATGACTACCTTTCGGTGACAGATCACATCATCTCTTTGACGCAATCTTTACTGTACGTTGACCCCGAAATCCAAGGCGATCCCTCGCAATCCCGACGCGTAGCCCTGACCGACGGCACGGAACTTCCACTCGCCCTGGTAGCGGTAGAGCTCCCCGAAGATCATCGCGGTCTCGCTGGACGCGTCCTCGGTGAGGTCGTAGCGCGCGATCTCCTCGGCGGTCTGCAGGTTGACCACCCGGATGTAGGCGTTGCGGACCTGGCCGAAGCTCTGCGTCCGGGCGTCGGCGTCGTAGATCGAGACCGGGAAGACCACCTTGTCCACCTGCGCGGGCACCAGGTCGAGGTTGACCACCACGACCTCCTCGTCCCCGTCCTCGCCCTCGACCCCGCCGACCAGGTTGTCGCCCATGTGCTCGACGGAACCCTCGGGGCTCTTGAGGTTGTTGTAGAAGACGAAGTACTCGTCGCCGAGCACCCGGCCGCCGGAGCAGAGCAGCGCGCTGGCGTCCAGGTCGAAGGGCGCGCCGGTGGTCGACCTGGCGTCCCAGCCGAGGCCGATCTGCACCTGCGTCAGGTTCGGCGACGCCTTGCTCAGCGAGACGTTGCCGCCCTTGACGAGCGTGACACTCATGGTGGATTTTCCTCCCACTCCCTGGCGGTCCGCGCCACGATCGGACGTGTGCGGGCCGACTTCCATGTCTACGCCCACTCACGGTCGATCAGTCCTGGACCGCCCACTGAACATGCTGAACTTGGAACCTATCAAGCGGGTCGCGCCCGCTCCCGGCCACTGTTTCGGGTTCCCGCCCGGGCTGCTCCTGATCCGCCCTCAGGGCACGGGCAGTCAGAAACGCCGATGGCCCGCCACTCGGGCGGGCCATCGGGTGAATCCGGACGGGGATCAGACGTTCACCCCGAAGTCCTGGGCGATCCCGCGCAGGCCGGAGGCGTAGCCCTGGCCGATCGCGCGGAACTTCCACTCGGTGCCGTTGCGGTAGAGCTCACCGAAGACCATCGCGGTCTCGGTGGAGGCGTCCTCGGAGAGGTCGTAACGGGCGATCTCCTGGCCGCCGAGCTGGTTGACCACCCGGATGTAGGCGTTGCGGACCTGGCCGAAGTTCTGGCTGCGGACATCGGCGTCGTAGATCGACACCGGGAAGACGATCTTCGACACGGCGGGCGGCACGGTCGACAGGTCGACCTTGATGACCTCGTCGTCGCCCTCGCCGTCACCGGTCAGGTTGTCGCCGGCGTGCTCGACCGAGCCGTCCGGGCTCTTGAGGTTGTTGAAGAAGACGAAGTCGCTGTCCTTGCCCACCTTGCCCTGCTCGTTGCAGAGCAGCGCGCTGGCGTCCAGGTCGAAGTCGGCACCGGTAGTGGTCCGGGCGTCCCACCCCAGGCCGACCAGGACGGCCGTCAGGCCCGGCACCTCCTTGGTCAGCGAGACGTTGCCGCCCTTGCTCAGGCTCACACCCACAGGTCCTCCATGAAGCTGTCGTCGTTCGGGTCGCGTCTCGTTGTGCCGTGCGGGCTCTCTGAATCGCCCAACGGGCCGATCGTAGTGCCGGTTCCCGTCACGGGAGTTGGCGCCACGAGGGTCGGCGGGCGGCCCGGCCGGACCGCCGCCGGAGCGCGGCGGCCCGGTGCGCCGGGAGGTCCCGCCGCGCCGGGCCCTGGCGCTGCGCTCAGAGCGCGTCGACCGCCGTCAGGTACTCCTTGGTGTCGCGGGCGTCCGGCAGGCCGTTGACGACCGTCCAGCGCACCACGCCGGCCTTGTCGATCACGAAGGTGCCGCGCACCGCGCAGCCCTTCTCCTCGTCGAAGACGCCGTAGGCCCGGGAGACGGTGCCGTGCGGCCAGAAGTCCGACAGCAGCGGGTACTCCAGGCCCTGCTGCTCGGCGAAGACCCGCAGGCTGAACGGCGAGTCGTTGGAGACCGCCAGCACCTGCACGTCGTCGTTCTGCAGCCGCGGCAGCTCGTTCTGGATCTCGCAGACCTCGCCGGTGCAGACACCGGTGAAGGCGAACGGGTAGAAGACCAGGACGACGTTCTTCTCGCCCCGGAAGTCGGAGAGCTTGACCAGCTCGCCGTGCTGGTTCTTGAGCTCGAAGTCCGGAGCCTGGGTGCCGACCTCGATGGCCATGGTGAGGACCTTTCGTCACGGGTCTCGGTAGGGTCCCGCGGGTCACGGTGGATCCCGCAGGGTGGCGGCGGCGCTACGGCCGGTCGCGGGGCTCATCCTCGCATCCGGCGGACCGGTTTCGGCCTAACGGGTGAGTCCTGAAGGCACCCGCGAGACAGTTTCGCCGGAGGCGAACAGCTGTTAAGGGCAGCGCCCGGGGCGAACAGTCCGGGAACGCACACGGCCCCCACTGGAGGGGACTCCAACGGGGGCCGGATCACCAGCTGCCGGGACGGCTCAGCGCTTGGACTTCGCGGCCTTCGGCGTGGCCAGGCGGGTGCCCGCCCACTCGGCGGCGACGCTGATCGAGCTGGTCTGGGAGAGACCCGCGGTCTGCGCGGCCTCGGCGATCTCGTGGGCCTCGATGTGGCCGTCGCGCCCCTTCTTGGGCGTCAGCAGCCAGATCAGACCGCCTTCGACCAGGTACTCCTGGGCGTCGACGAGGGCATCGGTCAGATCCCCGTCATCATCGCGGTGCCACAGCAGGACGCCGTCGGCGACGTCGTCGTAGTCCTCGTCGGCGAGCTCCTCCCCAGTGATCTCCTCGATGCCCTCGCGGAGAACCTGGTCGGTGTCATCGTCGAACCCGAGCTCCTGGATGACCTGACCGGGCTCGAAGCCCAGCTTGAGGGCCGGGTTGGACTTGTCCGCGGGGTCCGCGGTCGCGCTCACGGGAATAACCTCCAGTATTTCGGCCCGGCGTCGATGCCAGGGCTGTGGCCGTAGTCCACACGTGCGCGGCGGTTCGCGCAAGTACCCGACCCCCGATCCCACCCAAAGGTTGACGTGTCGTCCCAAGACACGCCGTAACCTGTGCCGGGAATCACACCGATTTGCCCTTTTGCGGACCGTTCGCCCATGCTGCGGATGCCTGGCGGCGGATGGCCGAGATCCGGTCACCGCGCCCGCCATACGAACGGCATTCGAGTGCATGCCGATCACGGGCGTAAAGTCTTCTGTTGGCCCTCACTCCGGCGGACCCACGGTGGACCGCCGGCCGCACGCCACCTGACCGGGTTCCCCATGGCAGATAACCAGCAGGGACGATGGTTACCGATCGGTAGAGATGACGGATCTCCGAACGCGGTAGCACGATGGAGGCGGCGCGACAACACCAGAGAATTCGTCCGACAGTGAAGGAACAGCGTGGCTTCCGGATCAGATCGCAACCCGATCATCATTGGCGGCCTTCCGAGTCAGGTCCCGGACTTCGATCCCGAGGAGACCGCGGAATGGCTGGAGTCGCTTGACGCGGCCATCGACGAGCGGGGACGTGAGCGCGCCCGCTACCTGATGCTCCGCCTGATCGAGCGTGCCCGCGAGAAGCGCGTGGCCGTGCCCGAGATGCGCAGCACGGACTACGTCAACACGATCGCCACCAAGGACGAGCCGTTCTTCCCCGGCAACGAGGAGATCGAGCGCAAGGTCCTCAACGCGACCCGCTGGAACGCGGCCGTCATGGTTTCGCGCGCCCAGCGGCCCGGCATCGGCGTCGGCGGCCACATCGCCACCTTCGCCTCCTCCGCGTCGCTCTACGACGTCGGCTTCAACTACTTCTTCCGCGGCAAGGACGCCGAGGGCGAGTCCGGCGACCAGATCTTCTTCCAGGGCCACGCCTCCCCGGGCATCTACGCCCGCGCCTTCCTGCTGGACCGACTCTCCGAGCAGCAGCTCGACGCGTTCCGCCAGGAGAAGTCCAAGGCCCCGTACGGCCTGTCCAGCTACCCGCACCCGCGGCTGATGCCGGACTTCTGGGAGTTCCCGACCGTCTCCATGGGCCTCGGCCCGCTGGGTGCGATCTACCAGGCCCGGATGAACCGCTACCTGGAGCACCGCGGCATCAAGGACACCTCTCAGTCGCACGTCTACGCCTTCCTCGGTGACGGCGAGATGGACGAGCCGGAGTCGCTCGGCCAGCTGTCGCTCGCCGCGCGCGAGGGCCTGGACAACCTGACCTTCGTGGTCAACTGCAACCTGCAGCGCCTGGACGGCCCGGTCCGCGGCAACGGCAAGATCATCCAGGAGCTGGAGTCGCAGTTCCGCGGCGCCGGCTGGAACGTCATCAAGCTGATCTGGGACCGCACCTGGGACCCGCTGCTGGCCCAGGACCGCGACGGCGTCCTGGTCAACAAGATGAACACCACCCCGGACGGCCAGTTCCAGACCTACGCGACCGAGACCGGCGCGTACATCCGCGAGCACTTCTTCGGTGACGACCTGCGCCTGCGCGCGATGGTCGAGAACATGACCGACCAGCAGATCCAGCACCTGGGTCGTGGCGGCCACGACCACAAGAAGGTCTACGCGGCCTTCAAGGCGGCCCGCGAGCACAAGGGCCAGCCGACCGTGATCCTGGCCCAGACCGTCAAGGGCTGGACCCTGGGTCCGAACTTCGAGGGCCGCAACGCGACCCACCAGATGAAGAAGCTGACCGTCGAGGACCTCAAGCGGTTCCGCGACCGGCTGCACATCCCGATCACCGACAAGCAGCTGGAGGAGGGCTACCCGCCCTACTACCACCCGGGCCGCGACTCGGAGGAGATCCAGTACATGCACGACCGCCGGCAGGAGCTCGGCGGCTACGTGCCGACCCGCAAGGTGCGCCCGCGCCAGCTGGTGCTGCCCGGCGACGACGCGTACAAGGCGGTCAAGAAGGGCTCCGGCCAGCAGACCATCGCCACCACGATGGCCTTCGTCCGGCTGCTCAAGGACCTGATGCGGGACAAGGGCATCGGCAACCGCTTCGTGCCGATCGCGCCGGACGAGTACCGCACCTTCGGCATGGACTCGCTCTTCCCGTCGGCCAAGATCTACAACCCGCTCGGCCAGACCTACGAGTCGGTCGACCGCGAGCTGCTGCTGGCCTACAAGGAGTCGCCGACCGGCCAGATGCTGCACGACGGCATCTCCGAGGCCGGCAGCACCGCCTCGCTGATCGCCGCCGGTTCGTCCTACGCGACGCACGGCGAGCCGCTGATCCCGGTCTACGTCTTCTACTCGATGTTCGGGTTCCAGCGCACCGGCGACCAGTTCTGGCAGATGGCCGACCAGCTGGCCCGCGGCTTCGTCATCGGCGCCACCGCCGGCCGCACCACGCTGACCGGTGAGGGCCTGCAGCACGCCGACGGCCACTCGCACCTGCTGGCGTCCACCAACCCGGGCGTGGTGGCCTACGACCCGGCCTACGGGTTCGAGATCGCCCACATCGTCCAGGACGGTCTGCGCCGGATGTACGGCTCCACCGCCGAGCACCCGCACGGCGAGGACGTCTTCTACTACATGACGGTCTACAACGAGCCGATCCAGATGCCGGCCGAGCCCGAGGACGTCGACGTCGAGGGCATCCTCAAGGGCCTCCACAAGTACCAGGCCGGCACCGCCGGCCAGATCCCGGCGCAGATCCTCGCCTCGGGTGTCGCGGTGCCGTGGGCGCTGGAGGCGCAGCGGATCCTCGCCGAGGAGTGGAACGTCAAGGCGGACGTCTGGTCGGCCACCTCCTGGAACGAGCTGCGCCGCGACGCGGTCGCCACCGAGGAGTTCAACCTGCTCCACCCGGAGGAGCCTCAGCGGGTGCCGTACGTCACCCAGAAGCTACAGGGCGCCGAGGGCCCGTTCGTCGCGGTCTCCGACTGGATGCGCGCGGTGCCGGACCAGATCGCCCGCTGGGTGCCGGGCCAGTGGCAGTCGCTGGGCGCCGACGGCTTCGGCTTCGCCGACACCCGCGGTGCGGCCCGCCGGTTCTTCCACATCGACGCGCAGTCGGTGGTCCTGGGCGTGCTCACCGAGCTGGCCAAGCAGGGCAAGATCGAGCGCTCCGCGCTGAAGGAGACGATCGACCGCTACCAGCTGCTCGATGTCGCCGCCGCCCACCCGGGCGCAGCCGGCGGCGACGCCTGATCCCCGCCACCAGCACGTCTGAGGGCCGGCCCCCGCTTTCGGCGGGGAGCCGGCCCTCGGCCGTTTCCCAGGAGGCTGCTTCCCCGGGAGCCCGGTTCTCCGAACGGGTGTGGGTAGTGGCGCCCGGGTCCTGCCCGTCCCCACGAGCGCGTCGGCCTGCGGGCGCCACCCGGGGAGATTATGGCAGTGGCTGACAGCAAGCGTTCAGGGGGTGCGGCGGAGGCGATATCGTGAGGGCATGGGCTCGACCTCGACAGCTGTGCCCGCTCCCGCACCCGGTCTGCGCGAGCGCAAGAAGCAGCGCACCCGGGACGCCCTGGTGGACGCCGCGCACCGGCTGTTCCTGAGCCAGGGCTATGCGCGCACCACGGTGGACGAGATCGCCGCGGCGGTGGACGTCTCGCAGCGGACCTTCTTCCGCTACTTCGCCAACAAGGAGGAGGCCGCGCTCGCCGTCCTGGCCGACGCGGAGGACTACTTCGTCGAACGCCTCGCCGACCGCCCGTCCGACGAGCCCCCGCTGCTGGCCCTGCGGATGGCGGTCTGCGCGGCCTGGCGGGACCTCAGCACCGAGGACTACCAGCAGGGCTCCCGGGGCGTCTCGGCGGCGCTGGAGCTGCTCCAGCTGATCGAGTCGACCCCGAGCCTGCTCGCCGCCCAGCTGCGCCGCTCCGCCGAGCAGGAGCAGCGGGTGGCCGCGATCCTCGCCGCCCGGGAGGGCGTGGACGCCGCTGCCGACCTGCGCCCCCGGCTGCTGGCCGCGGTCTTCAGCGCCGCGATCCGCACCGCGCACCTGGCCTGGTCCAGCGCCGGCGACCAGCGGCGCGAGGAGGGCCCGGAGGGCATGATCGCGGTGATCGAGGCGCAGCTGGACCAGCTCGGCCCGGCGCTGGTCACCGGTCACTGGGCGCCTGACGCCGGTCACCGACCCTGACCCTGCGTCAACAGGCGGCTGACACTCCGTCGAGTGACTCCGCTACTCTGTGACTTCCATCGTGTCGCCTACGACACACCTGGTCGGCTTCACTGTGATTCACCCCACAGTTCGACGGGGCGCCATCGCCCGTTACGCTGGCCGCTTGTATCCAGACGTGCCCCGCTCGGCGGTCCCCGACCAGCCGTCGTACCACCAGGAGTTGAGGCGATGCAGCGCCGCCGGCTGAAGCGCGTGATGATCGGCGCTTTCGCGGCCTGCGCGGTGCTGGCAGATGCCGGCAACGCGGCGGCCCAGGCGACCCGGTCCAACGAGCAGGTGGCGATCACCACTCCGCCGGCCGGCGCCGCCGCCTGGGTGCAGGACCACTCCCTGGGCCGCACACTGCCCGACCCGGCCACCGCGGACGCCGCCACCGTGGCCGCCTTCTTCGCCTCGCTCACCCCCGCCGAGCAGCAGCAGCTCGCGCAGAGCTACCCGCTTGTGGTCGGCAACCTGGACGGCGCCCCGATCCAGCTGCGCTACCAGGCCAACCGCATCGCGGTGCAGAACGAGCTGGACCGCGCCCTGGCCGCGAGCACCGACAAGAAGCTGCACGCCGACCAGCGCGCCCAGGCGGCCAGCCGGGCCAACGACTCCCGCCCGCTGCTGGAGCCGGGCCGCCAGATCCTCGCCTTCGACCCGCGCGGCCGGGGCCTGGTCACCGAGGTCTTCGGCGACCTGGCCGCCGCCCAGCGGATCTCCGTGGTGGTGCCCGGGTCCGACAGTGACCTCGGTCACCACGACCCCAAGGACCGCCCGCTGCAGAGCTCCGCCGGCATGGCCCGCGCCGTGCAGGCCGAGGAGCAGAAGCTCTCGCCCGGCGTTCCGACCGCGGTGATCGCCTGGACCGACTACGTCAGCCCGCTCGGCCTGGGCCCGGACGCCGTGACCTCCCGGCTGGCCGACGCCGCCGTGCCGCGGCTGCTGCGCTTCCTCGACGGACTGCACCGGACCACCGCCCCGGCCGCCCCGCCGTCGCTGATCTGCCACTCCTACGGCAGCGTGGTCTGCGGCGAGGCGGCGCCCAAGCTGCGCGGCGCGACCACCGACATGATGATCCTCGGCAGCCCCGGCATGAACGTGGACAACGCCGCCCAGCTCGGCACCGGCGTCCAGGTCTGGGCCACCCGCAACCCGGCGGACTGGATCGGGAACGTCCCGTACCTGGAGGTCGGCGGTCTCGGCCACGGTGCCGACCCGACCAGCCCCGACTTCGGCGCCGAGCGCATCTCGTCCGCCGGAGCCGTCGGCCACGCCGGCTACTTCGACCCGGGCACCGACAGCCTCTACAACTTCGCCACCATCGCGCTGGGCGACTACCAGGACGTCAAGTACAGCTGACGCTGCGGCAGCACCGCGACTGGCGCCCTGTCATCAACTGACAGGGCGCCATTGCTAGTTCATCTTCTGGTTCATCCGAGCCGAGTCGCCGTCACTCCCGCCCGGCGAAGGTGAACTGCATGTCGGCGTAGCGGTCGCCCGTCACCTCGCCGGCGATGGGCTCCAGCTTGGCCAGCTCGGCGTCGGTGAGCTTCAGGACGGCGCCGGCGACGTTCTCGGCGAGCCGGGTGCGCTTGCGGGTGCCCGGGATCGGAACGACCGTCAGGTTGTGCACCTGGGCCCGCTGCTGCACCCAGGCCAGCGCGACCTGAGCCGCCGTCACCCCGCGCTCGGCGGCGATCTGCTGGATCGGCGCGATCAGCGCGGCGTTGGCGGCCGCGTTGTCGCCGGTGAAGCGCGGCTGGCTGTGGCGGAAGTCGCCCTCGGTCAGCTCGCCGGCCTGGGCGAAGGAGCCGGTCAGGAAGCCGCGGCCGAGCGGCGAGTACGGCACCAGGGCGACGCCCAGCTCGGCGGCGGTGGGCACCACGGCCCGCTCGACGTCCCGGGTGAACAGCGACCACTCGGACTGCACGGCGGCGATCGGGTGGACCGCGTGCGCCTCGCGCAGCTCGGCACCCGTCACCTCGGACAGGCCCAGGTGGCGGACCTTGCCGGCCTGCACCAGCTCGGCCATGGCGCCGATCGACTCGGCCAGCGGCACGCCGGGGTCGCGGCGGTGCATGTAGTAGAGGTCGATCACGTCGATGCCCAGGCGCTTGAGCGAGCCGTCGACGGCCTGGCGGATGTAGGCCGGGTCGTTGCGGACCTTGCGGTAGGTGGGATCCTCGGCCCGTCGCTCGATGGCGAACTTGGTGGCGATCACCACCTGGTCGCGGTTGGCCCGGACGAACGGGCCGATCAGCTCCTCGTTGGCGCCGAAGCCGTACATGTCGGCGGTGTCGTACAGGGTGACGCCCGCCTCCAGCGCGGCGTCCAGGGTCGCCAGCGCCTCGGTGGTGTCGGTCGGGCCGTAGAACTCGCTCATGCCCATGCAGCCCAGGCCCTGCGCCCCGACCAGCGGACCGCCCTTGCCGAGCTCGACGGTGGGGAGCTTGGTGTCACTCATGCGCTTACTGCCTTCCGGGAGTTGCTGTTGTTCGTGGTGGTGCGCTCGTGCGTGGTGGTGCTGTCGTTCGTGGTCACGGTCGCGGTCGTCTTCGCGCTCGTGTTCGCCTGCGCGATCGTGTTCGCGGTCGTCGCCGCCTGCGCACCGTAAAAGTCGATCTTGTAGTCCAGCACCGCGAGGCTGGCGTGCAGATCGGCTATCCGCTCCCGGACCTCGGCGCGGTGCTCGATCAGCAGGTCGCGCCGCGCGTCCATGGTCGCGGGGCCCTCGCGGACCATCTCGATGTAGCGGACCATGTCCGCCACCGACATGCCGGTCAGGCGCAGCTTGCCGAGGAACTCCAGGCGGGCCAGGTCGGCGTCGCTGTAGCGGCGGCGGCCGGCGTGCGTGCGGTCCACCGGTTCGAGCAGGCCGATCCGCTCGTACCAGCGCAGCGTGTGGGCGGTGAGCCCGGTCAGCTCGGCGACCTCGCTGATGCTGTGCCGCGGCGTCCGTTCGGCATCGTCGAGCGACGCCAGGAGTTCCGCGCTCATCGGTCACTTCCCCCGGTCAGTGCAGTTGGTCCGTGCGGTGTTGACGCCCTTGACGCTATCGAGTTGGAGTGCACTCCAAGCAAGCGCAATCCGTGAAATCCCTCCTTCGCATTACAGTGCAGGTCATGCAGAGCGTGCGGATGATCGAAGACTGGCCGGTCAAGACGGCTGCGGTGGCAGTGGTGCGGGGCGCGGACGGCGCGCTGCTGGGGGCGCACGGCCCGCAGCGGCACCGCTTCCAACTGGCCTCGGTGACGAAGCCGCTGACCGCCTACGCGGCGCTGGTCGCCGTCGAGGAGGGCGTCTTCGAGCTGGACGACCCGGCCGGGCCGGACGGCGCCACCGTGCGCCACCTGCTGTCCCACTGCTCGGGTCTGGCCTTCGACGAGCCCCGGGCGATGGCCGCCCCCGGGACCCGCCGCCTCTACTCCAACGCCGGCTTCGACGTCCTCGCCGACACCGTGGCCAAGGCGTCCGGCATCCCGTTCGAGCGCTATGCGGCCGAGGCCGTGTTCCAGCCGCTGGGCATGACGGACACCGTGATCGACCCGGCGCACCGCAGCCCGGCCGGCGCCGGCGGCGTCTCCACGGCCGCCGATCTGGCGCTCTTCGCCGCCGAGTTGCAGGCCCCGCGCCTGCTGCACCCCTCCACGGTGGCCACCGCCACCCTTGAGGTGTCCTTCCCCGGCCTGAGTGGGGTGCTGCCGGGCTTCGGCCACCAGCGGCCCAACGACTGGGGCTTGGGCTTCGAGATCCGCGACGGCAAGTCCCCGCACTGGACGGGCGCCACCAGCTCCCCCGCCACCTTCGGGCACTTCGGCCAGTCCGGCACCTTCCTCTGGGTCGACCCGGTGGCGGGCGTGGCCTGCGTTGCCCTCGCCGACCGCAACTTCGGGCCGTGGGCCGCCGAGGTGTGGCCGGCCTTCACCGACGCCGTGCTCGCGGAGCTGCGCGGACAGCGCTGAGGCGCCGAAGCGCTCAAGCGCAGGATGAGCGGAGCCGCCCCGGGGTCAACCCGGGACGGCTCAGGGTCGGGTCAGTTGAGGCCGAGCGTGTCGGCGACCTGGCCGGCCATCGCGGCCTCGCCCAGGGCGTTGGGGTGGACCGGCACGTAGTTGGTGCCGAACAGCACCGGCTCGATCCACCGGGTGCCGATCGGCTGGCAGGCGTCGTGGCCGTCGGAGGCGGCCGACATGTCGACGTAACTGGCGCCGGTGGTGGCGGCGGCCCGCTGCACGGCCGAGTTGAGGTGCACCTCCAGGTCGCGCAGGTAGGGAATGTCGCCGGACGCGATGGGCATCTTGACGAAGCAGCCGGGCACGGCCTGGCTCGGCACGATCCACGGGTAGCCGACGATGGCCACGCGGGCATTGGGGGCCTTGGCCCGGACGGCGTTCAGCGCCGACACCAGCGCCGGATAGGTGCTGTTGTCGATGGTGTTGTCGAAGCTGGAGCCGTAGAGCGTCTGGCAGGGGTCGCCGAACCCGAGGGTGACCACACCGGCCGAACCGCAGGCGAGGATCGCGTCGATGAAGACACCGCTGTCGTTGCCGCCGATGGTCATGGTGACCAGGCCGGTATTGGCGTTGAGCGCGTCCAACTGCGGTGCGACGCCCGGGTACTGGGAGCCGGCGAAGTCCTTGGTCTGGGCGCCGCCGCAGGTGACGTCGGTGAGGTTCAGCCCGGCCTGGGCGGCCAGGTCGTGCGGGTAGTTCAGGCTGGAGCGGGCGCACTCCAGCGGGGCGCTCAGGTCGAGCGGCAGGATGCCCGACCCGGCACTGTAACTGTCACCGAGCGCAACGTAGTTGACGGGTGAGTCGGCCTGGGCCTGGGCGGGCAGCGCGAGGCCGAGGCCGGCCAGGGTGGCGGACGCCGCGACGGCGGCCGCGAGACGGCGTGAGCGGGCACGGAGGGACATGCGGGGGCTCTCCTTGAAACCAGGGGTGGGGGCTGTGCCAGGGAGAAGGACCGGCCGGGCCGTTGGGGGCGGCGGGGCCGGGTTTCCGCGAGGTTACTGGCCGGGAAGTTACCCACTGGTTGGGTTCGGGTCAATGACCCTCGCGCGCTTTGGTACACGCGTTGGTGCACGCCCGATGCGGCCTCGGTACGGCCTCAGTGCAGGATGATCGGGTTGCTGAGCGCGGCCATCCGGCCGTCGGGATGGCGCAGTTCGACCCGGACGAAGGCCGTTTCCGCCGCACTCGTGCACCAGGTCGCGGTGCCCGTGCCGTGCGCGGGCAGCGAACCCCGGTGCACGGCGCCCCGATCGCTGTGGAAGGTCACGGTGGCGGACGGTACCCCCTGGATCCGCGCCCGCACCGTGACCGGCTCCCCCGCGGTCGCCAGCCGCTCGCCCACCCCGGCGCTGCGGCCCGCGGCATCGGCGAGGAACGAGAGTTGGACGGCCGCCGACTCGGCGATCCAGCTGCGCCCGACCCTGATCCCCGCCAGCACACCCGGGCTGCTCAGTTCCTCGGCGAACACCACCGTCTGCGGGGTGCCGAGTTGGCCCGCCAGATGCGCATCGCTGTTGCCGATGGCGGGCCGCCACTGCCCGGTTTCCACGTCGGCGGCCAGGCTCCGCCCCCACTCGGCGAGCGCTGCCTCGTTGTCGGCCTGCCACGGCCGGTCCGAGCTCCACGGCCCGTTCCACACCTCGACCGCGTCGAAGCCCTGGTAGGCGTACATGAACCGGCCCGTCGGGTACGGCGCATGGGGGTGCGCGGCCACGCAGAGCCCGCCCACCTCGTGCACGCCCGCCATCGCCTGGTCAATGCGTCCGTCCCGCACCCGGTAGTCCCAGTCGACCAGTTGGCCCGGCTCGATACCGAGGGCCAGCCAGTGGCCGGTGCGGGTGGTCACTTCCGTGCCCAGCACGACCAGCAGGCCATCTCCGGCTTCAGCTCCCCAAGTGTCAGGATTCGCAGCCGAGTTGTGCTCGGTGCCGGCCATGAAGTGCAGCCCGGCCGCGCGGGCCTCGGCGACCAGCCGGACGGGCGTCAGCTCGCCGTCCGAGTACACCGAATGCACATGGCAGTCCCCCCGGTACCAGCCCGGACCGCGTCTCACTCCCGGCATCATCGACCTCCCCGCCGCATGAACGGTCAGTACTGGCACAACAGTTCCCGGGTGGTGCCGTACGGTCGGCACCATGGCGCTCGACTACTACCTCGACCTGATAACCCCGTGGTCCGCCCCGCAGGTGGCCCGCGAGCTCCGCGCGGTGGGCGACCGCACGGGGCTGGTCGATGCGCGGCACACCACGGAACTGGTGCTCGGTGACGGCGCGTTGACGGCCGGGGGCACCTGGTTCCGAGTGTGCCGGGTGGGGCCACGCCGTTGGCCCACGGTGATCGACGGCCAGGAGTTCACCGAGACGGTGACCGTCGCGTTCACGCTCGACAAGCGGGACACGATCACCGCCATGGACGAGGTGGTGCACCTTGCCGCCGGCCTCCTGCAGCGGGTGCCCGGCGACGCCGTGCTGCACTTCCAGAGCGAGGTCGTCTGGCTGCTCCGCCGCGACGGCGACCTCACCCTCGATGAGCGGCCCGAGCACTGGACGCCGGAGCGCCTGGCCGCCGTTCCCACGCCCTACAGGCGCCTGACGCACTCATTCACCGACGAATCGGGTGACTGAGCGCGGGGACGAGCGGCATGCGCATGGCGGTGGCGGGTGAGGGGGTGCTGGCCTTCCTCCGCGCTGGTGGTTGTCTGAAATCGGTCCTCCAGTGATCGTCATGGCGAGGGGTGAGTGCCCCCGGTCAGTAGGCCAGTGCGGTCATGTGGTCGGAGTGGTGGGCGGCGACGTCGTGGGCGGCTTGGACGAAGGCGGCGACGGCTGCGGATCGCGAGGTCTCCGGCCAGGCGACCATGACCGCGCTGGGGCTGAGGCCGGTGACCGGCCGGTATGCGATGTCCGGGCGCTGGTGCCGCTCGGTGGTGGAGAGTGACAGGAACGCCACCGCCTGGCCCAGCGCGACCACCTCCAGGAGTTGCTCGACGCTGGCCACGAGCGGCCCCTCAGGAGTGTCGGCCGGCGCCAAGCCCGTGTGGCCATCGCCTGCTTCCGCTCCGTCGTATCCGGTGTAGTAGGCGGTGGTGGAGGGGGCGGCCCCCTTCCAGCGCGGGATCGGTTCGCCCTTGAGGTCGGTCAGCCGCAGTCGCCGGCGTCCGGCCAGGCGGTGCGCGGCGGGGAGGACGGCCAGTCGCGGCTCGACCACGAGCGTCTGGGAATCCAGCCCTTGACCGTCGAACGGGCTGCGCAGCAGCGCTACGTCGGCACGGCCGTCCCGCAGCATGGCGATCGGCTCTCCGCTGCCGCCGACGACGACTTCGGGCGGCGGCAGATGCGAACCCGTTCCCCGGTAGGCGGCGAGGATCTCCCGCAGCAGCCCGGCATCGCCTGCCGGCTTGACCGCCACGACGAGCCGGGGTGTCGGCTCACCGGCCCGGCGTGCACGCCGGGCCGCCGCGTGCACCGCGTCGACCGCGATCCGGGCCTGGTCGAGCAGCACCTGACCGGCGTTGGTCAGCCTCACCTGCCGGGTGGTGCGCTCCAGCAGGCGTACCCCGAGCCGGGACTCCATCTGAGCGATCGCCTTCGACAGCGGGGGCTGCGCCATCCCCAGGCGGTGCGCGGCCCGGCTGAAGTTCAGTTCCTCGGCGACCGCGATGAAGTACCTCAGCTCCCGCACCTCTAGCTCACTCATATCTGTGGACTATAGATCCAGAGTCTTCTGGTCTTTCCCTGCCGCCCGTGGGTGAGGGGAGGCTGGGTGCCATGACGACTTCGCAGAAGACTGCTCTGATCACCGGCGCGAACAAGGGCATCGGCAAGGAAACGGCGCGCAGGCTCGCAGCCCTCGGCATCACCGTGCTGATCGGCGCCCGCAATGCCGAGCGTGGCGAGGCGGCGGCCGAGGAGCTTCGCGCGGGCGGCGCCGACGTACGGTTCGTTCCGCTGGACGTCACCGACGAGATCTCGGTCCAGGCCGCCGCCAAGCACATCGACGCCACGTTCGGCCGCCTCGACATCCTCGTCAACAACGCCGCGATCACCGCCGGACCGCAAAAGCCGAGTGAAACCCCAGCCGCTACCGTCCGGCAGGTCTACGAGACCAACGTGTTCGGCGTCATCGCGGTGACCCACGCCATGCTCCCCCTGCTCCGCCGCTCCGCCGCCGCACGCATCGTCAACATGTCCAGCGAACTCGGCTCCCTCACCCACCTGGCCGACCCGGGCAGCCCGTGGTCCGCCTACTCCTCGGTCCTCCTCCCTTACTGCACCTCGAAGAGTGCGCTGAACGCGATCACCGTGCTCTACGCCGATGAACTGCGCGCCGAAGGGATCCTGGTCAACGCGGTGAGTCCCGGCTACTGCGCGACCGACCTCAACCGCCACACCGGGATACGCACGGCGGAGGAGGGCGCGGCCGTGGCGGTTGACCTGGCGACAGCGGGCGAGGACGGCCCGACGGGCGCCTTTCTGGCCGAGGACGGGCCGATTCTCTGGTGAGACCATGCCTCGCCCTCTCCGCCCGAAGCCTGCCGGGGTGTTTTCAACCCCCGCCGCGACGATCACTGGCCGGTCCGCGACAGCAAGGACTTCGACGGCCCGCACCTCCGCTTCGCCCCCACCGCCTGGTCCACCTTCCTCCAGGCCGTCACCACCCGCCGCCTCGCCTGACCGCCTGCCGGGCGGGCGCCCCCAGTGCCCGCCCGGCAGGCCGGCGCCGCGCTAACGGCGGCATTGCTGTGGCACGACTCGACCACGTGTCTTACGGTGAGTCACGGATTGCTACGCATAGCAACCATCCGTGCTCCCTCGGCCTCGGATACCCGCACCCGGGCGCCGACGTGTCCCCACCTGGAGTCGAGTCCCCATGCGATTCACCCCCCACTGCGCGCTCGCGCTCGGCAGCGTCACCCTGGCCGCCGCCCTCGTCGTCCCCACTGCCCAGGCCACCGTCGCCCAGGCCTCCGCGCCCGATCCGGGCGGCCCCGAGTCACGCATCGAAATCCTCGGCACCACCCTCGACCTGTCGATCACTCAGGGCACCGCAACGGTCAATTCCGACGGCTCCGTCTCCCTCGGCGGCACCTACAGCTGCAACGATCCCTCCGACACTCGCAAGGCCCGGCTGCGCATCGACCTGACCGCCCAGAACGACGCCAGGGGCAGCATCAGCCTCAGCGGACCGTGCCGTGCCTCCAACGCCCCATGGAACGCAACCGTCCTCCCCGACCCCGATTCACCCTTGTTCGCCCGGGGCGTTCCCGTCGAGGCCCACGCCACCCTCACCCTCGACGACCCCACCGGTCAGACGGACGAGCGGATCACCGTCGCCCAAACCCTCTTCGCGGCGACCGACCCGGTAGGCGCCCCCAACAACTACGGCGGCACCGCCCTGTCCGGCACCTACGGCTGCTCCCACGACAGCCCCACCATCGACATCAACGCCGAGCTCGCCGATGCCTTCGCCGCCTGGGAGGACGCGGGCATCGCCATCCTCCCAGTCCCGTGGTCCGCCGCCGACAGCCCTTGGAACATCACCATCACACCCCGTGGCCGCCAAGCCGCACAAGGGACTTGGCTCCCCGCCGGGGTGCGGAAGGCGAAGGCAGACGCGGCCCGCCACAGCGTTCAGTGCCAAGAGGATGTCATTACGGAGAACAACGTGCGCTAGGGGCCACGTCAGCGGGCCCGGGGGCGCCGGCCTGGCCGCGTCCTGCCGACGTGGCCGAAGACAGACCGGCCGCGTAGGCCCACCCCCCGATCAGCCAGCGCGACACCCCCCGTCCGGCCACCCCCATGCCCGGGCACCGATCAAGGAGGAAACCCAGCATGACCACCACCCTGAACTCATCTCGGACCGCCCTGCGCACCCTGGCGGTCGGCGCGATCGCGGCCTTCCTCGCCGCCGCCGCACCAGCCGCCGCCTCCGCAGCCGCAGCCGCAGCCGCACCGCACACCACCGCCAGGAGCACCGCCGCCGCAACGCGGGCCGGGGAGGTCATCCAGTGCCAAGAGGTGAACGCGGAGGAGTCCAGCGTGTTCGGACGAAACTGCAACACCGACAGCTGGGGGCCGCTCTCCGACTTCACCGTCACCAACCAGCAGGGCAGCAAGTGGCAGTGCGCAACAGGTTGGGCCGAGGGCGCCTTGTGGATCAACGGGCAGGACTGCAAGCCGCTCCCGTGATCCACCTGACCCCTCCACCCCGCCCAGTCCCTGACCTGACGTCGGCGAACCCCTAGTGCACCTGGCGCGACTCTCCGACCGTCTACTCACAGACCTCGTGACGCATGTCGGCCCCGATGGCGAGAGTGCCATCGGGGCCTACATGCGTCACGCAGGGGGCGAGGTACCGCTACCGCGCACCTCGGCGCTGACCGTCAACTCAGCGGTACCAGCGGGTGGGTGAACCCCGTCAGGCGACGTAGTTGGTGTACGTGGCCCAGAGGACGTTGCCCAGCTCGTCGTAGATGACGAAGTCGTCGTCCTTCTGG
This sequence comes from Kitasatospora acidiphila, assembly GCF_006636205.1. Taxonomy (NCBI): domain Bacteria; kingdom Bacillati; phylum Actinomycetota; class Actinomycetes; order Kitasatosporales; family Streptomycetaceae; genus Kitasatospora; species Kitasatospora acidiphila. The sequence continues at coordinate 6,238,481 of NZ_VIGB01000003.1, read as the reverse complement.
AAGACGCCGACGACCTGGCCGTGGCCGCCCGTGGGGGAGGTCCACAGCGGGGCGCCGCTCTGGGCGGGGTAGATGGCCAGTCGGTCAGTGCCCGTCACGAGGTGGGCACCGGCGTGGCCGAAGGTCATGCTGGACCAGAGAGCGGCACCCGTCCGCTGCGAGTAGATGACGAGGTTGCCGTCGGGCTGCATGACCAGCCGGGTCTTGGTGCCGTAGAGCGTCGCCCCGGAGTTGAGCTGGGTGACGACCTGGCCGCCCAAGTCCAAGGGGGTCTTCTTGAGGTTGCTGCCGGACTGCCAGATGGCCTTGTTGTGGGCGTCGTAGACGACCAGGTTCCGGTCTTCCATCAGGCTGAAGTGGGCACCGGCGTGGAAGTAGGTGCCGGTGGACCACAGCGCCTTGTGGTTGGTGTCGTAGATGACGAAGTTGCCGTCGGCCTGCATCGTCGCGGTCGCCCCCGGGTGCCCGTAGGTGCCGCCGGCCCACAGGACGAAGCTGGGCTCGCCCTGGGTCCTGAGGACCAGGTTGCCGTCCGACTGCATGGTGAGGGTGGTCAGCTGCCCGAACTGGACCTGCGTGCCGCTCTTCAGGGTGGCGCCGGACGGAACGTCGGCGCCGTTGCCCCAGTGGCACACGTCGCACGGCGGCGGGGGCGGCGTGGTGGCCATGGCCGGCATGGCCGCGCCGGCCACCGCGGCGGTGAGCGCGGAGACGACGGCCACTCGGCGGACGAGGCCGCCCAGACGGCGGCGCAGGGCACGTGCGTGCGTCATGATTCCCCCCCAGGGAATGTTTCGGTTGGAGAGGGAGCACCTGGACCCCGCTCGACCAGAGACCTGGGAGCAGTGGGAGCCGGGCTTCCCGGGGAGAACGTTACGAGGCGAAGTGACCTTGCCGCAACGGCGATCGGGGCAGCTGGAGGGGCTGTTTCCAAAGCATGACACTTGAGTGGTTCATGGCGGACTGCGGAGGTCCGCGCGTGCTCCGGGCAGGGCCACCGCATGGACACGTGGTCGACCCCGGCGGCGATCGCGCCACCGGGGTCGACCACGGTCACCAGCCCGTCAGGCAGGTCAGTAACCGGCACTCACGGTGACCCCGTTGAACGCGGTGGCGCCGTACAGGGTGATGTACCGGTACCCGGCCGTCGTGTTGGTGACGGTCAGGGACTGCGCCGTCCCGGGGTGGGTGGACGCGACCGAGTGGTGGGTCTTGGTCGCCCAGCCGCTCGGGCTGTAGTAGAGGTACGCAGTACCGCTGCCACCCGTGGTGCTGACCGTCAACTGGGTGGTGCCGGCGGGCAGGTAGATGTACAGGTAGTCCTCGCCGCCGGCCGCGGCCGACTGGTTTGCGCGGTAGCAGTTCCGGTCCAGCAGCCGCTGGTCGGCGCCGGTGCAGGCGGTGGTGCTGCTGACCGCGACCTGGGCCGTGGTGGTGGCCGTGTGGCCGTTGCTGTCGGTGACCGTCAGGGTGGCGGTGTAGCTGCCGGGCTTGGCGTAACTGTGCGTCGGGTTCTGGACGCTAGCGGTGGAGCCGTCGCCGAATGTCCAACTCCAGCCGGTGATCCGGCCGTTGCCGGTCTCAGTGGACTTGTCGGTGAAGGCCACCGACATGCGGTCGATCGAGGTGCCGAAGGCCGCCGTCGGGCTGCCGCTCCCGCTGCCCGCGAGCCCGTCGAGCCAACTGGCGAAGTCCGCGTCGTACTTGGTGCCGAGCGAGTTGTAGACGTTGTAGCCGCCGGTGTAGTCGCCGGTCCGGAAGTGCCCCAGCATCGCGTACATCACGTCGAGGTGGCGCTCCCACATGTAGCGCACCGCCAGGTAGCCCCACGGGTAGGTGCGGGTCGTGTCGCTGTTGCCGTAGGTGTTCTGGAAGAGGGTGCTCAACGCGTAGGTGTGCTGGGGCGCGTCGGCCAGTGCCTCGGTGTCCGCGACACCCCGGTAGGTGTAGGAGGTGTACTCGGCGATGCCCTCGATCCACCACACGTCCGGGACGGCGGTCTCGGCCGTGAAGTCGCCGCGGGTGTTGTCCACGGCGTCGAGGTAGTGGGTGAACTCGTGGTTGAGGTTCCAGATGTTCGCGGTGAAGTCGGTGGCGTAGGGCACCTGGTACATCACCGAGAACGCGGAGTTGCCGGGCTGGCTCGGGTCACCGGTCTCGGTGATGCCGCCGTTGTCGGTGTCGATGTTGTAGATCGCGGGGCCGTAGATCTGGTAGTCCTGCCGGCTGGCGAACACCACCATGGTCTCGCCGGTGATGGTCTGGCCCGGGATCGGACCGCCGGCCCGCACCAGGTTCTGGAACCACGGGACCTGCTTGGCGAGGCTGTCGCAGACCGCCGCGAGCTGGGTCGCGTCGAGGGCCTGGGCCGCCACCGTGATCGTCGGTGTGCAGGTGTGCGAGGCGGTCAGCACGGCGGCCTTCAGCCGGTCGGGCAGGTTGCAGGTGCCGTAGGCGGCGCAGTTCGCCGCGTCGAAGTCGACGCTCTGCTGGGCCACGGCGACCCAGAGCGCGGCCGTCGGGCCGGTCATCCGCGCTGTGTGCAGCACGCCGAGCATCAACGGCTGGACGGTCGGCCGCAGCGCGGGGAACTGGACGTAGGCCGCCAGGTCCTGGCCGGCGCCCGCGACCATGAAGGTGTTGTCGCCGCCGAGCATGCCGGTGTGGCCCCGCACGAACGCGTTGAGCGTGTTGACCAGGCCGTGGTCGCCGGTGATGGCCGTGACGAACGCCGGGTTGTTCGCCGCCCGCCAGAGCGCGCTGTTGGCGTTGTAGACGGCGGTGTCCATGCCCGAGACCGCGTCCCAGGAGCTGCTGTACGCGGTGTAGAGGCGCTGGTAGACGTCCAGGTAGTGCTGGTGCAGGTTGGCGCTGTCGGTGAGGGTGACCGTCTCGCCCAGGATGGCGCCGTTGGCGCCCGTCACGTCCCGCGAGTGCGGGTTGGCGAAGAACGCGTCCATGGCCGCCGTCACCGGGGCGGTCAGCTTGTCGTCGTACGGGCCGACGTCGGCCGCGTCGTAGAACTGCACGTAGTAGGCGGCGCGCAGGTAGAGCACGAGTTGCTGGATGCCGGAGGAGTCGTCGCCCTCGTAGGCGGCGGCCACCGTCTTCAGGGCCTGGGCGACCGGGATCGCCTGGGACTCCTGGAACACCCCGTGCGCGTCCTTTCCGGTGAGCGCGAACAGGGTGTTGACGCAGTCGGTGGTCGAGGACTCCAGGTACGCGGCGAGCGCGGCCCCGGTGCGGCCGCTGAAGTCGGCGGGGGTGCACGACTGGGCGGCCGCCAGGTGGGCCGCGTGGGCAGCGGTCTGGTGCGGCAAGGCCGGGCGGGCCGGGGGCAGTTGGGCGGGGGTGAGGCGACCGGTCTGGACGGCGTCCCGGTCGGTACCGGCGTCCGAGACACCGGTCGGGGCGTAGGCGGCCGGGGGCCGGGCGTGGCCTTGGGCGGGCACCGCTGCCACCCCGGACGCAGCGGTGGGCGGGGCAGAACCGGGTGGCGCGGCGAGCGCGGTGCCGGTTCCGAGGCCGAGCAGGGTGGTGGCGGCGAGAGTTGCCGCGAGGCTTCTGAGGGTGGGTCGGCGCAGCATGGCGCTCCTCAAGTGACGTGTGCGTGGGGGAGGTGCGGCAGCGGAGCGTGCAGGCCCCGGTGCTGGTTAGGCAGACTTCCATCGCGCGGGAGCCTGGGGGAACGCTCGGGGACACAGCAGTTGCGAGGTCCTGCTCATAACACCGAGCTGTTCTGGCGTTGTTGCTACTCGGCCTCGACGGCCATCCTGACCTGGTACGTCCGCTTGACCCAGGCCTGGAAGTGCGGCGCCCCGGCGACCAGTTCGCGGTAGGCGGCGACCGCCGAGGCGTGCAGGACCTCCAGCACCGGCCCGGTCACGGCGTCCGGCCGCCAGGCGAGCAGGTGGCGGCGCCAGAGGGGGAGCCCACCAGTGGCTTGACGAGCACGCCCGGGATCGCCCGCACGGTGGCGTGGACCACCGTCACGCCCATCCCCTGGGCCACCATGAGTTGGAGCTGCTGGTGGTCGCCGAGGTACTCGTGCACGGCGGCTGGGGTGAATCCGTCCGCCGCGCACGCTTGGTGGAGGGCAGCCGGCCACCCCGCGCCGTTGTCCGGCGCGAGGAACCAGCGGTCGTCGGCGAGTTCGGCGAGTCGCACCTCCAGGCGGTGGCGCAGCCGGTGCCCGGCGGGCATGGCGATGAACAGCGGCTCGGTGGCGATGCCCAGCTGCGCGAGGGAGGGGGGCCAGGCGCACGGTTCGCCCCGGATGGTCGACGCCGAGTGCGACATCGACGGCGCCCCGCTCCAGCAACTCGGCTGCCGCCGCTGGCTGGTGAACGCTGGTGACGTTCAGCGGCAGCTCGCCGAGCCGGTCGCGGGCCCGGGTCGCCATGCCCGCGAGGAGCGGCGAGCCGGTGGTGGCCAGCCGCAGCGGCCGGGGGCGGTCGGCCTGCCGCATCTCACTGGGTGCGGGGTGTCCGCCGATGGCGCCGGCGCGGGTCACCACATCGCGAGCCTGCGCCACGATGGCGGCGCCGTAGCCGGTCGGCTTGACGCCGTCGGCGGTGCGTTTGAACAGGGCTGGCCGAAGTGATTTTCGATGCGCTGGAGTTGTCCGCTCAGGGCCTGCTGCGAATAGCCGAGCAGAGCGGCCGCGCGGCCCACGCTCCCGCAGTCGGCCATCGCACAGAGCATCTGCAGGTGCCGCAGCTCGAGCCTCATGTGCCACCCCTCCATCAGCCGTGGCGGTCGGCCACGATCCGGAATCCCCTTCAGGAGACGCGCGGGACGGCGTCGGATCACGGAAACTGCGCGCGCGGCGCTCCGCGTGTCATCGACCGGGTGCCGTGGCGCCGATAGGCTCGCCGCATGATCAAGGGTGTCCTCCTGGACTTCTCCGGCACGCTCTTCCGCATCGAGTCCACCGCCGAGTGGCTCGACGCCTGCCTCACCCTCACCGGTCTCGCCGTCCCCGAACACGAACGCGCTGACCTGCTGCGACGCTTGGACCACTTCGGCGCGCTCCCCGGCGGGCCTGTACCGGTCGAACTCCCTGAGGCGATCGAGCCGCTCTGGGCGGCCCGCGACCTGAGCGCGGATCAACACCGTGCCGCCTACACCGCGCTGGCCCGGGCCGCTGAGCTGCCGGCCGGCCTGTCGGCGGACACGTTCTACGATCGCCACCGGTCGGCGGCCGCCTGGCAGCCGTACCCCGATGCCGAGCCGACCCTGCGCGAGCTGCGGCGGCGCGGGCTGCCGATCGCCGTGGTGAGCAACATCGGCTGGGACCTGCGGCCGGTGTTCGTCTCCCACGGCCTGGACGAGCTGGTCGACGCCTACGTCTTCTCGTTCGAGGTCGGCGTACAGAAGCCCGACCCCGCGATCTTCCAAGCCGCCTGCGACCGGCTCGGGTTGGCGCCGGAGGACGTCCTGATGGTGGGCGACCATCCGGTCCAGGACGCCGCCGCCACCGCGATCGGCTGCCAGTACTTCCCGGTCGACCACCTCCCCGTCGCCGAGCGTCCCGCCGGGCTCGCGCCGCTCCTCGAACTGCTGGGGTGAGCCGCATGTCCCGGCCGGCCGTGCTGATCGACATCGGCGGTGTCCTCAGCCCTGACCACCTCCCGGCCATCGCCGACGACTGGGCCGCCCGGCTCGGTTGCACGCCCGCCGACGTGCTGGCAGCCCTCTTCGGCGGCAACGACGACCAGATCCTGATCGGGCGGGTGAGCGAGGACGCCTGGTGGGGCGTGGTTCGCGACCGCTTGCGGCTCGGCGGGGACCAGCTCGCCGCCCTGCGCGCCGATGTGACGCTCAGTCGGACCTGGGATCCGGCCCTGGTCGCCGCCCTGCGCGCCCTCCGCCCGTCCATCCGCACCGCGATCGTCAGCAACGCCTGGCCCTCGATGCGCCCCGCCCTCCAACGCGCCGGCCTGCTCGACCTGGTGGACGCCCTCGTCCTCTCCTGCGAGGTCGGCTGTGCCAAACCCGACCCCCGCATCTACGAGTTGACCCTGCACCGCCTCGCCAGCACCCCCACCGACGCCCTCTTCATCGACGACACCCCCACCCACGTCGCCGCCGCCCGCACCCTGGGCCTGGCGGGCCACATCCACACGGACACCCCGGGGACCCTGGCCCGCATCGCGGAGTTCGTGCGCGCACACGAAGACGGCGGGCGGTAACGAACGGGGCCGCAGAACCAAGGGCCAGTTGCGCCGACCTTCGGCAACGCCCGACCGTCGGGTGCGCGCAGGCCTGCAACGAGCGGGCTCGATAGCCGGCCCCTTCACCCCATCGTCAGCACCCGGGGCCCGTCCTCCGTCACCGCCACCGTGTGCTCGCAGTGCGCGGCGCGGGTGCCGTCGGCGGTGAGCAGGGTCCAGCCGTCCGGTGCCGTCAGGTAGGTGTCGCCGCCGCCCGCCAGGAACATCGGCTCCAGGGCCAGCACCATGCCGTGCCGCAGCACCATGCCCCGGCCCGGGCGGCCCTCGTTGGCGACGTGCGGGTCCTCGTGCATGCGGCGGCCGATGCCGTGGCCGCCGAAGTCGGCGATGATGCCGTAGCCCGCCGCGCGGCCGATGGTGCCGATGGCGTGGGAGATGTCGCCGATCCGGGCGCCGACCACGGCGGCGGCGATGCCGGCCTGCAGGGCGCGTTGGGTGGTCTCGATCAGGCGCAGGTCGGCGGGGCGGGGTGTGCCGACGGTGAAGCTGATCGCCGAGTCGCCGGTCCAGCCGCCGAGGCGGGCCCCGCAGTCGACGCTGACCAGGTCGCCGTCACGGAGCCGGTAATCCGTCGGGATGCCGTGCACGATGGCGTCGTTGACGGAGGTGCAGATGACTGCCGGGAACGGGGTGAGGGCGAAGTGGGGGCGGTAGTTGAGGAACGGCGAGTCGGCGCCGGCCTCGCGGAGCACTGCCCTCGCCGCCTCGTCGAGTTCCTGCAGCGACACCCCGACCCCCGCTGCCTCGCGCGCCGCGGCGAGCGCGTCGGCGACCACCCTCCCGGCCTCGCGCATCGCGTCCAGCGCCGTATCGGTCTTGATCTCCACCATCGTCCACTCCCAGCTGGGCACCAATTCTTATACCGGTATTTGTATCACGGCATTAGTATTGGTGCCATGGTGCGCACACCCCTCACCCCTCAGGAACGCGAACGCGGCGAACGGCTCGGCGCCCTGCTCCGGCGGGCCCGCGGCGAGCGGAGCATGGTGCAGGTCGCCGCTCAGGCGGGCCTGTCCACCGAGACCCTCCGCAAGATCGAGACCGGCCGGGCCCCCACACCCGCGTTCTTCACCATCGCGGCCCTCGCCGCCGCCCTGGACCTGTCGCTGGACGACCTGGTGCAGCTCTGCCGCCCGGCAGAGGATGAAGAAGCAGCAGCCTGACGAGAAGCGGCAGCAGCCTGACGAAAGGCGGACCCCGGCCATGCCCGACGCACCGGTGATCCTCAGCGGCGACCCCGGCTCCTTCCCCTGGAGCGTCTTCCACGAGCGGCACCCCAAGCTGCTGCGGCAGGTGCTGGACGCGCTGCCGTACGGGCCGGCCGAACGCCGGCACGTCGAGCAGCTGCTGGCGGAGAGCACCACCGGCGTGCTCACCCCGCTGCCGCCGGACGCCCCCGACCACGAGCAGTGGCTTCGCTGGGGCGAGCGACTGTGGGGGCTGCCCTGGGGCGAGGTGCCGTTCCTCTGGGCGGAGAGCTACTTCTACCGCCGACTGCTCCACGCCACCGGCTACTTCACCTCGGGCGCCTGGCATGGCGTCGACCCGTTCGGCCCGTTCAAGAGCGCCGAGCTGGCGAACCCCACGGTGGACGACGAGTTGGCGACCCTCAGCGCGCTGCTCGACCTCCCGGAGGCCAAACGGCGTGCGGCGCTGCTGACTTCGGCGCTCTGGGGCAACCGGGCCGACCTCGGGTTCCGGATCACGAACGACCCGGGCTCCGTCACCGCCACCGGACTGCTGGTGGACGACGGGCCGCTGCTGTGGCGGGAGTTGGAGCGAACGGCAGGCGGGCGGGTCGACCTGGTGGCGGACAACGCCGGGCGCGAGCTGCTACCGGACCTGGTGCTGACCGACCACCTGCTGACCAGCGGCCTGGCGGCCGAGATGGCGCTCTGGGTGAAGCCGCAGCCGTACTACGTCTCCGACGCCATGATGGCGGATGTGCTGGCGGCGGTGGGGCGGTTGCGCAGGTCGAAGGCCGGCGCGATCGGCGACCGCCTCTGGCGGGCGATCGGCGACGGCACGCTGACGGTCCGCACCCATGCCTTCTTCTGCGCCCCGCTGCCGTACCACGAACTGCCCGCCGAGCTGGCGGCCGAGTTCGCCGGCGCCACCCTGACGATCCTCAAGGGCGACCTCAACTACCGCCGCCTGGTGGGCGATCGACTCTGGCCGCCGACCACGCCGTTCGCCGAGGCGGCCGGCCACTTCCCGTCGCCGGTCGCCGCCCTGCGCACCCTCAAGTCGGATGTGGTGACCGGCCTGCCGGAGGCTGCGGTGCGCGAACTCGACGGCACCGGCGAGGCCTGGCGCACCAGCGGGCGGTACGGGGTGGTGCAGGTGTGCAACGCCGGTTGACGCCCCCGCAAGCCGTTCCCAGCGGCCACCACCCGTGAGGCCCTCGCAGGGCCGATCCCGCGACGTGGATACTGTATGCATGCGCATCGACTTCAGTCCCGCCGAGATAGGCCGCGACGCCACCTACCGCCTGCTCACCGCCACCGTGGTGCCCCGGCCCATCGCCTGGGTCTCCACGGTGAGCGCCGACGGGGTGGCCAACCTGGGCCCGCACTCGTTCTTCACCATCTCCAGCATCGAGCCGCCGATCGTCCAGTTCACCTCGGTGGCCAGCCGGGATTCGCTGCGCAATGTGCTGGAGACCCGCGAGTTCGTGGTGAACCTGGCGCCCGAGCCGCTGATGGCCGAGGTCAACGCCTCCGGGGCGGACTTCCCGGCCGAGGTGGACGAGTTCGAGGCGATCGGGCTGGCCACCGAACCCTCGCTGCGGGTCAAGCCGCCCCGGGTGGCCGCCTCCCCGGTGGCACTGGAGTGCCGACTGCACAGCACCATCACCCTGGGCGACGGCACCCTGGTGCTCGGCGAGGTGGTGCACGCGGCGGTGGACGAGTCGGTGCTGGTCGACGGCCATCCGGAGATGGGCCTGCTGCGCCCGCTCTCCCGCCTGGGCCGCAACGAGTGGGGCACCACCGTGGCCGTGACCCCGGTGGACCGGATCAGCTACGCGGACTGGTACCAGGGCAAGCGCGGCTGACGACTCCCCGGATCGGCCGCCGCCCGCGACCTGACCCACCGTAGGATGCGTCGGTATGCGACGCGAACCGGTGCGGGTGACGGTCTGGCAGGACGGCACGGCGGCGACCGATCGGGTGCTGCTGGTGCACGGAACGCTGAGCTGGGGCACCGACTGCTTCCGCGAACAGCGCCCGCTCGCAACCGAGTTCAGGTTGGAGCTGATGGACCGGCGGGGCTTCGGCGCCAGTCCTGACATCGAGCACAGCGACTACGAGGTCGACGCCGAGGACATCGCCGAACTGCTCGGCGGCGGCGCCCACTTGGTGGGGCACTCCTACGGCGCGGCCGGAGCATTGCTGGCGGCAGCTCAACTACCGGGTTCCATCAGGTCGTTGGCACTGATCGAACCCTCCGTGCTGCACACCGCGGAGGACGACGTCCCTCAGATCGCGGCGGCGCTGAAGCGCATCCGGGCGGCGTTCGGCGAGCAGCTGGAGCCGATGAGCCCCGAGGAGTACCTGTGCTACTCCACGGATGACTACGGCCTGCCGCGGCCGGAGTTCACACCGGAGCTGCTGCGCGCGGCCGCCTCCGCGATGGCGGAGCGGCCGGCCTGGGACGCGATGATCCCGCTGGCGCCGATCAGGGCCGCCGACTACCCGAAGCTGGTGGTCAACGGCAGCTGGGAGACCGCCGCACCGGACTACCGCGCGTTCATCGGCGAGGCGCTGCTCGCCTGCGGCGCCTTCGTCGCCGAGCGGATCGGCGCCCGCCGGGTCCTGGTCCCGGGCGCCGTGCACGCCCCGCACCAGGAGCAACCCGAGGTGGTGAACGGGCTGTTGGCCGAGCTGTGGGCATAGTCGCGCGCAATTCGATTGCCGCGGGCAACCTCCGCACCGAGAATCACGGGCGTGCGACACGTGCTGACAGCTGAAGAGATCGACCAGTTCACCACCGCCGGATTCGTCCGGCTCCGGGACGCCTTCCCGCGTGAACTGGCGGACGAGTGCCGGGAGTTCCTCTGGCAGGAGACCGGCTGCGACCCGGCCGACCCGAGCAGTTGGACCGAGCCGGTGGTCCGGCTCTGGGGTTACGGGAGCGAGCCGTTCCAACGGGCCGCGACCACCGAGCGGCTTCACACGGCCTTCGACCAGTTGGTCGGCGAGGGGCGCTGGGTGCCGCGCACCGGTCTCGGCACCTTCCCGATCCGGTTCCCGCACCCCGCCGACCCCGGGGACACCGGCTGGCACCTGGACGCCGGCTACACCCCCGACGGCGAGAACGGCTACTGGCTCAACCTGCGGTCCCAGGGGCAGTCCCTGCTGATGCTCTTCCTGTTCTCCGACGTCACCGAGGCGGACGGCCCGACCCGGATCAAGGTCGGCTCCCACCTGGACGTGCCGCGCTACCTGGCGGAGTACGGCGAGCGGGGCGTCGACGGCTTCGAGCTGTGCGCCCGTATGGACCAGGACGGCCGGCTGGACGCGCCGGACCGGGAGATCGCGCTGGCCACCGGGCGGGCCGGGGACGTCTACCTGTGCCACCCGTTCCTGATCCACGCGGCCCAGCCCAACCGCGGCAGCACCGCCCGCTTCATCGCCCAGCCGCCGCTGGTCCCGGTCGGCCTGCTGGAGCTGGACCGGGCCGACGGCGCCCACTCGCCGGTCGAGCGCGCCGTCATCCGCGGCCTCCAGCCGGCCGACTAGCCGTACGTCAGGCCCGAGTGCATCTCCCAGAGCAGCAGTTGGGCGCCCTGCTCCCCGGCCATCGGCGCGGCGAACGCCTCCCCGGTGATCCGCACGCTGTCGCCCGGGTCGAGCGAGCGCCCCTGGCCGCGCGGCCCGGGGATGGTGCGGTAGCCGAGCGAACCGGCCGTCAGGTGGGCGTAGCGGTAGGGGGCCTCGGGCAGCTCGGGCAGCGCCTGGTGCGGTTCGGCGGTGACCAGCCAGAGCGCCGCGTCCGAGCGCCGCAGCCGCAGCGCCTCGGTGTCGGCGTCGCGGGTCATCCCCGAGGCCAGCAGGGTCAGGCCGTCCCCGTCCGGCACCCGGCGCAGGCCGTAGGCGGGGTCGGTCCCGAAGACGTCCGGCTGCAGCCACATCTGCACGAACCGCACCGGAACGTCGGCCCCGCCGACGTTGCGTTCGGTGTGCGCGACGCCGGAGCCGGCGCTCAGGTACTGCACCATGCCGGGGCGCACCACCCCGGCGTGACCGTCGGTGTCACGGTGCGCAAGCGCGCCGTCCAGCACCCAGGTGAGGATCTCGGTGTCCCGGTGCCGGTGCTCGTCGAAGCCGGCGCCGGGGGCCAGGGTCTCCTCGTTGCACGCCAGTAGCGCGCCGAAGTGCAGGTTCTTCGGGTCGTAGTGCTCGGAGAACGAGAACGCGTGCCGGGTCAGCACCCCTGCGGCGGGCTCGGAGACATACCGCTCGGCGGTGCGGCGCAGGTCGGCCCGTGGGCGCGCGGGGTCGGTCACCTGACCCACCGTAGCGGGTCAGGTGCGGGGGGCGTGTGCGGGCACCCCACGCGGTGAGGCAGTCTTGTCCCTGTGCCAGACCCGTCAGATCCACCCGAGCAGCAGCCGTCCCCGAAGGCCACCCGCCCGTCGGGCCCCCGCCGTGTGCGCCAGACCGCGACCTCCGGCGGCACCGCCGTGGAGCGACGACTGGCCGCCGAGCGCGCCGAGTTGCGCGCCGCCACCCTGAAGCGGCTGGAGAAGGCGTCAGGAAAGCTCGCCACCGCGGCGATCGCCCGGATGGACGACCAGCTGGGCTGGTACCGCCGGATGCCGCCGGAGCACCGCTCCTGGATCGGCCTGGTGGCCCAGGCGGGCATCGCGGCCTTCACCGAGTGGTACCGCCACCCGGAGGCCAAGCAGGCGATCAGCACCGATGTGTTCGGCACCGCCCCGCGCGAGCTGACCCGGGCGATCACGCTGCGTCAGACCGTGGAGCTGATCCGCACCACCATCGAGGTGATGGAGGAGGCGATCCCGGAGGTCGCAGCGCCGGGCGACGAGGACGGCATGCGCCAGTCGGTGCTGGTCTACGCCCGGGAGATCGCCTTCGCCACCGCCCAGGTGTACGCCCAGGCCGCGGAGGCCCGCGGCGCCTGGGACGCCCGGCTCGAAGCCCTGGTGGTGAACTCCCTGCTCTCCGGGGACGCCGACGAGGGCCTGCTGTCCCGGGCCGCCGCGCTCGGCTGGGGACAGCCCAGCCAGGTGCGGGTGGTGATGGGCAACGCGCCGGACGGGGACAGCGAGGCGGTGGTGGAGGCGATCCGCCGGGCCGCGCGGCACGCCCGGCTGCAGGTGCTGACCGGGGTGCTGGGCAAGCGCCTGGTGGTGGTGGTCGGCGGCGAGAAGGAGCCGGTGCACGCGGCCCGGGCGCTGATCGGCCAGTTCGCGCCCGGCCCGGTGGTGGTCGGCCCGACGGTGGGCGACCTGCTGTCGGCGACCCGCTCGGCGCACGCCGCCGCGGCCGGCCTGCGGGCCTGCGCGGCCTGGCCGGACGCGCCGCGCCCGGTGCTCGCCGACGACCTGCTGCCCGAGCGGGCACTCGCCGGCGACCAGGTGGCGCGCCGCCAGCTGGTGGAGGAGATCTACACACCGCTGGACGAGGCCGGGTCGGCACTGCTGGAGACGCTGAGTGTCTACCTGGAGCAGGCCTCCTCCCTGGAGGGAGCCGCCCGGATGCTCTTCGTCCATCCCAACACCGTGCGCTACCGGCTGCGTCGTGTGACCGACGTCACGGGGTACGCCCCGTCGGACGTCCGTTCGGCGTTCACTCTGCGTATTGCGCTTGCGCTCGGCCGGCTGGAGTCCGCCGCGGACTGATTTCCCCGTCCTGTAGAGACTCCACAATCCGAGGTGCTTTTCTTCGTTACCGTCGCCTACCCGTCCTCGGGGGTCGGGCGAGAGAGGGTTGAACCGTGCTCGTTATCGTCGCCCCTGGACAGGGTGCTCAGTCCCCCGGAATGCTCGCTCCCTGGCTGGAGCTGGACGGTGTCGCCGACCGGCTGCACGGCTGGTCGGAGGCGGCCGGGATCGACCTGGTGCACTACGGCACCGAGGCTGATGCCGAGGAGATCAAGGACACCGCCGTCGCGCAGCCGCTGCTGGTCGCGACCGGCCTGATGACCACCCGGGCCCTGTTCCCGGACGAGGAGCAGGCCCGCAAGCTGGTCGGCGCGGTGGCCGGCCACAGCGTCGGCGAGATCACCGCCGCGGCGCTCGCCGGGGTCTTCGACGCCAAGGACGCCCTGACCTTCGTGCGCGAGCGCGGCCGGGCGATGGCCGAGGCCGCCGCGGCGACCGCGACCGGCATGATCGCGGTGCTCGGCGGCGACCCGGAGGAGGTCGCGGCCAAGCTCGCCGAGCACAACCTGGTGGCGGCGAACAACAACGGTGGCGGCCAGATCGTGGCCGCCGGTTCCCTGGACGCGCTGGAGGCCCTGCGGGCCGACCCGCCGGCCAAGGCCAAGCTGATCGCGCTCAAGGTGGCCGGTGCTTTCCACACCGACTACATGGCCCCCGGGGTCACCCGTCTGGCCGAGCTGGCGCCTACCCTGAGTGTGTCCGATCCGGTGGTGCGCTACCTGTCCAACAAGGACGGCGAGGTGGTCGCCGGCGGCGCCGAGGTGCTCTCCCGGCTGGTCGCCCAGGTGGCGAACCCGGTCCGGTGGGACCTCTGCATGGAGACCATCGGACAGCTCGGCGCGACCTGCGTCATCGAGCTCGCCCCGGCCGGCACCCTCACCGGCCTGATCAAGCGCAACGTCAAGGGCGTGGCGACTCTGGCCCTGAAGTCTCCGGCCGACCTGGACAAGGCCCGCGAGCTGATCGCCGAGCACGCCACCGAGGAGCTCTCCGCATGACCGCAGTCCCGCAGATCCGTCCCACCACCGGTGCGGCCCACTCCCGGATTCACGGGGTCGGCGGCTACCGTCCGGTCCGCGTGGTCCCCAACTCCGAGGTGCTGGAGTGGATCGACTCCTCCGACGAGTGGATCCGCACCCGCAGCGGCATCACCGAGCGCCGCTGGGCCGGCCCGGACGAGTCGGTCGCCGAGATGTCGGTGCAGGCCGCCGGCAAGGCGATCGCCCAGGCCGGGATCACGCCCGACCAGATCGGCGCCGTGATCGTCTCCACCGTCTCGCACTTCAAGCAGACCCCCGCGGTCGCCACCGAGATCTCGCTGAAGCTGGGCTGCCCGACGGCGCCGGCCTTCGACATCTCGGCCGCCTGCGCCGGCTTCGGCTACGGCCTCAACCTGGCGGACGGCATGATCCGCGGCGGCAGCGCCGAGTACGTGCTGGTCATCGGTGTCGAGCGGCTCAGCGACATGACGGACATTCACGACCGTTCCACCGCCTTCATCTTCGGTGACGGCGCCGGTGCGGCCGTGGTCGGCCCGTCCACCACGCCCGGCATCGGCAAGGTGATCTGGGGTTCGGACGCCACCCAGAAGGACCTGATCACCCAGACCGAGGCCTGGGACACCGCCTTCGCCAAGCCGGACGCGATCAACGGCAGCTCGGACGACGAGGCGCGCTGGCCGTTCCTGCGGATGGACGGCCAGCCGGTCTTCCGCTGGGCGGTCTGGGAGATGGCCAAGGTCGCCCAGCAGGCCCTGGACGCGGCCGGGATCACCGCCGACCAGCTCGGCGCCTTCATCCCGCACCAGGCCAACATGCGCATCACCGATGCCATGATCAAGGCCCTCAAGCTGCCGGCCTCGGTGCCGGTGGCCCGCGACATCGCCGAGACCGGCAACACCTCCGCGGCCTCCATTCCGCTGGCCATGGAGCGAATGCTGCAGACCGGCGAGGCCAAGAGCGGTGACCTCGCACTGATCATCGGGTTCGGGGCGGGTCTCGTGTACGCGGCGGCAGTCGTTACCCTCCCTTAGGCACTTAGGCAACGCAAAACGCCTTAAGTACCGTCAACTCGGCGCGTCGCACCCGTGAAGCGCCATCCACACAAGAGGAGCAGCCAAGATGGCTCACACCCAGGACGATGTTCTGTCCGGTCTCGCCGACATCGTCAACGAGATTGCCGGCATCCCGACTGAGGACGTCGCGCTGGACAAGTCCTTCACCGACGACCTGGACGTCGACTCGCTCTCCATGGTCGAGGTCGTCGTGGCCGCCGAGGAGCGCTTCGACGTCAAGATCCCGGACGACGAGGTCAAGAACCTGAAGACGGTCGGCGACGCGGTCGACTACATCCTCAAGAACGCCGCCTGATTCGGCGACCGGCGGGGCGGCCGAGCCGCCCCGCCGGACTCCCCTCCCCCAAGCCCCGCAACACGTTGAGAGAAGACAACCAGTGACCACTGAAAACCGCACCGTGGTAGTCACGGGTATCGGCGCCTTCACGCCGCTGGGCGGGGACGCCGCGTCGACCTGGGAGGGCCTGCTCGCCGGCCGCTCCGGTGTGCGCGCGCTGGAGGAGGACTGGGCCGCCGAGCTGCCGGTGCGGATCGCCGCCCCCTGCGCCGTCGAGCCCGCCGAGGTGCTGCCCCGCCCGCTGCTGCGCAAGCTGGACCGCTCGGCCCAGTTCGCGCTGATCGCCGCCCGCGAGGCCTGGGCCGACGCCGGCTACGAGCAGCCGGCCACCAACGAAGCCTCCCCCTCGACCCCGAGCGCCTGGGCGCCGTGATCGCCTCCGGCATCGGCGGCGTCACCACCCTGCTCGACCAGTACGACGTGCTGCGGGAGAAGGGCGCCCGCAAGGTGTCCCCGCACACCGTGCCGATGCTGATGCCCAACAGCCCGTCCGCCAACGTCGGCATCGAGGTCGGTGCCCAGGCCGGTGTGCACACCCCGGTCTCGGCCTGCGCCTCCGGCGCCGAGGCGATCGGCTACGCGATCGAGATGATCCGCACCGGCCGCGCCGACGTGGTGGTGGCCGGCGGCACCGAGGCCGCGATCCACCCGCTGCCGGTGGCCGCGTTCGCCAGCATGATGGCGATGTCCAAGCGCAACGACGAGCCGCTGCGCGCCTCCCGCCCCTACGACAAGGCCCGGGACGGCTTCGTGCTCGGCGAGGGCGCCGGCGTGATCGTCCTGGAGTCGGCCGAGCACGCGGCCAAGCGCGGCGCCAAGGTCTACTGCGAGGCGGTCGGTCAGGGCCTCTCCTCGGACGCCCACCACATCGCCCAGCCCGAGCCGACCGGCTCCGGCGTGGCCCGCGCGCTGGCCCAGCTGTTCGCCAACACCGACCTGGACAAGGCCGCCGTGGTGCACGTCAACGCGCACGCCACCTCGACCCCGCAGGGCGATGTCGCGGAGATCAAGGCGCTGCGCAAGGAGCTCGGCGAGCACCTGGACCACGTGGCGATCTCGGCGACCAAGTCGATGACCGGCCACCTGCTGGGCGGCGCCGGCGGTGTCGAGACGGTCGCCACCGTGCTGGCCCTGCACCACCGGCAGGCCCCGCCGACCATCAACGTGGACGACCTGGACGACGAGGTCGACGCGGACATCGTGCGCTTCGAGCCGCGCGAGCTGCCGCAGGGCCGGATCGCCGCGCTGAACAACTCGTTCGGCTTCGGCGGCCACAACGTGGTGCTGGCCTTCCGCACCGTCTGACGCTCCCTCAGGGCGGCCTCCCCGGCTCGGGGAGGCCGCCCTGACGCTTGCTCAGACCACCTGGTGCAGCCAGCGCACCGGCGCGCCCTCGCCGGCGTAGCGGAACGGCTCCAGTTCGTCGTCCCAGGGCTTGCCGAGCAGCCGGGCCAACTCGGCCTCCAGGTCGCTGCCCTGGCTGCGGGCCCGCACCAGCACCGCGCGCAGCCGGTCCTCGGGGATCAGGATGTCCCCGTGGATGCCGGTGACGGCATGGAAGATGCCCAGGCTCGGGGTGCTGGAGTAGCGCTCGCCCTCGGCGCTGCCGCTGGGCTCGCTGGTCACCTCGTAGCGCATCAGCTGCCAACCGCGCAGCGCGGAGGCCAGTTTGGCGGCCGTGCCCGCCTCCCCCTGCCAGGAGAGCTCGGACCGCCACTGGCCGGGGGCGGCTGGCTGACGGATCCAGTCGAGGTTGACCCGCGCGCCGAGCACGCCCGCCACCGCCCATTCGACGTGCGGGCACAGCGCGCGGGGCGCGGAGTGGATGAACAGGACGCCACGTGTCGTCACCGGGACCTCCAGGCTGTGGACGAGAGTCGCCTTCCCCAGCTGCCTCGTGCCATGCCCGGTTGGTCGTGAACGCCACCTGGCTCGACGCCGCCCTCTTCTGCTCAGGTCAGTCGACATTCGGTCACTAACTTGAGCAAAACGGACAGCCTTCCATCATGGTAGTCAGATCCGCGAAGAGGTCTACCCCTGATCGGGATCTCTCCCCGAATGGCCGCATCGGGTGGCAGTGCGCCGCTGCGGCCACGCTATCGCGGCCCCTGACCTGGGAACTGACGGTCCCTCGGATCTGCTGGGCATTCGCCGACGGGGGTCGCGCGACACAGCGGCGCGCGCCCCGGCTACCCGGATGCCGGGCCGTCGGAGCGCGCGCAGTTCGATTCTGACGCCGGGTCAGTCCAGCGCGACCACCATCTTGCCGGTGTTGCCGCCGCGCAGCAGGTCGATGAAGGCGTCCATGGTGTGCTCGATGCCGGTCACCACGGTCTCCTCGTAGCGCAGGCTGCCGTCCGCCAGCCAGCCCGCCATCTCGGCGGTGAACTGCGGCCGCAGCGCGACGTGGTCGTTCACCAGCATGCCCTCCAGGCGCAGCCGCTTGCCGATGGCCAGCGCCAGGTTGCGCGGGCCGACCGGCCGACCGGTCTCGTTGTACTGGGCGATGGCACCGCACAGCACCGCCCGGCCGCGCACGTTGAGCGCGCCGATCGCGGCCTCCAGGTGGTCCCCGCCGACGTTGTCGAAGTAGACGTCGATGCCGTCCGGGGCGGCCTGCGCCAGCTGCTCGGCCACCGGGCCGTCCTTGTAGTTGAAGGCCGCGTCGAAGCCGTAGTCGTCGACCAGCTTGGCCACCTTGGCCGCCGAGCCGGCCGAGCCGACCACCCGGGCGGCGCCCTTGAGCCGGGCGATCTGGCCGACCAGCGAGCCCACCGCGCCGGCCGCGCCGGAGACGAAGACGGTCTCACCGGGCTTGAGCGAGCCCACCTCGAGCAGGCCGGCGTAGGCGGTCAGGCCCGGCATGCCGAGCACGCCGAGGTAGGCGGAGAGCGGCGCCCGGGCGGCGTCCACCTTGGCGGCGTGCTCGGCGGCCACCGTGGCGTACTCCCGCCAGCCCTGCGCGTGCAGCACGGTGTCGCCGACCGCGATGCCCTCGGCGGCGGAGGCCACCACCTCGCCGACCGCCCCGCCGTCCATCGGCTGGTCCAGCTGGAACGGCGGGACGTAGGACTTCACGTCGTTCATCCGGCCGCGCATGTACGGGTCGACCGAGAGGAATCGGTTGCGGACCAGCACCTCGCCGGGCCGGGGCTCCCGGACCGGGGCCTCGACCAGGGCGGCGTCGGCCGGGACCGGCCAGCCGTCGGGGCGGGCCTTGAGGTGCCATTCGCGGGCGGTGGCGGGCAGCGGCTGCTCGGCCATGGTGGCGCTCCTAGCGTGCGGGGGGTACCTGAAAGGTTGACCAGGTCAAGGAAACCCTGGACCTGAAAGGTTCAGGATGTCAAATATTCAGGTAGCATGACTTCATGGAGAGCAACGAGGAGCAGCTCGACGAAGAGCAGCTGACCCGCGACGTGGTCGAACTGATGGCGGGGCTGGTGGCCGTCTTCCACCGGGAGTACGAGGAGGCCGCCCAGGCCCGCTCGCTCACCGGCGCCCAGGCCAAGGTGCTCGCCCTGCTGCGCTACGGTCCGCTGCCGATGCGGCGGATCGCGCAGACGCTCAGCTGCGAGCCGTCCAACATCACCGGCATCGTCGACCGGCTGGAGACCCGCGGCTTCGTCACCCGCGAGGCCGACCCGCAGGACCGCCGGGTCAAGCTGGTCGCCGCCACCGAGGCCGGCCGGACCGCCTCCGCCGAACTGCGCAGCTCCCTGCACTTCGCCCGCGAGCCGCTGGCCGCCCTCCCCCTGGAGGAGCGCCGGACGCTGCGCGACCTGCTGAACCGGATGCTGACCGGCGCCCAGGGCTGAGCCCCGTCAGCCGGCCTGCCGCCGCCCGTCCCAGATCGCGAGCAGCCGCCAGAGCCGCCGGGCGGCCAGCAGCAGCACCCCGTAGCCCAGCACCACCAGCGCGAGCGGGCCGACCGCGCCGACCGGCAGTGCCGCGAAGCCCAGGTGCGCCCCGAACGGCAGCTCCGGCAGCAGCACCCCCAGCACCGCCAGCGCCGCCGCCGCGCACCAGACCGGGCGCGGCGGCCGCAGCCGCGCCCCGGTCAGCCCGTACAGCGCCGGCAGGGCCAGCGCCTGGGTGAGCAGGTTCTCGCTGAACCACGCGGTGTGGAACATGCCCTCCGCGTCCGGCCCGGCGAACCCGCCGGTGACCCGGCGCATCACCACGAAGAGCGCCACGTCGGCCACCGAGTTGAGCAGCCCGAAGCCGACCGCGAAGACCGCCAGCGCCCCCCAGCGCAGCCGCACCGGCCGGCTGCCGGGCCCGGTGGCGCGCCCCGAGACCGCGAACGAGAGCTGCGCCGCGTCGAAGCAGACGTTCTGCAGCAGCACCTGGGCCGGCAGCATCGGCAGGAACGGCAGCAGCACCCCGCCGGCCAGCATCGAGATCGCGTTGCCCAGGTTGCAGGAGAGCGCGATCCGCAGATAGGCGGCGACCCGGGCGACCCCCTCCCGGCCGGCCGACAGCGCCCGGCCCAGCCGCGCCAGGTCGGTGCCGCCGAGCAGCACGTCCGCCCAGGCGCGGGCGGCGCCGACGGCCCCCGGGGTGGCGAAGCCGATGTCCGCCGCCCGCAGCGCCGGCACGTCGTTGACCCCGTCGCCGAGGAACCCCACGGTGTGTCCGGCCCGGCGCAGCGCCCGCACCACGGCGGCCTTCTGCTCCGGGTCGCAGCGCGCGAACAGCGCCCCGCGGGCCGCCGCCGCGGCCACTTCGGCCTCGGTCAGCCCGGCCAGCTCGCTGCCCGCCACCACCCGGTCCACGGCCAGCCCGAGTTGCTCGCACAGCCGCAGCGCGGTGCTCGGGTGGTCACCCGTCAGCACGGTGAGCGCGACCCCGGTGCCGGACAGCTCGGCCAGCGCGGCGGCCGCGCCGGCCAGCGGTTCGTCCCGCAGGGCCACGAAGCCCAGCAGCCGCAGCCCGCTGAAGTCCACCGCGGTGCCGAGCTTCGGCTGCTCGGCCAGCGCCACCGCGAGCAGCCGCCGCCCGGCGGCGGCCTGCCGCTCGACCAGGGCCAGTGCGGCGGCGCGCTGCTCTTCGGGCAGCCCCGGGCAGCGGTCCAGCACCGCCTCCGGCGCACCCTTGACCACCAGCAGCCGCCGGTGCCCGCCGTCGCGCACGCTGAGCACCGCGCCGGCGTAGCGCCGCACCGGATCGAACGGCAGCACCACGGGGGTGCCCCCGGCCGCCGGGCCCGGATCGTCCAGCAGGCCGGCCTGGTCGGCGGTGACCAGCAGCGCCTCGTCCAGCGGTGCGGCCAGCCCGGGGTCACCCGCGAGCAGCGCGGCCTCGGCGGCCAGCGCGGCCCAGCGCAGCGGCTCCTGGTCGGGCTCGCCGGCCAGGTCGAGGCCGCCGAGCACCGCGGTCTCGCCGCTGGTCAGGGTGCCGGTCTTGTCCAGGCAGAGCACATCGAGCGCGCCCAGTTCGCCGATCACGGGCAGCTGGCGCACCACCAGGCCGTCCCGGCGCAGCCCCGCACTCCCCCGGGCCAGCACCGCGCTGATCACCAGCGGCAGCAGCTCCGGGGTGAGGCCGACCGCGGCGGCCACCGCGAACGGCAGCAGCGAGGCGCTCCAGCCGTGCAGCAGGGTGTCGGCCGCCACGGTCGCCGGGACGGCGGCGGCCATGAACAGGATCATCGCCCGCGCCGCCCGGCGCACTCCGCGCTCCACGGCCGAGCGCCCCGGCCGGCGGACCCGGCCGGGCCGGTGCGCGGCGCCGAACCGGGTGCCGGTGCCGGTGGCGAGCACCAGCGCGGTGGCGCTGCCGGTGATCACGGTGCTGCCGGCGAAGCAGAGGTGCGGCTCCTCGAAGGGGCTGGACGCGGCGGCCGGCGGCGGCAGGTCGACGGCGGCGCGGTGCACCGGCTCGCTCTCTCCGGTCAGCGCCGACTGGTCCAGCGTCAGCCCTTCGGCGCGCAGCAGCCGCAGGTCCGCGGGAACCGCGTCGCCGGCGGTGAGCCGGACCACATCGCCGGGCACCAGCTGCTCGACGGGCAGTTCGCGGGCCAGCGGCTCCGCCTCGCCGGCCC
This sequence comes from Kitasatospora acidiphila, assembly GCF_006636205.1. Classification (NCBI taxonomy): domain Bacteria; kingdom Bacillati; phylum Actinomycetota; class Actinomycetes; order Kitasatosporales; family Streptomycetaceae; genus Kitasatospora; species Kitasatospora acidiphila. The sequence continues at coordinate 6,216,881 of NZ_VIGB01000003.1, read as the reverse complement.
GGCGCAGCACCGTCGCGGTGGTCGGCACCAGCGCCCGCAGCGCGGTCAGCGCGGTGGCGGCGCGGTGCTCGTCGGTGAGCCGCAGCGCGCAGGCGGCGGCCACCAGGGCGCCCAGTATCGCGGTGCTGCCCCAGGAGCCGATCACCGCGCAGACCGCGGCCAGGCCGGTGAGCAGCGCGGTGAAGGGGTCGGCGAGGGCGGTGCGGATCCGGCGGAGCCGGCCGGGTCCGGGCTCGGGGAGCACGGTGTTCTCGCCGTACCGGGCGAGGCGGTCCTCGGCCTCCTGCTCCGGCAGGCCGCGGGGCGTGGAGTCGAGCGCGCGCAGTGCCTGCAGCCGGCTCAGTCGGGCCGGGCCGAGCGCCGCGGGCACACCGTCGTCCGGCCGGCTGCGGGCCGGCCGGAGCTGGTGTGCCGCGCGCTCAGCCATCGCTGCTCCGCAGGCGCCGGACCTCGGCGAGCGGCGTCTCGGCGGCGTCCAGGTTCTCGACCATCAGCCGGACCAGGGTGGCCACCTGCGGGTCCTCGACGCCGTAGACCTGGCGGCGGCCCTCGCGGCGGTTGGAGACGATGCCGGCCAGCTTGAGCTTGGCCAGGTGCTGGCTGACCGCCTGCAGGGTGCCGCCGACCCGGTCGGCCAGGGTGCCGACGTCGGCCTCGCCCTGGCTGAGCACCCAGACGATGTGCAGCCGCATGGTGGAGGCGAGCAGACCGAAGGAGGCGGCTGCCTGCTGCAGCAGCTGTGGCGAGGGGTCGTCGAGCCTGCTCCAGCCCGTCATCCGTGCTACCCCTCTCCCTGTTGTACGGCGGCTCAGTCTAGCCGCGCCGCCCCCCGGCGCGTAGGTCGCGGTACACGCCCCCTTGGTCTCGGGTCGGTGATCAGGCCACCCGGCGCGGCATGCGAGAATTCGCCGGTCCAGAGTGCCGTGCCGGTGGGGAGTTCGTGTGATAGGCAGCCAACGGGCCAGCCAGCGTGCCGAGGGCCAACGCGGGGCCGACCGGCGGCGCAACATCGAGGCGGCGCTGTTGGCCTTCGCGCTCGCGATCTGCCTGTTCGCCTACATCGACGCCGACCTGGCGATGAACAACAAGATGCCACCGGGGCTGCTGGTCTACGGGGCCTCCTTCACCGTGCTGGTGTTCGGCGCGCACCTGGTGATGCGCAAGTACGCCCGGTACGCGGACCCGCTGATCCTGCCCTGCGCGGTGCTGCTCAACGGGCTCGGCCTGGTGCTGCTCAACCGGCTGGACCAGTCCTACGCGATCATCCACTCCGCCAAGGGCGACTACCAGAAGCTCCCGGCCGCGCCCTCGCAGGTGCAGTTCCTCTTCATCTCGGTGCCGATCGCGATGGCGATGATCGCCTTCGTCAAGCACCACCGGTTCTTCCAGCGCTACGTCTACATCGTGATGGTCGGCGGGCTGGTGCTGCTGGCCGCGCCCGCCTTCTTCCCCGGCGACGACTTCGGCGCCAAGCGCTGGATCAAGATCCCGGGCCTGCCGCAGCTGGAGCCGGACGAGTTCGTGAAGCTGGCGATCTGCGTCTTCTTCGCGGGCTACCTGATGATGAGCCGGGACGCGCTGGCGCTGGTCGGCCGCAAGGTCATGGGCATGAGCCTGCCGCGGATGCGCAACCTCGGGCCGGTGCTGGCGATCTGGGTGATCAGCCTGCTGGTGCTGATCTTCGAACGCGACCTGGGCACCTCGCTGATCTTCTTCGGCGTCTTCATCGTGATGCTCTACGTGGCCACCGAGCGGACCAGCTGGACGATCCTCGGCCTGCTGATGGCGGTCGGCGGCGCCGCGGTGGTCGGCTCCATCGAGCCGCACGTGCACGGCCGCGTGGTGGCGTGGCTGCACCCGCTGGACTACTACAAGGCGCACCACGACCCGGCGCTGATCTCCAACCAGCCGGCCGAGGCGCTGTTCAGCTTCGGCACCGGCCACCTCACCGGCACCGGGCTGGGCAGCGGCCGGCCCTGGCTGATCAGCTTCGCCGGCCGCAGCGACTTCATCTTCACCACGGTCGGCGAGGAGCTGGGCCTGGCCGGCGTCACGGCCGTGCTGCTGGTCTACGGGCTCTTCGTGCAGCGCGGGCTGAAGACCGCGATCGCGCTCTCCGACCCGTTCGGCAAGCTGCTCGCCACCGGCCTCGCCAGCGCGGTGGGGCTGCAGGTCTTCGTGGTGGTCGGCGGCGTCAGCGGCCTGATCCCGCTGACCGGCAAGGCGCTGCCGTTCCTGGCCGCCGGTGGTTCGTCGACGCTGGCCAACTGGCTGCTCACCGGCATCATGCTGAAGCTCAGCGACGCCGCCGGACGGAACGAGCTGGAGCCGCAGCCGGAGTCCTCCGGCGTCATCGCGCCGCCCAAGCCGACCGTCGCCGCGACGCCCGCCACCCCGGCCGCCGGGACGGTGCCGGGCCAGGGCGAGGCGCGCGACGACGACACCATGTACCTGCGGGCCACCCCGCGCGAGGCCGCCGCGCCCACCGCACCGGCCGCGCCCACCCCGCCGCCGTACGGCGCGCCGACGGTGCACGGCACCGCGAACCGCTCCGGCGCTCCCGGCGCGCCCGGTGCTCACGGTGTGCCCGGCATGCCGGGGATCCCGGGCACACCCGGCATGCCGGGCACGCCTGACCTGCCGTCAACCGGCACGCAGCCCGACACTCCCACGTTCTGATTTCCTGCGCCGAATAGCCGCATCCTCCGCCAACACGGTTGTCGGGGGTATGCGGCATGCCCAAAACTTGCTAAATTGCGCAAGTGTGCAACCGGATCATTCGGCCGGACCGTCCTCCCGACCGGCCCCGGAGGAGCCGCCGGCCCACTGATCTGTCGGCAACCGCGCGAAAGACAGCCCCATGACCGATCCCGAGGCCAATCCCGGGGAGCAACACGCCCAGGACGGAGTGGAAACCACCAGCCTAAGCGCTGAACCGTCAGCTGCCCACCCACGGCGCCGCCGACTGGCGAAGGTCGCCGTGGTGACCGCGGCTGCCCTGGTGCTGGGAACAGCCGGGGCCGGCTTCTGGTTCTACGAACGGCTCGACGGCAACCTCTCGATCTTCTCCAGCGCCGGCCTCTCCTCCCACCGCCCTCCTGACGGTCCGTCGGACGGGTCCGGCAACACCCCGGTCAACGTGCTGGTGCTCGGCTCGGACAGCCGGGCCGACGGCAACAACGCCCTGGCCGGCGGCGACATCGGCGCGGGCAACTCCGACACCGCCATCCTGCTGCACGTCTACGCCGACCACCGCCACGCGGTGGCCGTCTCGATCCCCCGCGACGCCCTGGTGGACATCCCGCCCTGCCTGCTGCCGGGCGGCAAGTGGACCGAGCCGCAACACGACCAGATGTTCAACTCGGCGTTCTCGGTGGGCTCTTCCCCGACCGGCAACCCGGCGTGCAGCCAGAACACCCTGGAGACCATGACCGGACTGCGGGTGCACCACACCGTGGTGGTCGACTTCAAGGGCTTCGCCGCGATGACCAGCGCGGTCGGTGGCGTGCAGGTCTGCGTGCCCGATGACGTGGACGGCTTCGGGATCCACCTGAAGAAGGGCCTGCAGACGGTCAGCGGGCAGAGCGCACTGGACTTCGTGCGGGCGCGCCACGGGCTCGGGGACGGCTCGGACATCGGCCGGATGAAGCGTCAGCAGGCCTTCCTGGCCTCGCTGATCAAGAAGATCCAGGCCAAGGGCTTCGACCTGACCGCCCTGCTCCCGCTGGCCGACGCCGCCACCAAGTCACTGACGGTCGATCAGGGCCTGGGCAGCCCGCTGAAGCTGGCCTCGTTCATCCGCTCACTGCGGTCGATCGAACTCGCCGACGTGAACTTCGTGACCGCGCCGTGGCGGTACGCGGGAGAACGGGTGGCGCTGATCCACCCGGACGTCGACACGCTGTGGACGCTGCTGCGCCAGGACCGCACCCTGAACGACCGTGCCGCCGACCGCCCGAGCAGCACGCCGGCCCCCACGGCCGGCCCGTCCGGCGACCTGACCGTGCCGATCGTGGTGCAGAACGGCAGCCCCGTCCCCGGGCTGTCGCTCCAGGTGGCGGAGCTGCTGCGGACCCGCGGCTACCGCGATGTCGGCACGGACCCCAACGGGATCCAGCGCGCCGTCACGGTCGTCGAGTACCCGGCGGGCAAGCAGGCGGCCGCCGAACAGCTGGCCCGGTACTTCCCGGGCGCCCAGGCCGTGGCGGGTCCATCGGTCACCGCCCTGACCGTCACCGTCGGCGCCGACTACGCCGCCGCCCTGCCCAGCGAGTCCGGCAGCCCGGTCGCCGACGACGACTCGCCCGACGCCACGGCGACCGACGGCCCCTCCGACGGCCAGTCCGCCGGCTCGGCAGCCGCCTCCGCCCAGGGCTCGACCCGCGCCGCGGCCGGTGCCTCGACCAGTGCCTCGCCGACCGGACTGCCGAGCGGCATCACGCAGAACATCAGACCCGCCGACACCGACCCGTGTTCCGGCCTCAGTTACGGCTGAGCCGCCCAGTCCCCGTCCCAAGGAACCACGAAGGACCCGATCGAAGGGAACAGCGCTGACCATGCCGTGGGGGGACCACCGGTCCGCCAACTCCGCAGACTCGCTGCGACTGGCCGCCGCCGTCGCCGAGATAGAAGGGCTGCACGCGGCCCTGCAGCACACCACCGACCCAGGCCGGCGGCGCCGCCTGCGCGCCGACCTGGCCCGCGCCGCCGCCCGGCTGGCCTCGCTGGCCGCCGCGCCGCCGGGCGCCATCCCGCAGCAGGCCCGGGGGAACTCGCGCCGCGGGCGCCGTCGCGCGGCCCTGGTGCGCGGCGCCCGGTGGCTGGCGGACCGGCTCGGCTGAGCGGGCCGGCCGCGCGTGAAGGGGCGGCGACGGGACCTGGAGTCCCGCCGCCGCCCCTCGGTCGGCCGCGCCCGGACCGGCGTCAGCGCCTCCGACGCCGGACCGGTGGGAGGCCCCGCCCGGCGGAGCCCTGCCATCCCCCGGCGGCCGCCGTTCGACGGCCCGTCAGGCCTTGAAGCTGCCCGTCCCCGAGACGTGCGTACCGTGCCCGGGCTTGAGCTGCCCGAGGGTGAGCGCGTTCTCGGTGAGCGGGAAGGTGCAGTACGGGTCGGTGTAGACCGTGATGGTGGAGTCGGTCAGGTTGTCCAGCACATGCGCGTCGAGTGGCAGCTTGGTGCAGCCGTGCGGGTCCTTGTAGACGTCCAGCGGCCGGAGCTGGGTGCTGTAGACCACCACCTGACCGGAGGCGGCCTGAGCGGGCGCGGCGGCCATCCCGACCAGGGTGGCGGCGGCGAACAGTGCGGAGAGGGCCATACGTCGCATGTGACAAACGATCACACAGCGCCACTGTGCGCATACAACCCGGCGACGGAAAGATCATCCTTCTGGCGCAACGTCAGCGGCCCGCCCGAACCGGCTCCACCAGTCGCCCGTCAGCACCGGGTCGCCGGAATGTCCGCCGTAGGGTGAATCTCGGCGTTGCGCACCGTGCCGCGGGCGCGTCGTGCCCTACAGTTTCGGTCGGGCTCCCCAGGCGTGTCGCCTGGCCAGGAACCCCTTCTCGGGGCCCGGACCTGCGTTCGGAGTAGGGCGGGTGGGACTCGAACCCACGACCCAGGGATTATGAGTCATCAACCCGCCCGCCCTACTGCGTTTTGGCCTGCACCGGGTTGCGCTGCGTTGCAGGTCAGAGGGGCGATAGCTGTTTTGTGCTGCACCACCCCGCATTGGGTTGCACCGTCCTGCCGTTTACCTGACGTTTCCACTGAGTGAGGCTCTGTGGTGCGACGGAACGGCAGTCAGACGCTGACATGGGCGCTCCATCTACTCGCGAAGCCGAGCACGGGGATTTCCGTTCCCAACGGGTACGGTCCCCACCGCCGCAATCGGGCCAAGTCCGGCTATCACCAGGGCTCAACATCTGCGCTGCACGTCATCCCCAGCCAGCCCAAAAGACCTCCCGGCGAGCGCGGGGCTGATCAGCCACGACCGGGCGAGGCCCAGGTGGACAGCGGACCATCCCCGCGAGCGCGGGAGCGACCGGGACCACCAATTCAACAGCGCCACCGTGCAGGGACCATCCCCGCGAGCGCGAGGCTGACGGCGGCGCGGTGACCCCCACGAGTATCCAGCTGGGACCATCCCCGCGAGCGCAGGGCTGACGAGGTGACGGTGTAGTCGATCTCGATGCCGAGGGGACCATCCCCGCGAGCGCGGGGCCGACCGGGCTGCTGGCGGTGCGGCGGGCGGCTCCCGAGGACCATCCCCGCGAGCGCGCGGCCGATTCTGGCAGTTGGGGGAGCGTCGGGTAGTCGCGGAGGACCATCCCCGCGAGCGCGGGGCCGACACCGCAGGTACGGCAACCAGCAGGACGAGCCGGGGACCATCCCCGCGAGCGCGGGGCCGACCACTACGAAGCGGACGCCGAAGGCGGCTTCGACGGACCATCCCCGCGAGCGCGGGGCCGACCGAGCACGCTCACGGCGTGTCACCTCCTGCTGAGGACCATCCCCGCGAGCGCGGGGCCGACCATCAACCCAGCCAGCGACCACCGCCGTTGACGGGACCATCCCCGCGAGCGCGGGGCCGACCATGGTGCGAACGCGGTGCCCCAGGTCGGCAGGGGACCATCCCCGCGAGCGCGGGGCCGACCGAGCACGCTCACGGCGTGTCACCTCCTGCTGAGGACCATCCCCGCGAGCGCGGGGCCGACAGTCTCGCCCAGATGCCAAGCAGCGCAGGAGACGGACCATCCCCGCGAGCGCGGGGCCGACGTCTCCTCGGCGGGCTTCTCGAACACGTTCATGGGACCATCCCCGCGAGCGCGGGGCCGACAGCGCGGCGAGGACGAACCCCCACGCCAGCAGGGGACCATCCCCGCGAGCGCGGGGCCGACGGCGCGGGCGGGGGGCGGTCCTTCATGGGCGGCGGACCATCCCCGCGAGCGCGGGGCCGACGACGACAGCGGCTGCGACACCAGGCCGCCGAAGGGACCATCCCCGCGAGCGCGGGGCCGACCGATGCGCGCCGTGCTGGACGAGGCCGCAAATAGGACCATCCCCGCGAGCGCGGGGCCGACTGCATCGCCCGCAGTTGACCCCCACCTTCAGCAGGGACCATCCCCGCGAGCGCGGGGCCGACGCCGCGGGGAGCTGCTGGCCGAGCCGGGTGTCGGGACCATCCCCGCGAGCGCGGGGCCGACCTGCCGGCTGAACTCCAGCTGCCCTAAACCGCGGGACCATCCCCGCGAGCGCGGGGCCGACACTGCGCATCAGGAGCAGTGTCGGACGGGGCGGGGACCATCCCCGCGAGCGTGACGGCGGCCGTGGCAAAGTCCAGGTGTGCGGCCAGCTGAGTCCAGGCTGATGGCCACCGGAATTCCAGGTGGATGGCCGTCTGACCAGTGGTGTTCCTGATCGCTTCCTTAACTGGAGGAGACCCCTCCGCCCGTTTGCTGGTGTTTGCATGCATCAGCTACCGGCCGGAGAGGTCCTGTGACGAAGTCTGACACGGAGATTATGGAAATCCTTGAGGCGTACGACCTGACCGGGACGGTCTGGTCGGCGGCGACCTTGGCGGGGCACGACCCGAAGACGGTCAAGAGGTATGTCGAGGCCCGCGACAGCGGGCGCAATCCCTATGAGCGAGAGCCGCGGCCGAAGATGATCGACGCGTTCCTGGAGAAGGTCGAGGAGTGGGTCGAGCAGTCGAAGGCGACGATCCGCGCCGATGTGGTCCACGAGAAGCTCGTGAAGATGGGCTACCGGGGCAGCGCGCGCTCGACGAGGCGGGCGGTGAACGCGGCGAAGAGTGCGTGGAAGGCGGGCAAGCGCCGGACGTACCGGCCGTGGATTCCCGAGCCGGGCCGGTGGCTGCAGTTCGACTGGGGCGAGGGCCCGCGGATCGGCGGCCGTCGGACCTGGCTGTTCTGCGCGTGGCTGTCCTGGTCACGGTTCCGGGTGGTGATCCCGGTCTGGGACTGCACGCTGGGCACGCTCGTGGCCTGCCTGGACACCACGCTCAGACGGATCGGCGGGGCACCGACGTATGTACTGACCGACAACGCGAAAACGGTCACCGTCGAGCACATCGCCGGAATCCCGGTCCGTCATCCGCAGATGGTCGCCGCGGGCCGGCATTACGGCTGCCAGGTGGTCAGCTGCGTGCCCTACGACCCCGAATCGAAGGGCGGTGCGGAGGCCACGGTCCGTATCGCGAAGGCCGACCTGGTGCCCACCGATGCGAACCTTCTGCCCGTCTACGACTCGTTCGCCGAGCTCGCCGATGCCTGCCTGACCTGGTGCGACGCAGTGAACTCGCGCCGCCACCGGGCGACCGGGCAGATACCCGCCGACCGCCTGGACATCGAACGCACCACCCTGCACATTCTGCCCGTCGAGCCGCTGGCGCTCGCGCTGGGCGAGGAACGACTGGTCGGCTCGGACCGCACGATCAGCTTCAACTCGGTGCGCTACTCGACCCCGCCGGGCTATACCGGCGCCCGGGTGTGGTGCCGGGTCGTCGGTGAGGAACTCTCCATCACCGCCCGCACCAACTCGGGTGATCTATCGGAGATCTGGCGCCACCAGCTGTCCACCCCCGGGGTTCCGCAGATCATCGACGCCCACTATCCAGACCATCCCGACGGCCGCAGCATCCATCAGCCGAGGCTCCAGCCCCGCTCGGAAGCCGAGATCGCGTTCGTCGGCATCGGCCCCGGCGCCGGGCGCTGGCTCAAGGAAGCCGGACCCGCCGGCGCCACTCGCATCCGCGCCAAAATGGCCCGCGCGGTCGAGCTGGCCACTGTCCTGGGCAACGACCGAGTCGACCAGGCTCTCGGTCTCGCCGCCACGGCCGGGCGCTTCGCTGACGGCGACCTCCTCTCGATCCTGGGACACATCGCGGACAGCAAGCCCGCCGGCGAGGTCGTCCGCGCGGACGAAGCCCACTCCGTCCAGAACGGAACCATCGGCTGGCAGGCCCTCGGCCGCTGAACCAACACGCCGCCAGTCACAGCCATTTGGCTGCACGTCACCAAAGAGAACGGCACCTCCATGAGTTTTCCCAACCCCCCGGCCATCCCCGAAGAACTCGACAAGCTCATGCGCCGCATGCGCCTGCCCTATATGCGCAAAGCGGCTCCCGACGTTCTGGCCACCGCCCGCGCTCAACGCTGGGATCCCGCCGAGGTCCTGCGGCTGCTGATAGCCGAGGAGGTCACCGGCCGCGACGCGGCCACCCGCCGGCTCCGCCGGCACTCGGCGAACTTCCCCACCGGCAAGACCCTGGGCTCCTGGCGGGCCGAGGACTCCACGATCCCCGAACCCACGCAGAACTCCCTGGTCACCCTGGAGTGGATCGGCCGCGCCGAGAATTTGGTGATCGCCGGCCCCTCCGGGACAGGCAAGAGCCACTTCACCGAGGGCCTGGCCCAGGCCGCGATCGAGAAGGACCTGCGGGTGTCCTGGTTCACCCTGGAGACGCTGAGTGCCGCGATCGGGAAGTCGAAGGTCGACGGGTCGACCGCACGGACCGTCGCCCGGATCTGCCGCGCGGACCTCATCGTCATCGACGACATCGGCCTCCTGCCCGTCGGCGAAGACGCCGCCGAGGCGTTCTACCGGATCATCGACGCCGCCTACGAACGCCGGTCCATCGCGGTGACCAGCAACATTCACCCCTCGGGATTCGACACGATCATGCCGAAGACTCTCGCGGGCGCGAGCACCGACCGCCTCATGCACCACGCTCACCTCGTGACCACCACCGGCGACTCGCATCGCCTCGCCGAGGCCCTCGCCGGGAAGGGAGTGGTCCCCTTGAACTGACCCCACCCGCAGGAACACCACTGGCCACACGCCTGGGTTTCTGATGGCCACCAGCCTGGGCCTCCGACGGCCACCTACCTGGGCATCTCAATGACCGTTGACAGAGCGCGGGGCCGACGACACGGCGAACAGGTCGGTGAGGCCGTTGATGGGACCATCCCCGCGAGCGCGGGGCCGACGACAGCGATGCCGTGTCGGGAGCGGTAGTGCTGGGACCATCCCCGCGAGCGCGGGGCCGACTGCCTCCGGCGCGTGCTTCCGTCCCGCCTCCCGGGACCATCCCCGCGAGCGCGGGGCCGACCTCGATGCCGCCCGCACCCGGTCGCCGCCCCGGGGACCATCCCCGCGAGCGCGGGGCCGACTGGATGTCGGCCGGGCGGCGGCCTTCGGCGTCGGGACCATCCCCGCGAGCGCGGGGCCGACCGAAGCGGCCCCCGGATGGTGTCCGGGGGCCGGGGACCATCCCCGCGAGCGCGGGGCCGACCCGGCGCGCCCAGACCCCGAAAGCCGCCCGAAAGGACCATCCCCGCGAGCGCGGGGCCGACGTCGTCGTCTCGCTCGGGCGTGGCCACGGCCCGGGACCATCCCCGCGAGCGCGGGGCCGACAGACACGCAGGAGCGGAAACCGCCAACCTCGGGGGACCATCCCCGCGAGCGCGGGGCCGACCTTCGGCGGGCTGGCCATGGTCGCGGCCGGCACGGACCATCCCCGCGAGCGCGGGGCCGACAAGTGCGCTCCTGCTGACCGACAATGATGCGCGGGACCATCCCCGCGAGCGCGGGGCCGACCGAAGCGGCCCCCGGATGGTGTCCGGGGGCCGGGGACCATCCCCGCGAGCGCGGGGCCGACCCGGCGCGCCCAGACCCCGAAAGCCGCCCGAAAGGACCATCCCCGCGAGCGCGGGGCCGACGTCGTCGTCTCGCTCGGGCGTGGCCACGGCCCGGGACCATCCCCGCGAGCGCGGGGCCGACAGACACGCAGGAGCGGAAACCGCCAACCTCGGGGGACCATCCCCGCGAGCGCGGGGCCGACCTTCGGCGGGCTGGCCATGGTCGCGGCCGGCACGGACCATCCCCGCGAGCGCGGGGCCGACAAGTGCGCTCCTGCTGACCGACAATGATGCGCGGGACCATCCCCGCGAGCGCGGGGCCGACTGCTGGTGCTCCTCGCACGGGCCACGGACGCGGGGACCATCCCCGCGAGCGCGGGGCCGACCGAGCCCGAGGCCGACGACGCGCAGGTGCGCACGGGACCATCCCCGCGAGCGCGGGGCCGACCTGCCGGCGGTGGCGGTGGGCCGGCCGGGGTGAGGACCATCCCCGCGAGCGCGGGGCCGACCTGCCGGCGGTGGCGGTGGGCCGGCCGGGGTGAGGACCATCCCCGCGAGCGCGGGGCCGACCTCTCCCACCCGTCCACGCAACCACCGGCCGAGGGACCATCCCCGCGAGCGCGGGGCCGACCGGTCTTGAGGCTTGGCTCGCGCTCCTCGCCAAGGACCATCCCCGCGAGCGCGGGGCCGACTCGTCGTCGAGCGCCTGCCAGCAGGCCAGCGCGGGACCATCCCCGCGAGCGCGGGGCCGACCGGCGGAAGTCGGCCAGTGGATTCCCCACGGCAGGACCATCCCCGCGAGCGCGGGGCCGACGATCTTGAGCCGTACCGCGCGCACTTCGCCGAGGGACCATCCCCGCGAGCGCGGGGCCGACCACGTAACACCTGAGGCAAACTGGCCGATCATCGGACCATCCCCGCGAGCGCGGGGCCGACCAGCGTGAACAACGTCCCCGAGTCGCTGTCGAGGGACCATCCCCGCGAGCGCGGGGCCGACCGCGACAGCATCGACATGCACCGTCGGCACGCTGGACCATCCCCGCGAGCGCGGGGCCGACACCAGGTCCGCCAGGGTGTCGGGGGTGACCGGGGGACCATCCCCGCGAGCGCGGGGCCGACACTTCTTGAGCTGCGGCTTTACCGCGTCGCCGCCACAGACTCATTCGGTTCGAGGGCCAAGCTGCCGCCTCCCCGCCACTGCTCTGGCAACCCCACGCGCCCCGGCGTCTCAAGGCGTCCGTCGCCGGCCGCTCTGACTGAATTCAGCGCCGCGCACACTAACATGTTCGACCATCGGATACCTGACTTCCATTCAGTTGCCGCCAGTTCTAAGTACCTTGCACCCAGCTTGTCAGATGCGTCACCTAACGTGGCTGCAGCTTCACACGGAATCGAGCATGGGGCGGTGTGCGGGGTGGACGACTGGTGGGGGCGTTACGAGCCCGGGGTGCTGGCAGCCGTAGCGGCGTTGTGGGGGAAGTCGGCCGGGCGGGCTGGTGGGGTGACGAACCTTCTCTTGTCGCACATGCTGGACACCGCCGCGGTGGCCGAGTTGGTGTGGGATCGGTACCTGGCGCCCGTGACGCGCTGGCGGCTGGACGAGTTAGCTGGCGGGCCGGGGCAGGGTCGACGCTTTTTCGCATGGCTCTGCGGTATCCACGACTGCGGCAAGGCGACGCCGGCCTTCCAGCACATGGATCCGGCCGGAGCCCGGGCTGTTCTGGCGTCGGGGCTGACGTGGGACCGGTTCGCAGTGGGTCGCACGTCGTGGCGGCATGACAAGGCTGGCGGCAAGTTGATCCGCCGTCTGTTGACAGCAAATCAGTGGGACGCTGCACACATCGACTGGGTGTGGCCTCTGATCGCCGGCCATCACGGAAAGTTCCCGACTCTCGGCCAGCTCGGCGCCGGAAAACCGAAACTGCAAGGCCAAGGGCCCGCTTGGGAAGCCGCTCAGGATGCCCTGGTCGAGTTGTTCAGCTACGAGGTGGGCTACACGGGTGAGCGACCGTTGCAGGGGGTCCAGCCGCAGCGTCAGCCTTCTCGCGCATTACAGCTCCAGCTGTCCGGCCTGGTAGTGATGTGTGACTGGATCGCCAGCGATGAACGCTATTTCAGTGGCGTCGACGACCTTTCAAGGGTGCGGATGCCTGCCGCGCAGGATCGAGCATCCGCGGCGTGGTCGAAGTTGGGCCTGCGCGGCGGGTGGGGGCATCTGCCGTTTCCAAGCCCGACAGCATTCGCGGATCGGTTCGGCGCACAACCCCGTGACTCGCAGCGGTTGTTGCTCGATGTCGCTGGACGGATGAGCGGGCCCGGCTTGCTGGTTGTCGAGGGGCCGATGGGTGAGGGTAAGACGAAGGCGGCGCTGGCTGCTGTCGAGCTGATCGCGGCCCGGTTCGGTGTGGACGGCGTGTTCGTGGGCATGCCCACACAGGCGACCAGCGACCCCATGTTCAGTCAGGTCCGGAAGTGGCTGGAAGGTCTCAGGGGTGGCCTGGAGGAGCAGGTCGCTCTCCTGCATGGCAAGCGCATGTTCAATCGAGAGTGGCGCGGGCTGCTGGCGGACGTCGAGGATTGGAGTCTCGATGCAGACGCGTGCTTCGCGTCAGTGGGTGAGGACGAGCCAGACGAGTACGGCATGGCGGCTGACTTCGAAGCAGGCGACCACGGCCACCATGTCCGGCGGGCTCCGGCAGAGTGGTTCCTCGGTCGGCGCCGTGGGCTGCTGAGCCCGTTTGCCGTAGGCACGATCGACCAGCTGCTCTTCACCGCGACCCGCACCAAGCACGTCATGCTGCGCGCCGCGGGTCTGGCGGGGAAGGTCGTGGTGCTGGATGAAGTCCACGCGGCGGACGTCTATATGTCTCAGTTCCTCAAGGAGGGCCTGTGGTGGCTGGGCCAAGGGCAGGTACCGGTGCTACTGCTCTCAGCCACTCTTCCGCCTTCGCAGCGCCGGGAGTTGGTGGCGGCCTACCTGGCCGGAGCCCGGTCGGCCGAGGTTGCCGACGTTACCGAGGCAATTGCGGCCGAGCTCGCGGAGCCGGCTGGGTACCCGAGTGTCACGGCGGCCTGGCTAAACTGTGGCAAGCCGCAGTTCCTGGTCGAAAGCACGACACCATGGCGTTCCCAGGGCCTGAACGTCCAGGTAGAGATGCTGCCTGAGCTGCCGCCAGAGACGCAGGCGGCCGAGCGGAGTGCGACAACAGCTGCGCCCCACAAGAGCCTGGTCGAGCTGTTGAGCAAGCGCCTCGGCGACCGTGGCTGTGCGCTTGTAATCCGGAACACCGTCGCGCGTGCGCAGGATTCGTACGAGGCCCTCCGCAAGGTGTTCGGCGCGGATGTCCAGCTACTGCACGGCCGCTTGCACGCGGGCCATCGGGCGGAACGCACAGAGGAGTGTCTGAAGTTGCTCGGGCCTCCTGGTCCGGATCGGAAGCGACCTGGCCGATTGATCGTTGTCGCTACCCAACTGGCAGAGCAGTCCTTCGATGTGGACGCGGACCTTCTGGTGACCGATCTGGCGCCAATCGACCTGCTGCTGCAGCGGATCGGCCGCTTGCATCGGCATGACGGCGTGGTGCGGCCGGAGCGCCTGGCCGTTCCAGCAGTAGTGGTCACCGGATTCGCACCACACGATGACGGGCCACCGTCGATTCTGCCGGCCAGCGAGGCCATCTACGGGCGATATCTGCTTCTGCGCACGGCCGCGCAGGTCATGGCAGCGGGCAAGGACGGCTGGCAGATTCCGGCACAAGTGCCAGGCTTGGTCGCGGAGGGCTACGGAACGGACCAGGGTCTGGTTCCACTCGACTGGAGGCAGGCGCTCAACTCAGCGCGTGAGCAGTGGACGGACAGGCAGAACCGTCGCGCGGCAGCCGCACAGGACTACCTGTTGACCCGTGCCGGCGAGCATGGCGCGCCGAACCTGGCGGGCATGCACTACGCAGGGGCCCATGGGAGCCTGAACGAGGGGCAGTTCGAGGCTCTAGTTCGCGATGGTGAGCGGAGCGTGGAAGTGGTGCTGGTGCGCTACGACGGCAAGGGGCCGTGCGCTGTGTCGGGGCGACGCCTGGGCCCGAACGGCGAAGTGGCGCCCGAGTTGGTCGACGACGTACTGGCGGGCACCGTGCGACTACCCAGCAAGCTGACTGCGACGGCCGAGCAGCAGCTCAGCCCTCTCCCGGGCTGGCGGGATCACCCGTGGCTCCGGTACAGCCGCGCTTTGGAGCTCGATGAGGCCGGGAGGGCGCAGCTGGGTGAGTTTCAGCTGGCTTACGACGAGGCACTGGGCCTGCTGGTGTCAGCCGGGCCGACGCCCAGGTGAGCGGGGTGGACCCCGCCAGTGGAATCCACCCCGCTCGCTGCGATCACGCGGGCAATCTCACCTGTGCCGTCAGGCCAAGGCCAATCGTGACAGCGGTCCAACCCCGCGAACGCGGAGCCGACGCCCGAGGTTGAGCTATGCCGGAACCATCCCCGCGAACGCGGGGCCACACTGGCAGGACTCAGCCGCAAAGACTACTCACTCGTGAAGTGCATCGAACATCCGCGCCGCCGAGGTGACGATGATCAGGAAGATCACCGCGACCACCAAGATGGTGACTTGCTTGAGCACCCTGGAGACCGTGTCACCGCTGATCACACAGGCGGTGACCAGGGTCACGAGAGCAGTCAGGTCCTTGTGGCACCCTCCGAAACGTGCCAGGCTGCTGGGCGTGATGCGCCGCGGACTGTGGGCATCACCGATCGGGAGAGACATCGAGCCTCCAGATTGCCAGGGGCGCCCCAATGGCTGTGCAAGAGCCGGGGCGCCCTTCCGTCGTTGGTGGCCCACCCTAGCGCATCCATACGAGCTGACGTGTCATCAAGTCCCTTTTCGACGCACGTGGTTGAGCTATACCGTTCGACTTCTTGATTCTCCGAAGCTTCGGCGTCACCCCAGGGCTAGGACTCGACGAGGCTTCATCGCCACACCCCAGTCCTGGGGACGCACCCGCGAACGCAGGACCCATCGTCGTCTCCTTGCGGACCTCATACAGGGCCAGGAGCCATCCCCGCCCAGCGATGCGGGGCCGACCGAGAAGTTCAAGCATTCCAGCCACACGCTACTTCCGACAGTGCCATGATGTCATCAACTCACGGCCTATACATGGCCAGTTGGAGGATGTTTCGGGTGCCCAAGTACAACCTGCTCGACGAGCCGTGGCTGACGCTGCGCCCGCTCGGCGGCAGTGCTCCAGAACACTTAGGACTACGGGATGCGGTGCTGCGGGCCGACGAGTTCGACGGCGTGGTGGTCGAGTTCGCCACCCAGTTGCCAGCCTTGCTGCGCCAGGTCCTGCTCCCCTGGTCGGACACGCGCTCGGCGTCCCGGCCAGCCTGGCCGAGCGGGCCGACCGTTTCAAACGGGGGCGCTTCAGCGAGGACGAACGACGAGAGCTGCAAGCGTATTTCGAGAAGCACCGGGCCAGGTTCGACCTCTTCGACCCCGTCGCGCCGTTCGCCCAGGCAGCGCACCTGCGAACACCGAAGGATGAGACGAAGGGCTCAGCCGCGCTGGTGGCAACTGCGGCTAGCGGCAATAACGTTCCACTGTTCGCAGCTCGGACTGACGCCGATCCCCTGGAGCTGACACCGGCTCAGGCCGTTCACTGGCTCCTGCACGCGCACTGCTGGGACACCGCCGCGATCAAGACGGGTGCGGCCGGCGATCCGAAGGTGAAGGCGGGAAAGACGACAGGCAACCCGACAGGCCCACTCGGCCAGTTGGGCGTTGTTGTACCGATGGGCCGCAGCCTGTACGAGACGCTGCTGCTCAATCTCCCCGTGACCCCGAAGTTGCAGGTGGGCCGCCCCCAGTGGGACCGCGATCCTCTCGGGCCCACGTGGGAGTCGCGCCCTTCTGACGGGCTGCTGGATCTGTGGACGTGGCAGGCCCGCCGGATCCGGCTGATCCCCGAAGACCGTAGCGACGGCATCATGGTCACGCGGGTCGTTCTCTGCGCCGGCGACCGGCTCGACCCGGCGCCTGCCACCGAACCGCACACCGCGTGGAACCTGGGGCAACCGACGACACGAAAGGCGAGCGCGGCCAAGGCAGCGGTCGGTGAGCGCCGCCCGCGCCGCCACATGGCGGGAAGGGCCGTGTGGCGGGGGCTTGAGGCGTTGCTTGCGCCCGCCAGGCAGACGACGGAGAAATTCGAGACCAGCGTCCTGCTCGACCAGATCTCGGGCATGGTCGAGGATGGGCAGTTGGCAGCCGAGTACCCACTGCGCATCGAGACCTTCGGGATGGTGTACGGCACGCAGTCAGCGGTGGTGGAAGACGTCTTGCACGACGCGATCCCGCTCCCGCTCCTGGCCCTGCGCGCAGACCAGGAGGTGCACGACATGCTGCTGGAGGTCGCCGAGCAGGCCGAGAAGCTGTCGTGGGCCGTCAACAACCTCTCTGCCGACCTACGGCGCGCTGTTGGGGCTGATCCGATCCCGTGGGACAAGGGGCAGCGCCCCGGCGAGATCCTTCTTCACCAGGTCGACCCGTTGGTGCGGCGTCTTCTGGTTGCCGTGCAGCGTGCCGGTGGTGATGAACTCGTCGAAGAGCTTCGGAATGGGTGGGAGGGCGCTGCCTGGCGGGTGGCGCTGAGTGTGGCCGAGCCGCTGTTCGATGCAGCCCCCGCGACGGCCTTCGCGGGCCGGCGGGCGGCGTCCGCCGGCAAGAGCGCGGAACCGCCGCTGCACTCGCTGGGCACGGCCGCTTATCACTTCCACCGGCAAATGGAAGCGGTACTGCCCCGTCAGGCGGAGGCGCTGCGTGCAGCGCAGGCGCAGCGGAAGGCGGCCCGCGAAGAGTCTGCCGACGAGATGGCTGGAGCTGATACTTGATGGGAGAGCAGAGCGTGGCTAAGCGCCTCTACTGGGACCGGTACGTGGGCCCCGATAGCCGGTGGCGCACCGACTGGGCGACCGGTGGGCCCGCACTGCCGCCCGGTGAGGAACTCGCCGCCCTGCGTGGCGGGTTGGGCAGGCCGGCCATGGACAGTGCCAAGATCTGGCCGTTCTACACCAGTCCGGTCGACGACGTGCTGGCTCTGCAGGATCGGATCTCGGATGAGCAGGAGGCAGAGCACGCCGCCCTCGCCCTGTTCGGTCTGCACCAGCAGAGTCAGGTCGCGCCCATGCACCGCAACGGCGTCAAGGTCGGCCAGGCGCTGCTCGCCCTGCGGCGCAGCGGCAAGTTCAGCGAGGATGCGGTCGACCGGCGGGTGTCCACGATGGCCGGTGCCACCAGCGTGCCCGCTCTGCTGATGCACCTGCGCGGCCTGATCACTCAACTGCGGGCAGTTCAACAACCGTTGGACTACAGCCATCTGATGGCCGACATTCGCTCCTGGCACGACGTGGAGCGGCGACCTGCGGTTCGCCGACGCTGGGCACTCGGCTACCAGGCGTGGCGCCAAGAGCAGCCGGGCGAGAAAGCGCGGACCTGACGGCGAGCGCCTTCTGTCACAGAACTCCCTTAATGCACAGCTATGTTGATCAAACCTCTGAGGAGCAGCGCATGATCAGGCGTCTCTTTGTCGACGTGCACATCCTGCAGACCGTCCCACCGGCGAACCTGAACCGCGACGACAACGGGAACCCGAAGGAGGCCTATTTCGGGGGCAAGCGCCGTTCCCGGGTCTCGTCGCAGGCGTGGAAGCGGGCGACCCGGATGCACTTCGCCGAGCGGTGCGGCCCGCAGGACCTCGCAACCCGGACCAAGCGGATCGCCGGCCAGCTGGCCAAGCGGCTGCAGGCCCGCAGCGGGATCGCGGCGCAGGATGCCGAGCGGATCGCCGGAGCGGTTCTGAAGCCGATGGGCATCACGGCGGGCAAGAAGGCCGGGGACACCGCCTACCTACTGTTCTTCGGGCGCCGTCAGCTGGAGAACATCGTCGACCTGGTCGCCGACGACGCCGTCGATCTGGCGGCGCTGGACGATGAGGCGCTCGACAAGGCGGTCTCCGGTCTTCCCGTGCGCGAGCAGCTGCAGCACGGACACCCGGCCGATGTGGCCCTGTTCGGGCGGATGGTGGCGGACATCCCCGGGTTGAACGTGGACGCCGCGACCCAGGTAGCCCACGCGATCTCCACTCATGCCACGGAGTTGGAGTTCGACTACTACACGGCAGTGGACGATGAGAACACCGCGGACGAGACCGGCGCCGGCATGATCGGCACCATCGGCTTCAACTCTGCCACGCTCTATCGCTACGCCACTGTCGGCGTGCATCAGCTCCAGGAGAACCTGGGCGAGGACAAGGCCGCCCTCGAGGCCGTTGATCTGTTCGTCGACTCGTTCTCCCGTTCCATGCCCACGGGTTACGCGAACTCCTTCGCCCACCGCACTCGCCCCAGCCTCGTCGCGGTGGTCGTCCGCGCCGACCAGCCGGTCAATCTGGTGTCCGCTTACGAGCGGCCCGTCCCGGTCGGCGACGGCGTCGTCTGTACCTCCGCCCTCCGCCTGGCCGGCGAGTACCTCACCGCGACCCGCCAGTGGGGCGACGTCCCGCTCTACGCCGCCGTCTGCCACACCCTGGGCGACGCTGACCCTGAGGCCGCTGAGCTGGCGGAGGCGTTCGGCGTCAACAAGACCTTCTCGCAGCTCCTCGAAGGCCTGCAGGCAGCTCTCAGCTCCGCACTGGACGTCAACTGATGTCCCCTCACTCCGGTACGCCGAATGCGGACGGCACTTCCCCGCGGACGTCGGAGCCGGCACGAGCGGTCCTGCTCCTGCGCCTGGCGGGCCCCTTGCAATCCTGGGGCGACCGCAGCGCCTTCAACCGACGGGAGACCCGCCCTCAGCCGACCAAGTCCGGCGTCGTGGGGCTACTCGCGGCGGCCGCCGGGCGCCCCCGCGAAGCGGACATCACCGATCTGACCGACCTTCACCTAGGCGTGCGGGTCGACCAGCCGGGCACCCTGTTGCGCGACTACCACACCGTCAGCGACTACCGCGGCAGGCCGCTGCCGCAGGCCGGGGTCAACGCCAAGGGCCTGCAGAAGCCGACCTCCCCCGCGAAGGAAACCCACGTCACCCAGCGTTTCTACCTGCAGGACGCGGTCTTCGTCTGTGCCCTCGAAGGCCCGCTGCCTCTCCTGGAAGCCCTGGCAGCCGCGATCCGCCGCCCCTCGTTCCCGCTCACGCTGGGACGGCGCTCCTGCCCTCCGACCCAACCCGTCGTCCTAGGCGACCTGCGCGACCCCGGCCTTGAGGCGGCACTACGCAACGAACCTTGGCAGGCCGGGCACCACGAACGCGAAGCGTTCCTACGCCGCACCCCCGCCGACCGCACCGATCGCATCGACCTGCCCGCCACCCTCGACGACCCAGTCGGCGACGACACCTGGCAGGACGTGCCCCTCACCTTCGACCCGCGCGGCCGACAGTTCACCACCCGCCGCATTCGCCACACCTGGCTCGCCACCCCCACCGGTTTGACCCCGCAGACCACCGCCCGCCGCGCCGCCGACATCGAACGCTCCGAAGGCAGCCACGACCCGTTCGCCCTACTGGGCTGGTGACCCGATGACCTACCTGTCCCGCATCCGCATCAACCCACTGCGCGCCGCCAGCCGAACCCTGCTCGCCAATCCGCGGGCCCTGCACGGCGCGGTCAACGCCGGTATCGCCGACCTCCCACCGACCAGCGAGCCCTGTGGCGGCTGGATGCCGACAACCCGCGCCGCCCCCAGCTCCTCGTCCTCACCCTACCCGGCCCGACTGGAACCACCTGGTCGAGCAGGCCGGCTGGCCGGACGCCGACGGCGAGCACTACGCCATCCGCGACTACACCCCGCTACTCACCCAACTGGCCGCGGGCCGGGAGTTCGCCTTCCGCCTCACCGCCAGCCCGGTTCAGAACACCTCGACTCCGAACGGGTCCAGCCCGCACCGCACCAAGACCGCCGACGAGCTGCACCACCGCTCCTACCGCATCCCCCACCGCACCGCCGCGCACCAGCTCGGCTGGTTCCTTCAGCGCACGACACGCTGCGGATTCGAGATCCCGACGGCCCGCACCGATCCGGCCGCCCCGGGACTAGCCGAAGCGGAGACGCCGGCAGGAGGCGAGATGGCAAGGGACGTGCGGATCACCGACCGCAACCGCCACACGTTCAGCAAGCCAGGCACACGCACCCGGGTGACCCTCACCACTGCCACCTTCGAGGGACGACTGCGCATCACCGACCCAAAGCTCCTGGAAGCCGCGCTCCTTGACGGCATAGGGCCGTCCAAGGCCTACGGCTGCGGCCTGCTCACCCTCGCTCCCCTGCACCAGCAAGGGGCACCAACTGGTGGCTGACATCTGGTGGAAAGCCCACCCCCACGACCTGCACCGCCTCGCCGACCGCGTCTCCAGCCTCTACATCGAGCGCAGCCACCTCGACCGCGACGAGAACGCCGTCGTCATCATCAACAAACGCGAAACCGTCCGAGTCCCAGCCGCCATGGTTGCCGTCGTCCTTCTCGGACCTGGCACCCGCGTCACCCACGGCGCCATCAACCTGCTCGCCGACTCCGGCACCACCGTGTGCTGGGTCGGCGAGCAGGGCGTGCGCATGTACGCCGCTGGCCTGGGACCAAGCCGCGGCGCGGGCCTGCTGAACCGCCAGGCCTGGCTGGTCAGTCGCACCAGAGAACGGCTCGCTGTAGCCCGCGCCATGTACCGCATGCGCTTCCCCGGCGAGGACGTCGACTCCGCCACCATGCAGCAGCTGCGCGGCCGCGAGGGCGCCCGCATCCGCAAGCTGTACCAGGCCGAGTCACGCCGCACTGGTGTGCCCTGGAACGGCCGCGTCTACAAGGCAGGCGACGCTCACGCGGCCGGCGACGACCTCAACCGCTTGCTCTCGGCTGCCAATGCGGCCCTCTACGGCATTTGCCACGCCGTTATCACCGGCCTCGGTGTCAGCCCCGGGCTCGGCTTCGTACACACCGGCCTGGCCACTTCCTTTGTCCTGGACATCGCCGACCTGTACAAAGCTGACTACACCATCCCCCTCGCCTTCGACCTCGCCAAGCAAGGCCGAACCGAGGAACGCGACGCCCGCCTCGCCCTACGCGACCGAATCGCTGAAGACCGTCTGCTCGGACGCATCGTGAGCGACGTCAAGACCCTCCTCACGCCTGAAGGGAGCGACCTCCCCGACGCGGAGGTCAACGAACTCTGGGACGAGCACCTGGGTGCTGTCCCCGGAGGCGTCAACTGGGCAGCCTCCGCACCGCGGATCGACCCAGGCATGGGCGACGAACACATCGCCGTCATCGGCCCCGAGTTCGAGCAGAACCCTCCGGAGGCCTGACCACATGACCGTGATCATCCTCATCGCCGCCCCCGAGGGCCTCCGAGGGCACCTCACCCGCTGGATGGTCGAGGTCAACGCGGGCGTCTTCGTCGGCTCCCCCAGCCGTCGCATCCGCGACCGCATCTGGGACCTCCTCACCACTCGCATCGGCAACGGCCAAGCCGTTCTCGTCGAACCCGCCAACAACGAACAAGGCTGGACCGTCAGAACCGCCGGCAAAGACCGCTGGCACCCCGTCGACTACGACGGACTGATTCTCTCCGCCCGCCTGCGCCGATAGCACCGCAGGTCACGAAGTGTCGGCCCCGCGCTCGCGGGGGTGGTCCCTTCTCGAACTGGTCGCCGAGCCGGACGTTCTTGTCGGCCCCGCGCTCGCGGGGGTGGTCCCGCGGGAGCGACCCGCGGCACGGTGGCCTGATGGTCGGCCCCGCGCTCGCGGGGGTGGTCCCGGCGCGGTCACCGTCGGCCTGCTGTTCCTGATGTCGGCCCCGCGCTCGCGGGGGTGGTCCTTCGGGGCCGCCGTGCGGGCCGCCGGCATCCCCGTCGGCCCCGCGCTCGCGGGGGTGGTCCCGACTTGCTGCCCATTTCTCTCCCCTTGGAAGGGTCGGCCCCGCGCTCGCGGGGGTGGTCCCCTCGGCCCCAGGCTCATGCTGCTGCAGCCCGTGTCGGCCCCGCGCTCGCGGGGGTGGTCCTCAGTGCCGCCGATGTTGACGCTTCCGCCGTCCGTCGGCCCCGCGCTCGCGGGGGTGGTCCCGAGGTCAGGCTGATCGGCCAGGGCGCCGGCAAGTCGGCCCCGCGCTCGCGGGGGTGGTCCTGGGGCCGAGCGAGTCGACCAGGCTGGTGGTGAGTCGGCCCCGCGCTCGCGGGGGTGGTCCCCTGACCCGGCGCCTGTGCGCGCGCCTCCCAGAGTCGGCCCCGCGCTCGCGGGGGTGGTCCCTACCTCGACCTCCGGTCCGTCGGCGCCGCCCCGTCGGCCCCGCGCTCGCGGGGGTGGTCCCGTGCCGGCAGCCACCCGGGACGCGCTCTCGATGTCGGCCCCGCGCTCGCGGGGGTGGTCCCTCCACCGCCCAGTTCCACGGCGCCGACCCGGTGTCGGCCCCGCGCTCGCGGGGGTGGTCCGGTGTCGGGCGGCTCAGTCACTGGCGAGCAGAAGTCGGCCCCGCGCTCGCGGGGGTGGTCCCGTGCCGGCAGCCACCCGGGACGCGCTCTCGATGTCGGCCCCGCGCTCGCGGGGGTGGTCCCTCCACCGCCCAGTTCCACGGCGCCGACCCGGTGTCGGCCCCGCGCTCGCGGGGGTGGTCCGGTGTCGGGCGGCTCAGTCACTGGCGAGCAGAAGTCGGCCCCGCGCTCGCGGGGGTGGTCCTGAGGGTGGCACGGCGCATGGAACCTCCTTGATGTCGGCCCCGCGCTCGCGGGGGTGGTCCCCATTTCAGCGCCGCCCTCACGCCACCCGAAGAGTCGGCCCCGCGCTCGCGGGGGTGGTCCCCAGTCGTAACAGACGGCGCCGCGCACCGCGGTGTCGGCCCCGCGCTCGCGGGGGTGGTCCAGCAGCCCGCGCCGCCCAGCTCGGCCTCCTCGCGTCGGCCCCGCGCTCGCGGGGGTGGTCCCGAGCGCAAGGCCGTGGTCCAGCAGGCTGGCACGTCGGCCCCGCGCTCGCGGGGGTGGTCCCGACAAGGGTCCCAGCATGCTTGCATGCTGGGAGTCGGCCCCGCGCTCGCGGGGTGGTCCCATTGGATCGCCGACCTGGTCGACCCCGAAGCCGTCGGCCCCGCGCTCGCGGGGGTGGTCCCGCGGCACCGGCACCCGCATCCACCACCAGCGGGTCGGCCCCGCGCTCGCGGGGGTGGTCCCCAGGGCAAGTGCTGCCGGCGCGCACCGCGCCCGTCGGCCCCGCGCTCGCGGGGGTGGTCCTCGTTGCCCTGCCGCACTGGAACGACGCCCAGGGTCGGCCCCGCGCTCGCGGGGGTGGTCCGCCGGGTACCCCGCTTTCCCCGGCCGCCCAGAAGTCGGCCCCGCGCTCGCGGGGGTGGTCCGTCGAGGTCGGGGGCCAAGGCGACCAGCAGCAGGTCGGCCCCGCGCTCGCGGGGGTGGTCCCGCCGGCTGGGAGCCCACACGATGACCGCCACTGTCGGCCCCGCGCTCGCGGGGGTGGTCCGAACCGGCCGCCGCCGGCTGCCGCTTCAACTCCGTCGGCCCCGCGCTCGCGGGGGTGGTCCCCGGGAGCACGGCTCGCGCTGCAGGCGCAGCGGTCGGCCCCGCGCTCGCGGGGGTGGTCCCCCGTTGCACCGCATGTCGGTTGCGCTCATGCAGTCGGCCCCGCGCTCGCGGGGGTGGTCCCACATCTGGTCCCAGTGGCTAGGCAAGCACACCGTCGGCCCCGCGCTCGCGGGGGTGGTCCCCTCCGCAGCTTCGCTCTCCACGGCCCGGCGGTGTCGGCCCCGCGCTCGCGGGGGTGGTCCCCCGCCTGGCTGCCCCCCGCCCTCCTCGCCGTCGTCGGCCCCGCGCTCGCGGGGGTGGTCCGGTCCGGCCGCCGGTCGCCCCGCCCGGGAGGTTGTCGGCCCCGCGCTCGCGGGGGTGGTCCCGCCGCAGGGCCCATCCCCCTGATGGGGGACGGGTCGGCCCCGCGCTCGCGGGGGTGGTCCCCTCTCCGCCAGCCAGCGCAGCGTCCTGGAATGGTCGGCCCCGCGCTCGCGGGGGTGGTCCGATCACCGCCCGCCCCGTCGCCGCCGAGATGACGTCGGCCCCGCGCTCGCGGGGGTGGTCCCTTCACGGCCAGGTCGTGCAGCATCGCGTGGAGGTCGGCCCCGCGCTCGCGGGGTGGTCCCGGCTGAAGCCCGGGCATCTCACCTCCCGGGCTGTCGGCCCCGCGCTCGCGGGGGTGGTCCCGTCTCCTCAGTGGTGGAGCGGACGTGCTGCACGTCGGCCCCGCGCTCGCGGGGGTGGTCCCCGGCCCCGGCCGATCCCGAGCCGCGAACCGCCGTCGGCCCCGCGCTCGCGGGGGTGGTCCCTCATGGACCTGTACTACGCCATGAAGTACGTGGTCGGCCCCGCGCTCGCGGGGGTGGTCCAACGACGAAAGTCATTGTCGTCATCCAGCAGAAGTCGGCCCCGCGCTCGCGGGGTGGTCCTGCATCGACCATCGACTGTGTGGTGACGACGGAGTCGGCCCCGCGCTCGCGGGGGTGGTCCCCCGCGACTAGTACGGCCATTGGGTTGCACCTTGTCGGCCCCGCGCTCGCGGGGGTGGTCCTGGCCATAGCGGGCGGCGATGCCTGAGTAGGTGGTCGGCCCCGCGCTCGCGGGGGTGGTCCCTGGGGGCGGACGCGGATGCGAGTGCTGATCTTGTCGGCCCGCGCTCGCGGGGGTGGTCCGGCCAAGCGCGCGGTGTACCAGAAGCTCGGCCAGTCGGCCCCGCGCTCGCGGGGGTGGTCCGCGCCGGGCCGAGCACACCACCGCCCACGACGCGTCGGCCCCGCGCTCGCGGGGGTGGTCCCCCGCATCCCAAGTCGAGGAACTGCCGCATCCCGTCGGCCCCGCGCTCGCGGGGGTGGTCCGGGGTGCTGTATGACGCGCTGTCTCTCGGCAAGGTCGGCCCCGCGCTCACGGGGGTGGTCCCCCCGTCCGGACTTTCTGCCGGCCGCCGCCCGGGTCGGCCCCGCGCTCGCGGGGGTGGTCCGCCCTTTGAGGAGGGCGACGGCCTGCCGCCGCTGTCGGCCCCGCGCTCGCGGGGGTGGTCCCGCCGTTCGGTGAACACCCCCGCCCCTACCCCGGGTCGGCCCCGCGCTCGCGGGGGTGGTCCCGCGTCCGGGATCCTGTGCTGCCCGCGCCCCAAGTCGGCCCCGCGCTCGCGGGGGTGGTCCGCTGATTCGGGCCGCCAAGCGTGCCGGGTGGGAGTCGGCCCCGCGCTCGCGGGGGTGGTCCGGCCGAGACCGTCAAGGCGCTGGAGAAGGCGCAGTCGGCCCCGCGCTCGCGGGGGTGGTCCGGCCGGCCTTCCCCGCCCGGCGGCGGCGGCCACGTCGGCCCCGCGCTCGCGCGGGTGGTCCCGCCGAGAAGGGGCCGGCCTCGTCGACCAGCGAGTCGGCCCCGCGCTCGCGGGGGTGGTCCCCGCACGATTGAAGGCGATCCGGGCCAGCGCGGGTCGGCCCCGCGCTCGCGGGGGTGGTCCCGGCAGCGTGGGCACCGAGACGCTCCTCGGTTAGTCGGCCCCGCGCTCGCGGTGGTCCCCCACCGAGGCCCGTTGCACCACCCCGCTCGCGGGGGTGGTCCCCCACCGAGGCCCGTTGCACCACCCGAACACCCGTCGGCCCCGCGCTCGCGGGGGTGGTCCTCCGTACTGGTGCGGAATCAGGAAAGCGACGGAGTCGGCCCCGCGCTCGCGGGGGTGGTCCACTCACCACCGCAGGTCGGCAAGGGTGGCGAAAGTCGGCCCCGCGCTCGCGGGGGTGGTCCCGCGCACTCGCCGAGTCCATCGCTCGGCAGGACGTCGGCCCCGCGCTCGCGGGGGTGGTCCCGCCCGGCCCCTGGCGTGGACCGGCCGCGCATCGTCGGCCCCGCGCTCGCGGGGGTGGTCCTCGTGGCGGGCTGCCGTGACTGCACCACTTGCAGTCGGCCCCGCGCTCGCGGGGGTGGTCCGATGGGCGGGAGCTGCTGGTCGTCCCAGGCGTAGTCGGCCCCGCGCTCGCGGGGGTGGTCCCTTCGGCGGGCTGGCCATGGTCGCGGCTGGCACGTCGGCCCCGCGCTCGCGGGGGTGGTCCCGGGCAGACCATCGACCAGCAGCTGGTGCGGTTGTCGGCCCCGCCCTCGCGGGGGTGGCCCGGCATACCCGGCCGTCGACTCCAGCGGCATGGTGTCGGCCCCGCGCTCGCGGGGGTGGTCCTCGTTGGGCCCAGCATCGCCAGTTTGCACAGGGTCGGCCCCGCGCTCGCGGGGTGGTCCCGGGCTGCTTGTCACTGCTTCAACGGCTGGCACGTCGGCCCCGCGCTCGCGGGGGTGGCCCTGCCGACTTCCAGCGGCACACGAACTGCCAGTGGTCGGCCCCGCGAGCGCCAAGCACCGCATCGAGGTCGGCCCCGCGCTCGCGGGGATGGTCCCCGATGTGCGAGGGCCCGCCTCGTCAACGGGGATCAGACCGATGCAGCCATCAGCACGAAACCTGGCATACAGGGATTGCGACTGTACGATCACTAGCCCGGCACATGGCAGTCATCAAATCACCCGCCCTGCCCAGCTTTGCCCTGCGCTAGTGCCGCTTCAGACAACCTTCGCCCTGTTGTGACGCGTCGTCCGGTTGCTGTGCCGGGCGGTACCGGACCGTCAGAATGATCACGTGGCTGAACGCGTGCAGGTCCGTGAGATCGATGATGCCGAAGGTAGACGGCTGCTGCGGATCGTCCGCCGGGGCACTGGTTCGGTGGTGACCTGGCGGCGGGCTCAGATGGTGCTGCTGTCCGCCCAGCGCATGCCCGTGGCGAAGATCGCCGAGGTCACGTTCACCAGCGCGGATCGGGTTCGCGACGTGATCCACAACTTCAACGCCGACGGCTTCGACTCCCTGTACCCGAAATACAAGGGCGGACGGCCGAGGACGTTCACGCTGCCCGAGCGCCGTGAGATCAAGAAGATCGCCAAGTCAAAGCCGACCGAGCACGGCCTGCCGTTCTCGACCTGGAGCCTGGTCAAGCTGGCCGACTTCCTGGTCGCCGAGGGGGTGGTCGACGACATCAGCCACGAGGGCCTTCGGGTCCTGCTCCGAGAGGAGGGCGTCTCGTTTCAACGCGTGAAGACCTGGAATACCTCCCGCGACCCCGACTACGCCACCAAGAAGGCCCGCGTCGAACACCTCTATGCGATCGCCGACGGCGAGGTCATACCCGAGGAGGGCGAACCCGAAGTCGTCTTCTGCCTCGACGAGTTCGGACCACTCAACCTCCAGCCCCACCCCGGCCGACAGTGGACCGAACGCGGTGGCAAGGGCAAGGACCCCGACCGCGAGCCCCGGCCCAGACGGCGGGCGACCTACACCCGCCCGCACGGCGTGAGGCACCTGTTCGCCGCCTACGACCTGGCCAAGGACAAGCTCTACGGGCACATCAAGAAGACAAAGAACAGGTCGAAATTCCTGGAGTTCTGTCGCTACCTGCGCTCGCTGCACCCGGCGGAAGTGCGGATCGCGATCGTCTGTGACAACTACTCGCCGCACCTGACGACGAAACGGTGCCAGCGGGTCGGGACGTGGGCGGCGGCGAACAACGTCGAGATCGCCTACACCCCGACCAACAGCTCCTGGCTCAACCGGATCGAGGCCCAGTTCACCGCCCTGCGCTACTTCACGCTCGACGGCACCGACCACGCCAGCCACAAGGAGCAGGGCAGCATGATCCGCCGCTACATCATCTGGCGGAACAAGCACGCCGCCGACGAGCGCCTCCGCCAGGTCGTGGCCAAGGCGAACGTCGCCTGACACCAAACCGGCCCGATCAATTCCCCGGGACCACAGGTCCTGCAAGCACGCCCACGATGTCAGGCCATGCCTTCGCACCGAGGTCAGCGTCGGCCTCGGCAGTACCGCCGTAGCGGAACCGGTGGGAAGAAGCGGCCGGCCCTTCCCCCGGCAACCGCGGGCGATGCCCTGCGTCGGCCGAGCTGATGACCTTGGCAGTGCGGCCCGCCGAAACGCGGCGTGACGCCAACTCCTGCGCGAACACCAACGACGGCCACATTTCATCGTCACCACCCGCCACGAGCAGAATCTCAGCAGCGGACTGCTCGATCGGGATCACGGCCTGCCTCGCCGCCTCGTCAAAGGTCTGCAGACTCCGCTCGTAGTGCGTTCGGTAGGCAGTGGGCTCCCCTTCCGCTTCCGTGGGAGCCCAACTGTCGTCGTAGGAAACGAACGGGACAGGCTCCCCCTCCACGTCCACGACGAGCGATAGGGGTAGATCTCCCCGTCGGACCCGGGGCCGACGTTCGCCCAGACCACCGAGGTGGGCGACAACGCAACCACCGCATCAACACGCGGATCGTGGACGGCGAGGAGCAGGGCTGCTTCGGCACCCTTGGACACCCCAAGCACACCTATCCTCTCCGCCCCCTTCGCCCGCAGCAGATCGATCGCGGTGCTGAAGGTCTCCAGTGGAATCTCGCAGATTCCTGCGGGTTGCCCTTCGCCGCCAAACCATCGGATCGACAGCGCAGTCATCCCGGTGCGCGCGAGCAGACGGCAGCGGTCGGTTTCGATGCGACCGCTCGAACCAGCCAGCACCAGAACGCCCACCGCGCTGCCCCCGACGGGCTCCACCACCACACCCTCGCAGTGCGCATTGATCGCGTGCTCGATGATCTCCACTGGATCCCCTCATGGTGGACTCGTATCGAAGATCATCCCAGGAGTGGCCAGCCCGGCCTCAAGGGGCAAAGGTTGGTTGATGCGGCACTAGATTGCACTGCGCTGCAGGTCAGCGGGGTGATAGCTGATTGGTGATGCACCGCCTCGCACCGGGTTGCACCGTCCTGCCGTCTACCTGACGTTTACACGGGGCGCCGCCCAGAGGTACGGCAAGCGGCCCGGGGCCCTGACCTGGCGATGCATCAAGTGGCAGAAGCAGGGCCACAGGGATTCCCCTTCCCAACGAAAACGGCTCCGCCCCCAGTGGGGGACGGAGCCGGAGCCCGCCAGAGCGAGGCTTTCACGCCGGGTCCCGAACTACCCGAAAGATCGTCAGAATCGATAGTCGGGCTGCATTGGGCTGATCACGCTATGGAACTCACACCACCCCGAGAGAGCCACCTCTGGCGCTTCGCCGGGCTTGCGCCGATGATCCCGCGAGGGCGGCACCCCCGCCTGGGATCAGCTGTTGGTGGTGACGGACTTGGTTCGACTGGTGCGCGGCTTCGCGGTCTTCTTGGCGGCAGGCGTTTCGACTGCGACCGGCTCCCTGGTGCGCGTGGCCTTGGTCTCGGCCGTGCGCGGCATGGCGGCCGCCGCCTTGGTTGTGCGGCGGGGTGCTCGGGGCGCCTTGGCGAGGGTTGCTGCAGCGGTGCGCATCTGGGAGTCGGCAGTGTCAGCAGGCTCGGCGGGGACTTGCTGTTGCGGCTGAGGATCGGCGGAGCTTGCCTGCTCTGAAGCGTCGAGCCAGGGGCGGTGGTTGACGGCGAGGGGCTTGTGGTCGAAGGCGGGGAAGAGGTCTTCGCGGAAGGTACAGGCAATGGCGATGGGAGCGTCGTCGAGCTCGGCGAGGTTGAGGACAGTGTGGTAGTTGGCGCCTGGCCCAAGGGGCTCGGCGAGGTGCTGGCGATTGGCTTCGCGTGCAGCCTGATTGACGCCGTCCGAAAGGCTCGGGGCGGGTGCGCCGGTGATCCACAGCTGGAGGGTGGTGCCATCCTGTCGGGCGCGGAGGCCGGCTCGGCGGCCACCGGGTCCGTCGAGGTGGGCGATTCCGGTGCTGCTGAGATCGGGGTTGATGGTCCAGGGGGCGCCGAGTAGGTCGGCGGTGGCCTTGGCGATGGCACCGAGATCTGTTGCGTGGATCTTCATCTCTTCTCCAAGAGGTCGATAGGGGCAGATCTCCCCTATGGCTTACTTCTATACGCATTTGGGGTATGGATCTGCCCCTTCTGCGGGGATCCGCAGATCAGGCGGCTACGGAGGCGAGGGCGCCTGCGGTCAGCTCGCGCGTCGCCTTCAGCAGCTTCGCCACACTGATTTGCTGGTCGCGATGTTCTATGACCCTGGCGCGCCGCCTCGCTGCCCGCTGCGGTCCATCGCCTTCCGCCAGGGTGTCGCCGCACCACACCAGGACGTGGGGGCCCAGTTCCCAGAGGATCGCGTTGACGGCAGCGCAGGCGGTGGCGATCGGGTCCACGTCGGTCATGGACCACTGGTAGTCGGCCGGGTCGTGGCCCTGTTCGCGAAGGATCTGGGCCGTAGCGCGGTGCATGCCGCCGCTGCCCGCGCACGGGTCGTCAAAGGACTCGCCGGGATGGCGTTCGCCGCCGAGCAGGATCCTGGCCATCAGTTCGGCGACCTCCGGCGGGGTGTGAAACTCCGCGAGAGCGTACCGGTGTCCGGTCGAGCGGAAGCAGGTCATGAGGCTGCCGACCACGTCAGTGGTTGATCGGTAGTACGGGTCGTGGTCGCCGAGGAGGTCGAGCAGGCCGGCGTCGAGTGCCGCGGTGATGGCCGCCCGGACCGGGGTGGCGTACTTGGTTGCGGTGGCTTCGTAGGTGAGCCATTCGTGGATGGGGCGAGCTGCCTCGATCAGGTCGGGGCGCGCAATCCACCAGCGGGCGAAGCATTCCTCAAGGGCGGTGTTGGTTTCGGTCTCGGTGAGGGTTCGCCACCAGTCGGCGACGATGGGGGCGATGTCGTGACCCTTGAGCGGCCAGAGCGCGACGCCCGCGATGGCGCCGAGGGGGACCTCGAAGCGGTTGTCCCCGCCGGCCTTGTACCAGGCGCTGGCGACAGCCTCGGCAAGGTCGAAAGCGGCTTCGTGAGGGCGGCTTGGTGGGTTGATGCGGCGCTGGCCCACCCGCTTGCTGGGCGTTGCCGCGTCCCCGGCGACCCGGTGCGGGCGCTCGGCTTGCGCGTGGGCTTCGTTCTTGGCCGACGCTATTCCGGTCGCTGGCTTCGCCGGTTGAGCCCGCTTGCGAATGTTCAGCTTGGGCCGCTGCTCGGGGGTTTGGTTGAACAGGTCCATCTGCATGACGGCTCCTCAGCGGTCAGCTGTGGTCGATCAGGGCACGGGCTTGGCGTAGGGCGTCGGTGAGCGTGCGCGACTCGACGGTCACGGAGGACAGGGAGTTGGCGGTCGTGTAGCTCCCGAGTTCCTCGTCGAGCTCGGCGTCTTCGCCGCTCGGAAAGGCTCCGAGTAGGAGCAGGGGTGTGGTGGTGCTGGGGTTGTAGATGACGCGCCAGTTCTTGGCCGCGCCGGTTACGCGGTCGGTGTTCTCAGGGCCCCAGGGGTGGTCGGCCGCGTGGGTGAACTGTTCGCCGTCGCTGGCGAAGACAGCCAGATGGGTGGCGTGCATGACGTAGAGCCACTGGTGCTGTTGGGGGTTGGCGACTTTGTCTTCTGTGCCGTCGAAGTTGCTGCTCCGGAACACCTTGATGTCGTGGCAAAAGCACTGGCCTGCCCCGTGGGCATCGGGGACGTTGAGCCATCCGTCGGGGTGCTCGGTGATGAGGTGGTGTCGCGCGGCTTGGACGTCACCGCCGTGAACGGCGAGGACGAGCTGCATCAGGATCGGGACGGCGGTGTCGGGGTAGCCGTCCTGCTGTACGTGGCGTCCGATGTAGCCGTCGGCGGTCGGTGAGGCGAGGAACCAGCGGGTGGCCATGTGTCTCCTTGGTTGAGGTGGGAGCCGGACCGTGGCACGGTGCCGGGGTCAGTTGAAGTGAAGGGCGATGTGTCGGGTGATCTCGTCGGCGACGGTGCGGATGTGGCGCCGGTCGCCTCGGTGTCGCAGTGCGATACGCAGCCCGACGGGGAACGCGGCGGCCATGACGAGGTCGGTGTACTGGCCGAGGGTGAGCGACCGTAGATCGTCTGGCCGGAGGGCCCAGGCGGCGATGGTGGCACTGTTGACAAGCGCGTGGATCGGGATGCCTGGGGGCGCTGCGGCGAGGATCCTGCTGACGGCTTCACGGTGATGGGGCGGGACTTGCCGGTCGAGCGTCGCGACCTGTGCCGTCATGACGGGCTCCCGCCGGCGTCAGCGGAGGTGCTGCCGCCGAATGCGGTGCGCAGCTTGGTCACGAGGCGCAGAGTCGAGAGGGGAGCCCGCTTCTGGGTGTCCTCGCAGACGGCCTGTTCCAGCTCGTCTTGGTGCTGGCGGAGTTCGGCGAGCGTGGCCAGGGTTGCGGTGTCGTGAGTCATCGTCGGTCCTTCGTGGTCGTGGTGGGTTACTCGGTCAGCTGGAGCTGGGTGCTGCTCGTCAGCACGGTGCGGCAGGCGTCGCAGTACCGCTCGCCGCGCTTGTAGTGCTCGTCAATGCCGCTGCGGGTACCGCAGGCCTGGCGGGAACCGAGGGCCGGGGGGAGCTCCTGGTCGTCGGCGCCTTCGACGGTGGCGAGAACCTCGCCCTGGAACCAGATCCGTCCTCCAGCGATACCGTCGAGCCGCCCAGCGCGTGGCTGGGTTTGCTTGAGGCATCGGGCGCGCACCGGGCAGGGGCCGCAGGTGGGCAGTAGCGGAAGGCACAGTTTCAGGAGCTGGGATCGGTCGCTGTACAGCGCGGACTTGGGGGCGAACCCGGGGTGGCCGTAGCAGCCGGGGATGAGGGTGTCGGTGGTGGGGAGCGCGGAGTAGGGCATGTGGGTCCTTGTCTGGGGCCGCCGCGGCGGCCGGGCGGGCAAGTCAGCGGCTGAGTCGGTGTCAGAGAACGGCCTGGAGGCGCTCGCCGATGAAGCGGGCGACGTTGACGCTCACCGCGTTTCCGGCCTGCATGGTCTGGGCCGCGGGGGTGCCGAACACGATGTAGTCGGCGGGGAATCGTTGGCCGAGGAGCTGCTCGCGGGGCTGGAGCATCCGGAAGTGGCAGTCGGCGATGTCCGGCGATGTGTGGACCAGGGCGGCGGATGCCTTGGTGCCGAAGGTATGGAAGGGGTGGCCGGCGGTCCTGGCGGCGCCCTTGCGGTAGGGGATGACGAGGGTGTCCCGATAGTGGTCAGGGACACTGCCGAGCACCACTAGGCCGTGGTGGTTGCCCTGGGCAGTAACGCCCGCCATAGGCGCGCTGACCGGACTGGCGGTCGAGTGGTTGCGGTACTCGACGATGTACGGCTCGGGCAGGGCGACCAGGGCTTCACTCTCGCGGGTGGTGCGGGCGCGGAACGGGGCATCGGTGCGGGCGGCGTCGGTGTTCCAGGAGCCACCGGCGGGCACAAGGAGCGCCTCGCCCTGCTTGGTCGAACGCGTCGGAAGGGGCCGAACCTTGGGGTCGAAGGCTCGGGCGTCGCCGGCCTTGCCGTGGGTGAGAGTCAGTGCGCTGGGCTGGTGCGGGTACATCTCCAGTCCGGCCCGGATGCGGGCCATCGTGGTGGGGACCAGCGGCTTGCGCCGATCCCCGATCCGCGTACCGATGTCGCTCCAGTTGATGGCGGCGGCCGCCGGGCGCACGTACGGCTCGACGATCGCGTGCCGGCAGCGGGAGTTGGGGCAGCGGTAGTCGTACTGGACGCCGTACCGACCAGCCCGGGTCTTCGGGTCCCTCCAGCTTTGGCGGGCTCTGACGTTCCTGTCGCAGTGGAAGCACCAGGCCCATGGCCTGGGAGTCAGGTCGGGCTTGCGGGCGCCCTTGGGGTGAAGATCACGTAGACGCGATCGCGCCATTGGGGCGCGGACAGGTTGGTGTCGTCGCCGATGTGGGCGGAGTTGAGGCTGATGACCTGGTGCTGTTGGAGGCCGAGGTCGGCCATCGCGGAGACGTATGCGCGGAACAGCGGCCACCTGGTGACGAAGTCGGGGACGTTCTCGATGACGACGAACTTGAAGCTTCCGGGGCGAGCTTCGACGGCCCGCACTGTGCACCACGCGGTGACCCGGGTCTTCTCGAACGCCTCCTTGGGCAGTTCCTTGAAGCCGTTCTCGTCCTCGTCGAACAGATCCAGCTGGTTGTCCGGCTGCTCGATGACGTTGCCACCTGCGGGACTGAGCTCGGTACAGATGGGACTGGCCACCAGGCCGTCCGCCTTCGGCAGATAGCGCATCCGTAGGTCGGCGACATCGCTGAGTGCGTGGTCCGCCCTCGGATGGTTGGCCGCGTGGGTTCGCAGTGCCACGTCCCAGTGGTTGACGCCGAGCAGGAGTTCCATCCCGGACTCGACCAGTCCGGTGCTGAAGCCGCCAGCTCCGCACAGGAAGTCGATGAACTTCAAAGCCATGGCTGTTTTTCTCCAAGAGGCTGCGGGGTGCCGCTCTAGTCAGCGGCCAGGTGGGGCCTGCCCGGCCGACAGCGGCGGCCGGGCAGGCAAAGGGGTCAGTGCACGCGGAACCCGCCGCAGTCCTTGGCGACCTCCAGGTAGGCGATCCACCCACGCCACAGGGCAATGCGCGCGGCCAAGTCGTCCTGGACGCTGGCTTCTTGTCGGCGGTAGGCGGCCAGTGCGGCGCGGATCTCGCACGGGGTGACGAGCCAGAGATCGTTGCTGTCGAGCTTGTAGGCGGGGATCCCTGCCGGTTCCGGCTGCTCGCCACCCCGCACGGCGGCGATGTGGCTGTGGAAGGACTCGACGGCGGTCTTCTTCGCATCGCTGAGCTGATCCTGCGGTGCGTTCAGGTCCTGGAAGGTCAGCCCGTAGTCGTCGGCTGTCGGCCAGGCCGGCGCGGGAACAGTGGTGTCCACTATCCCGACCTCGGTCATGACGCCTATCAGGGAGGGCATTTCGAAGTAGCCGATGCGGAAGTAGCCGGTTGCGATGTCGTGGCGCTGCTGTCGGTCCACCAGTGAGCCCAACCCGCCGTCAAAGGCGACGCGGAAAGGGTGGATCGCGTTCGGACGTGGCGGGTTGGCGGTGTACAGGTCGTAGCCCATGAGTTCTCCAAGAGGTTCAGCCGGTCGGACCGACCGGGCGGTGCTTCACAGATGGCGGTAGCGGTGCCCGCAGGAGGGGCACTTGGTGGTGCGGCGCTCCCAGCGGAACTGCTCGATCAGCAGGCTGGCGAGAACGGCGCCGACGACCAGGACCGTGCCGATCAGGACGCCGGTGAGCTGGGTCTGCGTCACGGCTCCTCCGTCTGGCGGGCCGGGCAGTTGGGCGCGGTCGTCAGTCGAGCAAGGTCAGCCACGGGGAACCCGCCAACCGCTCGGTGCGAACTCGGCGCTCAGGACGCTCACCGCGATGACGTCGTGATCGCGAGCCCACGAGCTGCGGGGCCAACTGACACTCGAGTGGGCGAGGAGGCGCTGCCAGCCTCCGTTGAGGAGAGCCGTGTTGAGCTGGATGTAGTGGGCGGCGGCCTGTTCGCGGCCCGGGAACACCAGGGGCGGCCGAGTACGCCGGTGAGACCTTGGTGGCGGACGTGGACGGCAACGGGCCGGAACTCCGAGCGCCAGGTGGGAACGAGTCCGCGGGCGGCTAGAAAGGCGTCGATCGCCGCGAACAGCGGAGAACGCAGGCCGCATTCAAGTCGGTGTTCGCCGTCGGTGGTGGAGTCGTAGATCAGGGCACTGACAGTGGGGTTGTCGTCGTGGTGGCGGTATGCCTGCCAGGCGCGCACCGCGTCGGGGTCGCTCGGGAGAGTGCCGTCGGAGGTGATCTGAAGGTGGCTGCCGTCGGGAAGAGGCGCGTGGATGTAGATCAGGGCGCCCAGGATCTCGATGGCGGCAGGCATTCCGCGCTGGCGCAGCGGGGTCAGGATGTGGTCGTAGCGGGTTTCGAACCGCAGGTGCGGAGTGGTGCGGTGCATGGCTTCTCCAAGAGGCCGGCGCACATGACCTTCTGTGCGCTTTGAGTTGTTACCTATCTTCTGGCTCGGGGCAAGCAAGCCACCCCGAGTCAGACCGGCTGCGATCTAGCAAGGACGAGTGATCGAGCCTCCAGTACCGAGCCCACGCGAGTTGAGCCTGATGCTGGC
Organism: Kitasatospora acidiphila; assembly: GCF_006636205.1. Lineage (NCBI taxonomy): Bacteria > Bacillati > Actinomycetota > Actinomycetes > Kitasatosporales > Streptomycetaceae > Kitasatospora > Kitasatospora acidiphila. The sequence goes on along the minus strand of NZ_VIGB01000003.1, from coordinate 6,180,297 downwards.
GCGCTCCGCTTCGCGACGGCGCTTGCAGCGGCCTTCGGCAGGCTGCGCCAGCACTAGGTTGCATTTCAGGACAGCCACGCCGATCCCCTCCGGTCGACTCGCTTTCTTGCTTCATTCTTACGTCTTAATTCTATATGCATAACTCCTCATTCTGGCGAACTTGATCAAGTTGTTACCTATCTTCCGGTGCTCTGCCTGGCGCTCTGGATCGCCTGCCGGGCCGCCCGCTGCGCGGCGCGAACTGTCTGCGCGCCCTGCTGCGCCTTCTCTCGGCGCTCGCCGGACTCCGCGTGCCAGTCGGTCCAGAACTGCCCTTCACGGGCCCGTGAAGCCTCCTTCTCGGCGTCCTGCTGCTGCTTCCTGCGGGCCCTCGGGCTGGTTCCACACGCACGGCAACTCTTCGCAGGAGTGGGGTGGCTGGGGCAACGCTGCACAGCAGCAGATGACGGGTCGTCGGGTGCGGCACCGCACTCCCCTGCGGCGTCAGCCGCGGGGGTAGGGGGAAAGGAAGGACTGAGGAAGAACCAGGAAAGGAAGGGGTTCCACCGGTGGAACTCGCTGGGTTCCCCGTGTGGAACTCGCTGGGTTCCACCGGTGGAACATCCTCCTCGCCACCTGGTGGGTTCCCCAGGTGGAACCCACCAGCTTCGGGGCCCACGCCGCGCACTGCCTTGCGAGCCTCGACGTCCGCGAAGGTGCGCGCCGGCGCGGACGGAGCCGCCCGCTTGACCCCCTTGCGTGCCTTGGCGGCGTTCTTCGGCGCGGCGTCCAGAGCTGCCTGGCGCGCCTTCAGCTCCTCCGTGGTCGGAATACCTGGAAGGCCCAGAGGAAACACCCGGAACAGCGCGGCACGGCCAGGCCTCCCGATCTCCACCCGCTCCACCAGCCCCTTCTCCACCAACTCGGTGACGATCGTGGTGGCCCGAGTACGACCGACGCCGGTCCAGGCGCGCAGGCGGACCATGCCGGGCCGCGACAACCGCGACTCGTCGTCGGCGCTGTCGCAGATCTTCATCAGCGCCAGCTTCTGGGTCGCGGTGACGACGTCCTCCGGCAGATACGCGGCGACGATCATCAGGTGGATGCTCAACGGGTCCCCTCAGCGATGCGAACGTGCTCTTCCTCGGCGCGAGGCGGGATCACTCGCGGTAGGGCACGATGCGGATGGTGCGGGCGGTTCGGCGGCTGGTCTCGCGCATCGGCACAGCCAGGCCTGCCGCCGTGAGGATCTTCACCATCTTGGCTGCATCAGGCATCTGGGGCACGGTCAGTTCGGCGTCATCGAACTGCTCGATCATCTTCGCCAGGTCCGGTTCCTCGACCGGGCTTCCACCGCCCCACTTGAGGATGTTGGGACCATAGCGGCCCTCTGGCGAGGCATCGACCATCTTGCGGACGAGGTCCTTGACGCGCTTGCCGCGCACGAACAGCTGGTGCGCCTCGGAGTAGTCGATCAGCGCCTGCTCCACGTCCATGTCGTTGTGGATCAAGGTGGTCTGCGCGGGTCGGCCGGGAGCGGGAACGCCCCAGCATGCGGTGACGAACGGACAGAAGTCGCAGGCCGCATCGAGGCCGGGACCGTTGAAGTCCCGCCGGGCTTCCTCGGGGCTTGCGGTCTCGGCCACGCGGTCGAGCCACCAGCGGGCCTCCTCGGCTCGCTGCGGGTCGAAGTCGATCTCCTGGACGTGCTCGGCGCCGTTGTCTCGGCAGATGAAGCGCAGGCGGATCTGGCGGACATCGACTGGCCCGAGGCGAGCCAGGACCCGCTGCCCCGAGCGGTCTTCGAACCCGTCGGTGCGAATCAGGTCCGCGTACAGGTGGACCTGGCGCAGCTCGGCCTCAGTGGCGCCGTAGCGCAGCACGTCGTCCCACTTCCAGACGGTCTTCGTCTTGATGTCCTCGACGGTGACGGCCTCAGCGGGCGCCTTCGGGCGCAGCCGCGTGGGCAACTTGCGGGCGGTGGCGTCGTCGAGCTGGACGATGTCGACGCTGCCGCGCACGGCGGTGTCGGCGACCTTGCGCTCGACGAGCCAGCCGAACTCCTGCTTCGCGTCGGCAGTCAGGCCGGCGTGGATGTAGGTGCCGAGGATCGCGGCCGGGCTCACGACGTGGTCGGTGCGCGGGTGTCCGTGGAGGATGTAGGCGGCGCGGCGCTCGCAGACGGTGTCGCTGGCGCCGAGCTGTGTCTGCCGGGATCGCGGCCGGCGGGCGTCGGCCTGGTCGGCGGCCGTCCAGATCGACGGCGACAAGCGGGCAGGCGAAAGGGTCATGGGTCTCTTCTCCAAGAGGTCATGGTGCGCCCGGCCGTCTGGAGCGGCCGGGCCGGGCGTCAGCTGTCGGCGGGTTCGTCGCCTGCGAATTCCGCGTCTGCTTCGCGCTGGGCTGCGGCCCGCAGCTTCTCGGCGTCGCTGGGGGGCTGGTCGTCGAGTTCACGGTGCGGCTCGGCAAGCTTGCTGACGCGGCGCCTGATGGCGGCCGCGACGGTGCCAGCCTCCTGGTCGGTGAGGCCGGACTTGTCCGGGTGCAGCTCGCGCCACAGCTCGGCGAGCGTGTCCTTGTCCTTGGCCGCTTCGACCTTGGCGAGCCACGGCTTGGTGCGGTCGCCTGCCAACTCCGGCATGACGCGCGGCTGGGACTCCACGGAGCAGCCCATCCGGTTGAACACCAGGTCTTCGATGCTGAAGTCCGGGATCTGGAGGGGCCTGCGCGGGTTGACGGCCATGCGCAGCGAGCGGACCTTGACGACCTCGGTCTCCTGGCCGCGGCGCATCCGCACCCACACGTTGCAATCGAAGCCGAGGTCCTTGTGCCCGACGACCTTCCACTCCTTACGGCCGCTGATCGGGTTGCCGTTGTCGTCCACCGAGCTGACCTGCTTGCCGCGCGCGAGGACGATCACGATGCCGGGGAAGGTCCGCAGGTAGTACATGACGGCCGACCACCGGTCCACGGCGTCGTTCCAAAGGTTCATCGCGACGTCCACTGCCGCGTCGGGATCGGTGGCCAGCGCCTGGCTGTTCTTCTTCGTGCGCCGGGCTCGCTCCTGGGTCCAGTTGGTGAGCATCCGCCACAGCGCGCTGACCGAGTCGATCGTCAGGACCACCGGCGGCTTGCGCTTGGACGCGGCTTCGCGGCCTCGTAGTAGACGGCCTGGATCTGTTCGAAGATGTCCCGGTATGTGCCGTCGTGCTCGATGATCAGGTAGTTGGCGCCGGGGATGGCCGCATACTCGTCGGCCGACCCCTCATCCAGGTCGATCCAGTACATCTGGCCGATGAGCTCGGAGGAGCTGAACTGGGCGGCGCTGTAGGTCTTTCCGGCGCCCTCCTCACCCTCGATCAGGACGAGGGGGAAGGGCACTTGGCCGCTGGGCTTCCTGCTTTTGATCTCGGGTGGCACGGTTCTCTCTCCAAGAGGTCGTGTCGGTGGGTCAGACCGCGCGCAGGGCGCGGACTTCGAACAGGGGCTCCCAATCGGGATGGCGCTCGAGGAGCAGCCGGACGTAGCGGGAGCGCCAGTTGTTGTTGAGCCGGAACTCATCGCCCCTGGTCGCCTGGCCGTAGCGGAAGCGCAGGAGCTCGAAGAGCATCCCGATGCCGATCCGGCGCCATCCGGCCTCGACGCACTCGGCGGTTCGGCGCTCCAGCTCCCGCAGAACCCAGGGGTTCAGTTCGTGGAACGCCTCGAAGCGCGTCTGGATGGAGGCGCTTGGCGTGTGGTCCGGGTAGACCAACTGCTCGATGTCCTCCAGGCCGGGAAGGCGCGGCTGGCGGCTGGGCATGACGAATCCCCCCTCAGAAGGTGACAACCTCTCGTTAAGTTGCCACCTATCTTTTAGGAACGAAGTGGATTGATCAAGGCGGTGCGAACGACGACCCGACCACCCACGGACCCAAGGGCGGATGGTCGGCCCCCGATTCCCGACCGCGGCCGATTCGCATGACTCTCCAGACCGGCGGGACCCTCCCCCTTCTAGCTTAATTCTATACGCATTCAGCCTCGGCGTCCAATGCGCTACGACTCCGAGGTCGACTTCTTTGCCGCTCGCCCGCGGGGCAGGATCCGCGAGCCAGGCCCGTCATAGGTGTCCGCGCGCAGCGCATCGACAACCTTGTCGTCCGCCGCCCAGATCCTCGACAGCGGCTTCTGCCGTACGCGCTCCGCCCCCGGCGGCGCCCACGGTCGGGCAGTCGGATCGGCCGTGACCAGCTCCGCCGCTTCGAGCGCCGTGGACAGCAGCCACAGGTGTGACCCCGACAGATGCCAGTCGCCCGCCGGCCACACGCCACGCTGCTGCGCCTGCTCCACCAGCGTGCCGTGCTCAAGCCCGAAGATCGCCATGACCTCCTGCTGCCCCACGATGACCGGAAGGTCGGCCACGTTCGCCATCCACGCGGCCGGCTGCTGTGAAGCGACCACAGCCTCCAGGGCGGCCTCGTCGACGGCTTTCGGCCTGGCGGTCAGCTCGCCAAACTTGCGGGCATAGTCGAGCAGCCAGTAGGGGGAGCCGGAGATCACCCGGGCGTACGAGTAGTCCAGGACTCCTCGGGTGACCCACTCCGAAACCCGCGCCGCCGTCGTGCCGTAGATCGCGCCGAACTCCGATTTGCCTGCCAGCAGCGGCTTCATGCCACCCACCGCCATTCCCTACTCGCTCACGTTACAGCTTGATTCTATGCGCGGGCAGTGCTTTCGGTGCGAGGCGGATTGGCTGGTAGCCTGAAGTCCTCCAAGAGGTCGAGGCCCCCAACGCGGTTGGGGGCCTCGCCGCGTTCTGCAGACGGTCAGCTCGAAGCCGACTCGATCTGCGCCGCGTAATGCGGGGGCCGGGCATAGCCGAGCAGCCAGCCGAAGCGCGGGCTCAGGTGCTCCTCGGCGATGCGGAACAGGCCGTAGTAGGCAAAGCCAGCCAGCGGCGCCAGAACGCCCGCCAGTGCAGCGGGGTCGAGGTTCAGGCCATAGCCGGCCGCGAGGGCGACCAGCCAGCCGACCAGAGCGGGGATGCCGGTGCGGACGAGCGAGAGGTAGATGTTCAAGGAGGCTTCCAATCAGTGGAGTTGGTCAGGTGATGGGGGATGTCCAGGTGGCGTTCCAGGTCTCGGGGCCGACCACGCCGTCACGCTGCAGGTTCTTCTCGGTCTGGAACTTCAGGCAGACCTGAGCCGACTTGGGCCCGTACTGGCCGTCCACCGCGATCTGCCAGCCCCTCTCTGCCATGCGCTGCTGCCAGACCCGCACCGCGCCGTCGGCGGTGAAGTCGCGCAGGTAGATGCCGGGCCAGGCCGGGCAGTTCGGCCCCGGAGCAGGCTGGGGCTGCGGGGTCGGCTGGGCGGAGGAGCCGGGGCGGGGCGTTCCCGCCTGCACCCACCGGTACAGCGGCTCACCCGGGCAGTCGGTGGCGTAGCCGTCGCGGTGGCCCTTGATCTCGGAGCCGGCGCCGCCGTCGCGCTGGAGCCACTCGATGGCGTCGCGGATGCCGTTCAGCTGCGCGTCGGTGGGCTGCGTCAGGCCGGAGTCGCCGAGCATCGCGCAGACGCTGTAGTGCTGCGAGTTGAGCCCAGGACCGTTGGCTGCCTGGAGGTGGTGGACGCCGCGTCCCTCGAAGACGAAGCCGTGCGGGCACACGACCGCGCTGTACGCGACGCAGATGTACCCCTCGGCCGTATTGGCCTGGTGGCTCGCCTGGAGGTCCCGCATCCGGCCAGCGCAGCGGCCGTGCTGGTCAGGCGCGGCGAGATCTGCGGGGACCGGGGTGCCCTCGTAGTGGACCTTGACACCGCGGGTGCCGTCGATCCAGGTGAAGTCGGACTTCGGAGGGCATGCGCCCCACTGGTCGCGGGTGACGAACTGCAAAGCTGCGCGTCCTGCTTCTCCCCCGCGCCTGCTTCGATGTGGATGGTAGCGCCAACTCGACTACGGGCTGGTCCCCTTGGACATGAGCCAGATCTGCATGACGGTGACGGCGATCGGAGCGATGAAGGCGCCGACGAGCCACCGACGGGCGGCTGCCGCCTTGGCCTGATCGTCCTCGCGGTCTTGGATCTCCGCGCGCAGGTCCCGCTCCAGAACCTCGATCCGCTGCGCGGTGGCTCGTTGGTCCGCCTGGTAGACATCCTTGGTGACGACCTGCTCCAGACGGTTAGTCAGCAGGGCGATGTCAGCGCGTAGGTCGTCGCGGAGCTGGACCATACCGTCGCGCTGGTCCTGGCGGATCTGGGAGAGCGCACGCTGCAGTTCCCACAGGGTGGGCTCAGAGGTGGGGGCGGTCATCGTGCTCTCCAGGACAGCGCCCCCGCGCCGGACACCATCCTACGGCAGATCCGTCGTACGCTATTGAACTGGGCTGGATATGTTAGTTGCTGTTCCCCTGACAGCGGCCGAAGCATGGAAGAGGAATGCTGGCCGTGGGTGAGAGCACTGAGGCGGCGCTGGAGCTCGGGTTGCCTTCGAGCCACGAAATCGGGCAGTCGTGACGCCAGCGCACGCCAGCATCTGCGGGACCAGATCGGCTAGAAACCGATAGTACGGATGCGAGCGGCAAGTCCGCACACTGCCCGACATACGAACTTGCGGCGCCGCGGCAAGCCAAAATCGCTCAACCGGCGCGTGACTAACCCACATCTCCGTACGCCCGTGAGCACCAGAAATATTCACACAATCTGGCGATAATCGACCTCGATTCCTGATGCACCAACCTCATGCGCAAGGCGCAATTTCCATTGACTCGCACGAGAGATGTACACCAGGCCAGTAATGTCCGATGGCAATTCGACGCCATCCTCGTAAATTACCGCGATGTACTTACGTCCCAGCTTCCCAAATAAATATCCAAGCTCAAAGACTACATTTTGACGAGCCCGTGGCCTCAGGTCGCCGCCAGACTTAACTTGACCCAAATCATCCCCCGTGAGCAGCACTACAGCATAGGCAATTCCAGTCGTGTGATCTTCAAGCTTCTCCAGGACGGTTCTTCCATGATCCAGCTGTTCACGCAAAACGACTACTTCGCGCTGGGTAGTGCGCTCAAGGAGTCGTAGGACTTCATAGAGAAGTGCAGAATCATGGCCGTGCACTACAAAGATCGGGTCACTCAACTTCTCGCGATCGTCCACCTTCGTTCGAGTGCTTTCTGTCGCCCCGATTTCGATGCCAAGAAACTCCCTTAGTCGACTTATAGCTTCATCCGATGCATCTCTCAGGAATCGTAGCCAGATGCCCTTTTTGACCTCTTCGGAATATACCCAAAATAGCGAATCCTGAGGGTTCTCAAACCCCAGATAGGAAAGCACTGCACGCGCCTCCCCTTCCGACATTTGGACAAACCGATCTGCCGCAGGCAATATCACCAAAAGTCGCTCACTTTCCTTCATGCTTGGAATCTATCTGGGTGCACCCATGATCGCAAGCTGTCCGATATCGATTGAAGGGCATTTTCGTTGCCCCCGCAACTATTTCGGGTGCAACAAGCCTAATGTAGCCGCCAGTTGCAAAACCTCATAAGCGCGGCAATGATTGGTAGCAGTGTGACAGGCCAGCACACAAGGGCGGGTAGCTGATGAGGATCGCAATCGCTTCCACAGAGTCCCCTGAACTCACAGAGCGTGTACGGATGGAGCTGGCTGAGGTAGGCCACAGCTTGGTGTCCGAGGAGGGCGACGTCTTCGTGGCGTTGGTGTCTGGGGATCCCGAACCGACAAAACTGGTAGACACTTGGGCCAAGGTCGAAAAAGCTCGCGCCAGCAATCGCCCGATACTAGGTGTCTCTGTATCACCAGCAGAGGACTTCGGCGATCCTGTCGCAAGTCTTCCACACTCAGATGACTGGCTATTTGTAAATGCACAGAAGGGTGACTTTTCCGCCCTTATAACAGCAGTTCGCAACGTCTCCGACCAGGACAGCAAGAACCTTTCCGGGGCGCCCGAATCAGAACAAAAGAAGCTGTCACTCCAATTTAACAAGAATGCTCGTCACCTTACTCAGAATGCCCGCCAATGGGCACAAGAACACGATCTGGGCGAAAAGGCAAAAAGAGCGAAACGTATAGGTGGACTACTAGCCATAGGTGCATTCGGAGCCCTGGGCCTCAGGGAAGCAATGCAGTCGGAGCAGGAGAAAAGTCAACAGAAGGATTCACTAGTCAGATATTACGAGAGCGTCTCCAAGCTACTGAATAGCGTGAGCCAGGAAGTCCAGAACGCATACCCGCAATCCAGTCGTGAATATATTGAGTTTGCTTCGAGATTTCATGAACTACTCGGAGAGCTTAAGCGCACTGACCCTCCTCCCGATCCGTCAATCGTCCGAACTCATGAGCAAATAGTTTCTCATCTTCGGGAATTTGAGCATAAATACTCCGAAGCGATTCAAAAGCGAGAAACTGAGGACGAACGGACTGCTCAAAATGCTCTAGAAAAAGTCAATCGCGAGTTGATCGCCGTGGCACAGTCCCAACGATCCTTGCTTGATGATGTGGTGCGGAGATACAAGCAGAGTTCTTAAGAGCATTTCTTTGTTCATCTAGCCGGTAACTGACCAACGGCTGTAGCCGAAAGACACCCAGCTGCCGGGCCAACCGGCGTTGCTCGACAGGTCAACTCCGCCCTCGGGGTAGATGAAGATGCAGCACTTGGAGCTGTTGTCGTTGGCGACAGGAATGACTTCTGGGGCCTTAGGACGGCAGTTGGGGTCGGTGATGGTTCCGATGCGCCCGCTGGTGAAGCTGGCCGGGGTCTTGCCGATACCCCGCAGGTGCGCCATGCCGTCGGGTGTGCGGCGGTACTCCACTGCCCGCCAACCGGGCAGACTCGTCCAGCCGTTGGCGAAGGCGAGGGGCTGCCACCCGGTGTCGTCGTAGCGCAGCCCGTGCTCGTCCAGGACAATCCCGACCGCGTTGAACGCGATCTTCATCTGTCGCCCGGTGATGTCGATGATGGTGTTGCGGTAGTCGGAGGTGCCCGTCGGAACGGGGTTGCGCACCTCGAATGTCAACATGGCGGGCTGGCTTTGGTCTCCGGGTGCGACGCCTCGAACCGTACAGATGCCCAACTCGTTGATGCCCGCGGCGGCCGAGAGGGAGAACGTGCCGTCGGAGCGGTTGTTGCCCGAGCGGGAGGTGAGGCGCAGGGAGGCGGCGTCGCTGGGGTAGAGCCAGCTGCTGCTCTTGTCGATACTGGGGGCTTGGAGGGTGAGTGCGGGGGTGGTGATGGTGCCTGTGGTGCTGGTGGCGGAGAGCAGGCCGGGCTGGAGTTCGGTGTCGGATCCGCTATAGAAGGTGACGCCGGGACTGGCGCGGATCGGGTCGCTGGGGGTGATCTCGATGCGGCGGCCGGTCGCGGCGGTGCGGACCTGACTGCCAGTCACGGTGCCGCCTTGGATGGTTGCGCCGGTGATGGTGCGCCCATTGACGGCGTCGGCGCTCAGGGCGGCTGCGGTGACGGCACCGGCGGCGAGCTTGGTGGCGGTGACGGCGCCGGCGGTGATCTCGCGTGCAGTGATGGCGCCGGCCGCGATGGTGCCCGGGGTGACTGCGTCGGCGGCGATCTTGCCTGCAATCACGGCGGCCTGGCCGAGCTTGGTGGCTGTCACGGCCAAGTCGGCGATGGCTGTGGCGTCGATCGCGCCGGTGGCCACCTTCGCTGCGGTGACCGCGTCGTCGGCGAGTTGCAGCTCGCCGATGATCCCGGGCAGCACCTCGTCGGCGACCACCTTCGCCGGGCCGGCCGTGGCTGTGCCGGAGGTGGCGGATGCCTTCCCGCTGGTGGTGCGCGCCACCAGCACCACCTGCACCGGGACGGTGGTGGGGATGGTGGCGCTGCCGCCTCGCGGCGACTCGATCGTGCTGATCAGGCTCTGCGAGGACGGCACGAAGTCGGCGGCAGGGGCGGCGTGGACTTCGATGCGGGCGAAGTCGAGCGGGCACACCTGGCCGGCGGTGAAGCGACCGTCCCACGTCACACGGACACCGCCGAGGATCGAAGTCGCCGTTGGGGCGCTGGGGGTGGGCGGGACGGGTCCGTTGACGACGTTGAAGGCGGTGGTGCCGTCGGACTGCTGGCCGATGATGGCGCGCACCGTGCCGTCGGAGATGACGGTCAGCGCACCGTCGTCGATGCTGCTGTGCGCCAGGTTGGAAGAGCGGGAGAGTTCGGGCAGGGCGGTCTCCAGCGCGGCGATGCGCTGGGCGAGTTGGGTGATGGCATCGGTCAACTCTCGGTCTCCTCACGAGGTGTAGGCGTTGGCAAGGTGGAGGGTGGCGGTTTCCTGGCCGGCGTGGTCGGGTTGGAGGGTCCAGCCGACGATGCGTCGCCAGCCGTCGAAGTCGATCCGCGGCTCGTGGATCTGCACGCGCACGTCGTCGCCTACCTGCCACGAGCCGATCGGCGCGGCTGGGTGGTCGTGCACGGTGATCTCGGTGACCTGGGCGAGTTGGGAGCGGCGGATCCGCTCGGTGCGGGCCAGGGCTGCCAGGGCGGTGCGGTCGGTGATGGAGGGCCGATCCAGGACGGCTTCCAGGCGTAGGCGTCCGTCACGGATAGCGTCGGTGGTGCGGACTTTCGCGCTGCCGTCGCCGGCGCCGAGCGCGACGAGGACCTGGGCGTACTGGTCGCCGTCGGCTGCCGCGGTCGGTTTGTCGATGATGTTGACTCCGGTGGCGAAGACCAGGTCGGCGCGGCGAGTGCCCAGGCGCGGTGAGTCCAGGACGATACGGCGCTCCAGGCGGCCGTCCGGGGTGCGGGTGACGCGCTCGGTCCATTCCGGTCCGCCGTCCACGCCTGCGGCGTCGCGCACGACGGCTGCGAGGCTCGGTGCTTCCCATTCCTTGACGGTGTAGGGCTGCTCCGTGGTGCCGAGTCGGCCTGGGCTGCCGCCGGGTGGCTGCTCGACGATCACGGCGAGGTCGCCGTCGGGTTGCGCCTGGCAGTATGCCCACACGTCGGCGATCACCTGGCACGGGTCCGTGCCCTTGTACGGTGCACGGCCGGAGAGGTTGCCGTGCAGGTCGAAGCGGCGTCCGAGGTAGGAGGAGAACCCTGCGGCCTCGATCCGGTACCGCTCCTCGTCGGGTTCGGCGCGCCACACCAGGCCGCCCCAGAGCAGTTGTTCGCCGCGCTCGGCCCACAACAGCACGGTCCCGGAGTCCAGTTGGCGGACGTCCAGGCCTGGCAGGTCTGGTGCCAGGGTGCCGGTGAAGCGACCGGGACCGTTGAGCTCGGGGCCGAACTCGACGTCGGCGAGCGGCAGGTCGATGCTCAGTACCTCGCCGGTGACGGCGTGGGTGGTGAAGTACCGGTAGGCGCCGGGCATGTGTCACCGCACCCCTTCGACGAACTCGACATCGAAGACAAAGGCGGTGGCGCCGTCCACGTTGCAGCCGCCCTTGATGTCGAGGTACCGACCTGCCTGGAGGCGCAGTTCCTGCCTTGTGCCGCGATGGGCGGGTTGGACGAACACGACGTCTGCGCAGACCTGGCTCACGCGAGAGGCGCTGGTGATGGTGTCGGTGTCGACCTTGAACTCGGTCAGCGGGTTGCCGCCGTAGAGGTTCCGAAATCCGATGTAGGTCTCGCCCCACACTCGCAGACCGGTGAGGGTCGTGACGAAGTGGGCGAGTGTGGCCCACGGCGGCACGTCGATGGTGATGGCCGCGTTGGGTGGCCAGTTCGACTGCCAGACTCCTGACTGGGCAGGCAGTTCCGAGGGCGTGAACGAGGTGATCGTCTGGAGGCGCCGGTCCCGGCGCGGGTTCGCCAGCTGCCGCAGGTCGTTGATCATGTTGCTGGTGACGGTCTGGCAGTTCGGCGGCTGCCAGACCCAGGCCAGCGGGATGGCGGTCATGCCGGGCGGGACGGTGAGCGCGCCGCGGGACACGTCGGAGATGACCTGGATGTAGCCGATGTCGTCCTTCGCGGGGTCGCGGTTGCCCTCGTACTCGGGGTCCTCGATCCGCAGGACGATCAGGTCGATGCGGTCCCTGGCGCTGGTCGGGGCGATCGGCACGACGGTGTCGCCCGCGTTGGCCTGGGTGTAGGAGCCCTGGCCCCACGCGGCGCCGCGGATCACCGCACTGCCTGGCCCGACCCGCACCCCGGGGCCGGGCGTGGTGAGGGCGCTGACTTTCAAGTCGCCGCCCTCGGTGATGCCTTGGGAGCCCCGGGACAGGTCACGGATCATCATCCGCATGGCCCTGGCGGGGTGGATGCCGCCGGTGACCATCAGCGGCGGATTGATCAGGGTCAACTCGTGTCTCCTTAAAGGCTGTTGTAGGTGTCGCGCCAGGTGACGGCGAGACGGGAGGTGCCGCTGTAGTCGAGCGCGGTCCAGCGGATCTCGCTGCGCCCCGGTGGGAGGGTGAGGCGGTCCAGGCGCCCGGACCGCAGGGCTCCGGCGGCGTAGGAGCGGCCGTTGAGCATCAGCCACCGGGTGCCGGGGGCGGTCTCGATGTCCAGGTACTCGCCCACGGCGAGGGTGATGGCCAGGTCGAGGCGCTGGCCGGTCTCTACCACCCACACGCTGGGGTTGACGACCGGCCCGGTGATCCGCAGGCTCGGCCACGCCGCCCGGTCTCCCCGGTTGGTGGCCCAGCCGGGCCGGGCCTCCGGTGTGGCGACGCCGGTCGTGATCGGGGCGCGCAGCGGCGCCGTGAAGCCCTGGCCGAGCTGGGCGCCGGGGTCGAGTCCGACGGTGAGGCCGGACAGGTCGTCGGCCTGCCAGGCCGGGTCGGTGGCGGTGAACTCGATCTCCACGGGGATCCAGCCGTGCACGGCGCGGGCCATGCTGACCGCTCCGGCGCGGCGGACTCTGCCGACCAGGCGGCGCACGCCCTGGCCGGGCCGCTTGGCCCGCAGCACCGCGGTGGAGCCGGCTGTGGTTCGCACGGCCGGGTCGGCGGCGGTCTGCTCCAGGCGGGCCAGGAGGGCGAGCGCGGCCTCGGGGTCGCCCGGGGTGCGGATGCCGGCCTCGATGCGCAGGGTGCGGCTGCCGAGGAGGTCGCGGCCGGGGAAGGTGCCGTCCTCGCCGGGGATCGGTACGTCGGCAGTGCGCTGTTCCGTCTGTTGCTCGATGTCGGAGACCGGGATGTCGGTGCCGTGGCCGATCACCAGGCCGGCCAGGTCGAACTGCCAGTCCGCGAGCGGGGTGTTGGTCATGCGCGGCCTCCGCGCTGGAGGTGGCGTACTCGGCGCATCACGGCGTCGGCGAACGCTTCGGGCCGGTCGCCGCCACCGGTGATGGTGATCGGCATCGAGCCGATCAACGGCCGTGCCTGTTCGGGTGATTGGACGATCACAACGGTTCGGCCCGGCGGCTGGGCCGGGACGAGCTTGATGACCCGTTGGGTGGCGGCCAACGTGCGCGGCGGTGCGGCCGTCGAGGTGAGGATGCCGCCGTCGGCGAACTGGCGCCCTGCCGCGAGGCCGTATACAACCTGGCCGCCGAACCGATGGGCGACTTCCTGGAGGATCTGCCTGGAGCGAGCCCGCTTGCCAGCTGCGAGCGGGATGTACGCCTCGCCGGCGGTCTCCGGCTCGGCCCAGACCCGCCAGGCCCCGGCCGGGGCGATCTGCGCGACGTGCTCTTCGCGCCGGATGCCGCCTTGGGCGTAGAAGGACAGCACACCGCCGTTGGCTTCCCGACCGAGGCGCTCCATCTCCTTCTCGTTCTTGCTCTGCTGCTGGAGGTAGATCGGGATGTTCACTGAGCTTGGCGCGTCCACGGACACGGTGATGGTCTTCTGGCCGGGGATAGCGCGCACGGAGGCGCCGATCTTGTCGAGTTCAGCCTGCACGGCGCCCATGTCGCCGGAAAGCAGCGCCTTGGTGAGGGCCTGGGCGGTGGCCTGGCCGCGCTCCTTGGAGACCTGCTCGATCAGCTGGAGCATCGCGGACCACTGGTCCTTGGCCTGGGACCCGGCGGTGCCGAACGCGGCGATGACGGCGCTCAGGTCGGGCGGGCTGATCGGCTGGTCGGCGCCCCAGATCGTGGCCAGCGTGGTCATCGCCCGGTTGATGTCCCCGGCGAGCAGGGCGTCGGCGAAGGCCTGCGCGGAGTCGAGGCCCTTGGCGCCGGCGACCTGGGTGACCAGGTCCAAGCCGATGGCCATCTGCTGGCGGGAGGCGTCGGTGCCCATCTTGACCGCGTTGGCCATGTCGGCGACCGCCATCTGCTGGAGGACCTTGCCGAAGGCTGCGACGTCGTTGGTCTCGGCCGCCGTGGCCCAGGCGCGGGCGGTGTCGGCGCCGTACTTGGCGGCGATCGCGGGCAGCTGCTCCAGCCCGGCCTGGTAGGTGGCCTGGGAGCGGGCGGTGGACTCCGCCACGATCGACTGGAGCTCGTCGGCGACCTGGGTGTGCCCGGCCTTGAGCTGCTTGACCAGCTCGTCCAGGATCGGCGCCGCCGACTGGCCGAGGTCGGCGAAGTGCGCGGTCAGATCGCTGTAGCCGGCCAGCGCGAGTTCGGACAGGTTGTGCTGCCAGTCGCGCTGGGCCTGCAGCTGGGTGCGCAGCTCGGCCATGTAGTCGTCCAGCTTGGCCTTGGTGACCTGGACCAGGCCGGTCAGCTGCTCAGCGGCCCCGGCCTTGCCCTGGCGCAGGTTCTCCACCAGCTGGGAGGCCATGCCGGCGGAGGCATCGCCGAGCTGCGCGAAGTGCTCGGCGAGCTGGCCGTAGCCGCGCTCCCGTAGCTCCTGAAGGTCCTGCTGGAACTGCTGAGTGGTCTTGTGCTGGTCGGCGAGCTTGTCGATGTACTCGCCGATGCTGGTCTTGGCCAGGTCCACCGACAGCGCGCCCGCGCGGGTGGAGGAAGCGGCCTTGTCCTGCGCGTCCTTCCACGCGGTCGTCGGCGAGACGACGTCACCGATCGCCTTGGCCATGGCCTTCATCTGGTCGGTGTACTGGGCTTCGCCGTTCTTGCCATGCGGGACGAGCATGTCGAGGTTCCAGGCCTTCGCCGAGGTCTGGACGGCGTTGTTCACCTTGGCGCTGATGATGTTCATCGCGTCCGCCAGCTCGGCATCCTTGCGGACGGCGTCCGACCAGGTCTTGCGGCGCTGGTCGAGGATCTCCTTGGCCTTGTCGTAGCTCGGGTCGTACGCCATCAGGTCCTTGTTCCAGGAGGCGAGCTTGCCCACGTCCAGGCGGTCCTTGAGCTGGCTCAGCTTGTCGCCGCCGTTCACCAGCCCGTCGACGATCTCGTTGAACGCCAAGCCAGCGGCCTGGAGCTTCTTCAGGTCGTCAGAGCCGGACAACGACTCAGCCAGTGCTCGAAGTCCCGCGCCCTGCTCGTGTTCTTCGCGTTCGCGGCGCAGCGCCGCCGCCAGGTCGTCGGTGACCTGCTTGGCGTGCTGCTTGGACGCCGAGTAGGCGGCGTAGCCGAGCACACCGAGTGCCAGGACCGAAGACAGGCCGGTCACCGCCAGGCTGGCGCCGCGCAGGATCACCGGCAGCACGGAGCCGCCGGCCGCGGCCTCGGCAGTGGCGGCACGGAACGCTGTCAGCTGGGAGGAGACCACGGAGAGGGCGGAACGGGTCAGCATCCCGGCGGCGGCCAACGCGATCAGGACTCCGGCGAGGTCCTTGACCGGTGCGGGCAAGTCGCCGATCGCTCCGATGACCGCCGAGGTGTCGGCCGTCAGCTCTTGGAGGACCGGCAGCAGCAGCCGCGAGATGTCCATGCCCAGGGCTGCGGCGCGGTTGCGGGCCAGGTCCCACTGCCCGGCCACCGTGTTCGCCTGCAGGGCGTATGCCTTCTGGGTGGCTCCGGCGCGCTCGGTCGCGATGGCGATCGCCTGGTAGGCGTCTGAGTAGTTCTTCCCGTCGGCGGCCGCGAGTGCCAGCACGGCGCGGACGGCGCGGATGTCCTTGAACAGCTGCACGGTCTGCTCGGCGCTGCCCTTGGTCGCGGCGTTCACCTTCTGGATGACCACGTACAGGCCATCCTGCTGCACGGCGCTGGCCGCCGACTCGTACCCCAAGTCGTGCATCAGGTCGGTCAGTTCCCGTGTGGGGCGCATCAGGCGGGTCATCAGCATGTTGAGTGCGGTGGCCGACTCGGCGGCTGGGATGCCGGCCAGGGTGATGCCCGCCAGGGCTGCGCCGAGGTCGTCGAACTTCACTCCGGCGGCCGCCGCCATAGGCACCACGTCGCCGAGCTGCTGGGCGAGTTCGGCGAACGAGACGACACCCTTGTTGACGATCTGGAACATCACGTCCATCACGTCGGACGCCTGCGAGGCGGGCAGCCCGTACGCCTTCAGGACCCCGAGCAGGGCCCTGGCGGAGACCTCGGTGGTGGTCAGGCCGGCGGAGGCGCCCTTCGCGGCGACGTGCAAGATCTCCATCGCCTGCGCGCCGTCGAACCCGGTCGAGACGACCTGGTAGAGGCCTTCGGCCAACTGCCGGGCAGACTGCGGAAGTTCCTTGGACATTGCAATGATCTGCTCGGTGTAGACGCCGAGGTTGCGGGGCGTGATCTGCTCGGAGATGGTCAGGACGTTGGCCATCTCCCGTTGCAGTGCCACCGATTGGGCGATGCCAGCCGCGAGAATCGCGCCGATCAGCAGGCCGCTCTTGGCGTAGCTGGCGGTGCGGGCGGCGTTGGCGGCCTGCGTCGCCGCGGCGGCTTCCCGTTCGGCAGCCGTGACTTGGGCAGTGGCCGTTGCAGTGCGGCGCGCGGCCTGCTCCTCTGTAGCGGCCTGGGCGGTGCGGGCCTGGGTGGCAGCGACCGCTGCCGCTGTGGCGCTGGCGCTGGTCGACTCGGCCAGGCGTGCCGCACGAGCAGCCGTCTCCTGTGCGGCCGCGGCCCGCACCGCCTGCGCTGCCTGTGCCTCGCCTGCCCGTGCTGCTGAAGCGGCTGCGGCCTCGGCGGTGCGCTGGGCGGCGAGCGCACCGGCTCCCGTGGTCTGCTGGGCGCGGGCGGCCATCGTCGCGGCCAGCTCCTGAGCCCGCAGGGCGCGGGCCGTGGCCTCCACTGCCGCCGTCTGCTCGGCCTGCGCGCGGGCGGCGGCCGAGGCGGCGACCGCCTGAGCCCGCCCGGCCCGCTCGCCGGCGGCTGCGGCGGCCGTCTCGGCGGCGGCCGTGCGCTCGACGGCTTCGCGGACCGTGGTCTGGGCGCGCGCCGCTTCGGCCGCCGCCGAGACCTGGGCGCGGCCCAGACGTTCGGCCGCCGCCTCCACTCGCTCCAGGGCTGCCCGGGTGGCGCCAAGCTGCCCGTCGAAGGCCCGCAGTTGCTGGGCCCCGCCGCGCAGGCCGTTCGTCAACCCGGACAGCCCGGCCTGGAGTTGGACGTATAGGGTGTAGGCGCCGGCCACGCCGGTCACTCCTTCCTGGGCCGCAGCCCGATCTTCACCCCGCGTCCCTCGGCCCCGTCCGGGACCCGTTCACGCTCCATCTCCACCAGCTCGCAGCCCGGGCAGCGCACCGTCTCGGCGACGTACGCGAACCGGTCACCTCCCGCGCGTTCGTCCCACTCCGCCGCCCGGGTTCCGCACCCGTCGCACACATGCCGCCGGTAGGCGAGGAAGGCCAGCGCCTTCGCTCGGTCCAGCGCCGTCCACCGGCCCGATCCGGCGCCGGTCAGCTGGCTGTGCGGGATCCCGTACCGGTCGGCGAGCTCCATCTCCGCCCGGAAGGCCGGGTCGGCGGTCAGCCTTTTCCCAGGTCGGCCCGAACCGTCTGGTTGACCAGCAGCGCCGCGGTGAACAGCGCCCGCGCGTCAGCATCGGACCAGGTGTCCAGCAGCTCCTGGGCCTCGGCCACGCTCAGCCCATCGACCTCGGCGCCGTCGGTGTCGCGCTCGACGTGGCAGGCGGCCACCAGCGCGGCCGGGAAGGAGTGCACGTTGTACTCCTGGCCCTTGTCGGCCTGCTCCTGGGTCGGCGGATGCTCCGCGAGCAGCTGCTCCCACACCGGCCTCGGCAACCCCCGGAACGTCAGCTCGACCGTGGCGCAGTCCAGTTCACGCTCCGCCCGGTCCAGCGCCTCCTTCGCGGCGGTGACCAGGGGGTGCTGCTCGGCCCACTGCTCGCGCTGCTCCGGCGGCACGCCCTCGGTGTCGGCGGCGGTGCGCGCTGCTGCCCGCGCGGTCGCCAGGCCGATCGAGGCGCGGTTCACCGCGTCCTTGGCGCTCTGGTCATCGCAGAAGGAGGCGGTGCGCTCTGGCAGGCGGCGGGCCCGCAGCCGGGCCATCTTCCGCGCCCAGTGCGCGTCCTTGGCTACCGCTGTCGGCGGCGGCTCGATCATGCTGCTCATCGCCGCCCCGCTCAGCCAGCCGCAGCGGCCGGGACCGCGGCATCCAGGGTCGGCACGTCGGTCACCGCGAAGACGACCTTGAACTTCGCCGGCTCCGTGCCGGTCGAGTACGACGCGGCGCGCGAGGCGACCCGCACCGGGAAGGCATCCATCGACTTGGAGTTCGGGACGTCGCCCTTGCGGAGGATCACCACGTACCCGGTGACGCCCTTGCTGAGCAGGGTCTCCACGACCTCGCTCGCCAGGTCCTCGTAGAAGGTGAGGCTGGAGGTGGCAGCCTTGTCCTCGCCCGGAATGCTGCTGGCGAACGTAGAGCCCAGGTCGGGGGTGTCGATCGGGCTGTTCTCCAGCGCCCAGCCCTCGACGTCGGACACCAGCTTCGACAGGTCCGTCCCGCCGGGCCCGCTCAGCTCGGCCCGGGTCGGGATGTTGCTCGCCGCCGCGATGGTCTTGACGAAGAAGATCCTGGTGACGCCGCGGCGCATGAACCGCTGCTGCGTGGTGGCCACGCTGACTCTCGCAATCCGGGGACGGCCCGGAGTACCCGGAGACCCGACCCCAACCAGCCGCCCCAGCAGGGCGGAAGGGAGTCAGCCCGTGCCGGCGGCCGGGCGTCCGTGCGAGGTCTCCACGGTGAGAACGTGCTCAGCGGTCAGCTACCCGGAGTCGTCACGTGCAGGGCGAACCGCTCGACGTAACTGTATACGCCGCTGACCACACTGATCCCATCGCTCTTGTCCAGCTCCCGGCCCATCACCGCGAACCCGGTCGGCGTGATCGGCGTGGCGAAGCCGCTGTTGACGGTCCGTCCGAGCAGCGTGGTGCGGACCTTGTCGGCCATCCACTCGGCCTGCTCGGCGGTCGACCCGATGCTCGTCACCTGCACCAGCACCTTCGCGTCCGCATCCGCATCGCCGAACGGCGGCCCGTCCATCGGGGCGGTACCAAGTGGGTAGAGCACGCAGTACGGGATGGTGTTCCCGGTCGGCTTGTCGGCGACCAGCGGCGCCGCCCCGTAGCCGCAGCTGCGCCCGGTCGCGGACGCGAGCGCCGCCTGCACCGCCAGAGAGATCACCCGCCCTGATACGGCCACGGCTACTCCTCCTCCTCGTCGTCGGCTTCCACCTCTACGACCCGCGCGGCGGTCACCTGCCCGGCCAGGTCCAATGAGGCGTAGCCGAGCAGGCCGGTGCGGTCCCAGATCGGCATGGTGTCGGGCAGCGGCTGGGTGATCAGGCCGAGCTCGCCGTCGTCGTCATGGACTTCGGCGACCACTACCGCCCGGCCGAGCATGCCCAGGCCATGCGAGCTGAGAACTCCCGCGATCGCGGCGTGCAGATCGTCGTCGAACGCACTCACTGACCGCTCCCTTCGGCAAGCCGGGCCATGGCAGCGGTGAACAGCGGCTCGATCTGGGCCACGGCCGGAGCAACGTGCGGGTAGGGCGGCTGGTGGAAGACCCTGTCCAGAATGTCCGGGCCGACGAACCCGAACTCCAGACGACGGGCCTGAGGCTTGTTCGTCCCGACTACCGCCTCCACCCCACCTGACACGGTGCGCACCTCGTGCGTCCAGGACCGCCGGTAGTCGCCCGTCACCGCGTTCGGGCCCGGCCGGCCGGACGCCTGCGCCTTGATCGCAGTCTCCAGCAGCATCGCATGATGCCGCACCACCGCAACGGCCGCAGGGAGCAGCGCGGCAGCCCGCGCCTCCAACTGGACCGCCAGCTGCGCGCCGTTGCTGTACGCCCCGGCTGACGGGTGCGCGTTCGGGTGCGGGTTCACAGGCGAGGCCATCAAGCGATCTCCTCCAGCAGCCCCCACCGGCCTGCTGCCCACTCGGTCAGCTGCGCCAGCACGGCCCGGGTGTACTCCCCCGGCTGCCCATCCATCAGGTCGTGCCGGTTCAGTACGGTCCGCTCCAGCTCGCCCGCGTCGATCGCCTCCAGAAAGGAGGCAGCAGCCGGACCCGGGTCCGGCGGAACGCCGACCACTACCTTGGCTACGCCCTCCCAATGATCTGCCGCAGAGGGTCCGAGCAACAGCGCGAGTTGAGGCACCTGCCCCGCCTGGTGGTGCAGCGTGTAGGAGCGGACCTGATCGGACACATCGTGCCCGTCGATCGTCAGCGAGGAGTCCAGGCCGGATGCAGTGATCCGCACCCGGCTCGGCACCTGCGTGTCAGTACTCATACCGACGACCCTAGGCAGCGCAACCGACACAGCTCGGTCACGATCATCAGCGGTCCGCACTACTGGCTACGGCTTGCCTGACTCCGAGGCCGGAGCACGGAAAATGCTGAACTCTCGATGCACGTAGTTCGTGCCGCGCCCGCGCTGACGCTCAATCACTACACCTTCGCGAAGCCACTGTCGAAGCCAGCGACTGTCCTCACCCCCACGGCCGAACGCGAGGCGGTCAGCGGAGAGCAATTGGAGAAACCTCGTCTTCGACAAGCCGTCTTCACCTGCGTCGCGGAGCGATTCAAGCACCTGCTCCTTGGCCTGCTGGTCGTACAAGTCACCCGCAGTCGGCATCTCCCGGATACGCACCGCAGCATCGCCAAGGTCTACACCGGCTCTCACGGCCCAGGCCTCGACGAAGGCATCGACGGAAGCCTCGTCCGTGGCCCCCAATACGAACCCAAGGCACTGGAGGATAGCGTCCTCCCGCATGGCGCTCGTCACCTGCTCCGCGCCGTGGAACGTGGCGCTGGTGCGCCCAAACCCGACAGCGTCCAACCGGC
This sequence comes from Kitasatospora acidiphila, assembly GCF_006636205.1. Classification (NCBI taxonomy): domain Bacteria; kingdom Bacillati; phylum Actinomycetota; class Actinomycetes; order Kitasatosporales; family Streptomycetaceae; genus Kitasatospora; species Kitasatospora acidiphila. The sequence goes on along the minus strand of NZ_VIGB01000003.1, from coordinate 6,159,309 downwards.
TCTGCACCACGCGGTGGCGCAGCTCCAAGACCTGCTGGATCATCGCTTCGGCAGCGTCGGCGGGATTTGCGAAGGTGTGCGTCATGCTGCCGACCGTACTCGGTCGCGGTGCTTCCAGATTCGGAAACTCATGGACCGGTGATCTCGTCAAGACGAGTCACACGAGCCACTTCCACGGTGCTGGCCTCCGCAGGATCCAGCACCTGCCAGGTGCGACCTACCGTTCCGGCCGTCGCCGACGCCGCCGATACGACGGACACCAGATCGCCGCGCTGCGGCAGCGACGCAGACAGCGGCGTCACCAAGCCATACCAACTCGCGGAGCCATCCAGCCACTTGCCGCCCACCAACTGCTCGACCGTCGTCAGGCCATGCGCCGAGAGCACCGCTCCGGGCCCCTCCCATACGAGCACCACGGGCACCGGCCCAACAAGACCGGTCTCCGGATCCAGCACGGCGATGCCGGTCGGGCGGCTGATCCGCACCCGGTCCACCATCACCGTTGTCTCCAGGTGCTGGCGCACCGCACCCAGGTCCACAGGTACCGTCACGAAGCACCACCCGGAGCCGACGCGACGTGTTCGATTCGCATCCAGGTGGACCGCACGACCTGCACGGTGCCGGACTCGCCCGGATCCATGGCGCGCCACACCCGGCCGACCGCCGCGCTGTCATCGCTGTGCACGACGGTGACCATGTCGCCCACCTGAGCGGCCGGGGCGGACAGCGGAGTGAACAGGATGTACCGGGAGTCCCCGTCGTCCTTGTACGCCTGGCCTTCCAGGCGCAGGACCAGCCCAGGGCCTCCAGCGGGTTTGTGCGCTCCGGGCCCCTCCCAGATGACGGTGTCCGGGCCGGGTTCCATCTGGCCGGTGTCCGGGTTGAGGACGGGTGCACCCGCTCGGTAGATGCGCACGATGTCGGTCAGGAGTCGTCGTTCGACCAAACCAGCAACGCTGGCGGGCAGCAGCCCGCCAGCGTCGACCGTGGCCATGGGTGTGGGGGTAGTCATGGCTCTGAGCGTAGGAATCGCAGCTGACACTCCACCGGACCGGCGCGCCAGCACCAGGATGGGACGAGGCTTCGCCGAGCGCCTATCGAGCAGATGCAAGAGCCAACCGCTCAATCCGGGCGGCCAGTTCGGGGTCGCTGGCGGTACGGCCGAGACGGCAGGACGTGACGGTCCGCACCGATCCCGTCTCGACGCCACGCATGCTCATGCACAGATGCTCGCCCTCGGCGTAGACCGCGACGTCGTCCGTGCCGGCGGCCTTGGCAAGGTCGCCGGCGACGTCAGCGGTGATGCGCTCCTGGAGCTGCAACGCGTGGGCGTGGACTCGGAGTTGACGGACGAGCTTGGACAAGCCGAGGACCTGTGCTTGGGGAACGTAGGCGATGGAGACGGTGAGACGGAACGGGAGCAGGTGGTGCTCGCACAGGCTCCAGACCTCAATGCCGCGCAGCAGGACGAAGTCGTCGTGGGTGGTGCTGTGGGTGAAGGTGGTGCCGAGTGTGCCGTGGTCGCGGTCGAGGAAGTCCGTCCACCACGCGGCGACCCGGCGTGGCGTGTCGGCCAGGCCCTCGCGGTCGGGGTCCTCGCCGAGAGCGACGAGCAGTTCGCGGGTGAGGTGTTCGACGCGCCCGGTATCGACAGGGCGGCGGGTGGGAGTTGGTATGGATGCCATGGTTTCCCCTTTCAGGGCATGACGGTTGAGGCCATTGCATGACGGATACCGGTGGCGGCCCGGCGTGGGGTCGACCCGATTTCGGCTCGGACGATGGTGTGGTCAGAGCTGGGTGGCCGCAGGCAGGCGACCGAGGATGGGCAGGGCGGTGAACGCTTCGGCGTAGTCGGCGCCGATCCGGGCACCCCAGAGTCGGCCGAGGTGTTCGGCCATCGGGCCGAAGTGCTCGGCGATTGGCTGGGAGGCGTGGGCCTTCAGCGCCCGGATCTTGGTGGGGAACGTGGCAGTTGCGTCCACGATGGTGTCGGCCCGCAGCGGACCGTCCAGAGTGAGCGAGTTGTAGGTGTCGCAGGTGTAGAGCCTGCTCGGAAGGCCGGTGGCGATCACCGGTTCAGGCAGGGCCGTGAGGACGGCTTCGGCGACGGCCCGGTGCTCGGGGTGCACGTCGCGCAGCGGGTGGGTGATGACGATGTCGGGCTCGGTGTCCATGAGCAGGGCATGAACCGCCGGGGCATCGAGGACGGGAAGCTGACGCAGGTCGGCGCCGAGCACCGCGGCACTTGCGACGGCCTCGGCATCCCGAACGGCGTCCCGGTGGGGAACAGCGACGGTGACCCGGGCGTGGGCGGCATGGTGGGCCAGAGTGGCACCTGCCCAGAGTTCGGCGTCGTCGGGGTGCGCGAAGAGGGCCAGGATCGAACCAGGGGCGCTCACCACAGCCCCAGTTTCTCCACCACCTCAGCGGGCTTGGGTAGTTGGGGGCTGACCTCGCCCGTAGGGATGAGCGGCACATCGAGGTCGCGCTGCATCGTGATCACGTCGCGCCAGCGCAAGACGTCGCCCCAGCTCGCGATGATCGCCTTACCCTTGGCGCCGGCCAGTCGACCCGAGGTCGGCAGGTCATCCAACGCGATGTTGTCGCGAAGGAGTTGGGAGGCGACTTTGGCGCCGACTCCCCTGACGCCAGGAATGTTGTCGGACTTGTCGCCGGTCAGGGCGCGGAAGTCCGGCCACTGTGTGGGGGTGACGCCGTAGCGTTCGATGACTTCGGCGGTGGTGATGAGCCGCCGGGTCGCCTTGCGGGATCGATTGATGATGCGGATCTGGTCGGTGAGCAGCTGGTAGTAGTCGGCGTCGCGGGACATGATCCGCACCGGTCGGGTCTGGGCGGCCCGTGTGGTGAGGGTGGCGATCACGTCGTCCGCCTCTTGATCTGGCAGTTCGACCCAACGGATACCGTGCTGGTCCAGGCCCTCCTTGACCGGGGCGAGGAACTGCAGCGGCTTGAGGGCTTCAGGGGTCGCCTCGCGGTTGGCCTTGTAGCCCTGGTCGGCGGCCACGCGATCAGCGGTGCCGTGTTCCCCGTCGAAGACAACTACGACCTCAGGTGGGTCCACATCGAGGTCGTCGCGGATCGTGGCGCGCAGCAGGGCGAAGAACGCGAACAGGCCGGTGAGTTCACGGGTCTTGTCGCGGGAGCGCACCTCGGCGGGGAAGCCGAAGGTTCCGGCCCACAAGACGTTGAAGCCGTCCACGAGCAGGAGCGGGGCGGGGCCGGTGGTGGATGCGGGCATCACGAGATCGCCTCCAAGAAGAGGTTGGCGATCCGGTAGGGCGTGAAGTCCTGGGCCCGCCGGTACACGGTCTGTGTAGTCGCGCCGTACAGTATGTCATCTTCCAGGAGGGTCTGTGCCGCCTTGTGGAGGGCGTTAGGGCCCGCGTCGCGCGGCACGAGCAGGTGTTCGCCGTGCCCCGTCGGCTCGATGAGCGCGGGCAGGTTGCCGACGCGGTAGGCGACGACTGGAGTTCCGACGCTCATGGCCTCCAGCGCGACCAGGCCGAAGGTTTCCCGGTGGCTCGGAACGATCACCACAGCGGCGTCCGCGAGCCAGCCAAGCACCTCCTGCCAGGCGAGCGCGCCACGAAGTCGGACGTTCGAGTGCTGGACGGCCAGCGTCCGGCAGTGGGCCAGCAGCGTGGCCTGGGAGCCTGTGGCGTCCTCGAATCCGGCTTCGGCGAGCGCAACGTCCAGCGGACGGTCCCAGCCGGCGGCGGCTTCGAGGAGTTCGGCCACGCCCTTCTCCGCCCCGAGCCGGGCCAGGACCCTGACCGGGCCGCTGCGGCGCAGCTCCTCGCGCCGTGCACTGCTGGGCGCGGCAACTGCCGGGCCGGACAGCAAGGCGTTGGGCACGATTCTCGTAGCCGGCAGCGCCCATCCTGCCAGCTCCAGCTGCTCGTGGATGAAGGCGGAGGGGACGATGACGTGGCTCGCCCTGGCCAGCGCCGGGCCGGCGTCCAGGGTGGCGGGCTGGACGTGGGCGGCCAGGACACGGTGAACGTGGCCTGGGAGGTCACCGCTCAGGCGACCGAGTCCCCACAGCGCGTCGGCGAACAGGACGGTGTCAGTCCGGTGCTGGGTGATCAGCTCGCGGATCTGCTGGCAGAGGTCATTGTCCTGCCAGGTGATAGCGCGGCGCAGGGTCTCGTCGTCGCAGGGGAACGTCACCCCGGCCAGGTGCAGCCGCTCCACCCGCACGCCCGGCAGGCCAGGCCGGTCAGGCAGTGGGGCGGCGGTGGCGATGACGGGGCGGTGCCCTGCTTGGGCGAGGCCCAGAGCGAGGGCAGCTGTGGCGCGTTCGATGCCGGCGGGGGCGTCGGGCGCCCAGGATACGAGGACAAGCAGCACGCCACGGGACGTGGCGCTCGTGGTCACCGGGTCGCCACCTCCTTCGGCACCGGCAGCTGCCGGGTCTCGCCGGAGTGGGTTGCCTCCCAGGGGAAAACGACCCAGTCGTCCACGTCCCAGACCCAGCGGTCGGGGCCTTCGGCGCAGCCGGCATTGCGGCACAGCGCCGCGGTCTTCAGTACGGCCCCGGTACCGAGCAGGGCGCGGGAGACGGCCGTGAAGGTGGCGCCGGACCCAGCGATGTCGTCGACCAGCAGCACGGTGCCGTCGAACTGCCTTGGCAGACCGCCAGGTAGGGTCACGGTGACATCGCCGGTGGCCTGCTGCCAGAGCTCGTCCGTCGGGTTGTGCCGAGCGATGATGAGGTGCAGCGGGACCTTGAGGTAGTCGGCGATCACGGTGGCTGGCCTGGTGCCACCGTTGGCGATGCCGACAACCGCGGTCACCGGTGGCTCGCATCCGACCACGGACTCGGCGATGAGGCGGGCGGCGGCGTAGCACTGGTAGAGGGTGGGGACGTAGGGCGCAGTGCGGGCGAAGAGGCGCTGCCCGCCAGCGGGCTGCTGGGCGGTGTCGGTCACGATGCGCTCCGGGCGGTGGGCAGGTGCAGATCCTGGGGGCCGGTGACGGGGATGAACGCGGCGATGCCGGTGGCGCCACCGGTATTGCGCCATGCGTAGCCGTCAGCACGCAGCACCGTGAAGCCGTCGGCGCTGTCGCGGGTACGAAGCCGCACCCGCAGCCCATCGGGGACGGTGAGGGCTTCGATGGCGGCGGTGGCCTGGTCGTCGGTGAGCATCTGCTGTTCGGCGATGGCCTTGCCTTCGCCGATGGGCAGCATCTGCAGGAAGGTCACGCCGCCGACGCCGAGCTGCGCGGCCAACTCCAGCAGGGCCTGCGCCTCGTGCTGGTTGGAGCGCATCAGCACCATCTGGAACTGGACCCGCAGACCCTCGCCGACTGCGGCACGGGTGCCGTCGATCGCCCGGCTGTAGCTCTCGGCTCCGCGCCAAGCGTCGTGGGTGGCCTCGGTGGCGCCGTCCAGTGAGATGCGGATGGCGTCGAGCGCGGGGGCCAGCTCGGGGGCGCGCCTGGCCAGGTGCCAGCCGTTGGTGGTGCAGCTGACCACCGCCTGGCGGCCGGCGCGGATCGCCAGGGCGAGGTCGGGCAGGTCGCGCAACAGCAGCGGCTCTCCGCCGGAGATGTCCACGCCCAAGATCCCGGACTCGCCGATGTGCCTGGCCAGGGTGCGACGCTCCTCGGCGGTGGACTCGCGCACGCGCTTGTCGTCCAGGCACTGCGGGCAGGTGAGGTTGCACCGCACGATCGGCGACCAGCACATGCTCAGCGGCGCGGTCGGCTTGAGCTGGCCGTGCATGGCCTCGGGCCAGGCCGCGACCTCCTGCTCATCCAGGCCGAGGGGTCCGGGCGGCAACGGCCGCGCCGGCAGGTGGTTGGTGCCGGTGGCCGGGTCGTGGACGACGGTGGTGCCGTGGATGTCGGCGGCGGCGAACGTGCGGATCATGCGGTGATCACCTCGGCGTCGGTCAGGAGCTTGTCGGTGGCAGCAGCGAAGTCGCGCCCTCGCCCGGTGGGGGCCGGCTGGGCGAGCAGGGTCCGGTAGTGGGCGAGGGTGGCGGGCCAGGCGGCGAGCTTGGTCTGCCACTGGGCGGCGGCGTCTGGCGGGTCGAGGTGGTAGCCGACGGCCTGACGCAGCGGGACGACCAGGCAGCGAGCGGCAATCAGCGCGGCACCCAGGTAGGTGTCCTCCATGCCCCAGCCGATCCGGCCGAACTCCTCGTCGAAGCCGCCGACGTCCACGAGGCGCTCGCGGGGGACGCCGAGCAGCGCGGTGACAGCCATCCGGGGCAGGTCCCAGTCGTAGTAGAACCGGCCGTACCCGAGGTTCTGGAAGTCGTCGGTGGCATCAAGCGGTCGGCCGTGCAGCGGCTCGGTGAGCGTGATGCCGGAGTACGGCAGCAGGGTGTTGATCGGCGGCGTCCAGGTGACGCGGTGGTCGGCGGCCAGCTGCGGCGGGTTCTCGGGCAGCATCGGCCCGCACGCGGTGCGCAGGAAGGGAAGGTTGTGGCGGAAGCCGGTCAGCACGGTCTCGGGCCGGGCACGGGCGGCGAAGTCCGCGAGCACGTGCGAGGGCAGCACCATGTCCGAGTCCACGAACAGCAGGTTCTCCGCTTGGGCGAGGCGGGCGCCGACGTTGCGGGCACCGGCCGAGCCGGACCGGGTCGCCAACCGCACGGCGGTGGTGACCACGGGGTGCCGACGGGCAATCTCGAAGGTGTTGTCGGTGGAGGCGTCGTCCACGACGATCACATCCACCGGCCCGGCGGTGTGCTGCGCGGCGAGCGCGTCCAGCACCGTCGGCAGGGCGTATGCGGTGTTGTGGGCCGGGAGCACCACCGACAGCGGACGGCCTTCGGCGGCCGCTGCTGGAGTCGGCTGGTGCCAGCCAACCCTGGTACCGCCGTAGAACCCACCGGTGATGTAACTGTGGTCGTTGGAGCGCGTCTTGAGCGTATCCGCGAGCGTGGCGGTCACGGCCACCTCCATTCGTCGAGGACGGCGGCGGCCTCGGCCCAACCGCGCGGGTCGTAAATCCATTGCAGGGCGGGCCGTGCTGGGTGGGCGAGCAGGTCGGCGAGCGGCACCAGGTACGCGGGCTCCAGCACGAGTAGAACTCGCTCGGGGACTCCCCGGTTCTGGAACTCGTGCTCCAGTTGCTCGGCAATGAGTGGGCGCAGCCGTTCGGCACGCGCGACCGTCAGCTGCCGGTCGTACGAGGTGAGCAGGGCGTCGGCGCGGATGAGCCCGTGCTCGGCCGACAGGAAGCGGATGCGCTCCCGCGCCTGCCGATGGCCGGCGAATCTCGTCCGCAAGTGCGGGGCGATACCGCCGGTGTACCGCTCCAACGCGGGCAGCGGCCTGCGCTCCGGTGCCTTGCGACGGGAGCAACCCGCGATCACCAGGTCCCTGATCATGTCGCCCTCACCACCCGCACGCCGATGCCTGCGGAGCCCAGCTCGGCCGGAGCCGCGTTCAGGAACGTGCACCGGGCGTACAGGGACAGGGAGTTGTAGGAGCCTCCCCGGATGATGAAGCCGCCGCCGATGGTCGGAGATGAGGTCCACTCCCAGCAGTTACCGCCCATGTCGAGTAGGCCCTGCTGCGTCACTCCGTCCGGATGGGCGTCCACCGCGGTCAGCCGGCCGGGGCCGCCGCGCAAGTTCGCCCTGCCGGGGCCGGGCTCCTCGCCGCCCCACGGGTAGAGCCTGCGGCCGGGGCCGGAAGCCGCCCACTCCCACTCTGAGGAGCGGGGTAGCCGCCCGCCGAGGTCGGCTGCCAGCCGGGCGGCCTGTGCGTGGACCAGGCCGGTCAGCGGGAGCGCACCGCCGCCCTGCCCGGCCTGGGCCAAGGTGAGCGGGGTGACTGTCCATTCGAGGTCTGGCACCTTCACCCGGCGCTGCCGGTCGCCGAACAGGCAGATGCCGCCCGGGACCGGAACCCACACCAACTGCTGGTCAGGGTTGTTCTCCATGATGTCGCCTCCCCTCATCCGGCGATCAGGAAGAGATCTTCGGCGTTGACACCGCATCGGATCTGGCTCTTGTCCGGATGCGGCTCAAGACCGCACCCGGCCAGGGCCTCCATGACGGCGGCCATCGCCTCGCGAGCCTGCTTCTCGTCACGGCAGAACAGGCAGTAGTTGTCGGCGAACCGCACCACCCAGTAGCCGGCCAGCGCCGCGTCTGCGCGAGACAGCCGCAAGTTGATCAGCAGCGGCGCCAGCGCGGTGCCGGGCACGATCGGGTACGGCAGCGGCTCCAGCACCTTGCGGAAGTAGCCGAGGAAGGTCCCGTCGGCGACATGCTCGGCCAGCCAGTCAGTGACCTCAGCCGCGCTGGACCCGGCGGAGGTCTGGCGCACGTCCAGGTCCGCCACCCACCGGTGCCCGGCCCGCAGGTGCCGGTCGGCGTCTCGCAACGCCGTGATCCGGTTGCGACCGGCCCGGTAGCCGGACACCCAGTCGGCGAACGCCCTTGCCTCCAGCACCGGTTCGATGGCGTTGCGCATCGCCCGCTGCACCACCCGATCGGCGACGGTCGGAATCACCGCCGTGAACACCTTGCCGGTGTAGGCCGTGATCGCGACCTCCCGCACGGGGCTCGGCTGCCAGGTGCCGGCGTGCAGCTGCTCAGCAAGATCTGCGAGGCGGCCGGACAAGCCGGTACGGAACTGCGCCCAGCTCATCCCGTCCGCTCCAGGAGCCCCACCCCGGCGCATGCAGGCACGGGCCGCCCGCTTCAGGTGCTTGGGATCCACGAGAAACGGCATCAGCGAATGGGCGCGCGCAGCCGAGGAGTTGGGTATGCTGGGCACAGCCCGAGTGGCAGGCAGGCTCCCGCTCCCCCCTCTACACGCTTGGCCGCTACCCAACACGCGCGGCCTCGGGGATCCGGAACGACCGCCCCACTCGGGCGTCTTGCTGTCCTTACCGGCCACGTTCATCCTCCCAGAGCAGCACATGCAGGCGGTTGCTGAGATTCCAGCCGCGAGCCAGCACCGCGTCCGCCAGCGCGCGCATCCCCGCGAGCACCGCGCCACTGCTCGTTCCCTCCGGCATCACCCACACCTCGGTCAGATCGAACTCGTCGACCAGGGCCGCGATTTCCTCCAGCTCCGCGACCTGCCGGACGACGAACTTGAATCGGGCCTTGCCGGACGCCGCCAGCACCCGCAGCGCCGCGCCGTTGACCGCCTGATCGTCCAGGGCCGCGAAGCCGGCCAACTTCGGGGAGACGTTGAACCCCTCGACCAGTCCCACGAGTTCGGGCAGCGGAACGATCGTCCCGTTGGTCTCGATCTCGACCCGCCGGTCCGGCAGCAGCTGGACCAGCCTCAGCAGCTCGCGCTGCTGGATCAGTGGTTCACCGCCGGTGACGACCACCCGCGCCGTCAGCCGGTCCGTCACCCAGGCCGCCACGTCCTCGACGCTGTGGCGGGTGGAGACCTCACTCGGATCGAACCTGGTCCAGTCCCACGTGTACGGGGTGTCGCACCTGGGGCAGTGCAGGTTGCAGCGCGAAAGCCGGATGAACAACGCCTGCCGCCCGGCGGTCGGGCCCTCGCCCTGGAAGGTGGGGCCGAAGGTCTCGGCGATCAGCAGTCCCCGGGCCCCGGGTTCCTCCCGGACGGGCGCGCTCACCGGGCCACCTCGAACTGCGCCCAGCTGCTCGCGGTCTCCGACACCCGCACCGCGGTCAGGCGGCCAGGGAGGCCGGGCTCGACGTGCTCGACGAACCAGCCGGCCAAGTAGGCGGCCAGGTTCTCCGAGGTCGGTACGAGCTCGGGCAGCGCCTCGTTCAGGACGCGGTGGTCGAGGGCACTGTCGATCATCATCTTGACCGGCGCCAGGTCCCCGAAGTCCGTGACGAAGCCGGGCCCGCTCAGCCGGTCGGCGGTCAGGACGAACTCCACCTCATAGGAGTGGCCGTGCAGCCGGGCGCACTGGTGCCCATCGGGCAGGCCGGGCAGGTAGTGCGCGGCCTCGAACCGGAACCGCTTGCCGATCCGGTGCTCTCCGGTTAACGCGGTCACGAGGCCGCCCCTGGGGTGGCGCTGGCGTAGACGGTGGGGTCGCTTACGCCCGCCAGCGCGAACGCCTCGATCCGCTCGGTGCACGTCCCGCAGGTCCCGCAGTGCACCTGGCCGCCCTTGTAGCAGGACCAGGTGTCCTCGAACGGCACGCCCAACTGCCGCCCGATCTCCACGATGTCGGCCTTCGTCAGGCCGATGAACGGCGCCAGCAGCTCGAACCCGTCGGCGAGGAAACCCTCGTTGCCTTCCCGCGTCATCGCCGCGAACTGGTCGAAGAAACTGGCTCGGCAGTCCGGGTAGATCGCGTGATCCCCGCTGTGTGCGCCGAACGCCACGGCGTCCGCGCCCGTCGCGACGGCCCCCGCGACGGCAACGGACAGCATGATCGTGTTGCGGTTCGGCACGACGGTGCTGCGCATGGTCTCGGCGGTGTAGTGGCCATCCGGGACCCTCACACCCAGGTCCGTGAGAGCCGACCCGGTCAGCAGCCGACCGAGCCCACTCAAGTCGACGACCTCGTGCGAAGCACCGAGGTGACCGGCGATACGCCCGGCGTACTGCAGCTCCGTACGGTGCCGCTGCCCGTAGTCGAACGACAGCATGGTGAGGATGGCTCCTCGGTCGGCGAGCCAGTACGCCACGGTGGTGCTGTCGAGCCCACCGGAGGCGATCACTATGGCGTGGCATGGTGACTTGTCTGTCATCTCCGTACTTTCGGTAGTCCCCCGCATGGAGGGAGGAGTGAGTCGGTCCCAGGCAAGTGCCCTAAGGCGCCGGTCAGTTGGGAATAGAGACACCGGGTCGTCGGCCCGATCTTCGAAACTCCCAGCTCTCACCACCGCGCAAGAGCTGGGCAGTTACTTGGTGTCGTCAGATGCTGGGTGGGGCCGCACGGTCCTTGTGGGTGGCGCGGCCCCGTATGCTCTCGCCGGCGACAGCCGAGCAGGGCATGTTGAGCATCGGGCGGAGGCAGTTCCGGTGACCGGCGTCGATCAGCGGGCGTCGATCACCGCGGTGATCAGGTCTCGCGCATCGTCGCCGAACACAGCGACGTTACTGAGCTGATCGAAGGCGTCGTTGAAGCGCCTGACCGCTGCCATGTCGGTGGCAGTGCTGTGGCCCTCGTAGTCGTCGAACTCCACACGCACGCCGTTGATGATCGCGAAGCCGCCACCGGGGACGACCGGCATCTCAGCCGTCGCCGGGATGATGCCGAGCGTCAAGCCAGGCGTGGTCATGGCCTCCAGTAGATAACGGAGCTGATTGTTCATCACCTCTCGTCCGCCGAAGCCCGAGAGCAAGGTGCTCTCGGTCATCACGACGTGGTAGGTGCGGGTGCCGTCCATGTACTGTCGCCGCGCGAGCCGCGCGGCGACAGCCGCGTCGACGTCAGCCTGCGATGTGCCGCCGCGCCGGAACAGCTCGGTCGCATAGTCGCGGGTCTGCAGATCGCCCCAGATGAACAGCGATTCAAACACCTTCTCGTCCCTTGCGCTGGCAGCCAGCGCGAGGAAGTTCTCCTGTGACGGGGCGAGGTCGGTGAGAGTGGCGATTCCCATAAGCGTCTTCCTTCACTGGTGATGGGTTAAGGCGAGCACGGATTCAAGCCGCTTCAGGAGGTACGTCATGCCTGGACCGCGCTGGCTGGTAGACGGACTCGCGGATGACGTCGATGAGTTGGTGGACTGCGAGGTCGACCGGTGTATCAGGCCCCGGCCAGGGGAGGCCCCGGCTCGCGATGTCCGCCGGCAGGACGGTGCGGGCGTCACTCGCAGAGGCGATGCCGTGCCGGGTGGGCTGCCACCGGGACCGTCTCACGCCTCTCCGCCGTCCGGGCCGAAACGGGCCAACCACAGCCCTGGCCTGGCGACTTCCACCCCTACGGGCAGGCGCTTTCCGTCGTCCTCGAACAGGGAATGTACGAGCGGCGGACCACCAGCCGCCATGACCGCCCTGATGAACTTGGTGCCCTGGTTGTACATCAGACGCACCAAGCACAGCGGAGGCAACAAGGACAGCAGCGCCGTTGCCCAGTACCGCAGCGTCGGCCCCCGATCGCCCTTCTCGTGGAACTTGGCGCCTGCCCCGAACAGCTCATCGGCTACCTGCCGGAAGACGACCATGGCGTGCCCTTCGCTAACCGGCGGAATCAACCGCATCTCCGAGCGGGGCCGGCCGGTCAGCGTGATCTCGAGCTGCTGCAGGTTGTTGAACGCGAGCATGCCGGGCCACTTGTGGCACTGAGCTATGTGGGTCAACTCGTGTGCGAAAACCATGGTTTGAATGCGCGTAGTGGAGCGTGCCGCCCCGTGAGCGGCTGGCGTGATCACCAGCTCTGGCGGAGCCCCGTCCTCCGAACCATAGACGACCTTGCCCAACTGCAGGGGGTTCATGAGCCGTTCGGACTGGCGGTACTGCCGAGTGCCCCTTTCCGCAAGCACCGCGGCCATCTGGTGCGCTCTCTCCGTCCCAACGCGCTCCGCTGCTTCAGCGAAGCCGCGGTTCAAATGCTGAGCCGACACGTCCAAACTCGCGTCGACCGTCAGCAGGCGCACCGTCACGCGGTCCGGGAGCGGCATTTGGGAGAACTGCTCGACAAGGGGGGCAGCAGCCTGGAGAGCGACGGTGATGCTGTCGACCAGGTCGCCCCCAGGCTTCCCAGCGTCATTGCAGATCTCGAAGGTAGTGTTCATGGTCCCTTCTGGAATCGCGAGTTGAACTGATTTCAGGCACCTCCCGGATAGCGCCGGGAGGGACTTGGTGCCGGTGGCCGCCGCTCGGGTTCTACCGACGGCGGCCGCCGGAGCTTCACGAGGCGGCGCTGCTTATGGGCAGTTGAGCCCAGACGACCTTGCCGCGCGGGATCGGGTGCCAGCCCCAGTTATTGGTCAGCTCCTGGACGAGGACCAGGCCGAGGCCGGACTCGGCCTGGCCAGGCTCCGCGTGCCGTGTGACCGGTCCCGTGGGGCTCTGATCGGCGACGGCCAGCACGCAGCTGCCGTTGCCCGAGTCGATCAAGAGCGCCGTCACGCGTCCGGGAGCGTGCCGGACGACGTTTGCGAGGAGTTCGGCGGCAACGGTGCCGAGTGCGTCCCGCTCGTCTTCCGTCGCTGCGGGCCACCACTGCTCTGCGAGGCCGAGCAGCCGGTGTCGGATGCGGCGAGCCTCCACCTCGTCGGCCTTGGCGTCGTAGTAGTGCTCACGCGTTCCCGGCCCTCCCCAGCCCTCGCTCCCGTGGTCAAAGGAACGAGCACTCGGGGCAGCGGTCAGCGAAGGCAACTGGATCGGCCGGCGAGGAGTCGACACGGACCTCGCGACCCCGCTCGGCTTCACGACAACCACCTGGAGGGCTGCTCGTTGTGCGCCCTGGAGACCACCACGACGTACTGTGTCCGTGCGGCGTTCGCGACCTCGACCTGGAGCGGCTGGCCCAGCATGAGCGAGGCCATCGCGGCGCGCCCCTCCTCCACACTCGCCATCCAAGTAATGGCGGACGGGGCGGTCCACGGGTGCAGCTGCTCAGCGAGCTGTCCGACGCGGGTCTGCGCCCATGTCACGGCCTGGTAGGCATCGGCGGTCTCGAAGTACCCAAGATGCGTGGTTCCGTGGTCGTCCGAGTACGCCGCCGCCGAGCACACGAAGCCCGCGCCCGCCATAGCCCAGGGTCGCCAGGGCGCCCGAACCGGCCGAGCCGGGCGGCCGGGCGGGCGACGAACCTCGCCCCGCCGGTGTATCCCGAGCGCCCTGCGTACCAGTGCCCGCACCTGGCCGCACCGTCGACCCTGGACTGCAGCGTTACTCACCTCGTGCACCTCTCGCTGAGCTGATCGAGAACCACCCGCAACTCAGACGGCTCCTCACGGATAGCCGGGACCCGAGCGTCGGGCCTTGCGGAGATGACAGAGTCCCGCCGAACGCGGAACACAACCACGTCAACGACCACCTCACTTGATGCCTCGTCAGAGGCTTTTGGCGCATCGAGGCATCATTCGCCCATCACTTCACGGTGACGGGTGTGCGGCCCTGTATTCGCGTGGTAGTCACAGAGGGACGGCACCTCGCAGGACAAGCTGCGGCATCAGCGGAAGGCAAGGCTGTCCAGTGAATGCAGAGAAGAAGACGCTGTTCGGGCTGTTAGGCACACAACAGGGCCAGACCTACCGCGAGTTCGCCGTCGCCTATCGAAGCACCGGAAACCAGCTCTTCGAAGCGACTCGGGATGTCGCTTTCAAGGAAGCTGGAATCTCGGAGGTCACCTGGCAGCGGTGGCGCTCCGGGGCTACCGCGATCCCGCGTCACCCTGCTCCACGGATTCTGGAGCGGATGTTCCCCGGCTACTCCATCCAAGCCCTACTGGCACCAGCGAACGACGAGCAGGTGGCCGCCCTCACGCTGGCCCCCGTGCTCGATGAAAGTGAACTACGCATGACTGCGCGAGAAGCCCGCAACCACGCAACCAACGCCGCGGCCCAGATCCTTCCCGACCTGAGTCTGGACCAGCTGGAGGACGACCTGGTTCGCCTCGTCCGAGCCCACACCAACACGCCGCCCCACATCATCTACGGGCAGGCCAAGGAAGTACTCGGGCTCGCTACCGTGATGCTCGACCGCACCCAGCTCCCTTCCCAGCGGCAGCGCCTGCTTCTCGTGGCTGGAGAGAGTTCCGCCCTACTCGGAGGCTGTGCGTTCGACCTCGGCTCGCTGCCAACGGCTGTCGAACTGTTCCGCGCCGCCGCGCTCTACGGCCAGGTGGCAGAGCACGGTCCGCTCCAGGCATACGCCTACGGATATCTGGCGATCCTCTCGTACTGGGGCGGCAACCCCCGCCAGGCGGTTCAGCACGTCCAACGGGCCCAGCAATTCACGGGGGTTGGAGCGACCGGACGGGCACGGCTTGCCGCGATCGCGGCTCGCGCCTTCGCGCACCTCGGCCGAGTCGAAGAAACCCAGCAGGCCATAGAGCGAAGCTTGCAGGATCGCAGCTTGGACCGGGACGAGATCCACGACGGCATCGGCGGCGAGTTCGGTTTCAGCTTCGAACGCGTCGCCATGTCCAATAGTGCGAGCTACCTCCTGCTGCGCGACGGTGCCGGGGCCGAGTCATCTGCCCGGCTGTCGCTCGACCTCATCGCCCAGGCTCCCGATGGCTCGACGCCGTTCGCGGTCGCACCTCAGGCGTCGACCGACCTGGCGATGGCCCTCCTTCTCCGGCGCGATCTCGATGCCGCTGCCGAGGCCCTGCGCCCAGTTCTCAGCCTCCCCCGAGAATGGCGCGGCTCCGGGGTAGTCGACCGGATCAACGCCGTCCGCCAGGAACTTGTTGCGCCCACCTTCCGCACAGCTTTCGCAGCGTCATCCCTCGCCGAGCGGATCGAGGACTTCACGCTGGTGGCCGCACCACGGATCCTGGGACCAGGTGCGGTGCGGGCCGCCATCGACGGGCCTGCCAGCTAACCGAGCCCGGCCAGGATGTTGATCTCCTTCTCCGGGGAGATCCCGTGTTCGCCCCAACGGGCGTGTGGGACAGGCAGATTGCCCTGTGACAGCCATGCCCACGTGTCCGCGACCGTCTCGGCGATGGGCCGGCTGCGGAAGCCTGCCGCTACGGCGGATGTCCCGTCGACCTGCCACACCCCCGGATGCGTCCGCCACAGCGGGATCTCGCTCCACTGCCGCAGGTCGCTGCGCAGCAGGACTTCATCCGGGACCCAGACCAGCTCACCCGTACTGCTGGTCGCCGTCATGCAAGCCTCCAGGAAGCCCCCCATGGTCTCCCTGCCAATCGGTGCAACGACGTTGTGCACCTGCAGCCCCGTCTGCTGAGCCTGGTCCAGTGCGAAGGCAGCCACATCTCGCACATCCACCGGCTGGATCGTCTTCCGGGGATCCCCCGGGGCAAGGATGCGCCCGCCACGCTCAGCCCGGCGGAGCCACCAAGGCAGCCGGCCGACGTACTCCCCAGGTCCGAGGATGACGCCCGGCCGCAGCAGCGACGCCCGGTCAGCGCCGAAGGCCGCAAGCACCGCCCGCTCCGCGCCCGCCTTCTGGCGGCCGTAGTAGTAGTCCGGCCCCGTCCAGTCCGCCGGGAGCCTCCCGTAATCGACGTCGGCATCCGGCGGCCCGTCGAGAACAGGCGAGTCCAAGGACAGCGGCTCACTGGGCCAGCCCTCATAGACATTCACCGTCGAGATGTAGACGTACCGCGCCGCCACAGGCGCCAGAGCCCGGGTGCCCAGGAGCACCGTGACCGGCGCCAGCTCGGAGGCCGAAGTGTCGACCACGGCGTCCCACGGTCCCTGGGCGGCGAGCCTCGCCACGTCGTCGGCGTTCTCGCGGTCTCCGTGCACGGCAACCGCACCGGGGACCGGGATGCCCGACCTTCCCCTGGTGAACGTGGTCACCTCCCAGCCACGTGACAGAGCTTCAACCACTACCGCTCGACCGAGAAACCAGGTACCGCCCAGCACGAGAAGCTTCATGCACGCGATCCTGCCCGGTGAGCCCCTGCCGGCGCCACCTCCCCCGTCACAGATCGGGACGGGGCCCGAAGCTTCGACGACACCTCGGGTGGGAGATCGGCCACGCGGCTGCCTCGTCGACGGACCGTACCGTCCCGGTGGCCTTGTCCGGGTCGGTGTGGCTGGTCCACCCGCAGTCCGGGCCGTCGAAGACCTCGACCATGGTGACCCCTGCCTGGCGGGCCTGGTTGAGGGTGCCCGAGTTGTAGGCGACCGCGCTCTTCGCCAGGGTCGCCGCCTCCGCCCAGGCGCGGACCGGGACCCGCGCGCCGTTGCGGTAGATGACGTGGTCGAGCCGGTGCTCGGCAGTGAGCCGGTCGGCGAGAGCGCGGGCTGCCTGCCGCGCGGTGGTGTTCCCTGCCGCCAGCAGCGGCACCTCCCGGCGGGCGGCGGCTCGGGCCGCCCGGTAGAACTGCTCGGCCATCCGGCCGGCCTCCTGGGAGCGGCGCAGGAAGTCGGCGTAGGAGTCGGCGGCGAGGGCTTGGAGGGCATCGCGGTGGATCAGCGTCCACGCGAACCTGCCGCCAGACACGGCGACGGCCGCTGTTGCCCCCTGCTCGTACAGGTAGGGCAGCTGCCGCCGCACGAAGCCTGCCGCCTCCTCGTCCACAGCCCTGTGGAAGTCCTCGATCGCTCTCCTGAACTCGGCCAAGGTGGCGAGCACGTATGGGGTGCGCCAGTTGTCGGCGAAGGCCGTGATCACCGCGGCCTGCTTGGCGATCAGCCGCTGCCAGGCGTCCTCGAGGACGGCGGCGACTCGGCCGGCGACCTCTTCCTGATCGCCGGGTAGCAGCGGCGGCCACACGTACGGCACGGCAGGGCCTACCGGGTGGTGCGGGAGCGGATCAGCTGGGCGGTGACCAGCTGGTGTCCGTCCTCTGCCGCCGCCGGATCGTCCGGCGCGATGGCGTCGGCCAAGGATGCAAGCTGGCGCTCCAGGCCCGCCAGGTTCGCGGTGTTGTCGGTGGTGATCACACCGTCCACGACCAAGCGCAGCGGCTCGGCCAGCAGGCGTGCGCGACGCTCGGCCAGAATCTCGGCGGCGACGGAGCGCGCAGTGCCGAGCCGGGCGTAGCGGGTGGCGAGGTCGGTGTGGTCGGTGCTGGGGCCGAGCTGGGCGAGCAGCCAGGCGAGGACGCTCTGGTCCACGGGCGGGTCCCTTGGTCGGGGCCGCGGTCGGCCTGGCCACCGCTCGTCGTTTCGGTGGCCAGGCCGACTGCGGCCGAGGTTACTGCTCGGCGGTCTCGGGTGCGGGCGCCTCCGGCTGCTGCGCTGCCGGCCCGGGCTCGGGTGCCGGTTCGTCGGGCTGCCAGGCGTCGGGGTTGGTGATGAGCGCGGCGACTTCGGGTTCGGGTTCGTCGCCGGGCTGGAGGTGGATTCGCTCGTGGGTGACCGGGTGGTCCAGATGCACGGCGGCGGCCAGGCGGGCGCCCATCACAGCACCTTCGCGACGATGTGGGCGTCCGGGGTGTGCAGGACCGGCATGGCGACGGCGGCGCCCTTGGTCCAGATCTGCACGGGGTCATCCTGCACACCGCGGGTGATGACGATGCCCGGCGCGTCCTCGGCCGCGATCTCCGGGTTCGACCCGCGCGAGAGGACCAGGGACTCGGCGGTGGCACCGAACTGGAGCTGGCCCCACTTGGTCCGGTCCGGAGGCAGCATGATCCACCGGTCCTCGGGCAGGACCCGCGTGGGCATCCCGTCGACGCGGACCTGTGCCTTGTAGAAGGTGATCGGCGGGAGGCCGTAGTTGCCGCGCACGGTGTTGACCTGTCCGGGGGTGAGCGTCGCGGTCGGCGTGGTGCTCGGGTTCACGGAGCCGTAGTAGGCGGCCCGGTAGGCGTTGTTCTTCGCCAGGAAGCTGAACGCCTTGCGGGAGGTGAGGACCAACTCCGGCTCCGGCGCCGACAGGTCGTCCAGGTACTGGATCCAGGACAGCTCATCGGCGATCGGGTCACTGGTCGGGTCGGACCAGGGCTTCGCGGCGACCGGCATGTTCCCGGCCGGCACGCCCCAATCCACCTCCAGCGTCAGCCCGTTCTCCCCGGTCAGCGTGAACTTGCCGTCCAACAGCACGTCGCCTGCGGCGAGTTCGAGCCGGGAGCGGATGGCCTCCACGTGCCGCTCCACGTCGTCGTACAGCAGCTCGATCAGCCTGTCCTGGTCCGCACCGTGGGACTGCTCCAGCAGGATCTGCTCCTGCTCCCCCACGACGAGCTTCTGCCCCAGCGGTGGCAGGAAGCCCTCGCGGCCGGACTGCCAGGCCTGCCGCTCGGCGAACGGCACGGACGCGTCGTAGGCCCGGTACTTGGCGGTATTGACGTAGCGTCCGGTCTGCTTGAGCCGCCACTTCACCTCACGGGACACGAGCGTGGGGAAGATGCTCTGAGTGAGCAGGAAGTCAGCCGGGGTGGGGATGGTGCGGGCGAAGGTCGTCAGGTCGTGCGCCGTGACGTCCTTGATGAGGTCCTGAATGGTCACAGGGCAACTCCCTTAGATGAAGCGGATCTGGGGTCCGGTCACGGACGACGTGATCTTCGACGGGTCGATCCCGCCGGGCACCTTCGCTACCCTCACCACGCCGTGCCACAGCAGCGCGGCCGGCACCTTCGTCTGGGTGGGCGCGAACAGCGTCTCGGCGAACACCAGACCGGCCAGCACCTGGCGGCCATCGGTCGCAGCCGGGTCGTACGGGCCAAACAGCCCGCTCGCTGTGATCTTCCCGACCGGCACGCCGGACAGGACCCGGCTGTAGGGCTGGGTGGTGTCGGCGGACACCTGGTAGTGCACACCGGCGGTGAACTTGGTGATGTCGAGGGTGATCGTCTCAGTGCTGTCGGTGCCGTGCAGCGACGCGAGCCAGGACCGATCGGTGCTGAACTGCGCCGACGAGCTGACCGGCTGGATGGTCAAAGCCCCTCCTCGGGGACGGGAAGACGAAGCGGTCGCGCACGCTCACCAGCCGGTGGCGCCGTCCACGGGAAAGGGCGTGGTCCCACACCCCGGACACGGCCGGGGCAACTGCTCAGGCGGAGGGGACGTAGCCGCGCCGCTTGGCCATCTCCAGTCCGGCCGAGCCGACCGCAGCCGGGGCCTGGCCGCGCGGCGGCGGTCCACCTGCGGGCGCACCGCCCGGGGCCGGCGGGGCGACGGCCGGTGCGGCTGGGCCGAACAGCTCCGGCCGCCGCGCCTTCAGCTCGGCAGCAGCGACGGCCACGGCCTGGTCGTCCGCGTCGTCCGGGACGTCCAGCAGCCGCTCGGCATCGGCCAGCCCGTCACCGGCCGCGCCGAGTCGCATCAGCGCGGTCTGGCGGATCGCCGCTCGAAGCCGCTCTTCGGCGCGTCGCTCCCGCTCGTCCGCCGCTGCGAGGGCCTGCGTGGCAGCCTGCTCGCGCCGTTCGGCCTCGCTCAGCGCGGCCTGCTCGGCGGCCCGCTGCGCATCGACCCAGGTCTTCAGCGCGGTCGCGTCGGCGAAGCCCAGGTCGGCGGCGAGCCTGCGGACCGCGCTGCGCTCCCCCTGGGACTTCTCCCGGGCCAGCAGTCGCGACAGGGTGTCCTGCGTGATCAGCGCGCCACCGGCGTCCACCGACGGGGACTGGTCAGTCAGGACAGAGGACGGATCGTCGAGGGTGCCGCCGGACGACGGAGGGACGGGCTGGCCATCGCGGCGTTCTCCAGCGACGGGAAGAGGGCGGGGGGCGGCCAAGACAGGACCTCCATGCAGCGCCCCCGCGCCGATGATCAGTGTACTCAGGCCGAAGCGGCCGCACGCGGTTCTCGCTCGGCACGTGCGCAACTGGGCCCTGCTGGTGCATCATCAGGCCGTGAGTTGGCTAAGCCACGTGTTCCAGACCTGGCAGGGCGGGCTGACCGTGGCGGGCGCCGTCACGGCGACCGGCGGCGTCCTGGTAACCATCAGATCGTTCTGGCGCAAGACCCTGGGCAAGGGCCGGTACTACGCTGGCCTCTACGAGGGGATGGCGCTCTCGGTCCGCCACGACGTCATCAAGCGGCAGTTCGGTGAGCACGACTGGCAGTTCAAGGCCACGTTCCAGCAGTACGAAGGCGTGCACGGGCAGACCACGGACGTGGACTTGCTTGTGCGGATCTGGCCGCTGGGGAAGCTCGGCTACCTCACGACGTGGTGCACGCTGGCCGACGACACGGTGGTCATGTACGGGGTCACGACTCGCAGCAGGTGGTTCCAGCCCCATGTCCCGGTCGGCCCCGACTACTCGATCAAGCTTGGCCGCTCCCGCTTCGCTGAACTCCCGGACCCGGCCCAGCGACCGACCGGCGGCCGGTTCGCAGCTGTTGGCGCTCGACGGTTCGGCTACGCGGAGGGCCACTACTTCGGCAACCCGGGCGGGTACCAGACTTGGATCGTCGGCGCCTGCGACTCGGGCGCCCCGATGTCACCGCCGATCGGGGTCTACCAGGCTGCCGCCAGGGAATGGGATGAGGCCCGCTACGTGCAGTACCGGACCTCCGGCGTCATCAACTCGGTCATCGTCGCTGCCGGTCTGAGCCCATTGAAGGTGCTGGACGACCGGTTCCTCCCCTACGGAGTAGGCCCCGACCAGGACAGGGTGCGCCTCAGCCCCGCCACAGCGGTTCGGCCGACCTTGGCTGCCCGGTGGCGCGAGCGACAAGCGCAGCGCGCAATCGGCCGCTGACACCACCGGCCCGGTCACATCGGCGAGGGGGCTGGCTCCGGCAGTCCCAGGTAGGACCGGACCGCCCCGTTGTCACCGGTGGCGTCTGCGAGCCGGGCGGCCGCGTCGAACGCGCGGGCCTGGATCCGCTGGACTTCCTGAGCCGCGTCTTCGATCGGGTATCCGGCCTCGGCCAGCATCCGGACGCTGGTCTCCAGCGAGAGCACACCGGCGACGAAGCCCTTGGTGACCTCGTCCAGCACAGCGGCCCGGTCGGTCGGCGTATGCGGTCCCCAAACCAGGCGTGCGGACAGGGTCTCCCCCATCGGCCAGCTGTCGGCCTGCCCAGCCTGGTAGAGGCGCTGCACCATACGAAGGAGCAGCGCGTACTTGTGGTTCCGCGCGAGTCGCATGCTGCTGACCAGCGCATCAAGCGGTCCGAGGGCGAGCTGGAGGGCGTAGCCGGACGGGACAGCGGCTGGGTCGAGGGTTCCCAGGCCGGAGGAGGTGAGCCGGGAGTTCCCGGCGACCCGGTCGAGGAGGTGATCGACGCGGGCGCGCAGCTCGGCGAGCTGCGCCGAGGTGTCGAGCGTGTCCATGGAGCCGCCCTCGGCGAGCGTCCAGACCGTGCCGGCCCGGACCTGAAGCGGCAGCGTCGTGCCGGTGATCCGGTCCTTGGGCAGCCGCACACCGGACAGGCCGATGATGGGCGTGCCGGTGGTGGCAGACGCGGCGGCCGAGTCCGAGTCCGTCGCGGCGAGTTCGTCCAGCGTCTGCATGACCTTGGCGATGGTCGGCTGGCCCCAGTGCTCGCCCGCGTCCGGGATGGTGTTGGTGACGTGGACGACCGGCAGAAAGTCCACCATCAGGTCGAGTCGGTCCAGCACCTCCCCGTCGGAGCGAGCCCGGAAGGTGGCCTTGGCCATCGGCAGGTTGTAGACATCGTCCTGTCCCCGGAGGTCGTCCAACAGCCACTCGGCGTCGGTCAGGTAGCACGTCACCCCTGAAGGGCGGTCGGGAGCCCACGGGTAAGTGCGGTAGATCGTGCCAGAGTTGGCGTCGAGCTGGTCGCCGGCCATCAGCAGCGGGTCACCGTCGTCCCCAACGAGTGGCTCCCGGATCGGCTGGCCGGTCTTCGACTGGCCGGGCCGGGTCGCGGCGCTGATCGGTCCGAGTTCGTAGGTGATGCGGCGCAGGCGGGCCTTCAACCCACGGCGCTGGTCCTCGGGCAGCTCCCAGGCGAAGTGGACGCGGGAGGGGTACTCGGCGGCGTCGCTCTCCTCGCCCCATTCCGGGAAGTAGAACCCGGCGTCGAGGACGCGAAGCTGCGGTCGGCCCTTGGCGGGGTCCCAGGCCAGGGTGTAGACCGTGTCGCCGCACCGTACCGCAGCCCGCTCGGCCTGCTGGATTCGCAGCGGCAGCAGCTCGCGCTCCGCCCATGTCCTCAGCTGTTCCTGGATGTTGAGTGCTGCCTGCGCCTCGGGGGACAGGCCGGTGCCATCGTCGTGCTCCGCCCCGGACACCACGATGGTCTGCTCGGAGCCGAGCATGTAGCCGAGCGCGGTGTCGATCAGCTTCGCCGCATCACCCAACTCCCGGCGCTCCAGGCCGGTCTCGTCTCCGGCGGCTGCGGCCAGCTGCCCCGCCTGGTTGTTGTCGTAGGAGGCAAGAAGTTTGTACGCCTGAAGGCGACGCAGATCCTCGAGCGGCACCCAGCCGGCCGCCAGCTCAGCGAACGGGCCGGCTCCGCGCCGGACCGGGTTGGCCATCACCGG
Source organism: Kitasatospora acidiphila (assembly GCF_006636205.1). NCBI lineage: Bacteria > Bacillati > Actinomycetota > Actinomycetes > Kitasatosporales > Streptomycetaceae > Kitasatospora > Kitasatospora acidiphila. The sequence continues at coordinate 6,136,374 of NZ_VIGB01000003.1, read as the reverse complement.
CTTGTAGTTCAGCCACGACCACGCATCGATGACGAGATCACGCAGACCCACTGGAGTGCTCCCAGCTAACGGGCCCCGCGCCCGACAAGGAGCTTATCCCCACACCGTAGGGTGTATCAGTTGCGCGGCCGTGTCCGCAGCGGCCGACTTATCCCTAGCTTTCAGGGAATCGGCCACACGCCGAACGTCATGCCCCTAACGTGGTTCCTGCAGTGACGCAACGTCATGCATGTCCCTCACCGCACCACTTGGGAGAGGGGGTGAAGGCATGATCAAGCTCTTGGTTGCCAAGATCAAGAAGGCGAGGACGTTCTCGCTGTCAGACCGAGGCAATCAGCAGTTGAGGACCGTGGTCCTGCTCGCACAGTTCGCCGCTGTCGCGCGGGAGTTGTTCACGACTCACAACGGCTGATCACCTCAGTCTTCCGCTCGCTGGCGGAACGGGTGGCGGTCCGAAGGCTTCGGGTCGCCGCCCGGCCTGACAAGGAATGGCTACCATGGATAAGCCATCCTCACGCCGACCACGGTACCCGCACACAGTTATCTGTGTCATTCGAAACCGATAACCAAGTATGGTGACCTTCTATCTGCCGGGGCTCAACCTGGCGGAGCGTCAACCCTGAGCAGACTCATAGATCTAGGCAACCCGTCCGCTCCAAGTCTCCCGGTCGGCAGCTGCCTGCGACTCCATCGTCTCGCAGCCAGTATTGAAGCCGTCCCGGTCCAGCATGAGCCGCTGCGCCACCGTGAACTTCTCCCATTCCGCCTGGCACAACTCCTGCGAACACGCCACCTCACTGCACGATCGCCAGCTGCGCCTACCTGCCAACCACCATCGAGGCGCGGTGTCTGTACTTGAACTGCACGGCCCACTCAGGCGCCCCAGGCGACGCCACGGCCACAGGCTACCGCTGCGCCGCCAGCCACGAGTCGTAGCGCGACGACCTGGCCACACGGCCCACGTGATCCCACCAGCCGCAATCGCAGCCCCCGCAACCCCGGTTGCGACGATCTTCCCCTGCCCTCACTGCTTCATGATCGCGACGCTACCGAGCCGAACAGCGATCGTGCCTGGCCGACGCCCTACAGCCCACTCGACCTGTTCTGGTCCTCCAGCGACAGGGCACGCAGGTAACCGGGAATGAACGCCTGAGGATCCTCACCACGTGCACTTGCAAGGTCATGGAGCGCACGCTCGCTCAGCATGAGCAAACCTAGGAGCGGGATCCACTCGCTCTCGTGGGCCTTCATGGCCTTGATAATCTGCTGCACTCGATCGGTCCACTCACCCGGGCCATCAAGCCAGAGAGTGACCATCTCAACTGCTGCCGGGATCGCAGGCAGCCTGTTATCCGCCACGCCTCCACGCTACGCCGCAAGCCCCGGGAGCACCTTCCAAGCGGTGTCGGAAGCCTTGGCGATAAAACTACTGTGGCCGTTACAAGCCTGGTCGAGCCGATCGTCTACCGGCGCCCGTCGAGGCGACCATCATCCAAGCCCTTCGGCAGCATGGCGAGCTGGTCCGGGTCAGCGAGTTCGGTGAGGCCGTGCACAGTGGCGTCCATCCGGTCCGGCGAGTCCATGCCAGCGACCCAGGTGACCATCTGGCCCTCCAGCTCGGCATAGTGGCCGACATGGTGGACACGGCCCTGCTCGTACAGCTGCGCGATCGGCTCGGCGCGCAGGCGCTTGCCGACCTTGGCGGTGACCTCCAGGATCATCGGCATCAGCAGGCCTCGGGTCTCGCCGTCGCGGGCGAGCTGGTCCCAGGCCTGGGTGACGACCTGGCGGGCCATGTCGCCTCCGTAGTTGGACTCGACCACGATGGCGTCAGCCTTCAGCTCCATGGCGAGGCGGCACGCGTTGATGCCCCAGTCGTTGGCGCCCATGTTCGCGGAGCGGTCGTCCAGCACGTACAGGTGATCGTCGTAGCCGAGGGCCATGCCGACAACGCCGGTCTCGTCACCTACCAGGCTCTCGCCGCCGGCTGGGTCCACGGCGACGACGACCCGGGCCATGTCGAGGCCGCTGAACGCTACGGCGGTGATGCGGTGCTGGTCGATCCACTCCCGCTTCCACACGCCGCCTTCCTGCGGGCGGGGCTTCTGCTGGTAGAGCGACCACCAGACGCGCTCGCCGACCGCGCGGCGGATCTTCGCCAGGGCCTTCGCGCCGTACCGGGCGGGCCAAAGCGGTTCGCCGACCTTGCGGCCGAGCGCGTCGTTCGAGCTGTCCGCGATCGCCGGGAGGTCGATGATGATCCAGTCCTCGGCGGTCTCGCTGGCGAGAATGCGCCCGGCGAGGTCGTCTTCGCTCCACCTGGTCTGGATGACGATCACGCTGCCGCCGGGCTCGATGCGGGTGAGGAGGACGGACTGCCACCACTCCCACAGGCGCTTGCGCATCGTCGGGGACTGGGCTTCGGCGTCGTCCTTGATCGGGTCGTCCACGACGGCGAGGTGCGCGCCCTTGCCGGTGAGGCCGCCGCCGACGCCGGCGCAGACCAGGCCGCCCTCGTGGCCGAGGATGTCGAACCGGTTCGCGGCCTTGGAGCCGGGGTGGAGGGCGATGCCGATCTGATCGCCCCACGTGGTGATGGCGTCGCGGATCCATCGGCCATGGTCGTCGGCGAGCTCGGCGGAGTAGCTGGCGATCATGACGCGGTGGTCGGGGCGCTGGAGCAGGTACCAGAGCGGCGCCCACCGGGCGGCACGGCGGGACTTGCCGTGCCGCGGCGGCATGGTCAGCAGGAGCCGGATGGACTCGCCGGCCGCGATGCGGGCGAAGGCGTCGTCGATGAGGGCCAAGTGCTCGGCCTGCATCTCCCGGCCTGCGGTGAGGACGGCAGCGAGCGAGCCCGGGGAGCGGCGCATCGCCATGTCCTTCTCGACCTTGGCGAGCTGGTCCCGCAGCTGCGGTGAAGCCTGAGCGGCGATGGCTCGGCGCCGGTCGCCGGGCAGCGTGCTGTAGCGGTCGAGGAGTTCGGCGGTCGCGGCCGTCACTCGCTGCCACCCTCGGTCGCCGCGATCAGCTTCGCCAGCTCGGCCGCGGTGACGGACTCGACCGCGATTGGGCCGTCGCCGGGGCCCGACAGCTGGGTGCGGGCCGGTGCGTCGATGCCGAGGAGCCGGGAGTCGCGCTCCAGGATCCGCACGGCGCGGTCGATCGCCAGCAGATCCCCGTCCTTGACGGCTCGCCGGAACGCGACGAAGAACAGCCGCTCCAGGCGCATGTGGTGGACGATGCGCAGCTCGTCCACGGCGATGTCGAGTTCGGTGTGCCGCTCCCGCAGCGCGGTGCTGACGTCCTTGCAGGCGTAGCGGATCAGGGCGGCGTCATCCGGCGGCTCCTTGCCCTTGGCGTACAACTCGGCGCCGTAGCCCTGGGGGTAGGCGATCCGATCGGAGTTGATCGTCGGGTCGGCGGCCAGCTTCCGGCCGATGGTCAGCCAGTCAACGCCGGCAAGCTGAAGCTCGACGGCGTCGGCGCGGCGTTGGGCGATCGCGGCGCGCTGCGCCCGAGTGGGGCGGGCCATGGGCGCGGTGGTCCTTCCGTGCGCCCCCGCGCCGCTTCTATGATCCCTCACTACTCGGGTCAGCGGACTCGGTGCGTCGATCATCAGCGTCGGCGTAGAGTTCGGGCATGCAGCCGATCGAGCTGGACGGCATCAAGTCCGGCGTAGTGCAGTCGGCCCGGGGGTCCGTGGATGTCGCGCACCGGGTGGGGCAAAGGCGGGTACGCCTAGGCGACCTGGTCACGGGCTCACTGTCCCCCAAGATCAGCAGCATGGAAGTCGTCTGCGAGGGCCCAGCTGAGGTCGGCGTTCTCCAGCTTGCTCACCTGCTCGCGACCATTGAGCTCGCCGATGAATTCGTTCACTCGAGTGGTGATCGGCTCAGCGATCTCACTGCTGCTCACGACGCCGCTAAGGGCGGGTTGTGGCTCCACGCGACGGGCGGTGGGAAGACAGAGGCATACCTCGGCCTGGTGGCCGCCGCCTCTTGGCGAGGCCAGCCCATCGATCGGGTCCTTCAGCGGGCCGGACGACTCCACCGCCATGGCTTCGTTGGTGCATTGAGCCGGCTAGAGTCCGGCTTTCTTCTCGCTCGCTCGCTCCAGTCAGCCCGCGTCTGGGATACCGATTCGGATGCGGGCTTTCCGCAGCCAGTCGATCACGAGCCGCTAGCCATTGCCTGCGGAATCACGAGACTCAGCAGACCTCTGATTCCCAGGGCCCCCGGACCGATCTTCGCGGCCGGTCGCTTCGGGGTGGGCGTCCAAGGGCTGGTTCTTGGCCTGGCTGCCTGATCAATCACACCCTCCCGGTTCTCAGCTGAGAGGTGAGCAATGCGTCATGTCCTGGAGTCGCCGTGGTCGGTGGAGGCCATGGTGAAGGCGTTCGGGGTCGGCGTGGCGGCGTTTCTGGAGCTGCTGCGGCAGAAGGCGGGGCGGCCCCGGCCACGTCCGTCGGTGGGCGCGCGGCGGGCTCCGTTGCGGAAGTCCGCACGGCGGGCTGGTGAACTGCGGCGGGTGCACCGGCGGTGGGCTGGCCGGTCTGCGGCGGACAGCGGGCGGCGGCCCACTGGTGCCGTGCCGGCAGGTCGGCCGCGGGTGCGGTCGGCGGCGGCTCGGCGGCGTCCGGTCAACCGCCGCTCCTAGCGCGTGCACCTGGGGCCAGCACGTCAACACGTGCTGGCCCCAGGTGCGTTCTCACAGCAGGGTCATCTGCCCGTGGTCCTGATGGGGTGGCTGCGGGGGCGGGGGCGCGTCGGGGCGGCGCGGTTCTGCCGGAGCCACCAGGCGAACTGCCAGTTGCGGCATGTCCGGTACCGACGCAGGGAGCGGTGGGGCTCGCTGGCAGGGACACTGTGCTCGCCCCAGCCGGTGATCGGCTTGGCGCCGACGAGTCGAACTTCGAGGCCGGGGACGAGGGCTTGGCCTTCCCAGTGGTAGCCGGGCGCCGCCTCGAAAGCGAGGTGTGCGTTGGCGGCCCAGTTCCACGGGATGGGCAGTGCGCACAGATACCAGGCGAGGGGCGGGTTGGCAGTTGGAAGGTGGACGGTTTGGAGCTTGGTGCATGGGTGGACGGTGGCACGGTCGGGGCGGCCGAAGGACTTGAGGCAGTGCTGGTCGAGGGCTACGTGGCGGATGCCGGCGAGCCACATGATGCCGTAGTCCTCACGTGCGCGTATTTCTACCGTGATTTTGCCTTTCACGGCCACCCCTTTTCTAGTCGCGAGATTCGAGAGAATTCCTCTCCAGTACCAATTTTATCAAGAATTCGACCAATTCCAGATGCTTGCCATGGCGAAAGTCATTCGGGTAAGGCATATTGAATTCCTCTTCGAATGCTTTCCGATACTCGGCTTCCTGGAGCGCCTTCGGTTTGCGGCAAACGGCCTTGAGGTTGGAGTCGGAGGCGTCGGTGATCTTGACCTCGGCGAAGTACGGATTGAGCAGGGCTGCCAGCGTCTCTGGTGTGTGGAAGCGGAGCTTCTGCCACTTGCCGGCCACGAAGTTCATCTCGACGTTGTTGTCGTCGAGGAAGCTCATGTTGACGGCTCCGCCGGTTGTTGCCCGGCCTGCCTGCTCCATACGGGTTTCCTTGAGCAGGCTCCGCGTGCCGAGGCACACGACTCCGTCCTCGGCGCACAGGGCGTTGACCGTGGCGAGCACCCAGTGCTGGTAGTCGAGGCTGGTGGTGGCGTTGATGACGGAGTCGAGTACGACGACGTCGAACAGGCCGTGCTCGCGCAGTTCCTTCTGGATGGCGCGGATCATGCTGACGACGGCCCGGATGTCCACGGCGTACTTGCCCGGCGCGGTGCGGTAGGGCTCGTAGTCGGTGACGGAGAAGCCCTTCCCCCGCAGCATCGTGGCGTAGTCGCCGTGGCCGGCGCCGAAGTCCACGACGCGCTGCTCGGGCTTGAGCCAGGGCAGGACCAGCTTCTCCCAGGTCTCGGAGCCGTAGGTGAGGCCGGTCTTGGCCTTGGAGCTGCGCTGGCGGAGCCGCTTGGGCTGGACGATGTGCTGGTTCCAGACGGGCGCTTGACCTTCGATGGCGGTCCAGTCGTAGACGCCGTACTCGCCGGTGAGGTCGGCGTGGAGCTGGGCGGCTTCCGGGGAGGGGACGGTCCAGGCGAGCAGGTCGAAGCGGTGCGCGGCGGCGACGACGGCGTACTCGGCGTTGAGGATGATCCGGCCCTGATCGTCCATCACCACGGATCCCCAGGGGCCGTGTGCGGCGGCCATCTGTCCGATGGCCTGGATGAACGCGGCGTTCTTCTGGTCGTCGATCCGGATGGACTGCCAGGGCACCCAGGTCCAGTGGCCGATCTGGCCGGGCTCGGCGTGGACGATGCTCGCTTCGGTCTCGACCTTGTTGTGGAGGAGGTTGAAGCGGATCTCGTCCTGGAGGCGGACGGTGGTGCCGAGCATGACCGCGGGGGTGTGGGTGATGCCGAGGGCGGTCATGCCCTTGGTTCGCTGGTGGCCAGCGACCAGGGTCCCGTTGGCGTTGAGGATTACCGGCTTGACGATGCCGTGGCGACCGATGCTGGCCTTGAGGCGTTCGAATGCCTCGGCAGACAGCCTGCGCGGGTTGTAGTCGGCGGGGCGCAGCTCGGCGAGCGGGTACGACTCGTGGAAGGTCGTGGTGGGGATGGCGCTCACGAGGCATCGGCCTGCTTGTGCGGGTGCTCGATGAGGTGCCAGCCGAAGCCGAGGTCGCCGTTGGTGTCGTCGATGAACTTGTCGTGGAGCGCGGTGAGGGCCTGGACTTCCTCGGCGGTGATCCGGACTCGGGTGGAGGACCACTGGAGGTAGCCCCACTGGAGGTAGTCCACGACGGCCTTCTCGCCGGTTCCGGCGCCGTCGCTGGGGAGTTCGACCAGGCCGGGCAGTTCGGCGTCGTCGAGGAGCGCGTCGAGGGCGTGCTGGTCGTAGCCGGTGCCGTCGAGGTCGGGGAGTTCGGAGAGGATGTCGGCCAGGAGGGCGGTGTCGTAGCCGGCGAGGTCGCTGGTGCGGTTGTCCACAACGACGATGCGGGCGGCGGCCTCGTCGTCCACGTCGATCCAGGTGGCGGCGATCTGGTCCCAGCCGAGTTCGTTAGCGGCCTTCCAGGTGTGGTTGCCGGCCAGGATCTCGTTCGGGCGGCCGGTGTGGGTGCCACGGTTGACGACGATCGCCCGGTACTGGCCGTTGGTCGTCAGGGATTCCCGGATCGAGGCGAGGTCGCCTGTGCGCGGATTCCGGTGGTACGGGGCGAGGTCACCGATCGGCACCGCGAGCGGGAGCAGCGGTTCGGGGATGCGGGTGGGCGGTGGAGTCACAGTCGTCCCTCAGGTAGGCCGTTTCCCCGCGCCCTACTGGCCAACCACCCTAGACGATCACACGGCAACCCAGTCGTTCGGCTGCTGACGCGGCACCAACTCGGCGTCTGAGCTGCTGATTTGACCCTAGCTGCTCCACCGCTCGAAACTAGTCCTGAGGCGGTCAGTTGAGCACGCGCCTCCGTCTTGCCCGACGGGCAGGATGCGACTCCTGGTCGATACGACTGCCCAGTGCCGGCGCACTGATGCAGAACGCGCGACCTAATGGAGAGACCCTGCGACGCGGGCAGTTGCGTCGTTACACAGCTGGGGGTACATCCCCCGGTCTGTGCTGTCTGACGAGACTGGCGCCGTGGTGGTCTCGATCCGTTCATCCGCAACTGTGGGATGCCGGGTCGAGCCTGCCGTGTGCCGGTTGCCCAGATCCCCAGTAGCCATTGGGGAGCAAATGGGCATCATTGAGATCTGCCTCGGCACCGGCGCCTTCGTTGTGTACGGAATGCTCCGGTTCACAGAGAAGGTATTCGACCAAATCCCGGTGTTGAGCAGGAAGGCGATCATCGGCATCCGATCGCTGCGTGACGTCAAGGCGGAGTGGCGCAAGGGGCTGGCTCGCGACTCGGACGGAGGCGATGCCGGTCGGTAGGTCCGGCTGGGCGCTCGTGTGGGGTGCGCTTTTCTGGGTTAACCGGGCACACCCCACACCGGGTTACTCCCCGCGGTCCTCGTCCCGGGCCTGTTGCGTGGTGATCTCTCCGCTGCACAACCGCTGGACGATGCCGGCCCGCTCCTGGAATGAGCTATACCCGGCGGCGAGGAGCTGGGCCGCGGTATCGAGACGCTCGTACAGCTCCTCCAGACCGGGGTCGGTGGCAGTGCTGGCGGTCATCCGGTTGATCACGGGATGCTCCTGGAGTCGGGGTCAAGCAGACGGTATCCGGTCCGGCGAGTCCGGCCGGTAGCCGTAGTTCCCGTGGCGTGTAGAGCCGTGATGTCCAGGGTTCGGGGGCGGCCTGGCCCGCCGACGGTCTCGATGTCGACCCGGTTGCCATGAACGGCGGTGATCCGAATCTGTCGACCCTCGTCCATCGGGTGGCATGCCTGGTAGATCTGCCCAGGGGCCGGGCTGTGGAAGCTCACCGGTTGTTGCACCGGCACAGGCCGTTCGGGAGGCACCAGGAGTCGCAGGACTTGCACCAGATGGCGCCGGGGACGGGCGGGGTGGGCTGGGGCTTCGGGGTGTGGGCGATCATGCGGCTGGCTCCGGGTCCGGTTGGGGGCGGTTGTTGAGGGCTTCGAGGAGTTGGTGGCGATGCTCGGCCGCTCTGGGATCTGGCGTGAGGTTCGCGCGTGCCTGGCGGGGCGGGGCTGGCCTGTTGCGTTCGGCGAGGATGAGCCGCAGCGGGCCGTACCGCTCGGTCATGAGTTGGGCGTAGAGGTCGGGGTCCTCGGCGCCATCGGTGTTGTAGGTGGCGGGCACGGAATGTCCTTCGGGTACGCGAGGACCCGCCCCCGGGGTGGGTTGGGCGGGTCCGGTTCGTGGGTGGGGCGGCGCCCTCGGTGGCCTCGTCGGGAGGCCAGTGCCTGGCGGGTGGGGCGCGGGGGGTTTGCCGCCCGTCGGGCACGGTGGTGAGGGCGCCGCTGGCCACGGCGTTGTCGCTCGGGTTACCGGATGGGGCGGTTCCCCGAGCGACAACCTGACCATAGCACTCCATTAAGTTGTTGCCTATCTTTTGTTCTGAGGCGGGGCCGCATCGAAGTTGAAGCTCTCGAATGGCCGGGTGCCGACGCTGTCGAGCTCGTCGAGGAGGAACGCCTGTGGACTCGCCTGTTCGTGACCGAAGTCGGCGGGGGTGAGGTGACTCCACGGCCTGACCGCCTTGGGCATGGGGCTCGCCGGGGCGGTGGGCACGACGCCGACCACGGGTACGGCGACCAGGACGGTGCGCAGCTTGACCCCGAGGTGGTTCCACGTGTCGTCAGGCAGGGGCTCGATCCTTCCGCCGGCTTGGTCGACCTCATCACGGAAGGCGCGCGCGGCGCGGTCGTTCCAGAAGGTGATGCCGGCGGACATGACGGCTGCCAGCTTGCCGCCAGGCCGAACGAATCCGAGGGCATGGCGGATGTGCCGGATGTCCTGGCGGTTGGCGAAGGGCGGGTTCATCACCACCGCGTCGTAGTCCGGCCGCCGGGGCCGGCGTAGGAAGTCGCCGACGGTCACGTTCCGGGCATAGCCTGCGCTGCGGATGGTGTCGGCGGCGCCGGGGTCGAGTTCGACGCAGTCCACGACGGCGCCGCGGGCGGCGGCCAAGCGGGCGATCGCGCCATCTCCGGCTGACGGCTCCAGCACCTGGTGGCCGGGCTCGATCCCTGCGAGGTCGATGAGCTGCTGGGCGATGTGCTCGGGGGTCGGGTAGAACTGCCGCTCGGCGATGGCCTCTGCCTCGGTGTGGATCTGACCGGCCGCCAGGAGTGCGGCGAGGACTTCGGCCGCGCCGCTGGGGAAGACGTGCGCCTGGCACCCGCGGGTCCATCGACCGCCGACTGCTGCGAGCATCTGGTCGATCCGCTTGTACAGTGCGCTGTCCAGGCGGGGCAGGCGCAGTTCGGGGCCATTGCAGTCGGCCTGCTCCAGGGCGGAGCGGGCTTGGGCGTCGATGATCACGGTATGGCTTCTCCTTCGGACGGGGAGGGGCGGCCCGGCAGGCCGCCCCTCACGGGTGGGCTGATCAGGCCGCCAGCTCCACCGTCTGATCGGCGCTGGCCTGCGGTTCGGTACCGCAGCTGGTGCCCTGCTGGGCCTGCGCCGCCCCGCTGCCCTGTGCGGTCTCGGTGTTCCCGGGGGTTGACTGCAACCCGTCGATCTCGGCGGGCTTGGTCACCTCCCCGGCTTCCTGCGACGCCCCCTGAACGGGGGTCAGGGTGGGCGCGACCGCGTCGGGGTTCAGTGCGATCTCGCGGGCGTCGGCGGCGGCTTTCGCCTGGCGGAGCTGGAAGCGGGCGTCGGCCAGAGCCTTGGCGACGCGGTCCAGCTGCTCCATGCGGGCGGCGATCTGGCCATCCAGGGCAGCCACGAGTTCGGGCAGCGGCATCTTGCTGATGCCGTCGAGCTCGGTGATGGCTCGCTCGATCTTGTCGAGCTTGGAGCGGGTGGCACGCTGGGTGGCGACGCGCTCGGCGCGCTGCTCCTCCGTCAGGTCCTCGACCTCCAGCATGAACGGCTGGTCCTGCTGCTGCTTCACCTGGTAGGCGAAGTGGACCAGGTCGTTCTCGGTGGCGAACTCGCCCTTGGCCCACTTCCTGAGGACGGCACCCTGGTTGGCAGCGGTGAGCTGGGAGATCTGCACGGCGGCCTGGGTGCCAATGGCGCCCTTGTTGACCTGCTCGGCGACTTCGGAGACCAGGTCCAGGAGCTTGAGGCGGAGGTTGACGAACTGGGTAGTCTTGCCGAAGTCGGCGGCCACGCTCTCCGGCGTGGCGCCCTCCTCCTCGTTGAGGATCTTCTTGAAGGCGCGGGCCTCCTCGATCGGGGTCATGTCCTCCCGGTTGAGGTTCTCCGCGACCTGGTTCTTGTAGGTCTGCAGGGTGTAGGGGCCGTCGAGGATCACGGCGTCGATCGTCTCGGCCTCGTTCAGGTGGGCGGCTCGCCAGCGGCGCTCGCCGATGACGATCTCGTAGCCACCCTTCTCCTCGTCCGGGCGAACGGCGATCGGCTGGAGCTGGCCGCGCTCGGCCATGGAGGCTGCCAGTTCCATGAGGGAGGCGGCGTCGAAGTACTCGCGGGGCTGGGACTCGTTGCGGTGGACCTCGGCGAGCTTGAGGGCAACGACCTGCTTGCCCGGCGTGGCGGCGGCCTGTGTCTCGGCGACAGGAGCGGGGCTGGCCGCGACTGCGGCGGCCTTGCGCGCGGCCGGCTTGCGGGCGGCGGTCTTGCGGCTGGTGCTGGTCTTGCGGGCCTCGGCCTTGACGGTCATTTCGGACTCCACTCCAAGAGGTTTTCGGGAACTCCCCGTTCCTTATGCATTAATTCTATACGCGTAAGAGGGGGGCAACAAGGCCAAATTTTGGAGTTTTCGCAGGTCAGGAGCCCAGTGACCATTCAGCAATCGGCGGCGGGCCCGTCGCCCTCCGGGACTTCGTCACCACAGATCGCCCTCACGTCCACCGCCGCCAGATGACACAGCATCCGATGGGCGTCCATCCGGCCGACCGGCGGACGCCCGGAGCCCTCAGCCTCCTGGAGGCGTGCCAATACCCTGGCGCGGTCGATCATCAGGATTCCCCCTCGCGGCAAGCGGGCCGCGGATCGTATACGGGAGATGCACACGGGCATGCGGCACTCCGCCAGCCCGGCAGGACACCCCCAAGTCGTCCATGATCGACGACCTTCCGGTAGCTTGCATGGTGTCGCTACGGGATGTCAACGAAAACTTACAATCGACGGATGGGGCATCAGTGCAGATGGGGGCCATGACAAGCCGTTCTGAGCGCGGGTCGCATCCATGACCGCGCCGCCCCCCTCCGAGGTGCCCACGACGCTGGCCGGCAAGCTGGACCTCCTGCTGCGCCGACTGGCCGTCACCATCGGGCATACGCCGTCCGTTCGAGAACTCGCAGCCCGAACCGCGCCAGCCGACGGAGATCCCCCCTCCCTGTCGCACGCCGTGATCAACGACCTACTCAATGGACGCAAGACCAATCCTCCTTGTACTACCATCCAAGCGGTCGCCCAAGCGTTCGATGCCCCTGCTGCCTACCTGCTGCCCGGCTGGGACGACCTGACAGGTCTGACGGCCTACCAGCAGGAACCGGGCATACGGGAGGCCGTACGCCTGGTCGCCGGCCTCGGGCCCGAGGCTGCGGCGGAGCTCGTGGCTGCCGCGCGCGACATCCGTGCACGGCGCTCGCTGAGCACCGCCCCCGTCCCCGAGGTTCCGGACGTTCCACCGCTGGCGCCGGAACCCACCCGGCCCGGCCGGCGGCGTGGGGGTAGGCGCAGTGACACCGAGATGGCGGCGCGTGCCGCCGACAACTGAGGAGGCTGGCAAGGCATGGTGGACGCCCTGGTCTTTGGGCTGTGCACGGCCGTTGGGCTGGGAGGCACGGCAGCGAACCTGCTGGTCGCCTGGCGCAAGCGGCACGACGGAGGCTACGGGATCTCCAGGTGGGCGCGAGCCTGCGCCTTCGCCGTCTGCACCATCGGCGTGGCCCTGGCCATCCCGGCCCTTGCCGACGCTGTCGAGGCGCTCTCGGGCATCCATAACCTGGCCAAGCTTGGCGCTCATCTGTGTGCCGTCGCCTGGTGTTGCAGTCTGCAGATCATGCTCGTCGACTGGGCCTACGAACAGTGGGCGGTGCCGACCCACGCCGGCTACCGGATCTTCCTGGCGTTCGGCGTCGCAGCAGCCCTGGTCCCCCTGTTCATCGCCGCGTCGGACGATGCGCCCGACATCACGTTCACGACCGACTTCGCGGGCAACCACACCGTGAACGCCTACCTCCTGGTCTATCTGTCCTACGTTGCCGTCACCTGCGCCGAGCTGGTGTTCCTGTGCCTCAAGGCAGGCGCGATCAACCGCCGGGCCGGTCGGCGACGGCAGGCCACGGGCCTGACGGTGGCGGCCGTTGCCGCGTTGTTCGGCATCGGCTACGGAGCCAGCAAGGGTTCCTACCTCGTCAGTTACACGGCGGGCAGCCCATGGTCGCTGGACCTGGAGAAGGTGCTGTCTCCCTCGCTGTCCGGGATCGCGATCATCCTGCTCATCGTCGGTCTGTCGATCCCCGCGACCGCCGCGCTGCGCCGCAAGGCGTCCCAGCAGCCAGACGGTGTGTCAGCAGGCGTCTGACAGCCGCCGAGCCGCCGCTCAGGCACCTCTGGTGCGTGAGCGGCGGTCATAGCTGGCCAGAGCAGCGTCGAAGTCCCGGCGGGTCAGGTCCGGCCACAGCGAGGTGCAGAAGTACAGCTCGCTCTGGAAGCCCTGCCACGCCATGAACCCACTCAGGCGCTGCTCCCCGGACGTCCGGATGACCAGGTCAGGGTCGGGCTGGCCACTGGTGTAGAGATGACGGGCGATGTCCCGCTCTTCCAGGGCCTCCGCGATGTCCTCGGCGTTGTAGCCGCGCGCAGCGAGTTCGGCGACCGACCGGCGCACGGCCCCGACCAGCTCTTCCCGGCCGCCGTAGGCCACAGCCACGTTGACTTGCATCGCGCCCGGCTGCGGCTTCTCGGCCCCCGCCACCAAGCTCATGATGGCGGCCGTGCGCTTCGGGAGCAGTCCGAAGTCTCCGATCGGCCTCACGTCCCAACGACCCGTGCAGTGAAGATCGAGGACCAGGTCCTCGATGATGTTCAGCAGCGGCGAGAGCTCGTCGGCGGGGCGCCGAAGGTTGGCGACGGACAGGACCCACATGGTGACGACCTGGATGCCGCTCTCCTCGCACCAGTCCAGTACTTCGTGGATCTTCTCAGCACCGGCACGGTGCCCATCGGCGGTGGACAGCGCACGAGCCTTCGCCCATCGCCGGCTGCCGTCCACGATGACGCCAAGGTGCCGCAGCCCAGTGCCAACGTCCCAGCAGGTACTACTCGCGGAGCTGTTGATGACTACTGTCCTTCTCTGCGCCACTTCAGGACGACCCTGCCCGGCTCGATGTGCCGGATGCCCTGTGCGCTCGCCTTGTAGACCTCGATGGAGATGAGGAACAGCATCGCGATGGCGCGCTTGGAGGCCGTCGGGGCGTGATTCCACCACTTGATCAGGTCGTCCACGTTGCCGAGCTGCGGGGCCGCTACGGCCTGTTCGAGGAAGCGAAGGCGCGTGCGGAGCTGCTTGATCTCGCCCTTCGCCTTCTGCTCGACGGCAACGATCGTCTCCCGCGTGACCTCGCCGTTGAGGTACGAGTCGGCGAGCGCACCGGCTGCGCCCTTCAGCTCCTCGATCCGGGCGCGGGCCTGCTCAGCTTCTGCCCCGAGCTCCTGCCGCACCTTCGCCATCTCCTCTTGCGCGCTGGGGCGAAGGAGTTCGGCGAGCACGTACTCCGCGACGTAGTCCTCAAGCTGCCCTGCGGCGATGCGGGTCTTGCCGCACCCGCCGGGTCGGTCCGTGCGGTTGGCGTCGCCGCACCGGTAGCCGGGCGTGTCGGAGTTCGAGCGGGCAGACGTCATCGGCTGCTTGCACTCCCCGCAGACAGCCATGCCGCCGGTGTACAGGTAGTCGTACGCCTCCTGGCGGGGCGCACGCGCGGTCTCGGTGTCGAGGGCCTGGAGCTTACGGAACTCCTCGGGCGTGATGATGACGGGCTTGCCGCTCTCCACCAGCTCGCCGTTCTCGCCGACGGTCAGGCCGGCGATCTCGGGCGAACGCAGAAGCCGACCGAGCGTCATCGAAGTCCAAGCGGCGCCCCGTGTGCCGCGGTAACCCTCGCTGTTCATCCACTCGGCGATCTCGGCCTTGTTCTGGCCAAGGAGACGGCGCGAGGCAGCACCTCGTACTGCTGGCACCTCGGAATCGCGCAGCTGGCTGAACCTGCTGTCCTCGAAGCCGTACATCCGTGGCGGCATGCCGTCCTACCTACCTAGTCGCCGTACCTTGAGCCGATCAGTGGCAACTCTTCTTTAAGTTGCCGCCACCTCTGCCGCGACGACCAAGTCATCGAGGCAGCATCGGCACCCCTAGGGCCTCCCACAAGGAAGCCGTAGGAATCTTCGTCACCCCGCCGAGCCTCAAGGTCTTCGCCGGGAACGAACCGTCCCGGATCAGCTCCATCGCCTTGTTGCGGCCGATACCGAGCGCCCGAGCGGCCGTCTCAACACTGACCGTGGCCGGCAGTTCAAGCAGCTCACTCAGAGTCATCAGATGCGACTCGCGTGAGCTCACCGGTGTTGCAGTTGTCATCAGCTGCCGCGCTTCTCCCCCGCGCACAACTAGCTGTGAGCATACGGCACTGTCCCCATCGCAAGGCAAGATAGATCGACCTAGCACTACCTGGTGCACGGGAATCACGCAGGGCTACTGACCTGCGTGTCGGCTCGACACGCCTTGGGGGGCGAATTGTTCGAGGACAAGACGTACAAGCGATGCAGCTGCGAGGGGCCGCTGTTCCACCGGCGAGGGGTGCTGAAAGGGCAGCCCATGCTCGACGAGGACGGCAACCAGAGGATCGGCCGACTGGAGGCCGCCTGCCCCCGGCTGAGCCAAAAGGGCCACGGCTCCTGGTACTACAGCATCGAATTGCCGCTGAAGGTCGGCGGCAAGCGTAACCGCGCCGTCGAAGGCGGCTTCCGGACGCAGAAGCGGGCATCTGCCGAGGCGAAGAAGGCGTACAACCTCGCGTTGGCCGGCATCGACCCGCACTCCAAGCTGACGCTGAAGCAGTACATGGAGGAGTGGCTTGAAGGGAAGGAGGACCTGGCCAAGTCCACTGCCGACAAGTACGGCCAGCACATACGCGACGTCATCGCGCCCTATATCGGGCACGTCGAGTTGGTCGACCTGCGCCCCGACCACATCCGCGAGATGTTCAGCGCGATCGCAGACGAGAACTCCGCCCGCGACGCACATCGTGCCCGGGTCGAGGCACTGACCGAGGACTGCGCGGCCAAGCAGGCCGAGTGGAAGCAGATCCCCCGTGGCACACGCGCCGACCAGGCGAAGAGGGCGGAGGCGCGCAAGCAGTGGGATGAGGCGAAGGCACTCCTGGCCGAGGAACGCAAGAAGCTCAAGCGGCTGACCGGGCCAGTCACCCAGCACCGCATCCTGGCGACACTTTCGTCTGCCCTCGAAGATGCCGTCAGCAGCGAGAAGGTCACGCGCAATTGGGCCAGCCTCGTGCATCTGACTCCCGCTCCGAGGCCGCGAGCCTTGGTGTGGACGCCGGCCCGAGTCGCAGAGTTGCAGCGCACCGGCGAGAAGCCTTCATCCGTCATGCTGTGGACGCCGGAGCAGACCGGCCAATTCCTGGATGCAACCCACGACGACCGATTGCACACGCTCTGGCACCTGCTCGCGCTACGCGGGCTACGCCGCGGCGAAGCCTGTGCCCTGCCGTGGTCCGAGGTCGACCTCGAGACCCGAACGATCCACATCAGCCGACAGATCGTCACCGTCTCCTATGAGACGTTCCAGGAAGAGCCGAAGGCCGACAGCGTCCGGACCATCTCGATCGACCGGGAGACCGTCGAACTCCTCCGGCTGCTCCGCGAACAGCAGATCGCCGAGCGGGAGGCATGGAACGCCGGCCACAAGAACGACGCTTGGCAGGACACCGGGGCCGTCTTCACCAAGGAAGACGGATCGATGTACCACCCCGACTACCTCACCCACCGCTTCGCCCTGCTGGCCGAGAAGCTCGGCCTGCCACCGATCACCCTGCATGGCCTCCGTCACGGCACAGCCGGCATCGCGAACGCCGCCGGCCTGACCCTCAAGGACATCTCCGACCTCCTGGGCCACTCCGGCATCCAAATCACCGGGGACACCTACACGACCGTCTTCCCGCAGTTCAAGCAGGCCCAGGCCGAAGCCTCCCTCAGCGTTGTCCCGAGGACCCGCCGAGTCACCCAGGCGGCCGAACCGGCGCCGCCTACCGAAGCCGCAGCAACCAGGGCAGCCGCTACGCACCGTGAGCGGTCGAAGGCTCGGAAGCGGGTCAGGATCCTCGCCGCCAGCTGAGGTCTACCGATCGCGCAGGGATGGGGCCTGTGCGGTCATCTGCATGAAACCTGGCGCACGGGGATGGGGCCTGTGCGGCCACCAATACGGCAGTCGGCCGTCTGGACGCCGCCATGCCGCGCTTCGCCATGCCCTCCGCCGAAGGGCACGACGAGGGCCCTGTGGACGGTGTCAGCGTCAACGTGTTTACCGAGCGTTTCCCGGCGGGTGAATCTCGGCCTGTCGCGCGCGCTGCTGGGGAGCCGTTGCCCTAGGATTTACGCTTGAGGCGGGCTGTTCTCGCAGGTCAAGCGCAAGATATTGCTGACGACCCATCAGGATCTTGAGTAGGGCGGGTGGGACTCGAACCCACGACCCAGGGATTATGAGTCCCCTGCTCTAACCGGCTGAGCTACCGCCCCACTTCACCACGTGTACCTGCCACCACCGTGGCTGGTACACCGCAGCACAGACGGCCCTGCTGGGCCGCCTCGGGCAGCATATCCGGTCGATCAGCCGTGGTGCTCGCCGGGGGCGTGCCATGAGCACGCTCCCGGTCCCCGCGTCCGGCGAGGAGGCGTATGACGGTGCGTAAGGCGGTGCTCGCGGTGGCGCTGGCGCTGCTCGCCCCGGCGGCCGTCACGGGGTGCTCCTCCGGCGGCGGGCACGGCGGCGCGGCCTCGGCCGGCACGGCTCCGGCGAGCTCGGTGGCCGGGGCGCGGACAGCGGCTGGAACCGGAAGCGCTTCCTGGCCGCCTTCGACAAGCGCAAGGGCACCACCCGCACCGCCTCCCCCACCGCGAACAACGGCCTGGTCGGCGCGGTCTTCACGCACGACACCGGCGGCGACCACTTCTGCACCGCCAGCGTGGTGGACAGCGCGGCCCAGAACCTGATCGTCACCGCCGCGCACTGCGTCTACGACCCGGGTTCGGGGCAGCGGTCCGACCTGGTCTTCGTGCCCGGCTACCGCGGCGGCGACGCGCCCAGCGGGGTCTGGCCGCTGGGCGCCATCACCGTCGACCCGAGCTGGGCGAACGGCGGCAACCCCGACCTGGACGTGGCCTTCGCGATCGTCGAGCCGCAGGACGGCAAGCAGGTGCAGCAGGTGCTGGGCGCCAACAAGCTCGGCATCAACAAGGGCTACCAGCTGCGGGTGCGGCTGACCGGCTACCCCAGCAGCCAGGACGTGCCGATCACCTGCATGAACCTCACCAGCCAGCAGAGTGCCACCCAGCTGCGGATCGACTGCCCGGACTACAGCGGCGGCACCAGCGGCAGCCCCTGGGTCACCGGGTACGACCCCGGCACCAGGACCGGCACGGTGGTCGGCGTGATCGGCGGCTACCAGGAGGGCGGGAACACCCCCGACACGTCGTACAGCAGCTACTTCGGGGACGCGGTCCAGGCCCTCTACAACCGTGCGACCAGCTGAAACACCGAATGAGTTCACACCCTGCCAAGCCTGGCGCAGGACCGGGCGGATTTGGTAGATCTTGGGTCAGACATGTGGGCGCGGCGCGCGCCACGCAGGCCCGAGAGGTGGAACACGGATGGCGCGGCGGCTGCGCGGCCGGGTGGCGATGGGCGCTGCCGCGGCCGGACTGGCGGCCGGCACGGCGGGCTGCGGGGCCGGGCTCCACTCGCCGCACCCCGCTCCCACGGTCACCGCGGTGACCGCCGCCGCGAACGGCGTGAACGACCGGATCGGCGTGCTGCAACTGCCCGACGAGGGCAACGCCCGGTCCTGCACGGCCAGCGTGGTGGACAGCCCGGGCCGCAATCTGCTGATCACCGCCGCGCACTGCGTCTACCAGACCGGCGACGGCCCGGTGCCGGGGCTGGCCTTCGTCCCCGGCTACCGGAACGGCTCGGGGCCGCTGGGCAGCTGGGCGGTCTCCAAGGTGACCGTCGACCAGCACTGGCAGGACGACGGCGACCCGGAGTACGACGTGGCGTTCCTCACCGTCGAGCCGAACAACGGCCGGCAGATCGAGGACGCGGTGGGCGGCGGCAGCCCGATCGCCGTCG
This sequence comes from Kitasatospora acidiphila, assembly GCF_006636205.1. Lineage (NCBI taxonomy): Bacteria > Bacillati > Actinomycetota > Actinomycetes > Kitasatosporales > Streptomycetaceae > Kitasatospora > Kitasatospora acidiphila. Next base: position 6,117,362 of record NZ_VIGB01000003.1, on the reverse strand, counting down.
GCCGCGGCTTCGACCTCCCGGTGACCGTCACCGGCTACCCGGCGGACCACGAGGAGCCGATCACCTGCTCGGCGCGGACCACCTCCCAGAGTGCCACCCAGGAGGAGTTCGACTGCGCCGGCTTCTCCGACGGCACCAGCGGCAGCCCGTGGCTGACCGGCGACGGGCAGCTGGTCGGGGTGATCGGCGGCTACCAGCAGGGCGGGACAGCCCGGACATCTCCTACAGCATCAGCTTCGACGACCGGATCAGTGCGCTCTTCCAGCAGGCCACCCAGCCGGCGTGACCGGCAGCCCGGCGTGACCGGCGGGAGGCAGCCGGCCGGCCGGAGAAACGGCGAATGCCCCCCGGCGCGGGCCGGAGGGCATTCGGCGTGGTGGCTCCCCCAATTGGACTCGAACCAATAACCTGCCGATTAACAGTCGGCTGCTCTGCCAATTGAGCTATGGGGATCGCACGACCAGGCGTCCGCAGGACGGCTGCCTGAGCTCCCGCATTTGGACTCGAACCAAAAACCTGCCGGTTAACAGCCGGCTGCTCTGCCAATTGAGCTATGCGGGATCGTCTGTTCCGCCGCGCGCACCGCTCGGTGCTCGCTGCGGGACATACATTAGCGCATCCAGGGGGTGGTCCGCCAATCGCTTCCCCCGCTTCAGCAGGTGAGGGGGCGCCCCGCTGGTCGGCGCACCCCGGTTGGCGGCGGGCGCGCAGGGCGCGGGATGCTGGGTGAACCGCCGGGTAACTTCCGGGGTTCACCGGCGGCCGCGACGGGTAGGGCACCGCGGCAACTGCCGCGACACAAGGGTGGAGACCGAGAGATGAAGTGGAAGCTTTCGTTCGTCGTGGGAGCCGCCGCCGGGTACGTGCTGGGCGCCCGGGCCGGCCGGCAGCGCTACGAGCAGCTGGCCGAGGCCGCCCGCCGGGCCGCCCAGCACCCGATGGTGCAGGATGCCACCCAGCGGGCCCGCCGGACGGCGGGCCTGGCGGCCTGCAAGGCGGTGGGCGCGGTGACCGACCGGGTCGGCGACCGGCTGCCGGACGCGGTCACCGACCGGGTGGCCTGCTTCAACCGCCGCCGGCCGGAGGACGACAGCTGGGGCACCGTCCGTCGTTGAGCCGGGCAGCAGTCCGAGCAGCGCCGGGGCGTACCGAGTGCGCAACACTTGCGGGCCGCGCCGGAACCGGGTGCCCCGGCTGCGGCATGATCTCCTGCATGGCCATCGTCGCGGGCATCGACAGCTCGACCACTCGCACCCGGATCGTCGCGTGTGACGCGGACACCGGTGAGGTGCTGCGCTCCGGCAAGGCTCCGCACCCGGAGTCGGAGGCGTCCCGGGCCCGCAGCACCGAGGCGGACCCGCAGTCCTGGCTGCATTCGCTGGGCGAGGCGGCGCACGGCGGGCTGCTGGAGAGCGTGCGCGCGATCGGCGTCTCCGCGCAGCGGCACAGCCTGATCGGGCTGGACGCGGGCGGGGTGCTGGTCCGCCCGGCGCTGCTGTGGACCGACCCGCGGTCCTCGGGCGCGGCCGCCCAGCTGGTGGACGCGCTCGGCGGCCCGGCCGCCTGGACCTCGGTGATCGGCGCGGTGCCGACCGCCACGTACACCATCGCCAAGCTGCGCTGGCTGGCCGAGTTCGAGCCGGCCAACGCCCGCCGGATCGCCGAGGTGCTGCTGCCGCACGACTGGCTGGTCTGGCAGCTGCTCGGCCATCCGCAGCGGCGCACCACCGACCGGGGTGACGCCTCCGGCACCGGCTACTGGTCGCCGCTCACCGGCGAGTACCGGCAGGACCTGGTGAAGCTGGCGCTGGGGCACGAACTGACCCGGCTGCCCGAGGTGCTGGCGCCCAACGAGCCGGCCGGGCACACCCCCGAGGGGCTGCTGATCTCGGCCGGCACCGGCGACAACATGGCGGCCGCGCTCGGCCTCGGGCTGGAGTCCGGGGACGCGGTGGTGTCGCTGGGGGCCTCCGGGACGATCTTCGCGGTGCACGACGAGCCGGTGGTGGATCCGTCCGGCATCATCTCCTCGTTCGCCGACGCCACCGGACGGCACCTGCCGATGGCCGGCACGCTCAACGCCGCCGGGGTGCTGCGGTCCACCGCGCAGCTGCTCGGCGTCGACCTGGAGCAGCTGAGCGAGCTGGCGCTGCGCTCCTCCCCCGGCGCCTACGGCCTGGTGCTGCTGCCCTACCTGGACGGCGAGCGCACGCCCCGACTCCCGCACGCCGCAGGCACCCTGACGGGTCTTCGGGCCGACTCGATGCGTCCCGAGCACCTGGCCAGGGCCGCCGTCGAGGGCATGCTCTGCAACATCGCGGACGCGCTGGACCGGCTGCGCGCCAAGGGGGTGACGATCCGTCGGGTGTTCCTGCTCGGCGCGGTCGGGCGGCTGCCCGCGGTCCGCGACAACGCCTCGCTGATCTTCGGCACCACGGTGGTGATACCGCCACCGGGGGACCACGCGGCCCGTGGTGCGGCGCGGCAGGCGGCCTGGGCGCTGGCCGGCACTGCCGAACCGCCGCACTGGGAGCTGCCGGGGGCGACGGTGCTGGAACCGGAGCAGGATCAGCCGTTCGGTAACGCAGTACGCCAGCAGTACGGCGTGGTGCGGGATCAAGTCCACCCGGAGATCGGCGAGATGGCCTAGCGTGGATTGCCCTGCTGGTCTTCCACCGAAGGGCATCCGAGGAATGGCGCTGCACAAGGGGTCGAGCACCGACCGCCGACTGACCGTCAACGCGTTGCTGGGCGAGGCCGATCCGATCGGCGCGATGCGCCAGGCCCCGCCGAAGCACCGACTGCATGACGTCCCGCTGCTCCCGCACGTCGCCTACCAGCTGATCCACGACGAGCTGATGCTGGACGGCAACGCCAAGCTGAACCTGGCCACCTTCGTCACCACCTCGATGGAGGCGGAGGCGGACAAGCTGATGGCCGAGTGCTTCGACAAGAACATGATCGACAAGGACGAGTACCCGCAGACCGCCGAGCTGGAGCGGCGCTGCGTGGCGATCCTGGCCGACCTGTGGCACGCGCCCGATCCCGACCAGGCGGTGGGCTGCTCCACCACCGGCTCCAGCGAGGCCTGCATGCTGGCCGGGCTGGCGCTCAAGCGCCGCTGGATGCGCCGCAACCAGGCCCGCTACGACGCCGGCGCCAAGCCCAACCTGGTGATGGGCGCCAATGTGCAGGTCTGCTGGGAGAAGTTCTGCAACTTCTGGGAGGTGGAGTGCCGGCTCGCGCCGATGGAGGGCGAGCGGTTCCACCTGGACGCCGACTCGGCGCTGGCGCTGTGCGATGAGAACACCATTGGCGTGGTTGCTGTGCTCGGCTCCACCTTCGACGGCTCCTACGAGCCGGTCAAGGAGATCTGCGACGCGCTGGACGCGCTGCAGCGGCGCACCGGCCTGGACATCCCGGTGCACGTGGACGGCGCCTCCGGCGGCATGGTCGCACCGTTCCTGGACACCGACCTGCTCTGGGACTTCCGACTGCCCCGGGTGGCCTCCATCAACACCTCGGGCCACAAGTACGGCCTGGTCTACCCCGGCGTCGGCTGGGCGATCTGGCGGGACGCCGAGGCACTGCCCGAGGAGCTGGTCTTCAAGGTCAACTACCTGGGCGGCGACATGCCGACCTTCGCGCTGAACTTCTCCCGACCCGGCTCCGAGGTGGTCGCGCAGTACTACCAGTTCCTGCGGCTCGGCTTCGAGGGCTACCGCGCGGTCCAGCAGTCCTGCCGCCACGTGGCCCGCCACCTGGCGGCCGGGTTCGAGAAGCTGGGTGTCTTCCGGCTGATCACCCGCGGCGACCAACTCCCGGTCTTCGCCTGCACGGTGGCCGACACGGTCACCTCGTTCGACGTCTTCGACGTCTCGCGGCGGCTGCGGGAGCGCGGCTGGCAGGTGCCCGCCTACACCTTCCCGGAGAACCGGACCGACCTGTCGGTGCTGCGGGTGGTCTGCCGCAACGGGTTCACCCTGGACCTGGCCGACATGCTGCTCGACGACCTGGAGCGACTGCTGCCCGAACTGCAGGCCCAGCCGGCGCCGTTGCAGAACCGCGGGATCGAGCCGTCGAGCGCCTTCCACCACTAGGGCATCAGGGATGGCAGCCTGACGATCTGTCAACCCGTTTGCCGAAAAAATTACCGAACAGGTGCGCTACCTCCCGAGTCATCACCCTCTGCAAGGGAACACTGACGGAAAGTCAGGAGGTGGGCTCAGTTGCGTATCTTGCGACGCCCCGGAATTTCGCGCCACCTGCGGCCCCATCGGCCCCCGTGCCCGCCCCGCCCCGTGCGGCGGCCGGGCAGTCCCGCCAACCCGTCCGGCCCCGCCACTCGGCGGGGCCCGGGCGACCCCCCGCGCCGCCCGCACCGGCGCGGGGCGATCGCCCTGACCGCCTGCGTCACCCTGATGGCCGCGGCCGGTCTGCAACGCGCCCCCGAAGCGGCGGCCACCACGCAGCACATCACCGTCAGCGACCCCGCGCAGTGGGTCAACCCCTTCGTCGGCACCGCCCAGGGCGCCCCCGACTACGGCAACGGCGCGGGGGCGGCAACACCTTCCCGGGCGCGGTCGCACCGCTGGGCATGATCCAGTGGAGCCCGGACACCGTCACCTACCAGAACGGCGGCTACGACTACAACGACAACCGGATCCGCGGCTTCAGCCTCACCCACATCTCGGGCGCGGGCTGCGGGGACTACGGAAACGTCCCGTTCCTGCCGTTCCCCGGCAGCAGCCCACCCGGCTACTCGACCTTCTCGCACAGCAACGAGTCGGCCTCGCCCGGCACCTACTCGGTCACCTTCGACGACGGGATCAGAACCGATCTCGCGGTCACCCAGCGCTCCGGCATCGCCCAGTTCACCTACCCGGCCGGCCAGACCGCCTCGCTCACCGTGGACGCGGGCAAGGCCTTCAACGCCGCCACCGGCAGCGTGACGATCAGCTCCAACGGGATCGCCGGCTACACCGACAGCGGCAACTTCTGCGGCAGCGGCAACCACTACCGGCTGTTCTTCACGGTGGTGTTCGACCGCCCGTTCGCCAGCAGCAGCCTCACCGGCGGGTCACTGGCCCAGGTCTCCTTCGACACCTCGGCCAACCCCACCGTCACGGCGAAGGTCGGCATCTCCTTCGTCAGCGCGGCCAACGCCTACGCCAACCTCCAGGCGGAGCAGGGAGGTGAGAGCTTCGCCCAGGTCAAGTCGGCGACCCGGGGAGCCTGGAACGGCATGCTGCAACGGATCGCCGTGGCGGGCGGGAACGTCTTCGACACCGTGACCTTCTACAGCGCGCTGTACCACGTCCTCCAGGACCCGAGCGTGTTCAGCGACACCGACGGCCGCTACCCGGGCTTCGACGGGCAGCTCCACACCGCCGCGGCGGGGCACGCCGAGTACGCCGACTTCTCCGGCTGGGACGTCTACCGCTCCCAGGCGCAGCTGCTGGCCTTCCTGGCCCCGCAGCAGGCCTCGGACGTCGCCCAGTCGATCGTCGACCAGGGGGCCCAGGCGGGATACCTGGACCGCTGGACACTGGCCAACGGCAACACCGGGGTGATGAACGGCGATCCGCTGCCGATCATCGGCAGCGACCTGGTCGCCTTCGGTGCCATCGACTTCGACTACTGGAACCTGCTCTGGGAGTCCTGGCAGGGCACCGTGAAGGACAACGAACGGCCGGGCTGGCAGAGCGAGGCGGGCGAGGGCTTCGTGCCGGCCGCGAACAGCTGGAGCGGCGCCACCACCCTGGAGTACGCCACCGCCGACTTCGCGATCTCCCAACTCGCCTCCCGGCTGGGCGACACGGCGATCCACGACGTACTGCTGCACAGCTCCTCGAACTGGCGCGACATCCTCAACAACAACGACCTGTACCTCGAACCGCGCAACGCCGACCACAGCTTTCCGAGCTTCGCCCCGACCTCGCAGAACGGGTGGCTGGAGGGCGACGGTGCCCAGTACACCTGGCTGGTGCCGCAGAACCCCAAGGGTCTGTTCGCCGCGCTGGGCGGCCCGGGCCCGGTGGGCTCCCGGTTGGACACGCTCTTCGCCAACGGCCTGAACGCGGGCCCGTGGTCGGCGGGCGCCTACCTGGCGAACGAGCCGTCGACGGCCATCCCCTGGCTCTACGACTACGCGGGCCGGCCCGACCGGACCGAGGCCGTGGTCCGCCAGGCGCTGACCACGCTGTACTCGTACGGCCCGACCGGCGAGGCCGGCAACGACGACCTCGGCGAGATGTCCGCCTGGGCCGTCTGGGCCGCCCTCGGGATGTACCCGGAGGTCCCCGGGCGGGCCGAACTGGCACTGGCCAGCCCGCTGTTCCCGGGCATCACGATCACCCGGGGCAACGGGGTGGTGATCGACATCACCGCGCCCGGCGCGGCCGACAACACGCCCTATGTGACCAGCCTGCAGGTCAACGGCTCACCGTCCCAGCAGCCGTGGCTGAGCGAGGGCTTCGTGCAGAACGGCGGCACCCTGGCCTACGGGCTCAGCAGCACCGACCCGCAGAACTGGGGCACCTCGCCGGCGGACGCCCCGCCCTCCTTCGACACCGGCCCGGCCACCCCGGTCACCGGCCGGATCACCGGGCTGGCGGGCAAGTGCGTGGACGACGACCAGAGCAAACTCTCCTGGGGCAACAAGATCCAGATCTGGGACTGCAACGGCACCGGCGCCCAGCAGTGGACGACGGCCTCGGACGGCAGCCTCCAGGTGCTCGGCAACTGCATGGACGTGGCGAACAGCGGGACGACACCCGGCACCCTGGTGGACCTGTGGCCGTGCAACGGCACCGGGGCCCAGCAGTGGTGGCCGCGCTCGGACGGCTCACTGCTCAACCCGCCGTCCGGCCTCTGCCTGGATCTGCCGAACAGCAACACCACCAACGGCACCCAGCTCCAGATCTGGAACTGCAACGGCACCGGCGCCCAGCGCTGGACCGTGCCGTAGGCGGTCACGGCGCCGCCGTCGGTCACCGTGCCGTAGTCAGTCGAGGTAGCCGCGCAGCTGGTCGGCGAAGGCGTGGTCGCGCAGTTTGGCGAGGGTCTTGGACTCGATCTGGCGGATCCGCTCCCGGGTCACGCCGAAGAGCTCACCGATCTCCTCCAGGGTGCGCACCCGCCCGTCGACCAGCCCGTAGCGCAGCTCGACCACCTTGCGCTCGCGCTCGCCGAGGGTGGCCAGCACTGCCTCCAGGTGCTCGCGCAGCAGCAGGAAGGCCGCACTCTCGGCGGGCTCGGCGGCGTCGGCGTCCTCGATCAGGTCGCCGAGCGCCACGTCCTCCTCGGTGCCGACCGGGATGTGCAGCGAGATCGGCTCCTGGGCCAGCCGCAGCACCTCCCGGACCCGGGCCTCGGTGAGCTCCAGGACCACCGCCACCTCGGCGGGGTCGGCTCCTCCCCGCGCTCCTGGAGCAGCTTGCGCTGCATCCGCAGCACCCGGTTGATCAGCTCCACCACGTGCACCGGCACCCGGATGGTGCGGGCCTGGTCGGCGAGGGCCCGGCTCATCGCCTGCCGGATCCACCAGGTGGCGTAGGTGGAGAACTTGTAGCCGCGGGTGTAGTCGAACTTCTCGACCGCGCGGATCAGCCCGACGTTGCCCTCCTGCACCAGGTCGAGCATGGTGAGCCCGCGGCCGGTGAAGCGCTTGGCGACCGAGACCACCAGGCGCAGATTGGCCTCGATCAAGCGGCGCTTGGCGGTGCGGCCGAGCACCACCAGCTGGTCGAGCTCGTCGGCCAGCGGGCCGTCGGGCAGGCCGTGGCGGTGCAGGTGGTCCTCGGCGAACAGGCCGGCCTCCACCTGCCGGGCGAGCTCCACCTCCTCCGCGGCGGTGAGCAGCCGGATCCGGCCGATCTCGCGCAGGTACTGGCGGAACAGGTCGGCGGCCGGGCCGGTGCCCTCCCGCAGGGCGGCGAGCGGCTCGGCGGGTTCCTCGGCCGGCGGTTCGTCCGACGGCTGGCCGGGCTCTTCGCCGAGCGGCTCGTCCAGCTCGTCGAGCACGACCTCGGCCGGTCTGGCGATCTCCAAGGGGCCCACCCTCCGCGGGCCCTGGGGCCCGTACCACGACGGACTGAGACCCTTTCAGTGTGGCCCTTCCAGCGTGCGCTGCGCCACACCGGGGCCGCACCGGTACCGCACCGGTGTGCTACAGGCCGGCGGCGCCGCGCGTCTTCAGGCTCTCCTTGTACTGCTGCAGCGCGTAGAGCTCCTGCTGCACCGGCGTCAGCTCCTCGGCGGTGGAGCGGCTGGCGATCCGCTGGAGGTGGCTGTGCACCTCGGCCAGCCGGCGGTCCACCGCCTGCAGCCGGACCGCCACCAGGATCTGCCCCGCGTAGTGCTCGTCAACGAGCTTGTGGCGCAGCGGTTCCACGGTCAGTTCGGCGATCACCATGCGGACCTGGTCGTTCTCCGCGGCCTCGTTGACCAGGCCGAGGAAACCCGGCACGCCCTGCCCGTAGACCGTGCCGCCGGCCTTGCCGACGGCCCGCCGGACGGCGGCGTACTGCGGGGTGGTGAACTCGTCCTCGCCGAACTGGTCGAAGTAGGGGTTGACCACCTCGGCCCGCTGCAGCGCGAGCTTCAGCAGCTCGCGCTCCGCGGAACTGGCCCGGTCATGCGGGTTCAGCCGGGGCGCGGCGGCCGGCTGCGGGGCGGGCTGCTGGCGGGCCGCCTGGCCGCGCTGCTGCCCGCGCCCCTGCTGCGGCGCCTCCCGCTGCCAGCGGGAGATCTGGGACACCCGGCGGACCACGAACTGCTCGTCCAGGATGCCCAGCAGGCCGGCCAGTTGGACGGCGTACTCGTGCCGGATGGACGGGTCCTTGATCTTGGCGACGATCGGGGCGGCCTCCTCCAGGGCGGCGGCCCGTCCCTCGGCGGCGTCCACCCGGTGCCGGGCCACCGTGGTGCGCAGCGCGAACTCGAACAGCGGCACCGGGTGGGCGATCAGCTCGCGGACCGCCTCCTCACCCTGGGCCAGCCGCAGTTCGCACGGGTCCATGCCGCCGGGGCTGATCGCGATCGAGGTGCGGGCGGCGAACTTCTGGTCGTCCTCGAAGGCCCGCAGCGCCGCCTTCTGGCCGGCCGCGTCGCCGTCGAAGGTGAAGACCGTCTCGCCGCGGTAGGCCGAGGTGTCCATCAGCAGCCGGCGGATGATCTTGATGTGGTCCTCGGCGAACGCCGTGCCGCAGGTGGCCACCGCCGTGGTGACACCGGCGAGGTGGCAGGCCATCACATCGGTGTAGCCCTCGACCACCACGGCCCGGCCGGACTTGGCGATCTCCTTCTTGGCCAGGTCGATGCCGTAGAGGACGTGCGACTTCTTGTAGATCGGCGTCTCGGGGGTGTTGAGGTACTTCGGGCCGTTGTCGTCCTCGCGCAGCCGGCGGGCGCCGAAGCCCACCACCTCGCCGGCCACGTCCCGGATCGGCCAGACCAGGCGGCCCCGGAACCGGTCGATCAGGCCGCCGCGCTGACCCTGCGAGGCCAGGCCGCCCTGCAGGATCTCCCGGTCGGTGAAGCCCTTGCCGCGCAGGTAGCGCACCAGGTGCTCCCAGCCGGCCGGGGCGTAGCCGACGCCGAAGAGGGCGGCCGCGGCGGCGTCGAAGCCGCGCTCGGCCAGGAACGCCCGGCCGATCTCGGCCTCCGCGCCCTCCAGCTGCTCCCGGTAGTAGGCGGCGGCCACCTTGTGCGCCTCGACCAGCCGGGTGCGCTCGCCCTGCTGGCCGCGGCTGTTGTAGCCGCCCTCCTCGTAGCGCAGCGTGATGTTCGCCTGGGCGGCCATCCGCTCCACGGCCTCGGCGAACGAGAAGTGCTCGATCTTCTGCAAGAAGGTGATGGTGTCGCCGCTCTCCTGGCAGCCGAAGCAGTGGAAGACACCCTTGCTGGGGCTGACGTAGAAGGAGGCGGACTTCTCGTCGTGGAACGGGCAGACGCCCTTCAGCTGGCCGCCGCCACCATTGGTGAGCTGTACGTAGTCGCCGACGACCACGTCGATGGGCAGCGCGTCGCGCACTCGCTGTACGTCTTCGTCCCTGATCCGCCCGGCCACTCGGGGAAGTTTACTTCAGAGGCGTGCCGGTCAGGCGGGCATGGAGGGCCAGGGCGGAGGCGTCGGTGAGGCTGGCGATCTGGTCGATCACTGCGCGCAGCGCGGCGCCGTCGTCGGCGGCGTGGGCGTACTGGGCGGCGAAGACCGGGTCCAGCTCGGCGGGGTCGCCCGCGGACAGCAGCTCGGCCAGCTCGGCGATCACCACCCGCTGGCGGGCCCGCAGCTGGGCCTGCTCGACGCGCTGCATCACATAGCGCACCGCGACCGCCTTGAGCACCGCGCACTCCAGCCGCACCGGGCGCGGCACCACCAGCTCGGCCGCGTACCTGGTGAGCCGCCCCGGACCGTAGCGGGCCCGGGTGGCCTGCTCGGCGGCCAGGCAGAACCGGCCGATCAGCTGGCTGGTGAGGTCCTTGAGGCCGGCCCGGGAGCGCGGCGAGCCGTCGTAGCCGCGCGGCCACCACTCCTCGCGCTGCAGGCGGTCCAGGGCCGCGGCGAACTCCTCGGGCTCGGCGCCCGGCGCGTACTGCTCGGCGACCTTGCACAGCTCGGCCCGCTCGGCGGGGCTGGACAGCGCGGCGGGGTCGATGTGGCCGGCGTAGATGCCGTCCTCGACGTCGTGTGTGGAGTAGGCCACGTCGTCGGACCAGTCCATCACGGTGGCCTCGAAGCACTTGCGGCCGTGCGGGGCGCCGGAGCGCAGCCAGCGGAAGACCGGCAGGTCGTCGGTGTAGACGCCGAACTTGGGCGAGTCGGGGTCGGTGGGGTGGCCGCCGCGCGGCCAGGGGTACTTGGTGGCGGCGTCCAGCGCGGCCCGGGTCAGGTTGAGCCCGACGCTGCGGCCCGGCCAGGGGGCCAGCCGGGCGGCCGGCTCGTCCAGCGGGGCGAAGCGCTTGGGCTCCAGGCGGGTGAGGATGCGCAGCGACTGGGCGTTGCCCTCGAAGCCGCCGCAGGCCGCGGCGGCCAGATCAAGCGCTTGCTCACCGTTGTGCCCGAACGGCGGGTGGCCCAGGTCGTGGGAGAGGCAGGCGGTCTCCACCAGATCCGGGTCGCAGCCCAGGGCCGCCCCCAACTCCCGCCCCACCTGGGCGCATTCGAGCGAGTGGGTGAGCCGGGTGCGGGGAAAGTCGCTGCGCATCGGGGCGACCACCTGGGTGGTGCCGGCCAGCCGGCGCAGCGCGGCGGAATGCAGCACCCGGGCGCGGTCGCGCTGGAAGGCGGTGCGACCGGGCCGCTTGTCCGGCTCGGGCACCCAGCGGGCTTCGGCGTGATCGTCGTTCGTCGGGTCGTCCATCAGCGACACGGTACGCCGCGCCGGTGACGGATCGGGGGCAGCGCGCTCACGGCTCAAAGTTGCAGAGGATTCTCTGCAGATTGCTCTATGCAGAGAATCCTCTGCAAGATATCTTCGTGGTCATGGACGACGACGTGAACGACGAACAGCCCACCCCGCAGGCCCGTACCGTCGACCCGCGCAGCCTGCGCGCCCTGGCCCACCCGCTGAGGATGCGGATCCTGGACCTGCTGACCGACGAGGGGCCGGCCACCTCCGCCAAGCTCGCCGAGCGCCTCGGCGAGAACACCGGAACGCTCAGCTGGCACCTGCGCCAGCTGGCCGAACACGGGTTCATCAACGAGGACCAGGAGCGCGGCACCAAGCGCGAGCGCTGGTGGCAGCGCAGCTCGCCGAAGATGACCTTCAACAGCGCCGAGCTGACCGTGGACCCGGCGACCGCCCAGGCGCTCGACGTCTACAAGCGCCACTACCTGGAGCGCTCCTTCCAGCGCGCCGCCCGGGCCCTGGCCACACCGCTCACCCCCGAGTGGGTGGGCACCGGAAACATGTCCGACTGGGGCGAGGTGTGGATGACGCCGGAGCAGCTGGGAGCCCTCGGCGCCGAACTGCTGGCGGTGATCCGCCGCCATGTGCCGGAGCCCGACGCCCCGCGGCCCGCCGAGGCCCGCCCGGTGCTGATCCAGTTCCAGACCCTGCCGATGTACGGCCCCGACAGCGCCACCGACGAGCACGCCACCGACGAGGAGTCCTGATGCGCACCCTGACCCGCACCGCGGTCCCGACCACCGCCCCCACCGTCGGCACGCCCGGCAGCAGCCTGCTGCGCCGCAACCGCGACTTCCGGCTCCTCTACACCGGCGAGGTGACCGGCCAGTTCGGCGGCTCGGTGACCAACCTGGCGTTACCGCTGATCGCCACCGTCGTGCTGCACGCCGACGCGCTCAAGGTCAGCTCGCTCACCGCCGCCGCCTGGCTGCCCTGGCTGCTGCTCGGCCTGCCGGCCGGCGCCTGGGTGGACCGGCTGCGCCGCCGGCCGGTGATGCTGGCCGCGGCGGCCTGCTCGCTGCTGCTCTACCTGACCATTCCGGTGGCCGGCACGCTCGGCCTGCTGACCTTCCCCCAGCTGCTGGCGGTGGCCTTCTGCGCCGGAGTCAGCGCCGTCTTCTTCCAGACCGCCTACACCGCCCTGCTGCCCACCCTGGTGGCCGAGCCGGACCGCGCCGAGGGCAACGCCAAGATCCAGGGCAGCGCCTCGGTCGCCCAGTTCGCGGGCAGGAGCTCGGCCGGTGCCATCGCCCAGTTCTTCGGGCCGGTGAACGGCCTGTTCGCCAACACCGTGACCTTCCTGGTCTCCGTGCTCTGCACGGCCCGGATCCACGAGGCCGAGCGGCGGACCGCGCCGGCGGCCCGGCGCAGCCTGCGGCAGGACGTCGGCGAAGGGCTGCGGCTGGTGCTGGGCGACAGCTGGCTGCGCTCGATCCTCGCCTACGGCGGGCTCTCCAACCTGGCGCTGACGGCCTACCAGTCGATCCAGGTGATCTTCCTGCTGAACCGCGCCGGGCTGCCGCAGGGCCTGATCGGCACCCTGATCGCGCTGTCCGGCCTCGGCGGCATCGCCGGCGCCGCGGTGGCCCGCCGGGTCGGCGCCGCGATCGGCACCGCCCGGGCCCTGCTGCTCTTCCAACTCGGACTGCCCGTCCTGGCGTTGCTGATCCCGCTCGCCGACAAGGGCGCCGGCGCGGCCTGCTACCTGGTCGGCGGTCTGGCGGTCTCCGGCGGCGTGGTGGCCGGCAATGTGCTGCGGGCCACCTTCATCCAGCGGTACGTGCCCGCCGAGATGTTCGGCCGCACCAGCGCCACCACCGCCGTCGTGGTCTACGGCACCATGCCGATCGGCGCGCTGCTCGGCGGCGGCCTGGCCCAGGCGTTCGGCCTCGGCACGGCGATGTGGCTCAGCTGCGCGGCCGTACCGCTGGCCGCGACGGTGCTGCTGTGCTCGCCGATCCGCCGGCACCGGGATCTGCCGAACCGGCCGATGACGGCCGCCCCGACCGCCTGAGCCGCTCCGGCTCCACCAGGAACGCCCCGAGCAGCACGGCGGCCACCGGCATCGCGCAGACCACCGCCAACACCCGCGCGGGCCGTGCGCTTGAGCCACCAGACCGAGCGGCGGCGCGACCAGCCCGCCGACGCTCACCGCCAGCCCCAGCGTCACCCCGGCCGCCGTTCCCGGCCGGCTCGGCAGATAGTCCTGCCCCAGCTTCACCATCACCGCGAACGGCAGATTGAGCACCGCCCCGGTCAACACCGCGAACAGCAGCGGCAGATACCGGCCCGGCACCAGCAGCAGCGCCAGCAGCACCGGCACGATCAGCACCGTCCCCAGCTGCGCGGTGCGCACCATGCCGATCCGGTCCGCCAGCCGGCCGCCGCCCAGCGTCCCGGTCACCCCGCCGGCCAGGAAGCAGGCCAGCGCCGCCCCGCTCAGCGCGTGCGAGGCGTGCAGCTGACGCAGCCAGTACAGCTCGATGAAGGTGCTGACCCCGAAGAAGACCATCGAGCGCACCACGGCCACCCCGGTGAGCACCAGGAACGGCCCCCAGTGGTCCGTCCCACCGGTCCGGGCCGCCACCCCGGTCGCCGCCGCCCCGCGCCGCCCACCGGCCCGGTGCAGCAGCACGGCCGTCAGCATCGCCGGCGCCAGGAAGAGCGCGGTCGACTTCACCCCCCAGGCCGCCAGCGCCGGAGTGGCCAGCACCGGAGCCAGGAAGAAGCCCACGCTGCCGCCGGCCGCGAAGACGCTCATCGCGGCGGTGCTCTCCCCCGCCGCCTGCCGGGCCGCCTTGCCGGCCGCCGGGTGGAACATCGACACCCCGATTCCGGAGAGCAGCAGCAGCGCCCAGACCACCGGGTAGCCGCCGACCAGCCCGGACAGCCCCACCCCCGTCCCGGCCAGCGCCACCCCGGCCGCCGCCAGCCAGGGCAGCCGCCAGCGGTCCACCGCGAGGCCGATCAGCGGTTGCGGCAGCGCGCTGCCGAGCGTGGCGGCCAGCGTCAGTCCGCCGGCCGCCACATAGCCCCAGCCGCGCTCCAGCACGAAGTACGGCACCATGGCGGGCACCAGGCCCTGGTAGAGGTCGTCGACGGCATGCGCCGCGCCCCACAGTCGCATCCGGCGCCAGACACCGGTCTCACGGCTCGTCATGGACCCAGCCTGACCGTCCACAGGGTGTTCCGGCTTCCGTTATCCTGCCCAGTTGTGTCGCCAACCCGCCACACCTGGGCCCACCGGGACGCGCCCGGGCCGTCACTGCGCCCGATGGCCGACCGGGAGCGGGTCGAATGGCACTACCACGACGTCAACCAGCTGGCCTGGCCCGGACGCGGAGTGCTGCGGATGACCACGGCGCAAGGCAGCTGGGTGGTGCCGCCGTACCGCGCGGTCTGGCTGCCGGCCGGCGTGCCGCACGCCCACCAGGCGCACGGGCCGAGCGAGTTGCGCTGCCTGGTGTTCCCGGCGACGGTCAATCCGCTGCGGCTGGCCGGCCCGGCGGTGCTCGCGGTCAGCCCGCTGCTGCGCGAGCTGATCGCCGCCCTCACCGGACCCGACGCGCCCACCGGGCGGCCCGCCCGCACCCTGGAGCAGGCAGCGCTGGACCAGCTGCGCCAGGCGCCCGAACTGCCGCTCGGGCTACCGCAACCGCGTGATCCCCGGCTGCGCGACCTGGCCGCGCTGCTCACCGCCGACCCCGGCGATCCGCGCACCCTGGCCGAGCTCGGCCGCGCGGTCGGCGCCGGGGAGCGCACCCTGAGCCGGCTGTTCCGCCGCGAGCTGGGCCTGAGCTTTCCGCAGTGGCGGGCCCAACTGCGACTGCACCACGCGCTGGTGCTGCTGGCCGAGGGCCGCTCGGTCACGGCCACCGCGACCGCCTGCGGCTACCACTCCCCCAGCGCCTTCATCGAGGCGTTCCGGCACGCCTTCGGCACCACTCCGGGCCGTCACCGGCACGACCGGGACGCAACCTGAGGCCCATCGCGTTGGAAGGTCATGAAGCGCACACCATCGAGCGGCACGTCGGCGCAGCCGCTGGACTTCAGGGATTTCGCGGCCGCCCGGGGGTGCCATCTGGTCCGCACGGCATTCCTGCTAACGGGCGGTGACGCGCATCTCGCCGAGGACTTGGCCCAGGAGACGCTTGCGCGGCTGTTCGCCCGCTGGCGGAAGATCAGCCGGCTCGACAACCCGACCGCCTACGCGCAGACCGTGCTGGTCAACACCTTCCTGACGCACCGCCGCCGGCGCAGCAGCGGCGAGCACGTGACGTCGACCTTCAGCGAACAACCGGTGCACGACACTGAGCCCGAGCTGCGCCTGGCCCTACTCAAGGCGCTGGGCGAGCTGCCGGTGCAGGACCGCACCGTGCTGGTCCTGCGCTACTGGGAGGACCGCAGCGTGGAGGAGACCGCCGCGATGATGCGCCTGAGCGCCAGCGGCGTGCGCTCGCGGGCCGCCCGGGCACTGGTGAAGCTGCGGACCGCTCTCGGCGAGGAACTGGAGCAGTTCGCCGAGCTCTGACCCGGCGTCACCGCACATCCCCGTTCATTCCACTTCCCACAAGGGGTCACACAGCCATGCGTTCATTCGACGAGAAGCTCATCCAGGGCCTGCGGGAGGCCGCCGAACTGGCGCCGGGCACCATGGTCACGGCACTGACCGACGGCGCCGAGCGGCGCGGCCGACGGCTGCGAGCCCGCCGCCGGGCCGCCCTGGCCGGCTCGGCGGCGGTGCTGACCGCCGCTGCCGTGACCACCGCGCTCACGCTGAGCCCGAGCCCGAGCCCGACCACGGTATCGGCCGCGCACGGCGGCGATCGGGTCAACGGGCAGTTCATGGTCGACACGCTCACCGCGCTGCTGCCGCCGGCCAAGGTCAGTCAGGCGTTCGGTTTCGGCATCGGCGAGGGCAGCGCGAAGAACGCCGGGCCGAGGGTCACGATGAACTACGACAACGGGCACGACACCGCCCTACTGTCACTCAGCACCGATCGGGTCGCGCTGCCGCTCACCCAGTGGACCAGCGGCACCGAGTGTGCCGACCCGTTCTTCGCTGACACGACCCAGTGCACCCGCACCGTGCGTCCGGACGGCTCGATCGTGGTGCTCAACCAGCCCACAGCGGCCGCGCCCGGCGTCTGGACACTGAGCTACGTCGGCGCGGACGGGCGGACTCTGCGGATCGACGAGGCCGTCTCCCCCGACCCATCCTCGTCGACTGCCCGCACAGACCCTCCGCTGAGCGCCCAGCAGTTGACCAACACGCTGGCGAGCAGCGCCTGGGACCCGGTGTTCGCCGAGCTGACCAAGCCGGCCATCACGGCCAACGATTGGACACCGCAGCAAATCCTCGACTCCGCCAAGCAGCTGCTGCCCGAAGGTGCCACCTTCCAGGCCGACACGAGCAAGCAGCTGGTGCCGGGCTCGGTCCACCTGGCGGTCACCCTGAGTGGGCGGACCAGCCAGGTGAGCATCAGCATCACCCCCAGCTGGTCCCTTCAGAACTTCGCTCCCCCGGGCGCCACACCGACCCGTACAGCGGCCGGAGTCACCGTGATGACCAGCGACAACGGGCCCGGCAAGACCGGCACCACACACGGCCTACAGATCGACGTCCTCCACCCGGACGGCACCCGGGTGGAGGTCTCCACCTGGAACGGGCCCGACGGCCGCACCTACACCGGCGGCCCGCTGGCCCTGACCACGGACCAGCTCACCGCGATCGCACTCGGCACCGACTGGTCGAAGCCGTAGCGCGGACCGCCGGTCAGCGGGCCGCCCGGATGCTCCCCAGCACCGCGGCGGCCATCGCCTGCTGCCCGGCCAGGTTGGGGTGCAGCGGTGCCATGCCACCGGCCGGCAGCGGCGGCTCCACCCAGCGGGCCGACTGCCCGGCGCACATGTCGTGCCCCTGGGTGGGCGCGTAGGTGTCCACGTAGACCGCGCCGGCGGCCGCCGCCTGGTCGCGCAGCACGGTGTTCAGCCGCTGCTCCTGCTCGGCGAGGAAGGCCAGATCGCCCTTGCTGACGGTGTCGCCGAGCAGCCCGCCGCAGGAGGCGGGATCGCTGGGCAGCAGCGCCGGGTAGCCGACCAGGAAGACCTTGGCCTGGGGTGACCGCTGGGCCACCTGGCGCAGCACCGCGGAAACCCGGTCGCCCACCGTCTTCAGCACGCCGCTCAGCTGGTCGCTGCCGTCGGCGGCGGTGTAGTGGGCCTTGCACGGCGCCTGGCCCTTGGCCACCGCCACCAGATGGAGCAGCCCCTGTTCCGCGCACTCGGTGAAGACGTTGGTGAAACCCGCGTCATTGCCGCCGATGCCGACCGTGACCAGCCTGGTCCGCGCATTGAGCGCGTCCAGCTGGGGCGGGTTCGGGCCGCCTGACACCTGCTGGGCGCCGGTCAGGTCGGCCGTGGTGGCGCTGGTGCAGCTGGCGTCGGTGAACTGGTCGCCCGTCAGGCCGAGGCCCTGGGCGACCAGCGACGGATAGTTGGCCGCCGACCGCCCGCAGCCCTTGGGGCCACCGCCGGCGGGCTGCAGTTGCAGCCCGGCCGTGTAGGAGTCGCCGAGAGCCGCATAGGGCCCCCCGGGCACCCAGGCGCGGGCCTTGGCGCTGGGTGGCGCGCTCCCCGACGCACCGGCAGGCGCGGGCCGCCCGCCACCCGCCGTGCAACCGGCGAGCGCGAGCAGCACCAGCACGAGCCCCAGGCCCATCGGTCGACGCATCACACCCCGCCCAACGCCCGGTGCCCACGGCATGGTTCCGAGGCGAACCGGCCCGCCTACTCGCCCTGCTCGTGCTCGGCCAGGAACTGCTCGAACTGGCGGCCGAGCTCCTCGGCGGAGGGCAGGTCGGCGGCCTGGGCGAGCAGGCTCTCCCTGGACTCGGCGCCGGCCACCGCGTCGTACTGCCCCTCCATGCCGCGGATCGCGGAGCTCAGCTCGCCGTCACCGTGCGAGAGCTGCTCCTCGATGTCGGCGTGCACCTCGGCGATCCGCTGGCGCAGCTCATTGCCGGGCAGCACCAGGCCGGTGGCGGCCTGGACCGCCTCCAGGATCGTCACCGCGGCGGCCGGGTAGGGCGAGCGGGCCACGTAGTGCGGCACGTGCACGGCGAAGCCCAGCACGTCGTGCCCGGCCTCGGCCAGGCGGTACTCGACCAGGGCCTGGGCGCTGCCGGGCACCTGGGCCCGCTCGAACCAGCGCGGGTAGCCCGGGGCCAGGTCCAGCCGGTTGCCGTGCGGGGTCAGGCCGACCGGGCGGGTGTGCGGCACGCCCATCGGGATGCCGTGGAAGTCCACCGCGAGGCGCACCCCGAGCTCGTCGACCAGGTTGGCCACGGCGGCCGCGAAGGCCTCCCACTCGACATCCGGCTCCGGGCCGGTGAGCAGCAGGAACGGCGTGCCGGTGGCGTCCTGGACGAGCTGCACCAGCAGCTCCGGCGGGTCGTAGGAGACCCAGCTCTCCTGGTCGAAGGTCATGGCGGGGCGGCGGGCCCGGTAGTCGACCAGGCGGTCGTGGTCGAAGCGGGCGACCACCAGCGGGCTGCCCTGCTCCTGCAGGTGGGCCATCACCTGGCCGCCGGCCTCCCCGGCGTCCATGAAGCCATCGAACTGGTAGAGCAGCACCGGACCGTCCACCAGCCCGGCGCGGGCAGCCTCCAGCGCCGCCACACCGTGTGGTTCCAGCTCGTACAGCTCCTGGGGATCACGCACCGCGCACCCGATCCGTTTCTCGTCGGTCCTGCCTGTCGGTCACACACACCAGCGTGCCGCAGGGCGCTGACATTCCCGACACCGCCCCGGCGCTTCGGATGACATTGACCCGTAATGTTCACGTCTCTTCGCCGACCGTGCATCACCGCAGGTCAGCACGGCTATCGAGTGGTCCAGGCGGCACCGCTGGGCCAGTCGGGGCAGGGTGGCGCACCCGGCTGGCGCGCCGCGAAGTGACGCGGGCGGCATCGACATGTATCGTCCTCTCGCTGCCCCGCATCGTCGCGCCGTCGCCACGTCGTCCGTCACGCCGTAGGCCGCCGTCCCGAACGTGTACGGTCAGCCCCAGAATCACACCTTGCCTTCACCTGGCCGCCTGCTTCCCTTCGCGCACTCATTCCCTCTTCGGCCATCTCGCGGACGCACGCTGTCCCCCCGCACCTCCTCGCCGGACCGGTTCATGCAAACCGGGCTCTCCGGCACCGCGCTGCCCGCCCGAGGGCCGCTGCCACCCGACGTACGACCGAGGCTCCGGCGTACCCAGGTTGAGCGGACCGCATCGGGCGGGGCGACCTGCCCTCCAACCGCCCGCACGCTGGGCGCGAGGTCCCTCCGACTGCCGAAGGATCGAAGGTTCCGTGCCTGCACCAGTCACCCTCACCGGCCGTACCGTTCGGCTGGAGCCCCTCACCGAGCAGCACGCCGAAGGCCTGGCCGCCGCGGCGGCCGAGGACCGCTCGACCTTCGGCTTCACCGCCGTCCCGCAAGGACTGGACGGTGCGCTGGAGTTCATCGCCGCCGCCCGGGCCGACCTGGCGGCCGGCCGGTCGCTGGCGTTCGCCACCGTGCGGGCGTCCGACGGCCTGGTGGTGGGCTCGACCCGGTTCCTCGAGCTGGACTACTGGCAGGGCCGGTGGTCTGGCCGCCGCTGCCGGCCGGCCCGGTCGGCGACCCGGCCACCGCCGTGCCGGATGCCGCCGAGATCGGCCGCACCTGGCTCTCCCGGCACGCCCAGGGCACCGGGATCAACACCGAGGCCAAGCTGCTGATGCTCCGCCACGCCTTCGAGACCTGGGGCGTGCAGCGGATCTCGCTGCGGGCCGACGCCCGCAACCTGCGCTCCCGGGCGGCCATCGAGCGGCTCGGCGCCACCCCCGAGGGGGTCCGCCGGGCGCACAGCCGGGGCCTGGACGGGGTGGTGCGCAGCACCGCGTTCTACTCGATCCTGGCCGAGGAGTGGCCGGCGGTGCGGGACATCATCGAGCTGCGGATCGCCGCGGCCACCTCGCCGAGCGCGCCGGACCGGGGGATCGGCCGGGGCATGGGGCGCGAACTCGACCAGGAGTGCGTCAGACCCACCGGTCCGCTGATCCCCGCCTGACGGGTCGCCGGTGCCCGGGGCTTGGGCCATCCGGGCGTCGAAGCCGTCGCAGTCGCCGAAGTCAACACACAGCCGGGCTGACCCCCTGCGGGGACCTTTCGCATACCCACGGACCGGCGGGCACCACCCCGCCATGACTGCGATGACCGCCCTCGAGGCCGTCCGGCTGCTCGGCGCCGACCAGCAGCACATCCTGACCCGTGCGCAGCTGATCGAGCACGGGGTGCCCTCCGGGACGATCGCCCACCGGCTGCGGCCCGGCGGGCCCTGGCAGCGGGTGCTGCCCCGGGTGATCTGCCTGCAGAGCGGGCGGCTGACCCCGCATCAGCGCCTGCGGGCCGCGCTCAGCTATGCGGCGCCCAAGGGCGAGCGACCCAAACCCGGCTCGGTGCTGCTGACCGGTCTGGCGGTGCTGGCGGACGCGGGGCTGCCCAGTGCCGGGCATCCGGCGGACGTCGAGGTGGTCGACGTGCTGATCCCGAGCAGCCGGCGGGTGGCCAGCCGCGACTTCGTCCGGGTGCACCGGGCGCCGAGCCGGGTGGGCGGCATGCCGGCCGGGTGGAGCGGGACGACGGGTTGTGGAGCGTCGGGGTGGCCCGGGCGCTGGCCGACTCGGCGCCCTTCCTGACCGGCGGGCGGCAGTTCCGGGCGCTCTGCGCGGAGGCGGTGCAGGGGCGGCACTGCGAGCGGGCCGATCTGCTGGCCCGGCTGCTCGGCGGACCGGCGGCCGGCGTGGCGCTGCCGCACGTGCAGCACGTGGCGGACGAGCTGACCTGCGGGGTGTACTCGATCGCCGAGGCCGAGGCGCGCGAGCTGCTGCGGCGGTGCGGGCTGCCGGAGCCGCTGTGGAACCCGGTGCTGCTGCTGGACGGGCGGTTCCTCGCGGTGCCGGACGCGTTCTGGCCGCAGGCCTGCGTGGCGCTGGAGATCGACTCGCGGGCCTGGCACCTGCGGCCCGCCGACTACGAGCGCACCCTGACCCGGGGCAACCGGCTGCAGGCGGCGCGGCTGCCGGTGGTCCGGGCGACGCCGCACCAGCTGCGCGCCGACGCCGGGCCGATCGTCCGCGAGCTGCGCACGCTGCTGGCCACCGGGCCGCACGGGCCGTACCACCGGATCACCTGGACCAGGGTCCGCTGACCCGGCGTCAGCTGGACTGCGGCCCCCGCTGACCCGGCGTCAGCAGGCCGGGTCGATCCGCTGGAAGCTGGCGTAGTGGTCCTGCGTCCAGTACTCCTCGCCGGTGCCGCCGGTGACGATCCGGCGGGCGCCGCGGTCCCCGGCACCCGGGGTGACCACGGTGTACTCGTGGTAGTAGCCGCCGCGCTGCCTGGGCAGCCGGCTCTCCCGGTTGTCGAAGACGACGCCGTCGGTGCGGTACGGGAACGGGCCGCCCTTGGCGATCAGGCCGATGGTGTCCTGGGCCTGGCCGGGCAGCTTGGAGCGGCAGACCCCGCCCGCCGCGGTGGTCGGCAGCGCCTGGCCGGCGCGGCGGGCGGCGGGAGTCTGGCGGGTCGTCACCGCGTACACCGCGGCGGCCGCGACGGCGCAGCAGAGCACGATGGCGACGGCGATCACGCGGAGACGGCTGGTCATGGGCTCCAGCTTGCCGGTCGGCGGCGGTCCGATGATCAGCGGGGTGCCGACCCTCACTCGAATGGAGCAGCTCGGCGGCCCGGCGCCGGAACGGCCCGGACATGGCACGCGGCCGGGTGGAGCGGACGCCGTTGTCCACTCCACCCGGCCGCGTTACGTCCGGCGGTTCTCCTGCGCCGAGCACCGACGGACGCCCCTCCCCGTCGGAGGGGGATGCGGGTCAGCGCGAGTCGCTGCCCGCAGTCTCGATGGCGGCGCGGCCGGCCTCCAGCCGCGCCACCGGGATCCGGAACGGCGAGCAGGAGACGTAGTCCAGCCCCGCCTCGTGGAAGAAGTGCACCGACTCCGGGTCACCGCCGTGCTCGCCGCAGACGCCGAGCTTCAGGTCGGGACGGGTGGCCCGGCCCTCCTTGACCGCGTGCTTGACCAGCGAGCCGACACCGTCCCGGTCGATGGTCTCGAACGGGGAGACCCCGAAGATGCCCTTCTCCAGGTAGGCGGTGAAGAACGAGGCCTCCACGTCGTCGCGGGAGAAGCCCCACACCGTCTGGGTGAGGTCGTTGGTCCCGAACGAGAAGAACTCGGCGGCCTCGGCGATCTGACCGGCCGTCACGGCGGCCCGCGGGAGCTCGATCATGGTGCCCAGCTTGATGTCCAGCTGGACGCCGGTGGAAACCGCGACCTCCTCGAGGACCCGCTCGCACTCCTCGCGGACGATCTCCAGCTCCTGGACGGTGCCGACCAGTGGGATCATCACCTCGGGACGCGGGTCGCCGCCGGCCAGCTTGCGCTCGGCCGCGGCCTCCGCGATGGCGCGCACCTGCATGCCGAACAGGCCGGGGATGACCAGGCCGAGCCGGACGCCGCGCAGACCCAGCATCGGGTTCTGCTCGTGCAGCTTGTGCACCGCCTGGAGCAGGCGCAGGTCGTTCTCGTTCGGGTCCTTGCGGGCCTCGGCGAGGGCCACCCGGACCGAGAGCTCGGTGATGTCGGGCAGGAACTCGTGCAGTGGCGGGTCGAGCAGCCGCACCGTGACCGGCAGTCCGTCCATCGACTGGAAGAGCTCGACGAAGTCGCCCTTCTGCAGCGGCAGCAGGGTGGAGAGGGCCTGCTCGCGGTCCTTGTCGTTGTCCGCCAGGATCAGGTGCTCGACCTCCTTGCGGCGCTCCTCGCCGAGGAACATGTGCTCGGTGCGGCACAGGCCGATGCCCTGGGCGCCGTACCGGCGGGCCCGGTTCGCGTCCTCGGCGTTGTCGGCGTTGGCGCGCACCGCGAGGCGGCGGCGGCCGTCGGCGTGCGACATGATCCGGTGCACGGCCTGCACCAGGCCGCCCTGGACGTCGGCGCCGGCGTGCAGGGTGCCCTCGAAGTACTCGACCACCGGGGACGGCAACACGGGTACCTCACCGAGGTAGACCTTGCCGGTGCCGCCGTCGATCGAGACGACGTCGCCCTCCTCGATGACCAGGCCGCCGGCGGTGGTCATCTTGCGGCGCTTGGTGTCGACCTCGAGCTCCTCGGCGCCGCAGACACAGGTCTTGCCCATGCCGCGGGCCACCACGGCCGCGTGCGAGGTCTTGCCGCCGCGCGAGGTGAGGATGCCCTCGGCGGCGATCATGCCGTCCAGGTCGTCCGGGTTGGTCTCGCGGCGGACCAGGATGACCTTCTCGCCGGATCGGGACCACTTGACGGCGGTGTAGGAGTCGAAGACCACCTTGCCGATCGCGGCGCCCGGCGAGGCGGCCAGGCCGCGGGCGATCTGCTTGGAGGTGGACTCGGGGGCGAACCGCGGGAACATCAGCTGGGCGAGCTGGCCGCCGGTGACCCGGTGCAGCGCCTCGTCCAGGTCGATCAGGCCCTGGTCGACCAGCTGGACGGCGATCCGGAACGCGGCGGCGGCGGTGCGCTTGCCGATCCGGGTCTGCAGCATCCACAGCTTGCCGCGCTCGATGGTGAACTCGATGTCGCACAGGTCGCGGTAGTGCAGCTCGAGCTTCTGCATGATCGCCATCAGCTCGTCGTACGACTTCTTGTCGAGCTGCTCCAGGTCGGCGAGCTGGAGGGTGTTGCGGATGCCGGCCACCACGTCCTCGCCCTGGGCGTTGGAGAGGTAGTCGCCGTAGACGCCCGGCGCGCCGGTGGAGGGGTCGCGGGTGAAGGCGACACCGGTGCCGGAGTCCTCGCCGAGGTTGCCGAAGACCATGGTGCAGACGTTGACCGCGGTGCCCAGGTCGTTGGGGATGCGCTCCTGGCGGCGGTAGAGGCGGGCCCGGTCGCCGTTCCAGGAGTGGAAGACGGCGTGGATGGCCAGGTCCATCTGCTGGCGCGGGTCCTGCGGGAACTCCTTGCCGGTCTCGCGCAGCACGATCGCCTTGAAGGTCTCGACCAGCGCCTTGAGGTCCTCGGCGGTGAGGTCCAGGTCGTTGACGGTGCCCTTGGCGTGCTTGGCCTCGTCCAGCGCCTCCTCGAAGAGCTCGCCGTCGACACCCAGCACGGTCTTGCCGAACATCTGGACGAGGCGGCGGTAGGAGTCCCAGGCGAACCGCTCGTTGCCGGACTGGGCGGCCAGGCCGGCCACCGAGGCGTCGGACAGGCCGATGTTGAGGACGGTGTCCATCATGCCCGGCATGGAGAACTTGGCACCGGAGCGGACCGACACCAGCAGCGGGTTGTCGGCCTGGCCGAGCTTCTTGCCCATCTGCTCCTCGAGGCCGGCCAGGTGTCGGCTCACCTCGTCGTGGAGCGAGGCCGGCTCGGCGCCGGTCTCCAGGAAGACCTTGCAGGCCTCGGTGGTGAGGGTGAAACCGGGGGAACCGGGAGACCGAGGTTGGTCATCTCGGCGAGGTTGGCACCCTTGCCGCCCAGCAGGTCCTTGAGGTCCTTGTTTCCTTCGGTGAAGGAGTAAACAAACTTCTGCGTCGCCGCCACGGGTCGGTCTCCTCGCACGGGGTTGCCCTGACGCCGGAGAACATACCCAGATCGAAGGCTGCTGCGCGCCGTCGATAGGCCGTCCGATCCCCGGAGCCTCGTGTTACCCCGAGATCAAAAGCTTGTGAAGCCGTTCACCTTTGTTGCTGAAATCGTCCGGCTGACGCTAGCGACCATTCAAGAGTTGAACACATGGATACCCGAAGATCACATAGCCCGGACAGAGGGTAGTGGCAGGCGAACCGCCGTGTTTCCCCGACTTGATTTCCTGCAGCCAGCGGACCGGATCGCACCACTGCCCGTTCGGAAGGCGATTTGGACATCATGGCGTCTTCGGCACCCCTGACTGACCGTCAGTCGCAACTCCGTGTGGCAAGAGTCACGGACGCGGCTCGCTCATCGTACGTACGGAAACTCGTCACATCATCGCGCAACGCGCCGTTTTGCTTGCCGAGAGTGATGAAGATCTGCCAAAAAGGAGCCCTCTTGGCCAGATTGGCCAAGAGGGCCCTGCCATGCCGTCCCAGCGGGGTCGAGGGCCTATTTCTACGGCCCGTATAACTCAGCCGCCAGAGGTGTCCGATTCGGCGTCAATGCTAGGGATGGCGCAGTCGTACGGATCGTCCAACCAGCCATCCGGCAGGACCACCCGGCCGTTACCGCTGGTGCGGCCGCGCGGGCCGTCCGCCGAGTCGGGCCAGCGCTGCTCCTGGTCCACCTCGGCCAGCAGCTCGGCCAGCTCGGCCAGCGAGCTCACCATGGCGAGCTTGACCCGCAGCTGCGAGCCGACCGAGAAGCCCTTGGTGTACCAGGCCACGTGCTTGCGGAAGTCCACCACGCCGCGGTGCTCGTCGTTCATCCACTGACCGAGCAGCTCGGCGTGGCGCAGCATGGTGGCCGCCACCTCGGCGAAGCTCGGGCGGACCGGGTCGGTGACGCCCTCGAAGACCGAGACCAGGTCCTTGAAGAGCCACGGTCGGCCCAGGCAGCCGCGGCCGACAACCACGCCGTCGCAGCCGGTCTCGCGCATCATCCGCAGCGCGTCGGGGGCCGACCAGATGTCGCCGTTGCCGAGCACCGGGATGTGCGCGGGCACTGCCTCGCGCAGCCGGGCGATCGCCGACCAGTCGGCCTGGCCGCCGTAGTGCTGGGCGGCGGTGCGGCCGTGCAGCGCGATCGCGGAGACCCCCTCCTCGGCGCCGATCCGGCCGGCGTCCAGGAAGGTGAGGTGGTCGTCGTCGATGCCCTTGCGCATCTTCATGGTCACCGGCAGGTCGCCGGCCCCGGCCACCGCCTCGCGCAGCAGCTCGCGCAGCAGGTTGCGCTTGTAGGGGAGGGCCGAGCCGCCGCCCTTGCGGGTCACCTTGGGGACCGGGCAGCCGAAGTTGAGGTCGATGTGGTCGGCCAGATCCTCCTCGGCGATCATCCGGGCCGCCTTGCCGACGGTCGCCGGGTCCACGCCGTAGAGCTGGATCGACCGGGGCTTCTCGCTGGGGTCGAACTGGATCAGCTGCATGGTCTTGGCGTTCCGCTCGACCAATGCCCGCGTGGTGATCATCTCGCTGACGAACAGGCCACGGCCGTCGGACTGCTCCCGGCACAGGGTGCGGAACGGGGCGTTGGTGATGCCCGCCATCGGCGCCAGCACCACCGGCGGCCAGACCTGGAGCGGGCCGATCGACAGCGGCGCAGCCGCGGGAGCGGCGGCGGGAGCGGACGTGGTCGTCATGCGCGGACCTCGGCGGATTCGGTGGACGGGACTCTTCATTGTCCCCACCTGGCGCAGCGCCCCGCCTGGCCGCCCAGGGCCGCTCTTGTCGATCGGGTCGATGTGACGCGGGCGGTCGGTGCTGCCGACGCGGCGGCTGACCCCGCCGGGCGCGCGTGCCTCGGCGGTGACGCGGGCGGTCGGTGCTGCCGACGCGGCGGCTGACCCCGCCGGGCGCGCGTGCCTCGGCGTCGCGCTCCCGGCATGCTCCAGCAGAGCGGGCCTAGCCGCCGCTGCGCTTCAGCGTCACCGAGCCGGAGTCGGCGCTGGCGGTGATGGTGCTGGTGGAGGAGGGATTCTCCAGGGCCGAGTCGATGTCCCGGCCGCCGGAACCGATGGCGACGGCCAGCCGGTAGCCGGTGCCGCGCGGCAGCTCCGCCCGGACCGACCCCGAGGCGGCCGCCATCGTCAGCAGGTGCGGCGCGGCCGAGAAGGTCAGATCGGCGGATCCGGAGGTGACCCGGGCGCTCGCCTCGGCCGAGGCGATCCCGCTGCCGGTCACGGAACCGCTGGTCACCTGGGCGGTCAGCCGGCCCGACACGTCGGCCAGCTGGAAGCTGCCGGAGGTGGCGCTCAGGTTGAGGTCGCCCGACAGCCCGCTGATGCTGGTGTCGGTGCTGCTGCCCTTGACCCTCACGGCGGCGGTGGGCGGCACCCTGATGTCGAAATTGGCCGCGCAGCCCATCGCACCGATCGGCACCACTCCGGGGCAGTGCATGGCGATCTTCAGTACGGTGCCTGCCAGTTCGCGGGTGATCCGCGGGCGGCTGAGCGTCCAGTGGTCGATCTGGTTGACCGTGACCGCGCCGTCGGGGCTGGGCGTGATCCGGGCGGTGGCGTTCTCCAGCGTCAGCTCCAGGGCGGTGACCTGAGTCTGGTAGACGTAGTTGGTGACGCCCGCCTGCTGGGCGACGACGTGCCAGGTCTGGCCGGCGCCGAGCACCATCAGCAGCGCGGCCGCCAACAGGCCGACGGCGCGCCAGCGGCGGTACTCCCCCGTCACGCTCAGCCCTCCCCGAGGTACCGCAGCACGGCGAGCACCCGGCGGTGGGTGGCGTCGGCGGTGGGCAGCTCCAGCTTGGTGAAGATGCTGCTGATGTGCTTGGCCACCGCGCTGTCGCTGACCACCAGGGACTCGGCTATCGCAGTGTTGGAGTGGCCCTGGGCCATCAGCTTCAGCACATCGCGCTCACGCGGGGTGAGGCGCTCCAGCGGATCCCGGTGCCGGCGGACCAGTAGCTGGGACACCACCTCCGGATCCAGCGCGGTGCCGCCGGCCGCGACCCGCTGCAACGCGTCCACGAAGTCGTCGACATTGGCCACCCGCTCCTTGAGGAGATAGCCGACGCCGCTGGTGTTGGAGGCCAGCAGATCGGCGGCGTACCGCTCCTCCACGTACTGGGAGAGCAGCAGCACCGCGACCTCGGGCCACTGGCGGCGGATCAGCAGCGCGGCCCGCACCCCCTCGTCGGTGAAGCCGGGCGGCATCCGCACATCCGTCACCACCACCTGCGGCCGGTGCTCCTCGACGGCGGCCAGCAGCGCCTCGGCGTCGCCGACGGCGGCCACCACCTCGAAGCCCACCGCCTCCAGCACCTTGACCAGGCCCACCCGCAGCAGGACCGAGTCCTCGGCTATGACAGCTCGCACGGCAACTCCACAGTGATGACGGTCGGGCCCCCGAGGGGGCTGCTGATGGTGAGCGTCCCGTCGACCGAGGCGGCGCGCTTGCGCAGCCCGACCAGACCGGTACCGCGGGTGGGGTCGGCGCCGCCGATCCCGTCGTCGGTGATGACGATGCGCAGGGTGGGGCCGAGCTGGCTGACCGACAGGTCCACCCGGGAGGCCTGGGCGTGCTTGGCGACATTGGCCAGCGCCTCGGAGACCACGAAGTAGGCGACCGCCTCCACCGTGGACGCCATCCGCCGCTCCAGCCGGACGTCGAGGCGGACCGGCAGCGGGGCGCGGGCCGCGATGCCGGAGAGCGCCGCATCCAGCCCGCGGTCCTCCAGCACCACCGGATGCAGGCCGCGGACCAGGTCGCGCAGCTCGGCGATGGCGGCCTGGGCCTCCTCGTGGGCATCGACGATCACCTGCATCGCCTCAGGTGACACGTCCTTGAGGGTCTTGCGGGCCAGGCCGAGGTTCATCGCCAGCGAGACCAGCCGCTGCTGGGCACCGTCGTGCAGATCCCGCTCGATCCGGCGGCGCTCGGCATCGGCCGCGTCGACCACGCCGGCCCGGCTCTCGGCCAGATCCGCCACCCGCTGCTGGAGCTCGCGGGCCCGGCTCGGGCCGAGCAGGGCCCGCGCCGCGCGGCGGTCGATCCGGGCTATTCGCACCAGCAGCCAGGGCGCGGCGAACAGCAGGGCCGCGCCGATCAGCGTGAAGATCAGCACGCTCGGCGTCTGGCCGCCGCCGCGCACCGCGGTGCCGCGCGGCATCATCCAGCCCCAGCCGATCACCGTGCTGAGCAGCACACCGGCGCCGCAGCCGAGCAGCGCCGCGGCCCCGAGCAGCGTCAGCAGCGGGCCGACCACCAGGTGGTAGCCGAGCTGCCGGTAGCTGGACTCCGCGGTGCACCAGGCCAGCAGGCGCCGCGGCCACGGCGTGCCGGGCGGGGCGGCCGGCGGGAGCTCCGGGATGGCCAACCCGCCCAGGGCGCGGAACCGGCTGCGCTGCGCCCGCGACAACCGCCCGGTGAACAGCACCATCAGGGCGGTGCAGGAGAGCCAGAACTGATCGGTCGTCAACAGGAACAGCAGGGGCAGCACGAACGGCGCCCCGGCGGCTACCAGCAGCCCCTCGTGCGCGGCCGCCCTGGACCACGGCACCGGCGGCCGGGGGCTGGGCGCGGTGCGGTACTGCTCGCCCGCCTCCCGCACCCAGGCCAGGCTCGGGTGCGCGGCGCCCTGGCGGAGCCGCTCCCGGAGTCGGCTGGTGGTCCTGATCACGGCGCCAGCTTAAAGGGCCTGGTCGAGGCCGGACACGGGTGCGGGGGACCCTCCTGAGGGTGTACCTAGCTACACCCCAAAGATGGGCCCACGGGCTAATGACGCCAGCGCCCTGAGACGGAAAGCTTGTTGGTGTCAGAGAACCGGTTCCGGCCGGTCCGAGCACGCAGGTCGAGCACGTCAGGGGAGACGGGATGAACACGGTGCGGGAGCTCCGGCAGTCGACGATGCCGGTCGGTCCGATCGGCGGCCCGTGGTCGGTGCGCGCGGTCGCAAGCCAGGCGGGCCGCCCGGCGCTCGAGGTCTACGAGTCGGGTGAGCTGATAGACGTCCTGGTCGCAAGCTCGCTCAACTCCGAGGTGCTGCGCGGCGCTCGGCGCTCCCGTGTCGGCGGCCTCGCCTGGGGTCGGCTGGCGGCCGACGGCTCGCCGCCCGACGTCGCCTTCGCACAGACCCGGGTGCGGGCCCGCTGGGAGCAGACCGAGACGGTGGTGCTGGCGGGCGGCTTCTGGCTGGCCTGGACGAGCGGGCCGGCGCTGGCCGTGATGGCCCGGCGGGCGGACGGCGGCATCGAGCGGCTGCGGCCGGCCCGGTTGGTCTGACGGGCGGTCACGGGGTCGGCGGGGACTCAGGGCTCAGGGACTCAGGGACATAGGGACTCAAGGGAACGGGGGGCGGCACGGTGGGCGCGGTGAAGGTCTCGATGCGGTGGCGGGTGCGGGTGCTCGGCGGTGCGGCGCTGGCGCTGCTGCCGTGGATGGCCGTGCTGGCGCTGACCTTGCGGAACGCGACCGGCTGGGTGCTGCTCGACCTCGGCGAGGCGGTCTGCCTGGCGGGCACGGCGCTGCTGCTGCACCGGGGCAGCGGGCTGCACCGCCCGTTCGCCGCGGGGGCGGCCCTGCTGCTCGTCGGGGACGCCTGCTGGGACATCGGCAGCTCCGCCGCCGCCAGCGACCTGTGGGCCGCGCTCGCCATGGCGGCCGGCGCCGAGCTACCGCTGGCCGCCGTCTGCGCCGCCCTGGTGCTGCGCCGCCGCCAGCCGGCCGTCACGGCAGCCGGGCGGCCGGCACTGGCCCTGGCGGCCTGAGGGGATGGTCGCTTGAAGGGACGGTCGCTTGAAGGGATGGCTGTTTGAGGAGCTGGCTGTTTGAGGACTTGGCCGGTCAGGAGGCCTGCGCGGACCGAGCGCCTGAGTCCCCCTGCCGGTTAGGAGACTTGAGCGGGCTGGGTACCGGAATCCCTTGGCGGTCAGGAGACTCGGGTCGCACGGGTGCCCGGTTCCCGTGTCGGTCTTGAGACTCGGGTCGCACGGGTGCCCGATCCTCCTGCCGGTCGAGGGACTTGAGCGGCCTGGCTACCGGAGTCCCTTGGCGGTCAGGGGAGTCGGGATACATGGGTGCCCGATCCCCGTGGCGGTCAGGAGACTTGGGAGGCCTGGTTGCCCTGGTGGGTCGGCTCCGGGAGCGGATCGGCCCGGCGGGCCAGCTCCAGGAGGGCGCGCAGCGGGCCGTCGGCCAGCCCGAGCCGGGGGTGCCACTTGGCGACGATGCTCACCGGCCGGACCTGCTCGGCCAGCGGCAGCTCGACCAGTTCGCCGCTCTCCAGCTCCCGGGCGACCGCCATCTCCGGCAGCAGGGTGACCCCGCGGCCGTGCCCGGTCAGCCGGAGCAGCGCGGCGAGCGAGCCGGTCACCATCGCGACCTGGGCCCCCAGCAGCAGGTCGCGGCCGAACCGGTCCAGCAGCATCTCGGAGGTGCACCCCGGCTCGGCCACCAGGAACTCGTACCGCAACAGCTGTTCAGCCGTCACCGTGCCGACCCGCGCCAGTGGATGGGACGACCCGACCGCCAGCACCGTACGGTCGTGCCCGACCACCGCGGACGGCCCGAGGACGCGCACCCCGTTGTCGTACTGGAAGGCCACGTCCAGCTCCCCGGCCGTGAACAGGGCGTCGAGCTTGGTGCGGTTGCCCACGCTGAGGTCCACCTCGGCGGTGGCGTCCGGCCCGCCCGCGCCGTACTCGAAGGCCGCCAGCACGTCCGGCAGCCAGGCGTGCGCCAGCGACTCCTGGGCGCCGATCCGCAACCTGGGCCGCTCGCCGAGCACCGCCCGCCGCATGCGCTCGTCGAGTTCCAGGGCCTCCCGGGCGTGCGGCAGCAGCCGCCGGCCGGCCTCGGTGAGGGTGGCTCCGGTGCCGCCCCGCAGCAGCACGGCCGCGCCGAGCTCCGCCTCAAGTCGCTTGAGCTGCGCGCTGACGCTGGACTGGGCGTAGCCGAGTTGCTGGGCGGCGGCCGAGATCCCGCCGTGGTCGGCGACCGCCACGAAGGCGCGCAGGTAGCGGAGGTCCATGGCGCCAAGCTTACTGACCGGCCATCGGATTCTCCGATGGGGCCATCGGACTTTGGGCGTCGCCGGACCGGGGTCGCTCCGGCGAGGGTGACTGCCATGACCACCAAGGCCCTGACCTCGGAAAGCCGAACCCGCCCTTCCGACATCGACCCAGCCGACGCATCGTCACCGCACCCCTCGCGCCTCGCATTCATGGGGATCGCGGCCGGAAACCTCCTGGTGCTGCTCGACACCTCCATCCTCAACGTCGCCGTGCCCGACCTCCAGCACTCGCTGCACCCCGCCCCGGCCGCGGTGCCCTGGGCGGTCGACGCCTACACCGTGGTCTTCGCCGGGCTGCTGCTCGCCGCCGGCGTGCTCGCCGACCGCTGGGGTCCGCGCCGGGTCTACCGGGCCGCGCTCGCCGCCTTCGCCGTGCTCTCCACCCTGTGTGCCGCCGCGCCCGAGGTCGGCACCCTGATCGCCGGCCGGGCGCTGCTCGGCGCCGCCGGGGCCGGCCTGGTGCCCGCCTCGCTGGCTCTGCTGATCGCCCTCAACCCCGACCCGGCCCGCCGCACCCGGGCGATCGGCGCCTGGGCCGCACTCAGCGGCCTGGGTGCGGCGGCCGGCCCGGTGCTCGGTGGCCTGCTGGTCCAACTCGGCGGCTGGCGGCTGGTGTTCCTCGCCGCACCGCCGATCGCGCTGGTTGCCCTGGCGCTGTCCCGCCTGCTGCCCACCCCGCCCCGGCAGGCAGCACGCGCCCTCGACCGCCCCGGCCTGCTGCTCTCCACCGGTGCCCTGGGCGCGCTGACCTTCGGGCTGGTCGAGGCCGGGGTGTCCGGTTGGGGCTCCCCGCTGGCGCTGGTGCCGCTGGCCCTGGCGGTGGTGGCCTTCGCCGCGCTGACCGTGGTGGAGCGCCGGGTGCCCACCCC
This sequence comes from Kitasatospora acidiphila, assembly GCF_006636205.1. Taxonomy (NCBI): domain Bacteria; kingdom Bacillati; phylum Actinomycetota; class Actinomycetes; order Kitasatosporales; family Streptomycetaceae; genus Kitasatospora; species Kitasatospora acidiphila. The sequence goes on along the minus strand of NZ_VIGB01000003.1, from coordinate 6,084,339 downwards.
GGTGCTGCCGTCGTCCCTGCTGGCGCTGCCCCGAGTGCGGGCGGCCCTGGTGGCTGCCGCGGTCTCCTGCTTCGCCTACTTCGGCGGCCTCTACCTGCTGGACCTGTGGCTGCAGCACACCTACCGGCTCTCGCCGCTCGACGCCGGGCTGGCCTCGCTGCCGATGACCCTGCCGGTCTGCGTGATGCCCTTCTTCACCGGCCGCCTGGTGGCCCGGCACGGCGCCCGCCCGGTGCTGCTGGCCGGCATGTCCGCCACCGTGCTGGCCGGCCTGCTGCTCCTGCCCGCCACCGGCCACCGCCCGCCGCTCGCCCTGGTGCTGGTCGCCGAACTCGCCCTGGCCGCCGCCGGCACCCTCTCCATCCCCGGCGCGGCAGCACAGATGGCCGTCGCCGCCCCCACCGAGCTGGCCGCCACCAGCCAGGGCGCCCTCAACGGCATCCGCCAGGCCGGCTCCGCCCTGGGCGTCGCCGTCCTCGGCACCATGAGCACCCTCTCCGCCGCCGGCGTGGTGGTACTGGCCGCCGGGGTGCTCGCCGTGGCACTCGTCGAACGGGCGACCGCCAAGCGTGCATAACGCCAAAAAGGGGGCTCCCCCGCCGAACCCCTCGGCAGGGGAGCCCCCTTGTCACCGCACAGCGCTAGATCCGCTCCGGCGCCCGCAAGCCCAGTAGGGTGAGGCCCTGGGCGAGGGTGGCGGCGGTGAGCCGGCAGAGGGCGAGCCGGTTGGCGCGCAGGGCGGGGGTGTCGGCCTTCAGGACCGGGCAGGCGCCGTAGAACTCGGTGAACGCCTTCGCCAGCGAGAACAGGTACCCGCACAGCCGGTGCGGCTCCAGCTCCTGGGCGACCTCGCGCAGCACGGCGTCCAGGCCGTCCAGCAGCAGGATCAGCGCCCGCTCGGCCGGGTGCAGCGGCAACGACGAGTCCACCGGGGGCAGTTCGTCCGCTGGAGCAGCGCCCGCCTTGGCCAGGATGGCCCGCACCCGGGCGTGCGCGTACTGCAGGTAGACGCCGGTGTTGCCCTGCAGCGAGACGATCTGCTCGATGTCGAACACATAGTTCTTCGCCCTGGAGGTGGACAGGTCGGCGTACTTGACGGCGCCGATCCCGGCCGCCTGCACCACCTGCTCCAGTTCGTCGCCGGTCAGGTCGTGCGGCTTGTCGGCCATGACCTCCCGCACCCCCGCGACCGCCGCGTCCAGCAGCGTGGCCAGCCGCACGGTGTCACCGGACCGGGTCTTGAACGGCGTGCCGCCCGGGCCCATCACGGTGCCGAAGGGCACGTGCACCGCCTCGACGTGCTCGGGCAGCCAGCCGGCCCGCCGTGCGGTGGCGAAGACCATCCGGAAGTGCATCGCCTGCCGGGCGTCGACCACGTACAGGATCCGAGCGGCGCCGAGCTCGTCGACCCGGTGCCGGATGGTGGCCAGGTCGCTGGCCGCGTACCCGTAACCGCCGTCCTGCTTGCGCAGGATCAGCGGCACCGGCTCCCCTCGGGTCCGGTGATGTCGTCGAAGAAGACGCAGGTGGCGCCGCCGCTCTCCACCGCGATCCCGGTATCCACCAACTCCTGGACCAGGCCTGGAAGTTCCGCGTTGTGCCGGGATTCGGCGTCGATGTCCTGCGGGGTCAGCAGCAGGCCCATCCGGTCGTAGAGCTGCTGGAAGGCCTCGGTGGAGACCGCCACCAGCTCCTGCCAGACCGCCGTGGTGGCCGCCTCGCCGCTCTGCAGCGCCACCACCCGCAGCCGGGCCCGCTCGGCGAACTCCGGGTCGCCGTCGAAGGCTTGGCGGGACGTCTTGTAGAGCGCGTCGAGCGCCGAGACCTGCCCGCTCGGGTCGGCCTGCCGCCAGTTGAGCTCGGGATGCTCGACGAGGTACTGGATCAGCATGCCGAAGTTGGTTCCCCAGTCGCCGAGATGGTTCTGCCGAACCACGTCGGCGCCGAGGAAGCCGAGCACCCGGGCCAGCGAGTCGCCGATCGCATTGGTCCGCAGGTGCCCGACGTGCATCTCCTTGGCGATGTTCGGGCCGGAGTAGTCGACCACGAACCGGGTGCCGGTCAGCGGCTCGCCGACGCCGAGCCGCTGCCGGGGGTCGGCGAGCCGGGATTCGACCTGCTGCCAGGTCCAGGCATCCGACAGCGCCAGGTTGAGGAACCCGGGGCCGGAGAGCTCCACCGCCAGCGGACCGTCCGCCGCCAACTCCCGCGCCAGCCCCTGGGCCAGCTCCCGGGGCGCCAGCCCGGCCGGCTTGGCCAGCGCCAGCGCCACGTTCGACTGGAAGTCCGCGTGCTCGGAGGGTCGGACCAGCGGGTCCCGCTCGGCCAGCTCGCGCGGCAGCACGCGGGCCATGGCGGCCGACACGGCGTGCTCTGCAAGGCTGATCGCGGCAAGGACCTCGGTCACGGTGGGGCTCCCTCGGGGCTTGGGTCGGGTATCGCCGCATGTTAGGGGCCGACGGCAGCCCGGGCCGAGCGATTTTCCGGCGGACCGGCCCGTCAGCGGAACGCGGGCAGGCTCCGGTAGGCCGACCCGTCAGAGCGGGCAGGTTCCGGTAGGCCGACCCGCCCCGGCCCGTCACCGGAACGCGGGCAGGCTCCGCTGCGCCCAGTCGGCGAAGGGCCGGGCCGGGCGGCCGAGCAGCTTCTCGACGTCGGGGCTGATCCGCCGCTCGGCCGGCGTGGGCGCACCGAGGATGGCCAGGGTGGTGTCGACCACCGGCTCCGGCATCAGGTGCAGCAGCTGTGCCCGGGCCTGCTCCTCGGTCTGCTCGACGAACTCCACCGGCTCACCCAGCAGTTCACCGAACACGGCGGCCTGCTCGCGCGGCGTGGTCAGCCCCGGGCCGGTCAACTCGTAGGCCTGGCCCGCGTGTCCGTCCTCGCACAGCGCCACGGCCGCCACCTCCGCGATGTCGGCCGGGTCGACCAGCGGCAGCCCCACGTCACCGAACGGCGCCTCGATGGTGCGCCGGCTGCGCACCGACTCGGCCCAGCCGAAGGCGTTGGAGGTGAAGGCGCCGGGCCGCAGAACCGTCCACTCCAGGCCGGACGCGCGCACCGCCTCCTCGGTGGCGCGCATCACGCCGCCGTGCGAGGCGGAGTCGGGCCGGGTCACCACGCCGAGGCTGGACAGCAGCACCACCCGCCGCACCCCGCCGGCCTTGGCCGACGCCAGGATCTCGGCGGCGCGCCGGCCCTGCCCGCCGGCACCGCCGTCGTGCAGGAAGAGCGCCTCGGCGCCTTCGAACGCGGGCCGCAGGCTCTGCGGATCGGCCAGGTCGGCCACCAGGTGGCGGACCCCGGCGGGCTGCGGGGCCACCGAGCGGGACACCGCGACCACCTCCCCGGCCCGCCGGTCGGCCAGCGCCGCCACCAGCGGTCGGCCCACGTTACCGGTCGCTCCGGTCACCACGATCATCTCTGCAACTCCCATGTTGGTCAGGCCCGTTGCGGGCCGTTTCGGTCAACGGGAGGACGCTAACAGCCTCGATATAGTAGGTACCTAGAGGAAAGTGACTATGCCGAAGGGGAGTTGGCGTGGAAATGGAGAACGACGCGGCGATCAGTCCGGAATTCGCCTGTCCGATCGCGCCCGTGGTGGACATCGTGTTCAGCCGCTGGACCACACCGATCCTGTGGACCCTGCACACGCACGGCCGCCAGCGGTTCGTGGAGGTGCAGCGCCGGATCACCTCGATCACCCCCAAGGTGCTCACCCAGCGGCTGCGCCAACTGGAGCGCGACGGCCTGATCGTGCGCACCTACCACCCCGAGGTCCCGCCGCGCGTGGAGTACGAGATCAGCGAACTCGGCCGCAGCCTGGCCCCGGTCTTCGCCCACCTGACGGACTGGGCCACCGCCAACCTCCCCCAGGTGGCGCAAGCCCGCGAGCACTACGACGCGCAGCCCTAGCGACAGGACGACCTGAGCACGATCCGCAACAGGAAGCACACTGAACCCTTTGACATCGGGCCACGTACTACGTCACTTTAGTAGTCGACTGACCGTCGGTTACCGGATCGTCACTGGGGGGACCAGAACGTGAACAAGATCGTCGCTGCCGTAGTCGGGGCCGCTTGCGGCTTGGCGCTCGTCATAGGCGGGGCCGCCTGGGCGTCCGACAGCGGCCGGCCCACGGCGCCGGCGCAGGCCGGGCTCTCCGATGCCGTGCCGCCCGGCGGCAACACCGGCAGCTGCTGCTGACGCCGCAACTCCCATGTGGTGCCGCCGCGTTCGACGTGGCGGCGCCACACGGGGCGCGATCGGGCGCTACTCGGTGCGCAGCGCCTCGGCGATCGGCAGCCGGGCCGCGCCGCGAGCCGGCACCAGGGCGCCGAGCACGGCGATGCCGACTCCGGCCAGCGCGAGGCCGATCAGCTGCGGCACGTGCCAGACGTCCTTCATGGATTCCGAGAACACCATGATCGGGATGTGGTCCACGATCAGCCGGTGCACCAGGATTCCGAGCGGCACGCCGATCACCGCACTGGCCAGGCCGAGCCCGGTCACCGAGGTCACCGTCATCGCCACGACCTGGCGCGGCGTCATGCCGATCGACTTGAGCATCCCCAACTCCCGCCGCCGCTCCCGCACGGTGAGCAGCACGGTGTTGAACACCCCGAGCGCCGCGACGCTGCCGAGCAGGATGCTGAACACGGTGGTGAACCCGACCACCGACACCGTCGGAGCCGTGGCGCCGGACGGCGTGTCCACCCACGGGTAGAGCCCGGGGTCGATCGCCTGCACCGCCTTGATGTAGGCCGCACTGTCCGCGCCGGGCGCCACCTGCACCTGGTAGGAGCTGATCCGGTGCTGCGGGTCGAGGTCGAGCGCCGTCTGCCAGTTGGACGTCACCACGCTGGCGTTCCCCTCCAGCGGCTCGCCGACGATGGTCACCGACAGCTGACGCCCGGCCAGTTCCAGGGTGACCCGGTCACCGAGGTGCAGCCCGTGCTGCGCCAGGAAGGCCGGCCCGGCCACCACCTCGTCCGGCCCGGTGGGCATGCGCCCGACGGTCACCCTGGCCTGCCGCTGCCAGTCGTCCCCACCGTAGAAGTCGGCGTACACCGACTGGCTGTACCCGGTCATGCTGACCAGGGACAGCCACCGGCGGGTCAGCTGCCTGGTCTCGGGCAGGGCGCGTAGCCGGGCCTCGATCTCGGCAGGGCTCAGCTTGGGCTCCTGCTGGCGCTCGGTCACCTGCCCCGGGTCCACCTCGACCCCGGTGCCGACCAGCGGCGGCCCGCTCTGGCCGGCGGCGAGGATGGTGCTGCTCAGCCCGGTGGCCAGTGTCACGGCGGTGACACCGAGCACGATGGCGGCCATGGTCAGCGCGGTCCTGGCCGGCCGGGCGAACGGCTGGCCGAGGCCCAGGCTCACGGCGCGCGGCAGCCTGGACCCGCCGAGCGCCCGCTGCACCCGCAGCCCGCGCCCGGCACGCGGCGCGCTGCCGGCGGCGATCGCCCGAGTGGCGGAGAGCCGCCCGGCCCGCAGCGCGGGCACCAGGGCGGCGAGCGCGACCAGCACCGGCATGCCCACCACACAGCTGAGCGGCGCCCAGAGAACCGGGTGCGTGACGTCGGCGGTGCCGGTGGCGATACCGGCGAACGCGATCTGCGTGAAGGGCACCGCCAGCACGGCTCCGCACAAGCTGCCGAGCACCGAGCCGACCACCGCGGGCACCTGGAGCATGCCCAGGTAGACGGCGACCACCTGGCGCGGGGTGAAGCCGATCGCCTTGAGCACCCCGATGTGCCGGAAGCCGGCGACCACCGCACTGCTCACCACATTGCCGACGAGCAGGACCGCGATCACCAGGCCGAGCACGCCGAAGGCGGTCAGCAGCGGCAGGAAGGACTCGGCGCCCACCGAAAACTGCTGCTTCAGCGTCAGATAGGTCTGAGTGCTGGTCAGTGCACCGGTCGGGAGGCCGGCGGTGGCCGTGGCCAACGAGGCGTGGAGCTGCTGGTCGGTGCCGGCCGAGTCGAAGCGGTAGAGCATCTGGTACGCCGTCGGATGCAGCGCGGCCATCCCCTCCGGCGTCACCCAGCCGCGGGCCGACTGGCTCATGCTGGCGGCGTAGCCCACCACCGTCAGCGGCGGCAACCCCTTGGGGGTGATCTTGACGTTCAGATCGCTGCCCGGGAAGTCGTTGCTCTCGATCACGATCTCGCCGGGTGCAGTGGCCCAGCGGCCCGCCCGCAGCTGGACCTGGTCCACCGGCCCGCCCGGATCGGCCCGGCCGACCACGGTGATGGAGCCCGGGGCGTAGCCGAGCCAGTCGCCGGGCATCTCCAGGGTCGTCTCGGCGTACGGCCCGGCGGCGGCCTGCACGCCGGGGCGGTGCGCGGTGTCGGCCAGCTGCGCCGGCGTGGTGGTGGCGGCGTTGAAGCTCGCCACCACATGGGCGCCGCGCTGCTTGCCGAAGGCGTCGTCGAAGGGCGCCGTGGTCACGGCGAGCGCGGAGAGCGCGAGCACCACCGTCACGGTGCAGCCGAAGACGACCAGCCCGATCACGGTGGTCTGCAGCTTGCGCCGCCGCACCGCACCGCGCGAGGCCCGCCACACGGCACTCATGCGCCCACCTCGCTGAAATCGGTACGGATGTCGCACAGGCGAACCCAGCTGGTGTCCCGAATGCTCATGCGCTCGGCTCCAGCATGGTCTCGCGGGCCACCCGGCCGTCGGCGACCTCGACCAGGCGGTTGGCGCAGCGGTGGGCCAACTGCGGGTCGTGGGTGACGATCAGCAGCGTCTGCCCGATCTGGTTGAGGTCGATCAGCAGGTCCATCACCTGCTCCCCGGAGCGGCTGTCCAGCGCCCCGGTCGGCTCGTCGGCCAGCAGCAGCGCCGGCCGGTTCATCAACGCCCGTGCCACCGCGACCCGTTGGCGCTGTCCACCACTGAGCACCGCCGGGTAGGCGTCCTTGCGGTCGGCCACCCCGAGCTCGTCGAGCAGCTCCAGGGCGCGGCGGCGCGCCTGCCGGGCCGAGACGCCGGTGAGCTGGGCGGCCAGCGCCACGTTGTCCAGCGCCGGCAGGTCGTCGATCAGGTTGAAGAACTGGAAGATCATGCCGATGTGGCGGCGCCGGAACAGTGCCAGGCCGGTCTCGTCCAGCGCGCCCAGGTCCTGACCGTGCACCTCCACGGTGCCGGCGGTGGCCCGGTCCAGCCCGGCCACCAGGTTCAGCATGGTGGACTTGCCGCAGCCCGAGGGCCCCATCACGGCGACCGCCTCGCCGGCCCGGATCTCCAGGTCGAAGCCGTCCAGCGCCTTGGTGTCCCCGTACTCCTTGTGGACGTCGGACAGTCGCACCACGGTGTCCCCGCCCCCGGTCGCTCCGGGGGTCGATACCGCCGTCAGCTTGTGGTCAGTGGTCATGGCACGACGCTAGAAGGGCCGGGCCCCGCCGGTCATCACGCTTCGGATGTAACCGTCGTCGCAGGTCATCCCACGGATGTACCTGGCTGCACCTGCGGTGTGATGCGGCAGGCACCGGCCGGCTGAAAGACTGACCGGGTGGGGGATTCCTGGGACGGCGGACTGCTCGGCGTGCTGGTGGCGGCATGCGTTGCCGCGGCCTGCTTCGCCATGGCCTGGCGGCGGGCCCACCGGCGGTACCAGGTGGCGGTCGAGGAGCGCGGCTGGCTGCTGGAGCGGGAGCGGGCGGCCGCCGCCGAGACCGCGGTGAGCGCCGAACGGGCCCGGATCGCAGCCGAGCTGCACGACATCGTCAGCCACAACGTCAGCCTGATGGTGGTTCAGGCCGGGGCCGCGCGCGAGGTGCTGGCGACGATGCCGGACGAGGCGGCCACCGCGATGAGCGCCGTGGAGAGCGCCGGCCGCGATGCGATGACCGAGCTGCGCCAGTTGCTCGGTCTGCTCGCGCCGCGTGCGGACGGCGCCGACGATGTCGACGAGCCGCGCGAGACCGCGCAGTTGGCGCCGCAGCCGAGCATGAGCGGACTCAGCCGGCTGATCGACCGGTTCGCCTTCACCGGACTGCCCGTGGAGGTGCGGATCTCCGGCGAGCCGCGCCCGCTGCCGCCCGGGATCGACGTCACGGCCTATCGGATCATCCAGGAGGCGCTGACCAATGTGCTCAAACACGCCGAGGGGGCGACGGCAACGGTGATGGTCAGCTATGACCACCGCAATCTGCGGGTCGAGGTACTGAACACCGGTCCGACCGTGCTGGGCGATCCGGCGGCCACCGGCTCCCGGGCGATGGCGAAGCGAGCGGACGGCGCGGGGCGCGGGCTGATCGGCCTGCGCGAGCGGGTCGGCGTCTACGGCGGCGACCTGGACGCCCGGCGGCGCCTCGGCGGCGGCTATCGGGTCCGAGCCCGGCTCCCGTTGGACGGGCAGTGACCGGCACCCCGGACGCCGAGGTCGCGGCCACCGAGCAGCGTCGCCCCCGCGTGGTGATCGCCGACGACCAGGAGCTGGTCCGCACCGGCTTCCGCATGATCCTCACCGCCCGGGGCATCGACGTGGTCGGCGAGGCAGCCGACGGCGCGGAGGCGGTGGCGGCCGTCCTCCGACTCCAGCCCGACGTCGCCCTGTTGGACATCCGGATGCCCGTGCTGGACGGCTTGGAGGCGGCCCGGCGGATCATCGCCCGGGCGCCGTCCTGCAAGGTGATCATGCTGACCACCTTCGATCTCGACCAGTACGTCTACGCCGCCCTGCAGGCCGGGGCCAGTGGCTTCCTGCTCAAGGACGTCACCTCGGCCCATCTCGCCACCGCCGTGCGCCTGGTCGACACCGGGGACGCCCTGCTCGCGCCGTCCATCACCCGGCGCCTGGTGGAGCGCTTCAGCGGGCCGACCTCGGCGGAACCACAACAGACCGCCGCGCCAACACAGTTGGCACCGCTCACGGCCCGCGAGCGCGAGGTGCTGGGCCTGGTCGCCCGCGGCCTGTCCAACAGCGAGCTGGCAGAGCGCCTGACGCTCAGCGAGGCGACCGTGAAGACCCATGTGGCACGGATCTTCTCCAAGCTGGGGCTGCGCGACCGGGCCCAGGCGGTGGTCCTCGCCTATGAGACCGGCCTGGTCACGCCCGGCGCGACGTAACTGCGGTGGCCGTCACCCAGAGCAGGAGCAGCACACCGGATACATACGCCGCCGGGGCAAGTGCCGTGCTGAGCAGCAGATAGCCGACTCCGGAGACCGTGATCGCCGCGGCCATGGCCAGGCCGGTCCAGTCGATCCAGCCGGCCGACCGGGACCGCACGGCGGGCCAGGAGGCCAGGAGCGCGGTCGCCGCCAGCAGCAGCATCTTCACGCCGTCCAGGCGGTTGAGCAGGGCGAACGCGCTTTGGGCAGCGGCGACTTGATGCGCGGGGGCGAGGTACGCGGCCAGGTGCACGCCGAGCGCGCACTGCACCAGGGAGACCGCGACCGCCGCGTAGCCGGTGAACCGTGCGGGCCGCCGCAGTCTGCCGGCCACCACCGCCGCCAGGGCGAGCCCGGCGATGCCCTGGGTGGCGACGTACTGGGTGATCGCCACTGCGGTGTGCCCGGCGAGGCCGGCCAGCACCTCGGGGCCGGTCGCGGCGACGGACGGGTTGGTCGGCCAGACGGACAGGCCGGTCACCCAGGCGACGAGGTAGGCGATCCCGGCGATGCGGACGGCGGCGCTGCGAGTGCGGGTGGCCGGGGCGGTGGCGGTGTAGCTGGTCATGATGCTTCTCCTTCAGGGGCGTTGAGGTCAGCGGCAGGGACGTTGCGGTCAGCGGGTGAACAGCCAGGCGGCCGAGGCCAGGTGGATCAGGGCGAGGCCGATGCAACTGGCGGCCATCGGGCGGTTGCCGCGCCGGGCGCCGACCACGGCGTCCCCGACCTGAGCCAGCCCCGCGACCACCAGCACGGGCACCTGCGCCACGGCCGAGCCGGCGAGCAGCACCACCAGGGTGACCAGGCTCAGCGGCAGCGCCCGGGCGGCATAGGCACCGAGGAAGAACGCTCCCCCGGCGCCGAGTTGCTCGCCCTCGGCCAGCGCGACGGACGGCCGGACCAGGCCGACCAGCGAGGAGCCCCCCGACAGCAGAGCCACCGCGGCATTGACGGCTACCAGCACGATCTGCATGCTCTTCTCACTTCAAATCATTCGAGCCCTGAATCGTTAGGTTGATTGTATGCTTCGAGGCATGGACGAAGTCAAGGGCAGCAACGGGGACGCCGGGATCCCCAGTACGGTCGTGTTCCGACTCGGCACCCTGGGGACGGTCGCGGCCGACCGGTTCGCGGCCGCCATCGAGCCGCTGGACCTCAAGCCCAAGCACGTCGGCCTGATGGCCTCACTGGCGCACGGGGAAGCGTCTGCGTCACAGCAGGAGCTGGCCGGCCGACTCGGCGTGGTCCCCAGCCTGGTGGTCTCGCTGGCCGACCACCTCGAACGCCTCGGCGCCGTGCAGCGAGTCCGCGACCCCGGCGACCGCCGACGCCAGATCCTCACCCTCACCGAGCATGGCCGCGCCTTGCTGGCTCAATGCACGGCCACGGCAAGGGAGTTGGACGAGCGGTTCACCGCTGTGCTCTCGTCGCAGCAGCGCGCGGCGCTCCAGGAGGCACTAGCCATCCTGGCGGCGGAGGCGGGACTGCCGACGAAGTGACGGGCAGGGTAGGCGAATTACCCGCCCTCAGGAGTGAACTGCCTGCCGCTGAACGCACTTGCGCCGCCGCACCCACGATTCGAGCTTCCCTCAGAGGCTCGATCGTGGGGCGGCGGCGCAAGGTTCGGTCCCGGACGGGACCGCGAAGGAACTACCGGTCTACCGATCCACTATCGGATCAGGACACCAACTTGCCCATGGCGTGGATCTCATCGACGTCGCCGGTGTTGAAGAAGCTCCACGGCACGTTGACGAAGCCGCCGTCACCCCAGCTGCTGCCCCAACTGTTCTCGATCCGGACGCCCTTGTCGTTGTAGCCGACGATGGTCACCTCGTGGCCGCCGACGATCGGGTCGCTGCCGGAGTCCCCGGGCGTGTAGCTGTAGTCAGAGGCGCTCTGGGCGTCGAGGTCCATGAAGGACTGGTGGACCGAGAAGCCGATCGGCACCGGCATGCCCTTGGATATCGCGTTCTCGATGGCCGACCGGGCCGCCGAGCCGCTGGTGGGCAGCTCGGTGAAGCCCGAGAGCTTGTAACCGGCGGCGCTGGAACGCTCGTTGTCGTCCGGCTGGGTGGTGAAGTCGAAGTCGCCCTGCCAGTAGTCGGACTTGGTGTCGATGCCCTGCTGCTGCTCCATCGGCAGCGCGACGCTGGCGTAGGTGCCCGTGTCGTTGCCCTGGGCGATCTGCGAGTAGATGAACATCGGGGCCATCGGCGAACCACTGATGCCCTGCTCGTTCATCAGGATGCCGTAGCCGGTGTAGCCCGTGGCCCAGGTGACGCAGGAGCCGACCTGGCCCTGGTCACCGGGCGCCAGGGCGTACTGGCTGAGGTCCGCGCTGGCCGGCGCCGCAGCGGCGTGCGCGAACGGGGCGATCGCGCTGAGGTCGGTCGTCGCGGCGGCACGCATCGCGTGCGGGTGGGTCTTGAGAGCGGCGAGGTCGAGACCCGTCGCGTAGTGGTGGTGGGTGTGGTGGGCCGCCGGACGGGCGTCCGGGGTCACCGCGGTGGCGGTGGTCGCCGTGGAGGCAACGGTCAGGCAGGACAGCACCAGGGCAGTGCCGACACCGATCGCTTGACGCATGCGCATGCGTGAGCTCCTTGTGGGGGTCGCCAGTTGATTTGGGGTGCAACCGGCACGCCGGGTCGCCACACGTGCAGGTGGGACGACACGGAGAAGTGACATGTGGGGGTAGCACAGGTGACGTGGGGTCACTTGCGCTGGCGATCACCTTAGATGAGATTCTCATGAACATGCCAGGGTTACTTTGCCGGTGACGGGATCCCGCCAAAGTGGGGCTGGGGACTGGCGCTTGGGGTGGGCCGGAGGGGGTCCCATTGCAACTGCCGTGCCAGGGGGCCGGTTGGCAGGCCGCTCCTGCGGGCGCGATAGCCTGCAGCGCGTGATCATCTTCCGCGAGGCCGGGCCACAGGACTTGAACGACGTGATGCGCCTCTACGGGCAACTCCACCCGAACGACCCTGAGTTGACGGACGAGGTGGCCGCGACGACCTATGCGCGGATCCTGGAGTCACCGGGCCTGCACCTGTTCGTACTTGAGCGGGACGGGGCAGTCGTCGCCACCACGTACCTGAACCTGATCCCGAACCTCACCCGGTCCGCCGCGCCGTACGCGGTCATCGAGAACGTCGTCGTCGACGCGACCCTGCGGGGCACCGGCCTGGGCAAGCAGATCATGGCGGAGACGTTGCAGGCGGCATGGGACGCGGGCTGCTACAAGGCGATGCTGATGACCGGCTCGCGCACCCCCGCGACGCACGCCTTCTACCGGGCCTGCGGGTTCTCACCCGACGCCAAGACGGCGTACCTCGCCCGCCCGTCCTGACCGGCGGCGCCTGCGGATCGTCGCCTGAGGACAGAATCAAGCGGCGGGCGCGCTATCGCACCATCGATTGAGCGTGCTCTTGGCGGAGTTGGGCCCAGGCGGCGGTCTGCTCAGCGTCACCGGTGGGGAGTTGACCGCCGGCCCGCTCCACGAGCACCGATCCCGTCGCAGCGACACTGACGATCAGCGACCGCAGGATCGGGTGGTTGGACTGGCCGTGCCGGCGGACCAGCTCCGCCACGAACGCCTCGAACAGGGGCAGTTCGAGCTCGCACTCGTCCGAGATGATCTCCCCGACGCCCGAGGCCAGCCCGAGCACCGAGGCCACTGCTTCGGCCTCGGCGATGAACAACCGTGCGAAGTGCATCGACATCTCCTACACCACCGTCTCGCCAACCTGGCCCTACTCGATCGAGATCGACAGCCGCTGGCCGGACTGCCGCTGCCGGCGCTGCCGCCGCCGCAAACCGGCCAAGAGGAACTGACAGGACTGGGTGGCGGCCCCATCCCTTCCCCGGTGGCTCGTTGAGTGGGCTACGGGGAAGGGGGGCATCAGGGTTGATGTCGGACGACCATTCCTTGGGTCTCAGCGCCTCTGATGCTCGGCGTTCGGGTTCGCACACAGGGCGTCGTCGACCAGCTTGCTCTCGGCCTGTTCCACGCGCTGGACGTCGTCCGCGGTAACGGCGAGGACCCCCGACAGCGAGACCGTGACGCTGCGGCGGCCGTCGGCGGTGACGCCGGCGGCGCTGATCCAGCCGGAATCGCCGCCCTCGTGACCCCAGTACACCCCGCCGCAGGACAGCGGGCGTGAGAAGAGTCCCAGCCCGTCGCGGGCGCCCGGCAGAAGTTGCTCGAAGTCCTCGTTGACCGGGGTGGTCTGTTTCATCTGCGCCAGCTGCGCTGGTGGCAGGAGCCGGCCGCCGAGCAGGGCGCGGAAGAACCGGTCGAGATCGGCGGTGGTGGAGACGAGCCCGGCCTCTCCGTTGGTGCCCTGGCCGACCTGTTCGGTGACGTCCACGAGCGGCTCGCCGGCCTTGAACCTCTGGTAGGTCTCGGCATGCGGTTGGGGCAGCACGGGTGAACTACCCGGCCAGAAGGTGTGATCGAGGCCGAGCGGCCGGACGATCCGATCCCTCACCTCCTCGTGCCAGGGGTGCCCGGTGACCCGATCGATGATCATGCCGAGCAGGACGTAACCCGTGTTGTCGTAGCTCCAGTCCTTGCCGGGCTGGAAGTCCGGGCGGTGGCTCATCGCCCGGACGACGGTCTGCTCGGGTGTGTAGGTGTCGTACCGGTGCTGGTAGAAGTCCTCCGCCGAGGTGTAGTCCGGGTAGTCGTCGTGGATGCCGCTGGTGTGCTGCAGCAGTTGGCGAACGGTGATCGCGCGACCGTCATTGCCGTTTCCGGACACCACGCCGGGCAGCCATCGCTCGACCGGGTCGTCCAAGGAGAGCCTGCGGTCGCCTGCGAGTTGCAGGATCACGGTGGCCACGAACGTCTTGGTGATACTGGCCATCCGGAAGTAGCCATCCCGTGAAACTGCCTGACGATTCGTCAGATCGGCAACGCCACTGGTGGCGGTCACGTTCAGCCCGCCAGAGGTGACCAGGCGAGCCTGCACTCCCGTCACGCCGACTGCGGTGATCGCATTGGCGTCACGCTGCAACTGGGTTCCGTCATTGTGCTGTTGGGCGGCCATCGCGCCGGGCACACAGGTGGAAAGGATTCCGGTCACGATGGCGACCAGCGCCAGGTTCCGTCGGAGGGGCCGGCCGCGCCGCCGTGGTGAACGAATCGGTGAGCTCTTCATGGGCGTTGACACTAGGTCTGGCTGAGGTGAGCAGACGGTACCCCTGGCCAGTGGGAAAAAGGGGTAGTGGGCTGTAGTGCCGGGCTCGGTCGCCATGGCTCAGACTTGTGCGAATGAACAACCAAGGGACCAGTCGGTTTTCGGCGATGTGGCGGGGTCTGGGCTATCTCCTGGGGAGCCTGCTCACCGGTGCGGTCGCCATGCTCGCGCTGCCCGTGCTCATCGTCCCGGCGGTGGCCCGCGTCTGGGCGTCCTGGCATCGTCGCCGCGCCGACCGGCTACTGCGTTCTCCGCGTTCAGGCCCCGTCCGTGCCGGTGCGTGGCGTGTTCTCGGGTGGCTGTGCGCATGGATCGTGAGCAGTCTGGCGTTCGGGCTCGTCGCGGTGCTGTGCGCGGGCAACGCGGTGGCCACGGCCATCACGGTGCCCCTGTGGTGGGCGTTGCCCGCCGGCACCCGCGCGGGCGGCTTCGCCGCCGGTGTCCCACTCTCCGGGTGGGACACGGCGTTGACCCTGGGGACCGCACAGTTCGTCATCCTCGCCGCTCTGACCTACTGGCTGGTTCCACCGCTGGCCCGCCTACACGCCCGGATCTGTGTTGCGTTGCTGTCCCCGTCGGCCGCCGAGAGGTTGGCGCAGCGCGTGGAGACGCTGACCGAGACACGGGCCGGCGCCATGAACGCGCACGGCGCGGAACTCCGCCGGATCGAACGTGACTTGCACGACGGCACCCAGGCCCGGCTGGTGGCCATCGCGATGCGGCTGGGCGTGGCCCGTGAACTACTGAGCGAGGATCCCCAGATGGTGGCCGGACTCTTGGCGGAAGCACACGAGAATACCGAGGAGGCGATGGCGGAGCTTCGTGCGGTACTACGGACGATCTACCCGCCGATCCTCGCCGATCGCGGCCTCGCCGGAGCCTTGGCCGCGCTGGGCACCCGATCGGCGATCGACACCGCCCTCGATGTCGGTGACCTCGGCACGATCCCAGCCGCGGTCGAGGCCGTGGCCTACTTCACGATCGCCGAGGCGCTCACCAATGCGGCCAAGCACAGCCAGGCCCCCGGGCCACCGTCCGCGTCGCACGCCGCGGTGACCAGCTGTCGATCGAGGTCAGTGACGACGGGGTCGGCGGCGCCGACGAGACGCTGGGTACCGGGATCGCCGGAATCCGCCACCGTGTCTTGGCACTCGACGGCACCGTCCACGTCCACAGCCCCAGCGGCGGCCCGACCACGATGACTGTGAGCCTGACGTGCGGGTCGTGATCGCCGAGGACAACGTCCTGCTGTCCAATGGACTGGAACTCCTGCTGACCGCCAAGGGCTTTCACGTCGCCGCGATCACCCAGGACGCCCCCGGCTTCGTCGCCGCCGTCACCGAACACCGGCCGGACGTCACCATCGTCGACGTACGGCTACCGCCGACCTTCCGCGACGAGGGCATCCACGCCGCCATCCAGGCCCGCCGTCGGCACCCCGGTCTGCCCGTGCTCGTCCTCTCCCAGTACGTCGAGCAGCAGTACGCCGGCGAGCTGATCTCCGATGGACGCGGCGGCGTCGGCTACCTCCTCAAGGACCGGGTGAGCCGGGTGAGCGAGTTCACCGACGCACTGCGGCGGGTCGCTGCCGGCGGAACCGTCATGGACCCCGAGGTGATCGGGCAGCTCCTCACCCGTCCCGCCCACGACCCGATTGCCGCCCTCACGCCACGCGAACGCGAAGTTCTCGCCCTGATGGCCGAGGGAAAGGACAACGCCACGATCGCGGCCAGGCTCGTCATCACCGACAACGCCGTCCACAAGCACATCGGCAACATCTTCGCCAAACTCGGCCTCTCGCCGACCGACAGCGGCCACCGCCGCGTCCTCGCAGTCCTCACCTATCTCAGCCGCCACTGACCAAGGGGAGCCGGCTGACACGAGGGCCGCCCGCCACGCGCGTTACGTCGTCACACCCCGGGCTTGGCCGTACTCTTGCCGCAGGTACGAACCCAGGGAGGGCACGGCATGGATCCGGTATCGGTGGGGCTGCTGGTCGCGTTGGCGGGGGGCGCCGGCGGGGAGATGGGCAAGTCGGCGTGGTCGGGGCTGTCCGCGCTGGTCCGCAAGCCGTTCCACAGGGGCGGCAACTCGGCCGACGACCAGTTCAGTTCGGGCGAGAACGAGCTGGCTTTGCTGAACCAGGCACCCGACGACACGGCACGGGCCCAGGCCCTGAGCACGGCGCTGGCGGTCCGTTCGGCTCTCGACAGCGAGTTCCGCGCCGAGCTCAACGCATGGCACGCCGAGGCCCAGCAGGTACCGCTGATTCAAATCCGGGACGTTCACAACACGGTCAGCGGCGGCAACAACGACTTTGTCATCCAGGCCGGCAACATCCAGGGCAATGTCTCGAAAACCACTCTTGCGCCGCCGACCAACTAATCGGCCGTGACCCCGCACTCCGTCCACAACGAGATCACCGGCGGCGTCTTCTTCGCCCCGGTGATCCAGGGCCAGGTGGTCAACCTCCAGCTGCCGCCCACCATCGCGCCCGCGCTCTCCGGACTGCCGCCCGCCACCGGCTCGTTCACCGGCCGCGACCGCGAGATCGGGGCCATCCTCCAAGCACTGGCTCCGGACCAACCACCGGTGCTCGTGTCGGCGCTATCCGGGCTGGCCGGGATCGGCAAGACCGAGCTGGCCGTTCAGGCCGCCGTCCGGGCGGTGCGCGAGGAGGGGTGGTTCCCGGGCGGAGTCCTCTTCGTCGACCTCTTCGGCTACGACCCCGACCGCCGCCTTACCCCCGAGCGCGCCCTGGACGGCCTGCTCCGCGCCCTGGGCATACCGGCCGAGCACATCCCGCCCGGCCTCCAGGACCGCGCCCGCCTCTACCGCAGCGCCCTCGATGCCCTGGCCACCGCCGGCCGCCGCATCCTCCTCGTCCTCGACAACGCCGCCAGCGCTGCCCAGGTCGAGCCGCTGCTGCCCACCGACGGCCGCACCGCCGCCCTCGTCACCTCCCGCCACACCCTGGACATCGGCGCCCGCCTCCACGACCTGGACACCCTCACCCCGGATGCCGCCGTCGACCTGCTGGCCCGCGCGATCCACGAGGCGCGCGGCGCCGACGACACCCGCATCGCCGCCGACCCCGAGGCCGCCGCCACCATCGCCGAACTGTGCGCCGGGCTCCCCCTCGCCCTGCGGATCGCCGCCGCCCTGCTGGCCGACCATCCGACCCGCCCGGTCGCCTCCCTCGCCCAGGCGCTGGCCACCGCGCACACCCGCCTGGACCGGCTGCGCCGCGAGGACCGCGCGGTGCGGGCCGCGTTCGACCTCTCCTACCAGCAACTGGCGCACGCGCAGGCGCGGTTGTTCCGACTGCTCCCGCTCAACCCCGGGCCGGACGTCGGCACCGAGGCCGCTGCCGAACTGCTGGGCGAGGATCCGTACGAGTCCGAGTCGCTGCTCCAGGACCTGGCCCGGGCGCACCTGATCGAGCCGGGGCAGGCCTGGGGGCGGTGGCGGCTGCACGACCTGGTGCGGCTGTATGCGGACCGGCTCGGTGGCGAGCGTGGGGAGGAGGACGGGCGCAAGGACGCCCAAGAGCGGCTGTGCCAGTACTACTTGCTCGGTACCGATGCGGCCAGCGCGTATCTGGTCGAGCTCGATTCGGAGGGCGCCCCGCGATTCCCCGACCGCTCCAGCGCCCTGGCCTGGTTGGACGGTGAGTACGCCAACGTGGTCGCGCTCGCCCTCGCAATCGCCGCTTCGCCGCAGGACGGTGTCGGCAGAGTGGTCGACCTTGCCGCCGGCCTCATGCCCTTCTGCAACCTCCGCCGTCGCTACGACGACGACATCCGGATGTTCACTGCCGCTCTGCAGGTCTGCCAGTCCAGTGGTGACCTACAACAGGAGCGTGAGGTACTGAGCGGCCTGGCCATAGTCCTGTCCGCGGCATACCGCTTCGATGAGGCCCTGGCCATGCACACCCGCGCCCTCGCCATCTGCCACCGACTCGGTGACGATCGCCGGGCAACGGCCGAGTTGGGCAGGCTCAGTTCGGTCCTGATCGGCTTGAACCGGTACGAGGAGGCCGCGGATGCCAGCAGGGCGGCTGCCACGACGTTCCAGGAGTCGGGCGATGTGCTTGGCGAGGCCACGGCACTGACCAGTCTTGGGATGGCGCTGTACCAAGCTCAGCGTCTGGAGGAGGCAGTCGCCGCCAATGCGTCGGCTGTCGACTGCTACCGGGCGTTGGGCATGCGAGTCATGGAGGCCGTCGCCGCGACCAACACCGGCCTGGCCTTGCAGGGGCTGGGTCGCTTCCATGAAGCCCATCAGGTGCTTTCCCAAGCCATCGCCGTCTTCCGGGAATTCGGAGACCGCGCTCAGGAGGGCGATGCCCTGACCAAGTTGGGCATGACGCTGGCCGAACTGGGCCGGTTCGAGGAGGCCGTCGACGCGTTTGCCGAGAGCCTGGCCATCTCCAGGGAGTTCGGAGACCGTCACCTGGAGGTCGGTGACCTGGCCAACCTCGGTCTAGCACTTGGCTCGGCTGAGCGCTTCACCGAAGCAGTCGACACCCTTGGTGAAGCCACCGCACTCGCCCGTGACCTCGACGACGCCCATGCCGAGGCCGACGTGTGCGACAAGCTCGGCTCGGTGCTGCGCGGCGGTGGGCATTTCGAGGAGGCCGCGGAAGCACACCGCCAGGCCGTCCTCCTGTTCGAAGATCTGTACGCCCCCTACTCCGCCACCTCTGCGCGTTGCCACCTCGGCCTGGCGTTGCTGGCCCTGGACCGCGCAACCGAGGCCGTCGACGCGTTCCAGGGCGCTGTGGTCGGCTACCGCGACCTGACTGCCCCGCACGACGAAGGCTGTGCGTTCCACAGCCTCGGCCTCGCCCTGCTGCTGGCCGGCCGCCCTACCGAAGCGGCCGAGGCCCAGACCCGCGCGATCGCCCTCTTCCAGGGCACCAGCGACCGCCTGCAGGAGGCTCGCGCTTGGCACGCGCTGGGCCACGTGCAGTGCTATCTGAGCAAGTTCACCGAAGCGCAGGACTCCCACGCCCGCGCCCTGGCCCTCTTCACCGAACTCGCCGACCACGAAGCCGCCGCCGGCGCCCGCCTCGGCGCGGCCATCGCGCACAACGAGCACTGGCTGCGGTCCGACCCCCCGCAGCTGCCCTACTCCTCCAACGTGAACAGCCAGGCCTGACGCTCGTCCCCGAGCCGAAGCGGACGCAACGACATGCGCGGCGGGTAGACCAGCAACAGGCCCAGGTCCAGCGCCAGTTCGGCGCCGTCGACCAAGCCGCCGGGCGCCACCACATGGTAGGTATCCGGCTCAGCACCGGCCCGCAGTTCCCAGCCGACCGGGTGCGGGCGGCCGGCGATCAGCTTGTTGACGTGCGGGGCACCCTCGTAGCCGAGGTAGGTTCCCTCGCCGACATTGCGCAGGAAGACCGTGCCGTCCGGGACCGTGCCGTCCGGGACGGACAGCAGCTCCCACTCCTGCTGCCCGGGCTCACCCGCAGCCCGCAGGAGGACGGCCGGGCCGTCCCAGCGCTCCAGGGTGAGGAGCCGCTCACGTGGTTTGGCGATGGTGTACACGGGGCCCGTGCGGCGGGTAGGCACGGCGGCCGCCCGACCGGTGCCCGCTGCGAGGAAGGCGGCACTGCCGGCGGCCGAGGCCGCTGCCACCCCAATCGCCTGACGTCGACTCGACTGATCGGTCATGCCGGGACCCTTTGACCAGGTACGCCCCAACCATCCCCACTATCCCGGGAATTCCCCCGGTCGAGTGAACACCCCTCGGTTACAGTTCACGCGTGCACGAGACGATCAAGGGCCTCGCCGCCTCCGCCGCCCGCCTCACCGCCGCCGTCGACCGGCTCACCGACGCCGAGGTGCGGGAGCCCACCGCGCTGCCGGGGTGGACCAGGGCACACGCCATCGCCCACATCGCACGCAGCATCGACGCGTACCTGTGGCTGCTGGCATTGGCGCGCACCGGGGTTGAGCCGGGCCCTCGGCAGACCGGGGCGCAGATCGGGCAGGCCGTGGAGGAGTGGGCCGCGCGGCCGGCCGCCGAGCTGGCGGCGGATCTGGCGGACCGGGTGGCGGTACTGCTGGCGGCTGCCGAGGCGATGCCCGAGGAGCGCTGGGAGTACCTGGTGAGCGCGCTGGCCGGGTGGCGGCACCCCGCCTGGTACACGCTGCTCCGGGCCCGGCGCGAGATCGAGACGCACCATGTGGACCTGGCCGTCGGCTACCGCCCGGCCGACTGGCCCGCCGACTACGTGGCCTGGGCGCTGGACGAGACGCTGACCGCCCTGCACGCCCGGGAGTTTCCACTCGGCCGCGTCAGCGCAGCTGATCTGGGCCGCAGTTGGGAGGGCTCCGGCGACGGTGTGACGGTGCACGGGGACGGCCACGCGCTGCTCGCCTGGCTCGCGGGCCGGGAGTCCGCCGACGCCCTCACTACCGGTGCCCTCACTGCCGACGGACCGCTTCCCGAGCCGCCGAGCTGGCCGCTTCCGCCGACCCCCGGCTGGAACTGACCAACTCAAGCTCCCCCACGACCTCTTCGCCGCTCATCTCCCCCGTCTTGCGGAAGCCCAGGCCCAGGTAGAAGCCCTCGGGGCCGTCGTCGCCGGGGTGCCAGGTGACGACGAGCTTGCTGCCACCGCGCCTGCGGATCTCAGCGGCAACGGCCTCGACGGCGAACCGCCCGTAGCCACGGCCCTGTTGGTCGCCGGCGATGTTGAGGCGCCACAGGCCGGATCGGATGTCGCGACCGGTGCCGTCGCCGGCGAAGTCGATGTCCAGGAAGGCCATCAGGAAGCCGACGGGCCGGCCGTCGTCCACGATCAGCCGGGGCCAGGCGACTCCGGCGGGGTGCACATAGGCCTCGGCCAAGGACTTCACCACGGGGTCGACCAGGTGCTGCTGGTCGGGGCGGACCGCGATGGCGCAGGCGGCGTCCAGATTGGCGGGGGTGAGCTCGTGCAGCTCCGGGTTGATCATCATGCCCGCCAGCCTAGGTATGCAGGTCAATCCGTTTTCGGGCAGTCGTGCGGCTGGCCCCAGAGGCCCGCCTTGCACAGCAGCCAGTCGTCCAGCACCGGTTCGTCATAGGCCTCCCGGTCGACGAGCACGAAGTCCACCCGCACGTCCTCGCTGAGTTCGACCTGCAGCGTGCGCTGGTCGTGCAGGTTGGGGTAGGTCAGGACCGTCCATTTCACGTCCGCGTCGGCCAGGGCCGCCGTCACCTGGGACTCGGTGATCCGGGAGTCGACGGTGCGCAGCTCCCCCACTCCAGGGCCGGGTAGTTCAAGTTCCCCGTGCCAGACCGGAATGCTGATCGACTTGAGCCGGCGGCACGCGCAGAAGATCAGCTGCAGGCTGCCGTAGCTGTACCAGCGCGGCCACCGGTCCTCATGGAACACCCGCCCCCAGGCCCTCGGTGGACCGTAGCGCTCGGCCAACTCTCCTAGCAGAGCACCGTATTGAAGTGTGCCGAGTTGCCCGGTCGCCGCGAGGGCGGCCAGCTCGGCGGCGAACGGCGGGACGGGCGAGTCGCTCATGGGCCCACTCTACGAGAGGCCGGGCATACCTCTACTAGAGACACTCGATTAGAGATAAGGTTCGATGGGTCGCCAGGAGAGGCGCTGCCAGTAGAGGTGCCGTCAGAAGAGGTGCCGCCAGAGGAGGAGTGTGCTCATGCCACCATTGCCGTCGCCCCGCCAGACCCGCCGCGCCCTGCTGACGCTCGGCCTGCCGGTCTACGGGGAGTTGCTCTCCGGCGTCATCGCCGGCGTCATCGACACCGCCTGGCTGGCCCGCCTGGGCGCTTCGGCCGTGGGCGCCGCCGCCGTGGCCACCACCACGGAGAACGTCCTGCTCGGCGTCATCCTGATGGCCAACGTCGGCACCACCGTGCTGCTCGCCGAGGCGCAGGCGCGCGGTCGACACGACGCCCCGCCCCTGATCGCACGGGCGGCCGCCATCCTCTGGCTGGCGCTCACGCCGCTCGTCGCGGTCGCAGGCTTTCTGCTGCGCCACCAGCTGGCGGGACTACTCGTCGGGGCCGAGGCCGAAACCGCCCGACTCACCGGGGAGTTCTACGCCATCGCGTTTCCCGGCATCGCGGTCTTCTTCGCCCAGAACGTGGTGGACGGCATCTTCAAGGGAATGGGCGACACCCGGACTCCGATGCGGACCGCACTGCTCGCCAACGGGTGCGTCCTGGTGCTCGATCCGCTGCTCATCTACGGCGCCCATCTCGGGGTCCGGGGTGCCGCGTTGGCCCTGGTGCTCGGGCGGGCGATCGCGCTGGTCCGCAGCCTGACGCGCCTGCCGCTACGGCCGAAGCCTTCCCCCGTGCGGGAGTTGGTCCCGGTGATGCGTCGGCTGCTGGCGGTCGGGCTGCCGGCATCGGGGGACTTCGTGGTGCGGATGGGCATCGCCATGAGCCTGGTCGGCATCGTCGCCCGGTTCGGCGAGGGCCAGCTGGCGGCCTACGGGATCGGGACCAAGGTGATCCTCTTCATCACCATGGCCTGCTATGCCGTTCGCCAGGCGGCCAGCATCCTCACCGCCCGCCATTGCGAAGCCCATGACGCGGAAACAGCACGGAACCTGATCGCTCGTCAGGCTGTGCTGGTGGCGATGTCCGTCGCCGCCGCCGGTGGGCTGGCGCTCGCCCTGGGCGGGCGCTGGGTGCTGGCCGGATTCACCGACGCACCAGGCGTGTTGAGCGCGGGCACGGTACTGCTGCGCTACCTGGTGCCGTATCTGGTGCTGCTGGCGGGGTGGTGGCACTCGGCGGGGTGTTCCTGGGCGGCGGGCGCAGCCGGGCGGTGTTCGGGGTGACGCTGCTCGGCGCCGGGCTCCAACTGCCGCTCGCCTACGGGCTGAGCGCGGTGCCCGCCCTCGGGGTGCGGGGCGTCTGGCTGTCGATGAGCCTGGGCACCGGCGCTCAGTTGCTGCTGCTGTCCGGACTGTTCGGGCTCACCCGGCTGACCCGGCTGACCGGGCCGGCCGGGTGGTCCCGCCGGTCAGGCCGCGTCGGGCAGCTCCGCAGCGACGGCCTCCCCGTCGGGCAGAGCCACAGCGGCGGCCTGCCCGTCGGGCTGCCCGAGGAGCGCGCGCAGCACCTCGGTTCGGCGCTCGCCGGCCGTCTCGGCCAGCAGCGCCGCGAGCACGGCGATCCGGGCCTGGCCGGCGCGCAGCGTCCCGGTGGGGACCGCTCCGGCGGCGACCAGGTCGACCGCGCCGCCGTGGGTGTAGATCTCGGTGACCGCACCGGCTGAGACCCGGGTGGTCAGGGCGACCAGCACCCCCTGGGCGCGGGCGGCGGCCACCGCGTCCACGAACTCCGGGGTGGCGTTGCCGGCGCCGGTGGCGACCAGCACCACGCCCTGCGCACCGGCGTCGATCGCGGCGTTGAACAGCACCGGGTCGCCGTCGCTGTGGTGCACCACCACGTCGACCCGGGGAGCGACGGCCGGCTGGACGGGCAGCGGGAGCGGGGCCGACCGCTCGGGGGTCTGCAGCACGCAGACCCGGCCGAAGCCGACGTCCCCGACCCGGTTGCCGGACGGGTCGGCGAATGCGTCGGCGGCCACGGTCTGGGTCTTCACGGTGCCGCGCGCGGCGTGCACCTTGCCGTCGAAGACGATCAGCACGCCGAGGTCGCGCACGGTGGCGGCGGTGACCAGGGCGTCGTGCAGGTTGCCGGGGCCGTCGCCGTCGGCGGCGTCCATCGGCAGCTGGGCGCCGGTGAAGACGACCGGGCGCGGGTCGTGGTGGTGGAGGTCGACCAGGAAGGCGGTCTCCTCCAGGGTGTCGGTGCCATGGGTGACCACGATGCCGTCCACCGCCGGGTCGGCGAGCACCTGGTGCACGGTCTCCAGCAGGGTGAGCTGGTGGACGGTGGTGAGGCGCGGGCTGTTCACGCTGAACAGGTCCACCACCTCGACCTCGATGCCGGTGGGCACGGCGGCGGTGGCCATCACCTCGTCGCCGCGGGCGTCGGCGGCGAAGCCGGTCCCCTGCCAGCGGCTGGCGATGGTTCCGCCGGTGCTGATGACGACGATCCGCCCCATGGCTCGTCACCCCATTCGATGGTCGTACGTGTAGACGGTCGCAATGGTAGGGAAGCGAGCGCGCAAGGCGATCGCTAGTTTCAGCGCGAGGCGGCCCGATCGTGGTGGAAACCAGCGCCTGGTGGCGGTTAGGCGCTGGTTTCTTGCGCTCATGATCCGAGCGGTCCAGCTCAGCACAGGTCAGAGCGGGTTCGGAGCGGGTTCGGAGCGGGTTCGGAGCGAGCTCGGAGCGGGCTCAGAGTGGGCTCAGGGCCGGGCGAGCTGCTGCAGCCGAGCTTCCGAGTCCTCGTCGCTGGGGGTGTAGACGGTCACCCGGGCGCCCTGGCGCGGTCCCAGCCACATGGAGGTGTAGTTCATCCGCAGCGAGCCCACCACCGGGTGCACGAAGCCCTTGATGCCGCCCGCCACCTGGGCCGCGACGTCATACCGCGCCCAGGCCTCCTCGAACTCCGGCGAGGCCTGGCGCAGCCGGTTCAGCAGCGCCTTCCAGGCCGGATCGCCCACGTGCTCGGCCAGCCCCGTGCGCAGCCGGGCGACCACGGTCCGGCTGGCGGCCTCCGGGTCGAGGTAGCGGGCGCGGTACCCGGGGTCGGTGAAGAGCAGCCAGATCAGGTTGCGCTGCTCGAACGGCAGATCATCCAGCTCACCCAGCAGCTTCACGTACATGTCGTTGTACGCCAGCACGTCGTACCGGGCGTTCAGCACGCAGGCGGGCAGCGGGGCGAGCTGGTCCAGCACCCGCTGCACCACGGGGGTGACGATCGGGCAGTCCTTGCTCGGCACCGGATCGGCCGCGCCGGCCAGCGTGTAGAGGTGGGCCCGCTCGTTGGGGTCCAGCAGCAGCGCCCGGGAGACGGCGGCCAGCACCTGGCCCGACACCTGGATGTCCCGGCCCTGCTCCAGCCACGTGTACCAGGTGACGCCCACCGAGGCGAGCTGCGCCACCTCCTCGCGGCGCAGCCCCGGCGTGCGCCGGCGGCCGGTGGACGGCAGGCCGACCTGCTCCGGGGTGATGCGCTCCCGGCGGCTGCGCAGGAACGCGGCCAGCTCCTGGCGGCGCAGCTCGGGGCTGGCGGTGTGCGCGGGCGACGCGGGACGCTCGATCGGCGCGGACGGCGCGAGGGCGTCGGCGGACGGCGCGAGGGCGTCGGCGGACGGCGCGAGGGCGTCCGCGTGCGGCGCGAGGGCGTCGGACAGCGGTCGACTGGCCGTGTCGGCAGGGGTGTTGACGGTGGACATGCCCCTAGGATGCGCCCCTGGCACACCGAACGCGACCCTGGTGCCGGGTAGTTCTGGTACCAGGATAACGAGACTCTGGTACCAGGCTATTGCGGACGGGATCGTAGTCGTCGTGACCAAGCAACTGGAACAGCAACTGGACCGCCCGCAAGCCCTCACCGGCCGCCTCCCCCTCCCGACCGCCCCCGCCCCGGCAGCCGTCCCCGCCTCCGCCGAGCACCGCTCCCTCTCGGCCCTCGGCCTGATCACCGTCCTGCTCGGCGCCTTCCTGCCGATGCTCGACTTCTTCATCGTCAACGTCGCGCTGCCCACCATCGACCACGACCTGGCCGCCGGCCCGGCCGTGCTGGAACTGGTCGCCGCCGGCTACGGCATCGCCTTCGCCGTCCTGCTGGTACTCGGCGGACGGCTCGGCGACAGCCTCGGCCGCCGCAAGCTGTTCATCGCCGGCGCGGCCCTGTTCGCCCTCACCTCGTTGGCCTGCGGCCTGGCCCCCACCGCCTGGACCCTGGTCGGCGCCCGGGTCGCCCAGGGCGCCGCGGCCGCGCTGCTGATCCCGCAGGTGCTCGCCACCATCACCGCCTCCACCAGCGGCCCGCACCGGGCCCGTGCGCTGAGCATCTACGGTGCGGCCGGAGGCATCGCCGTGGTGATCGGCCAGGTGCTCGGCGGCATGCTGGTGCAGGCCGACCTGTTCGGCAGCAGCTGGCGCGCGGTCTTCCTGCTCAACGTGCCGTTCGCGCTGGCCGCCGGCGTGCTGGCGCTGCGCGCCGTGCCCGAGAGCCGCTCCGACGCGCCCAGCCGCGTCGACCTGCCCGGCACCCTGCTGCTCTGCGCCGCGCTGCTCAGCCTGTTCGTGCCGCTGATGGAGGGCCGCGCGGTCGGCTGGCCGCTGTGGACCTGGGTCTCGCTGGGCCTCTTCCCGTTCATCGCTTGGGCGTTCATCACCGTCGAGCGCCGCTCGGAGGCCGCCGGTCAGACGCCGCTGGTGCCGCTGACGCTGCTGCGGATCCCCGAAATGCGCCGCGGACTGGGCATCGCGCTCCCCTACTTCGGCAACTTCGGCGCCTTCATGTTCATCCTGGCGATCACCCTGCAGCAGGGCCTGCACCTGAGCCCCGTCGACTCCGGCTGGGCCCTGGTCCCGCTCGCCGTCGGCTACTTCTCCACCTCGCTGGCCGGCCCGCGCCTGATCGGCCGGTTCGGCAGCCGGGTGATAACGGCGGGCTCGCTGATCATGCCGGTCGGTCTGATCGTGCTGATGGTGACGGTCCTGGCCGACTTCAAGCACCTGGGCATCTTCTCGCTGCTGCCCGCCATGTTCCTGATCGGCAGCGGCAACGGCCTGGTCGGCACCCCGCTGTTCCGGGTCGTGCTGTCCACCGTCCCGCTGGAGCGGGCGGGCGTCGGCAGCGGTGTCCTCGCCACCACGCAGCAGTCCAGCCTCGCCCTGGGCGTGGCGACCCTGGGCACCCTGTTCCTCTCCCTGGTGCCCACGATGGGGATGGCGCACGCACTGGCCCTGGTGCTGGTGATCGAGCTGGCCGGCGCCGCCGTGGTCACCTTCCTGTCGACCCGCCTGCCGCGGTCCATGGGGTGAGCCCCAGGAGGCAGTTGGGCGTTGGTTGCGGAAGGGCGGCTGGTGGTCACCAGCCGCCCTTCGGCTTGCCGTGGTCCGGTCAGTGCGGCCTGGTCCACTCCTCGATGAGCTCCACTGCCCGCCCCGCGCCGTCCTCGCCGGCCATCCGCTCCGCGATGGCGGCGGCGCGGGCGCGGTAGGACCTGGTGGTCACAGCGTCGGTGAGGGCGGTGGCCAGGCGGTCAACGGTCAGGCGCTTGAAGGGGATCGGGGCGGGGCCGGCGCCCAGGGTGGCGATGCGGCGGCCGAAGAAGGGCTGATCGCCGAGGATGGGGACGGCGAGGGAGGGGGTTCCGGCGCGCAGGGCGGCCGCGGTGGTGCCCGCGCCGCCGTGGTGGACGACGGCGGCCAGCTGGGGGAAGAGCAGGGCGTGGGGCAGTTCGCCGATGGTGAGGATGTCCGGGTGGGCGTCCCCGCCGGCCAGGCCCGCCCAGCCGGCTTGCAGGAGGCCGCGCAGGCCCGCCTCGCGGAGGGCGGCGACGGCCAGCTCGCTGAGGCGCTCGCCCTCGCCACTGCCCATGCTACCGAAGCCGATGAGCACCGGCGGCGGTCCGGCCTGGAGGAAGTCGACCAGCTCGGAAGGGAGTTGGGCATCGGCCGGCACATCGGGCCACCAGTTGCCGACCACCTCCAGCCCGGCGCGCCAGTCCGCCGGGCGGGGCAGCAGAGCAGTGCTGTAGCCGTACAGCACCGGCCAGCCGGCCCGCTCCTCGCGGGCCCGGACGGCAGCGGCGCGCATCGGCGGCAGCCCGAACTCGGCACGCAGCCGACGGACCGTCGGGTCGTACATCCGGTCCATGATGCGCAGCGCCAGCCGCCCCGCCGCGCGGTTCCCCCAGCGGCCCAGCGAGCGGCCGCCCCCGACGACGGACGAGAACTCCCCCGTGGGGTGCACCGGTTGCAGCAGCGCCCCGACGCAGGCGGCCCCGGTGGCCTCGGCCAGCTGCCAGCCCAGCTGCGCGGTGGTCGCGTTGACCAGCAGCACGTCGACCTTGGGCTCGGCCAGCGCCGGCGCCCCGCTCCCCATGTCCCGGATGAACGCGGCCGCCTGCTGCATGGGCTTCAACTCGCGCCGCAACTCCCCGGGCAGCGGCCGGAAGCCCAACCCGCTCGCGGTGACCAGGGCTTCGAACCGCGGCTGGGTGGCGATGGCCACCTGATGCCCGGCGCGAAGGAGTCGAACCCCGAGCCCGGTGAACGGGATGACGTCACCGGTCGAACCGGCGGCGAGGATCAGGATGTCCATGAGCTCCCCGAACGTGCCAACGTGCCTACTGGGACCGAACCTACGCCTCCTTACGCGGCACCCGGGCGAGGGCCGCGCGGATGGTCCGTTCTCCACCCGGCACATCCGAAAAGCCCTCGCCCGCTGTCACCCCCTCCTGCGACGATCGCCCCATGAACCACCCTTCCCAGTCCCGTTCCGTCGCCGACCTGCTGTCCCTCACCACCGCCGGTGCCCGGCCCAAGTACCTGTTCTTCTGGGGGCACCAGCCCCAGCGCGACGGCAGCACCGGCCCGGGGTCGCTGAGTCAGTGGTGGCCGTCGCCGTTCGAGATCGGCGGGGTGCGGTACGCCACGGCGGAGCACTGGATGATGGTGAGCAAGGCGCGGCTGTTCGGGGACGAGGCGCTGGTGCCGCGGATCCTGGCGGCGCGGACGCCCGCCGAGGCGAAGAAGCTGGGTCGGCAGGTGCGGGGGTTCACCGAGGAGCGGTGGGCCGAGGCGCGGTTCGAGCTGGTGACGGCGGGCAATGTGGCCAAGTTCGGGCAGGATCCGGCGCTGCGCGCGTATCTGCTCGGCACCGGCAACCGGGTGCTGGTGGAGGCCAGTCCGGTGGACCGGGTGTGGGGCATCGGGTTGGCGGCCGACGACGAGCGGGCCGCGAGTCCGGCGCGCTGGCGCGGGCTCAACCTGCTCGGGTTCGCGCTGATGGCGGCGCGCGAGCGGTTGGCGTGAGAAAGAACGGTTGGCGTGAGAACGACGGAGACGAACGAAGGAGCGGGCCCCTTCCGTGCGGAAGGGGCCCGCTCCTTTCGAACGGCGGTGGGTCAGCAGCCGATCAGGCGCGCGCCGAGGTACGACTTGACCTGGTCCAGCGACACGCGCTCCTGGGCCATGGTGTCGCGCTCGCGGATGGTGACCGCGTTGTCGTCCAGGGTGTCGAAGTCGACGGTGACGCAGAACGGGGTGCCGATCTCGTCCTGGCGGCGGTAGCGCTTGCCGATCGCGCCGGCGTCGTCGAACTCCACGTTCCAGGCCTTGCGCAGGTCGTCGGCCAGGCCGCGGGCCTTCGGCGAGAGGTCGGCGTTGCGGGACAGCGGCAGCACCGCGACCTTGACCGGGGCCAGCCGCGGGTCGAGCCGCATGCCGACGCGCTTCTCCATGTTGCCCTTGGCGTTGGGCGCCTCGTCCTCGAAGTAGGCATCGAGCAGGAAGGCCAGCATCGCGCGGTTGAGACCGGCTGCCGGCTCGATGACGAACGGGAAGTACCGCTCGCCGGACTCCTGGTCGAAGTACTTGAGGTCGACGCCGGAGTGCTCGCTGTGCACGGTCAGGTCGTAGTCGGTGCGGTTGGCGATGCCCTCCAGCTCCGAGAACTCAGACCCGCCGAAGTTGAAGCGGTACTCGATGTCCACCGTGCGCTTGGCGTAGTGGGAGAGCTTCTCCTTGGGGTGCTCGAAGAACCGCATGTTCTCCTCGCGCAGGCCGAGGTCGCGGTACCAGTTGTAGCGCTGGTCGAGCCAGTACTCGTGCCACTTCTCGTCCTCGCCAGGCTTGACGAAGAACTCCATCTCCATCTGCTCGAACTCGCGGGTGCGGAAGATGAAGTTGCCGGGCGTGATCTCGTTGCGGAAGCTCTTGCCGACCTGGGCGATGCCGAACGGCGGCTTCTTGCGCGAGGTGGTCTGCACGGCCTTGAAGTTGGTGAAGATGCCCTGCGCGGTCTCGGGGCGCAGGTAGGCCAGGCCGGAGCCGTCCTCGACCGGGCCGAGGTGGGTCTTCAGCATGCCCGAGAACTCCTTGGGCGCCGTGAAGGCGCCCTTGGTGCCGCAGTTGGGGCAGTTGAGGTCGGCCAGGCCGTTGGCGGGCACCTTGCCGTGCTTGGCCTCGTAGGCCTCCTCCAGGTGGTCCGCGCGGAACCGCTTGTGGCAGGAGGTGCACTCGGTCAGCGGGTCGGTGAAGGTCTGCACGTGGCCGGAGGCCTCCCAGACCTCGCGGGCCAGGATCACCGACGAGTCGAGTCCGACCACGTCCTCGCGAGCGGTGACCATCGCACGCCACCACTGGCGCTTGATGTTCTCCTTGAGCTCGACGCCCAGCGGCCCGTAGTCCCAGGCGGCGCGGGTACCGCCGTAGATCTCGCTGCAGGGGTAGACGAAGCCTCGGCGCTTGCTCAGGCTGACGATCGTGTCGATCTTGTCGGCGGCCACAGTGCTCTCTTCAATACGACGCCGCGCTCACGCGCGACGGCCCGGTCAAGGCGCGGCTGGTTGCGCGCACCCGAATACCTCAGGTTACCGGGCGTGCGGGTGGGGGGCTCAAATCGATTACCCGGCGCGCGTGGGGCGCCGTGAGCGCCCGATGTCACATCTGCGCGAGTTGACTATCATTTCCAGATAATATGAGAATGATTGTCATGATGTTCCGTCGCCGCATAGCCACCGCCCCGATCGCCCTCACCGCGCTCGCCGTCACCGGCGCGCTGGCGCTCTCCGCCTGCGGCAGCGGCACCACCGGCGCCAAGACCGCCGACGGCAAGGTCAACGTGGTCGCGGCGTTCTACCCGCTGCAGTACCTGGCGGAGCAGATCGGCGGCGACCACGTCAAGGTCACCGACCTCACCGCCCCCGGCACCGAGCCGCACGACCTGGAGCTGACCGCCAAGCAGGTCGGCGCCGTGCAGGACGCCGGCGCCGTGCTCTACCTCAAGGGCCTGCAGCCCACCGTGGACAAGGCCGTCGCGCAGTCCAAGAGCAAGTACGTGGTGGACGCCGCCGCGCTCTCCCCGCTGCTCGACCACCACCTGGACGAGGGCACCGACGGCGGCACCCCGGCCAAGGGCAACACCGGCGACCCGCACACCTGGCTCGACCCGACCCGCTACGCCACCGTCGCCAAGGGCGTCGGCGCGGAGCTGGCCAAGGCCGACCCCGCGAACGCCGCCGAGTACCAGAAGAACACGGACGCCCTGGTCGCCGAGCTCGGCACCCTGAACCAGAGCTTCCAGACCGGCCTGAAGAGCTGCACCCGCAAGTCCTTCGTGACCAGCCACGCCGCCTTCGGCTACCTCGCCGACACCTACGGCCTGCAGCAGATCGCCATCAACGGCGTCGACCCGGAGTCCGAGCCCACCCCGGCCCGGCTCGCGCAGATCCAGCAGGCCGCCAAGGACAGCGGCGTGACCACCGTCTTCTTCGAGGCCCTGGTCAGCCCGAAGCTCGCCGACACCGTCGCCAAGGACCTCAACCTGAAGACGGCCGTGCTCGACCCCATCGAGGGCGTCAAGGCCGGCTCCCCGGACACCTACCTCACGATCATGCAGCAGAACCTGAGCAACCTGCGGGATGCTCTCGGCTGCGCGAGCTGACGGGACCCCACCATGGACTCCGCGCCCCACGACTCGACACCGGCCGCCGTCCGGCTCCGCTGTGCCCAGGCCGCCCAGGGCGGCCGCCCGGTGCTGCGCGGCATCGACCTGACCGTCGCCCCCGGCGAGGTGGTCGCGCTGCTCGGCGCCAACGGCTCCGGCAAGTCCACCACCATCAAGACGGTGATCGGCAGCGTGCCGCTGACCGGCGGTGAGCGCGAGCTGTTCGGCGTGCCGGGCCAGCGGTTCCGCGACTGGCACCGGATCGGCTACGTGCCGCAGCGCACCACCGCGGCCGGCGGAGTCCCGGCGACGGTGCGCGAGGTGGTCGCCACCGGGCGGCTGGCCCAGCACCGCCTGCTGCCGTTCCGCCGCAAGGACCGGGTCGCGGTGGACGCCGCGCTGGCCGCCGTCGGCATGCTGGAGCGCGCCGGCGACGGGGTCGCCGACCTCTCCGGCGGCCAGCAGCAGCGGGTGCTGATCGCCCGCGCGCTGGTCGGCGCGCCCGAACTGCTGATCATGGACGAGCCGATGGCAGGGGTCGACCTGGCCAGCCAGCAGGTGCTCGCCGACACCCTGCGCGAGCAGGTCGAGCGGGGCGCCGCGGTGCTGCTGGTGCTGCACGAACTCGGGCCGCTGGCGCCGCTGATCGACCGCGCGGTGCTGCTGCGCGACGGCCTGGTGGTGCAGGACGGCCCGCCGGCCGGCTCCGGCCACGAACACGGACACGACGGCGACCACCACCAGGACCACCACCACACCGAGATCCGTCAGGGGCTGCTGACATGAGCGACCTGCTCTCCTACGACTTCATGCAGCGGGCGCTGCTCGCCGCCCTGCTGGTCGGCATCACCGCCCCCGCCGTCGGCATCTACCTGGTGCAGCGGCGCCAGGCGCTGATGGGCGACGGCATCGGCCACGTCGCGCTCACCGGTGTCGGCCTCGGCCTGGTGTTCCAGACCAGCCCGGTCTGGATGGCCGTGCTGGTCTGCGTACTGGCCGCGGTGATCATGGAGCTGGTCCGCTCGCGCGGCAACCAGCGCGGCGACATCGCCCTGGCGATGCTCTTCTACGGCGGCATGGCCTGCGGACGGCTGCTGATCAGCAAGTCGCCGGCCGCCAGCGGCACCGGCGGCAGCCTGGACAGCTACCTCTGGGGCTCGATCCTGGCCGTGGACGCCGGCGACCTGGTCACCATCGCCGTGCTGGGCGCGGTGGTCATCGCGGTCATGCTCGGCCTGCGGCGCCAGCTCTTCGCGGTCTGCCAGGACGAGGAGTTCGCCAAGGTCACCGGGGTGCCGGTGCGGCTGCTCAACCTGCTGCTCGCGGTGATGGCCGCGGTCACCGTGACCGTCGCGATGCGGGTGGTCGGGCTGCTGCTGGTGAGCGCGCTGATGGTGGTGCCGGTGGCGGCGGCCCAGCTGCTCACCCGCTCGTTCCGGGCCACCCAGGCGCTCTCCGTCGTCATCGGGGTGCTGGTCTCGCTCGGCGGCGTGGTGACCTCCTACCAGGCTGACGTGCCGCCAGGCTCCGCGATCGTGCTGCTCGCCATCGCCTGCTTCGCGGTGTTCAGCGCGCTGGCCGCGCCGCTGGCCAGGCGGCGGCACCGGCAGCGCGGGCTGCCCGGGCAGCGGGAGGGCAGCAAGGCTGCGGAGCAGCCGACCGAGGGCGCGGGGCTGGCACAATGAGGTGTGACCCGCCCCGAAGCCCAGGAGGAGCACCGGTGACCACCGCAGGCCCGTCGCCACGCGCCCGTTCCACTCGTCAGCGCACCGCGGTCTCCGCCGCGCTGGACGAGCTCGAGGACTTCCGCAGCGCGCAGGAACTGCACGATCTGCTCAAGCACCGGGGCGAATCGGTCGGCCTGACCACCGTCTACCGCACCCTGCAGTCGCTCGCCGATGCCGGTGAGGTCGACGTCCTGCGCACGGCCGACGGCGAGGCGGTCTACCGCCGCTGCAGCAGCGGTCACCACCACCACCTGGTCTGCCGCCACTGCGGCAGCACCGTCGAGGTGGAGGGCCCCGCCGTGGAGCGCTGGGCCACCTCCGTCGCCACCGAGCACGGCTTCAGCGACATCGCGCACACCCTGGAGATCTTCGGCACCTGCGCGGACTGCGCGGCGAAGCAGCGGGCCCAGCAGGGTTAGGCCCTACAGCGACACGGCCCACGCCCGGGCGGCGGGCGGGAACGCCGCGACGATCCCGGCCAGCCGCTCGGCCAGCGCGACCAGGTGGTCGTACGTGTGGTGTTCATCCGTCCAACCGATCAGATGACGACCCGCCAGCCGCTATCCGCAGTCCGCCTCCACCGTCAGGCGGACGACCTCATCGGTGATCAACGCCATGCCGAACTCCGGGATGGCGCTGACCTGGTGCGCCGCGGACCTCGGGTAGCCACCGGGCAGCGGGTCGGACCGCCCGGCGCCCCGGAAGTACGGGGGCCGCTCCTGGGTGCGGTAGGTGATCGCCAGCCGACGGGCTGTCACCGCGGTGTCGGGGAGCAGGAACGGCAGCTCGAGCACCGCAAGTCGAGCCGGTTCCGGGCCGATCGTCAAGAAACCGTCAGCGCGCGGGGATCTGGCCCCGTCAGCGCCGGCCGCGCCACTCCCGGACGCCCGGCGGGAACGCCGCGACGATGCCGGCCAGCCGCTCGGCCATGGTGATCAGGTACTCGTAGGTGCGGCGCTTGTCGGTCCAGCCGATCAGGTGCCGGCCCGCCAGGCGCCAGCCGCAGTCCGCCTCCAGCGTCAGCCGCAGCAACTCGTCGGTGATCAGCGCCGTGCCGAACTCCGGGACGGCGCTGGCCCTGCGGACCTCGGGGTTCGGGCCGCTGCCGGGTAGCGGGTCGACGGAACCGGCACCGCGGGAGTACGGGTCCCGGAGGTGGATGCGCCACATGCCCGCCAGCCGACGAGGGGTCAGCACGGTGTCGGGAAGAGCGAACGGCAGCTCCAGCACCGCCAGTGAGAAGTCGTAGAGCGTGCCGCCGCGGTTCGCCCCGGACGGCGGCACGACCATGTGCATGAGGGCCACCGGATACCCGGCAGCCGTCCCGCACAGCAGATCGAGCACATGACTGCGCCCGCTCTCCAGCGTGAACGGGTAGCCGTGCCGGTCGAACGGGATCCACGCGTCATCCGGGTACCGGTGGTACTCCCACGCCGGATCCTCGCGGAACCGCTTGATGCTCTTGCGGACTTCGAACACTGCTGCTGCTCCTTCGGCCGGCGGGGCCGCCGGTGGTGCGCGGCCCCGCCAGAGCCTAGGTCACTGGTGGTAGGCGCCCTTGGGGTCGACCAGCGGCGAGCCCTTGTCGAACGGCACCTGCGGTGCGGGCTCACCGGTGTCGTCGTTCTCGCTGGCGCCGGCCAGGCCGTAGGCGCCCGCGTTGGTGAGGGCGTCACCGAGGATCGGGTCCCCGGCGTCCCGGTGCTTGCCGGAGCCGCTGTAGATCTTCCGGCCGTTGTGCACCGCGGCGCCACCTGCCGCACCGCCCAGTCCCGAGAAGGCCACGTCCTCCCAGAAGCTGCTGACGCTGCCGGGGTTCTCCACCTCGTTCACGCCGTCCGCCGCCGCGGTGCCGGCCGCGCTGGTGACGGAGTTGTTGACCGCCCCGCCGAGCAAGCCGTCCCCCTTGAGCATCCCGTCGATCACGTCCTTGCCGGCCCACTGGGTCGCGTGTGCCCCGGAGCTGGTGAGCGCCTGGGCGACCTTGGGCGCGGCTGCCGAGCCCAGCTCGCCCAGCCCCGTCCCCACGACCGCCGACACCCCCGCGTTCTGGATGTCGGTGCCCCAGGTGATCTGCTGGCCGGACAGCGCCTGGCCGAGGACGTTGCCACCGAGGTTGGCGCCGAAGTTGCCGGCGAGCTTGATGCCGAACTTGGCGAGCTTGCTGCTCTCCATCAGCTTCTTGATGCTCTCGAGGGCCTCGGCGACGTCCTTCAGGATCGATGCCAGCCGGGCCACCGCCGCGCTCGCCTCGCCCGCCTCGACGGAGGCCGAGGCCGCGGCGGCCGCGTCGGAGAAGCCGGCGGTGACGATGGAGAGGCCGATGCCGATCGCGGCGGTGGCCGCGATCTCCACGACGATCTCCTGGATCTGCTTGTTGACCTCCTCGATCGAGTCGGCGGCGGTGTCCAACTGCTTGGCGACGGCCTCGAAGTTGGGCAGCGCGCCGTCGATCTGGCTGCGGGTGTCCTGCCAGTGCTGGTGGAAGGCGGTGGCCGCGGCGCCGGTCCAGGCGTCGCCGAGGCCGCTGACCTCCTTGTCCAGGCTGTCCCTGGTGGTCTTGAGATCGGCGGCCATGCCGCGCCAGGCGAGGGCGCAGTCGCGCAGCACGGACGGGTCGCCGCCCGGGCTGAAGATGTCGAAGCTCTGCTCGATCTTCGGCGGCGGCGGTGTCTGGGTCTGCCCGCTGTCCGGGTTCTGAGCCATCGTCAGACCGCCAGGTTCTGAGCGTTGTTGTGGTCGGTTTCCTTGTAGGCCTTCACCACGGCCGCCAATCCGTCCGAGTAGCCCTGCAGTTGGGTCTGCAGCTGGCGCAGGCTGGTCACCGTGGCCTGGGTCATCTGGACGTACTTCCCCAGCGCGTCGGTGGACTCGGCCAGCACACCGAAGGCGTCGTTGACGTTCTCCGCCTTGGTCGCGAAGGTGCTCAGCTGCCCGTCCATGCCCTTCGAGCTACTGCTGAAGTCGGCGCTCACCGCGGTGACCTTGTCCGGCTCTATGTGGAAATGGTCAGCAACCATTGCCGCTCCCCCGTTGTTGCGTACGGTTATAGCGGAAAACCGTACCCCCACAACCCGTCAAAACGGCAACTCGGCCCGGAACCATGTCAGTTCCGGGCCGAGTGTGAAGAAAAGGTCAGCGCTGTGCGGGGACCTCGGCAGCGGCGGGGGCGACCTCGTTGGGGAGGGCGCCGCCGAAGCGGCGGTCGCGCATCGCGTACTGCTCGCAGGCGCGCCACAGGTCGCGGCGGTCGAAGTCGGGCCAGAGCACGTCCTGGAACACGAACTCGGCGTA
The DNA here is from genome assembly GCF_006636205.1 of Kitasatospora acidiphila. NCBI lineage: Bacteria > Bacillati > Actinomycetota > Actinomycetes > Kitasatosporales > Streptomycetaceae > Kitasatospora > Kitasatospora acidiphila. The sequence continues at coordinate 6,047,468 of NZ_VIGB01000003.1, read as the reverse complement.
GGCGGACTGCCAGAGCCAGAAGTTGGAGGTGCGCTGCTCGCCGCTGGGGCGAAGGAACAGGTCCACGTCCGGCATGTCCGGGTGGTACATGTACTTGCCGATGGTCTTCTCGTTGACCTTCCGCGGGTCGAGCTTGCCGGCCGCCACGTCGGCGGCGATCGCGGCGGCGGCGTCGGCGACCTCGGCGCGGCCGCCGTAGTTGACGCACATGTACATGGTGACCAGGTCGTTGTCCTTGGTCTGCTCCTCGGCCACCTGGAGCTCCTGGACCACGCTCTTCCAGAGCTTGGGCATCCGGCCGGCCCAGCGGATCCGCACGCCCATCTCGCCCAGCTCGTCACGGCGGCGGCGGATCACGTCCCGGTTGAAGTTCATCAGGAACTTCACCTCGTCAGGGGAGCGCTTCCAGTTCTCGGTGGAGAAGGCGTAGAGCGAGATGTTCTTGACGCCCAGCTCGATGGCGCCCTTCATGACGTCGAGCACCACGCTCTCGCCGACCTTGTGGCCCTCGGTGCGGGGCAGGCCGCGCTCCTTGGCCCAGCGGCCGTTGCCGTCCATCACGATGGCGACGTGCTTGGGGATCAGCTCTCCGGGGAGCTTCGGCGGCTGTGCACCGCTCGGGTGCGGGTCCGGGGCGCGGTACTCGCGCTGCTTGTTGGCGCCGAAGAGCCGTCGCGCTGCCATGCTCACTTCTCCACGTATCTCATCGAGCGGATACCCCGCTCCAGGTGCCACTGGAGGTAGGCGGCGACCAGGCCGCTTCCCTCCCGCCAGTACCGCGGCTCGCAGGCGTCCGCGGTCTGCCAGTCTCCGGACAGCAGGGCGCCGAGCAGAACCAGTGTCTCAGGGGAGGGTACGGCACATCCCGGTACCCGGCAGTCCGCACACAGCACGCCGCCGGCCGGCAGCGAGAAGAACCGGTTCGGCCCTTCGATGCCGCATTTGGCGCAGTCGGTGAAGCTGGCGCCGTAGCCGTTGACCGCGAGCGACCGCAGCAGGAAGGCGTCCAGCACCAGGTGCGACTGATGGGTGCCGGCGGCCAGCGTGCGCAGGGCGCCGACCAGCAGCAGGTACTGCTGGACGGCGGGCTCGCCCTCGTTCTCGGCGAAACGTTCCGCCGTCTCCAGCATGGCGGTGCCGGCGGTGTAGCGGCCGTAGTCGCCGACGATCCCGCCGCCGTACGGGGCGATGGTCTCCACCTGGGTGCAGAGCGGCAGCGAGCGGCCGACCAGTTCACTGCCGCGGCTGAAGAACTGCACGTCCACATGGGAGAACGGCTCCAGCCGGGCCCCGAACTTGGACTTGGTCTTGCGGACGCCGCGGGCCACCGCCCGGACCTTGCCGTGCTGGCGGGTCAGCAGCGTGATGATCCGGTCGGCCTCGCCGAGCTTCTGGGCGCGGAGCACGACGCCGTCGTCGCGGATCAGACTCATGCGCCCATTCTCCCCCACCGCGCGCGGCTCCCGGGCGCACGGCGGGGGCGCGGGCAGCCGCTGCGCGAGCGGCCGGGCGTCAGTGCGGCGTGCTGGTGGCCGCCTCCAGCAGCTGGGTGACGACGTCCTCGGGAAGCCGCAGGCAGCTGCCCACGGCGGCCAGCACGGCCCGCTCGGCGGGCTGGTAGCGGCCGTCGGCCAGCGCGATCCAGGCGCCCTGCAGCACCAGCCGCTCCCGGCCCTGCTCGGCCAGGTGCGGGGCCAGCGCCTCCAGCGCGGCATGCAGCTCGACGTCCAGCCCGCTGCCCAGCCCGGCCCCGGACGCCGCCGAGAAGCCCGGCTCGCCGTACCCGGAGAGCGCCGCCAGCGCGGCCAGCACCTGGGCCTCGCCGCAGTCCTCGAAGCCGGCCAGCCGGACCAGTTCGCAGGCCTCGGTGCGGGCCGCCGCCGAACCGGCCCCGCCGGCCGCCAGCATGGCCAGCGCGATGGTGTACTGGGCGTCCCTGAGCATCCCGGTCAGCCGCCCGCAGGTGGGCTGCTCCAGGCTCTCCAGCCCGTACCTGCCTTGGCAGTTGACGCACTGCACGGTGGCCAGCACACCGCCCAGCGGCAGCACCGGAAGCTCCAGCAACCGCAGCCACCGCCGACCGTGCTGCCGGCGGTAGTTGCGGTCTCCACCACAGCCTGGGCAGAAGAAGTCACCGAGCACATCCGTCCGCCACTTCGGGCGAACACCCCACAACCGTGTCACGGCGCCAACTCCCCAAGACTTGGCAGGCGGCCTGCACGACGACGGGCAGGTCTCGCGACCGGCCCCGGGGTCCGTCCCACCAACCCCCGATTCCGGTTCACCGATGGTGCCACGGTTGCCTGCGGGTGTCAGCACCCCTAACGGGTGCCGAAGCAAAAAAGTGTGGCCCAGGACACACTTCCTGGGCCACAGCTGGGCCCTACCTGTGAAGCGGGCCCAGCCAGGTCACCGGCGCGCGGTGCGGTTGACGGCGCTGATGATGGCCTTCAGCGACGCGCGCACGGTGTTGCCGTCGATGCCCACGCCCCACAGCACCCGCCCGTCCACCGCGCACTCCACGTACGCGGCGGCCTGGGCGTCGCCGCCCTCGCTCAGCGCGTGCTCGGCGTAGTCCAGTACTCGCACGTCCACGCCGATCCCGGCCAGCGCGTCGGTGAAGGCGGAGACCGGGCCGTTGCCGGAACCGGTCAGCTGGGTCTGCACGCCGTCCACCAGCGCGGCCACGGTCAGCGCGTCGCGCCCGTCGTCGGTGGTCAGCGCCTGCTGCTCGCGCAGGGCGATCCGGCCCCACGGGTTCTCGGGGGTGGGCAGGTACTCGTCCTGGAAGACCGCCCAGATGTCGGCCGGCGTGACCTCGCCGCCCTCGGCGTCGGTCTTGGCCTGGATGATCTTCGAGAACTCGATCTGCATCCGGCGCGGCAGGTCCAGCTTGTGGTCGTTCTTCAGCACGTAGGCGATGCCGCCCTTGCCGGACTGCGAGTTGACCCGGATGACCGCCTCGTAGCTGCGGCCCACGTCCTTGGGGTCGATCGGCAGGTACGGCACGCCCCAGGTGTACTCGCCGACCGGCACGCCGGCCGCCGCCGCGTCCGCCTCCAGGGCGTCGAAGCCCTTCTTGATGGCGTCCTGGTGCGAGCCGGAGAACGAGGTGTAGACCAGGTCGCCGGCGTAGGGGTGGCGCTCCGGGACGTTCATCTGGTTGCAGTACTCGTAGGTGCGCCGGATCTCGTCGATGTTCGAGAAGTCGATCATCGGGTCGACGCCCTGCGAGAACAGGTTCATCCCGACGTTCACCAGGTCCAGGTTGCCGGTCCGCTCACCCTGCCCGAACAGGCAGCCCTCGACCCGGTCGGCGCCGGCCATCACGGCCAGCTCGGCGGAGGCCACGCCGGTGCCGCGGTCGTTGTGCGGGTGCGTGGACAGCGCGACGAACTGACGGCGGGTCAGGTTGCGGGACATCCACTCGATCATGTCCGCGTACACGTTCGGCGTGCAACGCTCCACCGTGGTGGGCAGGTTGAGGATGATCTCGCGGTCCTCGGCGGGCTGCCAGACGTCCATCACCGCCTCGCAGACCTCCAGCGCGAAGTCCAGCTCGGTGTCGATGAAGATCTCCGGCGAGTACTGGTAGCCGAAGACGGTCTCGTCGCCCAGCAGCTTCTCGGCGTACTCCATCACCAGCCGGGTGCCGTCCACCGCGATCGCCTTGACGTCCTGGCGGCTGCCCTTGAACACCACCCGGCGGAAGATCGGCGAGGTCGCGTTGTAGAGGTGCACGGTGGCGCGCGGGGCGCCGGCCAGCGACGCGACGGTGCGCTCGATCAGGTCCTCGCGGGCCTGGGTCAGCACCGAGATGGTGACGTCCTCGGGGATCGCGCCCTGCTCGATCAGCGACCGGACGAACTCGAAGTCGGTGGCCCCGGAGGCCGGGAAGCCGACCTCGATCTCCTTGTAGCCCATCGACACCAGCAGGTCGAACATCTTGCGCTTGCGGGCCGGCGACATCGGGTCGATCAGCGCCTGGTTGCCGTCCCGCAGGTCGGTGGAGAGCCAGCGCGGCGCCTTGGTGATCACCTGGCCGGGCCAGGTGCGGTCCGGCAGCTCGACGGTGCCGAACGGCAGGTAGCGCTGGAACGGCATCCCGGAGGGCCGCTGGCGCACGGAAGCCGCGGTGATCGGGGTCGGACGGTCGACGAAGGCGCGGGCCACGGAGAACTGATCGGTCATGGAAGGACTCTCGGCTTCTCTTCGGATGCTGGCTGGTCGGGGACACCTCACCCGACGGGCCGACTGGTGCGAGCGCAACACGTCACCGAAGTGCGCATGCACGAACCCCGCGGCGAGGGAGCCGGCCTCCGAACGGTCCTACAGGCCCTCGCCGCGGCAGCTAAGAAGAAGCAGCCGGTAGTGCATGATGGCGCCAGACTAACCCAGCCCTTCGCGAGGCCGAAGCCGAGACCGCGACATTTCCACTCCTTGAGACGGCCGGGTGCGTGACAGCAGGTCAGTGATCGGTGACGCTGTGCGCCATGACGCAGCTCTGCACCATCATCCCGCCGTACCTGCTGGACCGGCTGGCCGACCTCGGCGACGAGGCCGCCCGGCGCTCCCGGGCCCTCGACGCCAGCCTGCGCACCGCCCGGGCCCGCGGCCTGGCCCCGGCCGCCCCCGCCGCCCGCCCCGGGCGCACCATCGCCGACGCGGGCTGCACCGAACAGCTGCCCGGCCACACGGTGCGCACCGAGGGCGGCCCGCCGACCTCGGACCCGGCGGTCAACCGGGCCTACGACGGCCTGGGCGCGACCCTGGCCCTGCTGCTGGAGGTCTACGGGCGGCGTTCGGTGGACGGCGCGGGGCTGCCGCTGCAGGCGACCGTGCACTACGGCGAGAAGTACGACAACGCCTTCTGGGACGGCGCCCGGATGGTCATCGGCGACGGGGACGGGGTGCTGTTCGGCGACTTCACCGGCTGCGTGGACGTGATCGGCCACGAACTGGCGCACGGCGTGGTCCAGTACAGCGCCGCCCTGGCGTACCACGGCCAGTCCGGGGCGCTCAACGAGTCGGTGGCGGACGTCTTCGGCAGCCTGGTCAAGCAGTACGCGCTGGGCCAGCAGGCCGAGGACGCGGACTGGCTGATCGGCGCCGGGCTGTTCGGGCCGGGCGTGCGGGGCCGGGCGCTGCGCTCGCTGAAGGCGCCGGGCACCGCCTATGACGACCCCGGCTGGGCCGCGACCCGCAGCCCGGCTCGATGGACGACTACGTGCACACCACCGAGGACGACGGCGGGGTGCACATCAACTCCGGCATCCCCAACCGGGCCTTCCAGCTGCTCGCGATGACACTGGGCGGCGCGGCCTGGGAGCGGGCCGGCCGGGTCTGGTACGACGCCCTCACCAACGGCTCGCTGCACCCGGACGCCTCCTTCGCCGAATTCGCCCGGGCGACGGCCGCCGCGGCCCGGGCCCGGTTCGGCGACGGACCGGTGGTGGAGGCCGTCGCCGGCGCCTGGAAGGGGGTCGGCCTGCCCCTGTGAACGCACTCGGAAAAGTCCTGACGTTCACTCAGGAGAAATCCAGCAAGCCGCCGCTGCCCGTAGCAGACTGGCAACCATGCGCATTGCGGTCACCAGGAGCGGCGGGTTCGCCGGACGCACCACCCGGGCCGAGCTGGACACGGCGGCCCGGATCGACGCCCCTCATGTGCACGCGCTGGCCCGTGAGGCGGTGGTCGGCACCTCACGGTTGCGCGGCTTCGGCGTGCCGGACGGCTACCACTACATGATCACGGTGGACAACCGCACGGTGTACTGCGCCGACCCGAACCTGACGGACTCCCAGCGCGAGCTGATCTCGCTGGTGCTGCACCAGGGCGTCGAGCTGGCGGGCTGACGGGCGTTCAGGACCTTCGCTCAGAACCCCAGCTTGCGCAGCTGCTTGGGGTCCCGCTGCCAGTCCTTGGCAACCTTGACGTGCAGATCGAGGTAGACCGGGGTGCCGAGCAGGGCCTCGATGTGCTTGCGGGCGGTGGTGCCGACGTGCTTCAGCCGGGCGCCCTTGGCCCCGATCACGATGGCCTTCTGGCTCTGCCGCTCGATGTAGACGTTGGCGTGGATGTCCAGCAGCGGGCGGTCGGCGGGGCGGTCCTCGCGCGGCAGCATCTCCTCGACCACCACGGCCAGCGAGTGCGGCAGCTCGTCCCGGACGCCTTCGAGCGCGGCCTCGCGGATCAGCTCGGCCACCATGATCTGCTCGGGCTCGTCGGTCAGGTCGCCGTCCGGGTAGAGCGGCTGGCCCTTGGGGAGCAGCTTGGTGATCAGCTCGGCGACCAGCTCCACCTGGCCTGCCCCTCGCCCACCACCACCCTTATTCGAGGGACTGCGTCCCACCTCTTGATCACCGACGGCCGACACCGGGATGATCTCGGCCCACTCGATGCCCAGGTCGGCGCCGAGCTGCTGGATCGCGATCAGCTGCTCGGCCAGCCGCTTGGAGTCCACCAGGTCGGTCTTGGTGACGATGGCGACCTTGGGGGTCTTCTTGATCTCGGCCAGTTCCTTGGCGATGAAGCGGTCGCCGGGGCCGAGCTTCTGGTCGGCGGGGAGGCAGAAACCGATCACGTCGACCTCGGCCCAGGTGCTGCGGACCAGGTCGTTGAGCCGCTCGCCGAGCAGGGTGCGGGGCTTGTGCAGACCGGGCGTGTCGACCAGGACGAGCTGGGCGTCGGGGCGGTGCACGATGCCGCGCACGGTGTGCCGGGTGGTCTGCGGGCGGTCGGAGGTGATCGCGACCTTGGTCCCGACCAGGGCGTTGGTCAGGGTCGACTTGCCGGCGTTGGGGCGGCCGACGAAGCACGCGAAGCCTGATCGGTACGGGGTTGCCGGGGTCAAGGAGGAGTCGCTCATGGACACCATTCTCCCTGATCGGCCACGGCCGGCCGACCGCCGCCGCTCGGGTGCCGGGTCACTTGCCGCGCAGCAGCACGCCGACCAGCGTGAGCAGCGCGATGCCGCCGGACACGCACGCCCAGAGCAACGAGTGGGTCTCGTGCCAGCGGCCCATGGCCATGAAGAAGGCCAGCAGCGCGGCGAAGAACGAGAGAGCCCCCATGGCCAGTGAGATTATCCGACGACCTCACCGACCCTGGGGACTCCCCCACCACGTGTCAGGCCTCGACCCGGGAACGCAGCGCCCCGTCCAGCCCGGCCAGCAGCAGCGGGGTCCCGCTGCCGCCCAGGTCCCGCACCACCGCGAGGTCGACCGGGTTGGGCTCGCCCGCCTCGGTCACCACGGCCGCCGCCTCCAGCCCGGTGGCGCCGGCGGCCTTGGCCTGCGCCACCGCCGCCTGCACCGCGGTCAGCGTGAGCGACGGCAGCACCACCGCGCCCGCCACATAGGTGCGCCCGGTCTCGTCGCGCACCGCCGCGCCCTCCGCGACCCCGTTGCGGGCCCGGATCGAACGAGCCAGCGTGATGATCTTCTGGTCTTCCGGATCAAGCTCAGTCATGGGGCCGAGCATAGGCGGCCGTCGGCACCCGGCGCAGCGTGGTCCGGCGCCCTCCGGACTGGTCAGCCACGCCATCCGGGCGGCGGTGTCGGTGCCGGGCAGCGGGTCGAGCACCACGATCGTCAGGTCCGGGCGGGCCGGCACCCGCAACTGGGTGGACTCGAAGTGCAGCACCCCGGCGGTCGGACGGGCGATCACCTTGATCAGCTGGCCGAGTGCGCGAACGTCACCACGGGCCCACAGCCCGGCGAACTCCGGGCTCTGATCGTCGAGTTGATCGAGGATCTGCCGGTAGCCGTGGTCCCCGGGCCGCTCCGCGGCGGCCAGCCGGAACTGCGCCACCACCGCCGCGGCGCCCGCCACCCAGTCGGGGGAACTGACCGTCCGTCAGTCCTCCGGGTCCGCCGCCTCGACCTCGCGGCGGACCGGGGCCGCCACCACGGTGCCGATCCGGTTGCGGCGGCCGGCCGAGCTCTCGGCGGTCAGGGCGATGGCCACGAGGTGGCCCGGGTTGTCCTCCGGCACCGGGATCTCGCAGGACGAGCCCGGGATCGGCACCCGGCCCAGGTGCTTGGCCAGCAGGCCGCCGACGGTCTCGACGTCCTCGTCCTCCAGCCCGATCTCGAACAGCTCGCCCAGGTCCTCGACCGTCAGCCGGGCGGTGATCCGGAAGGTGCCGTCGCCGAGTTCCTCCACCGGCGCGATCTCCCGGTCGTACTCGTCGGTGATCTCCCCGACGATCTCCTCCAGGATGTCCTCGATGGTGACCAGGCCGGCGGTGCCGCCGTACTCGTCGATCACGATCGCCACGTGCGAGCGCATCTGCTGCATCTCCCGCAGCAGGTCGCCGGCCGGCTTGCTGTCCGGGATGAAGACCGCCGGGCGCATCACGGTGTCCACCAGGTCCGCCTCGGCGTCCCGGCTGACGTGGGTGAGGCGGACCAGGTCCTTGAGGTAGACCATGCCGACCACGTCGTCCTCGTTGTCCCCGACCACCGGTATCCGGGAGAAGCCGGAGCGCAGGGCCAGGGTGAGCGCCTGGCGGACCGTCTTGTGCCGTTCGATCATCACCAGGTCGGTGCGCGGCACCATCACCTCGCGCACGATGGTGTCGCCCAGCTCGAAGACCGAGTGCACCATCCGGCGCTCGTCGTCCTCGATCAGGTCGTCCTGCTCGGCCAGGTCCACCAGCGCCCGCAGCTCCGCCTCGGAGGCGAACGGGCCCTCGCGGTAGCCCTTGCCCGGGGTGAGCGCGTTGCCCAGCAGGATCAGCAGCCGCGGGATCGGGCCGAGGATCCGGGCCAGCGGCAGCAGGACGTAGGAGGACGCGGTGGCGGTGGTCAGCGGGTGCTGCCGGCCGATGGTGCGCGGGGAGACACCGACCGCCACGAAGGAGACCAGCACCATCACCCCGAAGGCCACCAGCACGCCCTGCCAGGTCTCGTTGAAGCTGCGCACGCAGACCACGGTGACCAGCACGGCCGCCGCCACCTCGCTGGCCACCCGGATCAGGGTGGCCAGGTTCAGGTAGCGGACCTGGTCCGAGGCCAGGGTGAGCAGCCGCTGCGCGCCGCGCCGGCCGCTGCGCACCGCCTCCTCGGCCCGGAACCGGGAGACCCGGGAGATCCCGGCCTCCGCGCAGGCGGCCAGCCAGCCGAGCATCACCAGCAGGAACGCGCCAACCAGAAAACTCGTACTATCGCCACTCATCACAGATCAATGGGTGGTGGGGGCCGGGGAGATCCCCGACAGCCCGCGACCGGCCCGCCAGTCGTCGAGGATCCGCTTCTGGAGGCCGAACATCACCTGCTCCTCCTCCGGCTCCTCGTGGTCGTAGCCGAGCACGTGCAGCACCCCGTGGACGGTGAGCAGCTGCAGCTCCTCGTCCATGGAGTGCTTGGAGGGCGCGGCCAGGCCCTGGGCCTTGGCCACCTCCGGGCAGAGCACGATGTCGCCGAGCAGGCCCTGCGGCAGCTCCTCGTCCTCCTTGCCCGGGCGCAGCTCGTCCATCGGGAACGACATCACATCGGTCGGACCGGGCAGGTCCATCCACTGGATGTGCAGCTGCTCCATCGCCTCGGCATCCACCAGGATCACGGACAGTTCGGACAGCGGGTGGATCCGCATCTTGTCGAGGGCGTAGCGGGCGACGTCGAGGATGGCCTCTTCGTCGGCCTCCCAACCGGACTCGTTGGCGATGTCGATGGACATGACGGAGGGTGGCTCAGCTTTCGGTGCGATGGGGCTGTCGGGGGGTGCGACTGCGCGGACCGCGCGGTGCGGCCTTGCGGGGCGCGGGGCCGGCCTCGTCGGAGTTCTGGGCATCCCAGCGCTCGTAGGCGTCGACGATCCGGCCGACCAGCTTGTGGCGGACCACGTCGGTGCTGGTCAGGATCGAGAAGTGGATGTCCGGGATGTCCATGAGGATCTCCTGGACCACCTTGAGGCCGCTGCGGGTGCCGCTCGGCAGGTCGATCTGGGTGGTGTCACCGGTGACCACGACCTTGGAGTTGAAGCCCAGGCGGGTCAGGAACATCTTGATCTGCTCGGGCGAGGTGTTCTGCGCCTCGTCCAGGATGATGAAGGCGTCGTTCAGGGTGCGGCCGCGCATGTAGGCGAGCGGGGCCACCTCGATGGTCCCGGCGGCCATCAGCCGGGGGATCGAGTCCGGGTCCATCATGTCGTGCAGCGCGTCGTAGAGCGGGCGCAGGTACGGGTCGATCTTCTCGTACAGGGTGCCGGGCAGGAACCCGAGCCGCTCGCCGGCCTCCACCGCCGGGCGGGTCAGGATGATCCGGTTGACCTCCTTGGCCTGCAGCGCCTGCACGGCCTTGGCCATCGCCAGGTAGGTCTTGCCGGTACCGGCCGGGCCGATCCCGAAGGTGATGGTGTGCTTGTCGATCGCGTCGACGTAGGACTTCTGGTTCAGGGTCTTCGGACGGATGGTCCGGCCCCGGTTGGAGAGGATGCTCTGGGTGAAGACGGCGGACGGGCTGACCGCGCCGTCCGGGTCCGACGCGCCGCTCTTGAGCATCGCGATGGACCGCTCCACCGAGTCCTCGGTCAGCGGCTGGCCGGTGCGCAGCACCAGCATCATCTCGTTGAACAGCTGCTTGACCAGCGCGATGTCGGCCCGGTCACCGGTGGCGGTGACCTCGTTGCCGCGGACGTGGATGTCGGTGTCGGGGAAGGAGCGCTCGATCACCCGCAGGAGGGAGTCGGTGGCACCGAGCAGGGTGACCATCGGGTGCTTCTCGGGGATCACGATCCGGGCGCTGAAGCCGTCGCCGCCCTGGGCGCTGGTCTGTGCGGTGTCACTCATCGGTTCGCTCATACGTCGGCCCTGAGGCCTGCCTCATCCCATCCGTGGTCTCGGGGTGCCGCTCGGTCTTCCGGGTCACCAGGGTACGCCGCGCAGGTGTTCGTTGTGGCACGGCCCGATCGATGGTGCGGCACTGCCCGCAGTGATGCCAGTCGTTTTCGCGTTTCCGCGCCGCACCCCGATCGCTCGCAGTCACCGGCGGCGGCGCGGCACCGGCACCCTGGCGAGGTCCTCGGCGATCACCAGTTCGCCGTCGAAGTGCTCCCGGGCCTCGGCCAGGTGGCCGGCCAGGTCGGGGTAGCGCTGCGAGAAGTGGGTGAGCACCAGGGTGCGGACCCCGGCCGCGGCCGCCACCCGGGCCGCCTGGGCGGCGGTGAGGTGGCCGTGCTCCTCAGCGAGGTGCGCGTCGGCGTTCAGGAAGGTCGCCTCGATCACCAGCAGGTCGGCGCCGTCCGCGAGCCGCTCGACCCCTCGCACATCCGGGTGTCCATCACGAAGGCGAACCGCTGCCCCTGGTAGACCTCGCTGACCTCGTCCAGGGTGATCGTGCGACCGTCCAGCTCGACGGCGGCCTGCCGCTGCAGCTTCCCGACGATCGGGCCGCGCAGGCCGAACTCGGCCAGCTTCTCGGGCAGCAGCCGCCGCCCGCCCGGCTCGATCAGCCGGTAGCCGTACGAGTCCACCGGGTGGGAGAGCGCCACCGCGTCCATGGCGAACGGGGCACCGGGCACCGGGATCGGGCCGGACGACCGGATCGGGTGCTCGGGCAGCTCCGCACTCTGGTGGTAGGCGGTGGCCTGCCGCAGCCGGTCGAAGTAGACCTGGCCGCTCGCCGGGTAGTAGGCGTGCACCGGGTGCGGCACCTTGTCCAGGTTGATCCGCTGGATCACCCCGGCCAGGCCCAGGCTGTGGTCGCCGTGGAAGTGCGTGACGCAGATCCGGGTCAGGTCGGTGGCCGAGACCCCGGCGTGCAGCATCTGCCGCTGGGTGCCCTCGCCCGGGTCGAAGAGCAGGCCCTCGCCGTCCCAGCGCAGCAGGTAGCCGTTGTGGTTGCGGTGCCGGGTGGGCACCTGGCTGGCCGTGCCGAGGACGACGAGTTCACGGTTGGACACGGGTGTCAGACCATGCCCTCGTGGAAGGCCGCGCCGCCGAGCACGTGCACATGGGCGTGGAAGACGGTCTGGCCGGCGCCCGCACCGGTGTTGAAGATCATCCGGTAGCCGTGGTCGGCGATCTTCTCGTCGGCGGCCACCCCGGCGGCCTCGGTCAGCACGGCGGCGGCTAGCTCCGGGTCGGCGGCGGCCAGCGTGGCGGCGTTCGGGTAGTGGTCCTTGGGGACGACCAGCACATGGGTGGGCGCCTGCGGGTTGATGTCCCGGAAGGCGATGGTGCGCTCGGTCTCGCGGACCACGCTGGCCGGGATGGCACCGGCGACGATCTTGCAGAAGATGCAGTCGGGGTCGAGCTGGTCGGCCATGGGGAGGGCTCCCGGTAGGTCGGCGGTGGGTTGCTGACGATCCGCCAACCTACCGGAAGCACCTTTCGTTCAGGGCAGCGCCGGCGGGGTCCTGGCCGGCTGCTCGGCCAGCCCGGCGAGCGCGATCCGCACCGCCTCGGCCAGTTGCGGGTCCTCGCCGGCTGCCCACTGGTGCGGGGCGATCTCCACCTCGACGTCCGGGGTGACCCCGCGGTTCTCCAGGTCCCAGCCGTAACCCTCGATCCAGATCGCGTACTTGGGCTGGGTGACCCCGGTGCCGTCGACCAGGCTGTAGCGGCTGTCGATGCCGATCACGCCGCCCCAGGTGCGGGTGCCGACCACCGGGCCGATGCCGAGCGCCTGGATCGCCGCGTTGACGATGTCGCCGTCCGAGCCGGAGTGCTCGTCGGCCAGCGCCACCACCGGGCCGCGCGGGCGTCGTTGGGGTAGCTCTCCGCGGTGGCCATGTCGCGGGCCACCCCCCAGCCGACGATCCGCCGGGCGAGCTTCTCGATGATCAGCTGCGAGGTGTGCCCGCCGCTGTTGCCGCGCAGGTCCACCAGCAGGCCCTCCCTGGCCACCTCCACCCGCAGGTCGCGGTGGAGTTGGGCCCAGCCGGCGCTCATCATGTCCGGCACGTGCAGGTAGCCGAGCCGGCCGCCGGAGAGCTCACGGACCGCGGCCCGCCGCCCGGCCACCCAGTCGTGGTAGCGCAGCGCCTCGTCGCTGGCGACCGGCACGGCCACCGGGTGGCGCACCGTGCCATCCTTCTGACGGACCGTCAACTCGACCGGCTGGCCTGCCGTTCCGGCCAGCAGTGGGGCCGGTCCGGTCACCGGGTCGACCGGTCGGCCGTCCACGGCGAGCAGCGCGTCCCCCGGGCGGATCGCCACCCCGGGCTGGGCCAGCGGGGAGCGGGCCCGCGGGTCGGAGGACTCCCCGGGCAGGATCCGGGCGATCCGCCAGACGTCGCCGTCGCGCTCCAGGTCGGCGCCGAGCAGGCCCTGCGGACGCGAGCCGAAACCGCCGCGGCCGGGCGGCGAGACATAGGCGTGCGAGGTGCCCAGCTCGCCGACCACCTCCCAGAGCAGGTCGACCAGGTCGTCGTGCGAACCGAGCCGCTCCACCAGCGGGCGGTACCTGGCCAGCGCGCCCGCCCAGTCGAAGCCGCCCAGGTCGGCCCGCCAGTAGTTGTCGCGCATCAGCCGGCCGTTCTCGTCGAACATCTGCCGCCACTCGGCCGCCGGGTCCACGGTGATCCGCAGCCGGGCCAGGTCGACCCCGGCCTCGTCGTCCTCGCCGGCCTTGCGGTCGGCGGGGACGATCCGCAGCTCGCCGCCGTCCAGCACCGCCAGCCGGCTGCCGTCGCCGCTCACCTGGAAGGCGTCCAGGCTGTCCACCAGCTGCTCGGCTCGCAGCTTGCGCAGGTCGAAGCGCTCCAGCACCGGGCCGGGGCGCTCGTCCTCGGGGGTGGCGGCGTCGTCGCCGAGCATGCCGACCACCGGGTACCTGGTCCACAGCAGGCCGTCCTTGGCGGCCCGCAGGGTGCCGAACCGGCCGCCCTCGACCGGGAACGCCACGATCCGGTCGGCCAGCCCGTCCAGGTCGACCACGGTGCCGGCGGGCTCCGCCTCGGCCTCCTCGGTCGAGTCGCCCCCGGCCTTCTCCGGCTTGTCGGCCGGCTTGTCGTCCTCACCGTCGACCGGGCGGCCCAGCCGCTGCGGACCGAACGGCGACGGCGTGTCGGCCGCCAGGGTCAGCAGGTACGGGCGGGCCCCGGTCGGGAACCCGAGGTCGAAGCTGTGCGCGTCGTAGACCGGGTCGAAGTTGCGCACCGACAGGAAGGCCAGGTGCCTGCCGTCCGCGGTGAAGGCCGGGGAGGTGTCGACGAAGCGCTGCGGAGTGGCCTCGGCGACGGTGCCGGTGGCGATCTCGGCGAGCATGATCTGCCGCACCGACCCGCCCAGGCCCGGCTGCGACCAGGCCAGCCAGTCCGACTCCGGGGCGAAGACCAGACCGCTCACCTCGCCGTCCCGGCTGTGCGCCAGCTCGCGCACCGTGTCGTCGGCAAGGCCCACCAGCAGCACCCGGCCGTCGTGCGCGGCCACCGCCGCCCGCCGCCCGTCCGGGGCGACCACCAGGGAGAGCACCCGGCCGAGCCGGCCGGCGGCCAGTCGGCGGCGCTCCGCTCCGAGCACCTCCGGGGCGTACTCCAGGGCGTCGTCGCCCTCGGCGTCGGTCACCCAGAGCGCGCCCTGCGAGCCGTCCTCGTCGACGGGCGGGACCACCCGGGCCAGCCGGGCCCGCACGCCGGGCGTCTCGGACAGCACCCGGGCCGGCCCCTCCCGGTGGGTCAGCCAGTGCACGCCGCCGCGCACCACCACGGCGGCGGCCCTGGCGGTGGCGTCCGGGGCGGCGGTCTCCACCCGGCCGGCGGCGGACAGCGGGTAGCGGCGGCGGCCACTGCGCGGGCCGGCCAGGGTGACCTCCAGCCGGCGCGGAGCAGCGTCCGCGTCCAGGCTGTCCAGCAGCCACAGGTCGCCGGCGCTGTGCCAGACCACCCGGGTGCCGTCGGTGCTGGCGCCCCGGGCGTAGAAGTCGCCGTCCGGGGTGTGGCGGCGCAGGTCGGTGCCGTCGGGGCGGCTGGAGTAGAGGTGGCCGCAGCCCTCGTGGTCACTGAGGAAGGCGATCCGACCTCCTTCCTTTCCATGGGCCACCCAGAGCGGGGACTCGATGTTGCCGTCCAGCTCCTGGTGGATCCGGTGGAACTCCCCGGTGGTGCTGCCGATCCACAACTTGCCCGCGGTGCCGCCCCGGTAGCGCTTCCAGCGGGCCGGCTCCAGCGAGTAGGCGGAGAGCAGCAGGACGTCGTCCGAGTCGGGGGCGAAGGCCAGGTTGCCGATCGGGCCGTAGGGCAGCTTGCGCGGGCTGCCGCCGTCCAGCGGCACGGCGAAGGCCCAGGCCTGACGGCTGGTCGGCTGGCCGGCGGAGGTGATCGCGACCGGTTCGCCGTCCTTGGTCCAGCCGCGCAGCAGGGTGCGGCTGGTGCTGCCCCAGTGGGTCAGGCGGCGGGCCTCGCCGCCGTCCACCGAGGCCGCGTGGATCTCGGCGGAGCCGTCCCGGCTGGCGGTCCAGGCGATGGTGCGGCCGTCGGGCGAGAAGCGCGGATGGGAGACCGGTGAGCGGTCGGCGGTCAGCCGCCAGGCACGGCCGCCGTCGAGCGGTGCGAGCCAGACGTCGTCCTCGGCGACGAAGGTCACCAGGTCGCCGTGCAGATGGGGATGGCGCAGGTAGGCGCCGCCGGTGGAGGTGCTCTCGGTGTCCGTCACCCGGTCAGGTTATGCATCCCGTGGGGCCCGGGACCACCGATTCCCGGGAGCCGGCCCAGGCGATCGGCGAACGGTCAGGCCCAGCGGCCGGTCCGCCCGAGCAGCAGCGCCCCGGCGGCCACTCCGGCGGTGGAGGTGCGCAGCACCGAGGGGCCCAGCCGGTACGGCTTGGCTCCGGCCTCGGCGAAGGCGGCGAGCTCCTCCGGGCTCACCCCGCCCTCCGGGCCGACCACCAGCACGATCTCCCCGGCGGTCGGCAGCTCGGCGGCGGCCAGCGGCTCTGCGCCCTCCTCGTGCAGCACCGCCGCGAACGCCGCCCGGGCCAGCAGCGGCGCCAGTTGACGGGTCGTCATCGGCTCGCCCACCTCGGGGAAGCGCAGCCGGCGGGACTGCTTTCCGGCCTCCCGGGCGGTGGCCCGCCACTTGGCCAGCGCCTTGGCGCCGCGATCGCCCTTCCACTGGGTGATGCAGCGGGACGCCGACCAGGGGATCACCGCGTCCACCCCGACCTCGGTCATGGTCTCCACCGCGAGCTCGCCGCGGTCGCCCTTGGGGAGCGCCTGCACCACGGTGATCCGGGGGCTCGGCTCGGGCTCGGCGCGCAGCTCGGCCACGGTGACGTCCAGCGCGTCCTTGCCGTGCACCGCGGCGACGGTGCCGAAGGCGCCCAGGCCCAGGCCGTCGGTCAGGGTGACCGCCTCACCCGCCTCCAGCCGCTTCACGGCGACGGCGTGCCGCCCCTCGGCGCCGTCCAGCCGGACCACGGCGCCGGGCGCGGCGGCGGTCAGTCGGGCGGTGTCGACGATGAAGACGGGTGCGGTCATCAGCGGAGCCTTCTGGGGTGGGCGCAGCCCCGGGTCGAACGACCCGGGGCTGCGGCGGTACGTGCTGGGTAACGACGGCTCAGCGGCCGTTGAAGGCGTCCTTCAGGCGCGAGAACAGCCCCTGCTGGCCGGGCGCGAACTGGCCGGACGGCCGCTCCTCGCCACGCAGCGCCGAGAGCCGGCGCAGCAGCTCCTCCTGCTCGGGGTCGAGCTTGGTGGGCGTCTGCACCTCGACATGCACTATCAGGTCGCCTCGGCCGCCCCCGCGCAGGTGGGTGACACCGCGGCCGTGCAGCGGGATCGACTGGCCGGACTGGGTGCCGGGCCGGATGTCGACCTCCTCCAGACCGTCCAGGGTCTGCAGCGGCACCTGGGTGCCGAGCGCCGCCGCCGTCATCGGGATGGTGACGGTGCAGTGCAGATCGTCGCCGCGGCGCTGGAAGGTGGGGTGGCTGGTCTCGGCGATCTCCACGTAGAGGTCGCCGGCCGGGCCGCCGCCGGGGCCGACCTCGCCCTCGCCGGCCAGCTGGATCCGGGTGCCGTTGTCGACACCGGCGGGATCTTGACGGTGAGGGTGCGGCGGGCCCGGACCCGGCCGTCGCCGGCGCACTCGGGGCACGGGGTCGGCACCACGGTGCCGAAGCCCTGGCACTGCGGGCACGGGCGGGAGGTCATGACCTGGCCCAGGAAGGACCGGGTGACCTGGGAGACCTCGCCCTTGCCGCGGCACATGTCACAGGTCTGCGCGGTGGTGCCGGGGGCCGCGCCCTCGCCGCTGCAGGTGGTGCAGGTGACGGCGGTGTCGACCTGGAGTTCCTTGGTGGTGCCGAAGGCGGCCTCCTCCAGGGTGATCTCCAGGCGGATCATCGCGTCCTGGCCGCGCCGGGTGCGCGAGCGGGGCCCGCGCTGGCCGGCCGCCGCGCCGAAGAAGGCGTCCATGATGTCGGAGAAGCCGAAGCCCGCCGCACCGGCGCCGAAGCCGCCCGCGCCGCCGCCGTTGGGCGACAGCGGGTCGCCGCCGAGGTCGTAGACCTGGCGCTTCTGCGGATCGGAGAGCACCTCGTAGGCGGCGTTGATCTCCTTGAACCGCTCCTGCGTCTTCGGGTCCGGGTTGACGTCCGGGTGCAGTTCACGTGCCAGGCGCCGGAACGCCTTCTTGATCTCGTCCTGCCCCGCGTCGCGTCGGACGCCGAGTACCGCGTAGTAGTCCGTGGCCACCAATGACTCCGCTTGTTCCGCCTCTAGACAGTATTGCTAAGGGTTGGGCTGCTATGGGTTGTTGCTACGACTCGGCGAGGATCTGCCCCACGTACCGGGCCACCGCCCGGACCGCCCCCATGGTGCCGGGGTAGTCCATCCGGGTCGGCCCGATGACTCCGAGTTTGGCCACGCTCTCATCGCCCGAACCGTAACCGACCGAGACGACCGACGTGGAATTCAGGCCCTCGTAGTCGTTCTCACGTCCGATCCGGACGGTCATGCCGCCGTCATTAGTCTCGCCGAGCAGGCGGAGCAGGACCACCTGCTCCTCCAACGCCTCCAGCACCGGCTGGATGGTGAGCGGGAAGTCGTGGCCGAACCGGGTGAGGTTGGCGGTGCCGGCCAGCATGATCCGCTCCTCGCTCTGTTCGACCAGGGACTCGAAGAAGGTGGAGAGCACCGTGGAGACGATCGGGCGCTCGGCCGGCTCGAAGGACAGCGGCAGGTCCTCGACCAGGGCCGGCACCTCCGGGAACCGGCAGCCGCCCGCCCTGGCGTTCAACCGGGCCCGCAGCTCGGCCAGCGTGCTCTCGCCGATCGGCGCGGGGCAGTCCACCATACGCTGCTCGACCCGGCCGGTGTTGGTGATCAGGACCAGCAGCACCTTGGTGGGGGCCAGCATCACCAGCTCGACGTGACGGACCGAGGAGCGGATCAGCGACGGGTACTGCACCACCGCGACCTGCCTGGTCAGCTGGGCCAGCAGCCGCACGGTGCGGGCCACCACGTCGTCCAGGTCGACCGCGCCGTCCAGGAAGTGGCGGATCGCGCGGCGCTCGGGCGCGCTCATCGGCTTGATCTCGGCCAGCCGGTCGACGAACAGCCGGTAGCCCTTGTCGGTCGGGATCCGGCCGGCGCTGGTGTGCGGCTGCTGGATGTAGCCGTCATCCTCCAGCGTGGCCATGTCGTTGCGCACGGTCGCCGGGGAGACGCCCAGGTTGTGGCGCTCGACCAGCGCCTTGGAGCCGACCGGCTCCTCGGTGCCGACGTAGTCCTGCACGATGGCGCGCAGCACGGCCAGCTTGCGGTCGTCCAGCGGCAGGGTGCCGGGGTGCTCGACGGGTGCGGCGGGGCGGGTCGCCGGGGTGCGGGCCGGACGCCGGTTCGGCGCCTTGGCCCTGGCGGCTCGGGACGAGGTCGACGACGACGAGCTGCCAACGACCGGCTCGCCGCCGGTTGCGCGCGGATCGGATTCCGGTTCGTCGAACATGGCACGCACCTCCCTCTTCGCACGTTGTCCTGGTGCCGGGCCCTGCACTCTCCGTAGGTCGGCTGGCACTCTGCATTGAAGAGTGCCAGAACCGTACCTGCCAGTGTAAGGCCCGGGTCCGACGGCAGGAACGCCCCGTGGCGGGGATGAAGCACGGATCACGTGTGGAAGTCCCGCCAGGTGGGTGCCGGGCGCCGGTCGAAGTGGCAGCATCGATATCAGTCAAGACGGATGGACCCTAGGAGCAGAAATGTCGGCGTCCGGCACCCACACCCGCTTTGCTCCCGATCGGGGTCTGACCGGTCGGATGGTCACCACGATGTTCCTCATCGGGCTGCTGTACGTCGGGTTCACCGGCATCCTGATCGTGCTGCTGAGGGGCGCGTGGCCGCTGATCGTGCTGCTCTCCGGCGGCCTGTTCATCGCGCAGTTCTGGTTCAGCGACAAGATCACCCAGCGGGCCATGGGCGCCCACGAGGTCACCCCCGAGCAGTACCCGCAGCTGCACGGCACCATTGACCGGCTCTGCGCGCTGGCCGACATGCCCAAGCCCCGGGTCGCGGTGGCCGACAACGACATGCCCAACGCCTTCGCCACCGGCCGCAACCCGAACAACGCGGTGGTCTGCGTCACCACCGGCCTGCTGCGCCGGCTGGAGCCGGAGGAGCTGGAGGGCGTGCTGGCGCACGAGCTGTCGCACGTCGCCCACCGGGACGTCGCGGTGATGACCATCGCCGGGTTCCTCGGCGTGCTGGCCGGCGCGATCACCCGGATCGCGCTCTACACCGGCATGTGGGGCGGCGGCGGCAACCGGAACAACAACAACAATGACAACGCCGCCATCGCGATCGTGCTCGTCTCGCTGGTCAGCATGGTGGTCTACGCGATCAGCTTCCTGCTCACCCGGCTGCTCTCCCGCTACCGGGAGCTGGCCGCCGACCGGGCCGCCGCCCAGCTCACCGGCCGGCCCAGCGCGCTGGCCTCGGCGCTGACCAAGGTGACCGGGCAGATCGGCGCGATCCCGACCCAGGACCTGCGCAAGGCCCAGCCGTACAACGCCTTCTTCTTCGCCCCCGCGCTGAGCGCCAAGGAGGTGGCGAGCCAGCTGATGTCCACCCACCCGAGCCTGGAGCAGCGGCTGGCGCAGCTGGAGAAGATCTCCGGCGAGCTGGGCCGCTGAGCCCCTCCCCCGCACGAACCCACCGCACGAACGGAAGGCAACGATCCGTGGGATTCCTGGACGCCCTGCTGGGCCGCAGCAAGCCGGTCAAGCCGGACCTCGACCAGCTCTTCGGCATCCCGTCCGCGGCACTCACCCTGGAGGCCGCCGCCGGGTTCACCCCCACCGGGTTGGGCTCGGTCTGCTTCGCCGCCGTGGAGGGCGGCGCCTTCCACGAGGTGGAGGCGCAGGTGCGGGCCCTGCTGGACGCCGACACGCCCAACGGCGGTGTGCCGGTGGAGGCCAGCCGGGACGAGTACGGCTACTCCTGGCTGCTCGCCCGGCACCTCCCGGAGGAGCTGCCCGAGCTGGTCAACGACCTGCACGCGGTCAACAGCGAGCTGGAGGCCAACGGCTTCGGGCCGCAACTCCTCTGCTCGATCGTGACCTTCAGGAACGACGAGGGCCAGTCGCTGGGCCTGGTCTACCTCTACAAGCGGGGCACCTTCTACCCGTTCGCGCCGATGCCCGGCGGCGGTGAGCGCCGCAACAGCCCGCTGGAGCTGCAGATGAAGGGGATGCTGGCCAACGACCTGCGGGTGGAGCAGGACCTCAGCCGCTGGTTCCCGGTCTGGGGCGCGCCGGGGCTGTGACCGCGCGCTGACGGGCCGTCTGGTTTAGTTCCGGCATGCGCAGCAAGCACTACGGACCTGATCTGACCCCGCCCTGGAAGAAGCAGGCGCCCGCGCCCGAGGTGGCCGCCGAGCGGGACCTGGTGGTGGAGGAGGCCGCGACCGGCTTCTGCGGTGCGGTGGTGCGCTGCGAGAAGACGGCCGAGGGGCTGACCGTCACCTTGGAGGACCGGTTCGGCAAGCGCCGGGTCTTCCCGATGGTCCCGCGCGGCTTCCTGCTGGACGGCAAGGCGGTGACCCTGGTCCGCCCGGCCGGCCCGGCCCCGGCGAAGGGGTCGGGCCGGACCGCCTCCGGCTCGATCGCCGTGCCCGGCGCGCGGGCCCGGGTCGCGCGGGAGTCGCGGATCTACGTGGAGGGCCGGCACGACGCCGAACTGGTCGAGCGGGTCTGGGGCGATGACCTGCGGATCGAGGGCGTGGTCGTCGAGTACCTGGAGGGCATCGACGACCTGCCCGCCATCGTGGCCGAGTTCGCCCCCGGCGCCGGCCGCCGCCTGGGGGTGCTGGTGGACCACCTGCTCCCGGGTACCAAGGAGCACCGGATCGCCCAGCGGGTGACGGGTGCCGACGTCCTGGTGGTCGGCCACCCGTTCATCGACATCTGGCAGGCCGTCAAGCCGTCCAGCGTGGGCATCCCGGGCTGGCCCGACGTGCCGTACGAGGAGGAGTGGAAGCAGGGCATCTGCCGCCGCCTGGGCTGGCCGGTGGACACCCCGGCGGCCTGGAAGCGGATCCTGGCCTCGGTGAGCTCGTACAAGGACCTAGAGCCAGCGCTGCTGGGCAAGGTGGAGGAGCTGATCGACTTCGTTGCGGCGGGTCAGGAGTAGGTCCGGAACTCGCTGGTGTCGAGGGTCAGGTCGAGGACGTCGACGACCAGCGGGTCGCCGAACTTGCTGGGCTGCTCGTTCAGGTAGTCGGGGATTCCGCCGGCCGCTGCCCCGGTCGGCCCGGTGAGCAGGAGGCACTCCCCCTTGAGCGGGTCGACGATGAGGTAGGCGGCGATTCCACCCTCCGCGTACAGCTCTCGCTTGACCCGGTAGTCGCGGTGAACGCTGGTCTTGGAAACCACCTCCACGACCAGGGTGACCAGCGGCGCGGGGAGCAGCCGCCCATGCTCCTCGACGGCGCCGCGCTCGAAGACCACCAGATCCGGCTGCGGCTCGCTTCCATCTCCGGGGAAGGACAGGTCCTGCGTCCCGATCGCGCGCCAACGCGCGTACGGCACTTGGCGCTGAATCTCGGCCACGATGAGGTTGTGGACCAAGTCGGGCCCGGCCATCATCACGATTTCCCCCCGCAGGAGCTCGGCCTTGAGTCCCTCGGGAACCTCAAGGTTCTCGAAGATCCCCGTCATGCGGTCATCCACGGCGGTCATCGCACGCTCCTTCGGACGGCTGCTACTACCGTAACGACTATCAGTCCACCAAGTCACGCACCACCGCGTCCGCCAGCAGCCGCCCGCGCAGGGTCAGCGCCGCCCGGCCCGCAGCGAACGGCTCCGGGTCCAGCAGGCCGTCGGCGAGCGCCTGTTCGGCGGCCTTCAGGCCCGTGGGCGTGAGCAGGTCGAGCGGGCAGCCGTCGACCAGGCGCAGTTCGAGGAGGATCCGCTCCACGCGGCGGTCCTCGGCGGCCAGGAGTTCGCGGCCCTGGCCGGGGGTGCGGCCCTCGGCGATGGCCTGGGCGTAGGCGGCCGGGTGCTTGGCGTTCCACCAGCGCACCCCGCCGACGTGGCTGTGCGCGCCGGGGCCGGCGCCCCACCAGTCGGCGCCGGTCCAGTAGAGCTCGTTGTGGCGGCAGCGGGCGGCCTCGGTGGTGGCCCAGTTGGAGACCTCGTACCAGGAGTAGCCGGCGGCGCTGAGCGCCTGCTCGGCGATCAGGTAGCGGTCGGCGTGCACGTCGTCGTCCACCATCGGCAGTTCGCCGCGCTTGATCCGGCCGGCCAGCCGGGTGCCCTCCTCGACGATCAGCGAGTAGGCGGAGACGTGGTCGGGGCCGGCGCCGATGGCGGCGTCGAGGGAGGCCCGCCAGTCGTCGTCGGACTCCCCCGGGGTGCCGTAGATCAGGTCCAGGTTGACGTGCTCGAAGCCGGCCGCGCGGGCCTCGGCGACACAGGCCTCGGGGCGGCCCGGGGTGTGGTGGCGGTCGAGCACCTTGAGCACGTGCGGACGGGCGCTCTGCATGCCGAAGGAGATCCGGTTGAAGCCGCCCTCGCGCAGCTCGGCCAGGTAGGCCGGGGTGACGGACTCCGGGTTGGCCTCGGTGGTCACCTCGGCGCCCGGGGCCAGGCCGAACTCCTCGCGGATCGCGGCCAGCATGGCGACCAGGTCGCGGGCGGGCAGCAGGGTCGGGGTGCCGCCGCCCAGGAAGACGGTCTGCACCGGCAGCTCGACCTCGCCGAGCACGGTGCGGGCCTGGCGGATCTCGCCGACCAGGTTGGCCGCGTAGGTCTCCTGCGAGGCGACCGTGCCCGAGGCGTGCAGCTCGGTGGCGGTGTAGGTGTTGAAGTCGCAGTAGCCGCAGCGGCTGGCGCAGTACGGCACGTGCAGGTAGAAGCCGAACGGCCGCTCTCCCAGGCCGGTGAGGGCGTGGGCGGGCAACGAACCGTCGGACGGCACGGGTTCGCCGTCGGGAAGTGCGGAGGGCATGCCTCCATTGTCCGGTACGGCCGTCGGAACCCCGACAGCCGTACCGGATCCGGGCCGGCTCGGGGGCTCAGGCCTCGTTGGCGCCCGCGTACATCTCGGTCACCGCGTCGGCGTAGGCCCTCTCGACCACCGGGCGCTTGATCTTCAGGCTCGGGGTGAGCTCGCCGTGCTCGATGTCCAGGTCGCGCGGCAGGATGGTGAACTTCTTGAGCGTCTGCCAGCGCTGCACGTCGCCGTTGAGGCGCTTCACGAAGCCCTCGATCAGGGTGTGCACCTCGGCGGAGGTGACCACCTCGGCGTAGCCGCGGCCCTTCATGCCGTGCTCGGCGGCCCAGGGCATGATCACCGTCTCGTCGAGCGTGATCAGCGCGGTGCAGAAGTTGCGGCCGTTGCCGATCACCAGGATGTTGCTGACGAACGGGCAGACCGCCTTGAACTTGCCCTCGATCTCGCTGGGCGCGACGTACTTGCCGCCCGAGGTCTTGAACATGTCCTTCTTGCGGTCGGTGATCCGCAGGTAGCCGCCCTGGGCCAGCTCGCCGATGTCGCCGGTGTGGAACCAGCCGTCCGCCTCCAGCACCTCGGCGGTCTGCTCGGGCAGGTTGTGGTAGCCGATCATCACGCCGGGGCCGCGCAGCAGGATCTCGCCGTCCTCGGCGATCCGCACCTCGCTGCCGGGCAGCGGCACGCCGACGGTGCCGACCCGGAAGTCCTCCTCGTGGTTGACCGTGATGCCGGCGCTGGTCTCGGTGAGGCCGTAGCCCTCCAGGATCGGCACCCCGACGCCGGCGAAGAAGTAGGCGATCTCGGGGGCCAGCGCGGCGCTGCCGGAGACCGAGCCGCGCAGCCGGCCGCCGAACGCGGCCCGGATCTTGGCGTAGACCAGCTTGTCGGCCAGCGCGTGCTGGAGCCGCAGGCCGAGCGGCGCGCTCTCCCGGCCGGTGGCGACCCGGCTGTCCTGGACGGCGTGGGCGTACTGCCGGGCCGTCTTGGCCGCCCACATGAAGATCTTGTACTTGGCGCCGCCCTCGGCCCGGGCCCGCCCGGCGATGCCGTTGTAGACCTTCTCGAAGATCCGCGGCACCGAGGCCATGGTGGTCGGCCTGATCGCCGGCAGGTTGTGGATGATCCGGTCCACCCGGCCGTCCACCGCCATCACATGGCCGGTGTGGACCTGGCCGGAGATCAGCGACTTGCCGAACACGTGGGCCAGCGGCAGCCACATGTACTGCACGTCGTCGGAGCGCAGCAGGCCGCTGTCGGCCTGGGCGACGGCCTGGTAGGACCAGGTGTCGTGGGACAGCCGGACACCCTTGGGGCGGCCGGTGGTGCCCGAGGTGTAGACCAGGGTGGCGAGCTGCTGCGGCGTGATCGCCTCGACCGCCCGCCGCACCACCTCCGGGTCGCCCTTGCGCAGGGCCGCGCCGCGCTGCTCCAGCTCGGCCAGCGAGATGACGGTCAGCCCCTCGACGGCCGGCGGCTCGCCCGGCAGGTCGAAGACGACCACGGTGGCCAGGTCGGGCAGCTTGGCCCGCTCCTCCAGCGCCTTGTCCATCTGCTTGCCGTTCTCGGCGAACAGCAGCCGGCTGCCGGAGTCTGCCAGGATGTAGCCGGTCTCGTCGGCGTTGGTGCTCGGGTAGACGGTGGTGACGGCGGCCCCGGCGCACATCGCGCCCATGTCGGCGAGGATCCACTCGATCCGGGTGGAGGAGGCCAGCGCCACCCGCTCCTCGGCCTGGATCCCGAGGTCCAGCAGGCCGGCGGCGATGTCGAACACCCGCTCGGCGGTCTGCTTCCAGCTCAGGGTGCGCCACTGCTCGGCGCCCGGTGCGCCATCCGCCGCATGATCGTCAACTGGAGCTGGGTAGCGGTATGCCTCGGCGTTGGGAGTGGCCTCTACCCTGCTGAGGAACACATGGGCCACTGAGGCTGGGCGCCCGGCGATCGTGTCGGAGCCGATGACGGACTGCGCGGTACTCAACGAGACCTCCGGGGACCTGGTGGCCGAGGGTGGGATGCCGGGCGCTGGTGGGGGTGGGCGGCCCGGCAGCTTGTTAACCGGCGAGTAGTTGACTGGCGGGTAACAAGGTTGCGGACAGCCTAGGCCCAACTGGCCCTGCTGTTAAGAGGGCAAGCCGTCTTGCACTCCGGCGCGGACGCAGTGCAGTCGGCATTACCCGAAGCCGCCGTGCACTGTCAGCGGATCGCACAGACGCCCCACCAGCTGGTCCAGAAAAATACGAAAATGAGGGTGCGAATCCTCCTGCCGACAACGAGAGTGTCCGAGTGCTGATCCGACTCCTGAAGGCCCATCTCGGGCCTTACAAACAATCCGTCCTGTTGCTGGTGCTACTCCAGCTGATCTCCACGATAGCCGCGCTCTATCTGCCCACTCTCAACGCCGACATCATCAACAACGGCGTGGTGAAGGGGGACACCGGCTACATCATGCAGACCGGCGGCGTCATGCTCGCCGTCACGGTCGCCCAGGCCGTCTGCTCCGTCGGCGCGGTCTACTACGGCGCCCGCACCGCGATGGCGGTCGGCCGCGACATCCGCGCCTCGGTCTTCGGCCAGGTGCAGCGGTTCTCCGCGCGGGAGCTGGGCCAGTTCGGCGCCCCCTCGCTGATCACCCGCACCACCAACGACGTCCAGCAAGTCCAGACGGTGCTGCTGATGGGCTTCACCCTGGTGGTGGCGGCGCCGATCATGTGCGTGGGCGGCATCATCATGGCGCTCAACCAGGACGTGCCGCTCTCCAGCCTGCTGGTGATCCTGGTGCCGCTGCTGGGCGCCATCGTCACCCTGCTGGTCCGGATGCTGCGTCCCGCCTTCCGCAGCATGCAGGAGAAGATCGACAAGGTGAACCGGGTCCTGCGCGAGCAGATCACCGGTATCCGGGTGATCCGGGCCTTCGTCAAGGACGACCACGAGCAGGAGCGGTTCGGCGTCGCCAACGACGACCTGACCTCGGTCTCGCTGCGCACCGGCCGGATCCTCGCCTTCATGTTCCCCAGCGTGATGCTGGTGGTGAACGTCTCGATGATCGCCGTCTCCTGGTTCGGCGCGCAGCGGATCGCCGGCAACCACATGCAGATCGGCGCCCTGATGGCGTTTCAGTCGTATCTGATGCAGATCCTGATGAGCGTCATGATGGCCACCTTCATGTTCATGATGGTGCCGCGCGCCGAGGTCTGCGCCGAGCGCGTCGTGGAGGTGCTGGACACCGAATCCAGCGTGGTCCCGCCGACCGCGCCGGTCACCGAGCTGCGCTCGCACGGCCACCTGGAGCTGCGCGCCGCCGACTTCCGCTACCCCGGTGCCGAGGCCTCGGTGCTGCACGGCATCGACCTGGTCGCCCGCCCCGGCGAGACCACCGCGGTGATCGGCTCCACCGGCAGCGGCAAGACCACCCTGCTCGGCCTGGTCCCCCGGCTCTTCGATGCCACCGGCGGCCAGGTGCTGGTCAACGGCGTGGACGTCCGCGAGGTCGCCCCCGAGCTGCTCGCCCGCACCGTCGGACTGGTGCCGCAGAAGCCGTACCTGTTCAGCGGCACCGTCGCCAGCAACCTGCGCTACGGCCACCCCGACGCCACCGACGAGGAGCTCTGGGCCGCACTGGAGACGGCGCAGGCCAAGGACTTCGTCGAGAAGCTGGATGACGGGCTGGAGGCCTCCGTCGCCCAGGGCGGCAGCAACTTCTCCGGCGGCCAGCGGCAGCGCCTGGCGATCGCCCGCACCCTGGTCCGCCGGCCGGAGATCTACCTCTTCGACGACTCCTTCTCGGCCCTCGACTACGCCACCGACGCCCGGCTGCGCGCCGCGCTCAGCCTGGAGACGGCCGAGGCCACCGTGGTGATCGTGGCGCAGCGGGTGAGCACCATCCGCGACGCCGACCGGATCATCGTGCTGGACGAGGGCGCCGTGGTCGGCACCGGCACCCACCACGAACTGATGGCCGACAATCCGACGTACCGGGAGATCGTGCTCTCCCAGCTCACCGAGCAGGAGGCGGCGTGACCACCCCGCAGAAGCCCGGCGGCTCCCAGGAGGCCGCGGCCCGGCGCGGCGGCCCCGGCCCCGGCCGCTTCATGAACGCCGGCACCGAGAAGTCCCTCGACTTCAAGAACAGCAGCAAGCGGGTGCTCGGCCTGCTCCGCCCGAGCGGGTGTCGATCTACGGCATGCTGCTGCTCGGCGCGTTCAGCGTGGCCTGCGCGGTGGCCGCTCCCAAGCTGCTCGGCAACGCCACCAATCTGATCCTCAAGGGTGCGCTCGGCCCGCACTTCCCCACCCAGCAGGCGCTGGACGCGGCGACCCACAGCAATTCCAAGACCGCCGCGCTGCTCCGCACCCTGCACCTGACGCCCGGTCAGGGCATGGACTACAACGCACTCGGCACCGTGCTGCTCTGGGTGCTGCTGATCTACGTCGCCTCCGCCGTCTTCGGCATCGTGCAGGGCCGGATCGCCGCCCGCGTGATCAACCGCACCGTCAACCGGCTGCGCACCGAGGTGGACGCCAAGCTCACCCGGCTGCCGCTCAGTTACTTCGACAAGCAGCCGCGCGGCGAGGTGCTCAGCCGGGTCACCAATGACATCGACAACATCGGCCAGTCCATGCAGCAGAGCATGGGCCAGCTGGTGAACTCGCTGCTCACCGTGGTCGGTGTGCTGGCGATGATGTTCT
This sequence comes from Kitasatospora acidiphila, assembly GCF_006636205.1. Lineage (NCBI taxonomy): Bacteria > Bacillati > Actinomycetota > Actinomycetes > Kitasatosporales > Streptomycetaceae > Kitasatospora > Kitasatospora acidiphila. The sequence continues at coordinate 6,019,392 of NZ_VIGB01000003.1, read as the reverse complement.
GGATCTCCTGGCTGCTGGCGCTGATCGCGCTGATCTCGGTGCCGCTCTCGGTGGTCGTCGCGGCCCGGGTCGGCAAGAAGGCGCAGCCGCAGTTCGTCGCCCAGTGGGCGACCACCGGCAAGCTGAACGCGCACATCGAGGAGATGTACACCGGCCACACCCTGGTCAAGGTATTCGGCCGGCAGAAGGAGGCCGCCGAGGTCTTCGAGCGGGAGAACGAGGCGCTCTACGCCTCCAGCTTCAAGGCCCAGTTCATCTCCGGGATCATCCAGCCCGCGATGTTCTTCATCGGCAACCTCAACTACGTGCTGGTCGCGGTGGTCGGCGGGCTGCGGGTGGCCAGCGGCGCGCTCTCCATCGGTGACGTGCAGGCCTTCATCCAGTACTCGCGGCAGTTCAGCCAGCCGCTCACCCAGGTGGCCAGCATGGCCAACCTGGTGCAGTCCGGCGTCGCCTCGGCCGAGCGGGTCTTCGAACTGCTGGACGCCGAGGAGCAGTCCGCCGACCCGCAGCGGCCCGAGCGGCCCGAGGAGCTGCGCGGCCTGGTCTCCTTCGAGGACGTCGCGTTCCGCTACGAGGCGGACAAGCCGCTGATCGAGGAGCTGACCCTGAAAGTGGAGCCGGGCCAGACGGTGGCCATCGTCGGCCCGACCGGCGCCGGCAAGACCACCATGGTCAACCTGCTGATGCGGTTCTACGAGGTGAGCGGCGGCCGGATCACCCTGGACGGGGTGGACATCGCCGCGATGTCCCGCGAGGAACTGCGCTCCGGCATCGGCATGGTGCTGCAGGACACCTGGCTGTTCGGCGGCACCATCGCCGAGAACATCGCCTACGGCTCCACCGGCGCCAGCCGCGAGCAGGTGATCGAGGCGGCCAGGGCCGCGCACGTGGACCGCTTCGTGCGGACCCTGCCGGACGGCTACGACACCGTGATCGACGACGACGGCACCGGGGTCAGCGCCGGCGAGAAGCAGCTGATCACCATCGCCCGGGCGTTCCTGGCCCAGCCGTCGATCCTGGTGCTGGACGAGGCGACCAGTTCGGTGGACACCCGCACCGAGGTGCTGATCCAGCGCGCCATGGCCCGGCTGCGCAGCGGCCGGACCAGCTTCGTGATCGCGCACCGGCTCTCCACGATCCGCGACGCCGACGTGATCCTGGTGATGGAGAGCGGCTCGATCGTCGAGCAGGGCTCGCACGACGAACTGATCGAGGCGGGCGGCGCCTACGCCCGGCTCTACCAGGCGCAGTTCGCGCAGGCGGTGGCGGAGACCGAGTAACTCCCCATGCCAGAGGGGCCGTCGACCACGGTGGTGGTCGACGGCCCCTCTGGTCTGCTGCCGGTGCTACGGGCCGGCGTTACTTCTTGGCGTCCTTGGGAGCCTCGGCGTCCGTCGACAGCGCGGCGATGAAGGCCTCCTGCGGGACCTCCACGCGGCCGACCATCTTCATCCGCTTCTTGCCTTCCTTCTGCTTCTCCAGCAGCTTGCGCTTGCGCGAGATGTCACCGCCGTAGCACTTGGCGAGGACGTCCTTGCGGATCGCGCGGACCGTCTCACGGGCGATCACCCGGGAGCCGATGGCCGCCTGGATCGGCACCTCGAACTGCTGGCGCGGGATCAGCTTCTGCAGCTTGCCGGCCATCATGACGCCGTAGTTGTAGGCCTTGTCCTTGTGCACGATGGCGGAGAAGGCGTCCACCGCGTCACCGTGCAGCAGGATGTCCACCTTGACCAGCTCGGCGCTCTGCTCGCCGATCGGCTCGTAGTCGAAGGAGCCGTAGCCGCGGGTCTTAGACTTCAGCTGGTCGAAGAAGTCGAAGACGATCTCCGCGAGCGGCAGCGTGTAGCGCAGCTCCACCCGGTCCTCGGAGAGGTAGTCCATCCCCTGCAGGTTGCCGCGGCGGGCCTGGCAGAGCTCCATGATCGCGCCGACGAAGTCGTTCGGCGCCAGGATGGTGCCGCGCACCACGGGCTCGAAGACCTCAGCGATCTTGCCGGTCGGGAACTCGCTCGGGTTGGTGACGGTGTGCTCGGTGCCGTCCTCCATCACCACCCGGTAGATCACGTTCGGCGCGGTGGAGATCAGGTCCAGGTTGAACTCGCGCTCCAGGCGCTCCCGGATGATCTCCAGGTGGAGCAGGCCGAGGAAGCCGCAGCGGTAGCCGAAGCCCAGCGCCACCGAGGTCTCCGGCTCGTAGACCAGCGCGGCGTCGTTCAGCCGCAGCTTGTCCAGCGCGTCGCGGAGCAGCGGGTAGTCCGAGCCGTCCAGCGGGTAGAGGCCGGAGAACACCATCGGGCGCGGGTCCTTGTAGCCGCCCAGCGCCTCGGTCGCACCCTTGTGCATCGAGGTGATGGTGTCACCGACCTTGGACTGCCGGACGTCCTTCACACCGGTGATGATGTAGCCCACCTCACCGACGCCGAGCCCGTCCGCGACCTTGGGCTCGGGCGAGATGACGCCGATCTCCAGCAGCTCGTGGGTGGCGCCGGTGGACATCATCGAGATCCGCTCGCGCTTGGTGAGCTGGCCGTCGACGACACGGACGTAGGTGACCACGCCGCGGTAGGAGTCGTAGACCGAGTCGAAGATCATCGCGCGGGCCGGGGCGTCCTTGACACCGACTGGAGCCGGGATCCGGTCGACCACGTGGTCCAGCAGGTCCTCGACGCCCAGGCCGGTCTTGGCGCTGACCTTGAGCACGTCGTCCGGGTCGCAGCCGATGATGTGCGCGATCTCGGCCGCGTACTTCTCGGGCTGGGCGGCCGGCAGGTCGATCTTGTTGAGCACCGGGATGATCGTGAGGTCGTTCTCCAGGGCCAGGTAGAGGTTGGCCAGGGTCTGCGCCTCGATGCCCTGGGCCGCGTCGACCACCAGGATGGTGCCCTCGCAGGCCGCCAGGGAGCGGGACACCTCGTAGGTGAAGTCGACGTGCCCGGGGGTGTCGATCATGTTCAGGATGTGCGTGGTACCCGCGTGCTCACCGGTGTTCGGCGCCCAGGGCAACCGGACCGCCTGCGACTTGATGGTGATACCGCGCTCACGCTCGATGTCCATGCGGTCGAGGTACTGGGCACGCATCTGCCGCGGGTCGACGACGCCGGTGATCTGCAGCATCCGGTCGGCGAGCGTCGACTTGCCGTGGTCGATGTGGGCGATGATGCAGAAGTTGCGGATCAGCGCCGGGTCGGTACGGCTGGGCTCTGGCACGTTGGTAGGGGTCGCGGGCACCTTGGTCCGATTCTCCGTGGTCGTCCGGGGCCGACTTTGTCGCCTGCCCGAGGGGCCCTGTTGGGCAATGAGGAAACCAGGGCTTGCTCCATCTTCCCACGCGGGCGGCACTCGGTGCCGGTTTGGGGCCGTGGGTGGGCCCTGGTAGCGTTGGCGGCTGCACCGCGCTTCGGCATGCCCTCTCAGCTGACCCGCTGCGATGGTGCACACCCTGTTCCACTGATGACTGACAAGACTGAGGCACTTTCGTGGCGAACATCAAGTCCCAGATCAAGCGCAACAAGACCAACGAGAAGGCGCGCCTGCGCAACAAGGCCGTCAAGTCGGAGCTGAAGACCGCGCTCCGCAAGGCCCGCGAGGCCTCTGTCGCCGGCGAGACCGAGAAGGCCGCTGAGCTCGCTCGCGTCGCCTCGAAGAAGCTCGACAAGGCCGTGAGCAAGGGCGTCATCCACAAGAACCAGGCCGCCAACAAGAAGTCGGCCATCACCAAGCAGGTCGCCGCCTGAGCTTCGCGCTCACGGCAGCAGCACGACTGCTGAGTACCGTTCTCGGTACCCCCGTCGCGGGATGACTCCGGCCCTCTACCCGGGCTCCCGAGACGCGCACGACCACGCACCGCACGCGGCCTGCGTTCGCCACGCGGGTGCGGTGCACATGCTTCAGCGAGAGGCGCCGCGGTTCGCTCCCTTCCCCGGGACGGACCGCGGCGCCTCTCGGCGTTCCGGGGTGTTCTCGGCGCGGTCGGTTCGGCGCGGTTCTCGGCGCGGTCGGTTCGGCGCGGTTCTCGACGCGGTCGGTTCGGTGCGGTTCTCGGCGCGGTCAGTACGGGCGGTCAGTACTGGCGGGCGCCCGAGCGGGCGGCTCGGGCCACGGTGACCACGGCCCGCTCCAGGGCGTAGGCGGGGTCGTCCGAACCGCCCTTGACGGCCGCGTCGGCCTCGGCGATGGCGGTCAGCGCGACGGCCACACCGTCGCCCGTCCAACCGCGCATCTGCTGGCGCACCCGGTCCACCTTCCACGGCGGCATGCCGAGCTCACGGGCCAGGTCGCCCGCGCGCATCGAGCGGTCCGCGGTCGCCAGCCGGCCGATGCTGCGCACCCCGGAGGCCAGCGCGTAGGTGATGCCGGTCGGCGGCTGGCCGACCGCCAGCGCCCAGCGCAGCCGCTCCAGTGCGTCCGCCGCGCGGCCCGTGACCGCCAGGTCGGCCACCTCGAAGCCGGTCGCCTCGGCCCGGCCGCTGTAGTAGCGGGCCACCACCCGCTCGTCGATCGGACCCTCGACATCGGAGGTCAACTGGCTGGCGGCGGCCGCCAGCTCACGCAGGTCGCCGCCGAGCGCGTCCAGCAGCGCCTGGCAGGCCTCCGGGCTGGCCGAGCGGCCGAGCGCCTTGAACTCGCCGCGGACGAACGCGACCCGCTCCCCCGCCTTGGTCAGCTTGGCGCACTGCACCTCGCGGGCCCCCGCCTTGCGCGCCGCGTCCAGCAGGCCCTTGCCCTTGGCGCCGCCGGCGTGGACCAGCACCACGATCACCTCGTCGGCCGGCGCCGCGAGGTAGGCCTTGAGCTCCTTGACCGAGTCGGCCGCCAGATCCTGCGCGGCCCGGACCACGATCACCTTGCGCTCGGCGAACAGCGACGGGGTCGTCAACTCGGCCAGGCTGCCCGGCTGCAGGGCCCCGGGGGCGAGATCCCGCACGTCCGTGTCCGGGTCGGCGGCCCTGGCCGCCGCTACCACCTGGGCGACCGCGCGGTCGAGCAGCAGCTCCTCCTGGCCGACCGCGAGGGTCAGCGGGGCGAGCAGGTCATCGGGTGCACTCTTCCTGGCCATCGCCTACCAGCATCCCACGGGCCGCCGACAGCCCTGGCGCGTCCGGACGCCAGAATGGCCCCATGAGCTCGCGCGATGACCGAACCACCACCCCCGCCGGCCGCCAGCTGCTGGTGCTCGCCGACCGCGACGCGGCCGAGGAGGTGGCCGAGGCGCTGGCCGAGCGGTGGCCGGCGCTCGGCCCGTTCGAGCTGGTCCGCGACGCCCTGGCCGGCGAGGACGACGCCGAGGACGCCCAGTGGCTGGTGGTGCTGGAGGAACCCGCCGAGGGCTGGGACCCGGCGACCGTGGCGGCCGTGGACGCGTTGGCGGGCGAGCACGAGGGCTGGCGCGAGGACGGCTGAGCCGCCTCGCGCCGGGGTGGGGTGCGCGGTGCTGAGGGTGCGGTGGGGCGCGGTACTGAGGGTGCGGTGGGGACGCGGTGCTGAGGGGGTGCGCGGTTGTGCGGGTGCGGGTCAGGCTCCGATCGCGGTGAGCACCTCCTGTGCCGCCCTGGCCCCCTCCTGGGCGCCTCCCTCCATGTACCCCTGGAAGTTGTACGAGGTGTGCTCGCCCGCGAAGTGCAGATTGCCCTGGGCGGTGCCCTCGTAGCCGGCGTAGCTGGTCAGATAGCCGGTCGGCCAGTACGAGTAGGCGCCGTGGGAGTACGGGTTCAGGTGCCAGGCGGAGAGCGTGGCCCGGCCGTTCCAGGCGGCGCCGGTGCCGGGGAAGAGCCGCTCGATCTGGGCGAGGTAGCGGGTCACCAGGGCCGCTGTGTACGGGGTGCTCGCGTCCGTGAAGGCCGTCGGCGGGGTCAGCGATCGCGCCAGGCTGCCACCGCCGTACTGCACCAGGATCCCGTCGCTGCCGGCCTGGCCGCGGGTGACGTCCCAGGCCTGCTGGAAGTCCTGGTCGCTGAAGCACTCGCCGTCGGAGGTCCCCGGCCAGGGGCCGCTGCCGGCCCACGGGCGCGAGCGGAACTGCATGTTGAGCTTGGTGCAGGCGCCCATCGTCATATGGGTCAGCACCCCGCGCATCATGGCGTCCAGGCCGGCCCCGGAGAGGTCGATGTGCTGCTGCAGGATCGGCAGCGGCACGGCCAGGATGGTGTGGTCGGCGGTGACGGTGCGGGTGCCGCCGCCGTCCAGGTCGAACGCCAGGGTCTGGGTGCCGTCGGCGTTGCGGGCGACGGCGGTCAGGGTCCAGCCCTGCTGCACCGTGCCGGCCGGCAGCGCGGCGGCGATGGCGTGCGGCACCTGGTCGTTGCCGCCGGTGATGTGGTAGCGCTCGTCGCTGCCGCCCCAGATGTTGAAGCTGCCCGGATTGGCCTGCGAGCCCAGCAGCGCGAGCAGGTCGTAGCTGGACTGCGCGGTGGTGTCGGCGCCGTACTCCACGTTGTACGCCACGTCCAGGAACGCCCCGAGCAGGCTCGCACAACCGCCCGGGACACGGGAGTTGATCCAGTCCCGGACGGTCATGCCGTCCAGCGCGACGGCGGCGGCGTTGTGGCTGTCCCAGGTGGGCGCCGACCCGCCGGCCTGGATGTCCGACCGGATCGCCTGCCAGACCGGCTTGAAGTCGAGGTCGGCCTGGGCGCGCGGGTAGTAGCCGCCCTGGAACCAGAGGACCTGGTCCGCCTGGGCGCTGTAGACATGGCGCACCGCGGTGGTGCCGAGGCCGAACCGCTGGCACAGCTGGAGCATCGTGTGATGGCCGGTGTCGAGCAACTCACCGCCGTACTCGGAGACCTGGCCCTGCTCCCACAGGTCCGGGTGCCAGGGGCTGCCACCGGAGAACATCCGGCCCCCGATCCGGGACGGGTTGGCCTCGTAGACGGTGGCGGCAACACCCTTGTCGGCCAGGGTCAGCGCGGCGTTCAGACCGGAGATGCCGGCGCCGATGACGGCGATCCGCGGCGCCCCGCCGGTCGCCCGCGCGGTGGCCCGCGGGTTCGGCACGGCGGTGGCCCGCGGGTCGGCCGCCCGGGCCGGACGGGCGGCGGCCAAGCCCCCGGCGGCCACGGCCAGACCGAGCGCGGCGGCCCGGCCGAGCAGTTGGCGCCGCGAGGGACCGTCAGGGTCGGCCACCGCCTCGTCGCGCAGCTCGGTGTACTCGTCGGCGGGCAGGCCGAGTCGGGCGGCGGTTGCGTGATCGGCGGCCAGCTCGCGCAGGCGGCGGGCGAGGGGGGAACGGGCCATGGCGGGGTCCCTTCGGCAGGTCGGGTTCCGTGGAGGGCGCGCGGCCCGGCCAGTGTGCGGGGTGCGGGCGGCTACGGGGAGGGGCAGGGTGTCGGGTGGGCGGGTCCGAAGTTGACTGTGTGTCGGAGTGCCGGGGTGCCCGGTGCCGCGTCGATCAGGGCATGGAAAACCCTTTGCCGGTGAGCCGGTTGGCAAGGGACGCTGCCGAGCATGTCCATCGACGATTCCTCTGACCCGGCCGCCGGTCTGACCGCGTTCTTCACCGACGGGCGGCTGACTACCGTGCCGCGCAAGCCCGCCCGGCGCGAGCAGTTGCTGCGCCACCTGGCCCGGACCCTCTTCGACGCCGACCGCCCCTACAGCGAACGCGAGGTCAACGAGGCACTGCTGACGGTGCACAACGACTACTCCGCGCTGCGTCGCTACCTGGTGGAGGCCAAGCTGCTGACCCGGGACAGGGACGGCAGCAGCTACCAGCGGGCGGCGATCGGGTAGTGGGTGGCGGGTAGCGGGTAGCGGGTAGCGGGTAGCGGGTAGCGGCGGAGGCTACTCTCCCGCCAGGCGTGAATGGATCACCGCGTGCAGGGTGGCCGGGGTGCTGCCCAGCACGGCGATGTCGCCGGTGCGGTCGGTGCGCAGCACGGTGGCCCCAGGGCGCGCAGGCGGTCGACCGTGCGCGGTGACGGATGGCCGTAGGAATTGCCGGCGCCCACACTGATCAGGGCGAGGCGGGGGCGCAGTGCCCTGGCGAGCGCCCAGTCCTGGTGGGCCGAGCCGTGGTGGGCCACCTTCAGGACGTCCACCGGCCCCGGGCGGGCGGTGCGCAGCAACTCCGCCTGGGCGGTGGGTTCGAGGTCGCCGAGCAGGGCGAACCGCAGCCCGCCGGCGGTGACCAGCAGGCTGACGCTGGCGTCATTGGGCCCCGAACTCGCCGGATCGAAGGCGGCGTTGGGCCACAGCACCTGCCAGGAGAGCTCGGGCGCGGCCGTGCGCCGCTCCCCCGACGCCGCCCGCAGCAACGGGACGCTGGCGCTCGCGGCCAGCGCGGTGACCTTGGCCGCCTCTGCGGCGGGCGCGGCCAGGGTGGTGGTCTCGATCGCGCCGACCGCACGACCGCGCAGCACGCCGGGCAGGCCGGCACTGTGGTCGGCGTGGAAGTGGGTGAGCAGGACCAGCGGGATCCGGGTGACTCCGAGGTCCCGCAGGCAGTCGTCCGCGGCGGTCGGATCCGGCCCCGCGTCCACCACCACGGCGGTGTCGGGCCGCCCGGCCAGCGGCAGCACCAGCAGGTCACCTTGCCCCACCGAGCACATCACCAGCCGGGCCCCCGTCGGCGGCCAGCCCGTCGCGATCCGCACCAGCACGGGCGGCCGCAGCAGCAGGACCACCAGACCGAGCGCCAGCACGACGGCCACCGCCAGGCGGAGCCTGCGACGCGGACGCGGGGCGGTGGGCGGCGAGAGGAGGGAGCGCGGGGGTGCGAGGGCGTGCGGGGGTGCGAGGGCGTGCGGGGGTTCACCGGGGCGGGGTGCTGGCGGGGGCGATGGGTGCGGCGGTGCTGGGTGCGATGGTGCTGGCCTTGCCGGTGTCCGGGTCGGCGGTAGCCGGGTCCGCTGGGAAGAACAACCGACCCGCGTAGCAGGCAGCCAGGACGCCCAGGGCCAGGGTGACCGTGCCTCGCCAGCCCGGCGTCCAGGCGAGCTCGGCCCCCGGTAGTGCCGCACCGGCCCGTGCGACGGCGGCCAGCCACTGCGTCGGATAGCCGGCCATGCCCGCCAGGAAGGCGGCCACCCCGCCGGACAGCGGCGCCACCGCGAGAGCCGCGAAACCCAGCAACGTGGCCGGCATCACCGCCAGTTCGGCGAGCAGGTTGCAGGGGATCCCGACCAGGCTGATCCGCGGTGCGAGCAGCACGGCAGCCGGAGCGCAGAGCGCCTGCGCCGACGCCGTACAGGCCACCGCCTCCGCCACGCCGTGCGGCCAGCCGCGCTGGTGCAGGGCCTTCGCCCAGCGGCGCCCGAGGGTGAGCAGCCCGGCGGTGGCGAGCACCGAGAGCAGGAACCCGTACGACCGGGCCAGGAACGGGTCGACCAGCAGCAGCGTGAGTACGCCCGCGGCGAGCGCGGAGAGCGCCTGGCGCGGCCGGCCCAACGCCAGTGCGAGCAGGCTCAGCAGTCCCGTCGCCGCCGCGCGCAGAACACTCGGCTCCGGTCGGCAGAGGATGACGAAGGCAACCGTGAGGCCCACCCCGACCAGGGCGGCCACCCGCAGCGGAATCCCAAGGAAGGAGGCCAACCCGCCGCGCTCCGTCGTGCCCGACCGTGTCGGTGCGCCCAGCAGCAGAGCAAGCACGATGGAGAGGTTGGCGCCGCTTACCGCGGTGATGTGGACCAGGTCGGTGCTCTGGAACGCCTGGGCGAGGTCGTCCGGCATCGCCTCGGTGTCGCCCACCACCAGGCCCGGCAGCAGGGTGCGAGCATCCGGCGCCAGCTCCGCACACGCCCGCCGCAGCCCCGCGCGCAGCCGACCTGCCAGGCGCTGCGTCCAGTTCGGCGGCGCCAGCAGCCGGGGCGGTCCCTTGGCCACCAGGGCGGCCGCCGTGTCACCGCCGCCTTCGTCGCTCGCCGGCAGCACCCGCGCGAGAGCCGCCACCCGGGCGGACGGCAGCAGCCCCTGCCAGGAGGCCGCGTCACGTTCCTGGACGATCAGCGTGATCGGGGTGCTGGTCCGCGTGGTGGTCGCGCCGGTGCCGGTGCCGGTGCCCATGGTGACGCGATCCACGGTGGCGTCCACAAGCAGGAGTTGGCGGCCGGCGTCAGCCCCATGGGCGCGCGAGGTACGGGGGCGCGGGTCACCGGTGATGGTCAGCTCGACGGTGACCACAGTGTCAGGCGGTGGCTTGGTGACGGCCCCGGGGTGGGCGTCGGGGGTGGCCGTGGTGGGGATGGCGGGGTCGCTGCGGGTGTCGGTGCGGGTTTCGGTGGCGGTGTCGGTGCCGCTCAGTGGTGCATCGCTGGCCGCAGCCGCGGCTCGGGCCAGGGCGGGAATCGGTCCGCGATAAAGGTCGGCGGTCCGCAGCACGGTGCAGGTGGTGGCCGCTGCTGCGGTGAGCAGGACAGCGGCTCCGAGCGCGGCAGCTCGGCGCGACCGATCGCCGCCACGCGAGAGCAGCAGCAGGGCCACCGCCGCAACGGCGGCCACCGCGGCCCCGCAGAACAGCGGTGTGGTGGCACGCGAGTCGCTGCTGAGCAACAGCACCGTGACACCCCAGGCGGCGACGGTCGGCAGCACGAGCCGCAGATCGGGTGCCTGCGAGGATTCGGCGTGATTGGTGGTTGTACGCGGAGATGGCATGGCTGTGGCCGGGGTGGTGGTGGACGGTCGGTGTGGGAGGCGGTGGGTGGGCGGTGGGTGGCGGGTGCACAGGCGAACGGGCCGGTGCTGGCGGGCGGTTGACGCGGAAGCAAGTGGGTGAGCGGTGGCGGTGGGCGCGCGAAAGAACGGGCGATTGACGCCACGGGCAAACGGGCCAGTGGTGGTGGGCGGTTGACGTGGGAGCAGGTGGATGAGCGGGCGGTGGGTAGTGGGTGCGCGAGAGAACGGGCATTTGGTGGTGGGCAGTTGACTTAAAGGCGAACGGCCCGTGGTGGTGGGCGGCTGACCTGGAGGATTGCGGTAGGGGAGGCGCTGGCGCGAACGAGCCGACGATTGCGGGCGATTGGCTGCGAGATCCAGCGACGCGCGCGGGAGGACAGGCAGTGACATCGGGGCGAAGGGGCGGGTTGGAGCGCCGGCTGTGCGGTGGTGGCGGAAGCGCTTCCAGCAGGCGGCAGATAGGTGATGTCAGGTCAGAGAACGAGCAGTGGTCGCAGCTCGGCAAACTTGCGGCCGCCGATCCCGCTGATTTGGCGGAGTTGCTCCAGCGAGCGGAACGGGCCGTGCTGGGTGCGGAAGTCGAGGATGCGACGGGCCAGAGCCGGACCGATGCCGGGGAGCGCATCGAGTTGCTCCTGGGTGGCTCTGTTGATGCTCACCGGTGCCTTGGGCGCTGTGGGCTCGGCGGCGTTCCCGGCGGCCGGGGCGGGCGAGCCGACCAGCACCTGCTCGCCGTCAACCAGCACCCGGGCGAGGTTGAGGCCATCCGTGTCCACGCCCGCTTGCGCGCCGCCCGCCGCCCGCAGCGCGTCGGCGACTCGGGATCCCGCCGGCAGGCTGAGGACACCTGGGTGCACGACTCGGCCCGCCACATCGATGACTACCGGGAGTTGGCCGCTGCCGGAGGGTTCGGGAGCTGCCCCGGTGTCCGCCGATTCGCCCCCTGGAGCGACGGGCTGGGCTGGGCTCTCGGTGTCGCCGGCGGCTGCGGCGGCGCTGGGTGCGGTCTTGCCCGTGGCAGTGGGAACGGCGACGGGCTGCGGTCGGCCTAGCCAGAAGTGCTGGATGGCGTAGGCGACGGCGAGCAGGAGCAGAACTCCGAGACCGAGCACCGCTTTTCGGTCCACCCACAACAACGGGTGGAGCGCACTCGGCAGGCGCAGCCGCCGCCTGGGCGGGTGGGACGGGGCGGGAGCCGGGACTGCCCTGGACAAGGGCGGGGAGGCGAGGGAAGACGGGGTGCTCAGGGCTGAGGCGGCGGGCGAGGCGGCGGAAGCGGACCGGGCGGAGGCACCCGAGGAGGCCGGGGAGGCGGAAGGCAGGGCACAGGACGGCGGTGAGTCGACAGGGAACGCGGGCGCGGGCAGCGAGGCGGCGGGGAGTACGGAGGAGGCGGGCACGCTCCTGGTGGCGGGCGAGACGGCGGAAGTCGGTGTGGGCGGGGCAGCGGGCGGGGGCGTGTCAGCAGGCGACGTGCGCGCGGCCAACGCGACGGCGGAGGCGAGGGCTCCCGCAGGGCCTGCGACAGGCGGGGCGGCGCCGGTCGCGGCCGACGAGGCCAGTCCGGTGCCCAGGGAGCGAGAGCGGGACCGCGCACTGCGCCCGGATCCCCTGCGCTTGCCATAGCCGTAGGGCCAGTCGTCCGGGAGCACCCGGACGCGTACGGTCCTGCGAGCGGGCGAGGCAGGGCGGCAGGGGAAATGGAGCTGGCGTCAGGAGTACGGGCCCAGGTGGGCTCCGAGTCGAGCTGGTCGATCGCGTCCGGCACGGCAGAACTGGGGCTGCCATGTGCGGAAGCACCCGAGAGCGGGGAACCTACAGCCCGGGAAAGCCCCGAATCACGCGAGCCGGGAGCAGCGGAGCGGCCAGGCTCAGGCCCTGACAGACCGACCGCATCCAACACGGCGGAGCCGGAGCCGCCATGAGCAGAAGCACCCGAGACCGAAAGCCCCGCAGCCCGGGGAGGCCCCGAATCACGCGAGCCGGGAGCAGCCGAACTGCCAGGCTCAGGCCCTGACGAATCGACCACATCCCCCAAGGCGACTCCGGAGCCGCGCCGCATGGGCGCGCCCGAGAACGGGAAGCCCGCAGCCCGATGCACCGGATCGTGCGGCTCCCGACCAGCAGCACGGCCAGCCACCGAGTCCGGCAGCTCAACCGCACCCACCAAGCCGGAGCCGGGGCCACCCGCCTCCCCACGGGCGGCGGCCTCCGCCGACGCAGTGCCGAGTGCGGGCAGCAGGTGGGCCAGGCGGGCGCGGGTGAGGGCGGCGGTGTCCCGGCGGCGGGCGGCTGGGGTGCGAAGGGCGCGGAGAACGGTCATGGCGCCGACGCTAGGCCGGGCCCTCACACCCCGCCAGGAACGCCCGGAAACCTGTGGACAACCCTGCCCCTGTGGATAACTGACGCGGCATCAGCACCAACATCACGCCATCACACTGTCGCACCGTCACACCGGCGCGACCACCACCGCCAGCAGGCCCGGCCCCACATGGGCGCCGATCACCGCGCCGACCTCCCCCAGGTACAGCTCGCGCAGGCCCGGCACCCGTTCCCGCAGGCGGGCGCAGAGCGGCTCGGCGCGGTCCTCGGCGGCGAGGTGGTGCACCGTGATGTCCACCTCCCGCTCGCCCGCGTACTCCACGGCGATCTCCTCGAGGCGGGCGATGGCGCGGGAGGCGGTGCGCACCTTCTCCAGGGGCTCGATCCGGCCCGCGTCGAGGTGGAGCAGCGGCTTGACGGCCAGGGCGGAGCCGAGCAGCGCCCGGGCGGTGCCGATCCGGCCGCCTCGGCGAAGGTGTTCCAGGGTGTCCACGTAGAAGAAGCCGCGGGTGTCCGCGGCACGCCGTTCGGCCGCCGCCACCACACCGTCCAGGTCGAGCCCCGCGTCCCGGGCGTCAGCCGCCGCCAGCACCGCGTAGCCGAGCGCCATGCCGACCAGCCGGCTGTCCACCACCCGCACGGGTATCGGGGCTTCGGCGGCCGCCAGGCGGGCGGCGTCGCCGGTGCCGGAGAGCTCGGTGGAGAGGTGGATCGAGACCACGCCGGTTGCGCCGGCCTCGGCGGCGGCGCGGTAGGCGGCGGCGAAGGTCTCCGGGTTGGGGCGCGAGGTGGTGAGCCGCTGCTTGGCCCGCAGGGCCTCGGCGACGTCCTTGGGCGCGATCTCCACGCCCTCGGTGAACACGGTGTCCCCGACCACGACGCTCAGCGGGACCACCGAGACCTGATGCGCGTCAACGGCCTGCTGGGGCAGATAGGCCGTGGAATCGGTGACGATGGCGAGCTGGGCGGACATGAGCCGGAGGTTACTCCTCCCGTGGTCGACCGGCACATCCGAGCCGATCATCAGGTGAGGGCACCCCCGCCGTCCCGCCCGGCCGTCAGTGCCCCGAGGACCCGGGTGCCGACTTCCGCAGCCGCTGTGCGGCGTTGATGACCTGCTCCCCCAGCCCGAGCATCTCCTCCGCCGAAGGCCACTTACCGGTCCCCAACCCCAGCCGGCCCGACGCCCCCGCCCCACCAGCACCACCTGCACCACCACCCGCAGCAGCGCCACCCCCCGCAGCCGCCCCCGCGGCACCCGCAGCACCCGCGGCACCCCCAGAACCCGCTGCCCCCGTCTCCCAGTGCCGCAGCGCCCCCGCCTCGCTCGCGATCTCCTCGCTCAGCCGCCCCAGGTCGTCCGCCGCGAACCGGTGCATCCGGTCCTGCGCCGCCCACCGCAGCGACTCGGCGGACTGCGTGATCTGGTCGGCCCGCACCCGCAGTTCCGACAGCTTGGCCGCCACCCGCGAGGCGTCCGGCTCGCGCTCCAGCAGCCGCAGCTCGGCGTCCAGCTCGGCACCGTGGCCGTCCAACCGGGCCAGCAGGCCGAGTGCCTCGGTGAGCTGGCCGTCGCCGGCCAGGCCGCCCTCCAGCACCTCGCGGGTGCGGCTCAGCGAGGTGCGCAGCGCCAGCCGGACGGCCGCGACCTCGCCGTGCGCACCGGGCTTCGCAAAGGTCTTGGCCTTCAGCGTGGCGTTCTCCACGGCCCGCCGGGCCTGCGCCTCGGTCTGGTCGACCTTGCGGGCCACCGCCTTGGCCGCCTTGACGACGCCGACCACCACCAGGACGGTCAGTACCAGCGCGATGAGCGCCACCACCCCGATCAGGATCCCGATCGCGTGGAACATCAGACAGCCGCCTTCCCGCCCTCACCGAGTTCCGCCCGCGGGAGTCCCGGGGCTTCCCTCACACCGTAGCCCGACTGCCACCCGGCAGAGGAGCGCCCCAGGGGCATTCACGGGACGGATCAGGGACCGATCAGGGTTACCCCGAGAAGCAGCCCCGAGAACGCACCCCAGCACCCACAGCGCACCCCCAGCGCACGCCCCCGAAACGGCGGTGGCCCGGCCGCCACCGCGACCGGGCCACCACCCGAGCACCCGAACCAACCCGGCCCGTCAGCCGGTGACGATGTTCACCAGCTTCGGCGCCCGCACGATCACCTTGCGCACCGGGGCGTCGCCGATCGCCGCGACCACCGCCGGGTCGGCCAGCGCCAGCTGCTCCAGCTCCGCGTCGCTGATGGTCGGCGGCACCTCCAGGCGGGCCTTGACCTTGCCCTTGATCTGGACGACGCAGGTGACGGCCTCGTCCACGACCAGCGCCGGGTCGGCGACCGGGAAGTCGGCGTAGGTCAGCGAGTCGGTGTGGCCCAGCTTGCGCCACAGCTCCTCGGCGACGTGGGGGGCCAGCGGCGCGACCATCAGCACCAGCGGCTCGGCCACCTCGCGGGGCGTGCTGCCGCGCTTGACCAGGTGGTTGTTCAGCTCGATCGCCTTGGCCACCGCGGTGTTGAAGCGCAGCCCGGCCAGGTCGCCGCGGATCCCGTCGATCGCCTTGTGCAGCGCCCGCAGGGTCGGCTCGTCGGCCGGCTCGTCGGTGACGACGACCTCACCGGTCTCCTCGGAGACGATGTTGCGCCACAGCCGCTGCAGGAAGCGGAACGAGCCGACCACGGCGCGCGGCTCCCAGGGACGGGAGACGTCCAGCGGGCCCATCGACATCTCGTACAGGCGCAGCGTGTCCGCGCCGTACTCCTCGCAGATGCTGTCGGGCGAGACCGCGTTCTTCAGCGACTTGCCCATCTTGCCCGCCTCGCGGGTGACCGGCTGCCCCTGCCAGACGTAGCCGCCGTCGACCTCCTCGACCTCGGCGGCCGGGACCGGGAAGCCCCGCTCATCGCGGTAGACGTAGGCGGTGATCATGCCCTGGTTGAACAGCCGGTGGAACGGCTCGACCGAGGAGACGTGGCCCAGGTCGTGCAGCACCTTGTGCCAGAAGCGGGCGTACAGCAGGTGCAGCACCGCGTGCTCCTGGCCGCCGACGTACAGGTCGACGCCGCCGGCCTTCTTCTCGGCGTTGGGGCCCAGCCAGTAGGCCTCGTTGGCCGGGTCGACCAGCTTGGCGCGGTTGTCCGGGTCGACGTAGCGCAGCTCGTACCAGCAGGAACCGGCCCAGTTGGGCATGGTGTTGGTCTCGCGGCGGTACGTCTTGACGCCGTCGCCCAGGTCCAGCTGGACGGTGACCCAGTCCTCGTTGCGGGACAGCGGGGTGCGCGGGCTGCTGGCGGCGTCGTCCGCGTCGAAGGTGATCGGCGAGTAGTCGTCCACCTCGGGGACCTCGACCGGCAGCATCGACTCGGGCAGCGCGTGCATCACGCCGTCCTCGTCGTAGACGATCGGGAACGGCTCGCCCCAGTACCGCTGGCGGCTGAACAGCCAGTCGCGCAGGCGGTAGTTGACGGTGCCCTCGCCGATGCCGCGGCCGGTCAGCCACTCGGTGACGGCGCGCTTGGCGTCGGGGACGGTCAGGCCGTCCAGCGAGATCCCCTCGCCCACCGAGTTGACCAGCACCGAGTCGTAGGTGTCGAAGGCGTCGTCCCACTCGTGCGGGTCGGTGCCGCGGCCGTCGGTGGGCTCGACCACGCACTGCACCGGCAGCTTGAAGGCCCGGGCGAAGGCGAAGTCGCGGTGGTCGTGCGCCGGCACGGCCATGATCGCGCCGGTGCCGTAGCCCATCAGCACGTAGTCGGCGATGAAGACCGGGACCGGCTTGCCGGTGACCGGGTTGGTCGCGTAGGCGCCGGTGAAGACACCGGTCTTGACCTTGGCGTCCATCTGGCGCTCGACGTCCGACTTGGCGGCGGCAGCCGCGCGGTAGGCGGCGACGGCCTCGGCGGGGGTGTGCGCCTCGCCCTTCCAGTCGTTCAGGGTCTCGCTCGGCCAAGCGGCCGGGACGATGGCGTCGACCAGCTCGTGCTCGGGGGCCAGCACCATGTAGGTGGCGCCGAACAGGGTGTCCGGGCGGGTGGTGAAGACGGTGATGGTGTCGTCCGAGCCGACCTTGAAGTCTACGCGGGCGCCCTCGGAGCGGCCGATCCAGTTGCGCTGCTGCAGCTTGATCGCCTCGGGCCAGTCCAGCAGGTCCAGGTCGCTGATCAGCCGGTCGCCGTAGGCGGTGATCCGCATCATCCACTGGCGCAGCTTGGACTTGAAGACCGGGAAGTTGCCGCGCTCGGAGCGGCCGTCGGCGGTGACCTCCTCGTTGGCCAGCACGGTGCCCAGGCCGGGGCACCAGTTGACCGGCACCTCCTTGCTGTAGGCCAGCCGGTACTCGCCCAGCACCTCTTCGCGCTCGGCGGCGGACAGCTCGGACCAGGTGCGGCCGCCCGGGACGGCCCGCTCACCGGCGGCGAACTGCGCGATCAGCTCGGCGATCGGGCGGGCCTTGTCGGCCTCGGTGTCGTACCAGGAGTTGAAGATCTGCAGGAAGATCCACTGGGTCCAGCGGTAGTACTCCGGATCGATGGTGGAGATCGACCGGCGGGAGTCGTGGCCCAGGCCCAGGCGGCGCAGCTGGCCGCGCATGTTGGCGATGGCGGCCTCGGTGGAGACCCGGGGGTGCACGCCGGTGGCCACCGCGTGCTGCTCGGCCGGCAGGCCGAAGGCGTCGTAGCCCAGGGTGTGCAGCACGTTGTGGCCGGTCATCCGCTGGTAGCGGGCGTAGACGTCGGTGGCGATGTACCCCAGCGGGTGGCCGACGTGCAGGCCGACGCCGGACGGGTAGGGGAACATGTCCATGATGAAGCTGTGCGGCTTCTCGGTGACCGTGTCGCCGGCGGCGGTGTGCGGAGCCAGCGGACCGACCGGGTTGGGGGCGTTGAAGGTGCCCTCCTTCTCCCAGGTGTCCTGCCAGCGGGACTCGATGTCGGCGGCCAGGGCTGCCGTGTACCGGAACGGCTCGGTGGTGGCCTCGGCCGCGCCGGAGGCAGGGGTCGTCTCGCTCATGGTCCTTCAAGCTCCATCGGGTCAGATTGCGAATCGTCAGCTGAGCGGCCGGACGCGGGGCTTGGGTCCCGAAGAAGGGCTCCGGAAACAAAAAAGCCCCTCGCAGGAGGGGACGCCACGCTGACTCCGGCGCTACCCCCGCTCGGGGCGGCCGGTCCTGGTCAGCGCGGCCGGCTAAGGAGCAGGCGCACGGTTCGCATGGGCTCAGGGTACCGCAGGAGGCTGCGGGGCGTGGCGACCGGTCGCCACGCCCCGCAGCGGGTGTCAGCTCAGCCGGGCGTCCCGGACCTCGGCCCAGCGCAGCGAGTCCCGGATGCCGTCGGCGATGCTGTGCTCGGGCTTCCAGCGGAGGAGCCGCTCGGCGCGGTCGCTGCGGGTGTAGGCGCCGGCCACGTCGCCCGGGCGGGTCTCGGTCTCGACCACGGCGACCGGCTCGTCGACCACGCCGTTGAAGGCCTCGACCAGCTCGCGCACCGTGGTTCCGGTGCCGGTGCCGAGGTTGATCGCCGAGGCCCGGCCGCCCTCCAGTGCCTGGTCGAAGTTCTCCAGCGCGGCCACGTGCGCGGCGGCCAGGTCCCAGACGTGGATGTAGTCGCGGATGCCGGAGCCGTCCCGGGTCGGCCAGTGGGTGCCGGTGATCATGAACGACCGGCCGGCCTCGTGAGCCTCGATCAGCTTGCCGAGCGCATGGCTCGGGTGACGCACCTGCAGGCCGGTGCGCAGCTCGGGGTCGGCGCCGATCGGGTTGAAGTAGCGCAGCGACAGGATCCGGATCGGCTGGGTCGCGGCGATGTCGGCGAACATGCCCTCGCAGACCGCCTTGGTGCGGGCGTACGGGCTCTGCGGGTCGAGGCCGGCGTGCTCGTCGACGCTGAAGTCCTCGCTGGCCTGGTAGATCGAGGCCGAGGAGGAGAAGATCATCTTCTCGCAGCCGTTGCGCAGCAGGTGGCCCACGAAATCCAGGCTCTTGGCGACGTTGGCCCGGTAGTAGCCGACCGGGTCGGCCACCGAGTCCGGCACCACGATCAGCGCGGCGCAGTGCACCACGGCCTCGATCTCCGGGTGCTCGGCGAAGATCCGGTCCACCAGCGCACCGTCGGCGATGTCGCCCTGGTAGAACTCCCGGCCCTCGGTGAACTCGCGCCGGCCGGTGACCAGGCTGTCCAGGATCACGGGGGTGTGCCCGGCCTCGAGGCAGGCGGAGGCGACGGTGCTGCCGATGTAACCGGCGCCGCCGGAGATCAGAACCTTCATGAGCTGCGATGAGCCTTCCGTTCGTTGTGCCGGGCAGCCTAACGCCGACGGCCCGCCTTTCCGGACGCCTTCTTGCCGGTCTCCGGTTGCACGGCCTTGCCGCTCCTCGGCTGCGCGGCCTTGCCGCTCTTCGGCTGCGCGGCCGCCGCCCGGTACTCGCGCAGCGCGTCGTGGGCGACCCGCTCGGCCGGCAGGTACCGGCGGAAGAACGACAGGAACACCGCGGCCTGGGCGCCGAAGGCGATCGCCGCGGCCAGCGGCACCACCAGCGGGCCCAGCCAGGCCATCAGCGAGAACGAGCCGTTGCTCTGGTACTTCTCGATCCGCACCTCGGCCCACACCAGCCGCCGCCACATCACCACGAACGGCGGGACGGCGGCGGCCAGTTGGAGCACCGCGTTGAGCACGCCGACCGCCACCGGCCAATGGAAGGCGAACGGGGCGACGAGCGCGAAACCGAAGAAGACGAGCAAGAAACCGAACGGGATGAACTGGAACGGGATCCAGCACAGCCGCCCGAGCCAGTACTTCGGCCCGCGGCTGCGCCAGCCCCTGCCGCCGGCCGCCAGCCCGAAGTCGCCCGCCTGGAACCGCACGGTCCGGGCCCGCACCGCCTCCCGGTAGCGGAGCTGCTGCCCGCCCCCGCGCAGCTCGAAGAGCAGCCACTCCCAGCGGTCCCGCCAGCCGAACGGCTCGCTGCCGGCGTACGGAGCGACCGGCAGCGGCTCCGGATGGGTGGGGCTGGGAGTTGTGTGTCTGATCATCGTTCCGTGCTTTCCTGCGGGTGGCTGTCGCGGGGGTGGCCGGTCAGCCGAAGATCCCGTGCCACAGCTTCTTGGCGGTGGCGACCGGATGCTCGGCGGCCTGCACGCCCTTGTCGGCCATGCCCTTGATGTCGTTCTTCCAGAGGTCCTTGGGACCGTCCACGAAGATGCTCTTGCCGACGCCGAGGATCACCCCGTCGTTGTGGATGTTCTGCGACCAGTGCACGTTGTGCGTGTACTCGTTGACCAGCGAGGAGGCGGCGTAGCCGAGCACCGGTGCGAACGGCCCGGTCTCGGCGGTCAGCACCTCGACGCCGATGCCCACCACGTTGGCGCCGCCGTCGGCGACCACCGCGTGGGTCCAGCCCCAGCCGCGGTCGTGGTCGTACTCGGCCTGCGCGTATGTGCCGACCGTCGCGGCCAGCACGTCCAGGCCGGGTATCTGGTCGGCGATCTTGACCCACTTGGAGTCCGCGCCCATCTTCTCCAGCAGCCCGGCGCCCGTGGTGTTGAAGTACTTGCCGAGCTTGACCTCGTCCTCGTAGCGGCTCACCGCCTCGAGGTCGGTGCCGACGTTCTGCAGCGCCTTGGAGACGTTCTTCAGCTCGTTCTTGATGACGCGCCGCTCGCCCTTGCCGTCGGCGGTCGCCCGCTGGGCCACCAGGGCGTCGTGCTCCTTCTGCAGGTTGTCCTGGATGCTCCGCAGATAGCTCTTCTCGCTCTCGTCGGGCAGGTAGACGTAGTCGTGCAGCAGGGCGGCCAGCGCCATGTCGTCCGGCGCCTCCAGCACCCCGGGGGCGCTGGCGATCTTCGGGTCGGTGTAGGCGAGCACCGCGTAGAGGGTGGCGGCGGCGTCGCCGCGGGCGTTGGTCGCGTCCGTCTGGGCGCCGGTGACCTCGTTGTTGTACGTGGTCAACGCCGTTGCCAGGGAAGCGTCCTGGTTCGGCAGCGGGTCGTTGTCGGCGTCGAACTTCAGCCCGGCCTTGACCGCGGCGTCCCGGGCGTCGTCGATCCGGTGCTGGGCGTTGGTCAGCGCGGTGGCCAAGGTGTCGCAGGCACCCGCCGCTTGGCCGGCCAGGCCGGCGATCGCGGACATCGCCTGGGCGTCGCGCTCCCAGGCGGCCCGGAAGCCGGTGGCCGCGTCGCCGTGCCAGCCGGCGTCGTTGACCACCGAGTCGGCCTTGGAGTCGAGCGACTTGACGCTGCCCTCCAGCGGGGTCGGCAGCTTGTCGAGCGAGGTGGCGATGGCGTGCAGACCGCCGATGTCTCCTTCGATCTTCGCCATCAGTTCGCCGCCGACATCAGCGAGTCCAGCAGCCGGGCGTGGTCGCTGTCACTCGACTTGTAGTTGTCGTGGCACGACTGCATCTTCGAGCCGTGGTCGCCCAACTGCTTGGCGGTGCCGTCGATCAGGCCCTTGAGGTTCATCAGCACCGCGCCCAGCGTGGCGTCCAGGTTGGCGTCGCCGGTGGAGACCGGCTTCAGGTCGACGTCACCGTGCAGCTGCTGGACGGCCTTGGCCTCGGTCCCGAAGTCGTCGGCCAGTGCCTGCAGATCGCCCAGCAGGACGCCGTATCCCGACCCGCTCATCGCGTGGTCCCCTCCCCGTTCGCGCCATGAAGGTGGTGCCAGACCGCGCGCAGATTGCCCTGGGTCCACCGCGGCAGGTCCGCGTCGCTGACCGGGTCGATCAGGAACCGGCGCACCCCGTAGAGCTCCGCCAGGTTGCGCGCGGCCACCATCGGCAGGCCGACCCACGGCTGGTGCTCGCCCAGCGTCCCCACCAGCGTCTCGGGGCTGCTGAAGATGAACGCCGTCGGCTCGCCCCGGTAGCTGCGCAGCTCCAGGTTGACGCCCCAGCGCCCGTCGCGGCGGATCGGGTGGGCGGGCACGCAGACCGGGTCCAGGTCAGCGGGCAGCTCCTCGGCCGGCCGTCTCGGCGGCGGTACGCTCACCCTCCGCACTCCTTCATGATCGTCATACCGTGTCTCGCACACGGTATCGAGACGATCAGGAATCCTGCATTCCGCCCCCGGTCCGCGGCCCGTCGAACTCCCGCAGCACCCGGGCGACCAGGCCCGACTGCATCCCCGCGGCCAGCCCGCGCGCCTGGTCCGCCGCGGCGGCGGCCCGCCCGGTGTCGCCGGTGCGGCGGTAGGAGTCGGCCAGCCGGACCAGCAGCAGCGCCCGGGCCCGGGCCGCGGTCAGCCCGGCCACCGCGTCGGTGAGCAGCGGTCGGGCCCGCTTGTGGTCGTCCAGGAACAGGTAGGCGCAGCCGACCAGACCGGCCAGTTCGGCTCGGGCGGCGTCCCGGGGCAGCACCGTCCAGGCCTGGTCGGCGGTCGCCTCGGCAGCCTCCCGATCACCGTTGCGACCGTGCGCCAGCGCCAACCGGCCCAGCTGGCGCGCCCGTTGCTGCGGTGCCAGGGTCGCCCCGGCGGCGGCCAGCGCCGAGCCCAGCAGCTGGGCCGGGTCCAGGCCGCGGCCGGCGCCGTAGTAGGTGAGCTGCACCGCCAGGCTGCCCACCACGCTGACCGCCAGCTGCGGCTCCCCCGCCACGTGCGCGGCCCGCAGCGCCGCCACATAGGCACGCTGGGCCGCCGCCTCCTGGCCCAGATCGGCACCCGCCCAGCCGACCAGCCGGGCCAGCCGCCCGGCCGCGCCGTAGAGCGCCCGGCCCAGCGGCTCGTCCTCGGCATAGCCGCCCAGCTCCAACAGCTTGCCCACCATGGCCAGTTCGGCGCGGGCCGACTCCAGCACCAGACCGCCGCCGCAGGCCCGCCCGAGCCGCCGCTTGCCGACACAGCTGGCCTGCAGGTCGTTCAGCTGGTCCGCCGTCACCGGCAGCGCGCCGCTGCCACCGGTCAGCGGGGGCGGCGGCGCGGACCAGTGCTGGGCGGCGCGGGCCAGTTCGTCACCGCGGAACAGGTCGGTCAGCCGCACCGGGGCCACCTGGAGGCCGGCCTCGTGCAGCGCGATCTGCGCGGTGTCGGCGGTCCACGGGTCGGTCAGCAACCGGGCCGACAGCGCCTTGGCCCCGCGGTGGCTGCCCATCCGGCCCCACAGCTGCTCATAGGTGACGGCGATGCCCACCGCGCGGCTGAGCACCTCGCAGACCGCCTGGTCGTGCGGAGACCTGGGCACCATGCCGCGGTCGCGCCACTTGTACGGCGCGGTCTGACTGATCGCCAGCCCGGGGGGCAGCACCAGATTGACCTCGCGGGCCAACCGTTCCGGGCTCCAGGCGAGCTGGTGCAGGATCCGGGCGAGCTCTTCGTTGCGGATGCGCGCGAGATCGGCCATGGCCCGACCGTAGCTGGCGCCGGCCCGTTCCGGGACCGCTCGACGCGAAGTCACACCGCATATCACGCAGCAGGGCGCGTAAAGCTCCCGATACCCCCGGACGGACCAGCGGTTTCACCCGGTCTGACGCGCAACGGCCCGCCGGCGTAACCAGCGCGTTCACTGAACGTCAGACAGGGAGCCATCCCCCGTCCGAAAGCGGTCACCTCCGTGTCCCTCACTGCTCTGCTCCCCCGTCCCGTCCTACCCCGCACCGGGCCGCTGCCAACCCCGCGCCGCCGACTGGCCCGGCGGATCGGCCACCGCCGCGCCGTGCTGCTCACCGCGGTGGTGCTCAACCAGCTGGCCTACGGCGCGATCTACTCCTGGAGCATCGTCTCCGCCGGGCTGCAGTCGCCGCACAGCGCCTTCGCGCTCGGCCGCGACCAGGCCGGGCTGCCGTTCGCCGCCGCCCACTCCGTGGTCTTCCTCGGCACCGTGCTCGGCGGCCTGCTGATGTCCCGGCGCTCGCCGCGGGTCATCGCACTGCTGGCCGGGCTGCTCTACGCGGGCGGCTACCTGGTGGCCGGCTGCGCGCACGGGCGCCAGGACTTCTGGCTGGTGCTGCTCGGCTACGGCGGGATCAGCGGAATCGGCCTGGGCCTGGGCTACATCGTGCCGACCACCATGCTGCAGCGCTGGTTCCCCGGGCACCGGGCGCTGGCCGCCGGCGCCGCAACCGGGGGCTTCGGCCTCGGCTCGGTGCTCAGCGCACCGCTCTGCCGGCTGCTGGTGGCGCACTTCACCGTCGACCCGGCCCGGGCGCTGCTGGTGCTCGGCATCCTCTTCCTGGCCACCACGCTGACCGGTGCCGCCTTCTTCGACAACCCGCCGGTCCGCCCCGCGCAGCCCGCCAGCGGCGACGGCCACCGGCCGAAGCAGGCGCTGCGCAGCCGGCAGTGGTACCTGCTGACCCTGGTGCTCTTCTACAACACCCTGGCCGGGATCAGCATGCTCTCCGTGGTGGCCCCGGCCGCCACCAGCCTCACCGGGCTGAGCCCGGCCCTGGCCGCCGTGCTCACCGGGGTGCTCGGGGTGTTCAACACGGTGGGCCGCCCGCTCTGGGGCTGGCTGTCCGGCCGCACCGGGCTGCTGCGCGCCTTCGCGGTGATGCTGCTGGTGCAGGGCCTCGGCCTGGTGGCGCTCTCCCAGACCACCTCGGCCGTGCTCTTCCTGCCGCTGGCGGCGCTGGTCTGCCTCTGCTTCGGCGGCGGTTTCGCCACCATGCCGGCGGTGGTGTCGGAGTTCTTCGGGGCGGCCCACGCCGGGGCGGTCTACGGGCTGATGCTGATCGGCTGGGGAATGGCCGGGCTGCTCGGGCCGCTGACGATCTCCCGGGTGGCGGCCCACCACTCCTACTCGGCGGCCTTCCTGGAGCTGGGCGCGATCACGGTGGCGGCGGCGCTGCTGCCCCGGCTGGCCGAGCGGCCGCAGTCGCAGCCGGCCTGACGGAGCGCCAACGCAGCTGGGCCGCCTCCCTGTTGGGAGGCGGCCCGAGCACTTCCGGTGGAGCTATGGGGAATTGAACCCCAGACCTCTTGCATGCCATGCAAGCGCTCTACCAACTGAGCTATAGCCCCGCATCGCACCGAGTGCATTTTTTTGCCGCCTTGCGGTTTCCCTCGGCGACACGTCTTACTTTACACGGTCCTGGAGGTGGTTCACGAATCCGTTCCCGGTGCCGCCCTTCGATCCGGCGGCACCGGGCCCTGCGGACCTCAGAACGATCAGCCCAGCCGCGCCGCGTGCCGGGTGCGGAACGCGAAGACGGCGGCCAGCGCGGCGGCGGCCAGCAGGCACAACGAGGTCACCTCGACCGCGTGGCCGGAGGCGGCCGGGCCCGCCGGGTAGCTCACCGAGCTGAGGAACACGGTGCCGAGCAGCGAGACCCCGACCACCTGGCCGAGCTGCACCATGGTCACCGTCACCCCGCTGGCGTCCGCCGCGTCGGCCGGGGCCACCCGGCTCAGCGCCCGGGCGAACAGCGGGCTGTAGGCGCAGCCGGAGGCCGCCCCGATCACCAGCAGCAGCGCCTCGGTGCCCACGCTCAGCCGCTCACCGCCGCGCATCAGCTGGCCGAGCACCAGGTAGCCGGCGCCGGCCACCGCCAGCGCGACCATCGGCAGCGGCAGGTGCAGCCGCTTCGGCAGCCGCTGCCAGTGCAGGCCGGAGAGCCCGAAGCCGACCGCCATCGGCGCGAAGCTCAGGCCGGCCCAGAGCGGCGACTCGCCCAGCCCCGCCTGCAGGTGCAGCGCGAAGGCGAACAGGAAGCCGGAGAAGGCCAGCATCACCAGGAAGAGCGCGACCGCCCCCGGCAGCAGGCCCGGGGAGCGCAGCACCCGGACGTGGATCAGCGGCTGCCCGCCGCGCTCGGCGATCCGCCGCTCCACCACCACGAACACCGCGAAGGCCAGCACCGAGCCGGCCAGCATCACCCAGCCCCAGACCGGCCAGTGCAGGTCGTGCCCGAGCACCAGCGGCACCACCAGCAGGCCGATCGCCAGCGCCAGCACCAGCAGGCCGACCAGGTCGAAGCGGCGCTCCCGGTCCACCGGCAGGTGCGGCAGCACCCGGTGCCCCGCCGCCAGCAGCAGCACCCCGATCGGCACGTTGATCAGGAAGACCGGACGCCAGCCGCTGCCGAAGAGGTCGGCGCTGACCAGCACCCCGCCGAGCACCTGCCCGGCCACGCTGCCGCCGGCCAGCACCGCCGTGTAGGTGCCCAGCGCCTTGGCCCGGGAGGCGCCGGTGAAGGTCTTCTGGATGAGGCTCATCACCTGCGGCACCATCAGCGCCGAGGCGACCCCCTGCAGCAGCCGGAAGCCGATCAGGCTGCCGGTGTTCGGCGCCAGGCCGCAGGCCAGCGAGGCGGCGGTGAAGGCGGCCAGGCCGAACTGGAAGAGCGGGCGGTGGCCGAACCGGGCGCCCAGCCGGGCCCCGGTGATCAGCAGGACCGCGTAGGCGATGGTGTAGCCGGCGATCACCAGCTGCAGGCCGGCGCCGTCGGCGTGCAGGTCGGTGCGGATGGTCGGCGCCGCGACATTGACCACGGCGACGTCCAGGATGGCCATGAACTGGCCGGTCAGGATCACCCCTAGCACCAGGCCGGTGCGAGCGGGCCGCGCCGACGCGGCGGAGTCGGCCACCGAGTGCGGCCGGCGAATCTGAAGGTCCGTCATGGCAGCCAATCTGCCGTGACTTCGATACTGGTGGTTAGAGCCTGCTGATCCTGGTACCGGCACTACCTGTCAGCCGTGGCGGCCGTGCGTCAGGATGGTCTCATGCCCCTGCTGGAGTCCCGCGCCGCCGCACCCGCCAAGGGCCCCGAGCCCACCCGCCGCACCGAGCTGGCCGCCTTCCTCAAAGCCTGCCGGGCCCGGGTCACCCCGCAGGACGTGGGCCTGCCGCCCGGCCTGCGCCGGCGCACCCCGGGGCTGCGCCGCGAGGAGGTGGCGCAGCTCGCCGGGGTCGGGGTCACCTGGTACACCTGGCTGGAGCAGGGCCGCCCGATCAACGCCAGCGACCAGGTGATGGCGGCGGTGGCCCGGGCGCTGCTGCTGGACGCGGTCGAGCGTTCCCATCTGTTCCGGCTGGCCGGGCTGCCCGCCGCCGAGCCGGGCGACCTGCTCTGCCCCACCGTGGACCCGACGATGCAGGTGATCCTGGACGGCCTGACGCCGCTGCCCGCCGCCATCTGCAACCGCCGCTACGACGTGCTGGGCTTCAACGCGGCCTATGACGCGCTCTTCCCCGGCGCCACCCGCGCCACCGCGCCCAACGGCCGGCGCAACACGCTCTGGTGCGCCGTGACCGTGCCGGACTGCTGCAACCCGTTCGTCAACCGCGAGGAGGAACTGCCCCGGATGGTCGGGGTGCTGCGGACCTCCTACGCCTCGCACGTCGGCGAGCCGGCCTGGGAGGAGTACGTGCGGGCGCTGTGCGAGGTCAGCGACCGGTTCCGGGAGCTCTGGGAGAGCCAGCTGGTGGCGCCGACGGTGACCGTGCGCAAGGTGTTCCGGCACGCCGCGGTGGGCGCGATCCAGTGCCAGGCGTCCTACCTGACCATGCCGGGCTTCCCCGAGCTCTACATGGTGGTCTACACGCCGGCGGCCCAGCAGGACCGGGAGCGGCTGGAGTGGGTCACTGCGAACCCCCAGGCCCCGGTCGTCGACCACACGCACCGGTAACGCCGAAGGGCCGCCCCCCGATTGGGAGGCGGCCCTTCGACCTTCGGTGGAGCTATGGGGAATTGAACCCCAGACCTCTTGCATGCCATGCAAGCGCTCTACCAACTGAGCTATAGCCCCGCAGACCGCGCGGCTCCGAGAGAACCGCTGGCGCGGAGTGGAGCTATGGGGAATTGAACCCCAGACCTCTTGCATGCCATGCAAGCGCTCTACCAACTGAGCTATAGCCCCGCGGCCGAGGAATCCGCCGCCCTGGCGGGCCGCGTTCTTTCCTGCGAACGAGGAAGACTCTAGCTGGTCAGGCCCCGAATGACGAAATCCGGGCAACCGGGACCCCGCGAACTCAGGACTCGTCGCCGATCACCGGCTCGGGCAGGGTGCCCGCGTTGTGCTCCAGCAGCCGCCAACCGTGGGACCGCCGCGGGCCGAGCACCGACCAGCAGCAGTTGGAGAGCCCGCCGAGGCACTCCCACACCTCGGGGGCCAGGCCGAGCATCCGGCCGAGCACGGTGCGGATGGTGCCGCCGTGGCTGACCACCACCAGGGTGCCGTCCTCGGGGAGCTTCTCGACGGCCTCCAGCACCACCGGGACGGCGCGGTCGGCCACCTCGTCGGCCAACTCGCCGCCGCCGCGCCGCACCGGCTCACCGCGCCCGAAGGCCGCGTAGTCCTCGGGGTAGCGCTCGCGGATCTCGGTGTGGGTCAGGCCCTGCCAGCTGCCCGCGTAGGTCTCCCGCAGGCCGGCGTCGTGCTGCACGTCCAGGCCGGTCAGCCGGGCCAGCTCGGCGGCGGTGTCGGCGGCCCGCTCCAGGTCCGAGGAGATCAGCAGGTCGGGCTTCAGCCCGGCGAGCAGCCGGGCCGCCCGCCGGGCCTGCTCCAGGCCGGCGGCGGTCAGCGGGATGTCAGTGGTGCCCTGGAACCGGGATTCCAGGTTCCAGGAGGTCTGGCCGTGCCGCCAGAAGACGATCCGCGGTCCCCCCGCGCGGCCGTTCAGCTGAGGTCCTGCAGATAACCGACGGCGTTGCCGGCGTCGTCCACGACGGCGTCCTCGGGACGGTTGCGGGTGGCCATCGCGTCCTCGGGCAGCGGCAGCTCGGGGCAGTCCTTCCAGAGCCGGTCCAGCGAGTAGAAGGAGCGCTCCTCGGAGTGCTGGACGTGCACCACGATGTCCAGGTAGTCGAGCAGGATCCAGCGACCCTCACGCTCGCCCTCCCGGCGCACCGGCTTGACGTCCAGCTTCTCGCGCAGCTGGTCCTCGATCTCCTCCGCGATCGACTTCACCTGGCGGTCGTTGGCCGCCGAGGCGATCAGGAAGGCGTCGGTGATCGACAGCACATCGCTGACGTCGAAGGCGACGACGTTGTGCGCCAGCTTGTCGGCCGCCGCCTGGGCGGCGACGGTGATGAGTTCCTGCGAGTATTCGGTTGCGGTCACGATGCTCTTTCGGCTCTGCGGCTGGGGGCGCCTCCCGGCCGTCAGGCTCGGAGAGGGGTTTCGCCTCCAGGATCTCACGCCGCCGCGTCGCCCCACCGCCGCTTATTGCCCCTTACTGCCCCTTGGGAGCCTGGTAGTCCTTGCCCAGCACCACCACCAGGTCGGCGGTCTGCGCATCGGCGCTCTTCTGCGCCGCGCTGTCCGGCAGGCCCAGGCTGGTGGCCAGCGACTTGGCGGCCTGGGCCCGGGAGTCGTCGGTGTAGCGGATCACGGTGGTCGGCTGCGCCGCGGCCTTGCCGCCGCCCGGCACGAAGGTCAGGCCGGAATTGATCACCTGGGCCTGGGCGGCCTGGGCCGTGCTGTCGCTGCTGCTGCCGGTGGCGTCGACCACACTGACCCGGGCCGGGCCGCTGGTGGCCGCCGCGCTGTGCACGGTGCCGCCGAGCACGTCCTTGACCACCGGGGCGGCCTTGGCCTGGTCCACCGTGCCGTCGGCGGCGACCGGCAGCTCGCCGGTCTGCAGGTGCCCGGCCCCGGCCTGCCCGCTGAGCTGCGCCAGCAGACCGGCCAGCGCCTGCTCGGGCAGCGAGGGGTCCAGCACCGCGCCCATCCGGTGCACGTCGTCGGTGGCGTCGGAGAGGGTGGTGGGCATGGCGGTGATCAGCGCGGCCATCACCTGGCCGAACCGGCGCAGCTGGGCGTCCGGGCTCTCGCCCGGCGCCTGGTAGGTGGCGTAGGCGACGGCCGCGTCGCCGATCAGCGTCCGCCCGCTGCCCTTCTCCACCAGCACCTTGCCGTCCGGACCGGTGATCTGGCTGTCGGTGTCGACCTTGATCCCGCCGATCTGGGAGACCAGCAGCCGCAGGTAGGGGGTGTCCAACCGCCAGGTGCCGGCCACCGGGGCCCCGAGCATGGTGCCCAGCGCGTCCCGGGTCGCGGCCGGGCCCATCGAGTCCATCGCGCCGCTCAGCTGCGTCATGCCGGAGTCGCCGGCCGCCGGGAGCTGCAGGGTGCCCGGCAGCAGGAACACCGAGGCCTTGTGGCCGCCGGTGTCGTTGACCAGCAGCGCGCTGCTCACCTTGCCGTTGAGGTCGCGCATGTGGACCACGACCACGTTGCGCCCGCCGGTGGCCGCGGCCGCCGAGGTGGTGCCGCCGAGGGCGCCGGTGGCCCACAGGTAGCCGACGGTGCCGCCGCCCGCCAGCAGCAGCGCCACCGCGCCGGCGATCAGCCGGGTGCGCAGCCGGCGGCGGCGCTCGTCACGGCGCTCGGTGCGCGACTCGGCGAACTTCAGCCAGTCGATGACGTCCTCGGACTGCTCCGACTCCTCGTCGACGAAGGTGAACTCGTCGGTCGGATAAGGGTCCTGGTCGCTGCGCGGCTTGGGCACGGCGCGCCGGCCGCCGACCTGCTCGGAGGGCTCGCCGGCCGCACCGGGCCGCTCGTCGGCCGCGCTGCGCGGACGCGGCGGCGCCGGGGGCGCGGGACGGGCGGCGGGCGCCGGCTGCGGGGCGACCGGCGCCGGCTGCGGGACGACGGGCGCCGCGGCCACGGGCGCCTGCGGGACGGCGGGCTCGGCCGGGTAGTAGGGCTGCTGCTGGTAGGGCTGCTCGTAGTGCGGCTGGTAGGGCTGCTGCTCCTGGTAGCCCTGGTACGGCTGCTGCAGGTACTGCTGCCCGTACGGCTGCTGCTCCTGGTAGCCGTAGGGCTGCTGCTGGTAGGGCTGCTGCTCCTGGTAACCCTGGTACGGCTGCTGCTCGTACTGGGTGTACTGCTGTTCCTGGTACGGCAGTTGCTCCTGGTAACCCTGGTACGGCTGCTCGTACTGCTGCCCGTAGGGCTGCTGCTCCTGGTAGCCGTGCGGGTAGGCCCCCGTGTTCCAGTCGCCGTTCTCGGGCCCAGTGCGGTCTGCCGTTCCGGTCACGCCGTACCTCAAGCTCTTCCGTGGTGTCCTGATCAGCCGGTCGGCCGGCTCAGCCGGCGTCCAGGTAGAGCGCGCGCTTGTCGATGTAGCGCACCACCCCGTCCGGGACGAGATACCAGATCGGCTGGCCCTTGGCCACCCGCATCCGGCAGTCGGTGGAGGAGATCGCCAGGGCCGGTACCTCGACCAGCGAGACACCGCCGACCGGCAGACCCGGGTCGGTGAGTGTGTGGCCCGGGCGGGTGCAGCCGATGAAGTGGGCCAGCGCGAAGAGTTCCTCGGCGTCCTGCCAGGAGAGGATCTGGGCGAGCGCGTCCGCGCCGGTGATGAAGAACAGGTCGGCGTCCGGGTTCAGCCCTCTGAGCTCACGGAGCGTGTCGACGGTGTAGGTGGGGCCACTGCGGTCGATGTCGATCCGGCTGACCGAGAACTGCGGGTTCTCGGCGGTGGCGATCACCGTCATCAGGTAGCGGTCCTCGGCGGCGGACACCGACCGCCGCCCGGTCTTCTGCCAGGGCTGCCCGGTCGGGACGAAGATCACCTCGTCCAGGTGGAAGGCGCTGGCGACCTCGCTGGCCGCGACCAGGTGGCCGTGGTGGATCGGGTCGAAAGTGCCGCCCATCACCCCGAGCCGCCTGCGCCGCATCGGCGTGCTCTCTCCCGTCATGCCGCCACACCTTACGCGACGTGTGGAACGAACAACTGACCGCTCGGGGGCGCCCCGGGTGCCGGGGGGCTCCCGAGCGGGCCGGCGGCTCAGCGGTCCCGGTTGAACCGGGTGGTGATGAAGAGCAGCAGCAGCAGGATGAACAGCGCGCTGCCACCGGTCAGCAGCGGGTTCAGGGTGCTGTGGTTGCTGCCCTCGGCCAGGGCGGTCAGGGCGGGCAGGGCGCTGGAGGTCATGATCGGCAGGGCCTTCTCGACTCGGTGGGGGCCAGGACGCGGGTCCCGGCAACCGGGGCGGCCCGCGCGCTCATCGTACGGGGCGTGCTCGCGCAACCGCGCGGCGCCTCCCCGCGTCTGACTACAGGTGAGCTGTCAGTTGTTGCTGTTGGCTCGGGCCAGGATCCAGACCAGCGCCAGCACGCCGACGATCGAGCCGATCACGATCAGGCGCAGGAAGAGGCCCGGACCGGGGCCGCTGGAGATCGGCGCGGCCAGGTGGGCCAGGGCGGCGGGGGACATCGGCGGGCTCCTTGGAGACGATGGTGACTCGTAAGCCAGCTTAGGCCGCCTTACGCCCAGCGGCCCGCACCACCCCCGTGGGGGACGAGTGCGGGCGGTCGGACGTTGAGAGTTGTCACAGTCGAGTCGAGAGGGACACAGCAGTCATGACCGATTCCACCCGAACCGCGGGCCCGGCCGACAACGTGCCGGGGCGCCGCCGCCAGCGGTTCGCCGGCATCTCCACCCGCGCCTGGGAGCACCCCGCCGACCGGTCCGCACTGGTCGCCCTGCGCAAGCTGACCGGGTTCGACGATGTGCTGAAGAAGCTGGCCGGCCTGGTCTCCGAGCGCAGCGTGCGGCTGATGTTCCTGGCCACCGCGGTGAAGACCTCCGAGCGGCAGTACCCCGAGCTGTACAACATGGTCCGGGACGCGGCCTACGTGCTGGACCTGGAGCGGGTTCCCGAGCTCTACGTGACCCAGGACCCCAAGGTCAACGCGATGTGCATCGGGATGGACGCCCCGGTGATCGTGGTGACCACCGGCCTGGTGGAGCTGCTGGACGAGGAGGAGCTGCGGGCCGTGATCGGCCACGAGGTCGGGCACGCGATGTCCGGCCACGCGGTCTACCGGACCATGCTGCTGATCCTCACCAACCTGGCCACCCGGGTCGGCTGGGTGCCGCTCGGCAACCTGGCGATCATGGCCCTGGTGACGGCCCTCAAGGAGTGGTTCCGCAAGGCCGAACTCTCTTGCGACCGGGCCGGTTTGCTGGCCGGTCAGGACCCGCAGGCCTCGATGCGCGGGCTGATGAAGCTGGCCGGCGGCCACAACCTGGGCGAGATGAACGTGGACGCCTTCCTGGAGCAGGCCGAGGAGTACGAGAAGGCCGGCGACCTGCGCGACGGCGTGCTGAAGCTGCTCCAGGTGCTGCCGCAGTCCCACCCGTTCGCGGTGGTCCGGGTGGCCAAGCTGAAGCAGTGGTCGGAGAGCGACGAGTACCGCTCGATACTCGCCGGCGCCTACCCGCGCCGCGCCGACGACCCGCAGGCCAAGGTCAGCGACCAGTGGAAGGCCGCGGCCGACTCCTACGGCAAGTCCCTCAAGGACAGCAAGGACCCGCTCTTCACCCTGATCCGCGACTTCGCCGACGGCGCGGGCTCGGTGGGCAGCAAGCTGAAGGACACCTTCACCGGCGCCAAGGGCAACGGCCAGAAGTCCGACGAGTCCTAGCCGTGCCGATGCCGGTTCCGCCCCTGCCGGATGAACTCCTCAGGCGGCGGAACCGGCGTTCTCCCCACCCGGAGTTGACGAATCACCCCGGCCGCGCGGCGGGCCGATATTCGGGTGGTTCCGGATCAACCCAGCGGGCCGCCCATGACCGCGCAGCTCTGCCACGCGGGGTGCGAGCGGTCGCCCGGGTCGATCGTGCCGGGGTGGGCGGTGAGCGGGCCGGTGCCGCCGGCGGCCAGCGGCTGGAAGTACTCGAACTGCGCGGCGTCGCAGGCACTCGGGCCGGCCTGCTGGACGGTGTCGACCACCCGCAGCTGGCCGTTCACCAGGTCGGTGCGGTCCAGGTCGAAGCGGACCTCGCGGCGGATCGAGTAGAGGGTCACCGGGCCGTTCACCGTCGCCCCGGCCGGGCGGAGCGCGTAGACCAGGGTGTGGTCGGCGGTCAGCTCCAGGGTCGAGGCGTCCAGCTCGCGCACCGTCACGGTACCGGCCACCTTGACCGTGTCGCTGGCCAGCGACACCTTCATCGGGTCGAACCGGACCATCCAGCCGGTCAGCGTGTGGTGCTGGTCGTCGCCGGGGTTCGCGGCGCTCTGGTCGAACTGACCCTGCTCACCCGGCGTCACCAGGGCCCGCACCGGGGCCGTCGCGCCCTGGGCCAGCACCGCCGGGGAGACCTCGGAGGCCACCAGGTAGCGGCGCACGGTGTCCACCGCGGTGCCCACCTGGGCCTGGGTGAAGTCCGCCGTGCTGGTGCGGGCGGCAGGCAGGCCGAAGCCCGCGCTGCCGTCCGCGTAGCCCGCCGCGGCCGCGAGGTTGGCGAACGGGCTGCTCGGGTCGACGGTCGGCACGCCGCCGGAGGCCGGGGTGAGCGCGGTCAGCTCATTGGTGAGCTGGCTGCCGCCGACGCCGGCGATGTCGCGGTGCGGGGCGGTGAGCCCGAAGTACACGGCCGCTCCGAAGGCCACCACGATGAGCAGCAGCAGGATCAGCGCCTGCCGGGGCAGCGAACCGAGCAGCCCGAATCCCGTCTTGCGCCGGATCCCGCGCGGGGCGCCGCCGAGGCGCTCCATGGCGGACAGCTCGGTGATCCGGGCAGCCCGGACGAACGACTCGTCGAAGACGACGGATCGGTATTCGTCATCGCTTCCGGAACCGCCCTCGGGCACACCCTCCGGAGGCTCACCCGGGTCACCCATGAATCCAGGGTAGAGCGCGCGACGGCCCCGGAACGAGGCCCCGGCAGCACCTTTCGCGGGCGATCGGCCTGGTCACCCGGCCGGCTGCGGAGCGGCCGAGCCGACCGGGTCGGCCCGGGCCGCGGTCGGTGCCGGAGTGGCCGGGCCGCTGGTGCCGATCAGCGGCCTGCGCCCCGGGGAGTTGCCGGCGCCGCGGTACACGGCGGCCACCGCGACCGCCACCAGGCTGACCCCCATGACGATCACCAGCACCCAGGCCAGCGGACGGTGCCAGCGCTGCTGGGCTATCTGGCCGCGGCTGGCCGAACGCGCCCCGTAGCCGGGCCAGCGGACGGCCCTGCGGCGGCCCAGGCCCAGGCCGGAACCGACCCAGGGATCGGTGTAGATCCGGTCGTCGTCGCTGCCGGGGTGCGGGCGCAGCTCCAGCGGCAGGCCGTCGAAGAGCTCGCCGCCCGGCTCGCGGACCCGGCCGGCGCCCGCGGGCTCCTCGTTGCGGGCCTCGGCGGCGGCCAGCTGCCGCTCTCTGGCACTCGGCTCGTGCACGGCGGCGGAACGGATGAAAGCCTCGTCAAGGACCACGGTGGCGAACTCGTCGTCCGCGTCACCGTGGTCAGCGCCGTCGGAGTACGGCGAGCCCCCAAGTCCTCAGCCACGGACTCAGCGTATTACCGGGCGCGTGATTTGTCTGTGGCTCCCGGCACTTGGGCTTCGACAAGCACCGCCGGTCAGCCGCCGACGGTCTGCCGGGCCTCGCCGCGCACGTGTCCGTCACCAGTGACGATGTACTTGGTGGAGGTCAGCTCCGGCAGCCCCATCGGGCCGCGGGCGTGCAGCTTCTGGGTGGAGATGCCGATCTCCGCGCCGAAGCCGAACTCACCCCCGTCGGTGAACCGGGTGGAGGCGTTGACCGCGACGGTGGTCGAGTCCACCAGCTGGGTGAAGCGGCGGGCGGCCGCCTGCGAGGTGGTGACGATCGCCTCGGTGTGGCCGGAGGACCACTGGCGGATGTGCTCCACCGCGGCCTCCAGCGAGGGCACCACGGCGGCGGCCAGGTCCAGGGAGAGGTACTCCGCGCCCCAGTCCTCGTCGGTGGCCGGCACCACGGTGGCGGGCGAGCCGGCGGCCAGCTCGAGCACCGCGTCGTCGCCGTGCACCGTCACCCCGGCTTCGGCCAGCGCGGCCAGCGCGAGCGGCAGGAACTCCTGAGCAACGTCCTGGTGCACCAGCAGCGTCTCGGCGGCGTTGCAGACGCTCACCCGCTGCGCCTTGGAGTTGAGCAGGATGCCGACCGCCATCGCCAGGTCGGTCCGCGCGTCCACGTAGACGTGGCAGTTGCCGGTGCCGGTCTCGATCACCGGCACGGTGGAGCCCTCCACCACCGTCCTGATCAGCGAGGCGCCGCCGCGCGGGATCAGCACGTCCACCAGGCCGCGGGCCCGCATCAGCTCGGTCACCGAGTCCCGGCTCTCCCCCGGCACCAGCTGCACCGCGTCGGCCGGCAGCCCGGCCGCCTCGACGGCCTCGCGGACCACGGCGACCAGGGCGGCGTTGGAGCGGTAGGCGGAGGCCGAACCACGCAGCAGCACCGCGTTGCCCGACTTCAGGCAGAGCGCGGCCGCGTCCACGGTGACATTGGGCCGGGCCTCGTAGATGATGCCGACCACGCCCAGCGGCACCCGGACCTGGCGCACGTCCAGCCCGTTCGGCAGGGTGTAGCCGCGCACCACCTCGCCGACCGGATCGGGCAGTCCGGCGACCCTGCGCACATCGGCGGCGATCGCGGCGATCCGCTCCTCGGTCAGGGTGAGCCGGTCGACCACCGACTCGGCGGTGCCGGCCTCCCGGGCCCGGGCGACGTCCTCGGCGTTGGCGGCGGTGATCTCCGCGCCGCGCGCCTGGAGTGCGTCGGCGACCGCCAGCAGCGCGGCGTCCTTGGCCGAACGCGGCAGCGGGGCGAGTGCGGCCGCGGCGGTCCGGGCGCGGCGCGCGGCGGCGAGGACGGGGCTGTCGATGCTCATGCCCGAAGCCTAACGACTGCCGCGCGGCCGCCCGGGAGCCTTTCCACTCGTTGAGACGACCGGTCAGTACGGGTGCACCCCGCCGAGCTGCGGCATGGGCTCACCGAAGCCCTCGGCGATCCGCTGGTGGTAGGTGGCCCGGTCGATCACCTCCAGGCCGACGATCTCCCAGGCCGGCAGCCTGGCACTGGTCCGGTGCTCGCCCCACAGCCGCAGTGCGATGGCCGCCGCGTCATGCAGGTCGCGGGCCTCCTCCCAGTAGCGGATCTCCGCGTGGTCGGCCGCATAGCGGGCCGTCAGGAAGAACGAGTGGTCGTGCGCCAACCGTTCCAGCCCGGCCTTCAGCTCCGTCAGCGGGGTCACCGCACCGGCCAGACTCAGCACCACGTGCCACAGCCGCCCGGCCTCCGGTTGGTCCGGCACCTCGTGGTGCGGGTGCAGCTGCCGGACGATGCCGCCCGGCACCTGCGCACGCGCTTGGTCGCGCCTGAGTCTCACCGCGGCCTCCTGTTCGACGCTGGTCCGGAACCGGACCGGCGTCGGCCCGGACGGGCCGTCAGCCGACGGACCGTCAGCCGCGCAGCACCACCAAGTCGTCCCGGTGGATGACCTCGCGCTCATAGGCGGCGCCCAACTCCTGAGCCAGGTCCCGGGTCGACCGTCCGAGCAGGCGCGGCAGCTCCCTCGCATCAAAGTTGACCAGGCCACGGGCCACGATGTGGCCGTTTTCGGCAAGAAGGTCCACCGGATCCCCGGCGGCGAAGTCTCCGTCCACCTTGGTCACCCCGGCCGGCAGCAGCGACTTGCCGCCCTCCACCACGGCCCGCACCGCGCCCTCGTCCAGGTGCAGCGCGCCGCGCGGGGTGCTGGCGTGGGCCAGCCAGAGCAGCCGGTCGGCGCTGCGCGAGCCGGTGCGGGTGAACAGGGTGCCGGTGGGGCGGCCGGCCAGCGCGTCGGCGGCGTGCCGGGCGGCGGTGAGCACCACCGGGATGCCCGCGCCGGTGGCGATCCGGGCCGCCTCCACCTTGGTCACCATGCCGCCGGTGCCGACCCCCGCCTTGCCTGCGCTGCCGATCTCGATGCCCGCCAGGTCCTGCGGGCCGTGCACCTCGGCGAGCCGCCGGGTGCCGGGGCGGCTCGGGTCGCCGTCGTAGAGGCCGTCCACGTCGGAGAGCAGGATCAGCAGGTCGGCCCGGACCAGGTGGGCGACCAGCGCGGCGAGCCGGTCGTTGTCGCCGAACTTGATCTCGGCGGTGGCCACCGTGTCGTTCTCGTTGACGATCGGCACCGCGCCCATCGCCAGCAGCTGGTCCAGGGTGCGGTAGGCGTTGCGGTAGTGCGCGCGGCGGCTGGCGTCCTCGGCGGTCAGCAGCACCTGGCCGACCCGGCGTCCGTAGCGGGCGAACGAGGCGGTGTAGCGGGCCACCAGCAGGCCCTGGCCGACGCTGGCGGCGGCCTGCTGGCGGGCCAGGTCCGAGGGGCGCTTGGCCAGGCCCAGCGGCGCCAGGCCGGCCGCGATCGCCCCGGAGGAGACCAGCACGATCTCCGGGGCGTCCGGCTCGCCGAGGCGCCGGGCCAGCGCGTCGACCAGCGCGTCCACCCGGTCGGCGTCCAGACCGCCGGCCGCGGTGGTGAGCGAGGAGGAGCCGACCTTGACCACGATCCGACGGGCCGTCAGCACGTCTTGGCGCAGTGTCTGCTCGCTCATCGCCCTACCTCGCTGCTGCTGATCGGCTCCGCTGTTTGCGGGCAATCTACGCGAAAACCCCAGCGGAGCCGTACAGCATTCCATGTCATGGACTAAGGAGGAGCAGGAGGTGGGACCGGTCCGGCTGTCAGTCCTCGTCGTCGTCGAGCTCGGCCGGGCGGCCCGAGGAGAGCGCCTCGAACGCGAGGTACTCGGCCTCGGCGGCGTCCCGGCCCTTCTGCCGGTCGCGGCGGCGGTCCACGGCCGGACGCTGGGTCTCGAAGCGGTGGTCCTCGCCGCGGCGGCCGAGCATCTCGGCACCGGCGGCCATGGTCGGCTCCCAGTCGAAGACCACGGCACTCTCGTCGGGGCCGATGATGACCGTGTCACCCTCGTGGGCGCCGGCCTTCCACAGGCCCTCTTCGACACCGAGCCGGGCCAGCCGGTCGGCGAGGTAGCCGACCGCCTCGTCGTTGCTGAAGTCGGTCTGCCGCACCCAGCGCTCCGGCTTGACACCGCGCACCCGGTAGGCGCCGTCCTCCTCGGTGACGGTGAAGCCCGCGTCGTCCACGGCCGCCGGACGCAGCACGATCCGGGTGGACTCCTGCACCGGCTTGGCGGCGCGCGCCTCGGCGACGATCCCGGCCATCGCGAAGCTCAGCTCGCGCAGGCCCTTGCGGGAGGCGGCGGAGACCTCGAACACCCGGTAGCCGCGCTCCTCCAGCGAGGCCCGGGTCAGGTCGGCGATGTCCTGGCCGTCCGGCACGTCCACCTTGTTGAGCGCGACCAGCCGCGGCCGGTCCTCCAGGCCGCCGTACTGGGCCAGCTCGGCCTCGATGGTCTCCAGGTCGGAGAGCGGGTCGCGACCGGGCTCCAGGGTGGCGCAGTCCAGCACGTGCACCAGCACGCTGCAGCGCTCCACGTGGCGCAGGAACTCCAGGCCCAGGCCCTTGCCCTGGCTGGCGCCCGGGATCAGGCCCGGCACGTCGGCGACGGTGTAGACGGTCTCGCCGGCGGTGACCACGCCCAGGTTCGGGACCAGGGTGGTGAACGGGTAGTCGGCGATCTTCGGCTTGGCGGCCGAGAGCACCGAGATCAGCGAGGACTTGCCGGCGCTGGGGTAGCCCACCAGGGCCACGTCGGCGACCGACTTGAGCTCCATGACGATGTCGCGGACCTCGCCCGGCTCGCCGAGCAGCGCGAAGCCGGGGGCCTTGCGGCGGGCCGAGGCCAGCGCCGCGTTGCCCAGGCCGCCGCGGCCGCCCGCCGCGGCGACGAAGGAGGTGCCGTGGCCGACCAGGTCGGCCAGCACGTTGCCCTTGCGGTCCAGCACCACCGTGCCGTCCGGCACCGGCAGCACCAGGTCCTCGCCGTTGGCGCCGGCCCGGTTGGCGCCCGCGCCCGGCTTGCCGTTGCCGGCCTTGCGGGAACGCGAGTGGTGGTAGTCCAGCAGGGTGGTGATCTGGGAGTCCACCACCAGGGTGACGCTGCCGCCCTCACCGCCGTTGCCGCCGTCCGGTCCGCCGAGCGGCTTGAACTTCTCCCGGTGCACGGAGGCGCAGCCGTGGCCTCCGTTACCCGCGGCGACGTGCAGTTCGACGCGGTCCACGAAGGTGGTCATGAGCGGTGCCTCCATTTGACGAACAGGCTGTGGAACAGGCTGTGGGAGAAAAAGCACGCAGGGTGGACCGGGGAACCCGATCCACCCTGCGTGGGATCCAGCGGAAGAGCTGGATCAGGCCTCGACGGCCACGATGTTGACGACCTTGCGGCCGCGACGGTTGCCGAACTGAACCGCACCGGCGGTCAGCGCGAACAGGGTGTCGTCGCCACCGCGACCGACGCCCGCGCCCGGGTGGAAGTGGGTGCCGCGCTGGCGGACCAGGATCTCGCCGGCGCTGACGACCTGGCCGCCGAAACGCTTGACGCCGAGGCGCTGGGCGTTCGAGTCACGGCCGTTACGGGTAGAGCTTGCGCCCTTCTTGTGTGCCATCTCGCTATCCCCTTACTTACTTCGCGGAGTCGATGCTCGTGATGCGGACGGCGGTGTGGCGCTGGCGGTGACCCTGGCGCCGACGGTAGCCGGTCTTGTTCTTGTAGCGGAGGATCGTGATCTTCTCGCCCTTGGTGTGGTCGACGACCTCGGCGTGGACCTTGATGCCGGCGAGGACCCACGGGTCGGAGGTGACGGCCTCACCGTCGACGACCAGGATGGTCGAGAGCTCCACCGAGTCACCCTGCTTGACGTCAACACGGTCGATCTCCAGCACGTCGCCCACGGCGACCTTGTGCTGGCGGCCGCCGGCGCGAACGATCGCGTACATGCGGTACCTGCTTTCCATACTCGGTTCGGAACTCTCCGATGCCAGCCGCCTGGGTACGGACACAGGGGCCTCCCCCGCACTTCCGATCGGACGAACGGGAGGTGAGATGCTCGGGAGCGTGGCGTAGACACGCCGAGGGTCAAGAATACGGACCAGCCGCCCCCGGGGCAAACCGGGCGCCGGACCGTCCGCGAACCGGGGCGGGCAACGGGCCCGCCCCGGTCACGGGCGTCACTCGGCCGCCGACTCACCTTCGGCGGCGGCCGCCTTCTTGGCCGCTGCGCTGGTCCGCTTGGTGGCGGTCTTGCGGGCGGTGGTCTTCTTCGCCGCCGCTGCCGTGGTCTTCTTGGCGGCGGTGGTCTTCTTGGCGGCCGTCTTCTTGGCAGCCGTCTTGCGGGCGGCGCGCTTCTTCGGGGCCGGGGCCTCCTCGGCAGCGGCCTCCTCGGCCTCAGCCTCGGCAACCGGAGCCTCGGCGGAGACGGCCTCGGCGGCCTGCTCCAGCTCCTCGGTCACCACCGGGGCGGCGGCGGCCAGGGCGGCCTCCACCACGGCCTCGGCACGCGACTGCAGCACCACGATCTCGCCGCTGGACGGCGCCCCGGCCGGCGCGGTGGCCTTGCGCACCGCGCGGCGGCGGGTGCGGCCGGCCGGCGCCGGGGCCGGGGCGATCTCGACCAGGCTGGGCTGCTCGGCGGCCTCGGGCTCCTGGGCCCGCTCGGCGGCGGGCTCCTCGGCCACGGGCGCCTCGACCTCGGCCGCGGGCTGCTCCTGCGGAGCCTCCTCGCGGGTGACGATCTCCAGCTCCTCGTGCTCGTGCTCGTGCGTCGGCTCGACAGCGGCAGCGGCCTCCTCGTGGGCGGCCCCGCCCTTGCCGCGGCGGCGGCGCTTGCCGGCACCGGCCTCGCCCGCGGTACCGACCGCACCGCCACCGCCGCCGACCGAGGTCGGCTGCTCCATGTGCACGATCACACCGCGACCGTTGCAGTGCACGCAGGCCTCGGAGAACGACTCCAGCAGACCCTGGCCGACCCGCTTGCGGGTCATCTGCACCAGGCCCAGCGAGGTGACCTCGGCCACCTGGTGCTTGGTCCGGTCCCGGCCCAGGCACTCGAGGAGCCGGCGCAGCACCAGGTCGCGGTTGGACTCCAGCACCATGTCGATGAAGTCGATCACGATGATGCCGCCGAGGTCGCGCAGCCGCAGCTGGCGGACGATCTCCTCGGCCGCCTCGATGTTGTTGCGGGTGACGGTCTCCTCGAGGTTGCCGCCTTGGCCGACGAACTTGCCGGTGTTGACGTCGACGACGACCATCGCCTCGGTCCGGTCGATCACCAGCGAACCGCCGCTTGGCAGCCAGACCTTGCGGTCCAGCGCCTTCATCAGCTGCTCGTCGATCCGGTAGGTGGCGAACACGTCCACGTCGCTGGTCCAGCGCTGCAGCCGCTCGGCCAGGTCCGGAGCCACCGAGCTGACGTACTCGTGGATGGTGTTCCACGCCTCGGCACCGGAGACGATGACCTTGGTGAAGTCCTCGTTGAAGATGTCGCGGACCACCCGGACGGTCATGTCCGGCTCGCCGTACAGCAGGGTCGGCGCGTTGCCGGAGGCCGCCTTCTTCTGGATCTCCTCCCACTGCGACTGCAGCCGCTGCACGTCGCGGGTGAGCTCCTCCTCGCTGGCGCCCTCGGCGGCGGTGCGCACGATCACGCCCGCGTCGTCCGGCACGATCTTCTTGAGGATCTGCTTCAGCCGGGCTCGCTCGTTCTCGGGCAGCTTGCGGCTGATGCCGGTCATCGAGCCCTCGGGCACGTAGACCAGGTAGCGGCCGGGCAGCGAGATCTGGCTGGTCAGGCGGGCGCCCTTGTGGCCGATCGGGTCCTTGGAGACCTGCACCAGCACGGACTGGCCCGACTTCAGCACCGACTCGATCCGGCGCGGACCGCTGTGCCCGAGCTGACCGAAGTTCACCTCACCGGCGTAGAGCACTGCGTTGCGG
Source organism: Kitasatospora acidiphila (assembly GCF_006636205.1). Classification (NCBI taxonomy): domain Bacteria; kingdom Bacillati; phylum Actinomycetota; class Actinomycetes; order Kitasatosporales; family Streptomycetaceae; genus Kitasatospora; species Kitasatospora acidiphila. The sequence goes on along the minus strand of NZ_VIGB01000003.1, from coordinate 5,976,919 downwards.
CCCTTGCCGATGTCGACGAAGGCGGCCTCCATCGACGGCAGCACGTTCTGGACCTTGCCCAGGTAGACGTTGCCGACGTACGAGGTGGCCTGCTCCTTGTTGACGTAGTGCTCGACCAGCACGCCGTCCTCCAGCACGCCGATCTGGGTGCGCTGGCCGTTCTGACGGACCACCATGACCCGCTCGACCGACTCCCGGCGGGCCAGGAACTCGGCCTCGGTGATGATCGGCACCCGGCGGCGGCCCAGCTCGCGGCCCTCGCGGCGGCGCTGCTTCTTGGCCTCCAGGCGGGTCGAGCCCTTGATCGACTGCACCTCGTCCGGGTCGAAGGCCGGCTCGGTGGAGCGGCGGCGCGGCTCGCGCACCTTCACGACCGTGCGGACACCGTCCTCGCTGGTCTCCGCCGGCTCGGCGACGGCCTCACCGCTGCGGCGGCGACGGCGGCGACGGCGGCGCGACGAGGCCAGGCCACCGGCCAGGTCGTCGCCCTCCTCGTCCTCGCCCAGCTCCTCGGCCTCGGCCTCGGCCTCGGCGGACTCGGTCACCGGGGCCTCGGCCTCGACCTCCTCGGCCTCGCCACGGCGACGGCGGCGGCCACCACGACGACGACGGCGGGAGGACGGACGGTCCTCCTCCCAAGCGGCCTCCTGCTCGGGGCCGGCGGCGGGCGCCTCCTCGACGGCAGCGGGCGCCTCGGCGGCCGGCGCCTCGACGACCGGGGCCGGGGCAGGGGCAGGGGCAGGGCAGGGGCCGCCGGGGCAGCGGCCGGACGGCTCACCCGGACCGCGGAGCGGACCCGGCGACGGCGGCCGACACCGCTGTACTCGTACTCGTCCTCCTCCGAGCGGGCGGCCTTCGGCTCGGCGGCGCGCTTCTTCGGGGCCGGGGCCTCCTCGGCAGCGGCCTTCGGCTCGGCGGGGGCGGCGGCGGGCTCCTGGAAGACCGGGGCCTGGAAGATCGCGGTGGCCGGGCGGACGGCGCGGCGGCGGGTGCGGTGGGGCTCGGCGGCCGGCTGCTCGGGCTCGGCGGCGGGCTGCGCCGGGGCGGCCTCCTCGGCGGCCTCCTCGGGCTCCTCGACCTCGGGCTCCTCGACGACGACCTCCACGACCGGTGCGGTGGCGGTCTGCGGCGCCTCGGCACGCTTGCGGGTGCGGCGCGCCCGGACCGGCTTCTCCTCGGCCGCTGGGGCACCTCCCGGCCGTCAGGCTGGGGGCGTTCGGCCGGGGCGGCAGCGGGCTCGGCGACGGCCTCAGCGGCAGCCGGCGCACCGGCGGGCGCCTCAGCACGCTTGCGGGTGCGACGCGCCCGGACCGGCTTCTCCTCGGCCACCGGCTCGGCCGGGGCGGCAGCGGGCTCGGCGACGGCCTCAGCGGCAGCCGGCGCACCGGCGGGCGCCTCAGCACGCTTGCGGGTGCGACGCGCCCGGACCGGCTTCTCCTCGGCCACCGGCTCGGCCGGGGCGGCAGCAGCCGCCGGGGTGGAAGCCTCGACCGGAATCACGGTCTCGGTGGTCTCGGCCGCGCCCTGCGGGGCACCGGCCGGGCGGGACACCGCGCGGCGGCGCCGGCGCGGCGGAGCGGCATCGCCGACCGGTTCACCGGTCGGAGTCTGCGCGTCAGTGTTCTCGTTCTCAGGCATGCGGGTGGATCTCCCGTCAGGCCCCCGGGCTCCACATCCGGGCACGGGCACCGGTGGCCGGCCGCGGGCGCTCGGCGCCCGGGCCGACTCTCCACGGCGCCGACATGCGGACGCGAAGCCGCACAGGGGCTCGTAGTCTCGCTCGGCGCCCCGCACGATGCGGGGTGTCGAAAGTCTTCTGGTCCGACCAGCGTTCTCAGGTTTTCCCAAGCTGCGCAGCCCCACAACCCAGGGTGGCTCCCGGGGCGGGCCTCGCCGGCCCGAGGGCGGCGCGGTTCTCCTGGGGCCTCCGACCCGGTGGTTGGGTCGAGCGGCCACCGCAGGAGCGGCCAGTGCGCGACGACGCTCGCTCCCCTGGGGAGCCGCGGGGGCCCGGAGCGCGCGGGGCCGGTTGGTTACTCCGGCCCCCGGCTCCGCCCGCTAGGCGGACGCTGCGGCCTGCGGCTCGACGGCCGCCTCCGATGGGACGGCCGGGGCCGCAGCGCGGTCGAGCGCCAGCGGGTCGGTCACCGTGCCGGTCTCCTCATCGAGCGGCCCCTGCGCCAGCCTGGTCACCTCAGCGGGGACCGGCAGCGCCAGGTCGGCCGTCGCACGGAGACCGGACAAGACGTCGTCTGGTCGTACGGCGGGTGTGGCGTGTCGTACTACCAGGCGCAGTATCGCACAGGGTCGGCCGGTACGAACATCGGAGGTGACTGCGGATTCCCCGACCGGACCAAGTCCGACCTGCGCCGGGACCAGTTCCAGCCCGGCCACGGCACCGCGCGCGTCGAAGACCCGCACACCGTTCTTGGTCTTGCGTTCGACCTCGACGCTCTCCGCGCCCAGGAACAGCTCGATCGCCCGCCCGGCCGCCTCCTCGGAGACCTCCGGCAGCCGCAGCTCCCAGAGCGAGGCCTCCAGCCGCTCCGCGAAGTTCGGGGTGCGGACCTCGACCGCGGCCACGATGTCCAGGCCGATCGGCAGCGAATCGTCCAGCTGCGCGCGGAGCGCCTCCGGGTCCCGGACCTCGGCCAGGCCGATCTCCAGGTACTCGGCCTCACTGGCCACCCCGGTCGGCGCAGCGTTCGCGTAGGAGACCTTGGGGTGCGGGGTGAAGCCTGCCGAATACGCCATGGGCACGGCCGAGCGGCGCAGCGCCCGCTCGAACGCGCGCTGGAAGTCACGGTGGCTTGTGAAGCGCAGACGGCCCCGCTTCGTGTAGCGCAGGCGGATGCGCTGCACCGTCGGCGCGGGCGGCGGACCGTCTGGGGTGCGGCGTGCCAGGGTCGTTCAGTCCTTCGTGAGAAGCCTGGTCCCGGCCGGCCGGGCACGGTGCGCCGCGGCCGCTCGGAACGTACGTCAATGTCACAGGGTACGCGCTACCGGTCTGCCCGCCCAAAGCACCGACGATACGGCCGCGATACGGCGCTTTGGTCTCCTCTTCCCCGGCTTCACACAGAACTCACGAGGGAGGCGCTCATGCTCAAGGGCAAGTCCATCGCCAAGCGGGCAGCCGTCACGCTCGGTGCCACCTCGCTGGTCACGGCCGCGTTCCTCACCACCCCCGCCAACGCCGTGTCCGACGACAAGTACGGCGCCGCCGCGATCTGCGGCTCGGGCTACGCGCCGCTCGACGCGATCACCGTCCTCAACTCGTCGACCGTCTACCTCTCGTACAACGGTGCCTGGGACTGCGTGGTCACCATGCACAACAGCGGCACCTGGGGCTCGCCGACCCCCGAGACCAGCGCCTGGGTGGGCACCACACCCAACCCGCCGGCCTCGCAGACCGACTCGGGCAACTACTCGTACTACGCCGGCCCGGTCAAGGTGTACGCCCCGGGGCAGTGCATCTACTGGGGCGGCGGCGACTACTGGGGCCACTTCAGCGAGGGCCCGAACCACTGCGGCTGAGCCTCCCCACCCCAACGGAACGGCCCGTCGGATCTCCGACGGGCCGTTTCACCTCTCGGCTCCGGGCTGCATCAGCAGTGGAAGCCGCCGTTGCTGCTGTAGCTCGCCGCCTCGCCGAGCGTGTTCTCGGTGTAGGCCGACAGCTCGATGCAGTGCCCCTGGCCGTTCACCTTGACCGGGCCGGCGTAGTAGTAGAACTCGTTGGTGTTGTCCTGCGTGTCGACGATGTTGCTGCAGGTGCTGGGGGTGTCGCCGCCGCACTCCTTGATCGTGACGCTGGTGATCGTCTGGACGCCGTACAGGCCGCTGGCCTTGACGTTGACCGCGCAGTTGTAGCCCGTCGAGGAGTCCCAGAACAGGTGGACGGTGCTCCACGTCCCCCCTCCCCCGGACACCACGTTGTACGACGCGACCTCGCTGCCCGAGCAGCCCCAGCCGCTCGCCGACGCACTGCCGGCCGAGGCGACCGTCACCCCGCCCGCGGCGAGCGCGAGCGCCCCGGCAACGGCGAACTTCCGCATGAACGAACGCATGACCTTCTCCTCTACTCTGCGAACCCGGCTGAGCAGCCGTCACGTCGAGCGGAGAGTCTGGCCGCAGCAGGTATCGCCGACGTATCGTCAGCCGGCCGGTCAGCAGTGGTAGGGGCCGCCGCTGTAGGTCGCCTCCGCGTCGTAGTTCCAGGTGGAGGCGTCCAGCGTGATGCAGTGCCCCTGGCCGTAGACCCGGACCGGGCCGGCGTAGTAGTAGAAGTTCGCGTCCTGGACCTGCTCGTTGACGGTGCTGCCGCAGGTGCCGGGGGTGTCACCGGTGCACTCGCTGATCGCTACCCGGGTCTCGCCCAAAGTGCCGTACATGCTGCCGACCTTGACGTTGACCGCGCAGTTGTAACCCGTCGAGGAGTCCCAGAACAGGTGCACGTAGCTGTACACCGTGCCATTGCCGAGCTGGACCGGGTACGTCGCCACCTCGGTGCCCGAGCAGCCCCACCCGCTCGCCGACGCACTGCCGGCCGTGGCCACCGTCACCCCGCCCGCGGCGAGCGCGAGCGCCGCGGCTACGGCGAACTTCCGTATGAACGAACGCATGGTCCTGTCCCCTCTCCGTACCCCGGCCGACCCATCGCCGTGCCGCGCGGAGAGTGTGGCGTCTCGCTGTATCGCCGCCGTATCGCCCCTCACACGGAGACCGGCGCCGCGCGGGCCGCCCAATCGGGTGACCCGCCCGGCGCCGGAAAGCCCGTGCCGGACGTCACTCAGGCTTGGCCGCCCTTCGCCTGGTCAGCGCCCTGGTTGACCACCGTCAGCGGCAGCAGCTTCTTGCCCGTCGGGCCGATTTGGATGGTGGTGTCCATCTGCGGGCATATCGACACAACCCGAAACTCATCCCTACGCTCTGTGCATGGGCAATCGCAGGGGGCGGGCGCGCTCCGCAGCAGCACGCGAGCAGTACTCCGTTGAGGCCGAGTGGACCGAGACCGATCTGAAGCTCCTGGCCGAGCTGAAGGCCGCCGAGTCTCTGTTGCCGAACGACGCGCCGCGAGCGCTGCTCTCGGTCCGGCTGTCTGTACTTACCGAGGACACGACCTCACCCGTCCGCCAGGAACTCGACCTGAGGATCCTGGCCAGGGAGCTCGGCCATCGGGTGATCGGCGTGGCGAGCGATCTCAACGTGTCCGCCACGAAGGTCCCGCCGTGGAAGCGGAAGCAGCTGGGCGACTGGCTCAACAACCGGGTGCCCGAGTTCGACGTCCTCATGTTCTGGAAGATGGACCGCTTCATCCGGCGACTCTCGGATCTCAGCACCATGATCGACTGGTGCCTGAAGTACGGGAAGAACCTCATCTCCAAGAACGACCCGATCGACCTCACCACGACGATCGGGAAGATCCTGGTCACCGTGATCGGTGGCTTGGCTGAGATCGAGGCCAGCAACACCAGCACCCGCGTCACCAACCTCTGGGACTACACCAAGACCCAGAGCGATTGGCTGGTGGGCAAGCCCACCTACGGCTACATGACCGACGAGGACGAGGCCGGGCACGTCGTCCTCTCTATTGATGACGATGCCCACAGGGCACTCCACTGGTGCAGGAGCGCGGCCCTTCGCGGCGTACCAGCGCGGCGGATGGCCGCGGTACTCAAGCGCGCCGGCCTGTGCGGGCCCGGACTGACCACCACCACACTGCTACGGCGGCTCAGGAATCCGGCTCTGCTCGGCTACCGGGTAGAAGAGGACAAGAGCACCGGTGCCCGTCGCTCGAAGCTCATCCTGGGCCTGGACGGTAGGCCGATTCGGGTCGCGCCCCCGATCTTCACTCAGGAGGAGTTCGACTCTCTGCAGGCCGCCTTGGATCGGCGGTCCATCAGCCAGCCGACACGCCAGCCAGGCGGTGCCACGAAGTTCCTCGGGGTACTCACATGCGCCGACTGCAACAGCAACATGCTGGTTCAGCGGACTACCAAGACCATCCCCGCTCAGCGTTCCACAGCCGATGAGGCTCATAACGCTGAGGCGGCAACAGGGGGAGCCACCGAGCAGGTCCGGAAGTACGCCTACCTCCGCTGCCAAAAGTGCAAGGGCGGCGGCCAGGGCGCGCCCAACCCTGACGTCATCTACGCCAAGCTCGTGCTCGACGTTCTGTCGGTGCTGGGAGACGAGCCAGTACAGATCAGGTCGTACGCGCAGGGGGCGGAGGCGCGCAAGGAGCAGAAGCGCCTTGAGGAAGCAATCGCCTACTACATGGAGGGGCTTGCCCCCGGCGGCCGATTCACCAAGACGCGCTTCACGCGGGACCAGGCCCAGGAGACCATGGACAAACTCATTGCCGACCTTGAGGCCATCGACCCCGAGACGACCAAGGACCGCTGGGTGAACGTCCACGACGGACAGACCTTCCGCGACCGCTGGGACGCCGGCGGTATGGAGGCCATGGCGGCAGATCTGCTCAGGGTGGGCATCAAGTGCGAGGTCACCCGGACGAAGATCCCGAGGCAGCGCGCCCCCAGGGTCCACCTGAAGCTGCTGATCCCCAAGGACGTCAGGCAGCGTCTGGTGATCAAGGAAGATGACTTCGAGAAGCCCCTGTGACGAATGTCCCCCGGCAACTGTCGGGGGACATTTTCATAGTGCTTCGGGCTCGTATGGTTCTTCGTTCCCATCGTCATCAACGATGACAATCTCACTGTCAATCACGAGCGGTCGACCGGCCGAGTCTCGTAGGTCAAGGCTGTTCAGCTCGGTGCCAAGAGCCATGGTCGTCGTGCCTCCTCTCGTCACGCGTCACGTTGCGGTTCACCGCGAGGTCTTCGGCGATCCCGGCAGCGATCAGTTGCTCTGCGGGGGTGTGGCCCTGGCCGACGTAGCGCCAGGTGGATTCGGTGACGGTCTCGGAGTCCCAGTCGGCGAAGAGCTGTTGGCCGCGGGTGTGGTCGGCGCGGGCGGCGCGGAGGTCGGTGTACGTGGCCGAGAAGGCGCGGGTCTTGGTGAGGCAGTGGCCGCGGTAGCCGAGCATGTGGGCCCAGGCGCGTAGGCGGAGTTGGTGGAGTTCGGGCAGGCTGCCGAGGCGCCAGGCGGTACCGATCAGGGCACGGACGTGTGGGGTGACGGGCAGGGTCTCAAAGTCGGCGAGGGAGTTGATGCGGTGGTCGACGGCGCCGGCGGATTCGACGCTCTTGCTCGTGTACTTGGCGATGTAGGCGGCAACGGCCTCATCGGTCAGGCGGCGACCGAGGTGGATGGTCAGCTCGTGGGCTTCCAGCTGGGTGCCGAAGCGAAGCGGGATGGTGCCGTAGGCGGCTGAGATGGGTGCTGTGAGGCTGACTGCCGCTGCCGCCGAGGGGACGGCGCCCAGCAGGGTGGAGCTGGTTGCCCAGGCCGGCGGGGAGCTGTCCGGTCCGGTCGGGCCGTCGAGGCGGATGACAGCATGGAAGTGGACGACGCCGCGCTTCTGGTACTCCGTCACCTTGGCAGCGGAGACGCGGAGCAGTTTCCGGACGGTGCTCCGGCCGACCCCGGCACGGGCGGCCAGGTGGTGGTAGAGGTTGTCCCGGAAGGCTTTCCAGAGTGCCGGGCCGTGTGCGTTCCACAGGATGTGGGCGGTGTAGTCGTAGCAGTCCGGGCAGAGCGGTTGCCCTACGGCCAGGTCTGATCCGTCGTGGAATCGCCCGCAGCCCTGCGGGGAGCCGTGCTGGCAGCGGCGGCGCCGAACCGGGTGGCAGGCGCCGGCCCGGTGGACGCTGCCGAAGGACGGGGCTGTGAGGGTGGCGAACAGCCGCGGGTGGGTTCGTACCTCGTCGGGGACACCTTTGCCGCCGACCAGGCCGGCGCGGACTAGGTGGAAGGTGTCCCCGGCGTGCTCGCGGGAGCAGGGTTGGCAGCGGCTGGCCCGGCGGTTGCGGCAGCGCACTGCGAGCCGGGAGCCGGGCTCGCCGTCGGTGGAGTAGGAGTGCAGTACCTCGCCGGTAGTCGCGTCGGTGGTCACGGACTGACCGGCGAGGTAGATCGGGGCGGCGCAGCCTCCAGTGGCGCGGATCTGGTCCAGCCACCGGTTCAGGCCGGGCTGTTGGCCCAGGCGGACGAGGTCGCGGTCGATGTCGGGTAGAGCCCGCAGCCGCGCCTCCTGGTCGAGGTAGGCGCGGCGGGCGGCGGGGTCGCGGTAGGGGTCGGCGGTCACCATGTTGGGCTTCTCGCTCAGGCCGTGTGGGTGAGGCCGGTGACGACCCAGACGACGACGGATCCGATCGGGTCGCCGAGGTGGGTTCGGGCGAGGTAGAAGCCGAACACGCTGGTGAGGATGACGTGCCAGGTGCGCAGTTCGCCGGAGCGGACCAGCAGGTAGATGACGATGCCGAGCAGGGCTACCAGGGAGATGCCGACGGTCACAGGTAGGTCCCTTCCTCTTCGTGCCACACGGGGGTGAGGTGGGCGTACTTCTTGGCCACCCGTCGGGCCTCTTCGGGGGTCACGTGGATCGAGCGAGTTCGCATCCAGCGGCCGTCCTCGCCGATGGTGACGGCGACGCCCCGTTCGGCCGTAGTGATCTGCTGGGCGGCAACCAGGGCTTCCTTGGAGAGATCGCCGAGTGCCATTTCCGCCGTACCGGGGTCGTTGACGCGGTGGCAGACGCGGCCGCCCAGTTGGGCACGGAGTGCGGTGACGCCGGGGCCGAGGTCCGAGCCGACCCGCTGTCCGGCGATGACGAGGTGGGCGTCCAGGGCGGCGCCGAGCTGTGCGATCCGCAGGAGGTTGGTGGAGATCTCCCCGACCTCGTTCTTCTCCTCCCGGGTGGCCATCAGGTACAGCTCGGCAACCTCGTCGACGATGATCACGATGGGCGGCCGACGGAGCTGCTTGGGCAGATCCTTGTTGGAGCGGACACCGGCCTTGCGGCACAGCACCATCCGGGTCTCAACCTCAGCGACCAGGCGGGCCAGCAACCGGCCGGCGGACGACCGATCCGGGGCCAGGGCGGAGAGCCGCGGTTCGAACAGCGAGAGTTCGAGGCCGCCCTTGAGGTCGATGCCGAACAGCGCGACTCGTTGCGGTGCGAGTTGCTTCACCAGAGCGGCGATCAGCGTGGACTTGCCGGACTGGGTGGCACCGACGACAAACCAGTGCGGCACGAGGTGCAAGTCGATCGCCCATACCGCGCCGTCCTCACGACGACCCACCACCGCGCGCAGCGGCTCATACTGCGTGACCCTGGGCACCTTGGGCGACGCCAAAGGATCCCAGGCGAGCGCGACCAGACGCACATGCCCGCGCCCGACGGGGACGATCCGCACCGCAAAGACGCGCCACGCGTGGGCGATGGCTTCGGTGAACCGGGCGAAGTCGTCGGGGACTTGCCCGGGGTGAAGGCGCGCAGTGGCTTCAAGGCCGCCCTGGCGCAGGCGCGGCAAGCTGCGTCGGGGCGGGATCGGCCGGAGCGGATCGCCCTTGAGGACGACGCTGCCGACCAGCAGTCGGGCCGGCCGCCGGGGCACGGCCAGGCCGATGGTCGTGGTGAGTCGGCGCCAGGTGGCCAGGATGCGGATCACCGACAGCGGGTAGCCGATCAGGCACCACCACGCGTCCGGACGGTTGCTGCGGAGTCCAGGCGCGGCGATGGCCAGCGCGGCCACGGCCACCAGGAGCACCGCCCAGAGGATCTGAACTCCCATCAGGCTTCCTCCTGTTCGCCATTCTCGGCTTGCTCGTTCTTTGCGTCGGTCTCCAGGTCCCTGGCCAATCCGGCAGCCGTGTCCGCAAGGGTGGCGATGTGCGGGTAGAGCAGGCCGCTCGTGCGGTCCGACGCGAACGGGTCGATCTCGGGAGCCAGGTCGCCCAGCTCATCGAGGAGGAGGCGGAGCCGCACCCGGATGCGGCTGCTGTTCACGCGTCGCCGCCCTTACGGGAGGCGGGCACGGTGGTGGCCGGCGGGGTGACCGGCGGCGCGGGTGTGATCGAGTCCGCGCGGAACGACATCCCGTGCCGGTCGCCCATGGCCCAGGAGAAGGCCACCAGGCCGGTGACGGTGACTCGCACGCCCTCGGCGACGCCGACCGGTTCGCCGTTCACGCTGATCTCGATGATCGAGGCGCGGCGTCCCTCCTGACGGACCGCCACACCCACGGTGTAGACCGGGACACCCTCTCGGTTGGTCTTGACCTCACCGGTCTCCCTGTTGGCCAAGCGCACTTCCGGGGCCACGATGCAGGTCATCGTGCCGAGTCGGGTGATGTCCACGGGGATCGACTGCATGGGAGCACTCCTCGCTCATCCAAGGCAGCGCCTGACGTCTGTCGTCAAACGTACTTACCTTTGCTGAATCGATGGTGCACCTGCTTGACCCTGGATGCAAGGAGATTCATGCTTACGTTTAACGCATAGCGTCTAACGACAGATCGATGAAGCGCCCGAGCAGGGCAAACGATCACTCCAGACACCACACTCAAAACACCTGACACCACGACACTCACACCACGCGGGACACTCCCCGGCGCCCGCAGCCAAAGGGGTCGCACAGATGGCAGTCATCCGGAACGAGCCGCTGCACAAGCAAGTCGCCGCAGCCATGCGGGAGTCCATTGCCCAAGGGCAGTGGCAGCCGGGCAGCCAGCTGCCCACCGAGACCGATCTCGCCGGGACCTATGGGGTGTCCCGCCCCACGGTGCGCCTGGCCGTCGCCGCGCTCCGCACCGAGGGCCTGTTGGACGTCAAGCAGGGCCGGGGCACCTTCGTCCGCAGCGCCGTCCACGGCCCCGCCGCCACAATCGAGCAGGCGATCACCCGACGCGGCACCCGCTTCGAGACCTCGACGGACCACTGGTGGACGGGCAAGGAAGAGGCCACCGTCTACCGGGCCGCCACTGACGCGACCACCGCGCCACTGCTCGGCATGGACGAGGACGAGATGACCATCGTCTGCGACCGTCTCATCCAGGATCCGGCCACCGGCACCCGGGCGCTCCATCGCCTCATCCTCCCCCTTGAGCGCGTGGGTGAGACCGCGCTCGTGCGGACACCGGCAGTGACCCCGGCCAAGGCCTACGCGACCCTCGCCAAGGCCGGCCACGACCTCACCTGGCGCGAGCAGATCAGCGCCCGTATCCCGCAGCCCGACGAGCGAACATCGCTCCGACTCTCCGAGGCCGCCGCCCTTCTGGTGACCCACCGCGTCACGGTGGACCGGGCCCAGGGCCTGCCGCTCATGCTGGAGCGCACCCTGCTCGGCGCCGAGTCCACCGCGGTCGGCTTCACCATCGAGGCCGCCGAGGCGCCCGCCAAGGCCGGAGTCCGGTAGCAGCAGGCGCAGCCACAGGCCCCGGTTCGCCAGCGCAGCGGCCGGGGCTGTCGCATACCTTCTCTACTTACTCAAGGGCGGCGCTGCCGCGCCGCCGGGCGCCCCCGGCGCCCCGGCCGGGCATGCGGCCTGGCGGCCGTTCCGGGCCGGGCGCCGGGCCGCCCGCGCGACAACACCCCACAGCACTCGGAGCCGCCGTTGCCGCATGCTTCAACGAATAGACCGCGTTTCCCGATGGTCACTGCACGCCAGCGCCGGCCAACGAGACCGGTACACAGTCAGTCAGCCGCGGCCTCCAGGCGCCCAAGGATCGCGCGCAACAAGTGGGCACGATCCACCGCACTCTGCGGGATTCGTGCCAGGCATGAGCGTAGGCGCCGCACCGTTCCCAATTGCACGTTGTCTGGTCCGACAGCGTCGATCACCGCACTGACCGCGCGCAACGCCCAAAACTGCCCGAACGGGATGACCTCCTCAGCGGCCGCCTCCACGAGAGTCGGCAGGAAATCCCCCTCCGGACAGGCATACAGGCGAGCGTAGGCGGTCAGCCGGCTAGCATCGTCCGCCGAGCCGAGGGCGCCAGCGATGTCGAAATCGGCCAGTTGCGGTGCGAGCTTGATCAACTCGGCGAAGATCAGCTCCTGACGGTAGGTCCGCGCTGGGCCGGAAGGCGTGCTGCGCCGCAGGTTGGTGAACTCATCCAGGAGCCGCCTGACCGCCTCGTCCGCGCCCTCCTCTCGGACACTCTCGTTCGCAGAGGCCACCAGCGCGACTCGCGCCTGGCGACTCGCGTCGGTCACGGCCAGCTGTACTTCCTCGGCCCGCTGTTCGGCAGCCTCCAAGCGCTCCTCCAGCTTGCGGTACTGGAGCTTCGCACCACCGGGAAGCTCAATACTCTCGAACAGATCGCCCAGCCATGGCACCAGCGCGATCACGGCCAGGACCAGCGTGACTCCGTCGATCTTCACGTCCGGCTTAACAAGGTGGATGGCACCGATTCCCAGCGCCACAGTCGAGATCACCGGGGCTATCAGCCGCTTTCGCCAACTCACCTATGCGCTCCCCAGCTCCCGTGCCCGACAATGAGCCCAGCATTCCAAAGAACCGAGCACAACGAGCCCCATCCATCGACTCAAGCTCAACCATGAGTGAGACGTTCGAGATCCGGTCGTGCCGCTTCCGCCACCCGGGCTGAGCGCCAAGGCGTGGCTTGCGCGCCGTGGTCACTGGAGGTTACTGCGCCGATCGCGGAAGTCCGGCTGCCGCCGGACACGGGCCCAGGGGCCCTTTCCACGCTCATCCGGTCGAGTGGCTAGCCACCTTCCCTACCGGACGGCGCAGGTGTGTACCGCAATACGCCAACTACACAGTCGGGGCCTCCTGGATGGTGTCAACTCGCGAAGATCAGTCACGGTCAACCCTCGCGAGCGCACCGTCCAGGAGTCCCCGCCACCTCCCACGCGCGCAGGCTTTCCCGGTTAGTGGCGATCGGTCAACTTGCGCTGGTTCTCGGGGTGGTAGGTGGCGGCGATCTGCAGCAGCTCCTCCAGCCGGAGCCAGCCCTGCGGCAGCCCCACCAGCTTCACGAAGCCGCGCCCCTGTTCGTCCGTGGCCGCCACTGCCCGCAGCTGCGCCCGCTCAACGCCACACTGGGCCAGCAGCGCATTGACGTCGGTGGCCGCAATCCGGGCCGCTCGCCAACCTGAGACGTAGTCAACTCCGGCGAGCCACAGCCAAGCCTCCGGGTCCAGCTCCTGACCCCAGCCGCCGGCGGTCTCTCCGTGCTCGTTCAGCGCCCTCAACTCCCCTGGTTCGGAACCAACTTCAGATGACCAGTAGCCGCCAAATGGCACTGCGTGCACGGACATGCCGAACTGCCCGGTACCATCGGCACCGGGTTCACACCCACCGGACCACCCCTCCCGCCAAGGAAACGGGGTGGTCCGGTTCCTGTCCTCCCTCAGCCACATCTCAGGAGGACGAGCCCGGGTGGATACCGCCCACCACACCCGGACTCAAGGACACGGCCGACCGGCACAAGCACGGCCAGCCGCATCCAGCTCATCACGGGCCCGGCGGGCCAACCGGATCTCCCGGCAGCGCCTGTCCCCTCTCGCGGCCGCCGGCATCTTCAGATACCGGCCGGATAATCAGCTCATTGATGATGGCGCCGACCTGGTAGGGCACCGTCCAGATGCCGCGCTGCTCCAGGTTCTTGGCCGCCCAGGCCTCCGCGTCTTCCCCGGCCAGCATGGCATCCAGCCACCGATGCTCCGTCTTGGAGAGCGGGAGCAGGTCCAGTCCCTCCCTTGCCGCTGCCAAAGCCGCCGCCAAGTGCGCGAAGGTCACCGGCTGGGCATCGCTGCACCACTGCACCGCCACTGGACCCAACTCCTTCTCAGTGATCACGACTTACCCTCCTCGGACCGTCGAGGGTGGTGAGCATGAACGACCACCAAGCGGATGCCGACCCGGAACCTACGCACGGCCGCGTGCGCCACACCGGCACCGCAGTAGTAGCAGCGCTTCTCTGCCTGTCGGCGCCAACCGCTTCCCCGCCTGAACATCAGGAGCTCCCCTGCGCCGGAAGGACGACCGCCCAGACCGCCTTGCCGACGCCCGGCGTACGCAGGTGGCACCCCCAGCTCTGGGAGAGCGAGCTGACCAGATGCATGCCCCGCCCGTTCTCCGCCATGGGGGCCATCGCGCGCATCACGGGCTCTTTGGTGCTTCGGTCATGCACCTCGATCCGCAGCCGCACCGCATTGACCCTCAGGCGAACAATGAAGCGGTCGCCCCGACGCGTTCCATGGGCGCTCGCGTTCGCCGTCAGTTCGGCCAGCACGATGCTTCCGGCCTCCATGAAGCGCTCCCCGCCGTCCACGCGCTCCAGGAGCTGCACCAGCGTCGCGCGTGCCCGCGGCGCCGACAGCTCGCTCTTGGGCAGCCACAGCTCTGCCGTACTGTCCGACGGGTCGTCCTGTTCGACCTCAGCTCTCGCGGTGATCACGTCTCACTCCCTCGCGATCTGACGCGGAGTCAACTCCGCGTACGTCGTGCGGTCTGCACATACAGAGAACCGCGAGGTCACGCCAAGTAGTACTGTTGTCAGGGGTGTTGAACCGTAGTGAATCACCACCACCGGCGAACGGGAGTGCGAGGCAATGGGGTCACCGAACACACAGCTCGCCGACTGGCTCAGTCGAACCGACTGGTCGCGGGGGAAGCTCGCTCGGACAGTGAAAGCGAAGGCTACCGAGCTCGGCCACCTGCACATCACCTGCGACACGTCCAGCGTCAGGCGCTGGTTGGAAGGCCAGACGCCGCGTCCACCTGTACCTGAGATCCTGGCCGACCTGTTCTCCGCGCACTTCGGATTCCGCGTGACGACCTACGATCTCGGCTTCACACCCGACTCGACGCCGGATCGATCACTTGTCTACAACCAGTCCTACGGCGCTACGGTTGAAGCCGTTGCGGAGCTAGGGAGGGCAGACGTGGATCGACGCACATTCCTGACCGGGTCGACTTTCGCCGTCGCGGCGGCGGTAGGCCCCTCGCGTGACTGGCTGTTGAGCACCCTGGATCAGCAGGCAGACCCCAACCGACGCGTCCACCTGGAAGACGTCGCCGCCGTACGGAACATGTTCGGCACCTTCCAGGAGATGGACATCTTCCAGGGCGGCGGCGCCGGCCGAGCCACACTGGCCAGCTACACCAATGAGCACGTCTACCCGCTGCTCCGCCGGAGCTACACCGAGGATGTCCGCCGCGCCCTGGCCGAGGCCGCCGCCGAGCAGACCTACCTCCTCGGGTGGATGGCCTATGACGACGGTGAACACGGCACCGCCCAGCGCTACCTGATCCAGTCTCTGCGGCTGGCCGAGGAGTCCGGCAACCCGGCACTCGGCGCGCACGTCCTAGCGGGCATGGCCGACCAGGCCGCGCTGCTCGGCCACCCCGACGAAGGCCGCCGCCTCGCCCAGGCCGGCCGCGCCGGTCTCTCCCGCACCCCGGAGTCGGACGCCTGCCTAGCCGACCTCTGGGCCCTCGAAGGCCGGGCGCTCGCCAAGCTCGGCGACAGGCAGGGCGCCATCCGAGCCGTCAGCCAGTCCGAGGCCGCCTACGCCAAGGTCACCCCGGACAGCGAAGAAGCCGAGTGGGCCCGCTACATCGACCCGGCCTACCTCAACGGCGAGCACGCCCAGACCTTCCAGGACATCGGCGACCCCGACACCGCTGCCACCTACGCACGCCTCTCCATCGACCACGCCCGCGCCCAAAAGCGAGCCCGCCGCGGCGCCATGTCCCAGGCGGCGCTGGCCGTTTCGCACCTGCAGCGGCGGGACCTCGAGGCTGCGCACGCGGCCGGCCTCAGGACGCTGAGCCTCACCAGCCAGGTCCAGTCGTCCCGCGCCGTCGAGGCCGTCCAGAACCTCAAGCGCCAGATGACCCCCTTCGGCCGCCACCCCTTGGTCGCCGACTTCAACGAGCGGGCCCGGGACGTGCTGGCTGCGTGATCAACAGAACCATGTTGAGCCCTCTTCCTTGACAAGGAGGAGGGCTCAAGGTTTCACATCGAGGCCGTTGGAATGTGTTTGACCAGCAGAACAACTGTTGGCGGGTCAGCACTGCCCGTCGAACTACTCGATGACACGGAAGATCAAGTTGGGTGGGCATGATTCACCGTCAGGTGCGTTAGACGGCACACTACATCTGGGGTCGCAAGTCGAAGCCACCACTACACGTATGCTCTTGCTCAGCCTCCTCGGCCGGGCACCCGTCGACGGTGTCCGGAACCCCGGAACACCAGATCGCAGGCTCGATGCCTGCACGACCGGGGAGGAGCTCCTCTGTGGACAACAAGTCCGATGAGCAGCACGGCGACCACCAGGAGGCCGCCGAAGATCTCGAAGCCATCGAGGTCGAGGTGCCGACTGGCGACGTGCAAGAGGAGCATCGCGAAAACTCGGATGTCCGGGCGACGCGGGCGTTGACCCGCGCCACTTGGTGCCTGGTCGGCGTGACACTCATTTCGGTGATCACGGCGATCCCAGCGCTGGTGAAGTAGCCCCAGACAGACGAGAAGCCTGGCGAACGCCAGGCTCTCGCGGTGTGCTGCTCAGCTATACGGAGTAGGACCGTCATCTGCTGCCAGGCGGGGGCGGTCCTTCTTCGTTTTCCTGCCGCTCAATGCACTGGGGCTCAGTCTGACTACGTTCTGGCCCCGCTGTAGCTACAAGCACTCTACAGGGAACCCTCTAAACCAGGTGGATCACCTCACGAAGTGCCAAGAGTCGAAGCCCCAGCACAACTCCGATCTTGCGGCCTCACCAAGGTCAGACACACGTCCCAGTACAGAGGCCTCTCCGCTGAGTACAGAGTCTCCGACGGCCTCTTCCATGAGGCACTCCGAACACACGTCGATCGGGCGACCGCGACTGCCTCGGAGCTCCGGCAGAAGACAGCGCGCCCGTAGAGGATGCCTCCTCATCAGGTCAGCACCTGCCCTGTCGTACGCGAAGCGGACGAGGATGCCAGCGCGAGCAGCCAGGATCAACATAGTTACGACCTGACCGGCCACGTTGGTTGCGGTGCGCATCATGTCCAGGATCGGGTCGATGGCCGGCAGCAGGCCGAACGCCCTCCAGGGGAGGCCCAGGGTGGAGAGGGTCAGGGTCAGCATCACGATGGCGCCGGTGAGGCTGGCCGTGGCGGCGGAGCCGATCACCGAGGCGAAGGCGATCAGCAGGTAGTCGTCGGTGCCGAGGTGGATGCCGTAGACCTGGGCGACGAAGATCGACACGATTGCCGGAGGCCGCATTGGTGACCTCCAAGGGCACGCAGGCGAGCTACTAGGCGATCGCGATCACCGGCGGCTGCTGCCCCGCCCCTAGAAGGACGATGCGGCCACGACCTGCGGCTACAGACATTCTCCGCCACCGCCCAGCTCATGACTCGTGGCCGCCATCGACGGCTCTAGTTGGTCCGCCAGCAGCCCCGGACGCAGTGAACGCCACTGTGCTCGCAAATCTCAAAGGCCTGCCGCCCTGGATGGAGCCTTGAGGCGAGACGGGAGAAATGGGATATCCCTGGCACTCGTTTCCATTTTGCACTCCCGACACAACAGTCGCGCCATTTGCGCAACCCAATCCAGTCGAGCACCACATAAACGGGCATAAACACATACATTCGTCGCCAAATCAGAAGTTAGCACAGAAGAAGGATCTCTTTAAATTGCCTGCCAGAGAGGCCGATTGCATGTATGCTGACTTCACCACTGAAAGCCGACACTGGGGGGAACCATGAAGAATCGCATTGCACGAACCATAAGGGCGACCGTCGGGGTGGCATCGGTCGCTCTAGCTGCAGCACTCATTCCCGCCGGGAGCGCCAGTGCCAGCGCCAACAGCTTCCCGTATCCAAACTGCTCATATGACGCTGGCGGGTTCTATTTCCAGCACAACAATGGGGTCCTCATGCCAGGCGCAGCCGCCTGCACGGACAAGTACGAGCTGACCTTGCAGAACGATGGGAACCTCGTTCTGTACAACAGCAGTGGCTCCGCCATCTGGAGCAGCCAAACCTGGGGCCACACGCCCGGCTCGGCATTCATGCAGAGCGACGGGAACTTCGTTCTGTACGACAACAACCACAATGCACTCTGGTCTACCTCTACCTGGGGGAACTCCGGCGCCTGGTTCTTCTTCCAGCCGGACGGCAACCTTGTCGTTTACACTGGCGGAAACCAATTCGATCCGTCCGGACCCATCTGGTCCACCGGGACATATGGGAAATAAGTCAAATCCGCTGACTTAGACGAGCAGCGAACTTGATTTTGGCGGGGCTGAGCTATCGCATAAGTTCAGCCCCGCACACGTTTTTAGACCGCATCGTCATCTGTAGCGTTGAGTCGACCATACTTGTCCGGAATCGTGGAATTAACCAAATATGATATCGGACTTAGCGGGTCAACGAGATTCGGATATGCTCCGGCCGGGCTGTCTACCTCTACGTATGCCTTTCGCAGTGTAGTGGTGAATCGGTAGCCGCCGTGGCCGTCGCTTTCGTCATACCATTGGACATTGTTTACGCTCGGCGACTCCTTTCGCTGATTGGCCTCTATATTCAGGCTCTTTGGGCGGGGCACCCCACAGCGCAACACTGTGCGCGGTGAACTCGACCAGTACGCGACATTCGGCGACGGGTCCGGCGTGACTTTGCTGTGCCCCTCGAGGTTATCGGGCAGCGCCTTCATGAGGCTCTGACAATAGAGCGCGGCTTCTGCGTCTGGATGCGGCATGGTCAGCGCGGGACTCCACGGCGCATTGTCCTCCGCCAGCACGAGGGCGGTGCATATCGCGAGTGCAACTGGTATCGCCAGCCATCGAACAGGTTCAGGGAGTGTCTTGATGGCACGGACGGGACGACCAAGGAGACGATGCATCGATCGATCATACTTGGCGAGTCACGATCTCATGACTGCCCGTCAGATGCACTGGGTGCGGTTTCGCTTGCTGATCGCGGATGCGGGTAGCCGAGCAGCGGCTCAGCATTGCCCCATCGTCGCTGAGAGTCGGTCTGGGTACCTTGGGTCGGTCCACCGTGGAACACTTGTACCAGGCAGACTGAGGAGCGCTGCGTCGCTAATCCGCATGTTGTGGCAGCTCGGCGAGTCTTGATCCCCAAGCGAGGACAAGAGGGCGAGGAACTGGTCTCTGACCAGCTAGCACCAGCCGCCTTCGCCTTGGCCAGCGCCTTTGATGACCATCAGCGGCAGCAAGTTCCTGCCTGTCGGACCGATTTCTGCAGCCGTATGCATCGGCGGCCACAGCCAGCAACTACCCTGGCCGCCCCGAGTCGAGATCAACCGCACCCCCGATCTCAGGAGCCAGGACACGACTTGCAGGCGTTGCTCACCAACGGCCCAATTAAATGATCAGCATGCGCAGCGGCTGGCTACCGTGCGGCTATGCCCTCTCGTGGATCCGCCGCAGTCGCGCTCGCGGTCAGCGCCGTACTCGCCGTAGCCGGCTGCCGGTACGGCTCCAGCCACCCCAAGCCTGGAGCGAGCAGCAAGTCCCCGACCAGTTCAGCAGCAACCTCTAGCAGCGGTTCCCCCACGGCGTCACCGTCGCCATCCGCGCTACCCAGCGCACCCGCCAACACTCTGATCCCGACTAGCGCCCCCACTGTCCCCACATCGGTGCCAACGGTCGCCCCCACACAGCCAAGCCCCATGCCCCTACCACCGGCGCGAGCGCCAGCGCGCTGTGCAGCATCAGGAGCAACTCGGGGAACTGCTACAGCGAGGGCGAGTTCTGCCGCAAGAGCGACGTCGGCAAGTCGACCACGGACGCCGCTGGCCGACCTATCACCTGCGAGTCCCTCAACGGCGAGTCACAACCCCACTGGCACTGAGAATCGCGCCAGGCCTCTCCCCGCCGCGCACCGGCCAGCCCAACCACGCCCCTCGGCAAGCAATTGGCCCCTCCCCGTATCAACCGGGAAGGGGCCAACGAACGCCGCCAGGCACCAGAGTGCTCAGACCCACTCGATCTCGCTGACGATCCCGTCAGCCTGCCGCGGAGCCGGCAGAGGCGTCTTCACGACCTCCACCGACCTCCTCATGGCAGCGCCGCCGACGCCAAGTTCACCCAAAAGAGTGATCCGCTCAGCCTCGTCCAGCGAGTGAAAAAAGTCACACACTTCGCCCAGCGCATCACTCACGCGCCAGCGCCTTTTCCCTGGTCAGCCCCCGTGTTGACCACCGTCAGCGGCAGCAGCTTCTTGCCCGTCGGGCCGATTTGTATGGCCGTCTGCATCTGCGGGCAGACGCCGCAGTCGAAGCACGGGGTCCAGCGGCAGTCGTCGACCTCGACCTCTTCCAGGGCGTCCTGCCAGTCCTCCCAGAGCCAGTCCTTGTCGAGGCCGCTGTCGAGGTGGTCCCAGGGGAGGACCTCTTCGTAGGAGCGCTCGCGGGTGGTGTACCAGGCGACGTCGACGCCGGTGGGGGCGAGGGCCTTGTCGGCGCAGGCCATCCAGCGGTCGTAGGAGAAGTGCTCGCGCCAGCCGTCGAAGCGGCCGCCGTCCTCGTAGACGGCGCGGATCACGGCGCCGAGCCGGCGGTCGCCGCGGGAGAGCAGGCCCTCGACGATGCCGGGCTTGCCGTCGTGGTAGCGGAAGCCGATGTTCTTGCCGTACTTGCGGTCGCCGCGGATCGCCTCGCGCAGCTTGGCCAGGCGGGCGTCGGTCTCCGCGGCGCCGAGCTGGGGGGCCCACTGGAAGGGGGTGTGCGGCTTGGGGACGAAACCGCCGATGGAGACGGTGCAGCGGATGTCGTTCTGGCCGGTGACCTCGCGACCCTTCTGGATCACGTTCTTGGCCATCTCGGCGATCTGCAGCACGTCGTCGTCGGTCTCGGTGGGCAGACCGCACATGAAGTAGAGCTTCACCTGGCGCCAGCCGTTGCCGTAGGCGGTGGCGACGGTGTTGATGAGGTCCTCCTCGGACACCATCTTGTTGATCACCTTGCGGATCCGCTCCGAGCCGCCCTCGGGGGCGAAGGTGAGGCCGGACCGGCGGCCGTTGCGGCTCAGCTCGTTGGCCAGGTCGATGTTGAACGCGTCGACCCGGGTGGAGGGCAGCGAGAGGCCGATCTTGTCCTCGGTGTAGCGGTCGGCCAGGCCCTTGGCGATGTCGCCGATCTCGGTGTGGTCGGCGCTGGAGAGCGAGAGCAGGCCCACCTCCTCGAAGCCGGTGGCCTTGAGGCCGCGCTCGACCATCTCGCCGATGCCGGTGATGCTGCGCTCCCGGACCGGGCGGGTGATCATGCCGGCCTGGCAGAACCGGCAGCCGCGGGTGCAGCCGCGGAAGATCTCCACGGACATCCGCTCGTGCACGGTCTCGGCGAGCGGGACCAGCGGCTGCTTGGGGTAGGGCCACTCGTCGAGGTCCATCACGGTGTGCTTGGAGACCCGCCACGGCACGCCGGGGGCGTTGGGCACCACGCGGCCGATCCGGCCGTCCGACAGGTACTCGACGTCGTAGAACTTCGGCACGTAGACGCCGCCGGTGCGGGCCAGCCGGAGCAGCAGCTCGTCGCGGCCGCCGGGACGGCCCTCGGCCTTCCAGGCCTTGATGATCCTCGTGATGTCGAGCACGGCCTGCTCGCCGTCGCCGACCACGGCGGCGTCCAGGAAGTCGGCGATCGGCTCGGGGTTGAACGCGGCGTGGCCGCCGGCCAGCACGATCGGGTCCTCGTCGGTCCGGTCGGCGGCGTTCAGCGGGATGCCGGCCAGGTCGAGCGCGGTCAGCATGTTGGTGTAGCCGAGCTCGGTGGAGAAGGAGAGCCCGAAGACGTCGAAGGCCTTCACCGGGCGGTGCGCGTCCACCGTGAACTGGGGCACGCCGTGCTCGCGCATCAGCGCCTCCAGGTCCGGCCAGACGCTGTAGGTCCGCTCGGCGAGCACCCCGTCCTGCTCGTTCAGCACCTCGTAGAGGATCATGACGCCCTGGTTGGGCAGCCCGACCTCGTACGCGTCCGGGTACATCAGTGCCCAGTGCACGTCGCAGGCGTCCCACTCCTTGACGGTCGAGTTCAGCTCGCCGCCGACGTACTGGATCGGCTTCTGAACGTGCGGGAGGAGGGCCTCCAGGCGTGGGAAGACCGATTCGACTGGCATGCGGTGAACCCTTAAGTGAGAGGAGCAGGGGGTGACCCTCAAGGGTACCGGCTCGGCCGAACCGATCAGCCCGCGATCGGCCGCTGGGTGCGGACGGCCTGGAGCAGCCCGATCGCGATCCAGCCGGCGAACATCGACGAACCGCCGTAGCTGACGAACGGTAGTGGGACGCCGGCGACCGGCATGATGCCGAGCGTCATGCCGATGTTCTCGAAGGACTGGAAGGCGAACCAGGTGATCACGCCGCCGGCCACCACGGTGCTGAAGACGTCGGTGGCCTGCCGGGCGATCCGGCAGCCGCGCCAGAGGATCGCCCCGATCAGCAGGACCAGCGCCAGGCCGCCGACGAAACCGAGCTCCTCGCCGACCACCGTGAAGACGAAGTCGGTCTGCTGCTCGGGGACGAACTGCCCTATGGTCTGGCTGCCGTGGAACAGGCCCTTGCCGGTCAGGCCGCCGGAGCCGATCGCGATCCGGGCCTGGGCGGTGTTGTAGCCGACGCCGGCCGGGTCCAGCTTGGGGTTGGCGAAGGCGGCGAACCGGTCGATCTGGTACTTGCTCAGGACCCCGAGCTTCCAGACCGCGGTCGCCCCGAGGCCACCCGCGGCGAGCAGCCCGAAGAGCCAGCGGTTGGGCACGCCGGCGGCCAGCAGGATGCCCAGGATGGTCACCACCATCACCATCACGGACCCCAGGTCGGGGTAGAGCAGCACGATGCCCATCGGCACCCCGGCCAGCACCAGCGCCTGCAGCACGCTCTTGTCGTTGGGCAGTTCGCGCTCGCCGGAGTCGATCCGGGAGGAGAGGATCATCGCCATCCCGAGCACGATGCCGAGCTTGGCGAACTCGGCGGGCTGGACGGAGAAGCCGCCGCCGAACTGGATCCAGGAGTGCGCGCCGTTGACGGTGGAGCCGAGCGGGCTGAGGGTGGCGAGCAGCAGCACGATGGTGGACAGGTAGAGGATCGGCACGGCGGCGCGGATCCGGTGGTGCCCTATCGCGACCACGGCCCCGAAGAGCACCAGGCCGATCAGCAGGTTGGTCAGGTGGCGGTAGAGGAAGTACTGCGGGTCGCCGTGGGTCAGCGAGTCGCGTCCCCGGGTGGCCGACCAGACCAGCAGCGAGCTGCCCAGCGACAGCGCCAGCGCGGCCAGCACTATGATCCAGTCGATCCGCCGCAGCGGGGCGTCCTTGGCCAGCGCCCGGGCCAGCCGGCCGCGCTGGGGGCTGAACCGCAGCGGGCGGTAGGAGCTGTAGGAGGAGGTCACGCCCGGCTCCTTCCGTAGCCGTTGCCGTAGCCGTTGCCGTTGGGCTCGGTGGCGGCCAGGTCGGTGGCGAACGCCGGCTGGGCGGGCTGCGGCAGCGGCGGGTAGTCGAACGAACCGGTGGCGTACGAGGCCTGGTTGAGGATCGCGGTGCCGTCCGGGTTGAACTTGGGCAGCTGGGTCTGCGGGGTCGGCAGCAGCGCCTTGGTGTTGTCGATGCCGCCCTTGTCGTCCACGCCGTAGAGCGCCTGGTAGATCTTGCGGACCGCGTCACCGGCACCGCCGGAACCGGTACCGGCCTGACTGATCGTCATCACCACGGCGTAGTCGTTGCTGTAGGTGGCCAGCCAGGAGGTGGTCTGCTTGCCGTAGACCTCGGCGGTGCCGGTCTTGGCGTGCAGCTGGATCTTGTCCTGCGGCCAGCCGGCGAACTTCCAGGCCGCGGTGCCCTCGGTGATGACGCCGGCGGTGGCCTGGTTGATGTACTGCAGGGTCTTCTGGTCGTCCGGCAGCTTGCCGGAGACCACCGGGGCGATGTTGCGGACCAGCTGGCCGCTCGGGGTCACGATCGCCTTGGCCACCGACGGCTGGTAGAGCGTGCCGCCGTTGGAGAGCGCCGAGTAGATCCGGGCCATCTGCAGCGGGGTGACCAGGGTGTCGCCCTGGCCGATCGCGTAGTTGACCGAGTCACCGGCGCGCATCACGTTGCCGTCGACGCAGTTCTCCCTGGCGATCTGGGTGGCGAAGTCGGTCGCGCCGCTCTGCGCCTGCTTGCACCAGGCGTCCCTGTTGGCGTCGTAGAAGTCCTGCTTCCACTGGCGGTCCGGCACCCGGCCGGGCACCTCAGCGGGCAGGTCGATGCCGGTCTTGGCGCCCAGGCCGAACTGGTGCGCGGTCTTGTAGAACCAGTCGGCGGGGTTCTTCGGGTGGATCCCGCCGTCCTTCATCCACTGGTCGTAGGACAGGCCGTAGAAGACGGTGTCGCAGGAGATCTCCAGCGCCTTCTCCAGCGAGATGTCACCGAAGCTCTCGCCCTCGAAGTTCTTGAACTCGCGACCGCCGATGGTCATGCTCGGCGGGCAGCCGTAGTGCCCGTCGAGCGAGTAGCCGGCCGCGACGGCGGCCGAGGTGGAGACCACCTTGAAGGTGGAGCCGGGTGCCCACTGACCCTGTATGGCCCGGTTCAGCAGCGGGTAGTTGGAGTCCTGGCTGGTCAGGTTGGCGTAGTCCTTGGCCGAGATGCCGCCGACCCAGATGTTGGGGTCGTAGGTCGGCGCGCTGGCCATCGCGATGATCCGGCCGGTGTGCACGTCCATCACCAGGGCCGCGCCGGAGTCGGCCTCGAAGTTCTTGTTGGTCTCGGTGTCGAACTGCTTGCGGGCGTCGTTCATGGCCTGCCCCAGGTTGTCCTCGACGACCTTCTGCACCCGGGAGTCGAGCGAGGTGACCACGTTGTTGCCGGGCTGGGCCGGGGTGGTGCCGGCGCTGCCGATCACCCGGCCGAGGTTGTCCACCTGCAGCCGGTCCACGCCGGTGGTGCCGCGCAGGTCGCTGTCGTACACCGCCTCCAGGCCGGCCCGGCCGATCTGGTCGGACGGCAGGTACTTGTCCTTGCCGGTCTTGTCCGCGGTCTTGCTGACCTCGTCGTCGGTGACCGGCGAGAGGTAGCCGAGCACCTGGGCGGCATTGGCCCCGTCCGGGCCCGGGTACTGGCGCAGCGCGGTGGGCTGCGCGGTGATCCCGGGGAAGTCCTCGCGGCGCTCCATTATCTGCATCGCCTGCTGGGTGGTGGCCTGGTCGGTCACCGGGATCGGCTGGTAAGGCGAACCGTTCCAGCAGGGCTGCGGGGTCTTGGAGTCGCAGAGCCGCACCTTGTCGGAGACGTCCTTGGTGGTCATCCCGAGCACCTGGGCCAGCCGGCCCAGCACCGCCTTGCCGTGGTCCCTCTGCTCCAGCAGCGAGGTGCGCGAGACCGAGACCACCAGCTTGGTCTGGTTGCCCGCGAGCACCTTGCCGTTGGCGTCCAGGATCTCGCCGCGCACCGCCGGGTCGACCACCTCGCGGATCTGGTTGCTGGAGGCCTTCGCCGTGTACTCGCTGCCGTTGCGGATCTGCAGGTACCAGAGCCGACCGCCCAGAGTGGCGAGCAGCGACAGCACCAGGATCTGCAGCACCACCAGACGGATCGTCAGCCGGCGGGTGCGGCCGGTCTCCGGGATGTTGCTCACGGCTGAGGACTCCCCAGGGTCGAACGGGCGGATCGGATCAGGACTTGACGCCGAGCTTCTTGCGGATGGACGGCCCCACCGAGGAGGCGTGCCGGGTGGTGCGGTAGCGGGCGATGGTGCCCAGGCCCGGCCCGGTCACCTCGCCGTCGAGCCCGACACCACCGAACCGGCGGGCCAGCAGCATCACGGCCGGCACCGCGAAGGGCGCCAGCAGCACGTCGTACAGCAGCGCGCTGAACACCAGCCCGGGGAGCCCGACATGGCGCGCCGCGGTGTCCCCCACCAGGGCGCCGACCAGCGCGTAGAGCACGGTGGAGACCACCGCCGAGCCGGCCACCACCAGCAGCGGGCCCAGCACCGAGCGCTGCCGCCCGGGCTCGGCGCGCAGCAGGCCGGCCGCGTAGCCCATCAGGCAGAGCACCAGTGCGTAGCGGCCGATCGCGTGGTCGGAGGGCGGCGCCAGGTCGGCCAGCAGGCCGCCGAAGAAGCCGGTCAGGCTGCCGCCCATCGGTCCGAAGACCAGCGCCAGGCCGACCACCACGAGCAGCAGCAGGTCCGGGGTGGCGCCGGGCAGTTGCAGCCGTCCGAGCACGCTGACCTGGACCACCAGGGCAACCAGCAGCAGGACGGCGGCCAGCACGGTTCGCTTGATGACCATCGGTCAGTTCCCCCCGGGGACGGAGCTCGGCTGGGCGGGCGAGGCGGAACCGGCCGGCGAGGCGGGCGCGGCCGGCGAGGCGGAACCGGCCGGTGGCTGGGCCTGGGCCGCCGGGCTCGGGGTGTTGCTGGGCACCGGCGGCAGCACCGAGTCACGCGGGTCGGTGCGCGGCGGGACCACCACCACGCCGACCAGGTCCAGCCGGGTGAACGAGACGAACGGCTGGACCAGCACGGTCTTGGTGAGCGCGTCGGGGGTGGCCTGCACCTGCAGCACCTTGCCGACCGGCACCCCGGGCACGAACGGGCGGCCGCTCTGCGAGCCGAAGGTGACCAGCCGGTCGCCCGGCTTGACCTGGGCCTTGCCGTTGAGCAGTTCGACCTTCATGGGGCTGGCGCCCTGGCCGGCCGCGAAGCCGATCTCGCCGCTGCCCTCCATCCGGGTGCCGGCGGTGAAGCCGGGGTCGGTGGCGAGCAGCACGGTGGCGGTGGTGCGGGCCACCGTGGTGACCCGGCCGACCAGGCCCTCGCCGTTGATCACCGTCATGTCGCGCTGCACGCCGTCGTCGCTGCCGGCGTCGATGGTGATGGTCCAGGAGAAGCCCTGGGCGGCACCGATGGCGATCACCTGGGCGGCCTTGATGGTGTATCCGCCGGTGCCGGCGGTGCGCAGCAGGTCGTCCAGCTGCTTGGTGCGGCCGGCGGCCATGTCGGAGGAGGCGAGCCGCTGGCGCAGCTCGGTGTTCTCGTTGCCGATCTGATCGAGGCGCTGCTGCATGGTGCCCGAGTCGCGGATCGCCCGGATGGTGCGGGCTATCGGGTCGACGGCCCCCGCCGCGCCGCGCTCCGCCGGGCCGAGCAGGCCGGCGGCGGTCTTGCGGGCGCCGTTCAGCGGGGAGCTCTCACCGCCCTTGATGTCGACGGTGATCAGGGCGAAGGCGACGGCCACCAGCAGGATGAGCAGCAGTCGGCTCTCTCGTGTGTCCCTCACGGCGCTGGGGCTGCCCCTCTTCTTGAGTAGGTGCTTCGTTCGTGGTCTTAACGACGCGGCTGGGCGTCCAGTACCTGCTGCAGCGCCTCGAACTCCTCGACGCAGCGGCCGGAGCCGAGCACCACCGAGTCCAGCGGGTTCTCGGCGATGTGGATCGGCATACCGGTCTCGCGGCGCAGCCGCTCGTCCAGGCCGCGCAGCAGGGCGCCGCCGCCGGTGAGCACCACGCCGCGGTCCATCACGTCGCCCGCCAGCTCCGGCGGGCACTGGTCGAGGGTGGTCTTCACGGCGTCGATGATCGAGTTGACCGGCTCGTCGATCGCCGCGCGGACCTCGGCGGCGGAGATCACCACGGTCTTCGGCAGTCCGCTGACCAGGTCGCGGCCGCGGATCTCGGCGTGCTCGTCCTTCTCGTCCTCGCCGCCGTGGGCCGAGCCGATGCTCATCTTGATCTGCTCGGCGCTGCGCTCGCCGAGCAGCAGCGAGTACTCCTTCTTGATGTGCTGGACGATGGCGTTGTCCAGCTCGTCGCCGGCCACCCGGATGGACTGGGCGGTGACGATGCCGCCGAGGGAGATCACGGCGACCTCGGTGGTGCCGCCGCCGATGTCGACCACCATGTTGCCGGTGGCCTCGTGGACCGGCAGGCCGGCGCCGATGGCGGCGGCCATCGGCTCCTCGATGATGTGCACTTGCCGCGCGCCGGCCAGGTGGCTGGCCTCGACCACGGCCCGGCGCTCGACGCCGGTGATGCCGCTGGGCACGCAGACCACCACGCGCGGGCGGGCCAGGTAGCGGCGGCGGTGGATCTTCTGGATGAAGTAGCGCAGCATCCGCTGGGTGATCTCGAAGTCGGCGATCACGCCGTCCTTGAGCGGGCGGATGGCGATGATGTTGCCGGGCGTGCGCCCGATCATCTTCTTGGCCTCGGAGCCGACCGCGAGGATGCCACCGGTGTTGGTGTTGACCGCCACGACTGACGGCTCGTTCAGGACGATGCCCTTGCCCCTGACGTACACCAGCGTGTTGGCAGTGCCGAGGTCGATCGCCAGATCACGGCCGATGAACGACAGGTTGTTGGCCATGGGGTATGGAACGCCTTCCCGAACTGGACGTCTTGGGCAGGGGATTGTGCCTCACGCGGACAGCGGCGAACGGCGTGAGGTGCGCCGGCGGACACGTGGACCGCGAGTCGCCTCCATCGTAGCCAGGCCCGGCGAACTCGTCGGCGGGGTGGGCATGGTGTCCATTCTCCGTTGCCGAACCGCTTCTCATGGCATTGGGACGCCGTGTCGGGACATCCAGTTCCATATATGACGATCGGAATCCCACTGTTGGCTGAGCCGGGTCGCCCTGACTCGATCCGGCTCAGCCATTCTGACGGGTCGTCAGCGGAAAGGCCGAGGGACCATCCGCAGTGCGAAATGCTCAGGCGTGCGCGGGGAAGAAAATCTTGATCTCGCGCTCGGCCGACTCGGGCGAGTCGGACGCGTGGATCAGGTTCTCGCGGGTGATGGTCGCGAAGTCGCCGCGGATGGTGCCGGGGCCGGCCTGCAGCGGGTCGGTGGCGCCGGCCAGGCCGCGGATGCCGGGGATCACGTTCTCGCCCTCGACGATCAGCGCGATCGACGGGCCGGAGGTCATGAACTCCAGCAGCGGCTCGTAGAACGGGCGGCCGACGTGCTCCGCGTAGTGGACCTCCAGGGTGGCCCGGTCGAAGGTGCGCAGCTCCATCGCGGTCAGCCGCCAGCCGGCCTTGCGCTCGATCCGGCTGATGATCTCGCCGGCCAGGCCGCGGCGGACGGCGTCGGGCTTGAGCAGGACGAGGGTGCGCTGGGACACGGTGCGGCTCCGTTGAGGATCGGGGGAACGAGGAATCGGGGGGCGGGTACCACCCGGGTACTGCCGCCCAGAGGCTACCTTGCGTGAGCGAACACTCAGGCGTCGGCGGTGGCGGCCGCCCGGGCCGCCTGGCTGCGCTGTTCCTTGATGGCGTCGATCTTTCGCCCGTAGTGCACCGAGCACCACCACAGTCCGGCGAAGATCACGCCCAGCCCGTACATGGTGGGCAGCAGCAGCCCGCCGGCGATCAGGGCCAGCTGCAGCGCCCAGCCGATCGCCACCGCGCCCGGGCGGTTGATCACCCCGCAGAGCAGCACGCAGAGCAGCATGGCGATGCCGCTGACGGTCCAGATCAGCCCGGTGGAGACGTCCGTCATCCGCATCGCGACACAGGCCGCGAAGAGGATCACGAAGACCTCGCCGATCAGCGTGGAGGAGCAGAGGGTGCGCATCTCACTTCTTCCCGAGCAGCAGGCGGGCCTCGCCCACCGTGATCACGGACCCGGTGACCAGGACTCCGGCCCCGCCCAGGTCGCCTTCCTCCTCGGCGAGCGTCACGGCGGCGTCGATCGCGTCGTCCAACCGCGGCTCGACGACCACCCGGTCCTCGCCGAACACCTCGACCGCCTGGGCGGCCAGGCTGTCCACGGCCATCGCCCGGTGGGTGGAGTTCTGGGTGACCACCACCTCGGCCAGGATCGGCTCGAAGGCCTCCAGCACGCCGGTCACGTCCTTGTCGCCGCTGGTGCCGATCACGCCGATCAGCCGGGTGAAGCCGAAGGCCTCGCTGACCGCGGCGGCGGTGACCCGGGCGCCCTCGGGGTTGTGGGCGGCGTCCAGCAGGATGGTGGGGCTGCGCCGCACCACCTCCAGGCGGCCGGGCGAGGAGACCCCGGCGAAGGCCTGGCGGACCTTGTCGACGTCCAGCTGGCCCTGGCGGGCCGCGCCGACGCCGAAGAAGCCCTCCACGGCGGCCAGCGCCAGGGCCGCGTTGTGCGCCTGGTGCTCGCCGTGCAGCGGGATGAAGACGTCCTCGTACTCGGCGCCGCCCAGGCCGCGCAGCGTCAGCAGCTGCCCGCCGACCGCGACCTCGCGGTGCAGCACGCCGAACTCCATGCCCTCGCGGGCC
The DNA here is from genome assembly GCF_006636205.1 of Kitasatospora acidiphila. Lineage (NCBI taxonomy): Bacteria > Bacillati > Actinomycetota > Actinomycetes > Kitasatosporales > Streptomycetaceae > Kitasatospora > Kitasatospora acidiphila. Next base: position 5,946,802 of record NZ_VIGB01000003.1, on the reverse strand, counting down.
ACCGTGGCGTCCACCTCGACGGCCCGCTTGAGGATCGTCTGGGCCGCGTCCAGCGGCTGCTGGGCGACCACGGCGAGGGCGCCGGGCTTGATGATCCCGGACTTCTCCACGGCGATCTCACCGGTGGTGCTGCCGAGCTTGTCGGTGTGGTCCAGCGAGATCGGGGTGATCACCGAGACCGCCGCGTCGATCACGTTGGTGGCGTCCCAGCTGCCGCCCATGCCGACCTCGATCACGGCCACGTCGACCGGGGCGTCGGCGAACGCGGCGTAGGCCATGCCGGTGAGCACCTCGAAGAAGGAGAGCGCGACCGGCTGCTGCTCGTCGACCATCCGGATGTAGGGCTCGATGTCCCGGTAGGTCTCGGCGAACCTGTCCTCGCTGATCGGCCGCCCGTCCAGGCTGATCCGCTCGGTCACGGACTCCACGTGCGGGCTGGTGTACCGACCGGTGCGCAGCTCGAAGGTGTTCAGCAGCTGCTCGATCATCCGGGCGGTGGAGGTCTTGCCGTTGGTCCCGGTGATGTGGATGGTCGGATAGGCACGCTGGGGCTCACCCAAAATGTCCATCAGCGCCCGGATCCGGTCCAGACTGGGCTCGATCTTGTTCTCGGGCCAGCGCTTGGCCAGCTCGATCTCGATCTCCCGCAGACCGGTCACCGGCTCGGCGGGGTCCGCGCCCTCGGGGCGGATGGTGTACGGGTTCGGCTCCGCGCTGCTGCTCACGCGGCCCAGTCTACGGAGTGCGCCCGGCGCCGCGACGCGCCGGGGCGGCGGCACCCGGGCGCCTCCCCCAAGCTCCATCCATGCATGGGCAAAGACTTGGCAAAGCCTGCGGCTCAGACCCCGGCCGGGACCGGGGCGTGACGCGCCCTCAGCTCGTCCACCACGGCGTCGACCTCGGCCTCGGGCACCAGCGGCAGCATCATCGCCACGCCCTGCAGCAGGCCACCGAGCAGGAAGGTGGTGTCGGCGGTGCCGGCCACCAGCGCCCGCACGACGGCCGCGTCGCCCCCGCGCACCGCCTCGATCAGCCGGGCCGCGTCCACCGACTCCTCGTCCACCGCGACCCCGACCTCGCCCTGCGGTGCCCGGCGGGCCAGCCCGCGCAGCACCCGGTCGCCGACCTCGGGGGCGTAGGCCTTGCGCACCGCCTCGGCGGCGATCCAGGTGAGCAGGGTGACCACCGCGCGCTCGTCCTCCCCGGCGAGCAGCTCGTCCAGTTCGTGGTCGAAGGCGAGCTGGTTGCCGTGCCGGAAGGCCAGCAGCAGGGTCGCGGCCCGGCCCTTGGCCTCCTCGACCCGCTGTGCGGGGAGTTCGCCGGCCATTGTCTGCGTTCGCGTCATGCCATGTCTTCCCGTCACCGCCGTTGATCGGGACCGCCATTGCACGCGGTCACCACCGATCGCAACTGCAGCTCACCGTATACGGCGAACCTTCCAAGAACACCGAAACATGGCCGAGTGTTGTTCCCCGAGAATGCGAATCCGATCATTTTCTGGCGGTCGGTGGAATTCGGCTGCTAATCGGTCTGAGAAGCATCCGGAAACGGCCGAGGCCGCACCCGCCGGAGCGGGTGCGGCCTCGGGGCGCGCGATCGGGGCCGGTCAGGCCTCGGGCAGCGCGGCGAGCTGGGCGGTGATCCGGGCGATGTCCACCTCGGCGGCGGTCTGCCGAGCGCGGATCTTGACCACCACGTCCTCCGGAGCCTTGGCCAGGAAGCCCTCGTTGCCGAGCTTGCCGCTGGTCTGGGCCAGCTCCTTCTGGGCGGCCGCGAGGTCCTTGGCGAGGCGCTTGCGCTCGGCGGCCACGTCGATGGTGCCGGACAGGTCCAGCGAAACCGTGGCACCGGCCACCGCCAGCGAGGCGGTCGGCGCGAAGCCCTCGGCCGGCTCGGTGAGGCGCAGCAGCGAGCGGATCGCCTCCTCGTGGGCGGCCAGCCCGGTGCCCGTCAGATCCAGGGCGGCCGGGACCTTCTGGCCCGGCTTCAGGCCCTGGTCGGAGCGGAAGCGGCGGACCTCGGTGACCACCTGCTGCACGGTGGCGATCTCGGCCGAGGCCTCCTGGTCGCGGTAGCCGCTGTCCTTCGGCCAGGGGGCGACCACCACCGACTCGGCGCCGGTCAGCGCCGTCCAGAGGGCGTCGGTGACGAACGGCACCACCGGGTGCAGCAGCCGCAGCATCACGTCCACGACCTCGCCGAGCACCCGGCGGGCCGCGTCGGCCTGCGGGCCGCCCTTGGCCAGGGTGGTCTTGGAGAGCTCGAGGTACCAGTCGAAGACCTCGTCCCAGGCGAAGTGGAACAGCGCGTCGGAGAGCTTGGCGAACTGGTAGTCGTCGTAGAGCGCGTCGACCTGGGCCACGGTCTCGTTGAGGCGGGACAGGATCCAGCGGTCGGCCGCGGTCATCTCCTCGGGGGCCGGCAGCGGTCCCTCGACGGTGGCGCCGTTCATCAGCGCGAACCGGGTGGCGTTCCAGATCTTGTTGCAGAAGTTGCGCGAGCCCTTGACCCAGTCCTCGCCGATCGGCACGTCGGCGCCCGGGTTGGCACCGCTGGCCAGGGTGAACCGGACCGCGTCGGCACCGTAGGCGTCCATCCAGTCCAGCGGGTCGACCGCGTTCGGGTTGGACTTGGACATCTTCTTGCCGAACTCGTCGCGGACCAGGCCGGTCAGCGCCACGGTGTGGAACGGCGCCTTGCCGTCCATCGCGTACAGGCCGAACATCATCATCCGGGCGACCCAGAAGAAGATGATGTCGTGGCCGGTGAGCAGCACGTCGGTGGCGTAGAACTTCTCCAGGTCCGGGGTCTGCTCGGGCCAGCCCAGGGTGGAGAACGGCCACAGGCCGCTGGAGAACCAGGTGTCCAGGACGTCCGGGTCCTGGGTCCAGCCCTCGCCGGTGGGCGCCTCGTCGTCCGGTCCGACGCAGACGACCTCGCCGTTCGGGCCGTAGAAGACCGGGATCCGGTGGCCCCACCAGAGCTGGCGGGAGATGCACCAGTCGAACATGTTGTCGACCCAGTCGAAGTAGCGGCGCTCCAGCTCCTTCGGGTGGATCTGCACCCGGCCGTCCCGGACCGCGTCGCCGGCCGCCTGGGCCAGCGGCTCGACCTTGACCCACCACTGCAGCGACAGGCGCGGCTCGACGACGGTGTGGCAGCGCGAGCAGTGGCCCACCGCGTGCATGTAGGGGCGCTTCTCGGCGACGATCCGGCCCTGCTCGCGCAGCGCGCCGACCACGGCCGAGCGGGCCTCCAGCCGGTCCAGGCCGAGGAACGGGCCGTGCACGGTGATCGCGCCGTGCTCGTCCATCACGGTCAGGCTGGGCAGGTCGTGGCGCTGGCCGATGGCGAAGTCGTTGGGGTCGTGCGCCGGGGTCACCTTGACGGCGCCGGTGCCGAACTCCGGGTCGACGTGGGTGTCGGCGACCACCGGGATCTCACGGTCCGTCAGCGGCAGCTTGATGGTGCGGCCGATCAGGTGCTGGTAGCGCTCGTCGTCCGGGTGGACGGCGACCGCGGTGTCGCCCAGCATCGTCTCGGCCCGGGTGGTGGCGACCACGATGGAGTCGTCACCCTCGCCGTAGCGGATCGAGACCAGCTCGCCGGGGCTGTCCTCGTGCTCCACCTCGATGTCGGAGAGCGCGGTCAGGCAGCGCGGGCACCAGTTGATGATGCGCTCGGCACGGTAGATCAGGCCGTCGTCGAAGAGCTTCTTGAAGATGGTCTGGACGGCCTTGGACAGGCCCTCGTCCATGGTGAAGCGCTCCCGGCTCCAGTCCACGCCGTCGCCGAGGCGGCGCATCTGGCCGAGGATCTTGCCGCCGTAGTTCTCCTTCCACTCCCAGACCTTCTCGACGAAGGCCTCGCGGCCCAGGTCGTGCCGGGACAGGCCGGACTCGGCGAGCTGCTGCTCCACCTTGTTCTGGGTGGCGATACCTGCGTGGTCCATGCCCGGCAGCCAGAGCGCCTCGTAACCCTGCATCCGCTTACGGCGGGTCAGGGCGTCCATCAGGGTGTGCTGGAAGGCGTGGCCCAGGTGGAGGGCACCGGTGACGTTCGGCGGCGGGATGACGATGGTGTACGGGGGCTTGTCGCTCTTGGCGTCGGCCTCGAAGTAACCGCGGGCTACCCAGCGCTCGTACAGCTCGCCCTCTACCTCGCCGGGGGCGTAGGTCGTCGGAAGGGTGGCTGCGTTGTCCCCGGACGGGTGGTCGGCGGGGCGCTGGTTCGTCATGTCGGTCACGACCCACAGTTTACGGAACCGCGCGGGCCCCCGAGTACGTCGGTGCCGTACGGTAGCGTGCCGTCCCTCGACCGGGGATCCGGGTCGCCGGATCAGCCCGGCGGGCGGACCGCACCGGCGAGTGATTTCTGGGAGGGAACGCCGATGTCCGAGCAGAACCCGTTCGGTGCGCCGCCACCGCCCGCCTCCGGCTACGGCCAGGGCGGCTACGGCCACCCCGCCCCGAACTACGGGCAGTCCGGCGGGTTCGGGCAGCCGCCGGCGTACCAGCAGCCGGGCGGCTACGGCCAGCCCCCGGCCTACGGTCCGGTGCCGCCCCAGCCGCAGCCGGCCACCGGCTGGCCCGCCGCCGGCGGCTACGTCCCGCCGGCGCCGCCGCCCAAGAAGAGCCGCAAGGGCCTCGCCATCACCCTGGCCGTCGTGGTCGTCGCCATCGGCGTGGCGTCGGCGGTGCTGATGTCGGCGGTGGCCGACAAGGCCGCCAAGGAGGGCACCCAGAAGGTGGTGCTGCCGCAGTCGTTCCAGGGCCTGACCAAGGAGGACGGCAACCCGCTGGCCCAGAAGCTGAAGGACGCCTTCACCAGCGGCCAGTCGGACCAGAACCTGGACGGCGAGGTCGCCACCGTCTACAACAAGCTCCTCTCGGACCGCGCCGTGGTGGTCTACGGCGGCTACGGCAAGATCTCCTCACCGAGCGCCGAGGAGACCAGCTTCTGGAGCAGCTTCGAGCTGGCTGCCGTCGGCAAGGGCGGCACGACCGGCCCGCGCACCCACCCCGACCCCGGTCCCCAGGGCGGCAGGATGAGCTGCGAGGACCTCACCACCAGCACCAAGGAGACCGACGCGGTCTGCATCTGGGTGGACAACAGCTCGCTGGTGGCGATGCAGCAGACCACCCTCAAGAGCGGCCCGCCGACGCTCGACAAGGCCGCCTCCGACCTGCGCGCGTTCCGCGCGGTCGCCGAGGTGCCGAAGTAGCCCGAGCAGCACGAAGGGGCCCCGCGGATCCGCGGGGCCCCTTTCGCGTCTGATGACCGACGAAGCGTCAGGCGCTCTTGTCGCGCCGCTCGCGCTTGATCATGTCGCGCGGCACCAGGGTCGGGATGGCGTGCTTGGAGACCACATCACCGGTGACGACGACCCGGGCGACGTCCTGACGCGACGGCACCTCGTACATCACCGACATCAGCACCTCCTCCATGATCGCCCGCAGCCCGCGCGCGCCGGTGCCGCGCAGGATCGCCTGGTCGGCGATCGCCTCCAGCGCGTCCCGACTGAACTCCAGCTCCACGCCGTCCAGTTCGAAGAGCTTGCGGTACTGCTTGACCAGCGCGTTCTTCGGCTCGGTGAGGATCTGCAGCAGCGCCTCGCGGTCCAGGTTGTGCACGCTGGTGATCACGGGGAGGCGGCCGACGAACTCCGGGATCATGCCGAACTTGACCAAGTCCTCCGGCATCACCTGGCGGAAGTGGTCGCTGGCGTCGCTCTCCCGCTTGGACCGGATGGTCGCGCCGAAGCCGATGCCCTTGGCACCCGAGCGGCCCTCGATGATCCGCTCCAGGCCGGCGAACGCACCGCCGACGATGAAGAGCACATTGGTGGTGTCGATCTGGATGAACTCCTGGTGCGGGTGCTTGCGCCCGCCCTGCGGCGGCACCGAGGCGGTGGTGCCCTCCAGGATCTTCAGCAGCGCCTGCTGGACGCCCTCACCGGAGACGTCCCGGGTGATCGACGGGTTCTCGCTCTTGCGGGCCACCTTGTCGATCTCGTCGATGTAGATGATCCCGGTCTCGGCCTTCTTGACGTCGTAGTCGGCCGCCTGGATCAGCTTCAGCAGGATGTTCTCGACGTCCTCGCCGACGTAGCCGGCCTCGGTCAGCGCGGTGGCGTCGGCGATCGCGAACGGCACGTTCAGCATCCGGGCCAGGGTCTGCGCCAGCAGCGTCTTGCCGGAGCCGGTCGGGCCGAGCAGCAGGATGTTGGACTTGGCGAGCTCGATGGCGTCGTCGCGGTTGCCACCGCTGCGCCCGGCCTCGCCGGCCTGCACCCGCTTGTAGTGGTTGTAGACGGCCACCGAGAGGGCCTTCTTGGCGAGGTCCTGGCCGACCACGTACTGGTCGAGGAACTCGTAGATCTCGCGCGGCTTCGGGAGCTCCTCGAAACGCACCTCGGAGGACTCGGCGAGCTCCTCCTCGATGATCTCGTTGCAGAGATCGATGCATTCGTCGCAGATGTACACGCCTGGGCCGGCGATCAGCTTCTTCACCTGCTTCTGCGACTTGCCGCAGAACGAGCACTTGAGCAGGTCGCCACCGTCTCCGATGCGTGCCACGAGGTGCTTCCCCTTCGCCAGGGGCCCCGCGGGGGTTCCGGGGCCTGGTGCTGTGGACCCGACGGCCACCCCCAGCCGGGGCGCTCAGGTCTCGGTATCCGACGGTACTCTGCCAACTCACGGAATCGGCCGTCTTCGACTGCTCTGCCCTACGCCCTCGGCGAATTGATACCGAACAGATGCCGTCGTGTCGGGGCCGGAGCCCGGCAGGCGGGGCGTACCGGCTGGTACGCCCCGCCCGGGTGGAACTCGGGTGGTGCCACTCGGCTCAGTCGCTGAGCGAGGCCTTGCGGGTGGAGACGATCTGGTCGATCAGGCCGTACTCCAGGGCCTCCTCGGCCGTGAGGATCTTGTCGCGCTCGATGTCGTCGCGGACCTTCTCGATGGGCTGGTTGGAGTGCTTGGAGAGCATCTCCTCCAGCTGCTCGCGCATCCGGAAGATCTCCTTGGCCTGGATCTCCAGGTCGGAGACCTGGCCGCGGCCGGTCTCGGTGTACGGCTGGTGGATCAGGATCCGGGCGTTCGGCAGCGCGAGCCGCTTGCCGGGGGTGCCGGCCGCCAGCAGCACGGCGGCGGCCGAGGCGGCCTGGCCCATGCAGACGGTCTGGATGTCCGGCTTGACGTACTGCATGGTGTCGTAGATCGCGGTCAGCGCGGTGAAGGAGCCGCCGGGCGAGTTGATGTACATCTGGATCTCGCGATCCGGGTCCATCGACTCCAGGCAGAGCAGCTGGGCCATGATGTCGTTGGCCGAGACGTCGTCCACCTGCGAGCCGAGGAAGATGATGCGCTCCTCGAACAGCTTGGCGTACGGGTCGTACTCGCGGATGCCCTGCGAAGTGCGCTCGACGAAGCGCGGAACGATGTACCGGCCCTCGGCACGAGCGCCGAGGTACTCGCCGGCGGGAGTGTTGGGGAAGGTCATGGCGGGTTGGTCCTCCGGATGCGTTTCCGACGTGGTGGGGTGCTCGGCCAGGGCGGTCAGGCGCCGGTGCCGCCGCCGCCGGGAACATCCGCGGCGCTGTGCATGATGTCGTCGATCAGACCGTAGGCCTTCGCCTCTTCGGCGGTGAACCAGCGGTCGCGGTCGGAGTCCTTGGTGATCTGGTCGAAGGTCTGACCGCTGTGGTGCGCGATCAGCTCGGACATCCGGCGCTTCATCCGGAGCAGCTGCTCCGCCTGGATCCGGATGTCGGTCGCGGAGCCGCCCAGGCCCGCCGACGGCTGGTGCATCAGGATCTCGGCGTTCGGCAGCGCGAAGCGCTTGCCCGGCGTGCCCGCGGTCAGCAGGAACTGGCCCATCGAGGCGGCCATGCCCATGGCGATGGTGACCACGTCGTTCTTGATGTACTGCATGGTGTCGTAGATCGCCATGCCGGCCGTGATCGAGCCGCCCGGGGAGTTGATGTACAGGTAGATGTCCTTCTCCGGCTCGGCGGCCAGGAGGAGGAGCTGGGCGGTGATCTTGTTGGCGATGTCGTCGTCGACCTGCTGGCCGAGGAAGATGATGCGCTCGCCGAGCAGCCGGTTGTAGACCTGGTCGCCCAGGCCGCCGAGCACGTCACCACCGGCCGCGCGCGGCGTCATCAGGCCAGGCATCTGAATCTGCGGGAACGTCACTTAGCCACCTGCTCAGTCGGTTTAGCTTGCTTTCGTCGACCCTAACGCTCAGCCGGAGCCCGGGAATCCCTCACACAGAACTGTTCGCTGTCAGCGCAGGTGCCGTGGTACGGGAACGGGCCCGGACGCGTGCAGCGTCCGGGCCCGTTCAGGCATCGCGTGGCGACCGGGCTCAGGCCTCGGTCGACTCGGTGCTCTCCTCGGCGGCGGCCTCGGTGGTGGCCTCGGCGGCAGTGTCCTCGGCCGCCTCGTCATCTTCGTCGAAGTTGACGACCTCACCGTTGCTGTCGGTCACCGTGGCGGCCTCGACCACCAGGGCCAGCGCCTTGCCCCGGGCGACCTCGCCGACCAGCAGCGGAACCTGCTGGTTGGAGACGATCTGCTGGGCGAACTGGTCCGGGGTCAGGCCGGAGCCGGCGGCGCGGCGGATCAGGTGCTCGGTGAGCTCCTGCTGGTCGACGCCCACCTCCTCCTTGGCCACGATCTCGTCCAGCACGAACTGGGTCTTGATGCCCTTCTTGGCCTGCTCCTCGGTGTCCGCGTCGAACTCCTCGACGGTCTTGCCCTGAGCGGCGAGGTAGCTCTCCAGCGTCTGGCCCATCGGCTGCAGCTGGTGGTGCTCCAGGTTGTGCTTGCGGGTCTCGACCTCGTCCTTGAGGAGCTTCTCCGGGAACTCGATCTCGATCTTCGCCAGCAGGGCGTCGAGGACCTTCTCCTGGGCCTGCGTGGCCTGGTCGAACTCCTTCATCCGGCCCAGTCGCTTGACCGAGTCGGCGCGCAGCTCCTCCAGGGTGTCGAACTCGCTGGCCAGCTGGGCGAACTCGTCGTCCAGCTCGGGCAGCTCCTTCTCCTGGACCGCGGTGACGGTGACGGTCACCTCGGAGCTCTTGCCGGCCTGGGAGCCGCCCTTGAGCTCGGTGGTGAAGGTCTTCGCCTCGCCGGCCGACAGGCCGATGACGGCCTCGTCGATGCCGTCCAGCAGGCGGCCGGAGCCGATCTCGTAGCTCACGCCGGTGGCGGTGCCGTCCTCCGGCACCTCGCCGTCGACCTTGGCCTCCAGGTCCACCACGACGATGTCACCGGCGGCGGCGGCGCGCTCGACGTCCTTGACCGACGAGAAGCGCTCGCGCAGCTGCTCGAGCGACTTGTCGATGTCCTCGTCGGTCACCGCGACGGCGTCGACCTCGACCGAGATCTCGGCGAAGTCGGGCAGGGTGATCTCCGGACGGACGTCCACCTCGGCGGTGAAGGTCAGGCCGTTGGCGTCGAGGTCCTCGACGCCCTTGATGTCCGTGATGTCGGGCTGACCGAGGACCTCGACCTTGTTCTCGTCGACGGCCTGCGTGTAGAAGCGCGGGAGGGCGTCGTTGACGGTCTCCTCCAGCACGGCAGCGCGGCCGAACCGCTGGTCGATGACCCGGTTCGGGATCTTGCCCTTCCGGAAGCCGGGAACCGTGACCTGCTGGTTGATCTTCTTGTACGCCGCGTCGAGGCTGGGCTTGAGCTCCTCGAAGGGCACCTCGACGGTGAGTCGAACCCGGGTCGGGTTCAGAGTCTCGACGGCGCTCTTCACGGTTAGGTCTCCTATGGGGCTTGCGGTCGGCTTGTCTGGTCCGGACCGAGTCCCCTCGCGGGGCCGCGGGCCGGGCAGACGGGTGATGAGCCACCTGGTGCGGCATCTCCCGTATGGGGTGGACGGCGAGCGACCCGGCCCCGGTCAGGGGCTGCTTGGGGACTCTGTCACCCTGGGCGGTCGGCCCGAGGGCCGGGACCACCAGCGAACCATCCTACCGGGTACCACGAAACTGGCTGGTCGGGGTGACCGGATTCGAACCGACGGCCTTCCGCTCCCAAAGCGGACGCGCTACCAAACTGCGCCACACCCCGCATTCACGCGAGAGAGAGCGTACACGGCGTCGATCGTCGGTTCGCAGATATTCGACAGCCCACCGGATCGGGTACGCTGTTCCCCGTCCACACGGACCGGCGGGTGTAGCTCAATGGTAGAGCCCTAGTCTTCCAAACTAGTCACGCGAGTTCGATTCTCGTCACCCGCTCTCGCAGCACCGACGGCCCCGGCTCCCAGCGAGCCGGGGCCGTCGGCGTTTCCGGCCCGTCGACCACCAGGGCCTTCACAACTGGAACATGGCGGCTCGACCCCGCTAGCCTCGACAGACGTTCGATTGCGGTGAGGGAGGGCGGGCCGGTGGACGCCGAGCAGCGGCTGGCGGTCATACAGCGCGGTGTGGTGCGCGAAATGGCCCGCTACGACCGGGAGTTCACCATCGACGGCGCCGTGGTGCGCGGCCCCGGGACCACTGCGGTGGCGATCCGCGAGCACGCCGGGGAGGGCGGCGGCAGCGGCCATGTGGACCTCGGGTTCGTGCTCCGGCTGGGCAGCGCCGACGCACCGGTGGTCTGGGACTGCGCGGCGGGGCTGGGCACCACCGAGACCGAGAAGCTGGACAGCGCGGTGCGGATGTGGGCCGGCACCACCGCGGCCGCCGTGGTCGAACTGCTGGACCACCGGGGCCGCTACGGCGACCACCGCCGCATCGCCGAACTGCCCGGCTGGCACGCGGTGCAGGGGCCGGCCACCGTGTTCGGGTTCCAGAGCGAGCGGTTGACCGGCTGGCTGGGCGAGCACGAGCTGCTGCCCGCCCTGGCACCGGCACTGGCACCGGAACTGACCGACCCGCGACTGAACGGCGTGAAGCTCTTCTTCGGCGGCCGGGCCGGCGACGAGGTGGCCGAGGTCAGGGTGAACGGCACGGTCTGCCCCGCCGCCTCCCGGGCACTGGGCGCACTGGACTGGCCGCGCGCCGAACGCTTCTGCTGGGCGCGGCTGTTCGTGCTGCTGACCGCCGAGGGCGGCACCCTGGCGGCGGTGCGGACCGCCGAAGCCGAGCCGCCGGCCGTCGCCACCGCCGAGCCGGCCCGGGCCGAGGTCGATGCGCGGACCGTTCGCCGCGGCCGGCTGAGCCGTTGGTGGCAGGCCAGACGGGCGGGGCAGTAGGCCGCCCCGCCGCTACGTCAGTGCCGCTACGTCAGTTGGTCATCTTGCCCAGCGTGTTGGCGACCGAGGTCAGGAAGTCCTGGATCGGCTTCGACAGCTGGGTCGACTGGTTGAGCATGAAGCCGAAGAGCGTGGCCACGATGGCGTGCGGCCACTTGATGGACCCGGAGCGGATGAAGATGATCATCATCACGCCGAACAGGACCAGCGCAGAGACGGAGAGTGCCACCCGGACTCACTTCCTCACATGTCGTGGCGGAACGGACCACGGCCTGCCCGAAGGTCCCCGCGGCGGCACCCGTCGGCCCCAAGCACACCCGATCGCCCCCGAGTTCCGGCCAGTCCCGCCCGGACTCAGTGTGGTCGACCGTGCCGACTGCGTAAAGGACTTGCCAGTGACGCGTGCCAAAAGTCCTGCGATGTGGGACGAGTTTCCGCCGACCGAGACGATAGCCGACGAAACCTGACGGTCCGTCGGCCGGGGGTGCCCGACCGGGCCGTTCGTAGACCCACCGCCGGTTCGTGACCGCTGGGGAGATTGGCCGAAGATCACCACTGGCCATTGACATTCACTTGCGCAGTCGCTTGAGCGTCAACGGGCTCGGTGCGGGCGGGCCTCAGCGGCGCCAGAGCAGCAGCACCGCGCGGTCGTCGTTGATGTCCTTGGCCACCGTCTCGATCAGCCGGCCCGCCGCACCGCCGCTGTGCTGCCCCAACTGGCCGCCGGCCACCAACCGGTCGGCCTCGCCCATCAGCCGGTCCATGCCCTCGGCCAGATCCCGGCCCGGCGCCTCGACCATCCCGTCGGTGCAGAGCATCAGCACGTCACCGGGGCCCAGACGGCCGCGCACGCCTTCGAACTTGGCCCCGTCGTAGAGGCCCAGCAGCGGACCCTCGGTGGCCTCCTTGCTCTCCCAGCGCCCGGCCCCGGCGAGGCGCTGCATGCCCGGCAGATGGCCGGCCGAGAGCAGCTCGTACTCCCCCGTGTCCAGGTCCAGGGCCAGGTGGACGGCGCTGGCGAAGCCCTCCTCCCAGTCCTGGCGCAGCAGGTAGCCGTTGGCCGCCGGCAGGAAGTCGTGCGGCGGCAGCGAGCCGAGCAGCCCGCCGAAGGCCCCGGAGAGCAGCAGCGCCCGGGAGCCGGCGTCCATGCCCTTGCCCGAGACGTCGGCCAGCACGACTTCCAGCATCCGCCGCCCCGGCCCCGTGCGGGCCGCCACCACGAAGTCGCCGGAGAAGGACTGGCCACCGGCCGGGCGCAGCGACATGTCGGCGTGCCAACCGGTCGGCAGGTCGGGCACCTTGCTCTGCACCTTGAGCCGCTCGCGCAGGTCGAAGAGCATCGAGCCGCCGCTGCGCCAGGGCACCCCGACGCGGCTGCGGAACTGGGCGAGCAGCAGCCCGGCCACCCCGACCGCGCCGACCACCAGGGCGGCGCCGGGCGTGACCCCGAAGACATAGGCCTCCGGGCGGTCGCTGGCGGCCCGCTCACCGGTGTGGATCACCGACTCGGTGGACAGGCCGAGCGCCGCGGTGGCGTAGAGCAGCACGAGCGAGACCGGGCGCAGCAGCAGCGCGCCGGCCAGGATCGGCAGCACCAGCGCGGTGGGCGGCACCCAGGCCGGCAGCCAGACGTTGAGGGTCACCAGCAGCGGCACCAGGAGCAGCAGCACCGTGAAGGCCAGCCAGTCGGCGCCGTCGCCGCGGAAGTAGTCCACGCCGGTCCGGCGCATGGTGCGGCGGGCCCGGTAGAGGCGCTTGCGCAACCGGGCCGTCAGGGGGTCCGCGGGGGCCGCCCCGTTCGCACTCGTCTGGGGCCTGGAGCCCGGTGTGCTGCCAGCCATGGGCCCCGACCTTATCCAGCGGGAGCCGGTCGCGTCGACGGCCGTTCACCTGAGCGCCGCCGGGGCGCACGGTTTCGGCCGGGCGTACCGGGCCGCCAAAGGCTCATCAGGCATCCTTGGGAGGCAAGTTGGGGCGCCCGCGGTCCCGGGCGCGCCGGGGGTTGCGGGCCCGCGCCCGCGCGCCGCACGACCGGAAGGGCTCGCGGCACGCGTGTACGAGTGATAGCTGTGTCATATGACACAGTCCTCGGAAGCCCGCTCCTCGGCTGCCAGTTCCCTTGCCGGCCATGACGCGCTGTCCCTGCGGACGCTCAAGGCCGCCGAGTGGGATGCCTGGTACGACGCGCTGGAGGTGGCCTTCGGTGAGGACGAGAGCCCGGAGCGCCGCGCCCTGTGGCAGGCGCTGACCGAGGTCGACCGCTCGCTGGGGGTGTGGGACGGCGACATGCCGGTCGGCGGCGCCGGCGCCTACTCGTTCCGGATGGCGGTACCGGGCGGCGCGCTGCTGCCCGCCGCCGGGGTGACCATGGTCGGGGTGCTGCCCACCCACCGGCGGCGCGGGGTGCTCACCGCGCTGATGCGCCATCAGCTGGACGAGGTCCACGAGCGCGGCGAGTCGCTGGCGGTGCTGACCGCCTCCGAGCCGGCCATCTACGGCCGCTACGGCTACGGCCTGGCCACCTGGAAGCTCGGGGTCACGGTGGAGCGCTCCAGGGTCCGGGTGGAGCGGCCCGAGGACGGCCGGATCCGGCTGCGGCTGGCCGACCCGGCGGCGGCCTCACCGGCCTGCGAGCGGCTCTACGGCGAGCTGGTGCCGCGGCGCCCGGGGATGCTGGCCCGGCTCCCGGGCTGGGAGCGGCTGCCGTTGCTGGACCCGCCGAGCGAGCGGGAGGGCCACACCCCGCTGCAGTGCGTGCTGGCCGAGGACGGCGCGGACGGCACCCTGCTCGGCTTCGCCCGCTACTCGACCCGGATGAGCTGGGGGCACGCCGGGCCGTCCGGCGACGTGCGGGTGCGCGAGGTGCTGGCGTCCGCTCCCGAGGCGCGGTCGGCGCTCTGGGCCTACCTGCTGGACCTGGACCTGACCGACACGGTGGTGGCGGCCAACCTGCCGGTCGACGATCCGCTGCTGCACCTGGTCTCCGACCCGCGGCGGCTGCGCTCGCAGCTGTCGGACGCGCTCTTCGTGCGGCTGGTGGAGGTCGGCGACGCGCTGCGCTCCCGGCACTACGCGGCGCCGGTGGACCTGGTGCTGGAGGTGGCGGACGAGTTCTGCCCGTGGAACACCGGGCGCTGGCACCTGCATGCCGCGGGGCCCGAGAAGCCGGCCGCCTGCGAGCCGACGGAGGCGCCGGCCGACCTGGCGCTCCCGGTGCGCGAGCTGGGCTCGGCGTACCTGGGCGGCGTCTCACTGGCCGCGCTGGCGGCGGCCGGGCTGGTCCGGGAGCTGCGCCCGGGGGCGCTGGCCGAGGCCTCGGCGGCGTTCGGCTGGCCGGTGGCGCCCTGGCTGCCGCACAACTTCTGACAGGCCCTGGCTGCCACTCGACTTCTGGCAGCCAGGGTCCCGGGTGTGCCTCAGCCCTGCTGCGGGTGGTGGGCCGGGATGGGGGGCAGCTCGCCGGTGGCCTCGTAGACGTTGAGCATCTCGATCCGGCGGGTGTGCCGGGGCTCGTTGCTGTACGGGGTGGCGAGGAAGATCTCGACGAACTTGGTCGCCTCCTCGACCGTGTGCATCCGGCCGCCGATGCTGATCACATTGGCGTTGTTGTGCTCGCGGCCGAGGGCGGCGGTCTGCTCGCTCCAGGCGAGGGCGGCCCGCACGCCCTTGACCTTGTTGGCGGCGATCTGCTCGCCGTTGCCCGAGCCGCCGATCACGATGCCCAGCGCCTCCGGGTCGGCCGCGGTGCGCTCGGCGGCCCGCAGGCAGAACGGCGGGTAGTCGTCCTCGGCGTCGTAGATGTGCGGGCCGCAGTCGATCGGCTCGTGGCCGGCCTTGGTCAGCCACTCGACGAGGTGGTTCTTCAGTTCGTATCCGGCGTGGTCGGAACCCAGGTAAACGCGCATGGCCATGAGTCTGGCACGCCCGGGGCCCGGTGCCGCCGAAGCCCCCGGCACCACGTCAGGTCAGGCCCGCTTCCCCAGCAGCTTCCAGGCCAGCGGCAGCGCGCCCATGGCGACCGCCGTCTTCAGCGCGTCGCCCACCAGGTACGGGTACAGGCCCAGGTCGGCCGCCTTGGCGAGCGAGAGGTGCAGCGAGGCGGCCAGGTAGGGCACGCCGACCGCGTAGATGGCCAGGTTGCCGAGCACCATCACGCCGGCGGTGCGCACCGGGCCGCGGTCGGCGCCGCGGCGGGCCAGCAGGCCGGTGAGCGCGGCGGCCAGCACGAAGCCCAGCACGTAGCCGAAGGAGGGCATCGCCCAGCCCGAGCTGCCCTCGGCGAACCACGGCAGGCCCGCCACGCCGGCCAGCAGGTAGACGGCGAGCGCGGCGGCACCCCGGCGGGCCCCGAGGGCGGTGCCGACCAGCAGCGCGGCGAAGGTCTGCCCGGTGACGGGGACCGGCGAGCCGGGGACGGGGACGGAGAGCTGCGCGGCCAGGCCGGTGAGCGCGGCACCGCCGCCGACCAGGGCCAGCTCGCGCAGTGCGGCGCCGAGCCAGCTGTCGGCGGCGGGCAGCAGGTCGGCCAGCACCGGGCGGGACGTGAGCGGGGCGGCGGCAAGGGCCATCGGAGCCTCCAAACGGTTGAATAAGTAAACGTTCGTGAACTTACGCTTCCCGATCTTGAGTTTCGATACCACTATCGACAAAGCCGAGCCGCCTTCGCTTGTGAGGTTCACACCGGCCGTTTCACTATCCAGACACGGCCACCTACGCTCCGCAGTGTGGTGGTCCGGATCCTGGGCGGAGCTTCGCGATGCCGTCGACACTCCCGCATATTGGGACGGGTCGTCCGCTATTCGAGCGTCTGGATAACCCGCGATGAGCACTGTCACCGCACCGCCGAAGGCCCCCGCGGCCTCGGGCGCCCCGCAGCTGAGCCACGGCCTGAAGCAGCGTCACCTTTCGATGATCGCCCTCGGCGGCGTCATCGGCGCCGGCCTCTTCGTGGGCTCGGGCGCGGGCATCGCGGCGGCCGGCCCCGGCATCATCCTGGCCTTCACGGCGGCCGGCCTGCTGGTCATGCTGGTCATGCGGATGCTGGGCGAGATGTCCGCCGCCCAGCCGGCCTCCGGCTCCTTCTCGGTGCACGCCGAGCGTGAGATCGGCCCCTGGGCGGGTCTGACCGCCGGGTGGATGTACTGGGTGATGCTCTGCTGCGGCGTCGCGGCGGAGGCCACGGCGGCCGGCTCGATCATGAACTCCTGGATCCCGGGCGTGGCCGGCTGGGCCTGGGTCGCGGTCTTCATGACGTTCTTCTGCGCCAGCAACCTGACCGCGGTGAAGAACTTCGGCGAGTTCGAGTTCTGGTTCGCGGCCGTCAAGATCACCGCGATCGTCGCCTTCCTGGTGCTCGGCGTGCTGGGCGTCACCGGCGTCATCGGCCACGGCGCACCGGGTGCTGCCAACCTGACCGGGCACGGCGGGTTCCTGCCGCACGGCGCGAGCGGCCTGATCACCGGCCTGCTCGCCTCGGTGTTCGCCTACGGCGGCCTGGAAACCGTGACCATCGCGGCGGCGGAGTCCGACGACCCGCGCCGAAACGTGGCCAACGCGGTGCGCACGGCGGTCTGGCGGATCGCCCTCTTCTACATCGGCTCGATGGCGCTGGTGGTCACCCTGGTGCCGTGGAACAACCCCGACGTGGTCAAGCTGGGCCCGTACGTGACGGTCCTCCAGCTGCTGAACGTCCCCGGCGCGGCCGTCGTCATGAAGGCCGTCGTCCTGATCGCCCTGCTGAGCGCGATGAACGCCAACATCTACGGCTCCTCCCGGATGGCCTTCTCGCTGGTCGCCCGCGGCCAGGGCCCCAAGGCGCTGGCGAAGGTGAGCGGCGGCGTGCCGCGCCTGGCGGTGCTGGCCTCCTGCGGCTTCGGCTTCGGCGCCGTGCTGGCCGGCTACTGGTGGCCCGACACCGTGTTCACCTGGCTGATGAACACCACCGGCGTGGCCATCCTGGTGGTCTGGCTCTTCATCGGCGTCGCCCAGCTGCGGATGCGCCGCCGCCTGGAGCGCGAGGCGCCCGAGCTGCTGACCGTGAAGATGTGGGGCTACCCGTACCTGACCTGGCTGGCGATCGCCGGCGTGACCGCCCTGCTCGGCCTGATGACGACGACGGCCGGCAACCGCGACCAGCTCTACGCCGCCGGCGTGCTGGTGGCCGGCCTGAGCGCGGTCGGATACTGGCGCCAGCGGCGCGCCCGGAGCGCGTGAAAAGATGCGGGAGGGGGCAGGACCTGCTCCTCCACACCTTCTGCACAGCACCGTGCGAGTCGGACAAAGGAGTACCGCAGTGCCGGGCAAGAACCTCAGTCGCGACGAAGCTCAGCAGCGTGCGAGCCTCCTCAGTGTGCACGGTTACGAGGTCCACCTCGATGTGACCAGCGCGCCGGACGCCGACGCCACAACCTTCCGCTCCACCACCACCATCCGCTTCAGCTGCACCACGCCGGGCGCCGGCAGCTTCGCCGACCTGCTGGCGCCGAGCATGCGGGCCGCCACCCTCAACGGGCGCCGACTCGACCCGGCCGCCGTGTTCGACGGCGCCCGGGTGGCGTTGGAGGGGCTGGAGGCCGAGAACGTCCTGGTGGTGGACGCCGACTGCGCGTACAGCCGGACCGGTGAGGGCCTGCACCGCTTCACCGACCCGGCCGACGGGGAGACCTACCTCTACACCCACTACGAGCCGGCCGAGGCCCGCCGGGTGTTCGCCAACTTCGAGCAGCCCGACCTCAAGGCGCCCTACCGGTTCACCGTGACCGCGCCGGCGGCCTGGGACGTCTACAGCAACGCGGCCGAGGAGTCGGTCACCGAGCAGGACGGCGCCAAGGTCTGGCGGTTCCTGGAGACCAAGCCGATCTCCACCTATCTGACCGCCGTGGTGGCCGGCCCGTACCACGTGGTCCGGGACCACTGGAGCCGCGAACTGCCGGACGGCTCCACGCTGGAGATCCCGCTGGCCGCCACCTGCCGCAGGTCGCTGGCGCCGCACTTCGACGCCGAGGAGATCTTCGAAGTCACCAAGCAGGGCCTGGACTTCTTCCACGAGGAGTTCCAGTACCCGTACCCGTTCGGCAAGTACGACCAGTGCTTCGTGCCGGAGTACAACATCGGGGCGATGGAGAACCCGGGCTGCGTGACCTTCAAGGAGGACTTCGTCTTCCGCTCCCGGGTCACCGAGGCCGCCTACGAGAACCGGGCCAACGTCGTCCTGCACGAGATGGCGCACATGTGGTTCGGCGACCTGGTCACCATGAAGTGGTGGGACGACCTGTGGCTCAAGGAGTCGTTCGCCGACTTCATGGGCTCGTTCGGGCAGCAGGAGGCCACCAAGTACCAGGCCGCCTGGGTGACCTTCGCCAACCAGCGCAAGGCCTGGGCGTACCGGCAGGACCAGTACCCGACCACCCACCCGATCACCGCCGACATCCGCGACGTCGAGGACGCCAAGCTCAACTTCGACGGGATCACCTACGCCAAGGGCGCCGCGGTGCTCAAGCAGCTGGTGGCCTACGCGGGCCGGGACGCCTTCTTCGAGGGCGCCCGCCGCTACTTCCAGCAGCACGCCTTCGGCAACACCGTGCTCGGCGACCTGCTGGAGGTGCTGGCCGTCACCTCCGGGCGCGGTGAGCAGGCGATGGCCGAGTGGTCGGCGGCGTGGCTGCAGACCGCCGGCGTCAACTCGCTGACCCCGCAGGTCACGGTGGACGCCGAGGGCCGGATCACCGAACTGGCGATCGAGCAGGGCGGCGAGGTGTTGCGCCCGCACCGGATCGCGGTCGGCCTGTACGACCGCGAGGCGGACGGCGCCCTGGTACGCACCGCCCGCTTCGAACTGGACGTCACCGGGGCCCGCAGCGCGGTCGCCGAGGCCGCCGGCCGCCCGCGCCCGGCGCTGATCCTGGTCAACGACGACGACCTGACGTACTGCAAGATCCGCTTCGACGCCGACTCGCTGGCCACCCTGCGCACCTCGCTCGGCGACATCCGCGAACCCCTGGCCCGGGCGCTGGCCTGGTCCGCCTGCTGGAACATGACCCGGGACGGGCTGCTGCCGGCCCGCGACTACCTCGACCTGGTGGTGCGGTTCGCCGGTTCGGAGTCGGACATCGGCGTGCTGCAGACCCTGCACGCCCAGGCCAGGAGCGCCCTGGACGTCTTCGCCGACCCCGGCTACCGGGCCGAGGGCGGCCGGCTGCTGGCCGAGAGCGCGCTGCGCGAGCTGCGCGCCGCGGCCCCGGGCAGCGACCAGCAGCTGGCCTGGGCGCGGTTCCTGGCCGCCACCGCGCAGGGCGAGGCGGAGTTCCAGCTGCTGGAGGGGCTGCTCGCCGGCACCGCCCGGATCGACGGCCTGGAGGTGGACCAGGACCTGCGCTGGTCGCTGTGGATCGCGCTGGCCGCCGCCGGTCGGGCCACGGTGGAGCAGCTGGATGCCGAGCTGAAGCGGGACCACACCGCCAGCGGCAGCCAGAAGGCCACCCAGGCGCTGGCCGCCCGGCCGACCGCGGCGGCCAAGGCGGCGGCCTGGTCGGCGGTGGCCGACTCGGACCAGCTGCCCAACGCCATGGTGGGCGCGCAGACCGCCGGCTTCCAGCAGGCCGGGCAGCGCGAGCTGACCGCGCCTTACACCGCGCGCTACTTCGAGCTGCTGGAGTCCATCTGGGCCGAGCGCAGCATCGAGATCGCGATCCGGTTCGTCGGCGGGTTCTTCCCGCGGCTGCAGACCGACGAGGCCACGCTGGCCGCGACCGACGCATGGCTGACGGAGCACCAGCAGGCCGCGCCGGCGCTGCGCCGCCTGGTGCTGGAGTGCCGGGACGAGCTGGCCCGGGCGCTGCGGGCGCAGGCGGCCGACCGCGGCTGATCCTCGCTGACGTCGAAGCGCCTCCACCCGCGGCGGGTAGAGGCGCTTCGGCCTCTGCCGGTGCCCCGGCTACTTGAGCGTGGCCGAGGTGAGCCCGGCTTGCACCTGCCGCTGGAAGGACAGGTAGACCACCAGCACGGGCAGCATGGCGATGGTCATGCCGGCGAAAAGGCCGGGGAAGTCGCTGGCGTAGCCGCTCTGCAGGGCCAGGTTCATCAGACCCTGGGCGAGCATCGAGTGGTCCGGGTCGGAGCTGTTCTGCTGCTGCATCAGGGTGACCGGCAGCAGGTACTGGTTCCACTGCCCGAGCACATTGAAGATGAAGACGCTGATCAGACCGGACTTGGCCATCGGCACCATCACCTGGAAGAACGCCCGGGTGTGCGAACAGCCGTCGATCATCGCCGCCTCGTGCACCGCGGTCGGCAGCGAGCGGAAGAAGGCGTAGAGGAAGAACACGGTGAACGGCAGTGAGTAGGCCGTGTAGACCAGGATGAGGCCGAGGTAGCTGTTGAGGCCGAGCAGCGGGCTGATCTGGCCGAGGTTCTTCACCATGAAGAACAGCGGCACCAGCGCGAGGTAGACCGGAAACATCGCGCCGGCCACGAAGAAGTAGTAGATGACGCGGTTGCCGGGGAACTCGTAGCGGGCCAGCACATAGGCCGCCATCGCGCCGAGCAGCATCGTCAGGGCGAGCGAACCGACCAGCACGATCACGGTGTTGGCGAAGAAGCCGCCGATGCCCTTGTCCCAGGCCCGGGCGAACGCGTCGAAGTGCCAGCTGCCGGGCCAGGTCCAGGCGCTGCCGCCGATCTGGGCGTTGGTCTTGAAGGAGCCGAGCACGATCCAGACCAGCGGACCGATGATCATCAGCGCCCAGACGGCCAGGAAGCCGTGCGAGAAGACGTTGAGGACGCCGCCGCCGTCCGCGAAACGCTGCGCCTGGCTCGGTCGGCGCGGCTGGTCGGTGCCGCGCTGGGCCGGAACGGTGCCGGTCACGTCGGAGTGGATGGTCATGTGCCGTGCCCCGCTCAGAACTCGATCTTCTCGCGCCGGGTCACCCGGAGCGCGACGACGGACAGGATGAGGGTGAGGAAGAAGATCACCACACCCATGGCGCAGGCGTAGCCCGCCTTGCCGTAGGTGATGAAGTTGCGCATCAGCAGGGTCGACAGGACCTCGCTGTGGTAGTCCGGGCCGCCGCCGTAGAACTTGCCCGGGTCATGGTGGAGACCAGCGCGAAGCAGTCCATGGCCGCGATCGCCAGGTACACCCAGGCGGTCTGGATGGTCTCCCAGAGCAGCGGCAGGGTGATCTTGAAGAAGGTCTGCCCGCGCTTGGCACCGTCCAGCAGCGCGGCCTCGTAGATGTCCTTGGGCACCGACTGCATGGCGGCGGAGAACAGCACCAGGTAGAAGCCGACGCCGGACCAGATCAGCACCCCGATCACGCACCACAGGCCGAGGTTGGGGTCGGAGAGCCACTGCCAGGGCCTGTTCGGGTCCTCCACGCCCAGCTTGACCAGCACACCGTTCAACAGGCCGCCCTGGTCGGTGCGGTAGACGCCCTGGAAGAGCACCGAGAGGATGGCGACCGACAGCACCTGCGGGAAGAAGAAGACCACCTTGTAGAAGCCGGCCCCGCGCACCCCCTGCACGCCCCCGGTGCCGCCCCGGCCGCCGACGTTGAGCATGAAGGCGAAGAACAGCGCCAGCAGGATGGTGGCGAGCGGCAGCACCACCAGCAGCAGCAGGTTGTGCTCCAGCGCCAGGACGAAGACGTTGTCGCTGAACAGCGTGGCGTAGTTGCGCAGTCCGATGAAGTTCATCTGCTGCGAGGCCCCGGACCAGTCGGTCAGGGAGTACCCGAAGGTCTGCAGATACGGCCAGATGACCAGTAGTACGTAGAGCGCGACGGGGACGATGAGGAACCCCACGATGAAGGGGTACTTCCGGTGACGCATCAACTGCTCCTGTCCGCCACGGCCTGTGCCAGAGCGGCTCGGTAGGGCGTGGCAACCGGTTCGCGGCCAGGCGCCGGGGCCGTGCGGCCGGTCCCGGCGTCCCGCCTGCCTTCAACTCGACTGCGGTCAGACCTTCTTGGACGTGGCGGCCTTGCACCGGGCCACCCACTGCTGCGGGGTGATCCGGCTGTTGACCAGGTCGGTGGTGGCGTTCTCCATCTCGGTCTCGAACGCCGTCTGCAGGTCCGCGTAGGTGTAGTTGAAGGTGTTGCTGCCGGCCGCGCTGACCGCCTGTGCGGAGGACTTGGTGCCGGGCTTGAGCACCACGTCGGGACCGATGCCGTCCTTCAGCACGGTCAGCGAGTTGGCCGCGGCGGCGAACTTGCCGGAGCCCTCCTTGGTCAGCATGATCCGCAGGAACTCCAGGCCGCCGACCTGGTTCTTCGCCTTCGCCGGCACGATGAACGGCTCACCGGCGCCGGCCCGCACGGCGTTCTGCGGCATCTTGTCACCCGCGAGCGAGGGGACCGGCAGGAACGCCATGTCGAAGTCGGCCGGGGTGACCTTGATCATCTCGTTCTCCAGCCAGGAGCCGCACGGGATGAACGCGGCCTTGCCCTGGCACCATGCGGTCTGCGACTCGGTGTGGGTCATGCCGTTGGTGCCCGGGAGCAGGTAGTCCTTCTGCATGATCTGGAAGAACGCGGAGACGCCGGCCAGCACCGCCGGGTCGTCGAACGCGGTCGGGTCCAGCGCGTCGATCCGCTTCACCAGGTCCGGGCCGGCCTGCTTGGCGACCAGGTCCATGATCAGGTAGTTGGCGTAGTACGGGTACTTGCCCTGGTGGCAGAAGGGCGCGATGCCGGACGCCTTGATGGTGGCGCAGAGCGTGAGGAAGTCGTCCCAGGTCTTGGGCGGGGTCCAGCCCTTGTCCTTGAACAGCTTGTTGGAGTACCAGAGGCCGTAGACCGTGTAGACGTAGTTGAGCGAGTACATCTTGCCGTCGATGGTGCCCTGGTCGATGGTGCCGGGCAGCAGCACATCGCGGATCTTCTGGCTCGGGTTGTCCAGGTACGGCGCGTCCAGCAGCACGGTCAGGTCGGTCAGCTGGCCGGCCTTCTCCAGCACGTCGAGCCGCATCGCCTGGGCGCCCGAGTCGTCGACCACGTCCGGCGGGTTGCCCGCGTTGAACCGGGGCTGCAGCTTGGGGCTGATGTCCTGGGTACCCAGGTGGCTGACGCTGGCGCCGCTGTAGTTCTTCTTGTACATGTCCTCGAAGGCCCTGGCGTAGTCGTCGCCGTAGCCGCCCTTGAAGATCACGACGTCCAGCGGGTCGCTCGACTTGACCCCGAACGGGTTGGTCGCGCTGCCGCTGCCGCTCGGCGCGGTGCCCTTGTTGTCGCTGCTGCCGCCACCCCCGGCAGCACATGCGGCGAGCAGCGAACTGCTGCCGGCCGCAAGGACGGTGGCCGCGGCCGCGCGCTTGAAGACGTCGCGGCGGTTGTACTCAGTTGCAGAGCCCATGGGTGCCCTAACCCCTCAGTGTCCTGGTGATGCGGAGGTGAACCGATGTCCGCCCCGAAACCGTCATCTGATGGCCAATCAACTCCCGTCCCTCATCGACATGTTGGCCATTGCCAACGGCGCCGGTCAGAGGGGGTGCGGTCGATGGGCAAAGGTATAGTCCAGTGTTCATCCGGCGGCAATAGTCTCCCCACCGGCAGCACCTTCTGGCACTCAAAGCGTTGCCGGCGGTGCAGCATGTGCAATGTTCAGGAAGCCTGCATATTTCAGTCGGCCAGCTGAATCATGCCCGCGGAGAGGGAGGTTAGCGCGGTACTGCTTGAGTGAACATAGAAATGCGCAGTTTCGTGCAGACTACGACCAGGGCCGCTCAGACCTGGATGCCTTTGGGCATACCCCGGCGGTGCGGGCGGTCACCTGCGACTTCCTGGGAGGGCATCCGCTCGGTGACGATCTCGACCCCGTCGCCGCTGAGCGCGGCCAGCCCGGCCGGGCGCCCGGTGATCACAAGCAGCAGGTCCAGCATCGGTCCGCGCACCTCGGGCCCCTCGCCCGCCGACCAGTCGGTGTCGGTCGCGGTCAGCTTCAGGCCCGCCACCCGCTTCTTGCCGCCGATCAGGAAGTTGGAGCGGCGGTAGAAGTCGGCGCAGGTGGTCAGCGCCGCCATCGGGTACTCATGGGCGATGCCCAGCGGGCGCCGGATGTCCTCGGCGTGCACCACCGTCTCGCCGAGCCAGGTCGCGTCCGGTCCGCGCGGGTGCTCCACCGAGTCGACCAGCATCTCGAACGCCTTCACCGTGGCGGACGGGCGACCCCGGGTGAACTCATGGATGTCCCGGTCGGTCATCCGCCGGAAGTTGAACCGCGCCTTGACCGCCTTGCGCACGAAGTCGGCCTGCGTCATCCGGGCGGTGGCGGCCAGGTGCGCCAGCACGTCGCGCACCGTGCGGCCCGCGCAGAGCGACATCACCGTCCACTGCGCGGGGGCCAGCTGCCGCACGTCCTCGAGCAGCGCGCGCCGCTCGACGTGGATCACCGGCCAGAGGTCCTCGGAACTGGCGTCCATATGTCCGGAATAGCACAGACCGCGCTCCCCCACCTGGGGAGAGCGCGGTCCGCGGGTACTACGGGGTGCCTGCTCAGCCGATCAGGCTGCGCAGCACGTACTGCAGGATGCCGCCGTTGCGGTAGTAGTCCGCCTCACCGGGGGTGTCGATGCGCACCACCGCGTCGAACTCGACGTCGCCCGCCTTGACCTTGACGGTCTTCGGGGTGCGGCCCTCGTTCAGCTCGGTCACGCCGGTGATGGAGAAGGTCTCCTCGCCGGTCAGGCCCAGGCTGTCGGCGCTCTGGCCCTCGGGGAACTGCAGCGGCAGCACGCCCATGCCGATCAGGTTGGAGCGGTGGATGCGCTCGTAGGACTCGGCGATGACGGCCTTGACGCCGAGCAGCGCGGTGCCCTTGGCCGCCCAGTCGCGGGACGAGCCGGAGCCGTACTCCTTGCCGGCCAGGACGACCAGCGGGATGCCGGCGGCCTGGTAGTTCTGCGAGGCGTCGTAGATGAACGACACCGGGCCCTCGGCCTGGGTGAAGTCGCGGGTGTAGCCGCCCTCGGTGCCCGGCGCGATCTGGTTGCGCAGGCGGATGTTGGCGAAGGTGCCGCGGATCATCACCTCGTGGTTGCCACGGCGCGAGCCGTACGAGTTGAAGTCGCGCTTCTCCACACCGTGCTCGGTCAGGTACTGCGCGGCCGGGGTGCCGGCCTTGATGTTGCCCGCCGGGGAGATGTGGTCGGTGGTGACCGAGTCGCCCAGCTTGGCCAGCACCCGGGCGCCGGCGATGTCCTGCACCGGGCTCGGGGTCTTGGCCATGCCCTCGAAGTACGGGGGCTTGCGGACGTAGGTGGACTCGGCGTCCCACTCGAAGGTGTTGCCGGTCGGGACCGGGAGCGACTGCCAGCGGTGGTCGCCGGCGAAGACGTCCGCGTAGTCCCGGGTGAACATGTCCTGGTCGATGGAGTGGGCGACGACGTCGGCCACCTCCTGCTCGGTCGGCCAGATGTCGGCGAGGAAGACGTCGTTGCCGTCGGCGTCCTGGCCCAGCGCGTCGCGGGTGATGTCGACGTTCATGTTGCCGGCCAGGGCGTAGGCGACCACCAGCGGCGGGGAGGCCAGGTAGTTCATCTTGACGTCCGGGTTGATCCGGCCCTCGAAGTTGCGGTTGCCGGAGAGCACCGACACCACGGCGAGGTCGGCCTCGTTGACCGCGGCGGAGACCTCCTCGGGCAGCGGGCCCGAGTTGCCGATGCAGGTCACGCAGCCGTAGCCGACCAGGTTGAAGCCCAGCTTCTCCATGTACGGGAGCAGGCCGGCCTTCTCGTAGTAGCCCATGACGACCTTGGACCCGGGGGCCAGGGTGGTCTTGACCCACGGCTTGACCTGCAGGCCCTTCTCCACGGCCTTCTTCGCCAGCAGGGCGGCGCCCAGCATGACGGAGGGGTTGGAGGTGTTGGTGCAGGAGGTGATCGAGGCGATCACCACGGCGCCGTTGTCGATCTGGTACGACGAACCGTCGGGGGCGGTGACGGTGGTCGGCTTGGAGGCCTCGGCGGAGTAGGTCGGCAGCGCCTCGGCGAACTTGGCGGCGGCCTCGGCCAGCACCACGCGGTCCTGCGGGCGCTTCGGGCCGGCGATCGACGGGACCACGGTGGCCAGGTCCAGCTCCAGGTACTCGGAGTAGACCGGCTCCTTGGCCGCGTCGTGCCAGAGGCCCTGCTCCTTGGCGTACGCCTCGACCAGGGCGAGCTGCTGCTCGTCACGGCCGGTGAGCTTCAGGTAGTTGATGGTCTCGTTGTCGATCGGGAAGATCGCGCAGGTCGAGCCGAACTCCGGCGACATGTTGCCGATGGTGGCGCGGTTGGCCAGCGGGATGGCGCTGACGCCGGCACCGTAGAACTCGACGAACTTGCCGACCACACCGTGCTTGCGGAGCATCTCGGTGATGGTGAGCACCAGGTCGGTGGCGGTGGCACCGGCCGGCAGCTGGCCGTTCAGCTTGAAGCCGACCACCCGCGGGATCAGCATCGACACCGGCTGGCCGAGCATCGCGGCCTCGGCCTCGATGCCGCCGACGCCCCAGCCGAGCACACCGAGGCCGTTGACCATCGTGGTGTGCGAGTCGGTGCCGACGCAGGTGTCGGGGTAGGCCTGGCCGCCGCGGACCATGATGGTGCGGGCCAGGTGCTCGATGTTCACCTGGTGCACGATGCCGGTGCCGGGCGGGACCACCTTGAACTCGTCGAAGGCCGTCTGGCCCCAGCGCAGGAACTGGTAGCGCTCCTTGTTGCGGCCGTACTCGATCTCGACGTTCTGGGTGAACGCGTCCTTGGTGCCGAACTTGTCGGCGATCACCGAGTGGTCGATGACCAGCTCGGCCGGGGCCAGCGGGTTGATCTTGGCCGGGTCGCCGCCCAGCTCCTTGACCGCCTCACGCATGGTGGCGAGGTCCACCACGCAGGGCACGCCGGTGAAGTCCTGCATGATCACGCGGGCCGGCGTGAACTGGATCTCCTGGCTCGGCGCGGCGTTCGGGTCCCAGCCGCCGAGAGCCCGGATGTGGTCGGCGGTGATGTTGGCGCCGTCCTCGGTGCGGAGCAGGTTCTCCAGCAGCACCTTGAGGCTGTACGGCAGCCGCTCGGAACCCTCGACGGCGGAGAGCTTGAAGATCTCGTACGACTCGTCGCCCACCTGCAGCGAGCTGCGGGCGTCGAAGCTGTTCGCGGACACGACTGACTCCTTCTAGGTACTTCGTGCAGCACGTGGGGGTCCGGGGGACCACACGAGGAAGCCCGGGGATCGCCTCTCGGCAAGTATCTTGATGTCGAGATAAATCATAGCCTCGAGTTATCTCGATGTCGAGATAAACCATAGTGCATGCACCGACTGAGAGTGACGTCGGCACCCCTCCGGCGCGCCCCGCCGAGTCGGCGAACTCGCCCGCGCCGCAACCGCTCCGCCGTGCAGCGGGTACCGCCCCCGGATCGCCGTCGGGGTGCCCGAACGCGGCTCAGCCGCCGAGGGTCGCGACCAGGATCGCCTTGATGGTGTGCAGCCGGTTCTCGGCCTGGTCGAAGACGATCGAGTGCTCGGACTCGAAGAGCTCGTCGGTGCACTCCAACTCGGCCATCCCGGTGGCCTCGTAGAGCTGCCGGGCCACCGTGGTGCCCAGGTCGTGGAAGGCCGGCAGACAGTGCAGGAACTTCGCCCGGGGGTTGCCGGTGGCGCGAACGGTGTCCATGGAGACCTGGTAGGGCTTGAGCTCGGCGATCCGCTCGGCCCAGACCTCCTTGGGCTCGCCCATCGAGACCCAGACGTCGGTGTAGAGGAAGTCGGCGCCGGCCACGCCCGCGGCGACGTCCTCGGTCAGGGTGATCCGCGCACCGCTGGCCTGCGCCAGCTGCTCGGCGCAGGTGCGGATCTCCGCGGCGGGCCAGTACTGGGCGGGGGCGACGATCCGCAGGTCCAGGCCCAGCAGGGCGCCGGTGATCAGCAGCGAGTTGCCCATGTTGTACCGGGCATCGCCGAGGTAGGCCAGGGTGACCTCGGACAGCGGCTTGTCGCTGTGCTCCTGGACGGTCAGCATGTCGGCGAGCATCTGGGTGGGGTGCCACTCGTCGGTGAGCCCGTTCCACACCGGCACCCCGGCGTGCTCGGCCAGCTCCTCGATCACCGACTGGCCGTGGCCGCGGTACTGGATGCCGTCGTACATCCGGCCGAGCACCCGGGCAGTGTCCTTCACCGACTCCTTGTGCCCGATCTGCGACGCTGACGGGTCAAGATAGGTCGTGCCCGCGCCCTGGTCGTGCGCGGCCACCTCGAAGGCGCACCTGGTGCGGGTTGAGGTCTTCTCGAAGACCAGCGCAATGCTCTTGCCCCGCAGCCGCGGCTGCTCGGTGCCGGCGTACTTGGCGGCCTTGAGCTGGGCGGCCAACTCCAGCAGGAAGCGGAACTCCTCGGCCGTGAAGTCGAGCTCCTTGAGGAAATGCCGGTTCCTGAGGTTCAAGGCCATGCCGGGCTCCTGGGGTGACGGGATCAACGTGGCAACAGTATACGAATACCCGAATTACTATGCAGTGATGATCACGTGCTGGGACGGCCGGCGGCGTGGTGGGGGGCCGGGCTCGGGCCCGGCGTGTGCCCGGGCCCGGGGTGACTGCGGCCCGGGTGGGCCCGGGCCGGGCGGGGTGCCGCCGTCGGGCGGCGGCACCCCGGTGCGGGGCCGGCGTTCAGAGCCGCGGGTCCACCGGCTCCGACTCCAGGGCGAGGACCGCGAAGACCGGCTCGTGCACCCGCCAGAGCGGCTCGCCGCTCGCCAGCCGGTCCAGTGCCTCCATGCCCAGCGCGAACTCACGCAGCGCCAGCGACTGCTTGTGGCCCAGCACCCGCCCGCGCAGCACCGCCAGATGCTCGGTGTAGTCCGGACCGTAGATGATCCGCAGATACTCCCGCCCGCGCACCTTCAGCCCCGGCTGGATGAGCCTGCCGGGCCGCCCTTCGCCTGCCGCGCCACGCACCACCGAGGCCAGCGGCTTGACCACCATGCCCTCGCCGCCGGCCGCGGTGAGCTCCTCCCACCAGGCGGTGGCGGCCGCGGTCGACGCCTCGTCGGCGGTGTCGACCAGCCGCCGGCCGGTGGTCCGCAGCAGCGGCTCGGCCGGGTGCGCCGCCGCATCGGCCGCCACCAGGCGGTCCAACCACTCCAGGTGCCGGTCGTGCGGCCGCACCGCCAGGTTGGCGCCCTCGGCGGCCAGCACCTGGAACGGCGCCAGCCGGATCCCGGTCAGCCCCTCGGTCGGCCAGCAGTAGCGCTGGTAGGCCGCGGTGAAGGCGGTGGCATCGGCGGCCCGGCGGCGCTGACGCTCGGTCAGCTCGGCCAGCCCGCCCATGCCCCGTTCGGTGGCGAGCCGCAGCGCGTCGAGCACCTCCGGCAGCACCGCACCGGCCGCTGCCCCGACCGCCGCGTACTGCCGGCGCAGCAACTCGACCGCCTTGAGCGACCAGGGCAGCAGCTCGGCGTCGAGCAGCAGCCAGCCAGTGGCCAACTCGTCGAACAGGCCTGCCGATTCGGCGGCCGCCCGGACCCGGTCGAGCACCGCCTCGGTCAACTCCCGGTCGTCCAGGAACGCCCGGCCCGTCCTGGTCCAGATCGCCCCGGGACCGGTCACGCCGAACCGCTGCTCCAGCGACACCGCGTCCCGCGCGACCAGCAGCACGGCCCGCGAGCCCATGTGCTTCTCCTCGCAGACCACCTCCCGGACGCCGGCGGCCAGGTAGGCGCCGAACGCCTCCTCGGGGTGCTCCAGATACCCCTCGCGCCGCGAGGTGGGGCTCGGGGCCATGGTCGGCGGCAGATAGGCGAGCAGCCGCGGATCCAGGGCGAACCGGCTCATCACCTCCAGCGCGGCGGCGGCGTTCTCCTCCCGGACGGCGATCCGGCCGTGCAGGGCGGTCTCCACCACCCGGCGCCCGGCCACATCCGCCAGGTCGAGCGGCCTCCCCTCCCGGCCGCCCGGCGCCTCGGACGCCAGCGGCCGCACCGGGGCGTACCACTCCTGCTCGGCGGGCACGCCGACCAGCTCGCGCTCCGGATAGCGCAGCGCGGTCAGGCTGCCGCCGAAGACGGCGCCGGTGTCCAGGCAGATGGTGTTGTTGAGGAAGCTCGGCACCGGCACCGGGGTGTGGCCGTACACCACCAGCGCCTTGCCCCGGTACTCCTCGGCCCAGGGGTAGCGGACCGGCAGACCGTACTCATCGGTCTCCCCCGTGGTGTCGCCGTACAGCGCGTGCGAGCGGACCCGGCCGGAGGTACGGCCGTGGTACTTCTCCGGCAGGCCGGCGTGGCAGACCACCAACCGGCCCTCGTCCAGCAGGTAGTGGCTGACCAGGTCCCGGATGAAGGCCCGCACCTCGGCAACGAACTCCGGCGGCTCGGCCGCGAGCTGGTCGAGCGACTCCTGCAGGCCGTGCGAGACGGTCACCTGCCGCCCGCTCAACGCCCGGCCGAGCTTGTTCTCGTGGTTGCCGGGCACGCAGAGCGCGTGGCCGGCACCCACCATGCCCATCACCAGGCGCAGCACCCCGGGGGTGTCCGGGCCGCGGTCCACCAGGTCGCCGACGAAGACCGCGGTGCGGCCGGCGGGCGGCACGGCGTCCACCGGGCGGCCCTGCGCGTCGCGGACCAGCAGGTAGCCGAGCTTGTCGAGCAGGGTCTCCAACTCGGCACGGCAGCCGTGGATGTCACCGACGATGTCGAACGGGCCGGTGCGATCGCGCAGATCGTTCCAGCGCCGCTCGACGACGATCTCGGCGGCCGCCACCTCGGCCTCACCACGCAGGTGGTGCACCCGGCGGAAGCCCTCGCGTTCCAGGCCGTTCAGCGAGCGGCGCAGCTCGCGGTGCTGGCGCTGGACCACCTGCGGCCCGAAGTCCCGGTCCGGCCGGGTGCGGTTGCGTGCGATGCAGACGCCTGGCGGCACGTCGAGCACGATGGCGATCGGCAGCACATCGTGCTCCCGGGCCAGTGCGACCAGCTGCTTGCGCGCCGCGGGTTGCACATTGGTGGCGTCCACCACGGTGAGCCGGCCCGCCGCCAGCCGCTTGCCGACGATGTAGTGCAGCAGCTCGAAGGCGTCGGCCGAGGCGGACTGGTCGTTCTCGTCGTCCGAGACCAGCCCTCGGCAGAAGTCGGAGGAGATCACCTGGGTGGCCGCGAAGTGCCGGCGGGCGAAGCTGGACTTGCCCGCGCCACTGGTGCCGACCAGCACCACCAGGGCGAGGTCGGTGACCGGCAGTCGACGAGGGGCGGACGCGGTGGGCTCGGGGCCGGTGCTGAGGTCGGTGTTGGAGTTGGTGCCGATCGGGTCGGTGCTGGTGGGGTCGGTGGACTCGGTCATCGGTCGCTCCCTTCGGCGGCTCGCGACGGGCTGTCGGCGGGGTGGGTGGTGGGACGGGTGACGGGGTGGTCGGCGGCGGTCCGCTCGGCCAGCCGGAAGGCGGCCAGCTGGCTGGGCGCGCCGACCTCCGGATCGTCGGGGCCGACGGGCTGGAAGGAGACGCTGTAGCCGTACTGGGCCGCGACCCGCTCGGCCCAGGCCCGGAAGGTGGCCCGGTCCCACTCGAAGCGGTGGTCGCCGTGCCGGAACCGGCCGGCAGGCAGGCTCTCCCAGCGCACGTTGTACTCGGCGTTCGGCGTGGTCACCAGCACGGTGGCCGGGTGGGCCGCACCGAACACCGCGTACTCCAGGGCCGGCAGCCGGTCCTCGTCCAGGTGCTCGATCACCTCGCAGAGCACCGCCGCGTCATACCCGCGCAGCCGCGCGTCGGTGTACGTCAACGCGCCCTGGACCAGCCGGACCCGGGCGGCCTGGCGCTCCGGCAGCCGGTGCAGCCGCAGCCGCCGGGCGGCGACCGCCAGCGCGCCGGCCGAGACATCGACCCCGAGGATCTCGCTGAACTGCCGGTCCTTCAGCAGCTCACCGACCAACTCGCCCTGGCCGCAACCGAGATCGAGCACCCGAGCGGCGCCCTCGGCTCGCAGCAGGTCGAGGATCGCCGCGCGGCGCTGCCAGGCCAGCGGCAGCGGACGCTCGGCGGCAGCGGCGTCTGCGGCGGAGTCCACGGCGCCATCGGTGCCATCGGCGCCAGCGGCACCGGCGCGATCCGCGTCCACGGCACTGCCGCTGTTGGCATAGGTACCCGCGTCGGCATCGAAGTCGATGCCGGTCTCGTCGGCGGCATCGCCCTCGGTCGGTGCGACCGCGTCGTCCAGCTCCTCCGGCTCCCGCTCCTCGGCCTCGGCCAGCCGGACCAGCTCCAGTCGGCGCAGTGCCTCGTTCGCCAGCGACCAGCGCCGCTGCAGATACCGACGGGCGATCAGGGTGCGCTCGGGGTGGTCGGCGAGCCAGCCCGCACCGGCGGCCAGCAGCTTGTCCACCTCGTCCGGGGCGACCCAGTAGTGCTTGGCACCGTCCAGCACCGGCAGCAGCACATAGAGGTGCTGCAGTGCGTCGGCCAGCCGCAGCGTGCCGGTCAGCTCCAGGCGCAGATAGCGCGAGGACCCCCACTCCGGGAAGGACTCGTCCAGCGGTATCGGCGCGGCGTCGACCTGCCAGCCCAACGGAGTGAAGAGCCGCTCGACCAGCGACGGCTCATCGGGCCGGAACGACTCGCCCTGGGCCGCGACCGCCGGCAGCAGCACCGTCAGCGGGCGCGGCTGGTCGGCCAGGCCGGGTCGTTGCGCGCAGGCGCCCTTCATCGCACTGCGGAAGACCGTGCGCAGCGCGACGGCGAGCAGCGAGGAGGCGGCGTACGTGCGGTCGTTGACGTACTGGGCCAGCGCCGCTGCCCCGGTCGACCCGGAGCGACTGGTCGGTGCCCGGCCGCGCGACCGGCGGACCAGGGCGATCGGGTCCACCTCCAGCAGCAGTGCGGCGGTGCAGCGCTGCGCGCCCACTTCGGGGTAGAACACCGTCGCCTCGCCGTGCGCGGTGCTGAACTGCTGCACCTTCTCCGGGTGTTTGTGCAGCAGGTAGCCCAGGTCGGTGGCGGGCTGGGCATCGGTACCTGTGGTGGAGATCGAGATGAACACCCACCGGAGTATCCCGGGCGGCCCGGTCGCCCGGCACTCGAATTTGCCCGGCGGCCCGGCCGCACCGGTCCACCGCCCGAGCCGTTTCGGCAGCCCGGACCCGAATTGGTTACGGTGCACGATGTGACTGCTGAAACGACCTCCTCCGCTTCCCGCGGCGCGGTGGCCGCCGGCCTGGCGACCATCGCCGCCGACGGCACCGTGCTCGACACCTGGTTCCCCGCTCCCGTACTGTCCGCCGAACCCGGCCCGGCCGGCACCGTCCGACTGACCGCCGAGCAGGCCACGGCCGAACTCGGCGCCGGCGCCGCCCAGGCGCTGCGCACCGACGCCCGCCGCGGCGTCGAGGTGGTCGCCGTGCGCACCACCATCGCCTCGCTGGACGAGAAGCCGCTGGACGCGCACGACGTCTACCTGCGCCTGCACCTGCTGAGCCACCGGCTGGTCCAGCCGCACGGGCAGAACCTGGACGGCATCTTCGGGCTGCTGGCCAACGTGGCCTGGACCAGCATCGGCCCGGTGCCGGTGGACCTGGTCGAGCAGGCCCGCCTGGCGGTCCGTGCCGAGGGCGGCGCGCTTGCCGTCTACGGGATCGACAAGTTCCCGCGGATGACCGACTACGTGGCCCCGAGCGGTGTGCGGATCGCGCACGCGGACCGGGTCCGGCTCGGCGCGCACCTGGCCGCCGGCACCACCGTGATGCACGAGGGCTTCGTCAACTTCAACGCGGGCACGCTGGGCACCTCCATGGTCGAGGGCCGGATCAGCGCCGGTGTGCTGGTCGGCGACCACAGCGACGTCGGCGGCGGCGCCTCGATCATGGGCACCCTGTCGGGCGGCGGCAAGCAGGTCGTCTCGGTGGGCGAGCGCTGCCTGCTCGGCGCCAACGCGGGCATCGGCATCTCGCTGGGCAACGACTGCGTGGTCGAGGCCGGCCTGTACGTCACCGCCGGCACCCGGGTCACCGCCCCGGACGGCACGGTGGCCAAGGCCCTGGAGCTCTCCGGGCAGGACAACCTGCTGTTCCGCCGCAACTCGCAGTCCGGCGCCGTCGAGGTGATCGCCCGCTCCGGCTCCTGGGGCGGCTTGAACGCGGATCTGCACGCGCACAACTGACGATCCACCACCTGACGACCACCCGCGAGCCCCGGCCACGTTCACCCGCGCCGGGGCTCGTGGCCTGCGATGACGCGACATCACTCGGTGGGCTGAGCCCGCCGCCGAACCGGTGACCAGCACCCACCGGGGTTCGTTGGATCGGCGGGGCCACCGCCCCGCGGTGTCGGCCGGACAGGCGACGCCGCCGCCCGAGCGCGGCCGCGCGCTCACGAGCCGGAAGGCACCGCGCATGTCCGATCCCAGGCCCCAGACCCCGCAGCGCCCCGCCCCCGACGGCAAGACACCCGGCGCCGCCAAGAGCCTCCTGGAGCAGTTGCAGGACATGCTCGCCTCGGTCAACGCCGATCTGGCCGATCTGGGCTCGGATCTGGAGGCCGCCGGTGCCCGCGCGGTGGACGAGCCCGCCGACGACCCGGCCGCGGAGAGCGCCGGCACTCGGTAGCGCGGTATCACCGCGGCGCCGTCGGCGCACCGCCGCGACCGGTCCCGGGCCGGCTCCCGGTCGGCCTCCTCCGGCGGCGCCCCCTCAGCCTCGCGGGCGGCCCGGCGCAACACCCGGAGCAGCTCGACCACCAGCTCCCGGCATTCGTCGCCGGCGTCCACCCCGTCCACCGCCGCCCAGTAGGCGCACTGGCCGGGCGAGGCGTGGCTGACCGCGATCAGCACCTGCGAGACCTCGGCGAGCAGCCGGCACAGCTCCTCCAGGGCCGCCACCGGCTCACCGAGGCCGGTCAGCCGGTCCGCGCGGCCGGCCAGCGCCCCCTGCGCGGCGGCCGCCGGCTCCACCGCCGCACCCAGTCGGGACCGAGCATGCCCGCCTGCCGCAGCCAGCAGCTCACCGAGGGCGGCCAGCTCGCCGTCCTGATCGTCGCTCAGCCACCCGCCCACCGCCTCGGTGAGCCCGGCAGCCTGCCAGGCCTCGGTCAGTGCCTGGTCATGGGACCGGGCCTCGGCGAGTGCCCGCCGGGCGTTCTTGATCAGTCGCACCGCGTCCATGTCCGCGCTCCTGTCGCTCGGTTGCGGGTCGGCCGGTCTGCCGACCCGTCAAAACCGAGCGTGCGCCCGTCAGGCGCCGCCCGCGAACACCACCGCCGAACCTGTGGACAACCCCGGGCCTGTGGACAACTCTGCACAGACCGAGGCAGACCAAACCGGTGCAGACGAACCGGTACGGACGAACCAGTGCAGACCAACCGAGCCAGGCCAGCCCGAGTAGACCAGCCGCGGCGGACCACCCCCGGCAGACCGGCCTGAGGCCGACCGCCTGAGGCAAGCCACCGAGCCCGCCGGCCCGCCGCTCCCCCGCCCGCTACCTACTCCTGCGGCGCCGGCGGGAACCGCAACTCATTGCGGTCGATCTTGTCCGCCAACGCCACCAGCGGATCCACTTGCACCGTGGCACAGAACTGCAGCAAATAGGCGAGCACATCGGCCACTTCGTCCCGCACCCGGTGCGCCTGCTCCGGGTCGGCCATCACCGCCGCGGCCTGGTCCGGGGTCAGCCACTGGAAGATCTCCAGCAGCTCGCCGGCCTCCACGGTCAGCGCCGCCGCCAGGTTCTTCGGTGTGTGGAACGGCTGCCAGCGGCGGGCGGCGGCGAACCGGGCCAGCCGCTGGGTCAGCTCGTCGAGGCTCAGCGCCTGCTTACCCGCGCCGCCCACAGCATCGCCATCGCTCAAGGCACCGCCAGCGCCCAAGCCGCTGCCATTGCCCAAGCCGCTGCCACCGCCACCGCCGTCGCCGTCGCCGTCGTTCAAGGCATCGCCATCGCTCAAGACGTCACTCACCGTGTTACTCACCGTGCTAGTCACTGCCCACCCCTCGCTGCATTCCTCACTGCTAAAGATCTACCGCATCGCCGGTCCCCTGCTCCGGGACTCTCGGCTCTGCCGCCCCCTCCGCCCTGCTGTCCAGTACGCTGTGCCCGCTCATCGGATCGCGCCGGCAGGACACCAGCGCGACGCCCGGCAACTGCCGTGCGGGGCCCGGATCCTGAAGCGCCGCGAGCAGCCGGACGTGCTCGGTCGCGCACATCTCCTGGGCCAGCCGCAGCAGCGCGGTGGTCTGCTCGGCCGCGAGGCCCGCCCCCAGGTCCTCCGCCAGCACCGTCAACTGCCGCCGTGCCCAAGGTACTTCAGCGGCCGGGTCGACGTTCAGCACACCGGCCCCGGTGAGCAGCACCGCCGCGAAGGCGAGCAGCCGCAGCATTCCGTCGGACGCCTGGTCGGCCCGGGTGCGCCCGAGCACGCCTTCGTCGAAAACGGCGAGCACCCGCTCATGGGCCCCGCTGCCGCGCCGGTCCACGTCCAGCCCGAGCAGCGGATGCGGGGCGGCCGCCTGCACCTCCTTGAGCAGCCGGCCGTAGCGGCGCGAGCACTCGCCCTGCAGCCGGGCCAGCAGTGCCGAGGTGTTGGCCGCGTTGGACAGCAGCCGGGTCTGCGGATCGGCCGGCACCCAGCCGCGCATCATCGCGGGCACCGGGTGCACCGGAAAGACCTCGCGCAGCGCAGTGAGCAGTTGCTCGGCGGCGGCCAGCACCTTGCGCTCCCCGGTCGAGGAGCCGGCCACCCGCAGCGGGATCTGGGTGGTGATCAGGGCGGAGCTGGGGAACGGCGCGCGGATGTCGCCCTGCCGGCTGTCGTTGTGCCAGCTGACGTTGATCCGGCCGCCGGCGACGTCCTGCTCCCCGGTCTCCACCAGGGTCTGCCCGTCGAGTGCCAGCCACTCGCGGGCCACCCGGACCCGGCCGTCGGTGCGGATCACCAGCTCCAGTCGGATCGGTCCCGCGCAGGAGCGGACGGAGCAGCCCAGGATGATCGCGTTGCGCCCGTGCGGCACGCACCCGAGCAGCCCGCCGCGCACGGGGGCGGCCAGCGGTCCGCCGCTGCCGCCGATGCCGTCCAGCGAGGGCCCGATCTCCTCGCCGAGGGCCAGCCGGGACAGCACCGCCAGGGCGTCCAGCGCATTGGACTTGCCGACCCCGGATGGGCCGTGCAGCACGGTGAGCGGGCCGAGCGGCAGGGTGGCGCGTCGGTAGGACTTGAACGAGGTGAGCCGCAGCTCCTCCACGGTGGGCCGGACGGCCGGACGGGGCTCGGGCGGCGCCGCCGCGGCGGGCGGGGCGATGGGGTCAGGGCGCAGGTCGACTTGGCTGGTCACCGAGGTGACGCTACTGACAGCCCGTCACCCGGCGGGCCGCAGAAACGTGACGGCACAACGGAGTTCATCCCAAAGAGCGGCCGCCCTCGTCAACTGTCGATTGACCGCTGGTAGATGTCGAGGCGCACGGATCCGGTCACCGCGATCGGCTCCGGCAGCGCGACGAGCGCCGCGGCCAGCGCGGCCGGGTCGGTGTGCCAGGCGTTCGGTCCCATGCCGACGACGGCGGCCGCGTCCCCGTGGCTGAGCCGCAGCTCGAACTCCACCCGGTGCTGCGCCAGGGGCCGCAGCCACGGCCCGAGCTTCTCCGCGATCCGCCGCTCCTTCTCCTCGTCCACCGCCAGCAGCCCCAACGCGCCCACCAGCTCCTGGAGGTGCCGGGTGGTCGGAGAGACCACCAGCAGCCGCCCGCCGGGCCGCAGCACCCGCTGGATCTCGGGGCCGTTGCGCGGGGCGAAGACATTGAGCACCAGGTCCGCGCAGCCGTCGGCGAGCGGCAGCGGGCGCCAGGCGTCGCAGACCACCGCGCCGGCCCGGGGGTGGGCCTTGGCCGCCCGGCGCAGCGCGAACTTGGAGATGTCCAGGGCGGCGCCGGCCGCTCGGGGCAGGGCGTCCAGCACCCGGGCCAGGTAGTAGCCGGTGCCGGCGCCCAGGTCGGCCACCAGACCGGTCGGGTCACCCGGCGTACCCGGTTCAGCCGCAGCCCCGACCCCAGCCTCAGCCTCCGCCCCAGCCCCAGCCCCAGCCCCAGCCCCCACCGCAGCCTCGGCGAGCGCGGCCGCGATCGGCTCGTAGTACCCGGCCGCGAGGAAGTCCGACCGTGCGGCCACCATCTCGGCGGTGTCGCCGGTGCCGGTGTGCGCGCCGGCCGGCAGCAGGCTGACGTAGCCCTGCCGGGCGACGTCGAAGCTGTGCCCGGCGGGGCAGCGCAGCGTCCGCCCGGCCTGGTCGAGGGCCAGGCCGAGCGCACAGTGTGGGCAGGTCAGGTACTGCTCGATGTCGCGGAGCACCGACCAACCTTATGGCAGCGCGGACCGTCAGTCCGTGTCGGAGTCCTCCGGCCCGTCCTCCCCCGGCACGCCCTCCCCCTCGGCCTCGTCGACGATCCAGCCCTGCAGCCGCTCGGTCACCCCGTCCACCCCGAGCCGCCCCTCCCGGATCGCCCGGGCCAGGCTGCGCACCTCGCGGGCGGTGGTGGCGACGTGGCAGCCGCTGGCCACCAGGTAGGCGTACGCGACGGCGGTGGCGTAGAGCTCGTTGGACCGTTCCAGCGCCGGCACCCGGATCAGCTGGTGCATCAGGGCGGCGGCGCGGTCCTGCGGCTCGGGGTAGACCGCGATGTCGAAGATCGACGCCTGGTGCCGGGTGATCGCCGCGAGCAGCGAACCGTAGTCGGTGACCTGCGGGTCGGACGGGGTGTACTGCTCGGCGGTCATGAGCAGCCAGGAGAGGTCGACCTCCAGGTTCAACGACGTCCGCCCTGCCGGTCGCCGGGCGCGACTGGGTCGCCGAACTCCGCGAGGAACTCGCTCTCGTACTCCTTCATGAACTGCGCGGCGGCGTCCACGAAGCGCAGCCCGGTCTCGCCCATGTCCTGCAGGACGAGCCGCTCGATGTACTGGTTCATGCTGATCCCCTGCTGTTCCGCCCGCTCGCGGGCCATCTCAGCGGTGGTGGCGTCCACCCGCACGTTGAGCTGCTTCTTACCCATGCCCTCGAAGCTAGCGCTCATCCGCTAGCACGACAAGGGCGCGAACGAAAGCACGAAGGCTTTCGTTCACGCCCTTGTCGACTTCAGTACGCCTAGCGGTTACGCATCGCGGTCAAGCCTCGCGGCCTCGCGGCCTCGCGGTCAGGAACGCCGCTCATCCGGCTCCGGGCCGGTCGGTTCGAGGATGGCCACGCACTCGAAGTGATGGGTCATCGGGAACAGGTCGAAGGCCCGCAGCGAGACCGGCCGGTAGCCGCCCTCGGCGAAGAACGCCAGGTCGCGGGCGAGCGCTGCCGGGTCGCAGGCCACGTAGGCGATCCGGCGGGCGCCCAGCGAGGCCAGGTGCGCCACGGTTGCCCGGCCGGCCCCCGCTCGCGGCGGGTCCAGCACGATCAGGTCGGTGGCGGTGATCCCGGTGCGCGGCAGCAGGGTCTCCACCTTGTCGCACTCGATCCGCACCTGCTCCAGCGCGGCCAGGTTGTGCCGGGCGTCGGCCACCGCCTGCTTGCCCGACTCGATGCCCAGCACCGCGCCGTCCTCGCCGACCCGATCGGCCAGCGCGCCGGCGAACAGGCCCACACCGCAGTACAGGTCGAGCGCGTTCTCGCCCCACTGCGGGTCCAGCCCGTCCAGCACCGCGGCGACCAGGGTGTCCGGCGCCTCGGGGTGGATCTGCCAGAAGCCGCCGTTGCTCACCCGCCAGGTGCGCTCGCCCGCCCGCTCCCGAACGAAGGAGCGCCCGTGCACCTTGTGGAACAGCTCCTGCTCGTCGACCCGGCCCAGCGAGACCGGCTTGTCCAGCTCGACCAGCGGCAGCTGCTCGCCCGGCAGCGGACGCATGATCAGCTGGCGGTCCGACGACCCGCTGGCGGCGATCGCCTCCACCGACTCCAGGCCGGTCCAGTCCCGCGACTCGACACCCAGCTCGGTGATGCCCTCGGCGGCGATCAGGCAGCGGTCGATCAGCTGCACCTCGTGCGAGCGGTGCTTGCGCAGGCCCACCCGCCCGGTCTCCTGGTCGACCCGGTACTGCACCCGGGTGCGCCAGGCCGGCACCTGCCCGGCCGGCAGCTTGCCGCCGACCGGCTCGACGCTGCCGTCCCAGCCCGCCTGCTCCGGGGTCAGGCCGGCCAGCTTGGCGAGCTGCTCGGTGAGCACCGCAACCTTGAGCTTGCGCTGCCCGCCCGGGCTGACGTGCTGCCAGTCGCAGCCGCCGCACTTGCCGGGGCCGGCGAACCGGCACGGCGCCTCGATCCGGTCCTTGGCCGCGGTCAGCACCTCGACCGCGTCGGCCCGCAGGAACCGCGAGGTGGTGGTGCCCTCGGTCACCTCGGCCACCACCCGCTCGCCGGGCAGCGCGTGCCGGACGAAGAGCACCCGCCCCTCGTGCCGGGCCACGCAGTGCCCGCCGCCGTGCGCGACCGGGCCGACCTCCAGCTCGTAGCGCTCGCCGACCAGCGACTCGCCGCTGGGCGCCTCGGGCTTGCGGGCCCGGGCCGGCTTGGCCGGGCGCTGCGCCCGGGGCTGCTTCCGCTCGACGGGCTGCTTCCGCTCGCCCGACTTCTTGCGCTCGGCCGACTTCTTGGGCTCGGTGGCAGCGGCCGGCTTCTTGCGCCCGGCGGCCGGCTTCTCGACCGGCGCGGCCGGTTCCGCCCGCCGCTCCCCGGGCGCCAGCGGCGCGGTCTGCGCCGTCAGCCCCTCCCGGTCGGTGGCGGCCGGCCGGGCCGGCTTGGCCGACCAGCGCGGCCGGGCGACCTGCCCGACCCGGGCGGCCTTGGCCCCCTTGCGGGGCTGGCCGGAGGAGGCGGAGCGGGGGGTGTGGCGACTCACGTAACGGGATCCTTGTCGGGGCTGGCCGGGGCGGCGGGGATTTCCACCGCAGCCCCCGACGGTACCGTGCGCCGCCGCGGTTCGCCGCGCCGGACGTCGCCGGGCGCCGAATAGCTGCGCACCGTGCGGCGCCGCTCCGAGGACTCCAGCTGCCACGGGACCGAGGTGACCATCACCCCGGGCTTGAACAGCAGCCGTCCCTTGAGCCGCAGCGCGCTCTGGTTGTGCAGCAGGTGCTCGTACCAGTGCCCCACCACGTACTCGGGGATGTAGACGCTGACCACGTCGCCCGGCGAGGAGCTGCGCAGTGTGCGCACGTACTCCAGTACCGGCGCCGTTATCCCGCGGTACGGCGAGTCCAGCGCCTTCAGCGGCACCTGGATGTCCTGCTCCGCCCACTGGGCGCGCAGCTCGTCGGTGTCCGCCGGGTCGACGTTGACGGTGACCGCCTCCAGGGTGTGCGGCCGGGCCAGCTCGGCGTAGGCGAGCGCGCGCAGGGCCGGCTTGTGCAACTTGGAGACCAGCACGATGGCGTGGATCCGGGTGGGCAGCACCGGCTGCTCGTCGTCCTCGGCCGGGGTCAGCTCGGTGGCCACCCGGTCGTAGTGCCTGCGGATCGCCTTCATCATCACGAACAGGGTGACCATGGTGGCGATCGCGATCCAGGCGTGGCCGATCTTGGTGACCAGCACCACGATCAGCACCGCGGCCGTCATCACCAGGCCGAAGCCGTTGATCAGCCGGGAGCGCTGCATCCGGCGCCGCTCCTTGGGGTCGGTCCCGGTGCGCAGCAGCCGGGTCCAGTGCCGGATCATGCCGGACTGGCTCATGTTGAAGGAGACGAAGACGCCGACGATGTACAGCTGGATCAGCCGGTTGGGGTCGGCGTCGAAGGCGGCGATGAAGACCACCGCGACGGCGGCCAGCAGGATGATGCCGTTGGAGAAGGCCAGCCGGTCGCCGCGGGTGTGCAGCTGGCGGGGCAGGTAGCGGTCCTGGGCCAGGATCGAGCCGAGCACCGGGAAGCCGTTGAAGGCGGTGTTGGCGGCGAGCACCAGGATCAGCCCGGTGACGCCGGCGATGAAGTAGAAGCCGGGGGTGAAGTTGGAGAAGACCGCCGCGCTGATCTGGGCCAGCGCGGTCTTCTGGTGGTAGCCGGCCGGTGCGCCGGCGAGCTGCTGCGCCGGGTTCTCGGCCATCTGGGTGCCGGTCAGGTGGGCCAGGTAGATGATGCCCATGAACATGGTGACCGCGATGCAGGCCATCATCAGCAGGGTGGTGGCGGCGTTGCGGCTCTTGGGCTTGCGGAAGGCGGGCACGCCGTTGCTGATCGCCTCGACGCCGGTGAGCGCGGCGCAGCCCGAGGAGAACGCCCGGAGCAGCAGGAAGACCAGGGCGAAGCCGGTCAGCGCGCCGTTGCCCGGGGTCGCCTCCAGGTGGAAGCCGGCGCTCTCGGCCCGCATGGCGTCGCCGAGCAGCAGGTGGCGGACCAGGCCGTAGCCGACCATGCCGATCACACCGGCCATGAAGGCGTAGGTGGGGATCGCGAACGCGGTGCCGGACTCCCGCACCCCGCGCAGGTTCATGCCCATCAGCAGCACCACCAGGGTGATGCTGAGTGCCATTTCGTGGCCGTGCAGGGCCGGCACGGCGGAAACCACGTTGGCCACACCTGAGGTGGTGGAGACCGCCACGGTGAGCACGTAGTCGACCATCAGCGCGGCGGCCACCACCAGGCCCGAGTTGGGCCCGTGGTTGACGGTGGCGACCTCGTAGTCGCCGCCGCCGCTCGGGTAGGCGTGCACGTTCTGGCGGTAGGAGGCGACCACCGCGAGCATCACGACGGCGACGACCACGCCGATCTGCCAGGAGAAGTGGATCGCCGAGACGCCGGCGAGGGAGAGGGTCAGCAGG
The DNA here is from genome assembly GCF_006636205.1 of Kitasatospora acidiphila. Taxonomy (NCBI): domain Bacteria; kingdom Bacillati; phylum Actinomycetota; class Actinomycetes; order Kitasatosporales; family Streptomycetaceae; genus Kitasatospora; species Kitasatospora acidiphila. The sequence continues at coordinate 5,903,860 of NZ_VIGB01000003.1, read as the reverse complement.
ATCTCCTCGGGCGCGTACGCCACCGAGGACAGGGCGTCCGAGGCGAAGACGGGCAGCGCGATCCGCTTGGGTAGCAGCGTCTCGCCCAGCTTGTCGCTGCGCAGCGCGCGGCCGATCAGGATCCGTTTGGGGACGTCGGTCAGGTTTGGCACGTTAAGGAATCGTAAGGGCTCTTGCTTTCCCGGCTTCCACCACTGCGTAGGCTCGTCGAGACCGTGTTCTACAGAGCGGCTAGTGTCGAATGGCGAGCTCGCGGGCAACACTCCGGTTGCCATGCCGCCCATCAGATAGGGAAAGCGGCCCGGACAGCGCCCGCGTCAGCCGGGTACGGAAGGAAGATCGAACGGTGTTTGCGCAGGTCAAGACCCCAACGAGCCTGGTGAGGTAAGAGCCGTGCACATCGTGATCATGGGCTGCGGACGGGTGGGGTCGGCCCTCGCCAGAGCACTCGAACGGCAGGGCCACTCGGTCGCCGTGGTCGACCAGGACCCGACCGCGTTCCGCCGGCTGGGTGCCGGGTTCCACGGCCGCCGGGTCACCGGCGTCGGCTTCGACCAGGACACCCTGCGGGAAGCCGGCATCGAGGAGGCCGGTGCCTTCGCCGCGGTCAGCAGCGGCGACAACTCCAACATCATCGCCGCCCGGGTGGCCCGGGAGAACTTCGGCGTGGAGCACGTCGCGGCCCGGATCTACGACCCCCGCCGGGCCGAGGTCTACCAGCGCCTCGGCATCCCGACCGTGGCCACCGTGCGCTGGACCGCCGACCAGATGCTGCGCCGGCTGCTGCCGAGCGGCGCCGAGCCGCTCTGGCAGGACCCGAGCGGCAGCGTGCAACTGGCCGAGGTGGCGTTCGCGCAGTCCTGGATCGGCCAGAAGGTCACCGCCCTGGAGGAGGCCTCCGGCGCCCGGGTGGCGTTCGTCACCCGGCTCGGCGAGGGCGTGCTGCCCACCCCGCAGATGGTGCTGCAGGATGGCGACCTGGTGCAGGTGATGGTGCGCAAGTCCGAACTGGCCGCGGTAGAGGCCGTGTTCGCGGGCGGCCCGAAGGAGGGTCAGTGATGCGGGTAGCGATAGCGGGAGCCGGCGCGGTCGGTCGCTCGATCGCCGGCGAGCTGCTGGAGAACGGCCACGAGGTGCTGCTCGTGGACAAGAACCCGAACGCCATCTCGGTGGAGCGGGTCCCGACGGCGGAGTGGCTGCTCGCCGACGCCTGCGAGATCACCTCGCTGGACGAGGCGGCCCTGCAGCGCTGCAACGTGGTGATCGCGGCCACCGGTGACGACAAGGTCAACCTGGTGGTCTCGCTGCTGGCGAAGACCGAGTACGGGGTGCCGCGGGTGGTCGCCCGGGTCAACAACCCCAAGAACGAGTGGCTCTTCAACGAGGCCTGGGGCGTGGACGTCGCGGTCTCCACCCCGCGCCTGATGTCGGCGCTGGTCGAGGAGGCCGTGAGCGTCGGCGACCTGGTCCGGCTGATGCGGTTCAGCCAGGGCAACGCCAACCTGGTGGAACTCACCCTCGCGGAGGACACCGGACTGGTCGGCACCCGGGTGGGTGACGTCTCCTGGCCGGTCGACACCGCGCTGGTGACCATCATCCGGGAGGGCCGGGTGCTGGTGCCGGGCCGCGACGACACCCTGGAGGGCGGCGACGAGCTGCTCTTCGTGGCCGCGCAGGAGCGCGAGGAGGAGCTGGGTCGGCTGCTCTCCGCAGGCGCGCAGTAGTCCTTCCCGGAACGCCGGTGGGCCCGCCCCCTCGTGAGGGGCGGGCCCACCGCTGTGCTCAGTCCTCGTCCGGGACCTCGGCCTTGATCGGCGGCGGCGCGGTCAGCAGGATCCGCCAGGTGACGTACATCGCCAGCAGCATCGGCGGGATGCCCAGCGCCACCTTGAGCCAGCCGAGCAGGTTGACGTCCCCGGTGAAGTACAGCGGGAAGAGGATCACCGGCTTGAGGCCCATGATCACCACCCAGGCCCAGGTGGCCTTGGTGTAGGCCTTCAGCCGGCCCGGGTTCTGGGTCCGCCAGGTGAACATCTCACCGGTCACCGGGCCCAGGGTCAGCCCGATCAGCGGCCAGCGGACCAGCGCCGAGACCGCCAGGCCGGCGCAGTAGGCGACGTTCCAGAGCAGCCCCGGCAGGTAGAAGTCCTGCGCCTTGCCGGTGTGGGTGGCGATCCAGGCGCCGATGGCGACCCCGAAGACGCCGCTGAAGGCGTGCTGGATGGTCTCCCGGCGCAGCAGCCGGACCACCACGAAGACCGCGCTCAGGCCGAGCGCGGCGTAGGCGGCGTTGCCCACCTGGTGGGTGAGGTTGTACGTGACGATGAAGGCCAGGCCCGGCAGCGTCATGTCGATCATGCCGCGGACGCCGCCGAAGGCCTGGATGACCGTGTCGGCCGCCTCCTTGGCCTGCGCCTGCTCGCGCGCGGCGATCTGCTCCGGGGTCTCCTGAGGCTGTTCAGCGATCAAGGCGGGCGAGGCGGCATGGTCGCCGCCGGGCGGATTGGTCACTGGTGTTCGCTCCCCTGTCCCACCGGACGAAGCTCGTAGCGAGGGTTGAAGAGCACGCGGCGCCCGCGTGCATGACTGATCCGGCCGCTGGCGGTGAGCCGGCGGCCCGGCTCTATCCCCGCGATCGAGCGACGTCCGAGCCAGACCACGTCCAGCGCGTCGGTGCCGTCGAAGAGCTCGGCCTCCAGTGCGGGCACGCCGGCCCGGGGGCGCAGCGTGACGGTGCGCAGGGTGCCGGAGACGGTGACCACCTCGCGGTCGCCGCACTCGGCGATCGGCGTGCAGCCGGCCACCGCCACGTCCTGGCGCAGCTCCTCGGCCTGGAGCTCCTCCGGGCTGGTGGTGAGCCGGGAGAACATCCGGCGCAGTCGGCCCCGCGGCTGGTCGCCGCTGTTACCAGTCATGCCGGAAGGGTACCGGCTACAACCCCTCGAACGGACCGGTCGAACGGCCCCTTCTACCGCCCGGAAGCGGCTCGGACCTCAGGGTTCGAACCGGTATCCCATGCCCGCCTCGGTGATGAAGTGGCGCGGGTGCGAGGGGTCGGCCTCCAGCTTGCGGCGCAGCTGGGCGAGGTAGACCCGCAGGTAGTTGGTCTCGGTGCGGTACGCCGGACCCCAGACCTCCTGGAGCAGCTGGGTCTGGCTGACCAGTCGGCCGGCGTTGCGCACCAGCACCTCCAGCAGGTGCCACTCGGTGGGGGTGAGCCGGATGTCCGTGCCCCCCTTGTTCACCTTCTTGGCGGCCAGGTCGACCGTGAAGGCCTCGGTGGTGACCAGCGAGTCGTCCTCGCCGGCGACCGGCTCGGCGCGGCGCACCGCGGCCCGCATCCGGGCCAGCAGCTCGTCCATGCCGAACGGCTTGGTGACGTAGTCGTCGGCACCCGCGTCCAGTGCCTCGACCTTCTCGTCGGATGCGTGCCGGGCCGACAGCACGATGATCGGCACCCGGGTCCAGCCACGCAGGCCCTTGATCACCTCGACGCCGTCCATGTCCGGCAGGCCGAGGTCGAGCACCACCACGTCGGGGTGCCGGGCGGCCGCCAGCTCCAGCGCGCTGGCGCCGTCGTGGGCGGCGTCGACCTCGTACTTGCGGGCCTTCAGGTTGATCACCAGGGCGCGGACGATCTGCGGTTCGTCGTCCACGACGAGGACCCGGGTCATGCGTGCTCCGCCTTTCGGGGGCCAGGGAGGTCAGGGGTTCAGGGCCGGTCGGCCGCTCGGGCGGCCGCTCCACGGCGGGCAGCGAGACCACCATGGTGAGCCCGCCGCCTGGGGTGTCCTCGGCGGTGATGCTGCCGCCCATCGACTCGACGAAGCCGCGGGCCACCGCCAGCCCGAGGCCCACCCCGGCACCGCGCGGCGCGTCCCCGTAGCGCTGGAACGGCGCGAAGATCTTCTCCTTGGCCTCCTCGGGCACCCCGGGCCCCTGGTCGACCACCCGCAGCTCGACCGTCCCGCCGGTGGTCCGGGCAGGATCCAGGGCGTCCGCCCGGACCAGCACCTTGACGTCCGGCGGGCTGTACTTCACGGCGTTCTCGATCAGATTGGCCAGCGCCCGCTCCAGCAGGCCGGCGTCCGCCGAGACCATCGGGAGCGTCTCCGGCACCTCCAGCTGCACCGACTCCAGCGGCACCCCGCCGAGCGCGAACGGCACCACCTCGTCCAGGTCCACCTCCTGGATCAGCGGGGTGACCGTGCCGGTCTGCAGGCGGCTCATGTCCAGCAGGTTGTTGATCAGGTGGTCCAGCCGGTCGGCGCCGGCCTCTATCCCGGCCAGCAGCTCGGCCTCGTCGTCCTCGCTCCACTCGACGTCCTCGGCGCGCAGCGAGGTGACGGCGGCCTTGATCCCGGCCAGCGGGGTGCGCAGATCGTGCGAGACGGCGGCCAGCAGGGCGGTCCGGATCCGGTTGCCCTCGGCCTGGCGGCGGGCGGCGGCGGCCTCCCGGGCCAGCTGCTCCCGTTCGGCCAGCACCGCGGCCTGGGCGGCGAACGCCCCGAGCAGTCGGCGGTCCGAGGCCGGCAGCACCCGGCCGGAGAGCACCAGCGTCAAGGTCTTGCCCGCCGGGACGTCCACCTGGCCGTCCTCGGGGTGCTCCGGCGGCTTCGGACCGGTCGCCGCGATGGCGTGCCAGGGATCGAACTCATGGCGCCGTTCCAGTAGCGCGACCGAGTCCACCTGGAAGGTCTCCCGCACCTGGTCCAGCAGCGCCTTGAGCAACCCGTCCCCGGTGGGCGAGCCGCCGCGCAGCACCGTGCCGGCCAGCGTGCTCAGGGTCTGCGCCTCGGCCTGGGCACGGGCCGCCTCATGGGTGCGCCGGGCACCCATGTCCACGACTGTGGCCACCGCGATGCTGACCGCGGCGAAGATCGCGACCGCCAGGATGTTCTGCGGGTCGGAGATGGTCAGCCGGTGGATCGGCGGGGTGAAGTAGTAGTTCAGCGCGGTGGAGCTGACCAGCGCCGAGGCGATCGCGGGGAACAGCCCGCCGATCAGCGCCGCGCAGATGGTCACCGAGAAGAACAGCAGCATGTCGGTGGGCAGCGCGGTGTCGTTCAGCCGGGTGAGCAGCACCGCCAGCAGCGGTGGCCCGACCACGCCGATCAGCCAGCCGGCCACCGCCCGCGGCCGGCCCAGGTCGGTCACCTTGCGGATCGGGATCCTGCCCCGCCCGTGTGCGGCGTGCTCATGGGTGACGATGTGCACGTCGATGTCGCCCGAGTCGCGGGCCACCGTGGAGCCCACGCCGGGTCCGTAGATGTACTGCCAGCCCTTGCGGCGGCTGGAGCCCAGCACGATCTGGGTGGCGTTGACGCCGCGGGCGAACTCCAGCAGGGCGGCCGCCGGGTCGTCGCCCAGTACCGTGTGGAAGGTGCCGCCCAGGCTCTCCACCAGGGCCCGCTGCTCGATCAGCGCCTGCGGGGAGCCGCCCGTGACCAGTCCGTCGGAGCGCGAGATGTGCACCGCCAGCAGCTCGCTGCCGGAGCCCTTGGCGGCGATCCGGGCGGCGCGGCGGATCAGCGTGGCGCCCTCCGGGCCGCCGGTCAGGCCGACCACGATCCGCTCCCGGGCCTGCCAGGTGCTGTCTATGCCCTGCTCGGCCCGGTACCGCTGGAGGTACTCGTCCACCCGGTCGGCGGTCCACAGCAGCGCCAGCTCGCGCAGCGCGGTCAGGTTGCCGGGGCGGAAGTAGTTGGACAGCGCCGCGTCGATCTTCTCCGGCGCGTACACGTTGCCGTGCGCCAGCCGGCGCCGCAGCGCCTGCGGGGACATGTCGACCAGTTCGATCTGGTCGGCCCGGCGCACCACCTCGTCCGGCACCGTCTCGCGCTGGCGCACGCCGGTGATGCCCTCCACCACGTCGCCCAGCGACTCCAGGTGCTGGATGTTGACGGTGGAGATCACGTCGACACCGGCCGCCAGCAGCTCCTCGACGTCCTGCCAACGCTTGCCGTGGCGGCAGCCCGGCACATTGGTGTGGGCCAGCTCGTCGACCAGGGCCACCTGCGGGCGGCGGGCCAGCAGCGCGTCCAGGTCCAGCTCGGTGAATTCCGCGCCGCGGTGCTCCATCACCCGGCGGGGCACCGCCTCCAGGCCGTGCAGCAACTCGGCGGTCTTCGTGCGGCCGTGGGTCTCGACGAACCCGACCACCACATCGGTGCCGCGGGACGCCCGTCGATGGGCCTCGCAGAGCATCGCGTACGTCTTCCCCACCCCGGGGGCCGCCCCGAGGTAGATCCGCAGCCTTCCGCGTGCCATGCGTCCCATTCTTGATCGAGCCCGGCCCGGGGACCAGCCCCGGACATCTGTTCGCGCTGCCGAGACTACGGGGTGAGGCGCCTTTCGCCTTCGATCAGGCTGGTGAGAGGGCAGATTTAGCGGCATCTTGACGGGTTGTGGCGAGCGTCGGAGGGGCGGAAACACGACTGCCGGGCCGTCTCGATCGGACGGCCCGGCAGCGGGTGCAGAGCGGTGGACGCTCCCGCGGGTGCTCCTACTTCAGGAACTTCAGGCAGAGCGTGAAGTTGTCGGAGCCCTGCTTCTGCGTGTAGTAGCCGTCCGAGTCCGGGTACTTCTTGCAGGTGGTCTCCGGGTCGGAGGCACCGGGCTCCTTGCCGACGATCTTCGCGTCGGCGCTGGGGTCGGTGCAGGCGATGGTCACGACGTCCGGGTGGTCGTCGGTCGCGCCGGCCGACACGTTCCCGTTCTTGTTGTGCACGCAGTCACCGACCGCGGCGTACTTCGGGTCGGTCTTCATGCCGTAGGCGGCGAGCCCGGCGATCACCGCGAGGACGATCACCACGAAGACGCCGACCAGCACCTTGCGGCCCTTGCGCGGCGGGGTGGGCTGGACGTTGTACCCGTAGCCCGGCTGTGCGTAGCCCTGAGCGGGCTGGCCGTACGGCTGCGGCTGCGGCTGGGCATAACCGGGCTGCGGCTGGGCATAGCCCTGCTGAGCCGGGTTGCCGTAGCCCGGCTGCGGCTGGGGAGCGCCGTAGGCGCCCTGCGGCGGGCCGTACCCACCGCCCTGCGGCGGCGGGTACTGCCCCTGGGGTGGCGGCGGAGTGGACAAGCGATTCCCCCGAACGAGGTGCGGTCAACTGGACCGGCCGTCGAACGCGGCCGAAGCCGCGACCCTATCGGTGGCGGAGCGTCAGCCGAAAGCCAGTACCGGCCAGACCGACAGGGCTTCACCGAACAGTGGCCTAACCGTGATCGGTCGTCAGCCTGCGACGGACCGTCAGTCCACGATCTGACCGTCCCGCAGCTCGACCACCCGGTCGGAGAGTTCCATCAGCTGCGGGTCGTGGGTGGCGACCAGCACCGTCACACCCTCGCTGCGCACCACCGCGCGCAGCAGCTGCATCACCGAGCGGCCGGTCTCCGAGTCCAACTGACCGGTGGGCTCGTCCGCGATGATCAGCGCAGGCTCGTTGGCCAGCGCCCGGGCGATCGCCACCCGCTGCTGCTGACCGCCGGACAGCTCGGTGGGGCGCTGCTCGGCGTGGTCGGCCAGGCCCACCAGGGCCAGCAGGGTCTGCACCCGTTCCTCGCGCTGGGCTGCCGGCACCTTGCGCAGCCGCATCGGCACCCCGACGTTCTCCGCCGCGCTGAGGATCGGGATCAGGCCGAAGGACTGGAACACGAAACCGATCCGGTCGCGGCGCATCGTCAGTCGGCCGGCCTCGTCAAGGCCGGCCAGATCGGTGCCGTCCAGCATGATCCGGCCCGAGGTCGGCGCGTCCAGACCGCCGACCAGGTTGAGCAGCGTGGTCTTGCCGGAGCCCGATCGGCCGCGCAACGCGGTGAGTTCACCGCGCCGGGCGGTGAACGAGACGCCGCGCAGCGCGTGCACGGCGGTGGCACCGGCGCCGAAGCTTCGCCAGACGTCCTGGACCTCGACCATCGGCGCGAGTGTGGTGGCGGCAGCGGCCGCACCCTCCTGCTGGGTCACTCCTCAGTCCCCCTCCTGACGCCCCACCAGGCCCACGTGGCGGCCGGCGCGTCGTGTGTGACCAGTACGGTAACCCGGCGTGTCGGTGAGGGACAGGGTCACGGAAGACACGAAACCACAACGCGAAGAAGCCCCGACGGTCGCCCGTCGGGGCTTCTTCTGAAGAATTGTTCGGCGGCGTCCTACTCTCCCACAGGGTCCCCCCTGCAGTACCATCGGCGCTGTAAGGCTTAGCTTCCGGGTTCGGAATGTAACCGGGCGTTTCCCTCACGCTATGACCACCGAAACACTATGAAACTATCGGCCGCACCACCGCCTCAAATGCGGTGGGGTCGTTGTTTCAGAACAACACAGTGGACGCGAGCAACTGAGGACAAGCCCTCGGCCTATTAGTACCGGTCAGCTCCACCCCTCACAGGGCTTCCACATCCGGCCTATCAACCCAGTCGTCTACTGGGAGCCTTACCCTCTCAAGGAGGTGGGAGTGCTCATCTCGAAGCAGGCTTCCCGCTTAGATGCTTTCAGCGGTTATCCCTCCCGAACGTAGCCAACCAGCCATGCCCTTGGCAGAACAACTGGCACACCAGAGGTTCGTCCGTCCCGGTCCTCTCGTACTAGGGACAGCCCTTCTCAACACTCCTACGCGCACAGCGGATAGGGACCGAACTGTCTCACGACGTTCTAAACCCAGCTCGCGTACCGCTTTAATGGGCGAACAGCCCAACCCTTGGGACCTACTCCAGCCCCAGGATGCGACGAGCCGACATCGAGGTGCCAAACCATCCCGTCGATATGGACTCTTGGGGAAGATCAGCCTGTTATCCCCGGGGTACCTTTTATCCGTTGAGCGACGGCGCTTCCACAAGCCACCGCCGGATCACTAGTCCCTGCTTTCGCACCTGCTCGACCCGTCGGTCTCACAGTCAAGCTCCCTTGTGCACTTACACTCAACACCTGATTGCCAACCAGGCTGAGGGAACCTTTGGGCGCCTCCGTTACCCTTTAGGAGGCAACCGCCCCAGTTAAACTACCCACCAGACACTGTCCCTGATCCGGATCACGGACCCAGGTTAGACATCCAGCACGACCAGAGTGGTATTTCAACGGCGACTCCACAACAACTGGCGTTGCTGCTTCACAGTCTCCCACCTATCCTACACAAGCCGAACCGAACACCAATATCAAGCTATAGTAAAGGTCCCGGGGTCTTTCCGTCCTGCTGCGCGAAACGAGCATCTTTACTCGTAATGCAATTTCACCGGGCCTATGGTTGAGACAGTCGAGAAGTCGTTACGCCATTCGTGCAGGTCGGAACTTACCCGACAAGGAATTTCGCTACCTTAGGATGGTTATAGTTACCACCGCCGTTTACTGGCGCTTAAGTTCTCAGCTTCGCCCCGACGAATCAGAGCTAACCGGTCCCCTTAACGTTCCAGCACCGGGCAGGCGTCAGTCCGTATACATCGCCTTACGGCTTCGCACGGACCTGTGTTTTTAGTAAACAGTCGCTTCTCGCTGGTCTCTGCGGCCACCCCCAGCTCAGGCAGCAAGTGCCATCACCAGGAGGGGCCCCCCTTCTCCCGAAGTTACGGGGGCATTTTGCCGAGTTCCTTAACCATAGTTCACCCGAACGCCTCGGTATTCTCTACCTGACCACCTGAGTCGGTTTGGGGTACGGGCCGCCATGAAACTCGCTAGAGGCTTTTCTCGACAGCATAGGATCATCCACTTCACCACAATCGGCTCGGCATCAGGTCTCAGGCACATGTTGCGCGGATTTGCCTACGCAACGCCCTACACCCTTACCCCGGGACAACCACCGCCCGGGCTGGACTACCTTCCTGCGTCACCCCATCGCTCAACTACTACAGACTTGGGTCACCGGCTCCACCACTCCCCTTTGTCCGAAGACTCCGGGGCGGCTTCACGGGCTTAGCATCACCTGGTTCGCCGTTGGCGCTTCAAAGCGGGTACGGGAATATCAACCCGTTGTCCATCGACTACGCCTGTCGGCCTCGCCTTAGGTCCCGACTTACCCTGGGCAGATCAGCTTGACCCAGGAACCCTTGGTCAATCGGCGCAAGAGTTTCCCACTCTTGTATCGCTACTCATGCCTGCATTCTCACTCGTATACCGTCCACGACTCGATTCCTCGGCCGCTTCACCCGGCACACGACGCTCCCCTACCCATCCACAGCGCCGTTGGGCGTATTCTGTGAATGACACGACTTCGGTGGTGTACTTGAGCCCCGCTACATTGTCGGCGCGGAATCACTTGACCAGTGAGCTATTACGCACTCTTTCAAGGGTGGCTGCTTCTAAGCCAACCTCCTGGTTGTCTCTGCGACTCCACATCCTTTCCCACTTAGCACACGCTTAGGGACCTTAGTCGGTGTTCTGGGCTGTTTCCCTCTCGACCATGGAGCTTATCCCCCACAGTCTCACTGCCGCGCTCTCACTTACCGGCATTCGGAGTTTGGCTAAGGTCAGTAACCCGGTGAGGCCCATCGCCTATCCAGTGCTCTACCTCCGGCAAGAAACACGCGACGCTGCACCTAAATGCATTTCGGGGAGAACCAGCTATCACGGAGTTTGATTGGCCTTTCACCCCTAACCACAGGTCATCCCCCAGGTTTTCAACCCTGGTGGGTTCGGTCCTCCACACGGTCTTACCCGCGCTTCAACCTGCCCATGGCTAGATCACTCCGCTTCGGGTCTTGGGCATGCAACTCAGACGCCCTATTCGGACTCGCTTTCGCTACGGCTACCCCACACGGGTTAACCTCGCTACACACCGCAAACTCGCAGGCTCATTCTTCAAAAGGCACGCAGTCACGGCTGGCCGGCAAGCCGACCAACGACGCTCCCACGGCTTGTAGGCACACGGTTTCAGGTACTATTTCACTCCGCTCCCGCGGTACTTTTCACCATTCCCTCACGGTACTATCCGCTATCGGTCACCAGGGAATATTTAGGCTTAGCGGGTGGTCCCGCCAGATTCACACGGGATTTCTCGGGCCCCGTGCTACTTGGGTGTTCTTCAAGCGAGCCGTACAGATTTCGTCTACGGGGGTCTTACCCTCTACGCCGGACCTTTCGCATGTCCTTCGACTACCCATACGGTTTCTGACTCGCCGACCGGCCGGCAGACCGATCAAGAAAAATCCCACGACCCCTCAAGCGCAACCCCTGCCGGGTCTCACACGCTCAAGGTTTAGCCTCATCCGGTTTCGCTCGCCACTACTCCCGGAATCACGGTTGTTTTCTCTTCCTGCGGGTACTGAGATGTTTCACTTCCCCGCGTTCCCTCCACATACCCTATGTGTTCAGGTATGGGTGACAGCCCATGACGACTGCCGGGTTTCCCCATTCGGACACCCCCGGATCAAAGCTC